>NZ_CATKPG010000011.1:0-1465722 GCF_949767875.1 Chryseobacterium sp. IT-36CA2 | reverse complement strand
AGTTTAGCATTCGCCATTTTATTTGTATCAGTTTTTATAGTCACCAGATAAGCTCCCTGAACCAAAGCCTGAGTATTGATCTTCGTCACGCTGTTCTTTGTTTTTATACTTTGAAGCTGTCTTCCGCTCATATCATACAAGAGAATATCAGCTTCTTTGAAGTCAAAACCGATTTCTACATATGCATAGTCTGAAACAGGGTTTGGATAGATCTTGATGTCATATTTTTCAATCAGCTGATCAACCTGTTTGTCCCCCAATTTCACAATCTTCCAGTTTTCTTTCCCCAATTCTTCTGCACTGGTTCCGGCTAAAACAATTGAACCATCTCTGTTCAGTTTTAAATCAGAAAGCCTTTCTTCCTTCTTACTAGACTCTCCTTTTACGTGCTTTCTCCACTGTTCATTTCCATTCTGATCTAAGTAGAGCATCCAGAAGGTTTCATCATCAGTTTGAATTCTTCCTTCCGCTTGAGTGTAACCTCCCAACAGAATACCTTTAGATAATTTGTCGTCCGCTGAATGAAGAACACTCATCCCCATCAGGATATCGCGGTTTTTGAAATTGTAGGACTTCTGCCATTGTTCATCACCCCTTTCATTTAAAGAAATTAGCCAAAGATCTGTTCCTTCTTCAATACCTACCGTTTTGTTTCCTGATCTTTCCGATCTTGATTCTCCTCCAATGATGAATCCGTTTGAAGTTAATGCCAGGGTTCTGATATGATCATCACCTTTTCCTCCAAAATTCTTTTCCCATTCTACTTTTCCGTTTTTATCGAGCTTAACGATCCAGTAGTCACCTTCGCCGAAGTTTTCAGTTTGTTTAGAGGTTGCAGATAGTAGGTTTTGGGTTGCAGTTCTGTCAGACGGAGTATTTGTATTGATCGTTGATTGCTGATGAGTTGTTTTAACAGATGTACTTCTGGAATAAATTCCCAGTAATGCTCCGCCATCTCTCGTTGGAATCATCTTTTCCACTTCATCTAAACCTTTTCCACCTAGGATTAATTGTGATAATTCTTTTCCATCTTTATCCAGTTTTGTGATCAAGACATCTTTAGAGCCATAACCTTTTGAAGAACTTTGAACGTTGCCCGCAACAAAGAATCCTAAATCTGTCGTTTGAATCACAGCTCTTGCTTCTTCATCAGAAGAACTTCCCAAGGTTTTCTGCCATAATTCATCTCCAAATTCATTGATTCTGATCAGCCAGATATCTGATCCTCCTTTGGAATCCTCTTTTTTATCAAGACCTTTTCCAGAATAAGAGGTTCCTGCTAAGAGAAATCCACCATCCTGTGTGGTTACTGTCGCTGATAAATAATCATGATTTTGTCCGGAAAAGTATTTTTCCCAAACTTCTTCTCCCTGTTGATTTAGTTTTACCAGATGAAAATCATAACCGTTGTTTTGCTTACTTCCAGCCTCCAGCTTCCCGCTTCCTGACTGTATAGAACTTCCTGTGATCAAATATTGCTGGTCAATAGTTGTGGTTACCTGGCTTAGAAAATCCTGGGTAGAGGAGTTGATATCTTTTTGCCATACCACTTCCTGGGCAGATACACCCAAAACTGCGCACATAGTAAATGCACCGAGATAGAGTATTTTCATCTTGTGTTGTTATTTGAGTTTATAATGATTTTTTAAATTCCGTGAATTTAACTTTTATTAACACATAAGAAAATACAAACCTATTATTTAACATAAGTCTTACTATTCATAATTGAATATCAATTACAAAAATCTAAATATGTGTTTTTCTGACGTAAAATTATCTATGTACAACGACAAAACTTGTCGTATTAAATTTTATTTAACTCAAGGTAGATAATTCCATTTAAGGTTATTTTATTCATGTCCATAAAAAAACCACTCTTCCGAGTGGCTTTCTATTTTTAAAATCTGATCTTATTGATAAATTATCTCATCATTTTTCTTGATCTGGTAACTTTTTTTGTGAGGTGTTAAAACATAAATGTCTTTCACATGAGTTCCACTTTTCCAGATCTTTTCTTTTCCCTGCTTGTCGAGAATAATGCTTTTTGCAGCACCATCCGGAATAAATACTTCAGCTTTTGTCATGCTTTTATTGAAAATCACAGCAGTTGTTGTAGTATAACTTTTATCTGTACTAACTTCTTTAAGTTTTATTTTCTGATCAAAAGTTCTTATACAATTATTTTTGATTTGTGAATAAGTATATCCTGCGGAGCCTATACAGCCGTGAACGTCTCTGTCCCCACCCAAAACTGGTGCTTTTTTTTGAGCAAAAACAAGTGTACCAAGGAACATGGCACTGAATAAAATAGTTTTTTTCATAGGTTAAATTTTTGTTTTCTGATTGGCTAAAGATATCACAAAAATGTGACATCAATTAATTTCTCTCCAAGTTACAAAAAAAGCCACTCTTTCGAGTGGCTTTTTATCTTTGAAATCTGATCTTATTGATAGATCACTACATTATCTTTTTTAAGCTGATATCCATTTTTTTTGAAAGGGACCAATACATAGCCATCTTTTTTCCAGGCTTTGGCTTTACCTCCAGCTCTGGTCAGGATTATACTTCCTGTATCGGCATCTTTAACGAAAACCTCAGCTTTTTTCATGTCTTTGCTGAAGATTACTGCTGCTATTGAAGTAGAACTTCCTGCAGGAGCTACTTCTGTCAACTTGATCTTTTGTTCAAAAGTTCTTACACAATCCTTTTTAATTTGAGAATAGGTATATCCTGCTGAACCGATACAACCATGCGCATCTCTGTCTCCACCTACAACATGTGTTTGCTGTGCGAATACTAAAGAACCCAGGAACATTGCACTAAGGAAAATTGTTTTTTTCATATTGATTTTTTTATATAATAATAATTACCGAGTTATTATTAAAAATCATGCCAAATAAACCCTAACACACATTCCTGTGAATAAATTTCACTTTATTACTTCGTCCAATTAATCTTAGAATGTTTCACCTCTGCAGAGCTGGTACCAATCATCACATCAAATTCACCTGATTCCCAGTCGTATTTCAAATCTCCATTGTAGAATTTAAGATTTTCAGGGGTGATATCAAATGTAACTTTTTTTGATTCTCCTTTTTTCAAAAATACTTTCTGGAAACCTTTCAACTCTTTTACTGGTCTTGTAATGCTTCCTACCATATCTCTGATATACAACTGAACTACTTCTGCTCCGTCATAATTACCATTATTTGTTACTGTAACGGATGCCTGAACACTCTGATTTCCTTTTGGATTGGCATTAGATACCGCAATGTCAGAATACCCGAATTTTGTATAACTCAAACCAAATCCAAACGGATACAATGGTGTATTACACTCATCCATATAGTTGGAACGGAATCTTTGATATTCACATTTATCAGTCAGTTCCTGGCTTAAAGGGCGACCTGTATTTTTGGCATTATAGTAAATTGGAACCTGTCCAAGGCTTCTTGGGAAAGTCATTGGAAGTTTTCCTGATGGGTTTACTTTTCCGAAAAGAACATCTGCAATAGCATTTCCTGCTTCTGAACCTGCAAACCAAGCATTAAGAATGGCATCCGGCGTATCTTTTACATTTGTTAAAGCTAGTGGACGGCCTGTGAAAAGTACTACCGCAATTGGTTTTCCGGTTTTCTTTAATTCGTTTAAAAGATCAACCTGAGATTGAGGAATCGTAATTTCTGTTCTTGAAGAAGATTCACCGCTCATTTCCGCAGATTCTCCGATTGCCAGAACAACCACGTCTGCTTTGCTGGCAACATCTACAGCCTCTTTTAATAATTCTTCTTTTGAACGGTTGTCTCTATCGGTTTTTTTGCCATGAGCAGCATAGATGTCTTCTAACTTTGCATCATAATCAATATTGGCCCCTTTTGCAGAAATGAATTTTACTTCTTTACCATAGTTAGCCTGAAGGCCCTGCATCAGGTTTACTGCTTTATCATGCTTTGCTGCAACACTCCACGTACCGGCCATGTTTAATGAATTGTTCACCAATGGTCCGATTACCGCAACAGTTCCTGATTTTTTCAAAGGAAGCACCTGGTTTTCATTTTTCATTAAAACCATAGACTGTGCAGCCGCATTTCTAGCAATATTTCTGTTTTCCATGCTGAAAACTTCTTTTGCTGCAAGCTTTGCATCACCATACTTGTATGGATCTGTAAATAATCCTAAGTCATATTTTGATTCAAGAATTCTTCTTGCAGCCAGATCAATTTCAGCCTGCGTTACTTTACCTTCAGATAAAGATTTTTTTAATGTCGTTAAAAAACCTTCACCTACCATATCCATATCCACACCTGCTTTTAAAGCCAATGCTGAAACCTGCTGAAGATCTCCCATACCATGGTCAACCATTTCATTGATCCCTGTATAATCCGTTACTACAAAACCTTTAAAGTTCCATTTGTTTCTTAGAACTTCGGTTTGAAGCCATCTGTTTCCTGTCGCTGGAACTCCGTCCACTTCATTAAAAGAAGCCATCACAGAAGCTACCCCCGCGTCAACAGCCGCTTTGTAAGGTGGAAAATATTCATTGAACATTCTCACGTGGCTCATGTCAACTGTATTATAATCTCTTCCAGCTTCACCTGCTCCGTAAAGTGCGAAGTGCTTCACACAAGCCAAAATGGTATTTCCAACGGATAAATCTTTCCCTTGGTACCCATAGACCATATTTTTTGCAATTTCACTTCCTAAATACGGATCTTCACCGGAACCTTCGGAAACTCTCCCCCATCGTGGTTCGCGGGAAATATCTACCATTGGAGAGAACGTCCAGTTGATGCCATCAGAAGAAGCTTCTTTAGCAGCTACTCTTGCGGACTGCTGGACCAAATTCATATCCCATGAAGCCGCTAAACCTAATGGAATTGGGAATGTAGTTTCATAACCATGGATAACGTCCATCCCGAAAATCAAAGGAATTTTAAGACGGCTGTTTTCCACTGCTACTTTTTGAACGGCTCTGATTTTTTCAGCACCTTTTATATTGAATAGTCCGCCTACTAATCCCTGTTCCACTTTTTTACCGATGTCTGAACTTTTAGCCAGACCTGTAGTGAAATCACCTGAACTTGGTAAATTAAGCTGACCTATCTTTTCATCCAATGTCATTTTAGATAAAAGATTATCTACAAAAGCCTTCTTTTTAGCCTGATACTGAGCTGTCTGATAAGACTGAACAGGCTTGTCTACCATTTCCTGTGCAGAAAACACAGGAGCCAATGCTAAAGTGGCAATTACAATTAACTTTTTCATAAATCTATCTTCTTAAATTATTGTTTTTATATTTTTTAGTTTTAATTCGATGGGTTTATCTTTCGATCATTGTGTGTTGGGTTATTTTCCTTTCTTTTTTGATAGCATCCATTCATAGAACTGCGGATTTGAGTAGGCAGAATCCCATGAGTTATGATTATCATTCGGGAAAATTACCAATTCTGCGTTTGGATTTACAGGGTGCAACTTTTGGTAAAAATTAAAAGCATTGGCAGGCAGTACAATATCATCCATTCCGCCTTGGAATATTTTTATATTTAAATCTTTAAATTGCTCAATATTGGCTGTCATAATCTGATCTGTAGGTGCACAAACTGAAGCTACTGCAGCAAACATTTCCGGATGCTCCATAGCCAGTTTCAAAGTTCCCCATCCTCCCATAGAAAGTCCTGTAAGATAAATACGGGAAGCGTCAATTTTATATTTTTGTTGAATTTCCTGGATCAGATGATATAGGGTCACGGTATCCCACCACATTCCTTCCGGACATTGCGGAGCGAGAATAGCCACGGGTTCTTTGATTAGATTTTTATAGGTAAAGGGACTGTGTGCCTTTACCAGATCCAAATTGGTTCCGCGCTCTCCTGAACCGTGAAGAAAAACAATCAAAGGAACATTTCCTTTTGTATTCTTAGGATAGTCTAGAATATAGGAGATTTTTTCCTGTCTTTTAATTTCTTTATTAAGCTCTGCTTTTATTTCCTGAGCGTTAAGACTCAAAGAAAATGGCAGAAGTAAAAGTGGAATATATTTTAATTTTAATTTCATATTGTTATTTGGTTTTGGCTAATACCCATTCCTATTGAATTATTTTATTCCATATTTTGTTGACTGAAAGCTTAGCTTTTTCAACCCCTGCTGAATTTCCGGAGCATTCATGAACAGTTTCCAAAGAAATCCGGATCTGTAGTTTTCAATCATTGGAGCGATAGTTCCCTGATCGATAGCCAGGTATCTTGGGGTAAACCAATTGTTGTAATTGATTGAAGTGGCATCATAAGGACCTGCTGATCCTATAAATTCCGGTTTTTGAGTATAAATGAATCTCAGGAAAGCCATTGATTCTTTTGGAGTATAGGGAAAGCTGCTCAATGCGGCTGTAGGCGTTATAACTCCGTTATCATTGCTTGGCATATGGGCGGTGTATCCGGTACTTCCATCCTCATTTCTGGTATAACCGGCTGTCAATCCCCAATAGTTGGGCCCGTAACCTTTCCATTGTTTTGGATTTTCGACACAGTATTTATAATCGATGAGGGTTTGATTTTTATTGATATCAAAGAAGTTTTTCACAAGTTTATCGGATAATCCTGTAGGATCAAGCCCGATATATGAATATTGTGCCCAGAAAAGCGGTCCGCCATATTCTTCGGCATAATTGTGTTTTACATACAGGGGTAACCCATATTTTGTTTTGTCTGTAAGGTAGGTTCCGTTTCTCGTCCAGCCTTTATAGTATGTTTCTGCATCAATGGAATAGGTAGGAGAAGATGCTGCCAGAATATAGGTGATAAGACATTCGTTATATCCTTCCAGAGGAAAGTTCATTTCCCATTGGTATTCTGGTGACCAGTGCCAGTAAAGGACTTTTTGCCCTCCTTTGGTGTACCAGTTCCACTGAATTCCTTTCCATAATTCATCACATTTTGCGGCCAGCGCTTTTTCTTCTGCGGTTCCGTTTTTGAAGTATTCACGAACCATCAGTATTCCCGAAGTAAGGAATGCTGTTTCCACAAGATCTCCGCCATTATCTTTTTTACCAAAAGGAACTGTTTTTCCGGTTTCTCCATTGATCCAATGGGACCATGCTCCTTTGTGGCGGTCTGCCTTTGCAAGAAAATCCATGATATGAGTAAGTCTTTTTACAGCCTCCTTTCTCGGAACAAATCCTCTTTCTACCCCTACGAGAATAGTTGCCAATCCAAATCCTGACCCTCCTGTAGTGATTACATGCTTATCATTATCCGGATAGATATTATCTTCATGATAACGTTCTCTTCCCAGCATTGAGTTAGGCTCAGCATAATCCCAAAAGTATTTAAGGGCATCTTTCTGCACTCTGTCCATCAGCTGTTCATCTGTGATGTTACTTTTTACAGCTTCAACTTTTCCTGCTTCCTGTTTTGCTACTGGGGCATTTTTACAGGAATAGACAAAGAATAAAGAGGTGACAGCTATTGATAATATGTTCCTTTTCATGAGATCTCTTGTTATAGGTTTCTAAAAGAAGAGGAGAATTTTCATTCTCCTCTAATGTTTATGATTTATTGTTAATAGCCAGGGTTTTGAACGAAAAGTCCGTTACTCTGGTTCATAGCGTCCAAAGGAATTGGGAAAACTTCATTCTTCCCTGTTTTAAATCCTTTAGGTCCTAAATAAGTAGCAGCCTGACCTGTTCTTACTAAATCCGGGAATCTATCCATTTCCATAGCCAGTTCTACTCTTCTCTCCTGCCAGATTGCAGTTCTAAGGGCACCCTGACTGGAAGCAGTAGTATTACCAAGCTGAGCTCTGTTTCTTACTTTATTGATACTTGTAGTGGCAGCAGCTGTATTTCCTAATTCATTCGCAGCTTCTGCATTAATTAAAAGAATGTCAGCAAATCTTAAAATTCTTATATTCTGGATAGAACCATAGCCACATGCATTATTATTTAAAGATGTTGGCACATACACTTTTTGGTTCCACATATTACCTGCCTGAGGATCACCTTTTTTAATCAAATCTCCTTCAAGCGTTGTTTCTCCTTCTCTAAGAATGCTTAATTCTTTTCTGATATCTCCCGGTTCAAATGCATTTTCTAATTCCTGAGTAGGTGTGAAGAAGCCCCATCCGAACTGATTTCTCACTCCCTGAACTTCTGCATACTGGCTGCCAGCCTTTGGTCCTAACGTAGGGTCACAACCACAGTTTACTTCAAATACAGATTCTGGACCGAATTCCCCAGCCGGTCTGAACAAATGGTTGAAGTCCTGATCTAAAGAATACCCCATACCAATAACTTGGTTAGAAGTATCATAAGCTTTTTGATAATCTTTCATATAAAGGTAAACTTTTGAAAGTAATCCTAAAGCAGCGCCTTTTGTTACTCTTCCACGGTCTGCAGCAGCATAAGCCTGAGGTAACACTTCAGAAGCAGCAAGAAGATCAGAAACGATAAAATTATAAACTTCCGCTGTAGAATTTCTTGCTTTCAGATAGTTTCCATCTGCTGGCAATCCGTCATATATTGGAACTCCTCCATAGATTCTTACCAAATTGAAATAGAAATAAGCTCTTAACATTCTGGCTTCAGCTACCAATCTGGTTCTAAGTGTAGCGTCCATGTCTATCTTAGGAACATTGGTAATCACCTGGTTGGCTCTGTTTACAGCCTGCCACTGACCGATCCAATATGCTCTTACTCCATCATCACTTACTGTAAAAGTAAAATTATCATAAGCGTTAATAAACGATGCATCCCCAGAATTAGATCCTTTTTCTACATCATCACCTGTTACTCCAAATACATATTGTGCAGGGAAACCCGAGTTCTCCCAACTTCTTAAAAAGCTATAAATAGCACTTGTAGCCTGCATTGCATCATCCTGTGTTGTAAAGAAATTTGCTACATTCGTTTGCCCTTCATCTTTAATATCTACAAAGTCGTTATTACAACTTATAGTTAAAGAAAGTATGGAGAGTGTTAAAAATATTTTTTTCATAATTTTTTAATTAAAATGTTAAGTTCATACCGAATGTATAAATGGCAGAGATTGGATAAATATTGTTATCAATTCCCATCTGTACTCTATCCGTATTTGTAATCTCTGGTGAGAAACCGTGATATTTAAAACTTGTCCAAGGGTTTTGAGCACTTACATATAATCTCAACTTTGTTAATGATAAAGATTTTGCTAGAGATTTCGGTAAGTTATAACCAACCTGGATATTTCTAATTCTGAAATAGCTTCCATCTTCTACATAAAAGCTACTTGGTACAATGATGGATTGATTGGAAGTAATCATCGCATTAGTATTTGAAGTACCTGCTCCATGCCATCTGTTATTATACATATCTAAATCCCAAGTTTCGTTTCCAAAACGCTGCTCACGGTTATAGTTGTATATTTTGTTACCAAATACCCCTTGGAAATCAACTGCAATATCAAAATCATATACATTAAAATTAACTCCAAAGCCATAAGTTCCTTTAGGAATTGGGCTTCCTAAGAAAGTTTTATCTCTTGAGTCAATAGTCCCGTTACCATCCTGATCTGCAAATTTGAACCATCCTGCTTTTGCTCCTGGCTGTCCTGAAGCTGCCGCTTCTGCATCTGTCTGGAAAACGCCTGCAACCTGATACCCGTAGTAAGAACCTACTGGCTGGCCGCTTTGTAATCTAACAATAGAATTTCCGAATAAACTAGCACCTGTTTCTAAATAAGATCCACCATACACCGATGTGATCTCATTTTTAAGGGAAGTAAAGTTACCGTATATTCCAAAAGTAACATGCTCACTCAATTTTGTATTATAATTAACAGACACTTCAAAACCTTTATTATTGAAGGAATAAGCGTTTGTTACAAAATTATTCCAGTTACTAGCACCGGAAACTGTTCCCTGGTTTATACCATAAACCACATTTTTTGAATCTTTATCATAATAAGCAGCATCAATTTTAAGCTTATTATTAAATAAAGCCATTTCCAGCCCTACATCTTTACCGGTTGTTGTTTCCCAGCCAATATTTGGATCGATAAATTTGTCAACAGTCTGCGCAGGATAACCTGTATCTCCATAATATACTCCACCTTCTATAATAGATGTATTGGCTGTATATCCTCTTCCTACATTAGGATTTCCTAATTCACCGTAACTTGCTCTTAATTTTAACAAATTGAAGACATTTTGGTTGCTCATAAAATCTTCTTTAGAAACTACCCAACCTGCACTAACAGCCGGAAATACTCTGGCTCTGTCAACATTAATTTGTGAACTGGCATCTCTACGTATCGATGCATTTACTAAATATTTACCTTTATAATCATAGTTAATTCTTCCAAAGAAAGATTCAATTCTTTGTTGATCCTGATCAACAGTTAAATCTACTCTATCTACACCAGTTACATGCAAAAGGTCTGTTCCGTTGGCAATATTTAAAGATCCATTGGTTCCGTCGTAATTAACATTCTTAGCAGACCAGTAATCTTGTGACAAAGAAGTTCTTGTTCTGGAAAAACCTGCTAGGACATCAAAATGATGATTACCGAAATTCTTTTTCCAGTTAATTGTATTATCCCAAACGTAATTTCTATTTCTAAAATTTCTTGTAACTAATGAAGACGCTACCTGGCTGGAAACGGGAACATAGTTAAGTGTAGGGGTATATTCATATTGGCTAGGGCTATAATTATCGCTAGAATAGCTGATTCTGAATGTAAAATCTTTCAGGAATTTTAATTCTCCCCAGATGTTATTCAATAGTCTTTCCTGTCTTAACTGAGAACGATATAAATCCAGCTTCGCTCTTGGGTTAGGTATAGAATACCCATTGAAAAACTGATAATCTCCTGTAGCAGGATTCATTACAGAAAAAATAGGAGGAGCATTATATGCATCTAATAAAGGATTTTGTGCTACATCAGTACGCATTTTGGAAAAACTGAAATTGTCTCCAATGGTAATGTTATCTGTAATTTTATAGCTAAGGTTTAATTTTGTATTAAATCTGTTAAAACCACTTCCTGAATTAATTCCCTGGCCTGCTGCAAGGTTACCTTCATCCTGAAGATATCCTACGCTGCCATAATAATTAAGCTTTCCTATACTTCCCGTTGCCGAAAAATCATTAGAATTAATGATGCTTGTACGGAAAATCTCATTATACCAGTTGGTATCTGCAGGATAATTGGATCTGGAAATAAAATCTGAAGGTTTTGGATTAAGAACATCATTTTTTATCTTTTCATTATAAAGCTCAATGTACTGATCAGAATTAACCATTTTAGGAATATTAGTCACCTTTTTAAATCCTAAATAAGAATTCACATTAAAAACAGGTTTTCCTTTTCCAGTTTTGGTTTTGATGATAACAGCACCATTGGCAGCCTGAGCTCCGAAAATAGCTAAACTCGATGGGTCTTTCAGTACACTCATAGATTCAATATCCTGAGGGTTAAGGAAAGAGATATCATCTGTGATCATTCCATCAACGATGAAAACGGTTTTACCGGTAAGGGAACCAACTCCTCGGATGTCTACTCGTGGCGAACCACCAGGTGTACCTGTGTTTGTAATATTTACCCCTGCAAGTTTACCCTGTATAGAGCTTACCGGGTTAGCATTAGGCTTGTCAGCAAGGTCTTTCGCAGAAACCATTCCGATACTTCCGGTAACGTTTTCTTTTTTCTGAGCCCCATATCCTATCAAAACCACTTCTTCGATCTTCTGCTCTTTAGCAGTAGTATCTTTTTTAGCAGTCTGCGCATTGACATTCATACCGAAGTACAGAACGGCAATGAGACATGAATACTTTAAATTACTTTCTTTCATATAGTTTCAATTTTATTCAAATAAATTCAATCTTTTTTTGTCCCTAAATAGTGGAGTTATTTAAAATCTCAAAAAAAGACATTAGCCAAAAATATAAAAAAAATTGAACAATGTTAAATTATCTTAAACATTTAAATATTCATCGGTTTTATTATGTTCAAAATGACAAATATTCAAATATTATAATTTTATACTCAAAATAATTATCATTTAACCATTATTTCATTAATGTTAAATTAACATTTCAACTCCAAAAATTCACCAAATCCGACCTCCAATTTAATATTTTGTTAAATAGAGAATAGTAATTACCTTTGGTGCAGTTTTTGAGAAAAGGATTTAGACAATAATCAATAAAAAGATCAATGAAAAAATATATCATTGCAGCCGCTCTTATGATCGGGACCGGTGCTGTCATTACCACGAGTGTACAATCGTGCACAACATTGGCCACATCAGACATGGGGCTCTCTATTATAAAAAGAATTCTGCTTAATGGTATTGATAAGGGAATGGGAATCTATGGAAACAAGGAAGCCTTCCTTCAGAATAACATGGTAGATAAAGCGCTTCCAAAGGAGTTGAGAGACATCAACTCTATGCTGGAGAAGGTATCTCCGTCATTGGTTGCCAAAGAAAGAGATTATATTGCACAGGCAGCAGTTTATACGGTAAATACCTCGAAACCTATTTTAGAAGGTGCCGTAAACAGTCTGAATGCTCAGGATGTAACGAGAATCATGCAGGGAACTACTGCTACACAGGTTCTGAAAGAAAAGACATCCCAGCAGCTTATCGCAGCCATTACTCCCAAAGTAGACGAAAAACTGAATGAATATGGAATTGTAAAAACCATCAACACCGCATTATCGGGAAGTAACTTTTTGGGAAGTCTTTTAGGAGGAAACAAAAATACAGTTAATTCTGGTGGATTGAGCCAGCTTGCTTCCGAGCAACTGGTGAACGGGCTATTCAATATCATTGAAGATTATGAGCATCAGAACTCGAAAGCTCTTCTTGGACCATTTGGAAAATAGGAAAAATTTCGTTATATTTATATTATATTAATAATTGGAGATGGATATATTACAAGGAAATCAACACGCAAATCCTGAGGATTTTTACAAGTCTTTGAAGGACAAACTGGAGGATCATCATGATTTTCCGGAAGATTATTTATTTAAATTTATTATTCCTACTGACCAATCAAAACTTACTGAAATTTACAGAGTTTTTGATGGTATTAAATTTACGCTGGGAAACCGAGAAAGTAAAAATGGAAAATACACAGCCTGCAATATCAATGCATTTGTTTTAGATGCCAATCAGGTTGTGAATATTTATAAAGAAGTAGCAAAAATAGAAGGCGTTATTCTATTGTAAAAACAAAAGCCGTTTCATCATGTCATGAAGCGGTTTTTTATTATCCAAAAAATATAAACCAAAGCACAATGAACATCCAACTGATTTTATTTAATGTTATTTTAACGGCAACCACCGCAACGAGCTGTATGCATAAAAATAATAGTGACAGCACAACCAATATCACCAATGCAGTTCAAAAGCAAAAGATTGAACAAATTCAATTAACAGAAATGACAAGAGGGTTCAGAAAAAGTATTATCTACACCCCATCTTCAAAGACAACAAACACCAATGAAGAGGTTTTTAATGCTAAGGTATCTCCCTCCGAATGGAGTACGGTTTCCAAGCTGGCCGGAACTATTGATCTATCCAAAATAGCAGGTCTTCCATCTCCTACTTCAGGCCGACATTCTGACCGTGCACTGGCAAGCACTATCATCATCACATCCAATGGAACTGAGTATACTTCTTCAAGTTTTGACTCCGGTAATCCTCCGAAGGAACTGGAAGCTTTATACAATGCAATAATCGGATCTGATAAAACGAAAGAAAAAATACGATAAAATAAAAATCCGCTCTTTAAAGATAAAGAGCGGATTCTTTTTTATGATGTAATCTTTACTTTTCAATAAAGAATTTTACATTTTCAATGGGTCTTCCCAGCATTGCTACTGAACCTTTTACCAGAATAGGTCTTTGTATCAGGGATGGATTTTCTGACAGAATCTTAAGCCATTCTTCTTCCGAATAATTTTTATCTGCATAATTCTCAAGATACAGTTTATCTGTTTTACGGATGATATGAAAAACACTCTGATTCAGTTTTTTCAGCACAGTTCTGAGCTCAAGAATACTTAGTGGATCTTCAACAATATTAATGATCTCAAAGGCCACTCCGTTTTCGTCAAGATACTCTAATACAGCATTTGACTTTGAACAATTTCCGTTATGTAAAACTTTAACTACCATGATCTATTATTCAAAAAAGTTAAACTTCCTTTCAACAAATTTAAAAAGAATTCCCCTGAGTCTGTCTTAATGTTCTGATAAAAATATGTTAAAACAATCCGTGAAGTTCAGCCTCAATTTTCTCCAGAATAAATCCGAAATCTTCCGGTTTTTCTACAAAATCAAGATCATCCACTTCCACAATCAGAAGTTTTCCTTCCGTATAATTGGAGATCCATTTTTCATATTTCTGATTCAGCTTTGAAAGGTATTCAATACTGATAGACGCCTCATACTCACGACCTCTTTTATAGATTTTTTTAACCAGATTGGGAACGTCTGATTTCAAATAGATCAACAGATCCGGAGCCGAAACAAAAGATTTCATCAAATCAAACACTGATGAATAGTTATTGAAGTCTCTGTCCGAAAGAAGGTTCATATCATTCAAGTTTTCTGCAAAAATGTGAGCATCTTCATAAATGGTACGATCCTGAATAATGTTTTTACCACTTTCTCTGATTTCCTTCACCTGACGGAATCTGCTACCCAGAAAATACACCTGAAGAGCAAAACTCCACTTGCTCATATCTGAATAAAAATCCTCCAGATAAGGGTTATGATCTACGTCTTCAAATTGTGCATCCCATCCGTAATGCTTGGAAAGCATCGTTGTCAAAGTTGTTTTTCCTGCTCCGATGTTTCCTGTAACTGCAATATGCATAATATTCTTTTTCCTTGTATTTACTGATTAATTGATAAGTTTTTCTAACCTGTCAGTCTGAACTTCAGAAACATCTTCGATCAATTTCTGTAATGTATTGTCTGAAGATTTCTCTACTGTAGTCTCTTTTGGCTTTTCTTCAGCTTTTTCTACGGGTTTTTCTGTAGACTGCTGTAGAGGTTCCGGCTGAGCTTCAAGCTGTTTTTGCTGTTTGGCTTTCTTTACTTTTTCAAGGCTGTAAAGATAGAGTTTGTTGCCCTTGATTTCAAAATAAGAGAGGATATTTTTATCCACAATTTGCGCATCCTGATCTTCAAAAATAGTTACCATTCCTTTTTCAGGAATATATTGTGAAATGAAATTATTAGCCACCACAAGAATGGCATCATTCTCTCTTCTAAACCGTTTTCCATTCTCCAAAGGGGCTTCAAACAGTTTTTCAAATTTAAGGCTGTAAATTCTGATGTGTTTTCTTGTTAAAATATAGACCTTATTTTCATAGACCAGCATATCCATCAGATCTTCGAAACTGATATCAAAAGGATATGAATTGATGGTTGTATCATTTCTAAAATTATACTGTATCAAACGTTTTGTGCTGTCATCCAGAAGCCAAAGCTGCTGCAGATCTTCGGCATATGCCATTCTGATGAAACCAAATTTTTGTTTAAAATCAAGCTTTTGAATTTCATTCATATTCTGATCTACAAACTTCATTTCCTGAGCATTTTCAGAGAACAAAGGTACGTTCAGAGGGTTTTGTACGGATTGTACTTTATAAGGAACAGTAAGCATCATTTTCCCGATCTGTTTTCCCAAGGAATCGTATTTGGTAAAACTAAAATCCTTGTTTTTATAGATATACAGACTTCCATAATCATCGGCAAGCATATCCTTAGCTTCCTTGAGTTTCAAGGTATCTAACGGTAGCATATTCTGCGCCGAAGCTGTACAGAAAAGGAGAAAAAATAGTATGTTTAAAAACTTCACTCTGCTTTTTTAATGGGGTCAAGATACTGAAAAATAATTTCATCCAAAAGATGGTTACATCTAGTAGAATCTTCTTTGATCATAATCAAAATCGAGACCATCTTGTTACTGAAAAAAGAATTGTTGTACAGAATATAAACTCTGTAAGTATATTGTGATTATTGAAAGGTAACTTCATAAATTTTCGGCCAGTTTTTTCCTGTTACGAGCATATTTTCACCTTTAAAAGCAATTCCATTCAAAACATGTTCGCTGTCGCCGCGGCTATTCTCCTTTGTCAACTGGCTAAAATCAAACTTTCCTATAACGTCTCCGGTTTTAGGGTTAATCTTTAGGATGACAGGTTTATGCCATACATTTGCATAGATAAAACCATTGTGGTATTCCAGCTCATTAAGCTGATCATAAATATTTTTGTTTCCGGCCACACAGACAGTCTTTACTACTTTTGACGGATTATCAACATCCAAAAAATAAAGATTCTTTGTACCATCTGTAGCAATCAGATTTTTTCCGTCATACGTAAGCCCCCATCCTTCTCCGATGATGTTGGGCAAAGGAAATTCGGATATTTTCTTTAACGTGTTTTTATCGTAAATAAAACCGAGTTTATTCCGGTAAGTCAGCTGATATACTTTATCTCCAACGATAGTACAACCTTCGGAGAAAATCTCGGCGGGCTGCTTAGCAACAATTTTGGGTGCAGAAGATCCTAATGTATATTTTATCAATTGCGAGGCCTTATTCATCCCATCACTTTCATATACGGTATTTCCTTCCACCACAAAGCCTTCAATAAAGTTTTTTGGATCGTGAGGGTAATCAGCTATTATTTTATAGGGAATATCTTTTTCAGTGATTTTAGAGAATACATTGATGGTAGCATCCTGATTCAGGACTTCGCCGCCTTTTGTTTTGATGATAAAAATTACGTTATTATCTCCTAAAGTGAAAAACTTCGGATCAATCGTTAAATCTGTAGTTTCTTTATCTCCCTGGCTTACTGCTATGCTTTCTGTATTTTCTGTAATTTCTTTTGGCAATTCTATTTTATCCCCGAAATGATAACCTTTTTCTTCTTTCGCATTATTATAATCTGCCAAAGAATCGAGCATTTTTTCGTTGTTGCTGCAAGAAGCAAGTAAAAGAACTGTGGCAAAACCAACGTTGATATTTCGCTTAATAAAGTTATTAATCATTCCTCAAAAATACTAAATTTTAGTCCTTAAAACGAAAATAGCGCTCCCAAAGGAACGCTACTTATATATTTTATTAATAAATCAGATTACTTGATCTGAACTTCATAAATTTTTGACCAGTTTTTACCTGTTACAAGCATGTTATCTCCTTTAAAGGCAATTCCGTTCAATACGTCATCGCTTCCTTTGGTATTTTGTTTTGCGATTTCAGTAAAATCAAAGGTTCCAACTACTTCTCCGTTGGCCGGGTTGATTTTTAAAATAATCGGTTTTTGCCATACGTTGGCATAGATAAACCCGTTGTGGAATTCAAGCTCATTCAATTGGTCATATGCCTGAGAACTTCCTGCCACTGCGATATATTTAATCAGTTTTGAAGGGTTGTTTACATCAAGGAAATAGAGAAGCTTACTTCCGTCAGAAGCGATTAAGCTTTTCCCGTCATACGTTAATCCCCAGCCTTCTCCCAATACATTTGGGTAAGGGAATTCTGACAACAGTTTTAAAGAACTTTTATCATAGATATATCCTTTTTTGCTCTGCCATGTCAGCTGATATACTTTATCCCCAACGATGGTACTTCCTTCAGAAAAATCTTCCTGAGCCTGTTTGGTAGAGGCAAGAGGCGTTGTTGTTCCAAGAGTGTATTTTAAAATCTGAGAAGATCCGTTCTGCCCGTCACTTTCATAGATGGTATTTCCTTCGATCTGGAATCCCTGTACAAAGTTTTTAGGATCATGAGGATATTCTGCTACAATCTGGTATGCGATATTTTTTTCAGGATTTTTTGCAAATACATTGATGGTAGCATCCTGATTCAGGACTTCACCACCTTTTGTTTTGACATTGAATGTAACAGCGTTGTCACCCAAAGTAAAAAACTTGGGATCGATTGTTAAGTTTGTCGTTTCTTTATCTCCAAAGCTGATAGTCACGCTTTCTGCATTTTCCGTCACCTCTTTCGGAAGCTCAAGTTTATCTCCGAAATGGTACCCTTTTGCCTCCATTGAAGTATTATAAGTGTTTAATGTATTAAGAATCTCTTTATCCTTATTACAAGACGCTAATAATAAAATCGCTGCGAAACCCGCTATTATACTTTTTTTCATTGAATTTCTAAATATTTCTCCAAAAATAGCAAATTTTATTCCGTATTGCCAATATTATCTACGGGTTCACCAAATTGTAATATGTAACCGTTGTTATCATAGATGGCAAATTCTCTCATTCCCCATTCAAAAGTTTCTATTTCATAGCAGACTTTGGCTTTTGTTTTAAGTTCTTCCCAAAGATCATCCACTTTATTTACGTTGAAATAAAATGAACCGGAAAACCCAATGGAAGTATTGTTTTCATGCTCATTAGGTTGAGAGAGCATAATGTATACTTCATCTTTTCGAAGGGAAGCCCATTGCCAGTCATCATTTCTACCCATCAGGGTAAACCCGAGAATATTCATATAAAACCCAATGGTTTCGTCAAGATTTTCTGTCCAGAAAATAGGACGAAGTGCGGTAAACTGTGTCATGATTCCTGTAATTCAAAAGTGTTTTTATGGATTTTCATATTGAGTGAAACCCATGTTTCCTGATCTATTTTTGCTTCACTTTTAACGTCCGGATCAAAAGTAAAGCCTACTTTTCTGTAACATTCAATGGCTCCGGTATTCCAGTCGTAAACGTTCAGTTCTGCGATTTCTTTATCAAAATGAGCAAATCCGTATTTCAGAAGTTCCTGCATTACTTTCTTACCATATCCTTTTCCTCGGTTGTTTTCATCCCAGATCAGAATTCTTCCCAACAGGAATGTTTTTTCTTTTAGAAAAATCTGGGCATGACCAATTGTATTTCCGGTTTGATCTGTAACCTTAAACAAGGTTCTTTTTTCATCAGACAAATCGGTTTCCAGTTGCTCTTCTGTGAGAGGGAAACGGTATACGGGTCCGGCAAACTGAAGAAGCATTCTTTCGTCTTTTATTTTTGAAATAAGATGTGGAGCATCTTCTGCTGTAAAAGGCTGTAATGTAATCATTGTTTACTTTTCTAGATATTCTTTTAAACTTTGTCCCAAAATGGTGTTCCAGCCTTCAGTAAAGTTTTCTCTTGAAAATCCTTCGCCTAAGTCTTTGAAATTTTCAATATCGTCATGGGTCAGTTTTACTAAAGTTTGTCCGTCTTCGGGTTGCAATTCCCAAGTCACAATAGTTTTCAGTGCTGAAAAATCCGGATAAGACCATGTGTGTTTCAATTTCTGATTCGGGATTATTTCTAAAATCTCACCATGATGATGATACTTATTCGCTCCTCCGGGTTCATAGAAATTGAATTCTTTCTCTGTTTCCAATACAAAATCCTGGATATCAAAATACCAGGATTTCATTTCATTTTTATCGGTTAATGCTTTCCAGACTTTTTCAGCTGGAGCATTTATGGTGTACTGAACAATGATTGGTGTACTCATATTATGGGTTTAATATGTTTAAATGTACACATTTTGTCCGTAATATTTACCCATGTGAAAAACCAGTGATCTTGGCTTCATCAAAATCCAGCTGCATTTCAATAGTTCTCATGACGTGATCATCAAATATTTTCTCTCTTTTCATTCTATGCAATTCGTTTCTCTGTGCCTGAATGATCTGTCGAAGGACATCTTTATTTTCATTGATTGCCGAAACATAATCTCCTGTGGAAGCCATACACTGTGCTTTGTCTGCCATCAGCATCATTTCATTTTCCAGTTTATGTTTTTGATGACGAACCAAGCTGTTGGTTACGGCTAATTCAGAAAAATCATTATCCAGTTTATGCAAGGCTGTTTCCTTCAGTTTGCGCATAAGAATTACTTCCTGTTTTTCTTCCGGCAATTCACTTCCGGCATCCTGAATATTTAACAATTTCAGAATCGGGCTCAACAATAAGCCTTGTCCTACCAGGGTAATCAATATGATAACGAAAGTGACAAATAAAATAATATTTCTGTGTGGAAATGCTTCTCCGTTGGGTAAAAAGGCTGGAATCGACAAAGCCGCAGCCAATGAAACCACTCCTCTCATTGCTGCAAAACTGATGATAAACGGCTCCTTCCAATCGGGTTTGGGAACTTTTAATCTTAATTCTTTAGAGCAGACTCTTGGGAAATACATCAAGGCATAACTGTATAGAATTCTTGTTCCGATAATTGCACTACCAATCACAACACTGTAGAAAATACCTTCTGAAATTGTGTATTCTTTCATCCCTTCCACTACAATAGGAAGTTCAAGACCAATCAGGATAAAAATGATTGTATTCATCAAAAATATAAGAACGCTCCACACATTTCCGGACTGTATCCTCGAGGTATGACTTAGATAACAATGCGAATTATAGGACATCAGCAAGCCTCCGGCAACTACTGCCAGTACTCCTGAAAAATGAAAATGCTCTGCTCCTACATACATGATGTAAGGTACAATAAGGGTGATAATAGTATCTATATTAGAATTGGTAGGAATAATCCTAAGCAATGCTCCAAACAGAAAACCTACAGCAACTCCTACAGCAATTCCTCCAATAGCCATGGTAAAGAAATCCTGAACGGCATCTCTCCAGATAAACTGCCCTGAAATAACTGCTGCAAGAGCAAATTTAAAGACAATCAAACTGGATGCATCATTGATAAGGCTCTCCCCTTCCAGAATACTGGTAATCTTTTTAGGAATTTTCATATGTTTCAAAACGGAAGTAGCCGCCACTGCATCCGGTGGAGAATTTACACCTCCTAATAAGAATCCCATGGCTACAGTAAGCCCCGGAATAATGGAAGATGAAAGATAAGCTACGACTATTGACGTTAAAAATACCAGACCGAAAGCCATTGAAAAAATCTGCTTTCTCCATTTATGAAAGTCCTGCCATGAAGTGAACCATGCTGCTTCAAACAAAATAGGCGGCAGGAAAATAAGAAAGACAAGATCAGGCTCTATTTCAATACGCGGCATTCCCGGCACAAAGCTTATCAGCAGCCCTGCAATCACAAGGAAAATAGGATACGCTACTTTTAGTTTCTGGCCGATCATTACCAATATCATCACAGACAGCAGTACTGCAATGGATATTATAACATAGCTGTGAATCATTTTAAGTAAGTTTTTTAAGTGTTATTTTTATTTTTGGATAATCATTTTATTACTATCCAAAACTTAGGTTTAATTTATATTCTAACCCTAAGCAATAATTGACAGAATTAAAGCACAATATTATTCTTCGGAGTAATGGCTGGCGGAAGGTCAGATTCATCCAGCATATCTCTCATATCAATTTCTATGGTTCGGCTGATCTGTGTGATTGGAACATCGTTAGGACTTCCTTCAAATGGATTTACGGAGGCTTCACCTACACTGTCTAATGTATGAAAGCACCAGGTTACCAATAAAGAAAACGGAATATTAAACCATAATGTCCAGCCTTCTACGATGGTTCCGTCTCCCAATTTATCAAGCTCCTTCAGTAATCCGAAAGGGACAAAAACAATAAATAAAAGCAAAAGATAAGTAGTGATTGAAGAGAAGTTTCTTGGGTACGGAAAATTTTTAATTCTTTCAGCTTTCCCCTGATCATCAGTAAACTTCACCAATTGCTGATTGATTTGTGTCCATTGAAAATCATTCAATTCTCCTTTTTCATAGGCTTCTGACAAAGCTTTGCTCTGTTTCGCCATCAATTGTGTTGCTCTGTTCTTTTTGCTTAAAATATACTGAAGTTCGGGTTCAGAAAGGTATTTTTTCAATTCATCATCCAGTTTGGAAAGCCTCTCTGGAATGTCATATTTTTTGGCATATTCATCAAATTGCTCTGTCCCCATATTTTCCCATGCTCTTGGTTCACGAAGCTGAAATCTCAATGCTGTAAGCCATGCATAATGACGAAGAAACATTTCTTTTACTTTAACAGGATCTTTGGAAGACAGTGCATCTCTCAGAATATATCCAAAGCTGCGGCTGTCATTGATAATCGCCCCATAGATCTGCCTGGCTTCCCAGAGTCTGCTGTAGCTGGCATTGTTTTTAAATCCAACGATAAAAGCAACCGCCGTTCCCATGATGGCAATCGGCTGCCATGGAACAGAGAGAAATTTCCAGCCTAGAAAGTATAAAACTGTAGGAATAGCTGATAATACAATCAGAGCGTAAATGCTCCGTCTGGTCCAGATAATGAACTCACGGGCTCCAAATCTTTTTCCTGAATGCATAGGTGTTTATTTTTTGGTGTTTATTATTTTTTATTTTTCAAATAATGATTTTCCTCAGGCATTCAGCAGCGGTCATGATCAGTTTTTAGTAAATGGAATGTTATTATAAAAACCAATTTGAATCTGTCCGCGGTTTCTGTTCTCCTGAATCTGGTTCATATAACCGGCTTCAATCCTCATATTTTTATTAATGACATATCCTAAAGCTCCATAGACTCTGTTTCTGTCGAAAACCGGACTGTTGAAGTGCAGAAAAATCTCATTGTATACTGATGCATAAAGGGTTTTCGGCAGCATTTCCTTTTGAGTAATCGGAATATTCACTCCCAGCATATAACGGAATCTCATTCTAAAATCATCCTGCAGAAAACGTTCTTCCAAACGGTAGCGGTGCTGAAGATAGAAACGTCCAAATTTCTGCTTGGTAATATACTGCTGGAAAATTCGGTGTTCTATATTTTCTTTTTTCTCTCCGTTTACATAAGGCTGGCTGAGAATGAAACCGTAACCCAATAAAACATTATTGTTGTTTTCGGTAAGATCATATCCGATTCCTGTACGGATCAGCAACTGTTCCAGATCTCCAACGGCATCGAAATTACGGTACTGAATTTCATTATGCCAGTTCAGTTTCTTACTGATCTTATTGTTTCCAAAATACATATACCATGCTCCCAAATCATTTTTCTGAGCAAATGTAAATATAGATCCCAAACTTAATACGGTGAATGCCAACTTCGTAAAAACCTTTCTCATGCTTGTTAATTACTATTATCTATCGTTTTTAACAAAATTAATAATTTTAATCAATAATAGCAAACAATATTTTATCACATGATGGAAAGAAAACCGGATGATATTTTTTCATCCGGTTTTTTTCTTAAGAGATTATCCTGGAACCTTTTCTGTCAGTACATCGGTTTCATTTTGATCGAAATAAGTACAGGTCATTGCATGAAGATCCATAGCCCAGCCTTTGATTCCGTTTTCAGCACAATCGTTACAGAAGGTCATATAATCTGTTCCACCCTGCTGATGAAGCTTCAATCTTGCTTTAAAGTTTTCAAGGTTTAAAGTATCAGAAACAGTAAGGGTGTCATATTTTTGTCCTGTCTGAACAGATTCGTTCTCACTATTAAAATATTCGGTATTTCCATTAGAAACATAGGAATTATAATTAGAAACACCCAATGCTTTTATAGCCTGGATGTATTGAGGAAAATCGGCTCCGCTTTTTACTTTTTGATGTTCTGCCTTAATGTTTTCAATTGTAAATTTCATTTTTTATGTTTTTTATGTTTAAAGAATACTATTTTTATTGATGATGAACAATCATCTTTTTAATCAAATTTAAAAAATTTTTGGGATGCAAATATATACCAAATAAAAAACCGGCAACGTCATTGCCGGTCAATTTTAACTATATTTCGAATACAAAATATAAATCTTATGGATGTTGCTGCATTTTAGCAGGATCGTCATAGTTTACCATCCAGTTGATTCCGAATTTATCAGAAAACATTCCGAAATAGGCTCCCCAGAAAGTATCTGCCATTGGCATTGTTACCTGCCCTCCTGCAGAAAGACCTCCGAATAATTTGTCTGCTTCTTCTTTAGATTCTGCATTTACAGAAATAGAGAAATTATTTCCTGCCTTGAAGTTGGAAGACCACTCTCCGCCTGTATCGCTTCCCATTAATATCGTTTCTTTAGAGATCGGAAGTGAAACGTGCATAATCTTGTCTTTGTCTTCTTCAGGAGTTTCTTTTCCTTCCATTGGAGGCATTTCTCCAAATGTTCCGATGTAAGGATATTCTCCTCCGAAAACAGATTTATAGAAATCAAATGCTTCTTTGCAGTTTCCATTGAATGTAAGGTAAACGTTTACTGTTGCCATAATTGTTTTGTTTTTTAAAGTTTAGTTTGTATTTTTTATTGAGGTTTTTCAGATAAAGCTTTTAACCTTGAAAGTCCCTTCTGATAGTCTTTTCCTACTGCGTCTTCCAAATTCATAAACAGCTTCATCAGGGTAAACGGATAAGGAATCTGCGATGTAAATCCCCATGTCGCCTTACTTCCGTTTCCTTCCGGAACTACCACTACATAAGAGTTTGCTTCACTTTCATAGGGAGTAAGAAATTTAATTTCCGTATCTATTCTTTTACCTGCCTCATCTACTTTTTTCAACTCCTGACAACCTTTTCCTGCATTTTTGTTTGTACTGTCCCAGCAAACTTTTTCTCCAGCCTGTCCAGTTGTACCCGTCCAGTCTTTTTTCATAGCAGGATCAAGATCATTCCATGGGCTCCATTGATCCATTGCTTTGAGGGAATTCGTATTTTGCCATACTTTATCTATCGGTGCATTGATAGAAATCGTTTTTTCATATTTGCAATCTCCTGAAATAAACGCAGCCACAACTAAGAGAATAATTAGTAATGCGGCTAAAAATAGCATAATTCTTTTAAATATTTTCATCATTAATGTATTTTAATTATTATCTGTGCTGATCTATAAGAATCATATTTCCATCGGGATCTTTCAGGTAAATATGTTCAGGTCCTGAAGTGGTTTCATCGGCTTCTTTTCCGATTTCTATTCCGCTTTCTTTTAATTTTCTCTGAATTTCGCGCACATCGTCAAAAGATTCGAGATTCTGTGCATTTTCGTCCCACCCAGGATTGAAAGTAAGCATATTTCCATCAAACATTGCCTGAAAGAGTCCTATCAATGTAGAACCGTTTTTCATGATCAGATAGTTGCTTTCAGCAGTTCCTGCCATGGTCGTAAACCCAAGTTTCTCATAAAAGTCTCTGGATTTCTGAAGATCTTTTACACTTAAGCTGATTGAAAAAGCTCCTAATTTCATATTTTTTTTGTTTTTAAAGCGAGTTGATGTCCTACGAAAACCAGTCCCCATACAAGGATTCCCAGAATCCAGAACCAGATTGGAGTAGGCAAAGACACCATCATGTAGATGGTTATGAGTAAAAAGATAATTCCACAGATTACAGCGGCAGTAAATTTTCCATTATTTGAAATTTTTGAAGCTGTAAACCCGGAAGCAACTGCTGCCAAAGCATACGCCAGAATAATAAAAAACAGAGCCATAAAAGGAGCTTCACTCACGTAGATTTTCAGCGCATTCATATCTCCGGCACCTACTTCAGCAGGAGGAGGATACAAATAATGTCCTATATTTTCCACTCCGGTAATACAGATAGAGCCTACAATAAGCCCAGCCAACACTGCTAAAATTCTTCTCAACATAATTATTGGTTTTTTAAATGAGTCTTAAAGTCTATGGTTCCGTCATAGCTTTTCCAGTCACCTATAAACTCAATATACTGTCCTTCTATTTTTTCTGTTTTTCTGTTCCATTTGAAGTTATATACAAACCTACCTTTGAAAAGGCCGGAATGTTTTCCTTTATTCTCTTCTGCCAGTTCATATTCTCCAAAAACGGTTCCCTGCTTCTTGGAATCTTTGTATTTTGAAATGGTAATTTTCCCTTCAAATTTTGCATAGTTGGTATCCACGAGAGAATATCCTGAAACAAAATATTCCTGATCATTTTTCTTATTCTGTTCAGAAATATTAATCTTCAGTTTCAGTTCCTGCCCTTTGTTTCCAATGGTTCCTATGTAAGGTTTGCTATTGTTGAGCCAGGTATTGGAGATATCCGGCATCTGCCCCAATGCAAAATTGGCCGCAAGAATGAGGAAGAATAAAAGTTTTTTCATATTGTGTGATTTTTAAACGCCAAATTGTGCCAGATGGTGGTTCAAATGTTTAGCAAACATATTATTCCACTCCTGGGCATTCAGTTTTCCGAAAGAAAAAGATTCTTTACCATCGAACGCATCTGCCCCCAACTGTTGTGTCTTCTGAATAAAACCGATCAGTCTTGTTTTTTCTTCGTGAAAATTCTTTCTGGTGGTAATCAAAAACTGTGGAGCGGTAGGGGAATCTCTTGGATAGGCTTTTTCTCCCACTACTTTTGGTTTTACGAAAGTTTTTAATATAAATTTTGCAATAGCTCCCGGTTTTTTGTGCTTTTCCGGTTCGTAGATCATTTCATAAGTAATAGAACAGTGTGCCAGCATCTGGTCTACAGTCATTTTCCCCCACAAGCCATGGGTATCTTCTACCAGTCTGTTGATTCTATCAATATAGTTTTGAGCATCTTTTGCATCAAATACATTTTCCATATAATTTCTATTTTACTATGGACAAATATATCAGTTTTTTCGTTTGATTTTATCGTTGAGTTAAAAAATTGAGGGGTACGGGGTAAGGGTATGAATTACAGGGTGCGAGGTTCGAGTTGTAGGGCTATTGGTTGCAGGTTGCTAGTTGCTGATTTGTGATTAAGTGTTGAGATGAAGATTGAGGGTGTTATGTGTGGTAAGCTACGGGATTTGGAGTGCCAGTTAGTTTCAAGGGTATGAGATTTCAGAGTGTGAGAATATGGAGTTTAGATGATCCGGGGTGTTTTATTTTTTGACTAATTCCTTGATGTTATTATTTTGAATTGTTTACTGTAAATATATAACCACTGAACTAATATAAGCCATAACCAATACCCAATCAACTAGAAACCAGAAACCAGAAACTAAAAACAAATTAACTAGAAACCATCCAACCAGCAACTAAACTACTCAATCTCCTCAGAAGTATTCTCAACCGTAATTTCCTGTGGCGCAGATTTTTTGAAAATAAACCAAAGTTTGATCTTCAAAGCAATCCAGCCTATAATAGCGTATATTACTAAAAGGATAGTTAGGTGTTTCAAATAGGGGAAAGTAAGTTCCACAGACCCTTTTTGAATCAATAAGATTTTGAAAGCCTGTAAAAAAGGAGTTAGCGGAATAATATTCGCAATAAACTGTACAAAAGCAGGCATTGCGCTTAAAGGCCATGTAAAACCACTAATAATGAAAGCCGGTGAGGCAATAACCATAAGAATTTGTGTAGCTTTCAAAGCATCCGGAATCAGAATACTGATGAATACTCCTAAAAATGAAACTGACCCTACAAAAACAGCTGTCAGAAGAATAAAATTGAGTATTCCTTCCGGCATCGGGACTCTGAAGATCATATGCATAAAGTAATAAATGCCTACAATGAGAATTGAAAACACCCAGATAGGAATCACTTTGATGAGCATGGTTGGGAAAGCCCATTTTTTCATTTTCAGGTATTCTTTTACGAAAGATCCTCTTTCAAATTCGGCAGCAAAACTTACCGCCATTGCCAATAAAATCACCTGTTGTAATACCACTGCCAGCATCGCAGGCCACATAAAAATCAGATAATTTCCGGTAGTATTGAAAAGGGTAATATAATTGGCTTTGAAAGGTTCATATTGTGTAGCAGCTTTTGCAGCGGGCATTCCTGCTTTTTGAAGGGCTTTAATGGAGGCTCCGGCAGAAAATGTTCCTATGGTGAGCTGAAGTGCTTTGGAAGCAAAATTTGCAGTCAGAACGTTTCCTGTATTGATATAAACATTCAGTTCGGGGTATTTTTTCTGGAGCATATCTCCTTCAAACCTTGATGGAATAATCACGACTGCTGCCGCTTCATGTCTGATCACCTCATCTTTGATGCTCAGAGGTTCCTGCAGGTATCTGATAATTTTGATGCTTTTATTATCATCCAGCATTTCCGTCAATTGATTGGACAAAGGTGTATTATCCCTGTCCACGATCAATACGGGAGTATTTTCAACTTTTCCGCTTTTGTAGACAAATCCCAGCAAAGTTGCATAGAAGACCGGAGCCAAAAAGAACACTGTTCTTAAGGTAGAATTGCCTATAAAAAGTTTGAACTCTCTTTTCAAAAGACGGAAAAATTCTTTCATCTGTATATTTTTATATGTTGAAGAATGAAATCGCATTCAATAGAAACTTCATCCTTTCTTTTCAATTTATTTCAGGATTATGTTGGCATTGACTAAAATACTTTTAGCCTTATTCATGTCTTTGGGTTTTACTTTGATCTCATAAATCGCATCCTGCAGCTGATAGTCTGGATAAGCGGTTGTGATATCTGCATATTTTGTAAGCTGTTTGATGTATACAATATTTCCTGTCAGGTTTTCTTTGTTGTAAACTACCTGCATGGTTACCTCCTGCCCTTTTTTGTATTTTGAAATGGCACTTTCCGGGATGGTAAATCTGAAATAAGTACTTTCAGGAATATATCCATTGAACAAAGCAAAACCAGCTGTTGCCAATTCACCAGTATTTAAGCTGATGGTTTCTATTTCCATGTCATTGGTGGCTATGATATATCTTTCAGAATAGGCTACATTAGCTTCCTGTAAAGCTCCTTTGGCCTGAGAAGCCTGTCCTGCTGCCATTTCTATTTTTTCAACACGGGTTCCTCTGTTTACGTCATCCAGTTCTGCTACCACAGCATCATATTGAGCTTTTGCACCCTGCAGTTTTGCATAAATTTCGTCATGAGCCTGCGGAGACATTAAGCTGTCGCGAAACATATTATTTGCTCTTTTGTAAGATTTCTGGGCAAATTCATATTGTTCTTTGAGCCCTTTATATTTAGCCTGAAGCTGTCTCAGCTGATCAGCTGTAGCTCCGTTTTTAGCCATCTGTTCCTGAGCTGAAGCAGCACTTACAGCACCTTGAGCCTGCGCTATTTTTGCAGAAACCTCCGGAACATCAAGCTGAGCCAGAGTATCTCCTTTTTTCACAGTCTGACCTTCGGAGACATATATTTTTAAGATCCTTCCGGTAACTTTAGGTGCAAAAGAGATCACATCCTTTTTAGTTTTTCCTTCCGGTTCTTTGATTTTTTCATTCTTTTTGTCACAGCTCCCCAACAAAAACAGAGCAGCGAAGAGTATAGATATATTTTTATGCATCATTTAAATTTTTAAGGGATTAAATAAAATTTGGTGATATCCAGCTCCTGGGTAGACCTCATCAGTTCTATTCCCGCTCTTCTCTGGTTGAAAATGGCATTCTGATATTCAAGTTCGGACACTTCAAGATCATTTTCTGCATCGATGAGCTGTGAAGATTTACTCATTCCGTATCTGAATTCTTTTTCTGCCTGTACCAATGCATTTTTTGCCAATTCTTTTTCTTTAGCTTTCAAGGTGATCTGTGCGGAAGCAATATCATAATTGGTTTGATTATTCGCCAGATTCAGGGTCAGTTTTTTCAAAGCATCTTCTTTCTGGTTCTGTAAAACTTCTTTCCCTACTTTGGCGGTTTCTTCTGCATGTTTTCCTTCTTTACCATCGAAAATCTCCCATTTAAAACCTACTCCAGCAGTGATCAATGGAAATACATTGATATTATTGGGTCTCCAGTCCAGTTTTTTTCCTTCGTATCCAAGTATTGGGACTGCGGGAATAACATTTTCTGAGGACTTTATTCTGTTTCCATACAAACCGATATAGTAAGCAGAGGCCATCAGCTGTACTTTAGGAATCATCCATGTTCTTTCGGCCTTTATTTTATAGTCTGCAGCACTGATTCCATGTTCCAGTGCCCGAATTTCAGCTCTTTGCTCTATTCCTTTTTCTGCTGCCAGTAATTCTACCGGCGATAGCACCGGATCAATCATTCTGAGCCTTTCTCTTTGAATTCCGGTTAAAATATAAAGCTGGGTAAGAAGCAATTCTTTTTTCCCTTCATATTCTACCATCTTGGCATCTAGGGTCGCCTGAGCCAGCTCAATTTTCTTATGATCGTAAGGAGTTATCAAACCATAACCAAGAGCCTTATCTGCTGTTTTTCTGTTGATATCAAGTCTTTTTTTGCTTTCATCCAGTACTTTTTTAGACTGATGAATCAAAGCCAGCTGATCATATGCTTTAGAAATAGTGGCTATAACCTCATCTTTTGTTTTCTCCAAAAGAATGTCTTCAGACTTTTTCTTTTCTTCAACCGCTTTTTTCATGTATTTGACCTTTCCTCCTGAATACAGAAGCATTTTGGCATCTGCCTTGGCAACACCTGAAAAACCTGATACGTTGAAATTATTATTGAAAGCCCCTTCCGGAATATTGATAAAGGGAGCCAGATTGAATTCCGGTGACGTTAGTCTCGCTGTTCCGTTGAGATAGCCGGCTTTACCACTCAGTTCCAGGGTTGGAAGAAAGATGTCTTTCAGTTTATGTTCGTCAAGATCGGTAAGTTTATTTTGGGTAATCTGCATTTTGAGGTTCGAGTCCCGAACCATAGCACTATCCAGAAGTTCTTTAAAATCCGGCGCAGACTGTGCCCAGCCAAAAGCAGGGAAAGCAAAAAAACTAAACGTAAAAATCAATAAATTGTTTTTCATGGTTTATGTTTACAACAAATATAATGCAAAAAAAGGTTAAACACTTAAAGATAATTCTACAATATGGTGAATTTAAAGTAAGTTTAAAAATTGTTTAAGTTTAAAGCCTTATAAAATAAAGTTTTGCCCGAAGTGTTTAAATGTTAATTAAAACTTAAAAATTTTTGAAAAAATATTTAACTCTACTTTTCCCCATCCTATTTTGTTGTGTTTTTTTGAGGAAATAAAGGGATAAAACAATATTTTATGTGAAAAACATACGGTATATTTTATTTTGAATTTTGGAGGTTGGATTCCTATGGAATGACAAACTGGGTGGACAGGCTTTGGAAAAATAACGCTAAGTCCGCAAAGTATTTATGAAGAGATATAAAATTGTTCGCAAGGGCGTTATACTCAGCAAAGATGTTGGAGAAGCATTTATCGAACAAAGTAATTCAATAGGAACGGACTTTAGTCCGTTTAATAAGGATCAAACTTCAATTGGCTTTAGCCTAAACTTTATTCTGATTCTGAATTTTGCAAGTTGGATTCATACGGAATGACAAACTGGGTGGGCAGGCTTTGGAAAAATAACGCTAAGTCCGCAAAGTATTTATTAGAAGATATATTAAATCGCTCGCAAAGGCATTCTACTTAGCAGAGATGGTGGTAAATCATCTTTCCTTCTGTAGAATAAAAAACAAAAACTCCCCACGGTAGTGTGGAGAGTTTTCTGTTTATCATTATAATAAGCTGATTTATCTTTGAACTGCTTTTTTCATGGCAGCATCAGGACGTAAAATTCTGTAACGAACTTCGATATCTTTCGGTACGTAGAATACCAATGGAAGTTTGCTGTTGTATCTTACGGTTTCGGGTTTCAGGGTAACAAACTTTTTAGTCAGTTTTTTATCCATACATCCCATTAGTGTTCCTGCTGTTTCACCTTTAGATTCTACTTCATAATAGTTGTACCCCCATCCCTGAAGATCCTGAGTTTTCATTTCTCCCATTAAGAAATAGTTGTTACAGTCTAACATTTTCTCAGCACCTACAAAAAGTTCAACCTTTAAATCGTTTTCGTTTTTTGCTACGGGAAGCTGAATATATACTTGCTTATATCCTTCTTTTGCTTTTGGGAACATTTCAATCTGTAGTTTTTCAAACTTTTCTGCTTTCTTTTGTGCAAAAGCATTTACTCCAGCCATTAGTACTAATCCTGTGATTAAAGTTTTAGAAAATTTCATCTTTTAATAATTTTTTTAATTGATACTATCTCAATTCCAAAAACCATTCCAAAATTAAACAATTGTTTGATTTTTTGATTTTATTTAAAAACTTAAATAAAAAACCGCAGTAAAAATTACTACGGTTTTCTTATAAGTTACTCTGAAATAGTCACGTTACTTCCCTTTGTATGAGCATTCATCTGCGGTGCGTAATAGTTCTGCATTGTTGTAATTCCGTTGGAGAATTTACCTGATGCGTTGGCTACCACATCGTATTCAAAGACATATTTTCCTTTTGGCATGTACTGAATATAAAAGTTGGTAGAGGCATCTTTGGTTGACTGATAATATCCCAGATTATTTTTCCATTGATATCCTGAAAGTGTATCTACCGGCTCAAATCCTGCTGCACGCATATCTTTAATGTGAATGAATTCCATAGCCCTGTCCGTATTCAGAATCATTCTTACAGTTACTTTATCTCCTACTTTCAATGGTGTTTCGGTTGAGATTTTCTGAAGTTCTTCTCCGTTCACCGTTTTTACTTTTTTATAAAGTTCTTTCGTTACAGAAATATAATTTTCAGAAGATTTGATTTTATCCAGATCTTCATAATATTGCCAGAATAATCCTCCCTGAACAATTCCGGGACCTGGTTTGGTAACGGTTACTGTTGCTAAGTTTTTATCTATAGCTTCTGGTTTCACTGTTGATTTCACATAGCCTGTAGCTTGTGTCTGAGGAGCTAATTCTTTTCCGCCCCAAACAATGGTGGCTTTATCACTTTCTGTTCCAGTCCATGATTTTCCAGAATTTAGAATGGTAAAGATCACTTCCGCAGTTCCTCTTGAGCTTCCCCATGAGTTCACTTCTTTTTGAGTTACCAGCCAGATTTTCATGTCTTCAATAAAGTTTTGATCGTTAGATGCTAACTTATTGAAAGCTTCCAATGCTCCTGCATGGTTTACTACTTTTGAGCCGAACCATCCCCAATCGTTCAGGTTTTGCTTCCAATAGACTCCTTGTGTTTTAGTATCTGTGGAGGTTTCCTTAAGGTATGTCATTAATTTCGCAGAAACCTCTTTCAAACCATAATCATTCATTAATAATGCTGCACGGTGAAGTCCGAAGAATGTAAAATCGGTTATTTTAGCTGTTTTGGCTTTCTGTTTTACCAATGCTTTCAGGGTAGCTCCTTTTCCTTTCAATGGATATTGCTGCTCCCAATAGTTTCTGGTATCCAGATAATCTATAGACCAGTTGTTCCATACATTATCTTTTTTCACATCATAATATTTGGCAACCTCATTGTCTACATACTGAATCAATTTAGCTACAAGTACTTTTTGATCGGCACTTTGATAGTCTTTCACATTATCTTTTAACCAAGAATTGATTTTTCCTAAGTTTTTAAGAATATACAATGATGTTCCGTAAGAACTTGGGTAACCTGGATACCATGAGAATCCACCGTCAGGATTCTGCAGTTTTTTGAAATCATCCCAATCCTGATTGATAGAATTTTTCATCGTATTGACATCAAACAATAATGCCAGTTTCTGCATCTGCTCACCCTCATTTTTACTTTCCAATACCCAAGGAGTTTCTTCCAGTAACAATTGCTTCAATTCCTGATTTTTTTCAAGGTTTGAATTTAATAATCCTTTGTTCTGATATTCCTCGAAAATAGTTTTCATTTTTGGATTGGCTTTGAATACTTCCGAAGCCAGTACGTCTGCAAACCATTTGTTAAAGATCACATCCGCAGAGTTATTCTGATCGTTTTTCAGACTTGGAAGGGCAAACATAATCTCCCAGATCGGATTCGTAGTCAATTCTAATGTATTCGAAACATTAGAAGCTGTTGTGGATGTATTGTTTTTAAAATTATCCAATACAAATGTTTTGGTTTCACCTTCTTTTACAAAAACCGGAACGGCATCAGTCACCAGCATTCTGTTAGGTAATACAGCAACAGCTTGCTGCTCACCATCGGAATAAGCTCCTGCTTTAGCAACCACTTTAAAAATAATGGAAGAAACATTCTCCGGAACTTTCAATTTCCATGTCAATGCGTTACTTCCATTTTCATTCAGACTGAAGTCTTGTACACCTGAAGTGATTCCGAATTTCGAAGAAATATTTTCATTGGTAAAGGCATCCAGAATCTGTAATTCGGCAGAACCGTTTAGTTTTTTATCGGTAAGGTTTGACAGTTTCGACTGTAGATTCAGTTCGTCTCCTTCTCTCAGGAACCTCGGATAGTTTGGCGTTACTGAGAATTCTTTCTGAGTTACCACTTCTTTTTCCAACGTAGAAGCTCTTGCATCCTGAGTATGCGCAAGGAACATTAATTTCCATTTTGTCAATGCTTCCGGAGAAGTGAACTCGAAGCTTACATTGCCTTCTGCATCCGTTTTCAAATTAGGATAGAAGAATGCGGTTTCATTCAGATTTTTACGCACAGCTACTTTGTCCAGGTCTTTTGGGATATCCTCCTGATCTAAAACTCCATCTGCATCGGTAACATTTGCAACTTTAGCAGCACTCATCATCACTTCTTCTGCTACAGCTTTTCGTTTGATTCCTCTTGCCTGTCCAGCAATTGGTGATGGAGGTGGTGCATAAGCGGGAGCTTTAACTCCTTCCTGATAACTAACTCCTGTAACTGTTTCTCTTGAAATAGAATAATACAAAAGGTCACCATCAAACCAGTTAAACTGCGGAACAGTAACATATTTGTCTTCGAAATACCCTAGTCTCTTCTGATAGTTTTTCTGCTGCAGATAATTTCTGATTCCATAAGAAGTAACAATTACAAATGGGGTGTACAGTTTTCTCCAACTGTACGTGTTTGCAGCAAACTGATCCAAAGACATGTCATACATATTGGCCAATACTTCCGCATTGATCTTTTCCTTATCATTTCCAGTTACTTTTACCGTCCATTTTTCTTTAACGTTAGGCTCAAGCTTATCTCTGAAGGTTACGGTTTCAATTTTTAAAGCCTTTTCGGTGTCTTTTATTTTCAAAGAAACAGACTGTGTATTCACATCATTGAATGCTACCAGCTGAAACTGAAGGTTCAGATCTGATACACTTTTATCTTTAGGAATTTCAGCACTATATTCTAATATTCCTTTTTTCATCTGATGAACTTCTGAAATGGTTTTTCCAGATCCGTCCTGAACAAAAACATTGATTAAAGCATCGGGAACTGCTGAGTAAACATAAACTTTTGCCTTTTCTCCTCTTGACAATTCTTCTTTCGGAGCGATTACTGTAAGGAATGTTTTTTGGGTTGATTTTAAAACTGTCTTATCCCAAACACTGAAATACTGAGAAGTTTTGATCGTATCTTTTCCTTCAATATTAAAAAGTTCAAGTTCATAATCTCCTGTTTCCAGTTTTCCTAAATCAAGATTGGTTGAAAGCTGAGCATTGTCAGTAGATGGCTGCTGTTGTCTTTCAATCAGTACTTTTTCCGTTTTCCAATTTTTGATTTCATCATTTTTATCAAAAAGATCATGTGGGAATTTGCCGATAAATTCTTCTTTTGAATATTTCGGCAAATTCTGAACATCAGATTTGAAATTATCTCTGAAAATCCTGTCCGGAGCCGTTAGCTTTGACAATTTAACCTGATATGGCTTTTTAAGGTTCTGATCATTGTAATTCTTGGTTTCTACCTTCAGTTTTACATTTTCATCTGTAAAAATATTGCTGATATTTTCCGCATGAATGTAGTGAGAAACTGACGCTACTTTTAACTGGGTATTGGCAGTCTGCGTTTCTCCATTGATATCTGTAACTGAGGCATTGATCGCATAATTGTCAATCTGTATTCCTTCCAGTTTTTCATCTTTTTTAAGCTCCAAATGAATGATAAATTCTCCCTTTTCATTGGTTTTTGCTTCCCCCAAAATAGAGTTTTCATTATCATCGTTCTGCGGATACCAGCTGAAATATCTCCATCTGATATTTTGTTTTTTGATTTCATAGTTCACAGTCGTATTGCCTAACGGAACACCGGAAAACATAACAGCTTTACCTTTTAAATCAATTGTTTGTCCATATTTATATTCATCTTTTACCGGATCAAAAGTGACTTCAAATTTTGGTCTTTTGTATTCTTCTACTCTGAAGTTTTTATATCCCTGGCTTTCACCATCTATTCTCAGATAAAAGTTTCCGTTTAATTTTCCTTTCGGAAGAATGAAACTTCCATGATAAGAGCCAAATTCATTGGTGGTAAATTCCTGTGAAGAAACCTCTTCGCTATTGGTATTCAACAACGTAATTTTTTGTTTTAATCCTGAAAGCACAGCTTCAACTTCCTTATTCATTCTGGTGTTGATCACCTTGAAATAAACAGTCTGTCCGGGACGGTAGATCCCTCTGTCTATGAAAATTTGAGCCGTTGAGCGAGTTTGTTTATTAGGATTATAGTCATCAGCATACCCTCTATTTCCATAGACCTGCATTACCTGAAAATCATTGGTTTTAGGCTGCTGGATAAGGAACGTTCTGTAATAGTCTTTATTTTCAGAAGAAGGAAATTTAAATACTCCGTTTGCATTGGTTGTTCCTTCAATTTTAGTTAATGTTTTATTAGAAACAAATTCATAAAATCGAAGCCCCTCATTGGCTAAAGGTTTCCCATTTTCACTGTTCACCAATTTCAATTCATCAGAAAGAGGTTTTCTGTCTGTTTTCGATTGGTAGATGATTCTGTTTCCTGAAACCAAAAAGTAGAAGTTTTGTCTGGAATCTGTATCTTTCATATCCGCTCCTGCAACGGTAAATTCTGCAACATACACTCCGGAAGGAAGCGGCTTCACCTCCAATGAAGTTTTATGATTCTGATAATCCTTAGGATCCGGAAGCTGGAATATTTCTTTCCTTACCAAGTTCTTTTTTAATTTCCCGAAAGTATTGGAGTAAGAATCCTGAGCATATTGAAGTAATGAGGTAAAATCATCTTTTACTTCATAAATATTCAATGTAAATTCTGATACATTCTGATATTCTGCCACAAAGTGAATCGGCAGATTATTCTGAGTCTGAGATTCGTATTTTAAGTTCAGATATGGATTGATGATCTGAGCTTCTTTGCTTTTGAGATTTTCAAGGAAAAGAGATTTTGGATATTCACTTTTTGCCTGCGAAGCTACTGCAAGAGCTTCTTTAGGCTTCTTCTGATTAATAAGTTCATCCATGATATCTCCCATGATCATTACTTTATAATCTCCCTGCACATCAGATTTCAGCAGATTCTGAAGCTGTTGAAGCTTATCTTTACAATGATTGAAATTACAGTTTTCTGTAATCTTCTCTTTCATGAAATACAGTTTTGCATTCCCGCTGTTCTGTGCAATCAGTTCATCATAAATTGTATTGATTGTTGTACGGTTTGCCGTCAGTTCATTCTTGGTAAAAATATTATTTTCGGATAAAAATGCTATTTTCTTCACAGCATACCAATCTGATAATGTTGGGAAATAAGCAATATCTCCCGTTTCAGAAAAGATATTTTTATATTTTTCCAAAGAGATCTTTTTCATCTCAGCTCTCTCCTGATCAAGATCCTGATAACTTTTCGTTAAATAATTTTTAAAATCAAGCTTACTCCAGGTTTCAATCTGTGAAACATCCTGAGAGTTGATATTGGTTCTTCCGTTTATTTTCCATGAATTCTGGTTATAATAATCCATGAAGAAACCATTCAGTAAGACTTTGTATACCAGCTTTCCTTCACCGCTTACTTTTCCTTCCGCATCTTTAAGCTTTTTGAAAAATTGGGAAGCGGAATCGTTCTGATCATCATCCACAGTTTGGTTTACAATACTGAATTCCGCTTTCAGAGAACGGATCAGCTCGAAGGCATTATTTTCTTTCATGGCTTGTTTTTGTATGTCTAAAATAATGGGAAGATTAGATTTATAAGCTCCTTTTGTACTGTTTTCAGCCACTTTTTTCCATTGGGTATCATAATATTTCTGTGCGGATACCGTTGAAAAGCTCAGCATTACAAGCAAAAGCAGAAAAATCTTGGAAAATCTTTTCATATATATTAATTTTGATAAATGAACATTTTAAAAATACTGAAAAAAACCGTCATAGACAGCCAACTTTATGTCTCTCTTATGGGAACTCTTTTTGCAGTATTTTTCATGAAAGAGCAAAACACATTCCGTTTCCCTACTTTTGCACTTATTTTCATTACTTATTTCAGTGGTTATCTGTATACTAAATATCAATATACCAGGCATTTTTTCAAAATAGTGATCATCAATGCCATTGCGGGAATCGCCTGTGCTTTTTTAATCATTCATAATCATAATGAAATAAGACTTCTGAAATGGTTTATTATCGTAGTATTGGGATTGCTTTACAATAGCTTTTTCCTTGATGTTTATATCCGAAAAATCCCTTTACTGAAAGTTTTTTATGTAGGATTGGTATGGGCGCTGGTCAATTGTTGGCTTACCCTGCCAGAATTCAGTATACCCATTTTTCTGATTAGTTTTTTCTTTATTACTGCACTTGTTCTTCCCTTTGATATTCGGGATATGAATAATGATACCGTAAAAACTTTTCCAATGCTAATAGGGGTTCAGAATACAAAATATATTGCGTATGCTCTTGTTTTCATCAGCAATATGATTGGGATCTTTTATCTTGATTTATCTTACGCCATTTCTTTTTTTATGGCCAGCATTGTAACTTATATTTTTATCTATTTCTCTGATAATAAAAGAGATGACGCTTATTATTCATTTGGGGTAGAAACTTGTTCCGCACTTCCTTTTTTATTTTTACTAATAATGGAGTATTTTTGACGAATGATTATCAAAAAGCTTTCCGTCTATAATTTCAAAAATCACTCTGAGAAAAAATTTGAATTTTCCCCGCAGATCAACTGTTTTGTGGGCAATAACGGTGTGGGAAAGACCAATATTCTGGATGCTTTGCATTATTTATCAGTAGGAAAAAGCTTTTTAGGAAATACTGACTTCAACAATATTAAACAGGAAGAAGACTTCTTTACCATTGATGCTGAAATCCAGAATGAAGACAGCGAGGATATCATCAGGATCACCCAGCCCAGGGAATCTAAAAAGGTGATCAAGAAAAATGACAAAAGCTATGACAGGCTTGCAGATCATATCGGATATCTACCAAGTGTTATGATTTCGCCCTATGATTCTAATCTTATTTCAGATTCCGGGGAGAGCAGACGTAAATTTCTGGATGCGATGATCTCCCAAACGGATTCGGAATATCTTTTTGATCTTATCCAATATCAGAAAACGATTCAGCAGCGAAATGCATTATTGAAATATTTTGCCAAAAACAGAACATGGGACAAAGATTCTTTGGAAATTTATGATGACCCGATCACCAGATTTGGGACTAAAATTTTTAAGAAAAGAAAAGAGTTTGTAGAGCAGCTCAACCCTATTGTTCAGAATTTCTATCAGATTATTTCCGGTGGAAAAGAAACTGTATCTGTAATTTATGAATCTCATTTGCTGGAAGATTCTTTTGAAAACCTTTTAAAAGAAAGTCTTGAAAGAGACCGTATGCTGACCTACACTTCAAAAGGAATTCATAAGGATGATCTTCTTTTTGAAATGGATCATGTTTTAATCAAAAAAATCGGATCACAGGGACAGCAAAAATCTTTCCTGATTTCTTTAAAACTGGCTCAGATGAGTCTCGTAAAAGAACTCACAAAAAAGACACCTATCCTATTGCTTGACGATATTTTTGATAAGCTTGATGACACCAGAGTTTCGCAATTGATTGAACTTGTTAATAAAGAAAGCTTTGGACAGATTTTCATCACGGATACTCATAGAGAGCGTACTGAAAATGTCGTGAAGAAAATTAATGAGGAAAGTATCATTTTTGAGGTTTAGTTTAAAAAAAATATTTAAACCTATTTCTCTATATTATAGTATTTTTTATCTTAACTTATCATTCTAAACTCCATCCTAAATCTCGAAACGCAAAACCCGAATCACGCAATCCCGAAACCCGACTATGAAGAAGAAAAAACGTGAATATCAATCCTCTGAACTGGTAAAATCTTTTGCCAGAATTTATGGCTTTGAGCATAAACTTGTAGCTTTTGACATTAAAGATTTCCTTGAGGATTATCTTGATGAAAGCCTTTTTAAGGAAATAAGAAGTGTCAATATAGAAAATGAGTGCATCGTGATCAAAATTGATTCTCCTTTGCTGAAACATGATTTTAAAATGCGTAAAAGCTTTTATCTCAAAAAGTTCCAGGATAAATTTGGAATTGAGAAATTTAGGGATCTTCAGATTTTATAGGAATATAGGGATTAAATCCATATAAAATAATTCACCAAGGTTGAAATTATTTTGAATTAATCATATCTAATATGTTTCTTTAGTACTCATTAATAGCTCATTTTTACTATGAAAAAGATACTTAAATCAAAGAAATTATCAAGAGAAACCGTTAAAGGTAACTCAAGGTGCGGGATAAATGGTTTGCTGTGCTGTAAGCTGTGGAGATCTTAGTCAATGTGTTTTTGGGGAGCAGCTTCCTGCAGAATGCCAGGAACTTCCATACTGTCATTAAAAGTTATAACTATAGAAAAATGCTACCCAAGGGTAGCATTTTTTATATTATTAATGTTCATCTGATTTATTAGAAATGGTACTGCTCATCAAATCATCTGCCTGTTTATCCAATCTGGAACGCAATGGCAGAAAGAATTTCAGGGGATGCTTTGTAAAATACCTGAAAATTTCTTTATAGATTTCACTTACCTGTCCGAAATTCATTTTTCTTGACCTGAATGCCAGGAACATAGACAAACTGAAACTTACTAAAAAGTTGAAAAATCCGATCAAAAATACCGTTACAAAAGACATCCAGAATGTATAGGAATCTACAGAGAAATCTTTTCCATATAATCCTAATGCAAAATTTCCTGCTGCGAAAGTGATGTGTCTGATGTCCAGATCCAGCCCGAAAAACATTCCTACCGGAGCCGTTGCTCCAAGGAAAACCCCAAACCAGAAATTGGAAATGATTCCCGGCCAATTTTTAGCATAATATTTTGAAAGTCCTTTTGCAAATTTTTTCCCAAAAAAGCTTCTGATGGAAAGGTTTTTGGCAATTCTCTCAGGGATCTGATAAAACACGGAATTATTCCCGATATTTCCTGAAATAATTCCTGAAATAAAAAGATAGAATCCGGCAATACTAGCATGCAGAATTGCTTTTGATTTAAAAGGATCAAGATCTTTTAATAATTTATCAGAACGCTCTACTGCAAGGTTTTGAGAGAAAAAAACATCCAGCCCGTAAATGATGGCAAGTGCCACCGGAAAGGCAAGCAATACATTTCCTACAAAGGCAATAAACTGACTTCTGAACAGTTTGGAAACCAAATGAGCAAATTCTGTATTATTTCTTTGTGCATTTCCTTCTTCGGATAATACTTTAGTCATGGTAGCAGCAGTCATTGCCGGCTGTTTTGTAGCCAGAGTAAAGCCCATCAGATAGATCATCACAAATCCCATTGCGTAGTTCATAGAATATAAAAATGCATGGGAAAAATCACTCCCGGGAATATATCCGTAGAGCATTTTCAGAGCACAAAGAGCTCCTACAATAATTCCACCACCACTCGCCTTGTAGAACATCGTCATATATTCCTTCCGGGTAGAAGTAATATAATGAGCTCCGGCTTCTGCAGTATGATTGGTAATGAGGTGTGAAATTAATCTCGTACTGTCATTAATCAGGTCTGAGATATTATTCTTGTGAGATTTATAGTTCAGAATATTAAAGATCAGCTGTTTAGATTTTATCTGAACATCTTCATCGGTATCAATAACCAATAACTGAACAATTTCATATATTCTTTCAGTCTGCTGTCGGATTTTTAGCAGAGACTGATTAATTTTTCCAGAGATCCCATATTTGGCGGAATTTTTAAAAGCAATATTCACAAACTCCTGACATTGTTCTGCATAAATCTTAATCTGCTTATATCTGCTGTCTTTGGAGTGCAGCTGAAGTTCAGGGTCCTTTACAAGATCTTCTGCTAATGTTTCCAACTCATTCTGAAGGGCAAGAAACGGATTATCCAGATTTCTGTACTGTGGTGCCATTCTTACCACTTCCACTTCCATAGCCATCCCTGTAACCCTCCAGGAAAGAATATTCATGGAGAAAATGAGTTCTTTTTTCACATTAGGCTTCACAATAAAATCTGAAGCTTCCAATATATTTAAAAACTCATCAATCTCATTCTCCGGAAGATTGTGAAGATATTTCAGATCTTTTTTGGGTCTGAGGCTGACATTGTCAATCATATACCACACCGTCTTTTCATTTTCAACGGGTGGTAAAACCTTGTTCAGTATTCTTTTTTTAAGTTCCGGAAAGAAAGCATTTTCTGAAAGAATATTGGCTTCCGTCAGAGAAAGATTGAAAGGCCGTCCTCTAAAAATATTATGAATGTAATATTTAAAATTTTCAGCAAAATTAGGATTGCTTCTGAAGAAATTAAGCACATCTGTGAAGTCTGCTTCTTTGATCGTCTCTAAAAACTCTGCAAAAGGTTCTAAAGAAAGGGTTTCATTCTTAAAAGAAAAGTATTTTTTAAGAACTGACTCAAAGTTTGTGCTGGAATTAAAGAATTTCATTAGTACAAAGATACTATTTCAAACTCACATTCCTCATCTGTCTCATGATCCAATTGTGTTTCTTTCTTAAATATGGGGATGGATTTTTAGGATCATATTTCTTCGGATTAGGCAGTACAGCGGCAATCCATGCTGCATCTGAAGCACTTAGATCTTTGGATGATTTTCCAAAATAATATTGTGCAGCAGCTTCCACTCCAAATACTCCCTGCCCCATTTCAATGGAGTTCAGGTATCTTTCAAGGATAATATCTTTAGTCCATACTTTTTCGATGATAAAAGTATAGATTGCTTCCAGCCCTTTTCTCACCCAGCTTCTGCCCTGCCAAAGAAATACATTCTTTGCGGTCTGCTGGGAAATGGTACTTCCACCTCTTATTTTTTTGCCTTTCTCATTGTTTTTCATCGCTTTTTCGATGGCTGTATAATCAAAGCCGTCATGATCAAAGAATTTCTGATCTTCAGAAGCTATTACTGCTTTTTTCACATTGCTTCCCATCTCGTCATAGGAAATATAATCCCTGTGCAGTTTTCCATATTCAAAAAGCCCTCCTATCTGAGTAAGTGTGATTGGCGGATTAAAGAATCTGCCCCAGATAATAAAGACTACATTCAAAACAAGAATGATGAAGATAAGCTGTTTAATTTTTTTCCACATAATTTGATAACAAGGAAAGGCAAAAATAAGCAAATACTACGATTTACTGCAATTCTTTCATATAAGTAAGCTGATATTCCGGTAAAAGTTCAGGATGAAAGATCTTGATATAGTCTTTAAGGATCAAATCTGCTCTCACAACGCCACTTTCGAAGAAATCATTTGCTTTTAAATTTTCTTTTCCAGCTATGGTATAGATCTTCCCTTTATTGAATACATCCAGTTTTCCATAGAAAGGGTTCATTCCCAGCATTTCTTTTTTTGAAGTATGACTTCCTGCATTCACCCAGTACTGTACCCCTCCAGCTTTGGCATATACTTCTTCAAAACTCATTGTCAACGCTTTTTCGTCTTTATTATCTTTCATGATATAATTCGCATTGGCATCAGAAATATAGTGGGCAACAGAAGTATTTCCTCCTGGCAGGTACCAAACATCACCATACATTTCGTTGGCAAGAACAACTGGTTTTTCTTTAGCTGTGGAAGCAAGCTTCTTCAAATCATTATAGTTTTTCTCAACTTCCTGATATTTTACGTCAGCTTCTTTCTCTTTTCCTAATAATTCTCCGAAAAGCTTAATATAAGCTGTTTTTTCCAAAGGCTTCTGCTCCATATATTCATCCAGAAATACCACCTGAATTCCATTGTTTTTCAACAGTTCATAGGTATTATCAAAACTTGCAATATGATTGGTAAAAATAGCATCGGGCTTCATCGAAATGATCTTTTCCACATCATATTTCTGTTCACTTCCTACGTTTTGAATTTTTCCTTCTTTAATCAGATTCTGGATTTTTCCGGAATAAATATACTCCGGACTTGAAACACCGATGATCAAATTTTCTGCTCCAAGCTCTGAAATATATCCGGCCATACTTGCATTAAGCAGGATGATTTTCTTAAATGGAGTTTGATTTTGCTTAAAATTATACGTGAAATTTCCCGATTTTAGGTTTAGAACTCCGTCATGTTCCTTAAATTGGGTACGGGCAGAGATATTAGTCCAATCTGAGGACGAAATTTTTGATTCTCTTTTACAAGCTGTTAGCGCGAAAACCGTAAATAAAAGTAAAATTCTTTGTTTCATCTTTCAAAGAACGGAAAAAAGTGCTATATTTGCAAACCCTTAAACAACAAGGTAACACAAGGCCTCGTGGCGCAACTGAATAGCGCATCTGATTACGGCTCAGAAGGTTACAGGTTTGAATCCTGTCGAGGTCACCAAAAGCCCAATAGCGCCAACTGAATACAGTTGGCGCTATTTTATTTACTTTGAATAATTATTTTTTATTAATTAGCATTGTTAACTGTTTACTCACCTTTTCTATATTTTCAAAAATTATATAAAAGGGATAACCATAGAAATTATTCATATTAATATTTGTGATTTTACCTTCGTAAACTATTTTCCAACAATTACCGCAAAAATAACACTCATAATTAATCTCTGATATACATATTATTCTTATTTCCATATTGCATGATTAATTTTTAGACCTGTTTTTTGTTCTATGTAGTTTACAAATTGCTTTCTGATTTGATCATTCCATTTATGTCCAGAATTTTCATCTGTAATTCATCATTAGTTAGCCATCACAATCTCAATTCGTGAGAAAATCTCTAAAATATGTACAAAACTTTGCTTGTAAAATGATTTCCACAATTTTGGCACCAAAGAGTTTTATTTTCCTCATTAATCATTTTTAATTTCTTATCTCTTAATCCAAAATTATTAGGGTATATTAACACCGGGTCAACAGATAAGACTCCTTTATATACCTTTCCACAGCTAAAACATGTCAAGTTATTTAAAAAATAAGTTTTAACAGATCTTTCAAAATCTGCATCATGAATTACATTATTTTTTACTTTTAAATCTATACTAGTAATATCAGTAGTATCTATCCAAAATAGATAATCCAGCATAAAGATTCCCTTCTTATAATACTCTGTAAAAACCGGTCGACATACTTTCAATAATTCATAAGAAGAAACATATTTTTTTGCGTCATTAGAAACAAGTATATTATCATTTATTTGGTAATCAAAATTATCCCAGTAAATAAATTCTGTATTTTCTGCTTTAATTAATTTAGTCATATAATGTGGGATAATTAAGATAATTCTACAATATCAATTAAATATGGAAAAATATATTTATTTGTTTCCTTATCAAAATAAACATTAATAGGAGGAAGCTCTATATTATGACTTTCAAAAAACCATTTCCTGAACATATAATACATACCCTCTGGCTGATAATCACAAATATTATATTCTAATTTTTTTATAGAAAAACAGACCGGAAATTCTTTGATCAATTGTATTATACTTTGAATTCCTTTTTTTAAATACTCTAACGAACTATTATCCAATAAAGGACTTTTCAACTTAATAAAGACAGAGGGGCTTACTTCATACAAATTCTCATCATTTTGATTATGATTTATAATTTCCCTTATCTCATAAAATATAGCTATTCCCCAACTTGACTTTAATATTACAAATTCATTCATTACTTTTTTGTTAAATAGACTTATATCTATATTATTAAGTTGAATTGCATTTTCTACTGAACTAGTGAGTTTCTGAAAATATAGAATTTTTATTTATGAAAGAGTTCTACTTTCATTGACTATATTACTTTGGATTAACATACCATTTCCCAAGCTTTCTGTACGAAAAAAATATTATATATCAACATTTTAGCAAAATAAGCAGGATAATAAGAATCTATTTTTGCTATCAAAGTAGTATTATCATTTTTTTAACAGCAATTATATTTGTTTTTGGATACTTCCCGTTTATTTGTTTAAAATTTTCAGCATTGTATTCGTTTGACACATTATTCATTTCCATAAAAAATACTTCATCATAATAACCGTCTATTATAGATATAATTCGGTCTGTTGTAATTAAAAAGTAAGAATTTTTAAGATCACATTCCATAATAGGGAGTTCATTTACTAAGAGCATTATATTATATCAGATCTAAAATAATCATCTCCTATTATCTTAGTATTAATTTTATCATTAAACGTAATCCAATCACTTTGTTCTTTATCCATACTTTTTAAAGTAATTTGAACTGCTAACTGTTTAAATTCCCTTGTTGTTTTCATTATTTTAATGTTTTTTCCCATGTTACGGCTGTAGACTGAAAATTAACTGCTCCATCTTTAAATGACTCAAAATGATATCCATATTTTCTCGTCCAAGTAGGGTCAGTTGCAAATTCATTTATATTACATCTTCAAAACCCACTTAAAGTAAACCCTGTAGAAATATTCTAAAGTATAAAAACAAAATAATCCACCACAATTGCAGTGGATTATTGTTATCTACCGACACTACTCCCAGCAGGGAACATCGGAATTCTATATTTATTATTAACGAATCCAGTCTACGTCTTTTTGCTGAAATTTAACTTTATCTAATATTTTATAATCATTTTTTAATATCAATTGGTACCACTCATCAGGCAAAATCACATTAAAATCAGATACATATTCCGATAGATCTTCTGGCCATATCCAAAAACCATCAGTAAATAATAAAAATTCACCTATTTTTTTATCATTATCTCTAAATAAATGAGGAAAATTAATTTTACTAGACACTGCGATAATACCTCCCGAATTTAAATATGAAATTAACTTATTCTTGTTATAAGACTGATTAATTTCTTTATTAACATACAAATTAACAGATGGATAATCTTTATATCTATTTCCATATTCTTTCCAAAATCCAAATTCTTTATACATTTTATTTTTTATCTATATCGGCTACAAGATCATGATTCTATTAATGGAATATCTTTATAATTATCAACTTTGAGATTTAGAACATATGTTATTATTTTATCAACATCTGTTTCAGGACATGTTTTTCCCTCATTCCATAATGGTTCTTCAGGAATAAATCTTAATTTACACATGTTTTCTTTAAAAAATAACACTTCAATGTTAAAAAATAATTTTTTATCTCCTTTTGTTAAATCAAAAATACCAAGATTAAGTATTATACTTTCCATATTTTCATTATTTGTATAATGAAAATTCCAGGAATCATTTGTAATTCCATTTTTTTGTAATTTATATAAGAAATAATGATATAACTCAAATCTGATATCATTAGTTGCTCTAACAAGATATTGAAAATATTCAAGCGCGAAATTAATTGATTGAAACGTTTTATAGGTATTCTCTTTTTTTAAGTATTGTATTTCTTTCGGGTATAAATATAAACTTTCATCAAAAAACACAATTATTTCTTTTTCATTTCCTTCGAAGCAAATATTCCTATTCTTTGCTTTTATTTTCCCATTTTGAACATATAGAAATTCAAAGAAAGGATTAACACCCGTACTGCAATATAAATTAAAAAGTGTTATTTTTAAATTTTCAAAATCCATTATTTTAATTTATTAATTATTATTTTGTGATCTATAAATATCTGAAAACCTCCATCTGGAAATACTTTAGTGTAATTGCCTCCTGTTTTGCTACCAGACTGATATATTGTTTTAACTCCATCTCTAACGGCTACATTCGTTTCTCCAACTAATTTTAAAATCCGTCCATCTGTTCTCGTTTTATCTAATGCTTTAAATACATTCTCTAACTGATTAATAGTAGCTTCTTGAGACGTAAGAGTTTTTGTTTCAATACTTGCCGCATATTCCATAAACTTTGCAAGTCGCTCAGGCCAACAAGTATTGTGCACCAAAATACCTTTCTCAGAAACGTAATAATTATGGTTATCTTCCACTTCAAAGTTATAGACTTCTACTTTATCATCCAAGAAATTAATAGATTCTAACAAAGAAGTTTTACCATCTAAAGTAGTTAAATACATTCCTTTGGTAAGCTCTTTGGCTTCTATCCAGCCTCCGTTTACATAGAATGGGTGTTCCGGAGTACATATAATTTCCGTACCATTTACAGAGATTTTCACCAATGAAGAGGAAATATTATGGGATAATTCCAGAACTTTTTTCAGTTCCTTTTTGCCTGTTTCTTCATTATAACTCCATACCAGATCGCCTTTCCTGACTTCTTCAATCTTTCTGTTTCCTTTTTCTGTGGCAACTAAAGTTCCTTTTGCAAAACATATGTTTATTAATCCTTTTGTTAGCTGTCTTACAGGAACACAAACAATACCTTTGGCAGCATTTAAATACTTTACGGGAATCAGTTCAGGAAGGATTGCAAATGGTGCTTCCTGTAACGCGATCAATGTTGTATATGCTAGCTGAGATGAAGGATTTGCATATGGATTATCTGGAACAGGTCCTATAGTTGGTCCCGAAAGATTCGGAGCTGGTGCAGGATAATTATTAATAACGTTAGATCCTTCCAACTGACTTTGGATATCACCCGTATAAACTCCCCAGTCCCTATTATATCGCATCCCATCTCTTGAGAATGTCGCTCTGTTTCCGGTTCCATTTCCATAATTAGTATTTACTGACCAGTCACCATCATTATGTTTATATACATTAACATCATTATTTCCAAAGCGCATAGAGTTGGCATATCGTTCTGCATTTCTACGTGCTTTAGACCAAAAAATAATATGCCAAAAACTATCAGGATTTTTCCCTCCAGGCTCCCCTATCCTTTCCCCCATCATCCCTGTAGGGTCTGTATAGTTGACAGGATCATTCCATGTATAGGCATATGGAGACATGGTGATTTCTACCAATGGATCTACCGATAGCCAAAAGCTTCTTTGCGGATCATAATATCTCGCTCCATAATAATACCATCCAGTTTGAAAATCAAATTCTTTGCCGTTGTATTTATAAGGATTACCATATTCATTATTAGATAATTCCATCAATGGTTCTCCGAATGGCATGTACTCATACCAGTTCGTGATTTTAGACACGCTATTTGTTAGCACTGAAGAGCTTCCCAAATGATCAGGATGTATCCAATACATTTCAGAGCTCAGGATTTCCGGAATTGTCTCTCCTGTCAAACATCCATCAGGATTGCTGTTGATGATTTCATCCAGAAATGCACAGAAACTTCCACCACTGTTCAACACATCACTATATTTGTTCAGTAAACTCTTATAACAAGATTCTTTCTCAGGATCCTGAGAAAAATTAATAATTAACTGTTCAATGACATAATCACAATCCGGCTCATTAGCTAAGGTATTAGACGGAGGGGTATATGTTCCCTGTGTATCTGCATTGGGAACCCATACAATCTGCGGATACTGGGCCTGAATAGCAATACCTTTAACTTCTTCTTCCAAAACCTGACGCAAACCAGAATAAGTGCTGGTATCTTCAATTTTAAATCTATGGGTAGGTATAGCACCTACTCTTGTTGCAATTCTCTGTCCGCCAATATAATAATGCTTACTCATTGATTTTTCTCCAAGTACCATATACCCGCTTGGATAATAAGTATAACTTCCCATCTGGGTAGTTTTTTCAGGATCGTTTCCATTGACATACATTTTTTTGGAAACACCATCACTTTTTAGCACACGTTCACCTCCTGCATCATACACATAATGACTTAAAACACCTCTTTCACCAACAGCTTTCAGATTATTGCTTTCAGACCAGAATAAATGCCTGTACAACTCTGGTTTTCCTGCAACAATATTATATAGCTTATTCAGATTTCCGTTACCATCATAAGTAAACTCTTCTGCTCCGTCTGATGGGAAAATATTTCCGGTACCACAGTCCATAGGAGCGCTGAAACCATAATTTCTTTTATATTCAATTCTGGAAACTGCATTAGGATGTCCCGCAACATTATAAAAATATTTTGCATCTTTCCCCTGGTTGCTTGGATTCTGGCATGTAATATTATTCTGGTAAGATTTTAATCTATAATTTTTAGAATCGATATTTCCTACAGTATTATAAGCCATATCCAATTCATAATACTGCGTATAATCTTTTCCTGTAGCTGTAATTTTTGAAGACTTTAATCTTCCAAATGTATCATACTGATAAGACTTCTGGCTGGCTGCAGTCATCATGCTTGCCGGGAAACTCCCTGACATTGGTGTAGTACCTGAAACATTCAAGACATTCCCGTTTCTATCAAAAGTATATTGATTTCTGCGTATCTGTGTTCCTGTATTATTATAAAACAAGGATAATTCCGCAAGCCTTCCCCAGGCATCATAATTATAATTACTTTGTGTAGTATTTCCAGCAGCAAATGAAACCATCTGATCTCTGTTATCATAAGTAATAGTGCTTACGATAGGAACCAACGGTTGATTTACCGGGCTTTTACTGTATATATTTTTTAATAATCCCGCTTCATTATAATTATAGAATACTTCTTCAGCATCCGGATACGTTATTTTATTAATTCTGTTATATACATCATATACAAAAGAAGTTTTGAATAATTTAGGGGTATTATTGGGTGCTACAACTACTCTTGTATTTTCTCTGACCTGTCCTAAAGCTGTATATTTAAATGTCTGAAATCCTGTTTTGTCAAGCTGGCTTACCAGACGTCCAGCCGAAAAATCTGACGCTCCGGCGATACCGTATTCATATCTCACAAAATCATTGGGAGCAAAATCAATACGCATCAGTCTGTTATAATCGTAAGAATAGGTTACGCTTTGCCCTGCTGCCAAAAGTAAAGCATTGTCTGAACTGGTTAATTTCCCTGTCCGGTCATATTTAAAGTTTGCTGTACCAGCATCCGGCTGTACCACTTTTATTTTTCTTCCCCAATTATCATACTGATAGGTCGTGGTATCATTATTTTGATCCTTAACCTGAACTAACTGACTAAGAATATCATATTTATTACTTACCCATAAGTTCTGCGTTCCATCAGTTTGCTTAGCTGATGTGGTGCGTCCTCTTTCGTCTGTATAAATCACAGAAGTATTTCCTAAAGGACTTATCGTTGTGCTCATAAACTGAGTTACTCCATCTCTGTCAGGTCCAAATCCGTATTTATATTCAGTAACAAGGTTTTCAAGTCCATTATTGGTCTGAACGTTATTCTGAGTAACCCTCAACGGACGATCCATATTATCATAAGTTGTTGACACAAATATTTTTGCCGCAAGGTCTTCAGTGTTTGTATAATCATCATACGTTTTCAAAGAAGGAATAATTGTACTTGCGTTTATACTTGTTGTCACTTTATCTCTAAGAATTGTCTTTACAGGTCTTCCTAAATTATCTTTAATCTGGAAAACATTATTAGCGTAAGAAAATTGAGTTCCGGAGTTCTTAAATAATTTTTTAACAGCTAATTCCTGTCCCCATACTGTAGTGAATAAACTGCTGAAATAATTCAGATCAGGAGTAACATTATTTACTATGGGTGCTTTTCTCTCTGTAACAGCTACAGGAATAATTTGATTAGGATAATAATAAAACTTCATCGTCCAGTCATTATCAACCGGAGATTTATATTGAGTAACCCTTCCAAATGAATCATAGCTATAATAAGAACTAACTCCATTAGCATCCGTAATAGTAGTGGGTACACCTAACAGATAATTGGCATCATATTCAGTCGAACTTGATAAGTTATAAGAATCCGTTACCTTAACCATATAAGCATGATAGGCAGGATCATATTCAAATGTTTTTGAGAATCTTTGATTATTGGCCGAAATCGGCTCTGTTATCTTCAGAAGATTACCATAAACATCATATTCCATATCAAACTCAGCAGGCTGCCCATCTATTGTTTTAGAAACATTTGTTACATTACGATTGGCATCTACTTTAGAAGTTGTAACCCTAGTGATGCTTCCTGCGGTAATAGTATTCTTACTAGGAACACCTACGATATTTTTCGAACCGGGATCATGATATTCTGTTTTTACAGAGATATCATCAGAGGTTGTTCCCAGAGTGGTTCCTCTATCGGTATATGAGGTTACATTCCCATATTTATCATACTGATCTACGGTAGTTATTAAAGTCTTACTATGGCTGGTGCTGCCAACAACTTCCGTCGTTATATTTTCAGTTTTATAGAGTAATGGAATAACCCTACCGATATCTTTATATTGAGGTTCAGACTGCCCTTCTGATAATTGATATCCAGTATTGGATAACTGATCAAAATATCTGTATGTAAAGTTAGTTTCAGAACGTTTTTTGCCATTAATATCTAAAAGATAAGAAGATCTTACCAGCCCTTTTTTATAAAAATACTGCCTTACTTTTGTATCATTATAATTTACAAAGAAATCACTGGAATTAAAGCTAGTTTCATACTCTGTAACATGAGTCTGATGAAGGGAAAAAGCCTGTCCTTCTGCTCCTCCATATGTTTTTGTTTTTACAATACCAAATCCTAAAAACTCTCTTTCTCTTCTGTCCTGAATTCCTTTTTCATATTCAAATGTAACCTGGGATTTAGGAATCATTCTTGGAATTCCCTGAACAATGGTATTTTTAGACACCAAATCTGAAATAGTAACCTTTGTTAATGCTAGTTTTGAAAAAGGCATCTGATAAGTGCCTCCTATAAGAGTTCCAAAATTATTTTTTGTATTATATAAATCATACTCAAGAGCCATCTCTCCCTTAAGAGGATTGGTAATCCCAATCAATAAGTTTGCCTTTCCTAAACTGTTGTGATATACTTTTAAATTTGCTTCATCATCAGAAATCAACAAATCGGGAAGACCATCAGCATCAAAATCTCTTAAATCCACAGTTTGTTTACTTACAGACTTATCTTTATTATATCCCAGCCCCAGACAAACTTTTATCCCTAAACAAAAACACAATGTTCCATACAGATTAAATCCTGATGAATTTTGTTTGTTTTCCAATTCGAAATCCTGGCTCATCATATCATTCGTAAATGTCGTCCCCGTATTAATGAGCATCTCATAAGTACTTCCTGATCTTACAATTTTATCTTCCATCCCATCCCCATTGAGATCGATAAATGCAGTACTGGTAGTAGATCTTGATTGAGCCAATCCTACACCGATAGATAAACTTCCGTTTGGCCAGCTAAATCCACCGCCTCCAGATAAAGACGAAGAATTGTTATTGGAAAGATCAGAAACATCCCAGTTATAAGGTTCATTTATAAAAGTTTTTCCATTATTAATATATAATGTACCCTCCGACACAAAATCCAGCAATCCATCTCCATTAATATCAAACCAAACTGCTTTGCTTTTTGACTTGGCTTGTCCTAACTGTACATTTAGCCCAATTCCAACTGCATTTGCAGAAGTTGTAGTATGCGTTCCCTTTTCACCGCCAGTTTTAAATCCTCCATTTAAAGTATTACTAAATTTAGTCGGAACAGGAACTCCTAAACTAAGACCAAAGTTCGTAGTCGTATTATACATTTCTTTTTCAAATGTATTCCCCGGATTCCCTAACTGTCCTAACAGGTTAGTGGTCTGAATTGAATTACCTGAGACAACATCCGGATAACGGTCACCATTAAAATCAATAAAATGATCTTTTGTATAGTCTTTAGAAACACCTGCATTACCGCCAATAATAAAAGCACTACCATACATGTTAACCCCTGATCCTTTTGAATACTTAATAATACCTCTTGGATTCGGAACTGAATAACCAGGATATTGCGACTCTGTATCAGGTTCTGTAAAAGTTCCTAATAAAGCAGGCTGTAAATGATATTGACTTACCTCAGCAGACTCTAGTGGAGATGAGTATGTTTCTGCATCCATTTTCAAATCAATAGGAGTAAAATATCTGCTATTCATCATTTGAGTGATGTAATCCATCACACAGTCCTGATACGCCTGTGAAGTAGGATCTCCAGTACAAGGAATAGAAGGATTCTGCATATTAACGTTAAAGCCACTCATACTTGAGTTAAACTCACTTTCTCTTATGGTTTCATTTTTATATTTGGAACCATTATATGAAAAACCTCCCCATCCCTGATATACTAGGCCTGTACTAATATTATAATGAATATTATTGGCTCTATAAGCAAAATAATCTGCTTTATGCTGTGTATCAGCAAGTGGAGATGGCTGTGGCGGCTGTTCAAACCAGGAGTTATATATGTTAGGATTCAACTGTGCTAGTTTTTTTGCAACTTCATAATCAGGAGAAGTAATCTCAAAATAGAATAAATGTTGCCATAACTGATCATACGCCATTCCAGGAACCCCATTTACACCAAAGATATCACAGAAATTAAGCTTTGGAATTTCCATCACATTATTTACTACATTGACTGTATTTTTGGCAAAAAAGGGAATGTCTCCACCTGCATTTTTAAGCTTCAGCGAGAAAGTAACGGTAGTATTATGCAGTGTAGGGAGATTTATGGTAAGCGGCTGACTAACACTATTTGTAAATTTTGGATAAAGCAGGAATCTACACTCAGAAAATTGAGCATATTGCGTAAAGTCCTTAGGAAGGTTATTTGTCAGTCTTTCTCCGTAAGGGTTATATTGCACCAACGCATTTGAAAGCAAGACATCAGTGGCCGTTGTTACTTCAATCTGCGGCTTCCATTTGATTTTCTCCCAGGACACATTAGTATCTGCATAAACATCAAAATTGAAAAATGTAACGGTAGAATCAGAAACAACTTGATTTACTAATATACTTGATAAATCAACTCCCGAAATCAAATTACTTGTCGTCGTTAACGTATTAAGAGATGCTCCTTTTGGTAATTTATAATGATAAATCAAATTAGAAGCTGATGGCTGAATAAATCCTGTTGTATCTGTTTTTGGAACAACAATCTTATAAATCTTAAAATTAACATCATCTGTAAATACCTGATTGGTTAAGCCACCCCAGGAAATCTTCACTGTAGCTTTATCTGCCACAGGATTTCCTTTTTTACTTGAAGCCAGATAACTTTCTGATGAGTTAAACCCATAATAATAATTTCCGTTGGCATCTTTTGGAATTACTGTAGGGTTACTTGAGAAATAGCTGATTTCAGTATTAGATACAATCCTATCCCTAATTGGATTTTCTTTGGCACTTGCCACAACAAAAACCCTCTGCCCCTTTTTTACATCTACTGTTTCACTGATCGCAATGGGCTGACCAGGACTTGTTAATGTAACTTTTGATCCAATCATTGTAGAATGTGGTGGGACATATGTAGGATTATCTTCATCAACTTTTGTCATTCCTCCCAATTCCATCCAAACATCTACTCCATCGATAGAGTTTTGTTCTAATTGAGCATTGGTAGTCACTCTTATTTTACCATCAACAGGAGCTTCCCACATTCTTACAATATTACCAAGAAGCTGTGACCCAGTTTGCCCAGACTCTATAACCTGTACCGCTGGTACTCCGCTTAAAATTACATTAGGAGTGGTTTCTGTGACATTCGGACCGCCTTCTTGCTGTGGTTCAAACTCAGGAACACCATTTCTGATTCTACTAAAATACACATCTCCATAACTAATCAAATCTGGAAGACCATCTCCATTGACATCTGAAAAATATACCGGTGTATTATTATTAGTCCAGTTAACATTTATTCCAGCTGCATAATGTTTGTAAACAAATTCCAAACCTGCAGAGCCTATATATGAACTTGTTTTAGATAGTGGTGTTCCGGCGGGCCAGTTTACCGAGCTATATACACCTCCGAAACTTGACATGCTATTTTTTCTGAACCATAGTTTCCCATTTCCTCCATAAAAAACTTTATCCGGTAAACCATCACCATCAACATCCATCAATTGCCCCTTACCATAAGTTTTATTTTCACTGTAAGAAGCATTAATTCCGAAAGTATTCTTTTTGTTGAATCCTATAAAAAAACAACCAGATCCGCTTCCAAAAGTAAGAGACCCGCGAATTTTATTGATATTATCGCTAAAATCTCCACTAATAGCTGATGCATTCCCACCATTAAACGGACCAACATTTCCAATATCATTTCCTGTATTATATACTTTAGGTGGGTCTTCAAAAATTCTTGCTGTACTATAGGAAAACTTATGCCTGTTAAACTCAACACCATTACCATCCTTCTGTATAATTTCCGTTAAAAGTCTTTTACCGAACTGTCCTATAGTTGTATTTGAAAACTGATACTCTCTTATTTTTGTATTGGCTCGGGATACTGTAATTTTATTTAAAATTTTAGCATCGGTAAGCTTAACTCCAAGTTTATAAGTAAAAGCCCTATCTTGTCTTATACCTGATTCGTTATCGAAACTGATAACTGTATTATTACTGTATGTAATTGATGACAGATATTTACCTTTTCCTCCACCTTCAAAAGAATCAGCATAGTTATAAACAATAGTATTCCCATAGCGATCCGTTACCCTACTTAAATACCAGCTTATTCTGTTTCCTGAAGAATTGGAAGAAGCATTATCTGTTAAAAATTCAGTATATTCTTTTCTTATACCTTCTCTATCCAATACTTCCCAGGTATATGAAGATGGTGTAGATCCTTTTCTTGTTATAAACAGACCTTCTGTAACACCAGTTCTATAATAAAATTTTTTATCTCCTGAACCTCTGGCTTCCTGAAATTGAACTTTATTAGGTAAATAATCATCCTTGAATACTAATTGCTCACCTCCAATTGTATAAATCTCACTTTCTTTCGAAGGATCAAAAGCTGGAATCCCCCAACGAGTATCAATATCAATAGACTCTACAGGAATATCCCATCCTGTTCCTGCCCAACCTGATTTATTGTCACTATTATATGTGATTACGACACTGGGCTGAAATCCACTGGTTCCTTTGGGGATTTCAATTGGATATTGTACCACAGCCGACCCTTGTTGATTGGCAGAAGGTGGAGATATCAGGTTTATTTTAGATGTTGGATTTGCTAAAGGAGCATTATTAAAATCCGTCGAAGCAGAGACATTTGATTCTGGGCTTTCCGGCTGTTTAAGAACTCCATTGATGTAATCTGTTTCACTTCCGGCTAAAGCTTTAAAAACAATATATTTTTTTTTACTATTAACACTATCCACAGCAATGGATATCCATTTTTTCTGAGTATAATCAAAAGTAAATGTTGTTATATCATTTTCATGGTAACCATTGGGAAGTTTAGATTCATCATATGGAAGATGTATAGTAGTTTCTTTCAAACTATTATTTTTAAAACGAAATCCATAATGATCTGCACTTACATTAGAAATTGATTGCTCTACTGGTGGAAGATCAATATTCCTAAGCCCAAATACAATACCTGATTCATTGCTAAAGACTATGTTTCTACCAGACTCTTTATATATATCAATCTTGGAAACTATACTCTTACTATCTTTAAAGATTGTTTCTTCATGTAAAATATTATTTTTTCCAATAAATTTGAGATTTATAGTAGATTTGTTATTTTCAGTTAATGATAAATATTCAAATTCATTTCCATGCAGGCTAATTCTTTTATTCGCAATTTCAACAGCATCAATTGATGAGTTTGAATTTACAAACCCGCGAATGTAAAGAGTTTTATCTTGATAAATTTGAGATATAATCTGATATGGCTTTTGATTCGCTATACTATTTTCCGAGATTCTTACATTCTTTATTTTATAGTAATCTCCTTTATTCAGTGTATTAAAAAGAATGAAGTTATTCCCTCGTTTTAAAAGAGTTGGGTCAATATTTTCATTAATTTCAGTCCATCCGGATTGTTTAACTTTGATGTATCCGCCAACTGCAAAACTTCCATTAATACTTCTTGTAACAGAATTAATATCTGAATATCCATCCACATTATATGTAAGTGAATAAGAAGTATTCTTTTTGATGTCTGACAACTGAACATTAAAAATATTATCAGAAGGATCGCTATCCCATGACTGTTTATCCTTATTACCAATTTCACCGATATATTCTGAACTTACAGAAGCTTTATCTTTCGGTAGTGTAAATAAAGATTCTTTATTTATGCTACTTTTTTTAGTTAATGCAGCAGATAATGAATCTGAAAACTTATTTCCAGACTCCAAATATTTTGTTTGTTGCCCACCAGAAAAAGGTTTAAGAAAATCGCAGTTGATTTTAAAAGGACTGAAATTTTGATTTGTTAAAACCCTGACTTTATAATCTTTATGTGAAACTTCATAAAGAGTCCAACTACATAAAGAAAGAATAATGGGTATAAAAACCGGTAACAAATCAATATATTTAATATTGAAGAAAAATCTTTTTCTCATAATGAGTATAGAGGTTGTTAGTTTTTTAATAAATAATAAAATTGACACTTTTGCCTTCTTCAGGAATAAATATTTTAATACTGTAATATCCGGCAACAGGCGGTATAGACATTGGAATAGTAAATTCTGATGCAGAGCTATATTCTCCTTGCTTGACCAGAATACCTAAACCATTAAATATCTTTACAGCTAATGGTTTAGCAGATTTCAACTCTACTCTAATATTAATATTTCCATCTCGGGAAGGGTTCGGAGAAACCTGAATTTTCTTAAATAATGAGTTATTCTGAAGTGCATCATAATCTGCAGTATTAAGAACTGACAGGTTTTTGACCATCTCACATCCAAGTTTATTCTTTATTTTTAGTTCGTAATTTCCTATTCCGTTTAGAAAATAAGGTGCTGCAATTGTATTCTGACCATTTGGACTTGTTAACACATACTGAAAAGAACTGGTATTTAAATCTAACTCAATTGGCGTGCCCTGCCAAAGATAATTTGTATCAATATTCTGATTAACGACCCCTTGTAAGTCAAAAGTTCTTATGATATCACTATAGCCTTGTTTCTTAAGGATAAGCTTATAGTGATCAGGATTAAGATTGTTAAATACTATTTGATTATTCGTTCCTTGCAAATTATTCGTAATCATCTGGCCTGTAGTAAGGCTTTCCAAAGAATATTCAAAAGGTAAAATATTTCCCGGTACAGAAATTTTGACCAGATTATTTCCTAAATCCTCACAAGTACTTATCATTTGAATATTAATGTTACTTTGATTATCATCTAAACTAAATGTAAAATAGTCATTACCATCCTTATTGATGTCCCATAATATATCTTTAAAAACATAAAGTGTATCATTTATTTTTTTTCCTGTAATATCTGTTGATATATCATTCTGATAATCTGTCTCATTTTGAAATAGCCTTAGTTTAATAAAATTTCCTTGAGGTTGGGCAGGTAACACAGCATACATATTAGTTTTCATAATCTGATTATCTATAGCCTTATTCTGGACTTTCCAAACTCTCAACATATCTCTTTTAGGATGTTGCGAAAGTAAATCTGCATCTTTAAATTCTAAATTTTGATTATTATCTCCCCACACCAAAAAATTCCCATTTTCAATGGTTCCAGTGTTAAAATTGTTGGTCAGTTTTAAACTGTCAATTGCCACAGCTAAATTACCATCATTAGAGTGTTTAGACTGTTTTTGATACAATTCAAAAGCATCATCCCTTCCAATGCCTGTTATTCTGAAATTATAATTTTTATTTTTTTTAGAATCCCACAAAATATGATCATTCGAAGAGATATAATTTTTCTCAGATATATCATTGATCATAATCCCATACTTTATAGCTAAATAAGTTTCAATCTTTTGAGCTTCTGCATCTGACAGATTTTTATCAAAAACCAACACTTCTGGGATAAGTACTTTTTTATCAGTCCTTTTATTAAAAAAAACAATGGGATTAATTCTTTTATTAACATCCTTTTTAGTAAATGTCAATATTTTAGCGTTTATTTCCTGATTTGTGATTTTTAAAGAATCAGGAAAATCTGCAATTCCAAGAGCACTTATGACTGAGCTACCTATTTTGGCATAAACTTTATTATCCGTTCCTCCAAATTTATTTCCAACCAAAAACAGTGTAGGCTGATTTAAGCTTGTATTAAGTTTTTTAAAAAAAATTATCGAAGGATTATCTTTAATGAGATGATAATTCATAAGACGGTCTTGTAGAGTATCTGTTGGCAAAACCTGCTGTTTTACATTGTCTTTCCTAAAAGCAAGTGCGGAAACGGGTCCAAACATTGTTGTTTGAGAAAATAAAAAAAGACATATGAAAACAAATAAAAATGTAAATGCATTTTTCATAAAAATGGTATTAGTTTAGGAGTATTAATTTAAAACATGTCAAAATTTTATTAACAGGAAATAAATTAAATTATAATTTTCATCATATTATTTTAAGTTTGCAAAACTAATAAAATGACAACATCAAAACAATATTTTTATTTTAATTTTTTAACAAATTTTAAGACCATAAAATCATAAAATAAATAAAAAACATATTAATACAATATTGTACAAAAATATTTAATAAAAAATCATAAATTAAAAGAAAAAAAAATAAAATAATAATTCTTATTTCGTTAATAAGTAGCATTTGAGATATTATATAATAATTATAACTGATTTTATTTCTTACAAATATATTTTAACATTACGACAAAACTTGTCGTAATATAATCTATTGTGGTTTTACTTAATATTATTCAAAATATAATTAATGATTCCTAAATTTTAGAATTCTCATAGAAAGCAAATATCACCTCTGAAATCTAATTTTGATAGTTAAAATTAATCTAGCTTACGAATTAAGATTTAAATACCCACACAGCTTCTTATTATACTATTCAAAAAAGTAAGAATGTTACTTATAATGAGGAATGAAATTTGAATTAGATATTAAACATTTCTACTATCACAATAATTATTTACTTTTTATTTGGAATGTCAGAAATTTTCTAACTCTCATGCCAAATACATCTATTTTTCCCTCAATTAATATGAAGAAAAACATATCCAAATAAAAACTTACTTTTCCTATAAAGATTATTCTCAATTTTTAAAATTAAATTGCATTTGTTATCAATTATCGGAAATTATTCTCAAAAAATGAGTTTTGTAATTCTTGTTTAATTTGGCTCAATCTAACCAAATCATCGACAAAAGTGTTTGAAGATACGCTCGTCTTGGTCACAAAAAGAGACAACTATTAAATAGTTGTCTCTTTTTTTTATAGACATAAAAGATTATTCATCAATCTTTTATAGTCTGACATTCTATGGTTTGATTTTTTTACATAAAATCTTTAGCTTATCTAAAATATACAGTGCGCCGGGAACGACCCAAAAAGAAGACGCTGAAACTATAGTATCACATTAACAGCTTTATTGATTATAAAAATGATTGTAGATTAATATAAAGTACCAATTATGGGTAGTCAACAATATAATCAACTTTGCAATAAATCAGTAATAAACATTAGCTAAATTAAGATCAGATTAATTCTTTATTTTAACTACAAAAAAAAGTAATCTGGATACAAAAAATGATTTGGATACTTATTACATTTGAATAAAACAAATCTTATCAATATGATTAAAGCAAAAGGTTACGCAGCTCAAGATTCTAGTTCTGATTTAGCTTCTTGGGATTTTGAAAGAAGAGAAGTTGGTGCACACGACATACAAATTGAAATTATGTATTGTGGAGTTTGCCATTCGGATCTGCATCAAATAAAAAATGACTGGTTTCCGGGATTATTCCCAATGGTTCCAGGACACGAAATTGTCGGTAAAATCGTTAAAGTTGGAGACCACGTAAAGAACTTCAAAGTTGGAGAACTTGCAGGAGTTGGATGTATGGTTGACTCTTGTCAGGACTGTGAAAACTGCAAACATGATCTGGAACAATACTGCCTAGAAGGAAATACACAAACTTATAATAATCTTGACCGCAGCGGAAATCCCACTTACGGAGGTTATTCTGACACAATTGTTGTAAGAGAAGAGTTTGTATTGCATATCTCTGAAAAATTAGATTTGGCAGCTACTGCTCCACTACTTTGTGCAGGTATTACAACTTACTCTCCTCTTCGTCACTGGAAAGTGGGCAAAGGTCATAAGCTGGCAGTTTTAGGATTAGGCGGATTAGGACACATGGCTGTAAAATTCGGAGTTGCTTTCGGGGCGGAAGTAACGGTTTTAAGTACTTCTCCTTCAAAAGAAGAGAATGCAAAACAATTAGGCGCTCATCATTTTGTGGTAACAAGTAATCCGGAACAATTAAAAGCAGTACAAGGCTCTTTTGATTTTATTTTGGATACCGTTTCTGCAGAACATGATTATAACTTGTATATTGCTCTTCTAAAAACGGATGGTGTTCACATTTGTGTCGGAGCTCCTTCTGTACCAATGCAACTCGGAATTTTCCCACTTTTAGGAGGAAGAAGAAGTGTTGCCGGTTCCGGAATCGGAGGAATTAAGGAAACTCAGGAAATGCTTGATTTTTGTGCAGAGAACAATATTGTATCAGATATTGAACTTATCGACATCAAAAATATATCCACTGCTTATGAGAGAATGCTTAAAGGTGATGTAAGATATCGATTTGTCATCGATAGTAAAACATTAAATAACTAAATTAAATACAAAAAACTCTACAGTATTGTAGAGTTTTTTATTTTAAGTAAAAAGATTACTGCACAGGAAATTTTAATAGATCAAAAGAAGCTTCTGTTAATTATTTCTTTTACTATCCCAAACTAAGGAGTCAAAAAAAATTACAAAAGAATCCGTTTCACGAGTTGTGAAACAAGCTCTTTTTATCCAAAACTGAAATGATCTAAACGGTGTCAGCTTTCATATTCAATCTTTCCTCCTGCAAATCCAATATTCTCAGGTGTTTTCTAATGATATTTTCATCCAGCAGCAGTTCTTCACGATTTTTATTAATAAGCCAGTTTCTTTGGGTCTCGAGAATGTCAATATAAATACGTCTGTATTCATCATAGTTTAGAATAATTTCGGAACTATTCAACAGATTTTCATATTTCTGTAATTGATCTTTCAAAGCCGGAAAACTCTCTATTTTATCAGCATAGTCACTACTAATTTTATCAATCGCTACTTTTGCCAGACTGTTCTGAATGTCGTAATCGATCTCTTTCGTACTTCTTACGAAATCCCGGTCTATCGGAGGAAATTTGTTAAGCAAAAAAGGAAGCGTAAGTCCTTGTAAAAGCAGTGTTACCAGAATCACAATGAATGTAATGAACAGGATCATATTTCTTTGCGGGAACGGAGACCCATCATCTAAAGTCAATGGAATGGAAAGTGCTGCAGCCAAAGAAACTACTCCCCTCATTCCGGTCCACCCAATAATTAATGGCGTCTGCCACCCAGGTGACTGCGGGTCGGCAACAGTGATAAAATTTCTCATAATTAAGGTCGTCACCAGCGCTCCGTACCCTGCTAATATCCTGACAATAATCAGCACTGCGGTAACTGCAATTCCGTAACCGATAGCTGTATAAATATCGGTGCCTCCTAAGCCTGAAACAATTTCCGGCAAATCTAAACCAATAAGCATAAACACTATACCATTTAAGAGAAAACAAAAACTTTCCCAAACTGTTACCGTGCGTATTCTTGATGCACTGCTTAAGAAATCATGGCTGCGATAGGAAAGAAAAAGTCCACCTGTTACTACTGCCAGGACTCCGGAAGCATGAAGTTGTTCTGCTACCAGATACATGGAAAACGGTGCAATAAAGGTCAGCAGAATATCTATATTTGAATCGGTCGGCAACATTTTGTGCAATTTCAGGAAGACGTATGCAATCGCCAGCCCAATTCCCAAGCCTCCGAAGCACATCCAAACAAAACTTCCCGCTGCTTCATGCCAGACAAATTGTCCGGTTGCAGCCGCAATCATCGCAAACCTAAAAATAATCAGAGAAGAGGCATCATTCAACAAACTTTCACCTTCCAATATTGAGGCCAGTCTTTTCGGAACTTTTACAAACTTTAAGATTGCTCCGGCGCTCACTGCATCCGGTGGCGAAACGATACCTCCAAGCAAAAAGCCAAGAGCCAGAGAAAATCCGGGAATAAAATAATTGGCGAAAACAGCAACCGAAAGCGCGGTAAAGAAAACCACGACGAAAGCAAAGCTGAAAATAATCCTGCGCCATCGCCACAGTTCTTTCCATGAAGTCGACCATGCCGCTTCATACAGTAAAGGAGGTAAAAAAATGATAAACAGCAATTCGGGTTCTACTTTAATGGCTGGCACCCCTGGAATAAAACTTATTAGAAGTCCTGCTAACACCAATAGAACAGGATATGCAACTTTAATTTTATTGGCCAGCATGATCAACATGATAATTAAGAAAACCAAGAAAAGATAAAATTCAAAGTCTTTAAGCATATGGAAATTTTAGATACTTAAATATATATTAAATTCTTAAAAAATTTACTCTTTTACGGAAATTTACATCATGAGAAATTAGGAATTTCTATATTCATACTGCTCAGAGTTAGACATATTGCAAAAGTTAGCTTATACTAAAACTTACAGAAAAGATGAGCTTTAAGTATTTTGAAGATGCGCTCGTCTTTGTCACCAAAAGCCAAATGGTGCCAGCTGAAGACAGTTGGCACCATTTATTTTATTCTTGATTCCAAAATAAGCCAGATGTTTTGGCATTAGATATTACAGATTTCTCACTGCAAGAATTGCATAGGATCACAATCAAATTTTTTGTGATAGAATATTTACTGATTATACAGCCTGAGAATCTCTACCAATTCAGGTATGGATCGTATTTTCAGCTTCTCAAACAACCTGTTTTTATAAGTGCTGATCGTTGATGAATGGAGATTCAGCTGATTAGAAATTTCTTTGAGTGGAAGACCTTCTGCAAGCTTGTTGGCAATTTGCAATTCACGGTCTGATAGTGCTTCAAAGGGAGATTTTTTTGCCGCGCCATTTAATGATTCTAAAAAAATCGCTTCTTTTATATTATCACTTATATATCGGCCCTTACTGAGCATCGCCGTTAAAGCAGTTTCAATGACTTCAGTGGAGCTTAGCTTGCTGAGATAGCCACCAGCACCCATTTTCAGATAACGCATCCCATACAACTCTTCATCCTGTGAAGAAAATATCAGAGTTTTCAATTCAGGTTGGTGAATTTTTATGTAATCTATTGCTTCCTGAACAGTACCATTAGGCATATTAACGTCCATAATGGCCAGATCAAATTCTTCTTTCTGAATTAATTTGTACAGCGATTTATAATCTTCTACTTCTGAAATTATAGCATCGGGTCTGAATCGTTTGATTGTTTGTATCAAACCCATTCGAACGATACCATGATCATCGGCTACAACAATGCGAATATTTACTTTTAAACCCATCATTCTATAAATTTACTTAAAAAAAGGGAAACCGTACTGCCTTTATTTTCAGTGGAAATGATTTGTATGTTTCCATGAAGCAAGGATATAAAATTTTTTACAATTTTCAAACTTAATCCAACTCCTTTCTCGCCTGCAGTCCCCAGAAATATGGGATTACCATGATTGTAGATTGTAGGTAAATACTTCTCATGTATTCCTGTTCCGAAATCAATCACAGAAAGCACAATCTGATCACCTTCTGTAATCGCCTGTAAATAAATATCTTGCCCGGGAAAGGTATATTTTACCGCATTGTTAAAAATTTTGTCTAAAATATATTCGAGCAACAGACGATCGCTTGTAAGAAATGCATTGTGATCTCCTTTAAAATAAAATTTAATATTTTTTTCCTTTAATTTAGCAGCGTATTTTTCTTCTAAATAGTGAAAAAGTTCCATCACCATGATTTTAGTGGGTTTAATATTAAATTCCCCGTATTGTGTTTTTAGCCAGGCAATGCTGTCCTGGGTAGTTTGCAGATTCTTCTGGGCATCTCGTTTTACCTGCGGTAACAATTTAAAAAAATCTTCCTCACTTAAAGTCTTTTGTTCCAGCTCTTCTATAAGCCACAGAAAAGTTCCAAAAAGTTCTTTTGAGTCATGAGACAATATCGAGATCAGTCCGTTCTTGAAATTGATTTCGTTTTCCAGTCTTTCGATTTTTAATTGTAGTTCGTTGATAAAATCAGTCATAAATTCAGTATCAAAGGTTTTAGAAGCTTTTTGAATTATTTTTTTTGAAAAAAGGCAGAAAAGGTTTATTGTTTAAATGTGAATAAAACATCCAGCTCAAGCCTTTCTCCAGAAGTTGGCAAGTTATAAAAAATATCATATTAGTAGAAAAAAAACAAATGGGATTTACTTGAAATAGTAAATCCCATATTTTATCTTACTAAAATCCAGATTGCACAAAAGGCAAAATTGAAATTCATGAAAAGCGCTGAATTGTTGAGAAAATCATCTCCTGAATTCTTAATACCAGAAGACGTTCCAAAAATTATGAAAGAAAAAACGAAAATGCCAATGCTTATATTGTCATAGCAAACAGCAGGAGGTTAACTAATAAAATTTAATTCAAACAGCATCTGAATTTTACTAATGCAGTTAATTTATCAATATCGTGCTGATCCGGCGATAGATCATTGCTATTAAAGAGAGCTATAAGGAGGAGCTATTTCAGAAAGTACTGTTAAATTGCCGTAAAGCTATAATAAACATTGATAGAGTAAGTGGTATTTTCCTTACCTACCAAACTTTGGGCACCCGCAGCTGGTATGGTGTATCTTACGTTCAGTCCCCGATCCAAAACCGGTGCTCCGTTAAAAAGTATTTTTTGAGGCGTTTTGGATAAGGGAGCATTTACAGAACTTCCATCCACACCAATTTGTAAAATATTTGAATTGATGTTAGTCTGCAAACCACCTTTCTTAAAATAATTTTCGTCCGATTTTACATAGAGCTCAAAATTTTCATTATTGGACAACATAATTTGGTTGGGAATCATTTGTGACTGACCATCAGTGTAATGGGCAGCGGTATTAAAATTGAAGTTTACATTGCGTCCGGAACTGGGGATGGTGATCTCAGACAGAGGAAGCACCTTTAGCTGAACAGCTGTATTTTGCAAGCTGTTAATTGAATTATCTGTACTTCCGGCATTGAAGTTCAATTCAAACGTATAAGTTCCGGCTTCAAAAAAGAAGTTTTTAAAATCTTCCGCAGACACATAAAGCTGAGGAATGAAGCTGTTTCTGTTTCCCGCTACAACACTAAAATTAGCAGCGGAAAAATTCTGAAAATCGGAAGATAAGGCTTTGGTCGTGAGTGCTGATCCATTACTACCCAATTTCATGCTTGCTATATTTCTGGTTCCCGGAACACCTTTAGAAGAAGTGAACTGAATGTTTGCAGAAGCAGCTTTCGCCCAAAAATTAAAATCAACCGTATTTGCAATTTCCGTATTCCCCAAATCCCACACCCGCGTACTGGTATTGCGGTAGTCATTCAAAGAAGATATTTCTATGTATTTTGTTAAAGAGTTTGCAACCCACCGTATAGATGAAGGAATGACTAAAATTGTTTTAAAATTACGTGGTGTGAAGTCATTATAATTCTGAGTTATATCCATGGAGTAATTCCCGGCTCTGAAAGCATTGGCAGTAAATTGTGAGGCAGGAATTTTAAATATAAAATTGATATTTCCGCGGTTGAATCCTCCCCCAATACTGATGGATGGCGGTTCAAACCATTTTATAGCGCTTGTACTGAACGACTGAAAACCTGGTAAAGAACCTGAATATCCGGTAGATGGCAGCTGTCCGCCCATACTTTCCAACTGCCACAGAAGAGTGGAACCTGGTAAAGTAAGTGAGGAAGAAGAATGAGTAAAATTTGGCCCGGAAACAGAGGTAAATGTAGGAGCTGTTGGAAGTAATCCCAAAAAGGCATAATCCCAGTTTGTTCTGTTGGCGTTCGTCATTACCCTTGTAGGTACTGAGGTAAATTCGCTCCGGTTAAAAATATTATTTTCAGGAATCGACAGGTATATATCCTGAGCTTTCGTGACTGCAGACCCGCACAACACGGTAAAAATTCCTATTAGAAAAGGCCTCATCTTTTTCATACTTTTAAATTTAAAACTTTTTCACCTTAATAGTGGTGTCTTTCTTCTTATATTCAAAAACCACGGTTTTTGAATAACCTTCTTTTGTCACCTGAATAGTTTGGATAGGTTGTGTATAGCTGTATTTGTCATTTTCAATATAGAGGTTGTATTTTCCATCTTTCAGGAAAAACTCAAACTCATTTTTTTGGTTAACCACCGCAGTATACATCATACCATCTTCACTTTTTGCATACACTACTATTCCTGTTACATCCGTTTCCAAAACATCATAGGCTTGCTTAATCTCTGTTAATTTCCCACTTACCTTAATGTTTTTTACCAAGCCTACTTTACGGTTAATATTGTTATGTACCATAATGACAGGATCCATCATCAATCGGGCACCCGCAGTTTCGTTCACCTTCAGAGTGTAAGTACCTTCAGGTACATTCTGAAACACTACTTTTCCATTCTTATCCGTCATCGCTACATAATTGTCCAGTTTTACAATTTCATTAGCAAGTACCGATTCGCCGGACTCCAGAAGTCCATTGAAATTTTTATCTTCAAAGAACTGGAACGACACTTTATGATTTCCAAGAGCCGTAGCTGTGGTAAAATATTTTTTAATCCCCACTCTGAACTGGTAATAACTGCCACTGGTTGCATATTCAGCCGTAGATTTATAACCGGAAAGATTAAAATAACCTGTGGTGGACCAGGAAGGTGAAATCTTATATTCCAGATTACCGGTGATATTGCTGTTTAAATTTTTATAAAGTTCCGAATAGAATGCTCCAGCTGAAAAAGATCCGGTCAGATTATGATTAAACATCTGGAAATTATATGAGGCATAAACGTTATAGTTGGCGAAATTACGGCTTACATCATAATAAGAATTTAAATCAAAGACACTGGTTGCGTTCCATTGGGCTGTTCCGTTGAGGGAGAATGATTTATATCTGTAAGATAAAGTTGTTTTCAAACTGTTGAACCAGTCCGGTTTATTGTTCTCTTTTGAATAAGAATATTCCGCTGTCAGGTTCAATCCGTGGGCACCTAATGTAGTACTGATATTAGCTTCCAAACGGTAAGAAAAAAGTTCCTGAGATGTGTAAAAATTAGCTGTTTTTTGCTTTTCAACCTTTGGAGAAAGTAAAAAATTCCACTTGTTTAAAGAAAACTGATAACCTAACCCCAAAGCTTCTGTACTGTTGAAATAATAACGAAAATTAGAAGTATTCCCAGGTTGCGTTGTTTCACTCTGAAAACTCAGGAACTCTGGTTCTATCTCCGAATTCTGATATTGTATAAAAGCGCGCTGAGTGGCAGAAAATTGGCGGCCAATCCTCTGATTTGAGAAAAAGGATCCCCGTTTGATCCCTGCATAACTTTTAGTAGCAAAGGAATTGACAGATTGTATATCCCATTTCCCTATTTTCCCATCATAATTGGCTCCCATTGAAGCTCCTGCGTTTTCATCGTTGTTCAAAAGGCCTTTTTCGTGGCTCAGTCCCACCTCTGTGCGGATTGTGTGTTTATCATTAATTAACAATGCTGTTACCGCGTTCGCGACCTGCGTATCTACGTTAAGGCGAGGATCATGATCGAATAAATAGGATACTTTCCCATTGAAAGATTTAGCATTCCCAAAAGCATATTTTGCACCCACAATGGTAGATCCTTGTGTTTGTTGGAAATAAGTACCATACAGATTATAATTATTTTCCAGCGCAAGAATTTCAATCTGATTATTTTTACCAAATTTGGTAGAAACTTTCCCGCCTCTTCCGAACACTGGGTAATCGTAATCGCTGCTATTCACATTTCCCAATCGTAATACCGTATTTTTTCTCTCCAGTTCCAACCAGGTATCATACAGGTTATAACGGCCGTCTTCAACATAATAATCTGCCCCGATATTGAAGCGCGATTTCAAATTCTCAGTCATCCGAAATGCTGTATTTCCCCTCAATTGAAGATAATTGAAACCTGAACTGTTTTCATTATAACTGATTTCGGCAAAATTATTTCCGCTCACCGCTTCGTTTCCGCGGGCAATTTGTCTGTTGTGCGATAAAATGACTAAGTAAAGCGTGTTGCTTCCCACAATTTTATTGTCAAGCAGGTCTGTGACAGTTGCATTAATATTAAATTCCGGATAAAGTGTATTCTGTTTTCTGACAGCAATTTTGATCTCAACCGTTTGTTTTTCCAGACCTTCCAGAGATACGGTTTGTTGTTTTGGCATTATTTCCAAACCGTCAGGAATGGATTGCAAATCAATCCTAACAGTTCGTTTACTATAACCTTGATTTTCTACAGTCAACAGAATTGAAGATTGCGGCAAAGCAGGGTTAATGAAATTTTCGTATGTGGCGGTATAAACTGCGATGTTTTTGTTCTCTTCTTTAGCAACGAAGAACGAGGCACTTTCAGTTCTGGTGACCGTTGGGGTGGCATACGAAACCTGAAATTGGATCTCATTGGATCTCAGTTTCATAAAATCCACATTGGCGATCAGTTTCACTGGAAGATTTTTTGACTGACCCGCGCCTAAGGTAAATTCATTTTTGGGATAGAAAAGCAATCCCGGATATTTTTCCTGAGGTATGATATTCTGAATGATAACTTCTTCAGAACTTTTATTCTCAATGACCAGGAAATTAGTAAAAGTAGAACCCTTCTCAACAGCTACACTGTCGTTTTCAAAATGGATTTGGATATCCTTTTTTTCCTGTGCAAAGGCCAACGAAAAGTGCAGAAGAACAAATACAAAAAATAAGATTGTTCTTCTTAACACTGATACTGATATTCCATTCTGTGGTTTCAAAGCTTAATTTTAAAATTTAAAGTTTTTTTCTCCTACACGTAAATCATTGGATTCTGCCATTTTAATAATAACCACGCCAAGGAAGTTCCCTGAAATGTTCTCTGGTAAAGAAAATTGAACAACCTGATTGGTATCCGGAAGCATGGAGATGGAAATGGAAGGCAATTTTATTTCCTTACCACTGTCTGTGTTAGTTAGTTCAAACTCAACGGTGGCATCATTGATGGTGTTTCCATCATTGTGAATACTTACTGCAACTTTTTTGTTCGCTGTATTCCCATTACTCACCTCTGAAATATTAGTAATATCCAAACTTTTTACATGGTTTCCCGGTGGAGTATAAAAGATGTGAAGTCCCACCTCAAATAAGGTGATAATACCAATACCATTCTGAATACGTGCCTTATCTGCCTGCTGAGGAAGTTGGGTAAAAAACAACATGCTGTTCGTAACGGCAGACTGTGATGCGTTTGCCGGAATCTGCATGGTTACTACAATCTCCTTTGTACTTTTCGCAGGAACAGTTACAGCGTTTTCTAAGGTGGACATCCATGAGGCATTGGAAGTTTTTGAACTGCCTGCTTCAAGATAAACCTTATTTCCGTCTTCTTCTCTAACCCAATCTTTATAGTTGAGATTAAAAACATAATCCTTATCCGAGCTGTTTTGGAGCGTGACTGTCTTTGTTACTTTTTCTCCTGGATTACCTGTAAAAAACAAGCGTGTAGGCGACATAGAGATGCTTTGTGCCAGAAGTGAAGAAAATCCTGTGAGGATAAAGAAAATGAAAAGGTGAATAAGTTTGTGCATGGTGTAAATAGTTTAATAATAAAGATTCCCAAAACTACTGAAAACGTATCAAAAGGAACCTTTACAAACTAAAATTTTTATTATAAAGCAGTCGCAGTATAAGTTACTGTTTGTGTATAAGTTCCGGCTGGCTTCCCTAAAATATCAGATGATGATGATTTCGCTGCTGGAATAGTGTAGTCCAAATTTAGTGTTAAGGCACTTCCAAGAGGAGCGTTTGCTACTAAGGTTTGATCTGTTGCAGATAAAACTACAGCGCTTTTTGTTCCCCCCATTGTTCCGGCAGCTGTAGCTGCTTTGATAGTCAAAACATCTACCGGGATCAAATTGGCTCCGTTTATGAAATTTGCACCACCCGCTTTTACTTTTACATTAAAATTCTTTGTGGAAGTAACTTTCAAAGCGTTCGCTTGAGCTACTGTTTTTTCCGAATTATAATCTGCTGCAGTAACATAGTTAAAGGCAACTGCACCACTGATTGCAGTACTTCCTGCGTCGATAGAGATTACATCGTTCAAAGTAATGTTTACGGTTGTAGTTGCAGTTGTATTTTGAGCTTGAACATTGTTAGTTCCTAATATGATTGCTCCAATAGTTAAGGCTGTGATTACGATTTGTTTTGTCATGGTAGTAATATTTAATTGTTATTCTTGTTTAATTGTTCTCTTTTGAACACTACAAATCTACATCGGCAATAAAAGTTTCTTTGTAGTGGAAGACGGAAGTTCACGTAGTAAAATAACTACAGGATTACGCATTGGGTTTACATAGAAAAACCCTCAGCACTTTCTAAGTGTTGAGGGCACGTATATTGATGTGTTTTTTTTATTATAAAATTGATGTGTTTTTTATTATAAAGCAGTCGCGGTATACGTTACTGTTTGCGTATAAGTTCCGGCTGGCTTACCTAAAATATCAGAAGATGATGATTTCGCTGCTGGAATAGTGTAGTCCAGATTCAGTGTTAATGCACTTCCAAGAGGAGCGTTGGCTACTAAAGTTTGATCCGTTGCAGATAAAACTACAGCGCTTTTTGTTCCCCCCATTGTTCCGGCAGCTGTAGCGGCTTTGATAGTCAAAACATTTACAGGAATTAAATTGGTTCCATTCATAAAATTAGCACCTCCTGCTTTTACTTTAACATTAAAGTTCTTTGTAGAAGTAACTTTTAAAGAGTTGGCTTTAGTAATCGTCTGATCAGAGTTGTAGTCTGCTGCAGTAACGTAGTTAAAATCTACCGTATTACCAATTGCCGTACTTCCTGCGTCGATAGAGATAACATCGTTCAAAGTAATGTTTACGGTTGTAGTTGCGGTTGTATTTTGAGCTTGAACATTATTAGTTCCTAGTATAATTGCTCCAAAAGTTAAGGCTGTGATTACGATTTGTTTTTTCATGATGGTAATATTTTATTGTTATTTTTTACTTAATTGTTATCTTTTGTATACTGCAAATTTATAGTGGTGCTAAAAGCTTCTTTGTAGTGGAAAAAGGAAGTTCATGTAGTAAAATAACTACACGGTTTTTTCATTTGACTTAAATAGTAAAACCCCCAACACTTTCTAAGTCTTGAGGGCGCATATAAATTCCTGTTATTTCTATTATAAAGCTGTTGTAATATAAATTCCCGGGTTTTGAATTTTATCTATATCGGTACAATACATACAAAATCAAAGGCCCCCCTGAGGAAGCCTTCGAAACACCAAATCACAAAATATTAATATGAAAAAATTTAACTTATAAAGCTGTCGCAGTATAAGTTACTGTTTGAGTATAAGTTCCGGCCGGTTTACCTAAAATATCAGAAGATGATGATTTTGCCGCTGGAATGGTGTAATCCAGATTCAGTGTTAAGGCACTTCCTAGTGGGGCATTGGTAACTAAATTCTGATCCGTTGCAGATAAAACTACTGTATTTTTTGTTCCCCCCATTGTTCCGGCAGCCGTAGCTGCTTTAATTGTCAAAACATTTACAGGGATTAAGTTCGTTCCATTCATAAAATTAGCACCTCCTGCTTTTACTTTAACATTAAAGTTCTTCGTAGAAGTAACTTTTAAAGAGTTGGCTTTAGTAATCGTCTGATCAGAGTTGTAATCTGCTGCAGTAGCATAGTTAAAATCAACCGTATTACCGATGGCAGTACTTCCTGCGTCGATAGAAATTACATCATTTAAAGTAATGTTTACAGTGGTAGTTGCTGTAGTATTTTGAGCTTGAACATTATTAGTTCCTAATATGATTGCTCCAAAAGTTAAGGCTGTGATTACGATTTGTTTTGTCATGGCAGTAATATTTAATTGTTATTTTTATTTAATTGTTATCTTTTGTATACTGCAAATCTACAGCGGCGATAAAAGTTTCTTTGTAGTGAAAAAAGGAAGTGCATGTAGTAAAATCACTACACGGTTTATTCATATGATAAATAGAAAAGCCCTCAATACTTTGACAGTATTGAGGGCTTTTCTATTTTAAAATTGGTACTTACTTACAATGCAGTGGCAGTATAAGTTATTTTTTGTGTGTAAGTTCCCTGTGGTTTACCCAAAAGTACCTTGGATGCATTTTCCGCCGAAATAGAGTAAGCAATATTTAAAGACTGTTTGGTACCTAAACTTGCATTACTCACCAGCACCTGATCAGTTGTAGATAAAGTGACCTCATTCAGGGTTCCCACCAAACTTCCGCCCGGTATCGCTTTTACCTGTAATACATCTACAGGAATTACATTTGCACCGCTTACAAAGTGTGACCCTTCAGATTTTACTTTTACATCAAAATTTTTGGAGGAAATAATGATTAAACTATTGGGAACAGTCACATTTTTTGATGAATTATAGTCTTTTGTGCTCCCATAATTAAAATCTACAGTGCCTTCTGAAGCAACAGAGCCAATGTCCATTGCAATAACGTCCGATAAAATAATATTTACTGATGTACTCACCTGCTCTGAATTTTGTGCCATAACCCGGTGGGTTCCTAAGGCGATTGCTCCCAGAGACAGCGCAACGATAAGGATTTGCTTTTTCATGATTAATAAATTTAGTGAGGTGTAATAATATTGTCATTCAGAAATCATTATAAATCTAATAACATTATCTGACATTACCAAAGCCTTTTTCATCATTGATTAGGTATTGTCATCATAAAGCTTACAGATATTCAATATGATAGAGTTAATTTTTATTACAATATTACACTCTAATGGGAATAACGCCGAAATCATGGAATCAGCATATTTACCATAAGAATAATTAATCAAGTTAACAGTAGCGGGATGTTTAAGGAAATTGTTAAACACTCCGATAACTGATGTCATTATTCATGGCTGGGCCACTATTTTTTATTCCTAAAATTTATTCTTTACTCTAAATTCTTAATTGAATATTAAAAAAAATGAGCTTTGTAATTCATTTTTAATTTGACTCAAACGAACCAAATCATTGATAAAAGTGTTTGAAAATACGCTCGTCTTTGGATATCAAACCAATTGAAGCGTTACACCTTTCTAAGCAAGAACAGCAAATGGTTTTGGAAATGTTTGCAGACATTCAATTTGAATTGAGCCGGCCAGTGGATAAACACAGTAAGAAAGTCATCACATCAAATATTGAGCTTTTTCTTAATCATTGTGATAGCTTTTATGACCGTCAGTTTATTACCCGAGAAAATGTAAATAAAGGTATTTTAGAAAAATTTGAAGAATTACTAAACAACTATTTTTTATCTGAGAAAACGAATACTATTGGTCTTCCATCTGTAGCCTACCGTGCCGAAGAATTACATTTTTCAGCCAACTATTTTGGCGATCTCATCAAGAAAGAAACAGGGAAAACAGCGCAGGAATATATTCAGAATAAAATTATTGATGTAGCCAAGCAAAGAGTTTTCAATGTTGATAAATCTATTGCTCAGATTGCTTACGAGCTTGGATTTAAGTATCCACAGCACTTTAATCGTCTTTTTAAACAAAGAACAGGTGTTACTCCTAATGAATATAGAAGTTTGAATTAGATATTCAATCAATTGCACTTGACTTGCATAACACAATTCAGTTCTTTTGATTTAAATCAAAAGAACTGAATAAATATATTCTTTATGATCCTAAGTAAACAAAAACATTAAGATTAAGATGTTTGGGATCAATAGATACTGGTGTATTCGTTCCTCCGGTAGGTACTGTAAAAGTATGGGTATGTGCACCGGCAGTACTTGTAGTGAAAGTTCCTGAAGTGTCATCAGCATTATCATTTCCAGAACCTCCCCCATTTACTGAAGAACTCCCTCTGTCCACATAGGTATGAGAGTGATTACCGGCTGAAAGTGCTGTACCATTGAAGGTAATGGCTGGTAAATTAGTCTGTGTGAGTGTAAAGCTGGAATTTCCACCTGATGCTCCCAAAACTTCAGCACCCGTTTTTGCCTTCAAATACCTATTTGAAGCATCAGGAATATTTGCAGGAAAGCCTAGAGATACAGCAGTTGCCTGTACAGCAGCTGGAAGGGAAGACACTGCTCTTCCATTCAATAAATACCATCCGTTGTGATCACCCGTCTGCACACTATATTTTATGTGCCCTTTAGGAATATCTGAAGTAGATAAACGAAACCATTGGGCTCCATTATTCATATAAAGACCTTCTGATACCAATGCATTACTTACTGTATTATAAACGATCATTCCTTTAACATGTTGGGAAAGAGGAGATGCACTTGTAGTATTAACCAAAGATATTCTTGGAGGTAACCAGCCTTTATTGGTAGAATTTAATTCTAATAAAGCATTGGCATTGGGGTTGGGTGTATCAATGCCTACCTGACCTTTCAAAATATTGCCATTCCAAATAGCAGTGGTTAAAATTAAAGTAATAATTATATTTTTCATAATGTGTTAATTTCCTAAATAGATAAAAACATTTGTTACCAAATAACTTGGCGTAATATTAACTGGTTGGGAAGTTCCACCGGAACTGAATGATACGGTATGAGTGTGTGCACCATCAGTTGTTGTGTTAAATGTGGCTGAAGTATCATCGGCTATCGGATTGGTAGCCCCAGTTCCACTGTTAACAGAAGAACCTGCTCCCCTATCTGTATAAGTATGCGTGTGAGCTCCGTCAGTGGATGTACTGCCGTTAAATACAACATTTGGCAGATTAGCTTGTGATAAAACGATACTAGAGTTACCACTTAAAGCACCTACAGTTTCCGAGGTATCCTTTGTTTTAATAATTCTGTCATCTGCATTAGGTAAGTTGGTTGCAAACCCAAGGCTGATTGCTCTTGCCTGAACATTGGATGGAAGTGAAGAAACTGCTCTTCCATTTAATAGATACCATCCATTATTGTCTGTAGTGGCAAAACTATTTGAAATTGTACCATAAGGATAATCACGGGAAACAGCAGACCAGCTTGTTCCGTTATTCTGATAAATACCTTCAGAAACATCATTAACATTTGCAAGATTGTAGGTGATCATTCCTTTTACATGTGCAGATAAAGGGGCAGGAGAACCTGTATTGGTAAGATTGTTTCTCATCAAAAGTATTCCTTTATTTGTTGTAGTAAGATCTAAAATAGAATTTAAGCTGGGAGAGTTTGTTCCTATACCAACCTGACCACTTATACTGACTGTTATTAAGACAGGTAGTAGATAAAATAATTTATTTCTCATAATATGTATTTTTTAAAGGCCTAGATAAATAAAAGTATTCGCTGCAAGGTTTTTGGGTTCAGTATCAATACCCGTTCCGGATCCGCCTGAGCTTACCTGTACAGTATGAGAGTGATTGCCTGCAGAACCAGTATTTTGATTGGTAAGCTGCGCTGTGTTTGCGAATGTTGCAGTACCAGTTCCATGATTCCACGTTGTTTGGCCTCTATCTACATATTGGTGGCTATGATTACCATTGCTGGAGGTTGTCCCGGTAAAACTAATATTGGGTAGGTTTTGCTGTAAAAGAGTTGTAGTTTGTGCACCACCTGCACTTAGTAATGCAGAAGCTCCTTTTTGTTTTAAATATCTGTCTGCCGCGTTAGGAAGTGAAGTTGTTATACCAATTTTAGTTGCATTTGCCTGAGCCGCAGCTGGCAATGAAGTAATATTTCGGCCATCCAATAAATACCATCCCTGATGATCTGATGCTACAAAACTATAATAAACATCTCCCACATTGGGTTGGTTGGTATACAGTCTGTTCCATTTTGTTCCGTCATTTTCATACATCCCTTCCACAACATCATTTATTACAGCTGTATTATATACAACCATTCCTTTTTCATGGGTAGAAAGAGGTGAAGATGAAGTAGTATTGTAAGAGCCACACGTGATAAGAGTAATCCTTTTGAAGTAGAAGAAAGCTCTAATACAGCGTTTGAATTAGGATTAATTGTACCAATCCCAACTTGCGCTTTTGAAAAATTTGCTGAACCTATTGAAACTAATAAAAGTACAATTTTGCCGATATAATTATTTTTCATAAAATTTCATTTGATCGGCAAATTTATGTCTTTTTTCACATTACACAATATAATATCTTATAATATTTTAATTATAGATACTGATCACGACTCAAATACATATTAATTTTATATTAAATTAATTTACATAACTAAATAAGAAGTTCAAATATTTTATTTTAGAAGAGTTCTGTAACAATGAAAATACATTTCTAAACTATCTTTTATAGCTACTCAGTTCTTGTTTAAGTTTAATTTGGTCCAAAACGAAATAAATCATCGGTAAAAGTGCTTAAAGATATGCTCGTCTGGGTCACAAATAGTAAAATAGCATCGCTTTAAGAGAAGTAATGCCATTTTTATTCTTTTGAAATGGAGAATTGAATCTGATGTTTAAACCAATAATTAAAATTCCATAACCGTATCTAAACCTCTCTTTAAGCCGGTAAATGTATTCACTTTTTCTATAGCAAGCAGAACTCCATTGACATAAGGTTCTGCTCCTGTACCTGAATCGTGACGAATTGTTAATCTCTCATCTTTTAGTCCAAAAACAGTTTCTACATAAATAACATATCCGGGAAGTCTCACGGAATGTACTTTTACCCCATTCAAATTAGCCCCACCACTACATTTATCACAATAATTTCAAAGAGGTAAAAGAACAGAAATTAAAAATCGAAAACACATGTTTATGAAAATTCAAAAAGAAACTTAGGAAACAACATAATTCTTAATGTAACAAATACTTTTTTTGAGTTGTCTTATTAATTAAAAATCAATAACACCTAAATGAAAAAACTAGTTACCATCATCCTACTCATATCCGGATTTTTTGCTTTTGCCCAAAAAACCATCACTGAAAACCAAATTTTTGCTTCGATGGATTCTCAAGCAGAAATATTTTTAAAAGCAACAAAGGCGAATTCTTTCTCTATCGGAATCGTGAAAGACGGGAAAACATACACCAGACATTACGGTGAAATGGATAAAGGAAAAGGAAATAAAGCCAACAATTCTACATTATTTGAAATCGCTTCCATTACCAAATTATTTACCGGAACATTGATGGCAAAGGCTGTTTTGGACGGAAAGATCAATCTGGATGATGATATCAGAAAATACATTACAGGATCTTATCCGAATCTTCAGTTTAATGGAACACCTGTAACAATTAAAGATTTGGTTTCATTGAAATCCGGTTTCAATAAAGATTTACCAGACAGAAGTGAATTGTTGAAAGTAAGGAATGATAGTACTGCTTTTAAAGTTGAAAAATTGGAAAAAGCATATACGAAAGAGCAATTTTTCAAAGATTTGAAATCAATTAAAGTGGAGACTTTGCCAGGGACAGTTTATAATTATAATAACGGAACTTTACAGCTGGCAGCACATATTCTTGAAAATGTTTATGGAAAAAGCTTTGAAACATTATTGAAAGAAAACATGCTGATTCCTTTACAATTAACTCACACAAAACTTCATATCAATCAAAACGAAACTATTGCAAGGGGTTACGACGGAAACGGAGTTTTGATGCCGTTTTTACCATACTCACTCTGGGGAGCTTCGGGTTATATGAAATCAACTCTGGCAGATTTAACCACATTTTTGAAATTTGAGCTGGATAAAAAGAATCAACTGGTTCAGGAGTCACAAAGAGATTTACTCCATAATAAAAACTATTGGAACGCCTATTTTTGGGATGAAGTTACTGTAAATCATAACGGGCGAAATGCAAGGAAACACGGTGGTGCTTTTGGGACACAGAATTTATTTTGGGTTTTCCCAGATTATAACATCGGGATTTCTGTGATTACCAATCAAGGAGGAGAAAATACCTATGAGAATTTATACCATGCTGTTCAAAATCTGATAGACGATTTGAAACCGTTTGGACAAAAATTAATAGGAAGAGAAATTGAGAAAAAATGTTTTGAAAATATCGATTCCGGAATTGCTTATTACAAAGAATTAAAGAAAAACAAGCCAGATTCTTTCAATTTTTCTGATGAATCTGAATTGAATAATTTAGGCTACAAATTGATGAGAAGTGGAAACATAATTTCATCCATCAAACTGTTTCAACTGTATGTTTCCCAATTCCCAAACTCGGCTAATCCTTATGATAGCTTAGCAGAAGCCTATTTTAATAATAAAGAATATACACTTTCTAAGCAAAATTATCTGAAATCTTTGGAGCTAAATCCAGAAAATACAAATGCCAAAGAAATGCTTTCAAAAATCAATCAAATTTGGGATCATAAAAATTAGATCGATTAAAAAAACAAAAGAAATCAATTTACTTCAGTTTGATCAGTAGATGATTCATCCTCTTAATACTAAACTCTATCTATAAATCCAGTTTAGTTATGATTAACAATCCGTATTTTTACAATAGAAGATTTATGATATGAAATATCTGATAGTAGAAGATGAGCGATTTGCATATCTGGAACTAAAACGAATGATGGCAAAATTATGCCCTGATTATATATTGGTGGGAAGAACAGAATCTGTTGCGGATACTATTCTTTTTCTCGAAAATAATACAGTAGATTTTATGCTGATGGACATCCGTTTAGCTGATGGAAACTGCTTTGAAATCTTTGACCAGATCCAGATATCAATTCCGGTTATTTTGACTACAGCTTACGATGAACATGCTATTCGGGCTTTCAAATTAAACAGTATAGATTATCTGTTGAAACCCGTTGAAGAAGATGAATTATCATTTGCTCTTAAAAAACTGCAACAACAGCATTCGGCAAAAGAATCAACCTTTGATTATAAAAAAATAGAGGAAGCTTTACTGGGAAGTCAAAAGAAAAATCGCTTCCTTGTACAAATGGGCGATACATATAACCATATAAACATCAATGATATTGCTTTTTTCTACAGTGAGGAAAAAGTAGTTTTCTTACACACCATTTCTGATAAGAAATTTGTTATTGATTATACACTTACTCAGCTAGAATCACAATTAGACAAAAAAACTTTTTTTCGGGTTTCCCGAAATTGTGTCGCTAATATTACTTCCATTAAAAAAATATCCAAATACTTTAACAGTCGTCTAAAACTTACGTTTCAACCAGAATGTCCACATGAAATTTTAGTCAGTCGCGAACGGGTTGCAGATTTCTTAAAATGGGTTGATGGATGGAATTAAAATGATGAAAAACATCAATAAAAAACATATCATTTCTTTTGTACTGATAGTCGCAACACTATTGGTTCTCTTTTATTATGTATTTCAGGTATTAACAGGAAAAGAGAAAGACTTTTCACAATTTTTTGTCGTCAATTTATTCCCCTGTATGTTTATTGCATTTGCAGATTTTCTGATTATTAATGCTATTTACAAGCATTTTAAAATACGCAATATTTATTTTCATGTCACATTAGACCTGTTCATTTCATCGTTGTTTTCCCTACTGATAATAACTTTTGGAAATCTTATTCTTGGAGGGATATCTATATTTGACGGTGATCCGGAAGTTATTAAATCAACTATTTTCATTATTCTCTGGAACAGTATTATCGTACTTTTAATTGAAATTTTCTTTTATAGTCAACGGCAGATTGATGCTGAAAATAAAATGGCTGTAATGGAAAAAGAGAAAATACAATATCAGTATGAAACGTTGAAAGCACAAATCAATCCGCATTTTTTATTCAACAGTCTCAATGTTCTGTCCTCGCTTGCTTATGAAGACCCCGAGAAAGCAAATCTCTTTGCAAAAAAGATGTCCGGAGTATACCGTTATTTACTGCTGACCAATGAGCATCCAACAGTTACTTTAAAAGAAGAACTGGCATTTTTAGATTCTTATATATTTTTGGAAAAGATCAGGTTTGAAGATAACTTACTTATCGAGCTTATCAATAGTACAGATGGCCATAGAAAAGTCATTCCTGTAAGCTTGCAATTGTTATTGGAAAATGCTGTAAAACACAATATCACAAGTGCTATCCAGCCATTAATGATTCATATTGAAATATCCGAAGATGGCATTACTGTTTCTAACAACCTTCAATTGAGAAAAACTGCTGACTCTGGTGGTGTAGGATTGAAAAATTTAGAAAAACAATATGCTTTGTACAACAAAACCATTCATATTACAAAGACTGACAAAAAGTTTATTGTAAAAATGCCTTTTCTGGATTAATCATCTATCTTACAGGTGTTTGTTTTCGATAAATATTAATTTATTCTTCCTTCTATTAAATTTTGATCTATCGGGTAACAAGCTTCATCTTCTTTATCCTGAACTTCATCGGAAAAGACTTCAATCCAATACTTCTAATCTGCAATTTTGCCTGATAATTTTTAGTATATATCAATTTTTACGATGAAAAAGTCAGTAATTTTATCAATTGTTGCTACAGCAACATTCCTTATGGGTTCTGTTACATTACATGCCCAAAACAAAATGTCTTTAGGAGTAAAAGGCGGAGTCAATTCAACATTCTATAAGTATGATTCAGAAAGTGATTATTCAAAAAGTTCACCGGAATTAGGAGCTTCCGTAGGGGGATTTCTAAAATATGATTTCGGAAAATGGTTTGCCCTTCAAACTGATCTGATGATTCATTATCGAAATTCTGAGATGCAGAACAAATTCACTGCCGAAAAATCCAAATTAGAATCTTATGACCTGGAAGTTCCTCTTTATGGAGTCTTTCAATTCAAGACGGGAGCGGGAAAAGCATTCTTTGGAATTGGTCCTTACATCGGTTATGGATTCAGTGCTAAAGCAGGAAATCGTGATATGTATAGTAAGGATGCGGAAGGAAAATCTCCAATGAAACAACTTAATTATGGTGCAGCAACTATGTTGGGTTATGATTGGGGGCATTTTCAGATCAATGCTTCCTATATTTCACAAAATGGAATCGGATCAATAAGCAATAGCTCTCTAAGACGCCAGACCTTTGGACTGGGAATCGGATACAGTCTATAGATTTTAAAGCAGAACAACTTTTCACCTTTAACATTAAAGAAATGAAGAAAATAATTCAATTATTGATGGTCGTTTTGGTATCAACATCTTCAATTTTTGCGCAGAGTATTAAAACCAACAGACCACAGGAACCCAAAGGGCCCTACCCTTACTATTCAGAAGATATTCATTTTAAAAATAAACAGGCAGGAATACATTTAGCCGGAACTTTAACACTTCCAAAAAAAGAAGGTATTTTCCCTGCTGTTATTTTGATAACCGGAAGCGGCCCTCAAAACAGAAACGAAGAATTAGCAGGACACAAACCATTTCTGGTTCTCTCAGACTATCTTACCAAAAACGGAATTGCAGTTCTACGTTATGATGACAGAGGAACAGCTTTGTCTGAAGGCAACTTCAAAAGTGCCACCTCTGTAGATTTAGCCAGTGATGTAGAAAGTGCCATTGCTTATCTAAAAACAAGAAAGGAAATTAATCCGAAAAAAATCGGTTTGATAGGCCATAGTGAAGGTGGTCTGATCGCTCCATTAGTAGCAACTCAATCTAAAGATGTGGCTTTTATTGTCATGTTGGGTGGGCCCGGAATTCCTGGTGATAAAATCCTTCAGATACAACAAAGATTAATAGCAGAAGCATCAGGAGTAAGCAATAAAGAAATAAAAGGAACAGAAAAAGTCAACAAAAAAATATTTGATCTTGTAAAAAAGTCCTCAAATATTGAACAATTAAGAATCGATTTGAGAAGTAATCTGCTGAAATTCTTACATGAAAATCCAGACTTTAAGAAGCCTGATAATATGACTGAAGATGAGTTCATCCACTCACAGGTCGAAACTTATGCTACCCCATGGATGCAATATTTCATCAGGTATAATCCTGTAAATACATTAAAAAAAGTAAAGATTCCGGTTTTAGCTCTTAACGGAGAAAAAGATCTGCAGATAACGCCAAAAGAAAACCTGAATGCCATAAAAAAAGCATTAAGAAAAGCCCGAAATAAAAACATAACCATTATGGAATTACCGGATTTAAATCACTTATTTCAGGAAGCTGATACAGGAGCCCCTCAGGAGTATCAAAAAATAAAACAAACCTACTCTCCAACAGCTTTGAAAGAAATATTGCACTGGTTGAAAATACAGGTAAAGCCCTAGTTGTTATACCTTATAATTTAAAAACAAAAAAATCCCGTATTGACGGGATTTTTTTGTTTAAAGATTCAAATCTATTTTATTTCTACAGGAACTGAGATTTTATCCCAATCCATTGTGAATCCATTATTGTTTATTTTATAAACTAAAGCTTCCTGTGTTGCTGGTAAAGCCTTTGTTTTTACATCAACACGTAAAGCATCTTTTGCTTCCTCGTATTTGTAAGCACCCCATTGTTTTGGCTCTTTATTAAAAATTGCAGTCCAGGTTCCACTTTGTTTAGGGATTAAGAAAAAGCTGTATTTACCTGCAGGAAGTTTTTTACCCTGAACAGTAATATCTTTATCCGTTTCGAAAGTAGTGGCTTCATTGGCACCCGCACGCCAAACTTTATCATAAGCTTCCAAACCACCCCAGATAGTACGCCCTTTTACTGAAGGACTGCTATAGGCAATGGTAATAGTTGCATCTTTAATTTTTCCCGTAGCTGTAGCTGGAGGACTGGCAGGTTTTTTAGTTTCCTGTGCAAAGGCGTTCAAGGAGATTGTCATTGTCGCAACAAGTACGGCGGCAGATTTCATGATTGTTTTCATATTATTTTTATTTGTTTGTTTTTATTATTATTTGCTTACGAATTTACTTCTTTCTGTTTATAAAACAGCAATCCGATTGCAGAAAATACAATAACTGCTGCTGCGCCAATTACATTAAGCCAAAGGAAAGAAACGATATCAAATTGATACACGGCAATAACCGTAATTTCTGATAAAATGGCAGCTATAAATACATTTGAGCCAGTGATTTTTTTATAGTAAAATGCGACCAGAAAAATCCCCAATATCGGACCGTAGAAAAGAGAACCTAGTACATTCACCGCTTCAATAAGGGAACCCATTTGAGTGGCAAACATCGCCACGCCAATTGAGAAAATCCCCCAAGCTAACGTATGCAGACGACTATACTTCAATTCGGTTTTCTCATCAGGAATTTCTTTTTTGAATATTAAATGAATATCTTTTAATGAGCAGGCAGCAAGAGAATTCAACGCTGCCGAAATGGAACCCCAGCTAGCCAGAAAAATGACAGCAAACAGCAAACCAATCATCCCTACAGGCAAAGTGTTTTTTACGAAATACAGGAAAATGTAGTTCGTATCCGTTTTCTCCGCGTTATAGTTTGATTGATTGATCGCTTCCTCTACCCTTCCATGCAAAGCTTTTACTTCGGTTTGTGTATTTTTAAAATCCTGAATCGTTTTTTGAAGTTGTGGAGAATGAGTTTCTTTCAACTTTAGAATTTCTTTCGATTCTGCATTAAATTTTATTTGTAAATCCTGATGTTCTTTTTCAAAAACCGCAGCCTGATCAGGTTTTGTATCCTTTAAATATTGATAAGAACGTTCGTTAAAATAAATCGGAGCCGGTTTTAGAGAAAAGAATGCGAAAAGCAAAGCACCGATCAGAAGAATAGCAAACTGCATCGGAATTTTAACCAATCCGTTCAACAGCAAGCCCATTTTTGCATTGGTATTGTCTTTCGCAGTAATATACCTCCCAACCTGGCTCTGGTCCGTACCGAAATAAGAAAGTGCCAGAAAAAAACCTCCAATTAAACCGCTCCAGATATTGTATTTATCTTTCCAATCGAATTCTGTGGTGATTACATTCAGCTTTCCTGATTTCCCCGCCAGATAAAGTGCATCATTAAAACCAATTCCATTCGGCATATTCTGAATAAGTAAATACCCTGCAAAAGCCATTGTTCCCAGAATAATAAGAAACTGTAATTTTTGGGTGTGAGCGATTGCTTTCGCTCCGCCAACGTAAGTATAAATCAACAGAATGCCACCTGTTAAAATATTAGTCAAATAGATATTCCAGTTTAAAACGCTTGATAAGATGATACTCGGAGCATAAATGCTAATTCCGGTTGATAAACCTCTGGAAAAAAGAAAAAGCAATGAAGTAAGGACTCTTGTTTTTTTATCAAAACGGTTTTCTAAATATTCATAGGCCGTGTAAACATTTAAGCGCTGAAAAATCGGAATGAAAGTAATACAGATCACAATCATCGCCAAAGGCAAACCAAAATAATACTGAACGAAACGCATCCCGTCTGTATAAGCCTGTCCCGGTGCTGAAAGAAATGTAATGGCACTTGCCTGCGTGGCCATAATCCCTAAAAGTACAATGTACCAGGGCATTTTATTATCTGCTTTCAGGTAGGATTCATTGCTCTTTTGACCACAACCGATCAATACGCCGTAAACAACCACTGCAACAAGTGTAAAAATGAGAACTGTCCAATCTATATTACTCATGCCCAGAATTTAGTAAACCAATAATAAAATGCGATCTGCAATACTAATGCAATTGCTAATAGTATGTACCAAATATTCCAATTTTTAAGTTTCTTGTTCATCAGTTTTTCTGGGCAGATAAAAAGTTTAAAAATAAACGTGCTGCACCAACATTTCCTGCAGGCAACTGTCTGAAAAATGCCAACGGTGTATAAATAAAATTACCCTTCCCGTATTTGGCATATAAAGTGGATCCCTGAAGAGGTTCTTCATCCGTATCATGCATTTCAAAAAGCGGTTCATACGCTGCGTCCCACTGAGCAGGGAAATAGGCGCCACGCTCCTGTACCCAACCTTTAAAATCATCAGTAGTAATTTTATTCGGGAAGTTCAGTAATTTATGATTGGGATTTAAAAATGTAACCATAGCATTTTCTTCTGTAACACGTTTGTTTGCAATGCTGAAATTGTACATCCCCAATTTGTCAACGGTTGTATCCTGATTGGTGTTATACTGCATCACCAAATTACCTCCGGCTTTTGCATAAGACCATAAGAAAGGCATCCATCGACCCAATTTTTTCTCGGTATTATTGGCACGAACCCCTAATACGATGGCGTCATATTGTGATAGCTTGTTTTGATTACCGTTTCCACCGGATTCATCTAGGTTGCCGTAAAAATCTTCATCTTTCAGGACATCTACCTGAATACCTGCAATGCGCAGGAACTCAGGAATGAAATCACCTGCACCTTCTATGTACCCTACTTTTTTAACCTTCGTCTGAATATCGCCTTTCATTACGATGGCAGTGGCAGGCGTAAAATATTGTAAAGAGGGTAAATGCGGATACTGAATTAATATTTGTTTTTTATTATAAGTGACTCCATCTGCAACAAAATTAGCATCCAATTGTAAGCGAGATGAACTTATTGCTGCAAGCTTAGTTTTTGGAATAACGTAGTCAACAGTAAAATCTTTGCCATTGAGCGAATTTACATCAGCGCCTCCTAATCGTTCTCCGTTATAGATCAGGTTAAGCTTACCATTACTGAACTGTTTGTTAGCATTAACCTTAAAGTTTAAACTCAAATGTAAATCTTCATTTTCTTTGATTAAATAAAGGGGCTGTGTAAATTTCAGTTCCAATGCAGGAATAATACGCAAAGCTTCCACTACATCACCACGCACCGGATCTAATTTCTTGAAAGATAAAGGAAGTTTAACCTGAAAATTTTCAGAACCGATTTTTAATCCAAGTAAGACATTCAGGGGTGATTCTGCCTCTGGCAAACCGATTAAAGTATCATTCGGAACAGAGAAAGTTGCTGCATTCGTAGCTGGTTTTGCTAACCAGTAAGGTTCTGTGAGTGCAGCATCTGCAGGAATCTGAATGTCATGCTGAATGGTAATTAAAGAATCTTTTGACAGTTTCTTATTGAAATTTTCTGATTGGCTTAACCATTTTACATTTTCTAAAACAACAGGATTTGCAGCTCTTGAAATCAGATTTAATCTGAAATTATAATGATCCCCGGCAACAGCTTCAGCCTGATTGGTAACTACCTCACCCATAAAACCGGCACAACTTAAAATAATGTTGTCTAGATATTTAATTTTATCCTTTTTCAGATCTGCATCTTTTAGTGCCATGACCTTTTTTCTCAAAGCAAGTAAAGCAGGTAAACTCTGGTCTGGATTATTGAAATTGAAAGATGAAATAATTTGATCCAATGATTGGTCAATATCAGCGTTTCCTTGTGAAGTCCAGGTTTTGACTACTCCGTCAAAAAGTGTTGTTTTTGCTGGCTCACCGATAACATGGGAAAAATATTCAGTTCTGATCCCGGCTACAGATTGTGTTCCCGCACCCTGGCTTTTATGTAAACTTCTGCTTAATCCTGCCAATTCACCATAGCCCATCCCCAGTTGTGCGTCATATTGCCCAACCGTGACTTTCAGTTGATTTTCAGCGGTTGTATTGACCCCACCAAATCGGAAAGTATTCCACAATACACGTTTTGGCTGCCATACATTAACATATTTCAGTTGATCCGGGAAAGCGGTTTTATCTCCTGCCAGCTTAAAAGCCTTTTCTGCCACCACAGCCGAAGCTGCATGTTGTCCATGTCCTGCCGCAGCAGTAGGAGGAAAACGACAAATGATAATATCAGGACGGAATTGACGGATTACCCAAACGACATCCGCTGTAATACTGTCTGCATCCCATTGTTTAAAAGTATCAGCTGTATTTTTAGAGAACCCAAAATCAATCGCCCGGGTAAAAAACTGTTGGGCACCGTCTAACTTTCTTGCCTCTAAAAGTTCATGTGTTCTGATTAAACCCAATGCAGCACCTTGCTCTGTACCTAATAAATTCTGACCGCCATCACCTCTGGTTAAAGACAAGTAGCCTGTTTCTACATTTTGGTCGTTGATTAACCAGGAGAGCAATCCCGTATTTTCATCATCAGGGTGAGCCGCAAGGTATAAAACTTTAGGCAGCTGTTTAAGGGTTTTGATTTCGCGGTAAATTTCAGATGATTTGGAAGGCCGGACCTGTTGGGCCGAACAAAAAACCGTATAAAATCCGAGGATAAATACTGTACTTACTTTTTTGAACATTTAGATTTGCTTTGCAGAGCAAATATAAGTAAATCATCTTTCTTTCAACCTTAAAAGAATTAAACTCTAAATTTCACAAAATAAAATAAACATCAATGTTGATTACCTATGTATAAATTAAAGTTTCAAGGAAAATAAAAACCACTTATATTTTTCTAATTGTATTCCGTGTAAGATAGATATAATTAAACATACAAAACGTTGCTATCGCCCCGAAAGTATGCCATAAAAAGTGGGTTCCGAAACTGAACCATTCCCATTTGTCAGCGATACGGAAGGTCAATGCAAAAACAAACGACAATACAGCAAAACCTACCCATTTACCAGCTTTCCAGTGGGTATACATCAAATACCTTAGTACCGAGAAAACCACAAATGAGGCCATGATTGCATAATTGACGTTGATAAAAAGAGAAGGGTTATCTTTCAAAATCCAGTTTCTCAAACCCAACATAAGTGCTGCATATGCCAGAACCATTACTACAGCATAATACCATCGGGTACTCTGAGCAACAAAATAAAATCCGGCAGACAAGCAAAGCAACATAATCGGTAACCAATCCATCATGATAAATACCGGCCATTGCCTGAATGAATGGTAAACAGTTCCTCCTATGGCACCCACATATAATAAAACCAGGCAGTATGCTAAAAAAGGATATTCTTTAAAATTACCCTTCATTTTAATGGTCCAGAAAATGGCTATGGCTAAAAAAAATACGGCAGTTATTGCATTTAATGGCTCAGGAAAAAACTGAGTCATATCTGTTTCTTTATATAAAAGGCCTCCATCCGGAGGTATTGGGTTTATTGGCATTGTCTTTTTTATATTATTTACAGGCATGTTTTAGAGTGTAAAATACAAACACAAGCCATTTTTCTAAATATCAGTAAAATACATATACTAATATATTTCTAAATATAGAACAAATTATGGCATTATATACCTGAATGCACCCGATTTTATTTTACAAAAATGTTAATTCTACTTCTTATACCAATAAACCAGATTGATTGATTATTGATTAAAAAGTTGAACGCGAGATTTATTAATAATTCTGTTTTAATTAAAAATAGAATACTGAAATCAAATAAAACATTACCAATTAGTTAATTCTCATCAATTATAAGGCTATTATTTTTTATTTTCCATAAAAAAAGCTATATTTGGCTCACTACATAAATCACTTTAATATGAAAACAAAATTTACACAATTCAGTGCTATTCTTATCTCTGGATTCTCATTAGCCCAAGTAGGGTTTAATACAACTTCCCCAAAAACAATAGTGGATGTATCTGCTAAAAGAGATATTTCGGGAGTGATTACGGATAACACACAAACATTCGGATTACAGGCTCCGAGGCTTACAAGAGCTGAGCTTACAGCAAATACGGCAAGTTACGGCAGCGATCAGAGCGGAGCATTGATTTATATTACAGACGTTACTGGTGGTGATACTGCAGGACAACGTGTTAATGTTACTGCTATGGGCTATTATTATTTTGATGGATCTGTGTGGCAAAGACTTACACAAGCAACAAATGCTATCCCTCCAACGATTTCTGCATTACAATGTACTTCAGCTTACTTAAGTCCTTCTACTTATACTGCCGGTACACCTTTCACCGGAAACCTAAAAGTCACCTATAGCCAGGGAAGCGGTGGTGCCTATAATTCAGGAGCTCCTTTTACTGTAAATGGATTAACCTTCCAATTAAGACCCGGAACTTTAGAGTTTGGTGATGGCGAATTAGTATTCTCAGTAACGGGAACACCTACCACTGCTAATGATATGACTCTTCCTCTGAACAGCACTGCAATTCCTTTCTTAACATCAGGACAGAACTGTACTGCTACAGTAGGAAATAGCAGCCGTGCAGACATTGCGTCTGTCGCTGTGATGGGCTACCCTACCCTAACAACCGATCCCAATGGGAAGCAAGCGTATACTTTCCCTCTTGCTACCCCAGACGGTAAGTATTCAATCAGGGTAATATTTGATACCACAAGTGGTACAACCCTTGCCAATCCTAATGTACAGTTGTTTAATAATACAGGTGCTACAGTTAATCTGTACTGGAATTATAATACCGAATATGGCGGTTATATTGGTTCCGCTGTAACAACCAACAATATCACTTCAGGAGTTTGGGGTGGTATGGCAGATTCATCGGCTACCTGGTTTCCTCAAGGTACAGGAGCAATGGGTAACGCTTACTGGGGGAATATAGGGATTATCGATGGATCCGGTGGCGGACCTGAGCATAGAAGATATACCTGGATAGACAGTAATTCTTCTTCAAAAACTGCTTATACCGCAACCATTATGGCAGGAGCCCCTACTTCGGGCAATTCCCAACCTAACCTTACTAAAATATTCATCAAGCTAGAGCAAGTAAAAGCACAATAATATAATGCCCCTGAAAAAGGGGCATTTTTTATTTTTAATTGGTTTCAGCCATTTTCTTTTCTCTGCTCTCCGAAGTCTCCTGACTTTGGAATAATCTTAAAGTCGGGCTTTGCATAGCAGAACACAATATTTGAAGCTATTTTTTGAAAAAAAGATTAACGCAAAGTTCATTACTAATTCTGTTTTATTTTAGTGGGTAAAATGATGCGACTTTGTCACTGATGAAGCAGTATACTTATACATACGCTTCAATGAATCAACTTTATTGATTCTATTCTTTGCTTTCTTACAATCAACAGTTTTAACAATGAAACCTTTGCGTCAGAAAAACACGTCACCAGAACATTACCTATCTGAATCAATAATTTATACACAACCCTCTTATCCTGAATTGGTTTCAGCCAATTTCTTTTCTCTTCTTCTTTGAAGGATAAGGTGTGCAGCCTCCAGCATTTTAACTGTATGAATGTAGGGCATCACGATATTTCTTTCCGGCAGATTTTCATAGACACCCATTGAGAAATAAACGATTCCGGACATAAAATAATCAAATTCTTTGATGCTGTATTCACTGAATGCATTTTTGAAAACCAGCAAAGGATTCCGGTATTCTTTCTCCGAAAGCAGCCCAAGAACCCACGGGGAAATCTTTTCCGGCTGGCTATCGACCGTCCATTTTCTTTCTTTCAGCATCATGAGATATCCTGCCCTAATCAACGACCTCATCGACTGATGAAACTGGAAGATGACCGCCGGATCTTCATGGATCCAGCTATTTCTCTTTACTGCATAATTCATAATGTTGCTGAGCAATTCTTTGGAAACATCCAGCTCATTGAACTGAAAGAAAGTTTCCATCAGCTGTAAGCCGGAGTTCTTCTTGTCTGCCCGAAACCGGTGAGTAAAATCTGTTTTTATCTTTTTCATGAGTTTGTATTTTTTTATAAATGTAATAAAAGAAATTCAATTACGGTCGATCGACCGTAATTTTTCACTATTTAATTATTTCATTTGTTCTATGACAGATATAAACGAGAAAATTTGTTTATACATTACAAAAAAATGGTTGATACCTTGGCTTCAAGAAGGCAAGTCACAAAATTCATTTGCCAAAAATCATGGTGTAGAAGAAAGCACCATCAGAAAAATTAAAAGTGAAGAAACTTACAGAATACCTGTTGAAACACTTTTTAAAATATGTGAAGCAAGAAAAATTAGTTTATCTGATTTCTTTAAACTTATAAATGAATAATCCTGACGAAAGTTGGGATTTTTTTTTGTGAAGAAATTTTCGAAATTTTTAAGAAATTCCGTAAAAATACGGATTAATAATTTTGACATAATTTTTATTTTTATCATTTAAAAGAGACTATAATATGGCGAATATATGATTAGATATATTGGTATAATATTATGTAAAATTTCACAAATATGTCACAAAGAACAACATTTGAAGATTTTTTAAGGAGATCTAAAAAAGTACATGGTAGCAAGTATGATTATTCTAAGGTTATTTATACGACTACAGAAAACAGAGTAATTATAACATGTAATGAACACGGAGATTTTGAAATGAGACCAAGAGCTCACTATTCTGATAAAAGAGGTTGTCCAAGTTGCGATAAAAGTGAAAAAAGTGGATTTCATAAAAGTAAATGGTATAATAAATCTAAGTTTTTATATTTAATTGAGTGTTTTGGAAATGGAGAAAGATTCTTGAAATTCGGAGTAACTATAACTGATATTGAAACTAGAGTACTAAAAGGTGAAATTCCTTATTCACATAAAATATTATTTAGCAAAAAAATAAATATTGGTGAAGATGCTATGATACTAGAAAGCGAATTAAAAAATAAATATTCTAAACTATCGTACAAACCAATTTTAACTTTTAGAGGAAGTACTGAGTGTTTAGAGTTTGGAATAAAAGATATTGTTTTAAAAAAAATGCAAAACTTGACAAAACAATAATAAAAATCCGCTCTCCTAAGTCTCCTGATTTTGGAGTATGTTTTGCTATTTACGGAAAACCGTGAAATAATATAAATTATCATCTGTAAATTTGACTTAGTTAACAATAAAACATTAATATTATGGGACTTAAAACAGGGCCAAAAAGAATAGCAACATCAACAGGTAAACCAGACAAACGCCAACGCGATAATAAAGAGACACCAGGAAATACACCTTCTTTAAAACCACCTAAGAAACAGCAAGGTAAATAAACTATATATTATACCAAATCCCAGCTTTCGTTGGGATTTTTGTTATAAGAATTTATGCATCCAATTTTCTTAATAATACTCTTTAAAATATTATGACTTTAATTTTTTTTCAAGCAAATTAATTACGGGCTTTAAAATTGAATCCATCTGATCTTTCAATTTTTTGAAGAATGATAATTTTAAGATACGATAAAACATATATTATTACGCAAAAAGAATGCGCAGACTTTTATTTATTTTGCGATAATTCTTAATGAATAATAAATAATTTAGTAATGGATATAAAACAAGATATTTACTCTATTGATTTTGCTAAAACCAAAGTTATTTGGTTTGCAGATACACCGTTAATTGTTCCTGACACTTTCACTTTCGAGCAGGAAAAGTATGTAAAAGCAGCATTAAGAACTCTGTTTTTTGGAAACACTTCTGTTGATAACATTTTTAAAAACAGTTATTTTAAAGATCACGTTGAAATGATGTTAGAAAATGAAAGAGACTATGGCAATAGTGAACTTAAAGAATATGATGATTTGAGAAATATATTCTTTCAATTCCAGGAAAAAATTTATCTTAAATATAAACAAGTTTTAGGTGATATAAATTTTGAAGAAAAAAGCACTGCTTATTCTCATTGCGGTATAATTTATAAAAAACTGGATAGTAATTTTAGCGCATTAAGAATGTTGATTAAATATGATTATATTTACGAATGCTATGCAATAATCCGACAAATAATAGAACAAATTGCTTTTGCATATGATACACAATTCAGAAATGAAATTGAAGATTTCCAATCACCAACCAGATCGATTTCCAAGTTAAAAGAATTTTATCCAAGTATTGGTATTATTTATGGAGAACTTAGTTCAAAAACACATATTGACTCTTCACAATTCCCAAATCATTTCTATGTAAATCTTAAAAATAGAGAAAATGCTGGAGTTATTCTAAGATCTAGAGAAAAAACATTTTTAATATGTCATCGAGCTTTAATTATGCTTGATTTATATGCGTGTGTTTTTGAACATATATTCTATGACGAAATTGATGACTTTTCATGTATAAAAAAGAACAAAACTCTTTTAAAAAAGAGAGAAACAAGAAATTACATCAATGTCTTTGGGAAGAATTATAGTAGACTTATGAAAAAAAAATTCGCAAAAGACGACTAACTTTGACGCAAGTTTAAAGGTAATGATCTTGTTTACTAGCCACAAATTAAATAGTGTTTCTTAATTTTCATGGTATTAAAAATAAAAACTTATAATTATGGGAAATCCAAAATTTAATTCAAAAATGTTAAAATACTTTTTTGACAGTAGTAATGATGTAAAAAGATTCATTCATTCTAGATATATGGAAGCTCAACTGGATTACTACGATTTCTTTAGTATATTTTTGAATCAATATGGAATTGCAATTGGGATTGTTGCAAATATTCAAGATAATACCTATAGGGCTTACATTAATTACGCTCAAGAGAATATCTTAAATATGCCAACAGGAGAAATAAATCTTATTGAAGGAGTAAGTTCAGACGAAGCAAATATTGTTTTAGCTGAAAAATTAATAAACATATTTGAAAATACTAACTATGATGATTGGACAAATCTTAATAACAAAATGTAACATTTTCATGTTTTACTAAATAATTGAATTACTTTATTCAAAACTAATTCTTTGTATAAGCCCTTAATCTCTGAAGTATCCTGACTTTGCATAAGTTTAAAGAAAAGGATCATATTTCCAGCTCAAAGTCTCACAACGTCACACAGCAAAAATCAAAACAAAAAAAATCCCAGCTTTTGTTGGGATTTTTTAAGCAAAAGAATATTTAATCCTATGTTTTTACAGGCTTTACACTATTGATCTATTTTTGCCTTATTCGCTAATCGTTTCCTGATGGTGCTCACAAACTCCTTAGAAACACCAAGATACGATGCAATATAATACTGCGCTACACGCTGCGGAATCGAAGGATACACCCTGATAAATTCCAAATAACGATCTGTAGCCGGTTGAGAAATGGTGTTAACCAGTCGGTTTTGCAGCGTCACCACATACCGCTGCATCATCAGGCGGAATGCTCTTTCAAACTTCGGAACTTTCTGCATCAATTCCTCTTTAGTTTCCGGATTCAGCATATAAATTTCGGTGTCTTCCAGGGCTTCTATAAAAATCTTCGAGGGCGTTCTATTATTAAAAGAATCAATATCGGTAATCCACCAATCTTCAACAGCAAAGAGAAGGGTTACTTCAAAACCGTTTTCATCAAGATAATACGTTCGCACACAACCCTCCTTTATAAATCCTTCGAACTGACAAATCTCTCCTTCGCGCAGAAGATGTGTTTTCTTCGGGTACTTCTGAAGGGTCAGCAAACCTTCATATATATTTTCTTCTTCCGGGGTCAGGATCACAAATCGTGAGATGTTTTTAATAATATTCTGAAACATACATTTATTTTACGGGCGCAAATTAGAAAAAAGTGAGTAAAATTCAGCCTTCAGAAGCTATTTGATGACACCGAAAAGCTAACATAATGGTTATCTGAAGAAAAAATTGGAAACAGAAAGCAGATTAAACAAGCAAAACAAAAAAATTGCTATCAATAGGTACGAAATTAAACTAGATTAATTTCAGGGAACGCGAACTGTCCTACATTTGCTAAAGAATTAAGACAACAAAAAATTATCAAATAAAATATTCATTAATACTAAAAATTTAAAACTATGAGCACATTTACATTAAAAGACGGAACAGAGGTTTTTTATAAAGACCAGGGAGCAGGACCTGTATTGATGTTTCACCACGGATGGCCATTATCCTCTGACGATTGGGATGCACAGGTAATTTTCTTCCTTCAGAGAGGTTACAGAGTAATTTCCCATGACAGAAGAGGCCACGGCCGTTCAAGCCAGAACATCTATAATCACACCATTGAGCAATATGCTTCTGACGCAGCAGAACTTGTAGAATTCCTTGATTTGAAAGATGTTGTACACATCGGACATTCTACAGGAGGTGGTGAAGTTATCAGATATGTACATAAATATGCCAATGGCAGAGCAAAAAAAGCAGTTTTAATCAGTGCCGTTCCACCGGTAATGGTAAAAAGTGAAAACAATCCTGACGGTGTTCCAATGGAAGTTTTTGATGGGATCAGAGAACAGACTTTGAATAACAGAAACCAGTTTTATTTTGATTTAACTTTCCCTTTCTATGGATACAACAGAGAAGGTGCAAATGTAAAAGACGGTGTACAAAGAAACTGGTGGAGACAGGGAATGATGGGTGGTATTGTAGCTCATTATGACGGAATCAAAGCATTTTCTGAAACCGATTTCACTGAAGATCTGAAAGCGGTGGATATTCCGGTTTTGGTTCTTCATGGTGAAGATGACCAGATTGTCCCTATCGAAAATTCTGCTATAAAATCTGCAAAACTATTGAAAAACGGAAAGTTGATTACGTATCCCGGTTTTCCTCACGGAATGCCAACTACGGAACACGAAACAATTAACAAAGATCTTTTAGAATTTATTGAAGCTTAATAAAAGAGCAATATAATAAAGAGATGAATCAGTTTGATTCATCTCTTTATTTTTAGATAACTTTAGAATCAATATCTCCTTATTGACTTACAATAGCCATAAAAACAAAATCAGAGCAGAAATGATCTACTCTGATTGGGTTTGATTAGCAACTATTTAATTCTTCTCAGAAATAAATTATCCGTTATCTGAAAAAAGCACTTGTTTTTCAGCTGCTCCTTCCGTACTCTTATTATTTACATAAACAGGTATACCTCCCACCCATGTTTCCAAAACCGGAATATCCCGCATTTTCATATATTGTAATGATGGTGTATTTAATGAAAGAGGATCTTGTTCCAATATAACAAAATCAGCAAAATATCCTGCATTTAAAGATCCCACCCATTTGTCTGCGTAGCATTGCCAGGCAGCATCATAAGTAACAGCAATTAAAGCCTGTTCAGGGGTAATACGTTCGGCACTATTTAAAACTTCAATATCCTTTGGATTTTTTTCCATGATTCTGGTAATCGATTGCTCCATCATTCTTAAAGGCCCCAATGGACTTACTTCATTGTCACTGTGAAGGGTAATTCTCATACCCGCAGCAAGTGTTGAACCGCAAAGATCAAGCATTTGTGCCTTTTCACCGAATATCACTTCCTTAAAAGCGTATCCCCAATAGCCCACATGCCCGATAAGGAAACTTGGTGAAACACCCATTTGGAGCATAATGGTAATTTGATCAGATGTCAGAAGCGAGCAGTGCTCTATACGGTTACGAAGCTCCGGACCTTTATATTGAGCAAGGGTACGCTGATAAGCATTGATTGCAAATGTTACTGCCTGATCTCCATTAGCATGAACCATTAACGGCCAGCCTTTTACAGCGACAACAGTATTGATTAATGTATTATAACTTGGTGGAATCGTATGCGCCGGAATACCTGACTGCGGGAAATTAAATACTCCCGTATTATCGACAGGATTACACAGATAAGGAGCACTCTGATAACCAGTCAAACCCTGATTGGAACCATCTGAAACCACTTTAATATGCCCATTATATACAGGCTTGTAGCGATCCGGTTCTTTATAATGATCCAGTTTATCTACATCTTCCTGGCTGGAACAAAGGTATGCTCCACCTGTTCTTACCAATTCAGTATGTGTCTCAAAATATTTGGTTAAAAGTGTTTCTGATCCTTTATTCAATCCGGCATCATACATAAAAGTAACTCCCCTTGAATTGGCTGTATTAAAAAGATCTGTCAGATATCTATTGATCTCTATGCTCATCGCAATAATCTGCAACTTTACAGTCTTCAATGCAGGAGTCATTTGCAAACCTTCCTGCAGCTGGCCTTTGGTTTCAATAATATATTTTTCAACGGTTTTATATTCAGTCTGTATGTCAGTATTATTCTTAAATACATGCTCCAATGCCATCGTATTCAGATAAAGCGTATGCATGGAAGCACTTAATAACATCATGGGCGTTTTAGCATTAATACTATCAAGTACTACATTGTCGATCGTTATCAGCTCTTTTTTACCGTCTTTTTCCTTAAAAGGCATTAATGACGGATCCAATCCTCTTCCTAAGATAACAGCTCCGAGAATTTTAGGGGGAATATGTGCATTGATGATAGTTCCAACTGAGTTCAGATCATAGACAGCCTTTAAATTCTGTCCTTCAAAAGGGCTCAGATCCAGCCAGCCATTCATCATTGCTGTAGGAACCATATGAACATGGGGTTCTATCAGACCAGGAAGTAAAGTTTGAGTTGCTGTTAATTCCTTTTTTTGATGTTTCGGATGGTGTTTCTTCATATATTTTACCACCTCTTTTTTCTCACCGGTTACCACCACTTTTCCATCAGCAAAACCAATGGCTTCAACGGTGTCTGTTGATCCGCCAATCATGGGACGAATAATCCCTCCACTGACCATCAGAGTCTGTGGCTTTTCGTGGGTTGCTTTTCCTGAACCCGGATTTATTTTTGTCAGATTTTCTGCACTGAAAAGTTCTTCTTTAAGAACTTCCAAAACAGGATTGTTGCAAGAACAGTGCGTACAGCCATGCGTGTGTTGGTGTAGTTTTTCCATAAGAATAATTGGGTTTGATTGTATGTTTAATTGTAATTCTATCCGTATCTATTTTAATTACATCTTGCTTTTATGCCATAGAAATGCACGCCTATGAAAAAGCAAAATCAATTATATTATTGAAATTAAAATAGATTATTTTTAGTATATTATATTTAAATAAATATTTATGTAAAAATATTTTTCATATATTTTCATGTATTAGTTTCTTTTATAAAAATAATAAAAATATTCATTCAATACCCTTTTTTTCACCAGATATTGATTAACTTTTATGATATAAAACTTTAATTCACAAAACGTTCCCGTGAAATCCATACTTACAACATCAGTTTTTCTCAATATTTAACGGTGATCACTTTCGGGTAATACTATTTTCTGGTTCAGGAATTATAGGAAGAAAATATTCTCATCTTATTTCTTTCTTCTGAAAATAAGACGTTAAATATCAATTTTCAAAGTCTTTAAATCATTACATTAGCACAGAATTAAATGCGTTAAGATTTCTATGAAAAATATATTCTGTGTATTGCTTCTTTCCATGGTTCAACCCGTACTGGCACAAACTAAACTGGAAAAAGCACTTACCAATCTTGAGGACAATTACGAGCAAGAAAAAGTATACTTACTTACCGACAAATCGCAATATGCAGCAGGTGACAAGATTTGGTTTAAAAGTTTTGTATTTGATGGCTATAACCGTTCTGCATTATCTACTACCCTATTTGTTGAATTGTATGATGCTGATAAAAAATTAATAGACTGGAAAACAACACTTCTGACCAATGGTGAAGGCAGCGGAGATTTTCAACTGAAAGAAGATCTTCCTGAGCAGGTTTACTTTATAAGAGCTTATACTCCTTACATGACCAATTTTAATGAAGACTTCCAAATTGTCAAAGCACTTCCGGTTTACAATCCAAAATCTAAGGAATCGCTGGTCATTTCCAAAAGTTCTGACTGGTCTGCAAAAGCTTTTCCGGAAGGAGGAACTTTTATTAATGGTATGCCAACGAAATTTGCTGTAAGGTTATCCAGCAACACATCTTTACCGGAAAACTGGTCCGGAAAAGTAATAGATATCCAAAACCCCAAAACTCCTGTCGCTACATTTAAATCTTTTGATAAAAATGTAGCCTCTTTTACACTCACTGCAACATCAGGAAAAAAATACCAGGCTATCATTCAGGATAATACCGGAAAAAACCAGACAATCGACCTGCCACATGCTGCAGACAGCGGCCTTAATGTAGAAGTCAGCAGCTCTAAGGAAGGTGTTAAATATACTTTGAAAGGTATTAACCTAAAACAACAGCTTCAGGGTTATAAAATTGTTGGAATTATCAATAACCACCTTGCTTACAGAGCTAATATCAACCATCTGACCAATGAAGCATCCAGTCTTATTCCTACAAAAGTAAGCAATGGAGCTAATGCTGTTTTGCAGCTGGCCATTTTTGATGAGCAGGATAATCTTGTTGCCAAGAGGCTTTGCTTTATAAAACCCGGCAATTTAAAGGTGGAGAAAGCAGAAATAGTAGGTCAGAGCCTGAAACCAACTCCCAGAGCCTTCAACAGCATTGATCTTTCCCCGGAATCTAATTTTAAAAACTATACAGTTCTCGTAAGTGAGGACAACGGCACTCCAAATACAGAAGAAGAGAATCTGCTGAGCGGGCTTTGGTTAACAGGAGATTTTACTTCAAAAATAGACAGTCCTGCCCAATATTTTTCTAAAACTGCCAATACTGAAGCACTGGACGCCCTGCTAATTTCTGAAACCTGGAAAAGATTCGATTGGAATTCTGTTCTTAACGGATCTTCTCCAGCCATTAAAAACAATTCTCAACAGTTTCTTTCCTACAGGGTAAAACCCATTAAAAATAATGCTTTGCTAGTCAACAGTACAGTAAACCTGGTATTGAGAGCTGGTAAAGGAGACCCTGCCATCAATCAGTTTCAAACGGATCAGAACGGATATGTCTATCTGAACAATATCAATACTGATGAGCCTTTGAACGTTTCTTTATTTGTAAACGCGGAAAAAGATAAAGATGCCAGTAGTGATAATTTATTCGTTACAGTGGAACCTTTAGTGATTCCTACCACATTTAAAGGCAATTTCCCGAGCACAAAATATACATTAGTAAAATCGGGTGAAAACAAAACCCTTCCTCCAAGCATTGCCAGAGCCATCAACACGCAGAAAAATATTAAAAAGAAAGAAAGTGCTGATATCCAGATCCAGGAAGTAGCCTTGGTAGGAAAAAAGAAAGATCCAAAAGAAGAGTTAGACAAACAACTGTCCACCGGAATGTTCAGTTCTGTTAACTCTACTGTATTTGACTTCGTTAATGAAAACCAAAATGCCGGAGGATCCAATAATATCTTAGACTGGCTTCAGGGAAGAGCTGCCGGATTAACGTTTCAGAGAAACAATTCAGGGGTAAATGTACCTTATATCCGTGGTCAGCAGGCTAAGCTCTATTTAGATGAAGTACAAACTGACCCTACCATGATTTCCAACCTTCCTATAAACAATATTGCGATGGTAAAAATCATTAAAGGAGCAGGATTAATAGGTGACGCAGTAGCCATTTATACAATGAAAGGCAATATGAAATCTAAAAGCACTGAAAAAGAAGCCCCCAACAATAACTCAGCCATCATAAAAGGATACGACAGACCTTCGGAATTCCCTATTGAAATGATTGATGGTGATGCTCCGGAAAAAATTGAAAATGATACCAGAGAAACACTGTATTGGAATCCTAATCTATTTGACAGCGATTATGTTCCTCCAAGAATTAAATTTTTCAATAATGACAGTGCAAAACAGTATAAAGTCCTGATTATAAGCTTTGATGAATACGACAATATTCTTTATGATCAGCAAATTTTAAAATAAATTTTTCCATAGTATTAAAATCTTATTATAGCCATAAAAAGGGACAAATCTAAACCTGGATCTGTCCCTTTTTATTGATAGATTCTAAAAAACAGCAAACTATCAAAAGTCACTTCAATTAATCTCTTGTTCTAATTTATCACTAAGATTTTTTATTTCAGATGTGCTTAGCTCTGTTTTTGTTTCTGTTTTTAAAATACTTTTTAAAATTTTACTATGAGCCGCTTTTAAAGCATCTTTGGATTTCACCTCCTGATCAGGACTTATACCGATATGTTCCCAGTTTTTCTGATTGACCAAAGAACTTACTTTTCCTGTCGGAACAAGTAATAGATATTGATTCTGAATAACAAAATGATCTACCGGATTGGCTGCTCCAGGTGTTTTCTCACCTATTACTTCAGCCAGTTTATGTTGCTGCAAAAAATAAGCAAGCGCTTCTGCTGCAGAAAAAGTATTTTTACTGGTAAGGATATAGATTTTTTTATGGAGATACTTTCTCCCCAAAACATCGGGTTGTGTACTGTTCATCACAGTCTTATCCTCATGTCTGAAATAGGTGGTATAAAGGTCTGTTTTTTTATCAAAAAAATAACTGCAGAACAGGAGAAGCATTTCATTATCTCCCCCTTGATTTTCTCTGAGGTCAATAATCAAGGCGTTGGTATTGGCAATAAAATTCATGGCAGCAGCCAATGTAGCCTCGCTGGACTTTGATGAAGCAAAGCCTTTATAGTTAATATACCCTATATTCCCCTCCAATCGCTGAACACTTTCAAAACCAAAATTCTCAAGACTGTTATGAAAATCATGTAGTTTCTCCTTTTCTTTCTCGTCAACTACCTTTTCAGGGCTATAGTTTTCCAGATATCTGAAAGAAAAATGGTAGTCTTTTATATCTGATCTCAGTTTCCTGCCAAGAAGCGCTGCAAAATCATTTTTATTCAGCTTATTAAATACTCCTTTTTTAAGGTCGTTTTGAAATGAAGAATCTACTTTTTTATAAGCTTCTTTATCGATATAATAACGCTTCACTTTTTCTGTAATTTCAGAAAGAACGATTGTTTTTTCATCCTTCTGTGCGTAAGATAACAGGGAGTGAAAAAAAACAATTCCGGTCAGTAATTTTTTCATGGGAAATGGATATTGATATTTAACAAATAGGAATTCTCTTTACTTGTAAAAGATTCATTTTCATGTTACAATTATTTCAGAATTGTGTCATAAATTTTATTCATCAGATCTTGTCTCATTTTTGAGTTTCTCTGATCAAGAAGGATAATGAACCCCCATTTTTTTGCTCTGTTGTAACATATAATGGAAGACTGCCCCATAGAATCTCCTGATTTATAATAAATTGTATTTTTATCATCTGTTGAGATTCCTAAACCTAATCCCATTTCTCTTTTTTCATCTGTGTAAAAGATTTTTTCCCCTATTATAGATGCCTGCCCTACTCTTGTTTTATTATTTAATACAGCTTTTAGAAACCTGACCATATCAACCGCATTAGATTTCACTAATCCCGCAGGTGCTGTAATATTCCAATTGAAGAATTCCTGAATTCCTCCTTCCGGATTGTGGGCCGTTGTTCTGTTCTTCACATTAAAATCTTTAGTAAATGTAGTGGTCATTTTCAATGGCTGAATAAGTTGGTCTCTGATAATGACATCATAGCTTTTACCATATATTTTTTCCAGGATCTGCCCTAATAAAGTATAGCCAATGGTAGAATATCGGTATTTACCATAATCTTTCAGCTCACTGCAGTTATTGATAATTGAGGTCAAGGTATTTTGAGTAACACTACTTACTGGCTGTTGTGGATTCTGCTCAATCAATTTTGCAAAATCTATATCGGGTAAACCAGATTGATGGGATGCCAGATCTGAAACTCTGATTTTGTTTTTAAGATTCTGGTTCAATACATATTCCTTAGGAAGGTAACCGTCTATATAATCATCTAATTTTATTTTATGATCAATAACTGCCTGAGCAATTAAATTTGAAGTTAAAATTTTAGTGATTGATGCAATTTCAAATAGAGAATTTTTGTCAATTTTGGCCTGGCTTTCCGCATTCAGATTACCATATGCAGTATAATATTCTTCGTTATTACTGATGAAGCCAACACTGATCCCTACATTAGGATTTTTTTTATAATTATCCTGTATGATAGAATCAATCTTTGTGGAAAATTTTTGTCCAAAAGAAAAGCTGCTGATGAATAAAAGTACTGCTAAAAGTGAGAATGAAGTTTTCATTGTATCGTTTTTTTAAATGTTAAAAATTTATTTCGATACAAAGATGTGGAAGACGCTGAAGCTATGCGACCGAATAAAAGTAATCGATCCCATTTGCTCAGAAAAATAGGTTCGAATCTTTCAGAAAAAAAGTACGAGTAATTACAAACAACTGAATTACATATTCTTACGATAATAAGTTGGTGTATTCCCAGTATGTTTTTTAAAGGCAGTATTAAAGGAAGATTTTGAATTAAAACCAACTTCATATAGAATTTCAAGGATCGTCACCTTACTTTTGGTTTCATCTTTTAAGATATTCATCGCATTTTCTATACGATAGCTATTTACAAAATCATAAAAATGCTGCCCTAATTGATAATTGATTAAAAGAGACAGTTCACGGACAGGAATTTCAATCTCACTGGAAACTTCCTGAATGGTGAGAGAAGAATTAAGAAAAGGTTTTTTCTCGATCATATAACTTTTCAATCTCAAAATCTCCTCCTTATATTCACTGTCATTCGTTACAGATTCTTCATTACTTTTTTCTTCTGAAACCATCTCAGCTACCAGTTTCAATTTTGAATCTACGTTTCTGAAAAGCTCCGGGTTATTTAATGCTTTGAAAAGGTACCAGCAAATAATGAAAAGTGATAATAATAAAAGCCCGGCCTTTATCCATTCTGAAATATGGACATAATCTGAAAATTTAAGAATATTTTTTAAAAGAGCTATAGCATATACAATACACAAAACAATTGTAAACTGGAACAGCCATTTGTAAGAATTTATACTTTTCCCTGCATAATTTTCAAGATAAAGCGTCTTCGATTTTCTTAATACTCTGAAAACCGCAACGAAATAGATGATCATCTGAACATGGAGCAGAATATGATTAAACTTCAATTCTATCATACTTTGGCGGTTTTCAACAAAGTGAATTTTTGAAGCAGTATCTACACCATAAAAACGGGGCAGTAAAGTCAGATTAGCAATTAAAAACGGAAGCGCATGCAGCAGATGTTTGGGTTTAAGTTTGAAATCGGAATAACAGACAGATAGCACATAGAGATAAAAAACCGGGATTTGCAGGAAAACAAGCATATTTTTAAACACCCCAAGATTGGATGGCCCATCCGATATCATATTAAATAAAGGATCACTCATATCTATGGCGTTGATAATGAGAAAAACAGCAAATAAAACATTGCTTATCCTGTATTTGGTTTTTACGGTAACGAGGAAAATAGCAAGAAGCACTGAAATGAATATGGAAACCGAAGCTACAATAATTAATAAATTACTTTTATCCATTCCTGATTCTTCTTTGTTTTTTGGTTATTTTATTTTTAAGTTTTTATTGGGATTCGACAGTCTTTTACCATTCAAAATCCAACACGTGCAAATATAAAAATTAGATTGATACTGACTGGTTTTTTTTCTTAATTACGAAGAGGGAACTGGAAGCTGGGAGCTGGAAGAAGGAAGTTATGAAGGTTATAAATAATACATCCCAGCTTTTATTTCCCTAAAACGCAAAGATAAATTTCAATCTATTAATTGATAAGGAGTCTAAGGGAGCGACAATGTCGCAGATGAAGCAGCAAGGCTATGCGTTCGCTTAAAAAGAATCAACCCGTTGATTCCATTCTTTGCTCCCTTAAAAATAATACAATGTTACTCTTGAACCTTTGCGTTTTAAAGAATCCCGTTTTACAGTGACTATTCATTATTATAACCAAAACGACCCAGCTTCCCGCTTCCCATTCCCAACTTTCACAAATAATGAATCTGAAATTTTCAACTCAAATCTTTGAATTTATCCCTACATTTGAGCCGTTTTAAACTAAACTATTCAAATATCCGTGATCACTTATGAGCGTTAAATTATCTATTTTCCTATTTTCATTCATGCTGCCATTCTGGGCTTCTGCACAAACAACACAAAACCCGAATACAAAAACCACCAACCATCAGATTCATGAGGAACAATATGTTCCCATCAATGGCATTGAACAATGGGTAACCATTAATGGAAACCCTTCCAAACCTATTATTCTGTTTCTTCATGGTGGCCCGGGAAGTCCCATCACTCCTTATATTGATGTTTTATATAAAGATCTGGAAAAAGATTTTATTGTGGTTCAGTGGGATCAGCGTGGTTCCGGAAGAACGTACGGGCACAACAATCCTCCGGAAGAACTGACTCCGGAATATTTAAAAGCCCATCCCCTTACGCTGGAACAAATGACCAATGACGGCATTACGCTTTCCCAATATCTTTTGCAACACCTTGGAAAGAAAAAAATTATTCTTTCCGGTACCTCCTGGGGATCTGCTCTTGGGGTGAAGATAGCCACGAAAGCTCCTGAACTTTTTTATGCTTATGTAGGACATTCTCAAATTGTGAATCCTAATTTCAGTACTGAAAGATATTCTAAGCTTTATAAAATGGCAGAAGACAGAAAGGATGATGATGCTTTGAAAATATTGAATACCATAGGGCAGCCCCCTTATTCCAGTGCAAAAAACTCAGGAATGCTTTATAGAGTGATCAAAAAATATGAAAAGGCAAATTCTACTCCCGCTCCTGCAAATTGGTTTGTACTGGCTCCGGAATATGATAATGAAAAGGACAGCAAAAACAGAGAAGACGGAGATGATTATTCATTTGTGAATTTTGTTGGTGATCAGAAACTGGGTGTACAATCTATGGGAGCTACCATTGATATGATGAAGGATAACTTAAATTTCAAAATCCCCGTGTATCTTATTCAGGGAAAAGAGGATATTCTGACGCCTAAAGAAATGTCGAAAAAATATTTCGATGCTCTGAAAGCCCCTAAAAAAGAATATTTCCTACTTCCCAAAGCTGCACACGGATTTAATCATTCGGTGGTGGATACTCAATATAAAATTTTCAGGAGTATAAAGACGAATTAGAGAAAGGAGGCTGGGAGCTGGAAGAAGGAAATTATGAAGGTTATAAATAATACCTCCATAGCCTTTGTTTTTCTAAAACGCAAAGAAAAAAATCAATCTATTTATTGATAAGAAAGCTAAGGGAGTGACAATGTAGCAGATAAAACTGTAGGGCTATGCGTACACTTAAAAAGAATCAGTCCAACTTCATTAATTGTCTATTACCTCATGGTGGCTATGCTTTGCTGAGTTTTAAAATTCAAGTGTTCGGAATTAGATTTTTATATTTGCATTGCAGGAACCATCCCAGTAATTGTGTTCTCACTTTATTTTTATAAAGCAACATATGAAGCCGTACCTCAAAAATGGTAAATTTTATTTTTTGACCAAATCCTGCATTCCGTAAGCCTGAATTGCTTTTTGTTTCAAAGGGTTTGTACTCCACTCTTCCCACTCACCAGTATAAGGATTGTAACCACATTTTAAGGGTTTGGAAGTATCAAGTCCTTCTTTGTTTACACTTGTTTGTTCGGTGTAAGCTCTGCAATCAGTGCAGATGTAACGAAATTCACAATCTTTGCAGACTTCAATACTATCTTTGGTTAAGTTCCAATATTTTTTAAATTCAGGATGATTTAAAGCATTTTCTAATGTTACATCTTTGATGTTTCCATAACTTTGAGACATGGAGGGGCAATTTTTAATGTTGCCCTTTACATCTATTGATATTTTTTTATTAAGACAGGTATTATTTTGCTTGGCTTCAAGATAAAAGTTACGATTAAGATTTATATTTTTTAAATCAATCAATCCACAACTTAAAGGGATGTTAATTCTATTTTTAATGATACTTAGTTGAACATGTTCTAAAGTTTGAGAATCTTGTTCATCCGATGAGTGCAATATAAAGTGTAGGAATTTATTTGAAATACTGTAGTGATTCTCTTTGATAAATGTGACCAATTGTAAGTCATAATTTACAACAACTGATACTTCATTAATACTAGAATCATTAAGCAAATCTAATTTTCTAATTATTTTTATTATATCATTTAATTCCAATTCTGAAAATCTGATTTGTAGATATTTAATTCTCAAATCACAAATTTGCTGCACCAGCACATCATCTAAGACATCTGAATTGTTGACATCCAAAATTAAATAGTCAACACAAGAAGGTGTTTCTTTAAATTCTGATGCATTCTGAAAAGTTGATAATTCTTTCTTAGTATCCAGAATAACTCCTAACTTATTATCTATAATAAAACTAAGATACTCCTCTAGTACTTCTAAGCTCTCGTTATCTAATTGTTTCTTTAATACGGAATAGTTTTGATTTTCATTTGATAGTAAATCAAAAAAAACAATCGGAATAAGTTGTAAAAACCCAGTACTTGTATCTAAGATAACAGAATTCTTAATACCTCTGGTAATTTTAACCGAGTCAAATAACTTTAAAAACATACTTAATACAAAAGGGAATAATGTTTTTGTGAACGGAAAATCTTGGTTTTTCTACTTTTCTTATCTTTATTCTCAGAATATTTAACCTGAGACACGCTGTTACTTCTCTTCCATACCTGTAAGGAGTACTCAATTCCCTTTAGGTATAATTCTTTTTCTTGTTTCATAATAAATCTGCAATATGTTTTTCTATTTGATAGCCTCCGTAATGACTAACTTGGTGAAACTGCCCTAATGGATTCACTTCTAAAAAATAATAATCATCATTAGACTTTAGCAAATCAACCGTTCCACATTTCAAGTCCAGGTTCTTTGCTAATTTTAAAATTTTCCTTTTAAGTTCTGATGGAAGCTCAAGAGGAAGATATTTTTTGTCCTTCTCCCTTATGTTCCTAATATCAACATTGTCAGAAAAATCAAATGTAGCAATTGCCCAAATCTGCTTTTCAAAAAAGAATGCCCTTATTTCATAAAGACAATCAACCTTTCTTTGAATTAGTGAAGGTATAATACTTTCTTTTTTATGATGAATATTATTTAGGTCTATTTCATGTGTATAATTCAGGTACAGGTCATTTTCAACGATAATAGGTTTCATTTCAGAAATTGCCTTTGTAATATAAGCCTGAGACATATTAATGAGTCCCGAGTCATTTACTTCTGATAAAATGTAAGTATCAGGGATTTTTAACCCTAGAAATTTTGCCAAAAATAAAACTTCCAACTTATTAACCTCTTTGTTAAAGAGGTTTCCAAAGATACGAACCCCATTTACCTTGAAATAATAGTAAATAAACTCCGATATAGATTTGAGTTCCGAATTATAAAAATCAACTAAATTACTATCAATCTCACCTGCTACTGTATCATAATAAATTCCACCATTTCTATAGAATACTGATTTAAAGTCTTCTAATTTATACTCAATTTCTCCAATAAAAATTTTGAAAACATTGCTCTCAAAATCGAAAAAAATTTTGTTAATATGCTGGTTCTCACTTAGACGAACAAATTCTTTATTTTGATAAGACAACCAAGTACAAATCTCATCGGTCATAGTATCATTATCTACACTAATGATTAGTATCATCCAACTTAATTAAGTATTTTTTGAATAACTCAGCATCATTATTATTCTTAAACTGAAAACCTTCAATGTTAATACTCGTGAAAACATAATCTTTATTACTTAAAAAGAATATATTTTTTTTAACTTCCTCTTCAGTTGATGTCAGACCTATTAATTCTCTTTTTCTATTAATCTCTTTTATTTTAGTATTTACTTCTGATGCTCTCTTTTCTGGTAAGATTGCCTCGGATATATAACAACAATCTGTTTTCTCATTATTAACCTTAAATTGATAAATTTTAAAAAAAGAATAATCCTTTGTCCCATTATTCAAATCAAACAATTGTCCTGCAATGTCTGGTCTTATCTTTCCTTCATTTAAAGCCCTTAGTATCTCCTTTGAAAAATTAACTTTCTGACTACTATAATGATTATTAGCCAATTGATGCCAAATAATGTAATAAAATTTTTGATAGAACATATTATCTGCTGAAGTCAGTCCGATATTATATTCATTAGGAAATCCTTTCTTTTCAATCAATTTAAGCAAGTTGGTGGATGCAATACTGTCACTTTTTGTAAGTTCTTTTTTATATGCTTCATAGTTACCCCCCGACAATTTTCTGTAATACTGGTCTAGCTCATACAGTGAATCTAAAGTTTTTTTATATTGTAAGTCAGTTTTGTTTTCACAAGGCTTTATTTTATACTCCTCACTATTTTTAAAGTTTTCTGATAAAAAACTATCATCAAACACCTTTCCTAAACATTTTAACGAATGATAATCATAATAGGCATTTTCAAAATCTTTCACTCTTAAGGCTACATTCATACTGTTTTGTAAATCTTTTGCATGTGGGTATTTAAATTCTTTGAAAGCTTGTTTATAGAGGTTGTTTGCATCTGCTAAATCATTAGAGATAATTTTATTCTCAGCTTCATTTACCAACTCATAATACTTGATAAGATACTGGTTTTTCAACTCAAAATCTTGAGCACTTATTGTTAAGCTGATTATTGCAAACAGTAATATTAATGTACTTCTCATTGATATTTATTAATTGTAAAATGAGAAGCAATAATGCTTCTCATCTTTTCTTTTCTAAGGGTTACAAGATTTATCTATTGGATACGTTCCATTATATCCCATACCTCCGTTATGGAAATCTAAATCACTTGTATAACCAGTACACACACATGCACCACCAGGACCTGAAGGTAATTCAACTTCTCCACCTCCAGTAACTGTTGGTTCAACTCCAAGTCCAAAACTTGGTAAAGCAGGACCTCCTTGTCCCCCTAAAACTGTTGATAATTTTTCGTTTTGAAGTTGAAAACTTCCTAACTTTTCTAATGATTTTGTTTTCATCAAAATAAATTTTAAAATGTTAATAAAATGTTTTTTGCTACATTCACTTAAAATTAAATTTTAACAAGTGAATTTAATAACAAATAAACAAATTCGATATCATAAAAACAAATTATTATAACTTTTATTAATAATTCCAACATTTCAACACAACACAAGTATTAATAAAAAAACAATTACAATTGCTAACATTTCACTTTATAATAAATACAAGTGTAATTTTAGCAATATCTAAGCTTTTTTTGATTAAAATTCTCAACATTTAAAACAATGATTTTTTAAGATTTGAAACAAAGAGTGTTAAGACATTTTTGATTATGACTAAGATGATATTGATAAAACAGTGGTTTTATCCAGAATTTGAAAACCCATTTTAATACTTGAATTAGCTCTTATATGTAGTTTAACCACCCATATGAATAACAAACCCCTCCCTTTGTTTTAGTTTTAATATGCCCTCTCTTTTTGAAATCGGGCTTATCTCTATTTTTCCGAAAAAAAGATAAAATATTTTCAGTTTGGGGATTTTTCGAGAGATACAACAGTCTGTTTTGCTCCTGAAAATTTACTAAATGAGGTACTGAGATAAGAAATCATTATCTTAGTTATGTAAGAAATGTGGGAAAGAAAACTTTAATAAAAAAAAACTACTGATTATCAGTAGATTTATATTTAATACTTGCAGAGAGGAAGGGAGTCGAACCCTCGATACATCATAATAGATGAATACTTCGCAGATTTTAGAGCACATCAAAAAAAGATTTTTCCGGCTGACTCAAAGTAAGAAGACGCTGTATAGCAAAGATTTCTTTTAAAAAACGGTATCTTTCAAAAGAAAATGCTAAATATTCCGTTTAATTCTTAAATTTGGCTCATGCGAAAGAATTTTTATCTCATCACTATCTTATTTTCCCTTACCAGCTGCTATACCTATCAGGTAAAAAAGCCTGTGGATCCGGCAGCCAACAACAAGCAAGCCCCTAAAAACAATACAGCTCTTGCCAATACTGCTTCCCCGCAAATGAACAGTACAGGAGCGGCACCTCAAAACCTGAATGCAGTACAGGCACCTGCTCCGGTGAATGTGCAGGAGAAGCTTGCCCCTGGTAAGAATGTTAAAATTGAAGTCAATGGTAAGAGTTATAAAGTAATCGTTGACCGATGGGAAAGCGACAGCCTGGTAGCCCATCCTGTTCGTAATGCTAAAACAAGTCTGAAGTTCCATAAGAACCAGATCAATAGCGAAAAAATTGCAGAAAAACGTTTTTCACAGCCCATTGCAGATATTCTTACCGTGACCGCTTATACCGCCATTGGTGTTGGAATCTATCTTCTTGTGCGCTAGTTTTACACAAAATCAGAAGGTTTCGCGCAGCAGAATTCTCATTAACCAGATGACAGCCATCCTGTTAATTAAAAGACTTCCTGAATTCTAAAGGAGAAAGTTTGGTTTTTGTTTTAAATAAATTACTGAAGGATTGGGAATGCTCAAATCCCAGTGCATACGCAACCTCACTTACAGATAAACTTGTGGTGGAAAGCATTTCTTTAGCCTCACTGATCAGTTTATCATGAATATGCTGCTGGGTACTCTGCCCTGTTAAAGAACGCAGCATATCACTTAAATAGCTTGGTGAAAGATGAAGATTCTCTGCAAAATAACTCACGGTTGGTATTCCTTTATTAAGAGACATTTCATCTTTAAAATAAGCATCCAGCAAATCTTCAAATTTCTGTAAAAGGGTGCTGCTGGTCGCTTTACGGGTAATAAACTGGCGCTTATAAAAACGGTTGGCGTAATTAAGAAGCAGTTCTATCTGAGAGATCATCACATCATGACTGAAATCGTCAATACGGCTGTTGAGTTCGGATTCAATGAAATTAAAAATAGAAAGTACTGTATTTTTCTCTTCTTCAGAAAGGTGCAGTGTTTCCTTTGTGGAATAGGAGAAAAAACCATACTGTTTGATTTTCCTGGCGATGGGATATCCCAAAAAGAAATCAGGATGTATGAGCAAAGAATATTGTGAACAGACTGTATCACTGTTTCCGTTCCCTCCTATTACCTGACCTGGTGCTGCAAACAATAATCCACCTTCGTTGAAATCGTAATAGCCCTGCCCGTATTCTATTCTACCGTCTAATTTGGGTTTATAGGATATTTTATAGAAACTCAAAACATGCCTTTGAGACAATTTATCCGTCAGCACCAGATTGTGTGCCCCATTCATTAAGCTAATGAGAGGATGTTTGGGTTTCGGCAGTCCAAAAAACTGACTCGCTTCAAATAGGGATTCAAATTTTAATGGAGTTTGATCTGTCTTTTTCATAAATAGTATTTTAAAGGTACGAAAAACCGGTTATACATTGATAACCGGTTTTTATGGTTGTTACTACCCTTGCGCAGCACTGGAAACCTCATCCCACGCTTCCCAAAGACTGATTCTTTCAGCATATACAGATTTCACCTGTGGAAGATTATGACTTCCCAAATGAAAACGTAACGGCGGGTTTTCAGCATCTACAACTTTAAAAAGCGCTTGTGGCGTTGCATTAGGATTTCCTCTTTCATAAGATTGAATAGTCTTTACAAACTCTGCCTTAAAGTCGTTGTACACCTCTAAATTTTGAGAAAACTTAAGGGAGTCCTGGCTTCCAAATTCTGTGGCATAAGCACCCAGCTCTATAATGGTTACTTTAATCCCGAATTGTTTTATTTCTTCTGCAAGACTTTCATGGATGGCTTCAAAAGCCCATTTCGAAGAGCTGTAATAGCCAATGACAGGCAATGTAAAATGACCCAGGTTACTTGAGGTACCCAAAATATGTCCATGCCCCTGTTCTCTTAATATCGGCAGTGCCGCCTGAATAACACTTACAGGTCCCAGAATATTGGTTTCGTATAAAGCGCGTATTTCATCTGCACTGGCCTCTTCTATGGTTCCTACCAATGAATATCCTGCGTTATTCAGTACAATATCCAGTTTTCCAAAATGCTGATGCGCTTTATTTACCGCTTCTTTCACCTGATTTGGATTGGTAACATCAAGTTCCAGAGTCAGCACATTATCGCCATATTTTTCTTTAAAGTCTGCAATACTTTCCAGTTTTCTTGCTGTGGCAACCACTTTATCACCACGTTCCAATGCTGCTTCGGTCCAGATGCGTCCGAAACCTCTTGATGCTCCGGTAATGAACCAGATTCTATTTTGCTGTATCATAATTTTAAATGTTTTTTTGATAAAGCAAAGTTATACAGCCTGTTTCCTGAAATTGTAGGCAAATTGAGGACGTTTGTAGGCGAATTGAGGATCTTTATTTTGAGCACACCCCACATCTAAAAAATGTAATATTTTTCACATTTAATTAAATTGCTAGTAAAATTTACATTTTAACATTTCACATAAGTTCATTCAGTATTTTTTTGTTATGATAATACGACTTGGTTTTACGATCATATAAATTCTCCATTTTGTTTCTTTAGGAAGTTCAAAGAAGCCAAATTTTATCTTATTTAAAAAAGTTAGCACACCATTGTTTGACTTATTATGTTAAATTAGGTTTTTAACTTAAATAAAACACTGAAATACAAATAATTATACAATATAAATGAAATTACTAAAATCACTTAAAATTATTAACAAAATTCAATAAAAGCTATAAAAATCATCTAATTTTACCGAAGAGAATAAAACAAAAAATCAAAGGTATTTTAGTTTAAAATTTTCTATACATAAAATCCTTATATAATAAAAACACATAAAAAAAGTATCCATTATAAAACCATACAACATGAAAAAAATTTATTATTTTAATTCTTTTGGGTAAAATATTTTTCAACCCATTGTTCCCGGACTCAAGAAAGCATAACTGATATTGATACAGTTATAAGCATCACCTCATCACAACCAACCAGAACCTTAATTCCCTCATTATATATGATTCAGAAAAATTCTGAATCAGGAAAAGTACTGACAAAAAAGTCCTGTTTCTTATCCCATAAAACACACACAATGAAATCCCCACAACAACAACTGAAGTTCCTTTTCCCTTTCTACAAGGGAGCTTCATTGTTGTTGTTTTTAATTTTCCTGGTCCCTGATGCTGAAGCGCAGGTTTTATACATAAAGGATACTCAGATTACAATTGGCAAAAACACTACTGTTTATGTTGCCAATTCCGGAGAAGTGCATGAGGAAGATCTGAAGAATTTTGAGATCAAAACTCCGGAAAAGAAACGCGGACTGAAATCCAGAAAGCAAAGAAAATTCCCTTTCAATGCTGATCCTGTAAAAAATAGTGCAAAACGCCCGGCAGAAAAAACGAAAACCTATCCCATAGTAAAATCTCAGGAATGGGCAGCACCCCATCCAGATGATTTCTTTTCAGCATATCAAAAAGGAGAAGCCATTTCAGTTTCTGTAACTGTTCACTATTACCCGAATTTTTCAATTGAGAATAAAAAACTAAAACTTATCCATGGTTATTTTAACCGTGCCAATAATAAAATTGTCGGCAATAGCTTTATTCTTTTTAAAGACTATTACTGGTTTCAGTGCAAAAACCGCCCTCCACCAACTTCATTTATTTAAAAGAAAAACTATACTAATATCAAAATTTTAAACAAATAAAGGTGAAAAAACACAACATTTTAGTGGGTATATTCTTTGTTATGAATATATTCATGTTCACAAAAGCTCAGGGTCCCGGAGGAATCAGTCCCCAGCTGTGGTATAAAGCAGATGCAGGAATTACCCCTTCTGCCGGAACAGTAACCACATGGAGCAACAGTGCTCCCGGAGGTTATAATCTTGTCCAGCAGGGAGCAGCTACTACGGTACCTGCTTATAACACAAGCCAGATCAATTTCAATCCGTCAGTAAGATTTGATGGTACAGACGATCGGCTGGCAGCTGCCAGTGTTCCGCTAACCGTTACAACTACCGCGGCAGCTCCTTACCAGACATCACAGTATATTATATACAGAAAATTAGGTGCTTCCCTGCTTCCTCTTTACAGCCATTCTGATGGTGCAGGAGGAACATGGAACGTGGGAGGAAATTCAAATGGAGACATGCTGATCACTAACCGAAGTGTGAATTCTACGGCTCCGGCTGCTAATGAAATACGTTTGCAGTCTCTCAACGGAACTTCCAGTGCAGCCAATGTTTATCTGAACGGACAGTTAAAATCTTCTGCGTTTGTAAATGGTAATATTGTTGCTACCGCTCTTCCTTCCACACAAAATTTTTGGGTAGGAGGCCAGGGACTTAATAATTTTTCCAATGCTGACATTGCGGAAATTGTAGTTTACAATACGACCAAAACAGCAGAACGCCCTCAGATTGAAAGCTATCTGGCTATAAAATACGGAATTACAAAATCCGGTGATTATGTTGCTTCCAACGGAACAACGGTCTATTGGAGTGCTGCAACCAATGCCGGTTACAACAATAATATCACAGGGATTTCAAGAGATGATGGTTCTTTGCTGAATCAGAAACAATCCATGAGCATCAATCCTGGGCAACAGGTTTTAATCGGTTTAACGGCTATGGCCAACACGAATGCCGGCAATACCGGTGCGTTCTCAGCAGACCAGCAGGCTCTTGTTGTTGGAGATAATGGTCTGGCAAAAACACTGGGAGTTCCTACTACAAGCATTCCGGGAGTGAATAATATCTTTAATGCGGTATGGAAAGTTCAAAACACCGGTTCTGTAGGAACAGTAAGAATTATGTGGCCTAAAGGCGTGAATAATTTAAAACTGATTCAGAACAGCTCAGATCCTACTTTTGCGTCTGGTAATACCGTGACGGATATGTCTGCCAACACACAGACTATTAACGGAATTGTATATAACTATGCCGATGTTTCCCTTGCCAACGGACAGTTTTTTACTTTTGGTGCTTTTGTTCAGGCTCCGGGAGGAGTTACCGCCGGATTGAAATACTGGTATGATGCAGGTATTACAGCTACTCTTACGGACTGGACAGACAGATCCAGCGGATTTACGATCAACCAAAGTGCTGAAGCTGGAACTATTTTATTATCAGGCGGAGATGCGAACAGTAATTATAATCCGTTTTATACCTTTAATGCATCAGATCCTATACATTTTACAGGAGTCGTAGATCAGACGGTTTTAGGCAGGCTACATACCACTTTTGCGGTAGGAGCCAAATCCGGAAATACAAATGTTTTCTATAATCATATTTTCAGGTTTGCAAATATCCCAACAAGTGGAGCAGCACATAGCTTCGGTTTGGGTATTGACAATACCTTTAGCCCCATAGGAGACTATCCAACACTTCATTATGTGGATGGTGCTGTTGCTAATGTACAGAATACTACAGTTTCCCCGGTTTTAAACAAAATGGTTTTACTGGGAGCACAGGTAAGTTCTGTGGTAAGCGGTAATAACAAACAGATAGGGTATAATGGAAATTTCACCACATTTTCTGATGCAGTAAGTAATGGCAGTCTCTATCCTAATCTCCAGATTGGCGGAGGGGTCTATGGCTTTGCAGGAAGAACACCGGAAGTTGCCTATTATAATACCAGCTTATCCACACAGAACAGAGATAAGGTAGATTCTTATTTTGCCATAAAATATGGTATTACACTATTACAGCCACAAAATTATATTAATTCTGACGCATCCGTTGTCTGGAACTCTTCTACGAATACCGCATTTAATAACAGTATCTTCGGTATCGCAAGAGATATTTCCGGTACGCTGGATCAAAAAATCTCCAACAGTATCAATGACAACAGTATTCTTACCGTATCCACGATAAATGATTTCACATCTCCGAACTCTACGGTAACCAGAACTTCTCTTGCCGATAAAGGCTTCATGATGTTTGGGGATAATAATATCAATACAGGAACTACAGCTGTGAGCTGCCCGGCTTTGGAGAATGGTCTTGAAAGAATCAACAAAACATGGCTGGTACAGGAAACAGGTACTGTAGATGCCGTTTATTTACAGGTTGATTTATCTTCTTATAATATCAACAGTGAAATCGCTCTGTTTTTTGCTGATGACAGCGGATTGACCACCAACACAGGTTTTATCCCTGCTATAAGTGTAAGCGGAGGAAAAGCAGTATTTTATTACAACCTTAAAAACGGGCAGTACTTCACAGTAGTTGGCCGTGTAGGTCCGGCTGCCTGCCAGACTTGTAACGGAGGAAAGCAAACCCTTCAGAATGCACAGGCCTGGTTTAACGGCGGAACAACAGGCATGAACAGTAATACATTAAGCAACGTCCCGTTAACGGGTGCTGCACCTACGAGTGGAGCATTATCTGCGGATATCAGTGTTACTTATCCTTCAGGAGTTGAATGGGTTCCTACTGTTTTCCCTAGAATGTTTGGTACATGGACTCAGCTTTCAAGATATGATGCTCTGGACGGTGCTGCAGGTAAAGTATCTTATACCGTAAACTTAAAAGATGTAAGCGGAAGTAAAGCCGCTAAAGCCAGCTTCCAGGTTGCGGGTATCACCAGACTTGCCGGACAGGCTGCTATTGTGAAAATAATAGGTTACTGCGGAACAAGCCAGGTAAATCCAAAACTGAACTATGCTTACAATTCCACACCTGAGCTGAATGCTTTACTGAGAAGATACACTATTGATAATTCAACAGGTACAGTAACCGGGACTGAACCGTTTCTGGATTTTCTGGATTTTGCAACAGTAAATGTAGAGTTTGAAAAACCGGTTGAAAAAATTGTAATAGAATGGACGATCAACAGAGAACAGGTATTCAGTAAGGTAGACTTCCTTTATATTGGTGACATGTCATTTGTATGTGTAAACCCTATTGAGCCTAATGCTGACAACGTAAATGTGATTGCTTCTTATATTGAAAGCCAGCTGCCAACCTGTGAGGAAGCAACGCTGAAACTGAATATTAAAAATAACAACTGTTTATCCAAAACTATTAATATCAGTAATGTTTTACCGGCAGGATTGCAGTATGTTGCAGACAGCTATGTAGGGCTCGGAGCAGAAACGCCTGCCTATTCAGGACAGAATTTTGCATTGAACAATCTTACCGTACCTGCAGGAAACTCTTATCTTTATATCAAAGTAAAACCTTCAGGAGCGGGAACATATGCTACATTCTTCAATTATACGGTAAACGGAGGAATCAATACTCCTAATCCTTACAGAAGTGATGATGACAGTGGTAGCGCAGGCTTCCAGGATACCAGCATTACTTTTACAACAAGCACAGCATTAGCTAAACCAACGGTAACAAAATCTGTCAGCAGATGTTTCGGAACGTCTTCAACTGAGCTGGAATACACAGTGAATATCACGAATAATGATACAAACCCTATTACCAATGTTGAGTTTATGGATAACCTTGATGCTGCCCAGACTTATGTAGCCGGATCTTTGGTTCAGACTAACTTTACAGCTAACGGAACAGCTACTTTCACCGGAGGTCTGCTTTATATTTCGGGAATAAGTATCGCTCCGGGACAAACTGCAGTAGTTAAGTTCAAGGTGGATACCAACAATTCTGCTACAATGGCATATACTGACACTAACGGAAGTAAATTCCTTAACAATCAGGCTACTGTTTCGGTAGACCCTCAGTCTCAGTGTGGAGCGGCGAATTCTGTACCGTCTAATCTGTTGAAAATCCTTGCATGTACTTCCTGTACGAAAGACCCTAATACCTCCCCTGCCGATACGATTACCAAAATTGGTATTACGATCCAGACCAAGCAGAACGGATGGCCTGAAAATATTCCTAACGGAGCGGTAGCTCTGGAGTCTAAGACAAAAGGATTCGTAATCACGCGTACTCAAAGCTCAATGATCACGAATCCTGTGGAGGGTATGTTGATCTATGATACCGTAGATAAATGTATGAAGCTTTATAACGGAACCGTCTGGAACTGTGTGATAAGAAGCTGTAATGAATAATAATTTTTAAAGAATCAACAATGAAAAAAATAATCATACTAACCATTATTTTTGCCGGTCTCTCTTCTCTGAAATCACAGGTCGGTATGGGTAAGCCTTCTGTAGACGGAGATGCCATTCTGGATTTTCCGCTATCCAACACAGGTATTATCCTTCCTATTGTAGAAGCACTTCCTACAGGAGCTGCTGCAAGCAACGGAACATTTTTAGTAGATAAAACCGATCTTACCATAAAAATGCGTTCTAATGATTTGTGGGTACCATTATCAGATGCCGGCAGCCTTACAGGTACAATGCCCAACACTTCAGCCGAACAGGGAGGCGGTGTTATTATAGGCGCTGCGAGTTCTCCTGCTCAGGGAATATTGGTGCTTGAAGCTAGTAATAAAGCATTGGTTCTACCGAAGGTGAATGATCCGGTAGCCAGTATGAAAAGTCCCGTAGCGGGAACCATATGTTATGATACAGTAAGCAAAACAATGGCTGTATTCGACGGACTTAAGTGGAGTTTCTGGAAATAGAAGCTTATGAGATTATAGTTGTGGAGCCCGGCACCAAAGGTGCCGGGCTTTTTATTTCAATAAGATTGTTATCAAATAACTTTCTAACTATTTTCAAAAAACACTTATCCAAAAATTTGATTATCAACACATTAATACATGTAAATCAAATTTAAAATTATATTGAAGCCTTATTTTTCTGATTGCTTTCATCCGCTAATTTCGCTAAAGGAAAATGTTCCCCTTTTAAGCATTGAAAATCTGAAGATCATTATCAAATAAGAGATCAGATAACGGATGCTGAGGAAAAAATTAACCCTACATCTTTTTCTTCTTTAAAGCAGAATGGATTGAGCCAAATTTTTGGCTTTTAAATATTAGAAACACATTGATGAAATCCTTACAACAGTTGAAGTCTATTTTGCCTTTTTATAAGGGGGCTTCAATACTGTTGTTTATTTTCTCTTCAATTTCAAAAATTAATGCACAGGTGTTTTATTATCAAGGAGATACTGAAGTCACCATCCTTGAAAATACCACATTATATGTTACTGATTCAGGAGCAGTCAATGAAAAAAGATTAAAAAACTTTAAGGGAGATGCAATCATTTCGGATAAAACAGAAAAGCATGCATTCAATAGAAAATCGAGATCCCTTGTTAAAAGGATAAAAAGCACTGAAACTCCCAACATCTCTAAAGAAAGAGTAAAAATAGAGCCTCAACCTGTTCAACAGATAATATCTCTTCCCGATAATTTCTTTTTGACTTATCAGAAAGGACAGGCTATTTCTGCTTTGGCGACGCCTCATGATCATCCAGTATTTTCAACTGATTATAAAGAACTTAAACTTTCTTATACCTATTTAAATAATGATAAAAATAAGGTAATCAGAAAGAACTTTATCTTTTGTAAAGGTTCATATCTATTTCAGTATAAAACACGTCCTCCACCTTTTGAACAGATTTAAGATAAACACGTATTAATATTTAATTTCAAAAACTTAAGGTGAAAAAAAATAATATCTTAATGGGTATATTTCTAACGGCTAATATATTCATTTTCACAAACGCCCAAAGCCCAGGTGGAATTGCACCTCAGCTATGGTATAAAGCCGATGCAGGGGTAAATTCTTCATCAGGAATTGTAAATCAATGGAATAACAGTGCTTCTCCGGGAACTTATGATCTTATCCAACAGGCACCAGCAACCAGTACTTTGCCTGCTTATAATACAAGTCAGATTAACTTTAACCCATCAGTAAGATTTGATGGTGTAGACGACCGTTTGGCAGCACCAAGTGTTCCACAAAATGTAACAGTTAGTTCACCATCTCCCTATCAATCATCACAATATGTGGTCTACAGAAAAGTAGGAAGTACTGCAAACTCTTTATACAACCATTCTAATGGTTTTGGAGGAACATGGAATGTGGGAGGAAACTCCAATGGAGGGATGCTTATTACAAACCGTAGTGTAGGTTCTACAACACCTGCAATCAATGAAATTAGGTTACAGTCAACAGACGGAACTGCAAGTTCAATGAATGTCTATGTTAATGGCCAATTTAAGTCTTCTACCTTTACAAATAGTAATACTATTTCTACTGCAGGTACACAGCCTGTTTGGGTAGGAGGCCAGGGACTTAATAATTTTGTGAATGTCGATATCGCTGAAATCGTGATTTACAATACCACAAAAAACCTGGAACGTCCTCAGATAGAAAGCTACCTTTCATTGAAATACGGAATTACAAAATTCGGGGATTATATTGGTTCAGACGGAACAACCGTATACTGGAATGCAACCACTAATACCGGTTACAACAACAATATTACGGGTATTGCAAGAGACGACAACTCTGTGCTGAATCAAAAGCAATCGATGAGCATCAATGCAGGACAGCAGATTCTAATTGGCCTAACAGCTATGAACAATACAAATGCCGCCAATACCGGTATATTCTCAGGAGACCGACAGGCACTTGTTATTGGTGATAATGGTCTGGCAAAAATGCCGGCTACTTCTGCTGCAAACATTCCGGGAATTAATTATCTTTTTGGTTCTGTCTGGAAAGTTCAGAACACAGGGGCTGTAGGAACGGTGAGAGTAATGTGGCCGCAGGGGCTGAATAATTTAAAGTTGATTCAGAACAGTTCAGATCCTACTTTTGCGGCTGGTAATACGGTGACTGATATGTCTGCTAACACACAGACGATTAACGGAATTGTATACAATTATGCTGATGTTTCGTTTGCCAATGGGCAGTTTTTTACTTTAGGAGCTTTCGTTCAGGCTCCGGGAGGGGTTTTAAATAATCTGCGCGTCTGGATAAAAGCAGATGATAATCCCAATGGAAATACTACTGATAACGTAGCGATAAGCACGTGGCCCAACAGATCGCCGATTGGTGGAAATTTCATTGGAGGGGCTCCTTCTCCTAATACCATTGCATTACAGACTACCGGTCCGTTGTATCGAAATTCTTCAGCAATGAATATCAATTTCAACCCTGTAGCGCAATCTACTTCCACTTCCGGACTTGGTATGCAGAATGCATTTGCCACTGCCGGGGATGATTATACCATGATTGCACTGAATAAAAACCCAACGCTTCCTCTAGGATTTAGAAATATGTTTAGCTTCCATGATAATGCCAGCCTAAATACAACAAGTACCTCTGGCGGCTGGTTTGGAACTTACAGCAATTCACCTATTGCGTGGCCAAGTGCTACCGGAACTGCTTCGTATACAGTAAATATCCCTGCCGTAACTACATTTTCAGCTACGGGAACAGGAACAATTGCTTATCAGGTAAACAGTATATCAAAAGGTAGTGGCGCCACGCTTACAAAAAACGGAACCAATTTATTGATAGGTGTAGATGCTGATGGAGGACCCGATGATGGTGTAGACATTATAATGCCTGAAAACATTATGTATAATTCCGTACTGAATGCTACAGATTATAACAAAGTTGTATCCTATATGGCTATTAAATACGGTGTAACATTGGGAACATTTGCAGCTCCCATGAACTATACCAGCACTAATGGTACAACGGTATGGTCTGCAGCGGTAAGTTCATATCAAACCAATGTGATAGGGATAGCAAGAGATGACGCAGAAGCATTGCATCAGAGAATTGCAAAATCACAGGATGCAGCCGCAGATATCATTACCATCAGTACCAATAATGATTTTACAGGAGCTAATACTGTTACGGCTCACCCCAATATTACAAATGATCAGTTTTATTTTGTAACCGGGAATAATGGTGCTGCAACAACGTATAATGTTCAAAACTTAATGCTGCGCAGATGGAAAGTACAGTCTACGGGTACGGCACAGAATCTATATATTAAGACCTCTGACAGCCAGGCAACGTATCTTGTATATGCTGATGATGCAGCAATGACTACTAATGTTGTCAATGTACATCTTACAGCTGGTTCTACTCCTGCTATTCAGATCCCAAATGGGAAATTTTTCACGTTTGGAAAATTTACATACTGTACCCATACCCCTAATAACTCCCCTGCTGATATGATTACCAAAATAGGTATTACGACTCAGTCTAAGCAAAACGGATGGCCTGAAGGTATTCCTAACGGTGCTGTTGCCCTGGAGTCTAAAACCAAAGGTTTTGTTATTACCCGTACACAAAGTTCAGCTATTGTAAATCCTGTAGAAGGCATGCTTATTTATGATACGGTAAGTAAATGTATGAAGCTTTATAACGGAACCAGCTGGAACTGTGTAGTAAGAAGCTGTAATCAATAATAATTTTAATACATCAAAAATGAAAAAAGTAATCATATTAACCCTTATTTTCACCGGCTTTTCTTCTTTTAAAGCACAGGTGGGTATGGGTAAGGCCTCTGTAGACGGAGATGCTATTTTAGATTTTCCCGTTTCTAAAACCGGAATTATTCTTCCTATAGTGGAAGTACTTCCTACGGGTGCAGCAGCTACCAACGGTACGTTTCTTCTGGATAAAACTGATCTTACGATGAAAATGCGCCAGAATGATGTGTGGGTGCCTTTATCTGATGCGGGAAACCTTACGGGAACAATGCCCAATACTTCCGCAGAAACCGGAGGTGGAGTGATTATTGGCGCCGGAAGCTCATCTGCACAGGGAGTATTGGTATTAGAATCCACCAGCAAAGCGTTGGTTTTACCTAAGGTGAATGATCCTGTAACAAATATGAAAAGTCCGGTAGCAGGAACCATATGTTATGATACCGTAAGCAAAACAATGGCTGTATTTGACGGCATTAATTGGAGTTTCTGGAAATAGTAAATTTTGATAGATTAATGATGAAGTCCGGCACCTTTGGTGCCGGACTTTTTTATGACAATTTACTATTGAATTTATTTCTATTCTTCCAGATTTAAATTAGTCAGATATTCTGATGGAGTAACCCCTTCAATCTGTTTAAATACCCTGTTAAATGTGGACTGATTGGAAAATCCTGATTCTGTATAAATGTACATAAGGGTCACTTTGCTGATATCATTTTCCTGAAGCAGCTTCTTCACGTTCTCTATTCTGCAGCTATTAAGATAATGGCTGAAGTTTGAAAACCCATTTAATTTAATCGCTTTAGATATATACAAATTATTGGATTTCAAAATATTAGACAACTGAGAAATGGTAAATCCAACATCTTTATAATATCCTTTATCTTCCACAATATCCCGTATTTCACTAAACAGAAGATTATATTTTTCTGTATTTTCAAAATTGACATACACTTCCTTATCTTTTTCAATAGCAGCTTCTTCAGGCACAGCAGACTTCTCCTGTTCTGAAACTCCCATTCTAGCCAAAATATTCCCTTCTATTTCAACTTTCCTGATCTTTTCATTATAATAAAGCAAAAGGCCAAATACCGCTATATTGGAAACTCCTACAAAAGTATCAGAGGCAACCATTACTTTCACATCATTGAGGATGAAATAATCAAAGGCAAAGAACCTGGTAAGAATACTTACAGCCACTATGATCAGTAAAATGTACAATGTATAAATATAGATATACTTTTTCCCCAGAAAAATGTGAGCTCCAAGGGGTACAGGGAGAAGCCACATAGCAGTAGCAGCAGAAAATTTCCAGAAATCCAACATGATAAATCCTGCAAATAAGGGTGCATACGAAATATAGAGATGTACCAAAATCTTTATATTATAACTTTTCCGGATTACCATAAAGGTATAAAACATGGTAACGGAATAGATAAGCGTACATCCTGCAAAAAAGACATCTTTAATGATAAAGTAGAAAACAATAGAATAAGCCAGCAATATGCCGGACATGAGATAAACATATTGCGAAATAAGTTTTCTCTTAAGACCATCTACAGATTGCTCTGTGAATTCTTTATCATCTGTCATTCTAATGTATTTCAAAAAATAACTCATGCAAAATATTAAATATCAAATCTTTATAAAAATTAAATGAATTTAAAAATTCAATTGAAGCATTCACTTTTTGATTGTTTTTATCTCTTAATTTTGCTAAAGTAAGTTACAAATTTAATAATATATGATTACATTCAAAATGATGAATAATATAAATCAATTTTCAAATTATCATATATAAATCATTATACAAAGATAAATGCTGGTAAATTAATTCAAATATTACACAAAAGCAACAATTACATCAAACAATAATATATTAGTAAAAAATACAAAAAAAACACCAATTTTAGATAATTTAACAAACGATCAAGTTGGTTTATGTCTATCATTTTCTACACACACAAAGGATAAAAAAATTAAAATTTATGATAAAAAAACATTATTTCGAGACTCGCAATTACTTTGTTACACCCCTACCTCAAATTCCCGCTTAGATGAAGTTCAAGAACATACACATTGGCTCGATGATCAATAAGCGTGTGAAAGAGTGTGAAACTCCTATGCCGAGAATCTGTAAATTTTTCAACTGTACTGAAGAGGATATTTCGGAAATGTATACTTCCAAAAGTCTGGATACAGAAATTCTCCTGAAATGGAGCAAAATTTTGGAATATGATTTCTTCCGATTCTATTCTCAAAACCTGATCTTCTATTCTCCCGCGTCACCTGATGTAAAAAACAAGAAAAATAGGCCCAACTCTGAGATGCCTTATTTCCGTAAGAATATTTACACCAAAGAAGTCATCAATTTTATGCTGGAAATGATTGAATCCGGAAAAAAAACCAAAAGCCAGGTTATAAGCGAATATAATATTCCTAAAACTACTTTATACAAATGGATAGAAAAAAACAAAAAATAGAACAACCTTACTATAAAAAAATCTATACAGATATTCTCCAAATCAAGTTTCCAGAAAAGATTGATGAATGCCAATCTATACTTTCCAAGGAAAAATTGGGTGTCCTGGATATTATTAAGCTCAATCAGAAAATTTTCGGTATTGAAGAAATTTCATCAGAGAATCAGCGGCTGCGTTCTTATGATGATGAGACCATTATACAGATATTGGAATATCAGAAAAAATATAAACTTAATAATACCCAGCTGTCTAATCACTATAAACTCAGTAGAAACACAATCACAAAATGGAAAAGCTGCTTTAAAATTTAGCTTCAGCTTACTAATTTCCATGCAAACTATATCATACATTTAACACAACATTAATGAATAAAATTATTTTGACAGTACTGCTCACCGGTGCTTTTATTCCTGTGTGCGCACAAAACGCAGGAAATGTAGGAATCAATACCACTAATCCAGAGAAAGAACTTACGGTAAATGGAACGATGAAGACATCCGGTATGACCCTGAAGGATCCTCTGGAAAAACTTGGAGCAGATGAAAATTATTCTTTTTTAATCAAATCTCCGGCTCCCCAAAACAAAATCACATCTTATAACGAGTCTTTTGTGCCCGCCACTCCGGCTCCTATTAACCTTATCCAATATAAGATCACTTGTAATAGTGCAGACAAAGATTGGGTAGATGAATACGATACTAAAATTAATTCAAATAAATTTCTAGTTGTTATTGCCTCATATGGTTTTACGCAGCCTGTGTTTACTTATACCTCAACAGTAATTACTCCCGTACCCGAAGTTTTTGCCTACAATACCAATGGTACCTGGAAACTCAAAGCTGATTATGTAGGGTTTTCAACAGATGATTCTTTACCTGATGGGGTCTGGACACTCAATTTACTGGTTTTTGACAGAGCTTATGCCAAGGAATTTACCTCTGCACAATCCGTTAATACCTCCGGAACAGGCGCTGCTTCTGCTCCTTTAATCCAATAATGAAAAGAAAATATGAAAAAAATAACCGCACTTTTATTGACAGCATTTACTTATTTTGGAGCCAATGCACAGGTGGGAATAAACACAAAAAATCCGCAGGGAATGCTGGATGTTCAAGGAGGAACACTTGTTGAATCTTATGTCATTGATACCGCTAATTCAGATGCAGCTGGTAACTACTATCTGCTTACGCGTTCAAAAGATACAACACCAGTAGGAAAGGTCAAGCTTCTTGATATTTCCCTTCGAAATGTAGCTCCTGTTAATACGTATACTATTACCCTCAAAAATGTGAGCCAGACAGATGTTGTTAGTCTTAACACAGGACTGGAAACAGAAAAATACATTGTTGCCATTACGGGAGCCGTTTTCACAGATGCTACAGCTGGGGTAAATGCAACAACAAGCATCCCATCATATGGAGCATATTCTACAGAAATAACCCATGTGGCAAGTGGAGGGAAAATTTATAATGCTGTTAACCTGAGTTTTAAGGGGGCGGGCACAACATCTGCGCAGAACGGAACCTGGACCCTTACACTTTGTGTCTATGAAAAAGCACTCATTAAAGACTGGGGAACTTACACAGGAAGCGTGAACAGTTCGTTTACAGGAACTTCAACAAATACACCAACAGGACTTCAATAAACTAATATGAAAAGAGTAATTTACAGCACAATTATATTTCTTTTGGGAATATTTATTAATGCTCAAAATACAAAAATAGGAATCAATACCGAAACACCATCCGAAACACTGGATGTAAACGGTTCAAGCTTTACCAATTCTTTATACTTAAGAAATCCTGGTGAGCCAGATAAAACAGGAGGCCGTTTTCTTGCTACTTCTAAAAATACCCTGGATGTGTATAATCCAGCACTTGAAACCAGCGGGTTATTTAATTATATCAAACTCACCATTTCAGGAGTTCCTTCCACAGGAATCGCAGATTATGACACTAAAATAGATGCTACTAAATTTCTGGTAGTAGTGCATAATTATTCATTCCAACTTAGTAATGGCTCTACAAAAGTTGCTCTTGACTATGGCAGTAACGGCGTTAATGATAATAAACAAGGGTCTCCCAATGTAAATACCTTTAAAAGTAACGGCACCTGGCACATCAGAGCAAATTTTACGAATAGCAGATTAGAACGGTACACCAGCCCGAACGGTACTTACAATAGTTTTAAAGTTGATCTTTATTTAATGGCCTATAAATATCTTATCACAAAACAGAATATTAATGATGATACAAAGGATCTGGGTGGTACAAACGGATCCGCACAAGCATTGAACAAACCTTCAGGCTTTTAATTGTTTAAAAAAAAGTTTCCGCTCATCAATTCCTGCTCTCCGAAGTCTCCCGACTTCGGAGATTTTTATCCTTGCTATCCTTGTCAAGGTTTAAAACCTTGACAAGGGTAAATCTTCACCAAGTAACGCTTTACAGGCAAAAACAATTTTCAATTTATTCTTACAGTTTTTTTTCCTAAAATCACTTCAAAACCCAGCAAATTCAACACTTTTTAAGTATTTTTACATAATAATATAAATAACTTATGAAAAGATTCATATTGGCGGGAATAGTTACTTTAGGAGGGTTTCTTACTGCAAACGCACAGTGTAAACCTGTAACAGCACTCACAGAAAATTTTGATACATGGAAAGACATTAACAAATGCTGGACTGCTCAAGGAGGAAAAGCGATGCTTTATGCAAGTGACAAGAAAATCATTTTCTATTCCATGAACAATCCTGGAGAGAATATGTATCTGGTAACTCCGGAAATAAAAGCGGGTACCTATACGTTGAGCCTTGATATTTCAGATAACGGTGGAGAAACTTCACTGGAGATTTTCTCGGTAGGCAGTGCTTCTGATGCAAAATCTTACACTTCCATTGCTAAAGCTTCTAAAATTTCGGGAGAAAAGAAAACTTATACCATTTCTATCAAAAAAGATACGCACTTGGCACTGAAAGTTTTACTGAACGGTGTACATCAAGCTGTTTATGTAGATAATTTCTCTTTAACACCTAAAAAATAAATCGTTTAAGATAAAAATAAACTGCCTCAAAAGTGAGGCAGTTTTTTTATACGTTTTATGAGAATCACACCATTTTTGCGTGCATATCAATAAAGCATTGTAAAGCTCTAGACTGTGGCCCATCCTTTCTAAAAACAAGAATTGTATTCATGGTTCCCAGCTGCTTGTTCAGTCCATAAGTCTTAATCTTTCTTCCGGCGTAATATTTAGACACAATTTCTTCCGGCAATATGCTGATTCCCAAACCTGCTTCTACAAAGTTAATCACTCCTTCAATAGAGTTCAGAACTGTACTTTTGTAATTCAGAATTCCTTTATGGCTTAACCAGGATTCTAATCTTTCCCTGAAAATACATCCTTCATCAAATACTACTATTTTCAGTGGTTCATTCGTTATGAGTGTCTGCAGATTCGGACCTTTTGAGGAAGCAAGAATAACTAGCTGTTCTTCTTTAATGCAAACTTTTTCCAGTCCTTTAGCATTCACAGGAGCAGAAACAAAAGCAGCATCCAGATTGTAATTTACGACATCAGACAGCACTGAATCTCTGGTATCTGATTTAAACTCCAGCTCAATACCTGGATATTTTTCATCAAAAGTATTAAGGATTTCAGGGACTTTCAAAGCCATCGTTGTTTCTATACAGCCTATTTTCAGACATCCTCTGATATTGTCACCACTTTGGATATTATTTTTGGCTTCCTCCACCAAATGCTGGATCTGTTTAGAATACTGCATCAGAATCATTCCTTCGGAAGTAAGCTCTACTCTTCTGGAAGTACGGGAGAAAAGCTTAGTATTAAACTCTTCTTCAAGACTTTTTATTCTTGCTGTAACATTCGACTGAACTGTAAACATCATATTGGCAGCTTTTGTAAAACTTCCACTTTCTGCTACAGCTTCAAATATTTTCAAATCGTGTGTGTTCATTTTAATTAATCATTAAAAGTGATTCTATTTATTATAATTAATCATTTTTAATAATCAAATATCCGTATTAATTTTGAACTGCCAAAAAAAATAAATGAAAATAATTTCAAGACAATTCATTGCAGGGCTGTCGGTTGCTTTATTCACAAGCAATATGACAATCGCTCAATCTAATCAAAAATTACATTTAAATCATCAAATTATGGAAAACCATCCTATTCACTATCGCAACATCAAAGTAAATGATCTTAATCTGTTTTACAGAGAAGCTGGTCCTGTCAATGCACCTACAATACTTCTTCTGCACGGATATCCTACTTCATCTCATATGTTCAGGAACCTGATCCCGATTTTGAGCAAGAAATATCATGTCATTGCTCCGGATCTTCCGGGATTCGGTTATTCTGATGCTCCGGATCATAATAAGTTCTCTTATACATTTGACAATCTTGCAGCAACAATGCAGGCATTTGTAGACCAACTGGAAATAAAACGTTTTGCCATCTATATCTTTGATTATGGCGCTCCGGTAGGCTTACGTCTTGCCATGAAAAACCCTGAGAAAATCACAGGTATCGTTTCACAAAACGGGAATGCCTATGAGGAAGGATTAAGCAATGAATGGAATCCGATCCAGAAATACTGGAAAGACCCATCACAGGCAAACCGCATTGCTTTAAAAGGCTTTGTTTCTAAAGAAATTACCTTATTTCAATATCATCATGGTGTTTCCGATCCTTCTTTAATTGCCCCTGAAGCCTATACCCTTGATCAGAAATTTCTTGACAGACCGGGAAATGTAGAAATCCAATTGGATCTGATGAGAGATTACAGAACCAATGTAGCCTTATATCCAAAATTTCATGAATATTTCAGAAAATACCAACCTAAATTATTATTAGTATGGGGAAACAAAGATCCATATTTCCTTCCTGCAGGAGCGGAAGCTTATAAAAAGGATATTCCGGATGCTCAATTAAAATTTTATGATACCGGACATTTTGCTCTTGAGACAAACGCAGAAGAAATAGGTGCTGAAATCTTTGAATTTATGGGAACATTACCTCAATAGAGCATATAATCAATTGCTAAGAAATATGAAAACAATTGTTATTAAAAACTACGGCGGACCGGAAATTCTGCAGCTAGAGGAAATACCTGTTCCCGTTATAAAAGATCCGTCTCAGGTTTTGGTAAAAGTAAGAGCAACCTCTGTTAATCCTCTTGATTATCAAATTAGACGAGGTGATTATGCATCATTTTTCGATTTACCTATTATAACAGGTCACGATATTGCCGGCGATATTGTTGAAGTAGGTAAAGCTGTTAAAAAATGGAAAGCTGGTGATAAGGTTTATTATTCTCCACGTTTTGGCAGCCCTGGCAGCTATTCAGAATATCATCTTACTGACGAGTCTTTATTATCAAGAATGCCTGATAATATTAGTTATGAGGAAGCTGCTTCTGTTCCACTTATAGGAGGAACGGTTTGGGAAATGCTTGTTGTACGGGCAAAATTAAAAAAGGGAGATCGTATTTTCATTCTTGGCGGCGCAGGTGGTGTAGGAACACTTGCCATACAGGTAGCTAAATCTCTGGGGGCTTTTGTCTATACAACGGGACAAAGTATATTACATGAAAAACTAAAAGATCTTGGAGCAGATGTAGTAATTGATCATCATAAAGAAAACTGGATTGAAGAAATACAATTACATACGAATGGAAAAGGTGTAGACATAATTATTGATACCGTAGGAGGAAGTACCCTTTCGGACAGTCCGCTCGCTTTAGCTGACTATGGTTCTGTTGTAACACTGGTTGATATTCCACAGCCACAAAATCTCATTAATGCATGGGAAAAAAATGCTACCTATCATTTTGTTTTCACCCGGCAAAGCAGAGATGAGCTTCATCATATTACTGAATTAATTGAGAACGGACATGTAAAACCTGTTATAGACAGTATATATCCGCTTGAAGATGCTCAAAAAGCCCATCAAAGAATGGAAGATTCGAAACGGGAAAGACCCCTGTTCGGCAAGATTGTATTGTCGGTGTAATTTTTATTCGGAATCTTATATTATGAAATTCTCTTTTTCAATCATTAAGAGAGAGATCGTTTTGAGAAAAAAACACTTCAGTCTAATCCTTTATTTATGATCCATTTTCCATCAAATCATTATATTTGAAAAAACATCAAAAACCTGTTTTTCTTTGAATTAAAATATGGAAAAGACGCTGACGCCAGAACAATTAAAGCTTGTAACTTTAGAAAGTCAGGGATTAACACAAAATATTCCGTTCGGAACCGGAAAAACTGCGGTTCTGAATGCTTTGGAACATCTCGGATATATACAAATTGATACTTTATCGATAGTAGAAAGAGCTCATCATCATACGCTTTGGACAAGAATTCCAGACTTCCAGGCAGATGATCTGGAAGAACTGGTAAAAGATCGTAAAGTATTTGAATATTGGTTCCACGCAGCATCTTACCTTCCTATGCAGGATTTTCGATATGTTTTACCTCAAATGCTGACAATCAAGCGAGGAGAATCCCGATATTACAACGCTGATCCTAAAGTAATGGAATATGTGGTAGACACTATTCGTAATGAAGGTCCAAAAAGAGCAAGAGATTTTGAAAATGAAAGCCACAAAACAGGAAGCTGGTGGAATTGGAAACCTGCCAAATTAGCTCTCGAAAGACTTTTCATGCAAGGAGACCTGATGATAAGCGGGCGTTCCGGAATGCAGAAAACATATGATTTGGCTGAAAGAGTCTTGCCATCTTTCATTGATACTACAGAACCTACTCCACTTGAGCTGGCTGAATATCTGGTAAAAACCAACCTGAGAGCTTATGGATTTACTACATTGAAACAGATCACCCACCTTCGAAAAGGAAATGATTTAAAGAAAAATGTCAACCAGGTTTTACAGACCATGCTGGAAGAAGGATCAATATCTCAGGTCAAAATTGGAGGATTGTCTTCTGCTTTTGTTCGGAATGATATGCTTGAAAAGACGTTTGATTTTAAAGATTCCAATATCTGGCTGCTGTCTCCGTTTGATAATGCTGTTATTCATCGGGATAGAATCAAGCAGGTTTTTGATTTTGATTTCCGATTGGAATGCTATACTCCAAAAGAAAAAAGACAGTATGGATATTTCTGTCTGCCTATTCTGTTTGGAGATCAGTTTATCGGAAGGGTTGACTGTAAAGCCCACAGAAAAGAAAAAAAGCTGGAACTTATTCATTTGCATATTGAAAACAGTACTATAGAACCTGAGTTATGGTTTAAGCCTTTCGTAGAAACTATGAAACGTTTTGCAGTTTTCAATAGCTGTGAATCCCTGGTTCTGACAAAGGTAAGTCCATCAAAATTGAGTACTCTTGTAAAAAAAGAATTGTCAAGATTAAATTTTAAAAAATAATTGAGGGCTATTTAAAATACAAATCGCATTATTGAAATAATAATGCGATTTTATTTTTTCAGGATAATCCTGATTAGTTTAATTTCTGATTTGTTTTCTTAACAAAATCATCCCATTGCTGGTTCAGATAAGTTACTGCTTTCTTTTTCTCATTGTCATTCAAAGATGAATAATTAACAGAATTGAACACCAGTTTCTTCAATGCCTTCACATCCAGTTCCCAATAAACCTGTGCTACCCAGAAATCATAACTCAGCCCTGTGTACCCATATACAGACGGATCATCACTGCTGATCGAGCATTGCACTCCATTGCTTAATAAAACTCTTGCAGGATGGTTTCTCAGATCACTTACATATCCCAAAACCTGATTACTGATCGGACTTACTTCTACCAATTTGTTCTGTTTTCTGATCTGTTGCATTGTTTTAGGGAAATAAATCAGATTCAGTCCGTGACCAATTCTTTTATTATTTAGCAGGGCAACATCCAGAACATTTTTATTCAGGGCAGAATTGCTTTCTCCGGCATGAAGGAAAAGAGGTAGTTCTACACCGTACTTTTTACTAAATGTGTTCATTTTCGCCCAACTTTTTTCAAAAAAATTGATATTATGCCCAGCTGCTTCATCTGCTACAAGATCAAAACCTGAGATCATATCCGGAAATTCTTTTTTCATTTCAAATGCTGTTTCCAGCTGCTTCTCAATGCTTTCATTATCTAAGAATTTAAAGCTTGAATAAATCAGTTTCAAAGTGAACTGTGGATCAGATTTGTGCACTTCTTTAAGAATATCCTGCAGATCTGTGATCGTAGTTTTCAAAGGATATTTCCCATGCTGAAAATCGTAAAGTTCCTCAAAAATATATCTGATTTCTACATGCTGTACTTTGTCTTTTATCAAATCCTGAAATCCTTTCAGATAATATTCTTTAAAGAAAGGACGGTATGGAAGCAACAGGCTGATGCGCTTAAAACGTTTTTCAAATTCAATCCAATAATCTGTGTAAGAACAGAGACTATCACGTTTTAAGGTAAGAAGATCCAACAGTTTATTTTCAAAATCCGGGGTTGAAGCCAACTTTTTATCAAGACTTACAAATCCGACCGGAACTTTTCCTTTTTCAAAAAATCCAAGCTGTCCGAAAATAAACTGATCATTATCTTTCTGATCAAAAACATAGCATTCCTGATATTTTCTGGCAGTTGAAATAATCCATTTCACATCGGTAATTCCTCCGCTGTGGGTATGCAGTAAACCTCCTTTCGGCATGGTCTGAAGAATTTCAAACAGCTTACTGCCTTCTATTAATGGTTTTAATTCATTAAAAGAACTGTTATATAAAGATATTTTTTTCGTTTCCGTATCACTGAGAAACTGTTTACGGAGCTGGAATAATTTTTTGTCCAAAACAATTTCTGTATCGGATAATTGTATATCAGCATCAAATGCCATCGACTCGTTTTCTTTCTCTGATAGCGCCAGATTCTGCTGGTATACAGATTTTTCATTCACTTTATTTTGTCCCCAAAATAAGGGTGCTCCCAAAAGTGATATATAGATAAGATATTTTTTCATCATAATATAGGTGGGGTTTGTACTATCGCTTATGTCTTAAACGATAAAAGTAGCTTGTTACAGCAAAAATTGTGCAGAATAAAAGCTATTTCAAAAATAAGATTAATTTTTCTGTAAAAAACCTTCCAATATTTCTTTTTCTTATCTATCAAAAATGATTCTCCGTTTTTACTGAAAAGAGGTTCTGAACTCCAACGGAGAGCATTGGGTTTTATTTTTAAACAGTTTTGTAAAAGACTGTGGATGCTCAAAGCCTAATTCATAAGCAATTTCACTTACAGATAAATTTGTTGTAGAGAGCTTTTCCTTTGCTTTTTCAATGAGTTTATCATGAATAAACTGCTGAGTGCTCTGTCCGGTAAGGGTTTTTAATAACCGGCTGAGGTAATTGGGAGAAATTCCAAGTTCACCGGCAACAAACTGAACTGTTGGTAATCCTTTTGATATCAGATCATTATCATTGAAATAATCCCTCAGCAAATCTTCCAATCGATTAAGAATGGAGTGATTGGTCATTTTTCTGGTGATAAACTGCCTTTCGTAGAATCTTTCGGAATAATTGAGCAATGTTTCAATATGGGAAATGATGATATTCTGACTGAATTTATCAATGACCGCGTGATATTCCTGTTCAATATTTTCTATAATGCCATTGATGGTAAGTTCTTCTTTTTTTGAAAGAAATAGGGCTTCATTCACAGAATAGTCAAAAAAGTCATACTGTTTTATAGCCTTGGCCAGAGAAGTATTCCACAGAAAGTCAGGATGAATCAACAGCATCCAGCCAGATTGTTTTTCCTGTACACCGGGATCTGATTCAATTCTAAAAACCTGGTTCGGGGAAATAAAAAACAGAGTTCCTTCATCAAAGTCGTACTCCTGTTGACCGTACTTCAACTTTCCATTCATGCCTATTTTTAAAGAAATTTGATAAAAATCCAGCATCCAGTTGAACTCTCCGATATCGGCAGGCCGCTTTACCTCTTTATAGTCAATTACACTGATCAACGGATGTTCAGGAGGAGGCAGTCCTCTTGAGCGGTGAAATTCTGTAATGGATTTTATTCTTTTTATTGCCCGCTTTTTCATATCATAAAATTACAAATTGTTTTTGCAGTGAACCCTGTCTTTTTTGCCTGGATATTACAAAAATTTTCCAATTTTTATGGCTCAGTATTTAGACTTCATCATTTTGATAAGCAATAGCAAATTCCCTGGCAAAGTCTGTCAATTTTACTTTTCCTAAAACAGGCTGATTTAGATAATAATCTTCATACACAACTCCACTTCCCTGGCTTGCCTGAGTTTCTACAAAGCCTTTAGCAACCTGTTCATTGAAACCTATATCCAGCCAGCTTTTCAATAATTCTTCATCTGAAATTACTTTCCATTGAAGATCTGGTTTTCCGATGGCATCACCCAAAGCTTTTGCAATTTCATTAGGAGAAACCACATCACTGGCTACATAACGTACTATTCTTCCATCAAATGGCTTTTCAATTTCATCCACTACATCAGCTGCAATATCCGACGGGGAAACCCACGGTTCTTTTTGATCTCCTCCCCAATTGGAAATAATCGCACCTTTGTTTTTAATCGTATTGATGAATGAAAACATATTGAAATAAATGCCTACCGGACGAATAAATTTAATGGCAACATCATTCGGAAGCCGCTTCAGAATTTGCTCTACATGGTGATGAAACACAATAATCCCCGTTCCTTGATCCGTATGAGCTCCAATACTGCTGAGATGGATAATTTTCTTCACGCCTGAGCGCTCTACAGCAGTTTTATAGTGATGCCCAATTTCACTTATCTTTCCGATAAAATCAACATTTTTGTCAAATAAATCACCTGCCGCTTCCATAGTTTCCATGAGATAGACAATATCTGCTCCGGTAAATGTTTCAGTAAGAAAATCAGGATCAAACATACTCCCAATAGCTGCTTTTGCTCCCATAGCTTCAATAATTTCCCTTCTGCTTTCATTACTGCTGATCACCGTTACAAAGTGTCCTTTGTCTACTAATTCTTTTGTAAGTGGTTTTCCGATGTTCCCGATGGAACCTGTTAAAACAATATTCATTTCTTTATTTTTTTGTTGATGTAAAATTCCGAAATGAATATCAGGAAGATTTCGCCGGATCTATCTTCTCCTTAGCCAAAACCAAACTTTATCAATAGCGTCTCTTCTTATCAATATTTCTCTCTTGAACATTCTAGAGCTATAAAATAAACAAAAAGTCTACAAAATGAATAGACTTTCAATATTAACTTTAATTTTTTGATAAAATTATACTTTTTTACCATTTTTTAACGTTTTAACACAATTAATTAATTTTCTGAATTACAATTATTTACAACCAACACTCACCAATTCAAACCATTAACCTACTAATTTAGTAGACTAATATGATTTATCTCATACTCCCTTTTTATAGGGGTTTGTCATTTATTAAATAATTTTGACCCAGTTAAAAAAATCATAAACTTTATTCTCATGAATAAGAATACCTTTAATTCTTACCTATGCACCTTTACGGCGGCAGCTCCTGTACAGCAAAATTGTTGTGGAATGTCTGCCTTTTCACAGCACAACAGTATTTCTCAAAACATGTGCTTTGATATGATGTGCATGATGATGTACTAACTTTTAAGAGATACATTCATTACTGTAGGAATTAAAGCCAAAGAGTTCAAGGCTTCTTTCATCCGGGTACATCTCCTGTAAACTTTAATTTTCCATTTTTTATATCCTCCCTGAAAAAGGAGGCAGGAAATTATTATTTCTTACCGAGAGATCAACAGTAATACACAATTCAGTTTTAAACCTAGATTAATATAATGAAAAAGAAACAATGCAAACTTGGTGTATTGGCCTTACTCCTATTCGCGGAATATGGTTTTGCACAGAGTAAAGACAGCCTTTCCGGTGAAACTTCCATCAAAGAAGTGGTGGTGGTAGCTTTTGGAAAGCAGAAAAAAGAAGAAATCACAGGATCTGTACAGTCGCTGAAAGCAAAAGACCTTTCTAATCTTCAAAATGGCAACATCCTTCAGGGAATTGGAGGAAAAGTGGCTGGTGTACAGGTGATCTCCTCAGGGCAGCCGGGTTCTCAACCTACCATCAGAATGAGAGGAATAGGCTCTATCAATGCTTCAAGTGATCCATTAATTGTACTGGATGGCATTCCATACAGCGGAAACCTGAACAGTATCGCAGCATCAGATATTGAAAGTATTTCTTTCCTTGAAGATGCTTCTTCGAATGCTTTATACGGTTCCAGAGGAGCCAATGGAGTGATTATTGTGAATACAAAAAGAGGTAAAAACAAGGGCATAAGTATTGAGGCCGATGTAAAAACAGGAGTTAATTTCAGATCAATTGAAGATTATTCAGTTTATACTTCTCCGCAGGATTATTATAGTGCATATTACAACAGAGCCAGAATTGGTGAAATTGCAAGATTGAAACAACCGGGAGCTGTTCCTTCCGGCCCTTCGCCACATGATGTAGGGCTTGCAGCTTTGGCCAAACTAGGATACGATGCTTATAATATTCCTTTTAATCAGCTAATATCAAAAGACGGTTCTTTTAATCCGGATGCAAAACTATTATATCAGGACGATTGGAAGAAACTGCTTTTCAGACCTTCTTTGAGAAGAGAAGCCACTGTAGGGATCAATGCCAATGGTGATCAGGTAAAATCATATACTTCCCTTAATTATCTTGATGACAAAGGATATTTGATTTCTTCAGGTTTTGAAAGATTCGGGATCAGGTCTAATGTAGACTACGCTATCACCTCAAAATTAAAGTTAACCAGTGCTTTGTGCTATACCTATAGCAAGCAGGATTTCGGTGAGACCGGAGGTTTCTCCAACCCTTTCCAGTTTGCTAGAAATATTGCTCCTTTTTATCCTGTTTTCCTGAGAGACAACAACTACCAAAGGCTTTATGACAGCTATGGAAATGCTTTATATGATTATGGAGACGGCCAGGGACCTAACGGAGCCACCAGATCTTATGCTGTGTTTGAAAATCCTGTAGGTAACCTTCAAAAGAATAAATCACAGATCGTAAGTAATGTGACCAATCTTAATCTTGGTTTAAATTATGAAATCATCAAAGGGCTGGATTTTACCTATAATTTCGGAGCCTATCTTGAAAATACCAGAAACCTTCAGTTCGGAAATACGGAAGGAGGAACATCTTCTTCTGTAGGAGGAACAATTTCGCAAAGTTCGAACTTTAAATATACACTGAACCACCAGCAATTGCTTACTTACCAGAAAAAACTGGGAAATCACAGCTTCAACCTTCTTGTAGGACATGAACTGAATAAGATAAAAGATGATGGATTATCAGGATCCAAGCAGCAGCTTTTATTACCGGATTCTCAAGCATTTGATAATGCCGTAAAAATTACAGGTTTATCAGGAAGCGGTTATGAATATGCTGTAGAAGGGTATTTCACAAGGTTATTGTATAACTATGATGGTAAATATTTCTTCAATGCCAATATCCGAAGAGATGGTTCTTCAGTATTTTCTCCTGAAAGCAGATGGGGAAATTTCTACGGATTAGGGCTGGCATGGAATATTGCAAAAGAAGATTTTCTTAAGGACAACAGTGTAATTAATTCTTTAAAATTAAAAGCTTCTTACGGGCAGCAAGGAAATGACAACATTCTTTTAAGCGGATCTACCAGAGACTATTATCCTTATCAGGATATCTATGGGATTAATAACTTCGGAAATGACAAACCAGTTTTGTCTCTTAAAAAACAAGGAAACAAGGATTTAAAATGGGAAACTTCCAAAAACCTGAACGCTGGTTTTGAGATTTCACTTTTAAAAAACAGAATCACCCTAAATGCAGATTATTTTGAAAGGAAAGTATCGGATATGATCTACGCTCTTCCTCTTCCTCCATCCAATGCAGGATCTTATGTAAAATATGGAAACATTGGAGATATGACCAACAGAGGTATTCAGGCTAATCTTAGTGTAGATATTCTTCGTGGTGAAGAATTCCAGTGGAGTTTTTATGCGAATGCCACCCATTATAAAAATAAGATTACCAGATTACCGGCTGAGCAGAGAAATACAGGACTGGTGAGCGGCTTGTTTATTCTTGCAGAAGGCGGAGACCGTTACACTTATTTCCTGAAAGAATTTGCCGGAGTGAATCCCGAGAATGGTGATGCTTTGTGGTACCGAACCACTATAAACCCTACCACTCAAAAGGAAGAAAGAACAGTCACCAGCAATTATAAGGATGCCACTGATTATAACACCGGAAAATCCGCAATTCCAAAGGTATATGGTGGATTCGGGACAGATTTTAGCTATAAAAGATTTAATCTGGCAGTGAATTTTGCGTATCAGTTTGGAGGATATGGATATGATGATATTTACAGAAGTTTATTCCATTCTGACAGCTATGGTTCTAACTATTCAACGGATCTGGATAAAACATGGACTCCGGAGAATCCTACAGCTGCATTGCCAAGAGTAGATCTTACGGCAACGAACCAGAACGGGAATTCAACGCTTTATCTGATCAAATCAGATTATATCAGTCTTCAGGATGTTACGCTCTCCTATCAGCTTCCTGACGGTTTTGCAAAGCAGGCAGGCTTATCAGGTCTGAAAGTTTATGTGACAGGAAACAACTTATACTTATGGTCCAAGAGAAAAGGATATGATCCAAGAGCTTCACTGACAGGAGTTTCTGATGCCTACCGTTATTCTCTGTTATCGAGCGTCTCTTTAGGCTTTAAACTTAATTTTTAAAAGAACAGGAATGAAAAAAATAAAATACATTATAACAGCTGTAACCATAAGTTTCATTACTACCAGCTGTGCCAATGATCTCAATACATTACCGGATGGAGATATTTCCGGTGAACAACTGAATAATGATGCTAACAGTCCGGAAAAAATCCTGGGTGGAATCTATCTTGACCTTCGCAGCAATGGTGCGGGCGGTACTACCGTTCACTCAGATTTCGGAATCATGGGAATCAAGGCAGGTGCCGACCTGATGTCCAATGATGTCATCCAGTCTACCAACCAGCATTTGGGAATGTTTTATAATTATGAAGCTACCAATGCCAGCAATATTGCCTCTGAGATTGTATGGACCACTTTTTATGCTAGAATATTTATCATCAACAAACTTCTTGACAACCTGGATAAAAATGCTAATGCAAAAAACAGAGCAATTGCAGGACAGCTTCTCGCTTTGAGAGCCTATTCTTACTTTTATCTGGTTCGTTTCTACGCTAATGATTACAACGGACATCAGTCTGAACCTGGACTTCCATTGGTTCTTACGGCCAATAACCCAAGCCAGGGACTTCCAAGATCAACGGTTGCTGAGGTCTATACGCAAATCAAGAAAGATATAGAGGAATCTGTTGCGTTTTTGGATACCTATTCCCGTCCTTCCAGAGCTCAGATAGACCAAAGAACGGCTAAAGCTATTGCTGCAGAAGTATTTCTTGAAACAGGAGATTACATCAAAGCAGCCAAATATGCAGAGGAAAGCAAGCAAGGAATTGCCCTTATGACCGAAGATGATTATACCAATACAGGATTCTCCAACATCAATAATCCTGAGGTAATATGGGGTTTTCATAATACGATTTCCACTATGAGTATCGGGAATTATTATGCTTCCTTCTTCTCGATGTTTGATAATACCAATGAAGGATATGCAGGAGCTGCACAGATCCGTAAACTGATAGATAAGCGTCTTTATGAAGCTATTCCGGCAACGGATTACCGTAAGAAAGTATTTAATGGAAGCCAGAATGCATCGTATACTTTTAATGGAAAAACAAAAAATTATCCGCCTTACGTAAGCTGGAAGTTTAAAGATCCTACCCTTTTTGAAGGAGATTATATTTACATCAGAGCTTCTTCTCTGTATTATATTCAGGCTGAAGCCCTTGCCAGACAAGGGAGAGAAACGGAAGCCAGACAGGTATTATTTGAAATTACCTCCAAAAGAGATAAAGCTTATACGACATCTACAAAGTCAGGCAGTGAGCTGATCAATGAAATTGTATTGCAAAAGAGGATAGAACTTTGGGGCGAAGGCTACGCCTGGTTTGATATGAAGAGATTAAATACTCCTTTAGAAAGAGTATACACAGGAACGAATCATACTTTTGGAAGATTCAACCTGACACCGGATAAATTCAGATTCCAGATTCCTAATAAAGAGATTAATAATAACCCACAAATCAAACAGAATGAGTAGATAAACAGAAACAATTTTACATTCAAATATATTCAGTGACGAGGCGCCATTTACAAGTAAATGGCGCCTTTTTTATGTTTAATTTAAAACACAAAGTAAGAATTATTCAAATGTTCATTTTTAAGGAGGCAAAGGAGTCCGACTTTCTCGCTGATGAATGTGGATGATGATGATACGTCTGCTTGGAAAGAATCAATTTATTGATTCCAGCTTTGCTTCCTTAAAAATTATAAAAGCATCAAAGAGGCTTTGCGTTAAAAAAATCTTGCAGATTATTTATTTTATAACAATATCAGATTTGTAATTGTCTTTCACCAGCTCACCATTTTTGTACAATCTCTGATTAATGATCTTCCCTTTTTCGTTAAAATAAAGCCACAATGCATTTTTTCTTCCTAACGAATCCAGACGTCCCATTTCTTTCGGCATTTTGTTGGAGTGAAAAATCTGAATAGGATATAATCCTTTCAAATCCTTTAAAGAATCGATTTTTTCAGGGATCAGTTCAGATTCATTTCCAATCTTGAAAATATATTTTTTTCCTTTATCACTATCCAAAATCAGTTCATCACCTGATATTTTATATTTCCCTTCAGAGAAAGTTGCTGTTACAATCTGATCATAACTTACATGTTCTGTTTTTAAAAACTCAAAAGTTCCATCTTTTATATAAAGTGAATAGGTTCCATTTCCAGATTCCAGCTCAACATATTTCGGGTATTCTTTATCTTTTTTACAGGAAATAAAAGAGATAAAGATGATTGAGAGGCTAATAGTTTTAATTTTCATGGATGCTAAATTATTACAATATTTGAAATGAATGCAAGATAGGAAATACATATATTTGAAAACATTTTAATGTTACATTCATTTCTTACTTTTCAATACAAAAAAACATAATGACCATAACAAAATTACTCTTCACGTGTGTATTTTCCACGCTACTATCTATTAATGCAACAGCTCAGAAAAAAGATACTTATACTCATAAAATTGACAGCATTATCACAGCTTCCAGTCCGATACAATTCAACGGAGTGGTTTTGGTTGCGCAAAAAGGAAAAACACACTATTTGAAAACCAATGGCTACAAAGATTTTGAGAAAAAAGTTCCGTTGAAAACAGATGATCAGTTTGAAATCATGTCAAATTCCAAGCAGGTGACAGCTGTTTTAATTTTACAGGCTGCAGAACAGGGAAAACTAAATCTTCACACCCCTATAAAAAAATATCTTCCTTCTCTTACTCAAACCTGGGCAGATACAGTTACGATCCATCATCTCCTGAACCATACTCATGGTATTACAGATAAGGAAAAACCCACAATCTTTAAAACGGGTTCCCAATTCAAATATGGAAATCTTTCCTACATGATGCTTTGAGAAATCCTTAAAAATACAACTGGAAAAAGCTTCACAGAACTGGCCAATTCTCTTTTCAAAAAATTGAAAATGGATCACACTTTTGTTTACAGTACAAAGAATAATCAATCTCCCGTTCCCGGTTATATGAACGAGAACAATCAGTTTGGAAAAGTAAAACAATCATTTTTGAACGAAAATATTGCTCCTGCTGCCGGGATCATTTCTACAGTACAGGATCTTGCAAAATGGGATCAGGCATTATTTAAAGGAAAGCTTCTGTCTCCAGAGTTTCAAAAACAGATGCTGACCCCTTCCACCAGCTCTCAGCATGATGTATTTGGAAAAGAAAGCATGGGATTCGGGTATAACGTGAGGTTTATCAAAGAAGCTGGGCTGGATTATTATGCAGTGACAGGGCTTGGTGATGGCTTTACCTGCCTGAATGTCTACTTACCTTCCACAGATACTACTCTGGTTATCCTTGAAAATCAAATGCCTGAAAACCGCGAATACTGGAGTTTCAAAGAAGCCGCTATAAAGAATGCAGTTCTGAAAGCAATTACGGCTAAATAAAAAAATTGTCATATAAAGTATTTGAAATAAGCATTATTAAATTTTATCGGAGATAAAATCTTTGCGCCTTATAACAACTTTATAATAATATTTTGCGCCTTTGCGATTTTCCAAAAAACATAAATAAAAAAAGTTTAGTTGGAAAACGCAAAGGCGCAAGTCTTTTAATCCTGCATTTTTTTAAGGCGCAAAAAAAATCAAAGATTTTTAGCAAGGATAATGGGATAATACTTTTTAATTTTTGAAAATCTATCCTGAAAATGGTAGATATTATACATTTCTTTTCAAAACTTTCGTTTTAATCATAGAAAAAGGTTTTTCTATTAAAAATCTATAGAATAAACCTCCTAAAATACAAGCGAAAAGACAAATTATAAGACTTATATTATCTGAATTTTCCAGTTTAAAATAATCAAAACCCTCCTGTATCATGTGAATAATTCCTTTATGTGAAAGATAAACAGCATAAGATAAAGCGGCCAATTGAGCAGTAAAATAAGATTTTGTTCTATACAGGAAAGACGATTGGGAAACCGCTGCCATAAGGATAGTTCCATAGCTCACAGCTACCAGCGTAAATCCAAATAGGGAAGCTGTTTTTGAAGCCTGTTCATCACATACCCAGAAAGAAATTCCCAACAGCATAATTCCTAAAAAGAAAAGTCTGTTTCCGTTGTTATTCACCATTTTTTTGAAGCCTGAAGAATATTGCATGAGATATCCGATCAAAACCCCTATTCCAAGTCCATCCAGTCGTGTATGAGTGGGATAATATATTTTCATATACCATAATTTCCAGAAATCTGAGGAAGCAGTATCCACTTCTATTATAAATTCATTCCATACCATTAGTCTGGCTATCATAGAAAACCCGATAACCACCATCATCAGAACTGCCAGATATCTGAACAGTTTTGTTGGCATTACTATCAAAAGGAATAAAGGAAGAATAAGATAAAACTGCTCTTCAATGCACAATGACCACGCATGGGAAAAGGTTCCTCGGTTAATTACGTCCAAACCATAATTTTGAGTAAAACTCATAAACTTCCACAATGGAGATAAAGCTTCTCTTTCCCTGAAAAAAGGAAATGTAAAATACAGAAAAAGCGTAAAAAAATAAGCCGGAATAATCCTGAAAAAGCGTTTTATATAAAATGTTTTCAGATGGATTTTTCCATTAATCTCTATCTCTCTAAACAACTGGCATGAGATCAGAAAACCACTTAAAACAAAAAAGAGATCCACACCAGTCCATCCAAATCTTCCGATACTGTCAATCCAATCCGGATGTTTAAAAGCACGGTAATGGTACATTAATACGAGTAAAATAGCGGCAGCTCTCAGATGATCTAATCCGTAAAGCCTTTCAGAACGTTCTGTCATTATTTTTTTATGCAAATATTGATAGATTCCAGACCACATTCTGATATAGAGTCCAGACTACAGCCAATTCGGAATCAACAGCAACATAAGCAGTCTGCATAATAAATAATGTCATCTGCCATTATTTTAAAGCCTTTAATACGACCTCTCTTTGATGTTACTTAGGATTTTATATTTTTGAGGATGATAAAACCCCTATCGGAAATTCATATCAGACAAAATCTATCCTTCCAGCTGCTATTCTGGGCAGCTTTATTTTTGTTTGGAATAGTAAGAATATATGGAGAATATGATAGCGAAGCTTTTAAAGAGTTGATCATTTACAATTTTTGTCACTGGATTTTCCAGATCGCCGGAGCCAATTTTATTTACTTTGTTCTTATCCGTCATTTCTTCGATCGAAAAAAGTATTTTGAATTTGCACTGTATCTTCTTATCAGTCTTTACGTTATTTCAGTGCTCAACAGATTTTTTCTGGTTTATATCGCAGAACCTCTTTTCACTCATGAATCAAAAGACAGTGCTTTTGATATTTTCACAGATATTCCTTATCTGTTACTCCATTATACATTTCCGATTATCAGTGGGGCATTTATCTTTATCTCAATCATGTTTATCATACGGTATAAAGATGAAAAGGAAAATACCATCAAACTGCAGAAGGAAAAAACCGAACTGGAACTACAATCTCTTAAATCCCAGCTCAATCCTCATTTTCTTTTTAACACGCTGAATAATATTTATTCCCTGTCCATCAATCATTCTGATAAAACCCCTCAATCTATCAGCCAGCTTTCTGATATTCTGGATTATATTCTCTACAAAGGACAGAAAAAATGGGTAGCGGTCTCTGATGAACTGGATATTATTGATAATTATATCGCTCTGGAAAGTCTTCGGTATCATGAGGAAAGATTAAAAATTCAGAAACATATTATATTAAACTCCCAAAATACCATTCCACCATTGGTATATCTTACTTTGGTAGAAAATGCTTTTAAACATGGAGCAGGAAAAAACCGGGAAGCAACGGAAATAAAGATTGAGATAGAAACCAATCGGCAGCATTCTGTTTTTAAAATTGAAAATACCTTTTCCTATCCTCTAAAAGATAACGAAAAAGGAATCGGACTGCAGAATATACAAAGACAATTACAATTTCATTATCAAGGAAATTGTACCTTCCGGGTTTTACAGGAAAACAATATTTTTAAAGTTGAAATAATCACTCCTCCCCATTATGATTAACTGTATTATTGTAGATGATGAACCTCTGGCTGCCTCATTGCTGGAAAATCATATCTCTAAGATTGACGATTTAAAGCTGACAGGAAAAGCACAAAATGCAATGCAGGCTTATAAAATACTGCAGAATCAGCCTGTGGATCTGATGTTTCTTGATATACAGATGCCTCATTTAAACGGAATAGACTTTTTAAAATCGCTGACCCAGAAGCCTAAAACCATTTTCACGACAGCCTACCGGGATTTTGCTATTGAAGGTTTCGAACTGGAAGCAGTAGATTATCTTCTTAAACCTATTACTTTTGAACGGTTCTTCAAATCTGTAGAACGGATACTCAGAAATACACAAGACAGTAACGAAGATTTTATTATCATCAAAACTGAAGGAATGCACCGTAAAATTTCCCTTTCGGAGATTGCTTATTTTGAAAGCCAGGGAAATGATATCAAAATAGTACTTACCAATCAGGAAAATTGTGTTTCCAAAAATAAGATTGCTGATCTGGAGAAAACTTTATCTGGAAAAGGTTTTGTAAGAATTCACAGGTCTTTTATTATCAATTCTGCTTTTGTAACTGCTTTCAGTAATAATGAGATTGTGGTCTGCCATCATCAGATTCCTGTGGGAAGAAGCTATAAGCATGAGTTTGATACCTTTATATCTTCTGTTTCCAGAAATAAGCTGCTATGAAGCCATTTAAGGAAACCTCAATATTGAATTTCTCACTTATTTTTTAGAATTTAATCTATAAAGTCACATTTTTAACATTTATTTCAAATTAGTTTTCGATTCTAACTTATTTGAGTAATATTTAATCTGTTTTTCAGCACATTACATCATATTAGCTCTTGCAAATCTGTCTTCAATTAGAATCACCATTTCGCACAAAAAACAACTAATTAATTGATTACTAATTCATTAAATAAACAATGAAATCCATACTATCCAAAGATAATCTCCTATTGATATTAAAAAAAAATGTTATTTTTGCTTGAACTAATAAAGTTGTTTTTTGCTTTTTTATTAGTAAATTTATGTACACCAAGTAATAAAACATTAAAATTGATTTTATGAGAAAAATAATTCTACTTATTACATGTATGTTCGGTATTTCAGTTTTCTCACAGATTAAAGTGTTGAAGAATGAAAGTTTGGTGGAAATTGGTAAAGATAATTCCGTTGGTCTATATAAAAAGGAAGATAAATTTACAGTCAACTACCAGGATCTGAACACCAGTAATCTGAATACAATCCGATCTTTTTCTTTTCAGAACCTTAATGGGGATGTTGCCGGATTATTTAAAATGATAATGGAAGGCTTTGTTACTCCTCCGGAAGAGAATATTGTACTAGAACTTCCTAATGACATTATCGAACTTCATTATGAAAAGAATTACGGCCAACAGACAGTTCAGTTTATACAGGTAATCAATAAAAACCGAAAATACATAGGAAAATCACAGTTTTTAACTCAAAAACAAGTGGAGAAAGTTTTCGGAAGAACCAATGGAAAGTATGCTATGTATGACAAACCTGCTTCTGTAAACCCTTCAGCGAATAAAGGAAACGGAAATACAGCATCTAATGCCGTTCCTGCATCAGGTGGGGCCAAGAAAAAATCAAGAAAATAATCATATTTTATAAATATTGCGAAACTCATTCTATCGGATGAGTTTTTTTATTTTATTTTTGCAAAAAGATAGTAAAACATATGCCGCTTCAGATAATCAATTTAACCAAAAAATTTGGTGAGCAGACAGCCCTAGACAATATCAATATTTCTATTGATAAAAATGAAATCATTGGTCTTCTTGGCCCGAACGGTGCCGGAAAATCCACCTTAATGAAATCCATTGTCGGAGCACTGAAAATTGATCAGGGTGAAATTATTTTCAATGGAATGAATATCTCCGACCATGAGATTGAAAGCAAAAAGAAAATAGGCTTTCTTCCTGAAAACAACCCGCTTTATCTGGAAATGTATGTGAAAGAATACCTTCAGTTTGTAGCCAATATCCATAAAATCTCGGAATCCAGAGTAGATGAGGTAATAGAACTGGTAGGCATTACCCCCGAAAAATCAAAAAAAATCGGTCAGTTGTCTAAAGGATACAAACAACGTGTAGGCCTTGCACAGGCTATTATTCATCAACCCGATCTACTGATTCTTGATGAACCTACCAATGGTCTGGATCCCAACCAAATTATTGAAATCCGTAACGTGGTAAAAGAAATTGGACAGCAAAAGACCGTTTTACTTTCTACTCATATCATGCAGGAAGTAGAAGCCCTTTGTTCAAGAGTTATTCTTATACACAAAGGAAATATTCTTCAGGACTGCCCTATCAATGAGTTTAAAGGCAAGTTTGAAAGTCTGGAAGATGCTTTTGCAAGTTATACGCAAAATTTTGAGGTTGAGCTTAAAAATTAGGAGTTTTGTTTTGTAATTATGAAGACAAAATTTACTTTTAAAGCATTTTTACCTGCTTTATTGTTAATTCCTTTTTTATATCTTATTATAGTAGTTATCCCCGGGATCATTATCACAGAAAATTATAATACCCCATTATTTCCAAGAATATTTATCCCAAGTATACTTATTTTTTCATTTCTAATAGTATTTGGAGAAGTAAGAACAAAATGTATCAGCGTAACAATCAACAAAAATGAAATCGTTGTAAAAAGATTTTTTGGACTTCAAACTAAAACTTATAAATTCTCTGAGATTGAAGGCTGGAAATATAGCCATTTGACAGGTAAAGGAGGAACTTATGAATACCTTTATTTGTATAAAGATGGAATGAAAGTTATAAAAATGTCGCAATTCTATCATAAAAATTATTTTCAGATAAAAAATTACATTCAAGGAAACTTTAAATACTTAGGCTATGAACAGCTCTCTTATATTGATGAGTTCAAAGAAATATTTAAATAATCACTTCATATTATTTAAAATAAAAGCTCTAATTTTAAAATTAGAGCTTTTATTTTTTTAGACCTAAGAGTTATTATCTGTTTTTTCTTCAGTGATAGAAACCGTTTCAACATTTTTTTTCTGAACCTGTTCCAACAGCTGAAGTCCCAAAAGTCCGCTGATTCCTCCATTGGCAGAATCCCCGCTTCCCCCGATTAATACTTCAGGCATTATTCTTACATTCTGACTCGCTATATTTTCCATGATTTTTAATTGTGTAAAATTATTTCCGCCCATTGCCTCTACAGACAGTTTGTAAGATTCCGCATTAGATTTACCGATGGCCAGAATTTTCTCGGCTTCCGCATTACCGGTTAATGAAATCTGTTCAGCGCTTGCTTTTGCCAGCAATTCGATTTTTTCGGCCTCAGCTTTTGCCAGAAGTCTTGTTTTCTCTGCTTCTCCGGTTGCTAACAGCTTCAATCTGTCTCCTTCTGCATTCGCCTGCAATCTTACAGAATTGGCATCTCCGGTTGCCTTTTTCACGGATGCATCAGCAATTCTTTCTGCAATTACAACTCCTTGATCTGCTTTTACAATTTCCTTCTGCATATCAGCAACGGCCGTCTCTTTTTCCAGAGCCTGACGTGTTTCCTGAGCCAGCATTTCAGTTTCATAAGTTATCTTCTGTTCTTCAGCCAATTTTCTGTCTGTCAAAGTTTTCATTAAACTTTCCGGAGGAACAATTGCACCTATCAAAGTATCAACAGCGTTTACATTATATTGTTCTAAAACACTGCTAATATGATCCTTTGCCGATTGTTGTCTTTCTTTTCTGCTTCCCAAAAATGCAATCACATCACTGTCCTGTGCTGAGTTTCTGAAATAATTTCCAATGGTTGGCTCTAAAACCTGGCTCACAAGATTGATCATATTTCCAAAACGGGCGATTACTTTTGGAGCTTCATAAGTTGGAATATGAATGATTTGCGAAACATCAAGATTGAAAGGGAAACCGTCTTTACTTCGTACTGTAATGGTTGAAAGGTTCTTATCAAGCTGGTGAGATTCACTTCTTTCATAAGCCCAGTTCAGTACTAAATTGGTTGTAGGAACAAGCTCAACTTTCATAATATAAGGATTGATAGGATATTTTCCTGGGCCAATGGGTTCTGCCCAAACTCCTTTATGACCTTTCTCAACAATGTTTCCATGTTTAAAATCAACACCGCTCAGATCTTTTCCATCTTCTCCCACATAGCTGATAATGACGCCCACGTGACCAATCGGGATTTCCGTCATTTTTACCATTTCCACTTTTGTAAACCAGGGATTCAGGAAATATGAACCAGCAAGAATAACCTGTTCCTGAAGACCTTTATACCCTCCATTGTTTAAAAAGGTATCAACATCCTGAAACTTATTATGATCACTGATAATTTTCCCGGCAATCTGGCCTTCTTCCAGAGGACTTCCTTCCATTGTTGTAATAATTCCTACCGCATTATCAGGAATCTGAGTCATATCCGTTAATTCTATCTCAAACAACAATGTATTGATTCTGTAAGATCCAGGGGCAATAATTGCGGTCTGACGGCCTTTCCTTCCTCCGTTCTTTAAAAAAGCTTCAGCATCCTGAAAAGAATCACAGTCCACTTTTCTGGCTAAAATTCTTCCGGTTTCCAGCTCTATACCATCTTTTGCCAGTAATAATCCTATTTTACCGGTCGGGATCACTGTAAAAGGTTGAAAATCGATAGAATACTGCCATATCCATTTTCCAAAATAGACTCCCGGAGCCAGTGTCTGAGCCTGAAAGCCTGCTTCTCCATTGGTGGCGATAATCCTTCCCTCAGGAAGTTCCTGCTTACCTACTAACACAAATTTTTTAGTAACTAAACCAATTTTGTCCTGGGGAACAATGATTAATCCAAAGAAAATTCTTAAAATGAATTTGTAAAAAAGTACGCACAAAAGTGCAATTACGGCCGGAACCATCCAGCCATGAAAAGTTAATTCCATAGTTTGTTGTTTTTGATTTTGATTAAATTTTAAAACAGGGATTGTGCTCTGATTCTTCAGAATATGAAAAAACAGAGTACGAATTATGTGATAATTCTTTCGAAAAAAATTAAGAAATTACAGGAGGAGAAGTATTAAAAATCGTGAAGATGATTTCTGATACTTTTAATAGAAAAAACTTAATGTTAATTAGTTTCATTTTGATAATAAAGGAACGAGATCCTTTGATGGTACAAATGTACACAAGAAAAGTATTCAGTTGTTTCAGAATTTGACAATATTTTACAAACAAAATGGTAATCAATTGAAAATCAATATTATTATTTTTCACACCCTACATATAAAAGCTTTAAAGACTTCTTTTTCAGAGCTATAAGTCTTCTCTTTAATGCAAAATGGCTTCATATTTGATAGAGTCTGAAATGTTAACCAATAACCACTCAATATGATAAAGCACATTTTATTAGGAACGTTCTGCTTAGCTCAGTTTTCATTCGTCTATGCCAAAGAAGTTCCGAACCTGAAAACAGATCGTTTTATAACCTCATCTGCTCTTAAGCAGGTACCAAAGACGGTTATTATTAAAACCAAAAAGTTCAAGATAAGAATTGATAAACAGCCGAATGGTAAGTACCTTTATCAATCATGGAATGCCAATGCAAAGATTACAGCTAAACCAAGCATGATCATCAGTGATGGTGAACTGATTCCTGATGGTTCAGGAGGTAACTATTACATCAACTTCAATAATGAAGGACACAGCTATCAGGTTTGGAGAAATTACCTTACAGATTCCGCAAAAAAGGCACCTTATACATTGGTTGTCAATGATTCTAATGACCGTGAAATCGTTCGTCAGGATGGATATGTAGTGAAAAATTAAGTATAAAGACGGGAAGTTATTATTGTCTTTCTATAACTACCATCTAAGAACTCGAAATTATTTTCCTTTCTTATAAAATAAAAATCCTGCATATTGATGCGGGATTTTTTTATGTTCCGGATTGCCTTAATTCTGTAAAAAAAGTACTTTCTTCGTAGCTTTCTTTTGCTGCTTTGTAGCCGATATTAAAAATCTCTTCCAATCTGTCTTTTCTGCGTTCAAAAGTTCCGTAGGAAGATAATTTCTGGGACGAAATGAACCAGTCGCAGTAATCAAATTTTACTTTTTCTATCCTGTAGGAAAGCAGATCGTAAGAACGGGAAACAATCGCTTTAATGGAGTTCAGGTCTTTAATCTTGGCTTCGTTGGGCGGAGAGACAAATACACCAATCAGCTTTTCACAATCCTCTCTGATGATATCTGCGGGAAAATTATTCAAGACTCCCCCATCACAATACATTTCATCACCCATGATATAAGGTGTTGTGATCCCAGGAATGGAACAGGAAGCAATGATGGCATCCACGATCTCAAAATCTTTATCAAAAATCTTCTGCGTTCCGGCAACAAGCTCAGTCGCCACAATTTTCACCTCGATATCAAGGTCACCCAATTTCATTTCATGGAAAATAGGTTTCAGATAGTTTCTGAAGATCACTGAAGAAACCAGCCCCGGCTGATTGAAGGTAAAGTGTTTCCAGTTGAAAAAATACACAGAATTGAAAAATTCCAGGATTTCTTCCGGAGTTTTTCCTATAGCATGAAGGCATCCTACAATAGATCCGGCACTGCAGCAGGAAAGGATATCAATTTCAATTCCTTTTTCCTGTAAGAATTTTAATACTCCTGCATGAGCGATTCCTTTGGTACCGCCTCCTGATAAAACAAGTCCTACTCTCTCAAAATTCATTGAATAAATGTAAGAAAACAGCCTGAGATAATTAAGTTAATTTTTATAAATCTGTTAATTTTAAAATTATTTTAAGAAAATAAACGGATATCAAAGAAAAAAGCCCAGAAAAATCTGAGCTTTTATATATTTAAAATAATTGATTAAATGTGAATTACTTCACCATAAGCAGCAGCAGCAGCTTCCATAATTGCTTCAGAAACTGTTGGGTGCGGGTGGATAGATTTGATAATCTCGTGACCTGTAGTTTCTAATTTTCTAGCAACAACAGCTTCAGCAACCATATCCGTTACTCCTTCACCGATCATGTGGCATCCTAACCACTCACCGTATTTAGCATCGAAAATCACTTTGATAAATCCATCTGTATTTCCGTTTGCAGTAGCTTTACCACTTGCAGAAAGAGGGAATTTACCTACTTTGATTTCATATCCTTTTTCTTTAGCCTGCTTTTCAGTAAGACCTACAGAAGCTACTTCAGGGTGACAATAAGTACATCCAGGGATATTGCCATAGTCGATTTTTTCAACGTGCATTCCTTTGATTTTCTCAACACAAGTGATTCCTTCTGCAGAAGCTACGTGAGCCAATGCCTGAGTTGGGATGATATCTCCGATAGCATAGTAACCAGGTACTGAAGTTTCATACCATTCATTTACTAATACTCTTCCTTTATCTGTCTGGATTCCTACTTCTTCTAAACCGATGTTCTCGATATTAGCAGCAATACCTACAGCAGATAATAAGATATCAGCTTCAAGAGTGATGTTTCCGTTAGCTGTTTTCACAGTAGCTTTTACCCCTTCACCACTTGTATCAACACTTTCTACAGAAGCGTTAGTCATGATCTCGATTCCTGTCTTTTTCAGAGATTTCTCTAAGTGTTTAGAGATTTCTTCATCCTCTACAGGAACGATGTTTGGCATAAATTCAACAACAGTTACTTTAGTTCCCATTGTATTATAGAAGTCAGCAAATTCAACTCCAATAGCTCCAGAACCTACAACGATCATAGATTTTGGCTGCTCAGGAAGAGATAATGCCTGTCTGTATCCGATTACTTTTTTACCATCCTGTGGCAAGTTTGGTAATTCTCTTGAACGAGCTCCAGTTGCGATAATGATATGAGTACCTGTATATTCAGTTACTTTTCCTTCTTTATCTGTAACAGAAACTTTTTTACCTTTCTGTACTTTTGCAGTACCAAGAATTACGTCAATCTTATTCTTTTTCATCAAGAATTCGATTCCTTTGCTCATTTTGCTGGCAACACCACGGCTTCTCTGAATCACATTCGGGAATTCAAAGCTTGCCTCCACTTTATTTAAACCATAATCTTCAGCATGGTTGATATAATGAAAAACCTGAGCAGATTTCAATAAAGCTTTAGTTGGAATACATCCCCAGTTAAGGCAGATTCCTCCTAAATTTTCTTTCTCGATAATTGCGGTTTTGAAACCTAATTGTGCTGCTCTGATCGCAGTAACATATCCACCAGGACCACTTCCAATGACAATAATATCGTAATTCATTACTTTAAAAATTTTTATGCGAATTTAAGGAAAAATATTGGATGTTTCATGTTTCTGAAAACTGATCTTAAATTGCATCAATAAAGCTATTTTTATTCAATTTTAAACAAAGAAAGAGAATACAAAACGCATTCTCTTTCAATAAATTTTCTTTTATATTGAAAACTTATCAAAGTTCAAAATATAAAAAACGGCTTTTTCAATTTTAATAACTGCAAAAATTCTTTATTATTTTGCCTGTCTAAGTAATCGTTTTTCAGCCGCATATCTTTGGTTTAAGGCTTTCATCTGATCTCTTTTCATCTGTTTGGTAGCAAGAGGGTGATTAAGGATGAGTTTTTTCTCCGTATTATATTTTTTGGTAAGCTCCTGCATTTTAATATTCACCAACTCGCTTTTTGAAGGATGTGGCGGAACTGGCGGATGTTTCTGAGCTGAAACATTCACGGATAAACCTAGTAACAATACCATTGAGATTAATAACTTTTTCATAATGTTCTTATTTTTGAATGCTTTCAATTAATTCAATATCATTTAATTAAATTCATTCCGGTTCATCATGAATCTTGCATATATCATACCAATATTTTTTATAAAAAGTAAAACATATAATGTAATCATGATTGAGTATTAAAAGATGATCTATTTTTCATACATTTATTTACCTTTTAAACAGGCATCTATGAAAACATCTGCAAAAAAAAATAATCTGACAAAAGACGGTATCTGGATGAAAGAACCGGAAGATCACGATTTTCCTGCAGCACAAGATTATCTGGAACTTCTTTTCGAACCTGATGAAGCACAAAAGATGGTTGAAAAATTAAAATCTGCACCTACCATCACAAAAAAATCGAAGGATATCTTAAGGGCTAGCAAACTTGCGCTGCTTCCTGAAACCAATATTCATGTAAAGGAAAATCTGAAAAAGGTAGAAAAAAACAAGAAACTTTCTCCAATATTGCTGGTAAGAGGCCAGCATGAGCTCATTATTGCAGATGGTTATCACAGATTATGCTGCAGCTATTATCTTACTGAAGATCTGGAAGTCCCGTGCAGATTGATTTAACCGAATGCAAATGCAATAAAAACTAAAAACGAGCAAAAAAACTGCTCGTTTTTAGTTTTTATAATATTTCAATATTTTGTTTTAAAGGAAGGTTTTTTGATGAATTGCCGACCATTATTCTGTAGGTTCCTTTTTCAACTACCCATTCCATTTTTTCATTTAAAAACTGTAATTGCTTTACTGGTACTTCGATGATTACTGATTTTGATTCTCCGGGCTGCAATTCTATTTTCTGAAATCCTTTCAGTTCAATAACCGGTCTTGAAACGGAAGCCAGCAGGTCTTTTACATACAGCTGAACGATTTCATCTCCAGCTTTCATTCCTGTATTTTTCACATTAACTTTAGCCACAATAGTTTCATTTTCTGAATATTGGGCTTTATCCAATTGTAGATCAGAAATTTCAAATGTAGTATAACTCAACCCGAAGCCAAACGGATATAAAGGTTCTCCACTGAGATCGTAATAGTCATTCCCTCTTCCTGTTGGATGATGATTGTAAGTTAAAGGCAGCTGTCCTTCCTCAACCGGGAAAGTAATGGGTAGCTTCCCGGACGGATTTTCAGTACCAAAGAGCGTTTTAGCTACGGCATTTCCGCCTTCTTCACCTGGATACCAGATATCTAAGATAGCTCCTACTTTATCTTTCCATGCTGTTGTTTTTATGGCTGAACCTCCTATCAACACAACTGTAATTGGCTTATTTAATTTTGAAACCTGATGAATAAAGGATTCCTGATTTCCTGGCAGACTCAGTGATGAACGGTCCTGAAATTCTCCTTCATGAATTCCGGCTGTCACAATAATATAGTCTGCTTTTTGAGCAAGATCTAAAGCTTCATTAAAATCTTTCTGATAGTTGGGCAGGCCGTAGTTCCAGATCAGTTCCAGATTGGCTTCGCCACGGTTTTCATGGAATTCAATCTTAAGATCATATTTTTTTCCTTTTATAAAATCTAATTCAACTGTTTTGGTAGAATAACTCAATTTTTCCCATTGATTAATGACTAATTTTCCGTCAAGGTATAATCTGTATCCATCATTTCCTCGCAATCCTAATTGGTATTTCCCTGAACCCGGAGCTTCCAGTTTACCTGTCCAGCGAATACTATAATTATCCGGCTGAAGTTTTTCAGGATCGGGAGAATATAACGTCCATTTGAAATTGAACTGTTCATCCTGTTTTTCAAAGGCAGGATTTCCTTTTAAATCTGTATTAGAAAAGTAACTTCCTTTTAATCCTTTTTTATTCTCAGAAGATAAATATTCGTTTGAAATTGTCGCAAAATCTTTTACATTCCAATCAATACCTTTTGAGTATATGATTTCAACGTCTTTATTTTTGGTATAATTTTTAAGCCCATCCAGGATATTTACTTTCTGATTTCCCGGTCCTGAATAACCACCTAATCTTGCATCTACAGCATCTGTGCCTACCACTAAAATCTTTTTTACCTTTTCGGAAACAGGAAGAGTCTGGTTAGTGTTCTGGAGCAAAACAAAGGATTCTGCAGCTGCTTTTTCTGCCAAGGATTTATGGTTCAATTTCTTAAGTTCTTCAATATCTTTTGCCGCAACATAAGGATTTTCAAATAACCCGAGCTCAAATTTGGCTCTCAGTACTCTTGAAACAGCATCATCAATTCGTTCTTTTGATATTCTGCCATCCAAAAATGGAGGCATAAAGAGTTCATAATGTTTATATTCTGTCTGAAAAATCACATCAAGTCCAGCATTGATGGCCTGTGCAGAAGCATCATCATAATCTTTTGCTGTAAAATGCAGTACATTTGCTCCTCCTACTGCGCTTGCATCACTGATGACGAATCCTTTGAAATTCCAGTCTTTTTTTAATTTTTCTGTGAGCAGCCAATGATTTGCTGTTGCCGGTCTTCCATCAAGCAGGTTATAAGAAGTCATTACTGAGCGACTTTTTCCTTTTGTAAAAGCATTGTGAAAAGGAATTAAATGAGTTTCCTCAAGGTATCTTTTACTCCAATGAATTGGGTATGAATCCCTTCCTCCTTCCCCTACATTAGCAAGAAAATGCTTTGGAGTGGTAATAATTCCCTTATTTTCAAATGAACTGACAAAGCTGACTCCCATTACCGATGTCAAAAAAGGATCTTCACCATAGGTTTCCTCTGTCCTTCCCCATCGTACATCGTTTGCAAGATTGACCACGGGTGTCAGAATCTGGCGAATTCCCCGCAATTTTGACTCTGTTGCAATGGCTGTTGAAACCTGAGTCATCAATTCCGGGTTAAAAGTAGCAGCCAGACCAATTGCCTGCGGAAAAGCTGTAGCGCCCTCACGAACCAATCCGTGCAATGCTTCATCAAAAGGAATAATTGGAATTCCCAATCTTGATTCTTCTACGAAATATTTCTGAATGGCATTGATTTTTTTCACCAGCTTCTCCGCATCTTCATTGGCATTATATTGCAATAACTGTCCTGCCGCTCCTCCACCCTGATTTTCTGCGCTTACCTGCAATCCAAAAATTCCGTGGGAATATTGTCCTTTCGGGACGTTATCCAAATCTCCGGGGATCATAAAACACTGCCAGAATTTTTCTTCCGGGGTCATTCTCTTCAACAGATCCTGAACTCTGGTTTCAATGGATTGTTTTGGGTCTTTATATAAAGGTTTTTGAGCAGAGATAAATACTGAGCTCAACAAGAAAATTCCTATAATTTTAAATCGAGGTTTAAAACACATCTCAAAAATAATTTAGTTTAAAATTTGTTCTTTTACCTTGAAGCAAAAGAACCAAAAGTTCAAGACTTGGAACTTTACTATAAATATGAGTTGCCAATTCAACTATTGCATTATTTGAATTACCGTTGAATATTTTAACTGGGCTCTTTCTTTAGGTAAATTGATTTCAAGGGTATTTTCCCCTATTTTTTTCCATTGAATTTTGTTTGGTAATCCTAAAACTTTCAATGATTTTGGTTTAAAATTTTCGGGAATAGAAAATGTAAGAACTGCAGGAGCCTGATATTCAGATTTTTCATCAAGATGAAAAATATTTACTGTATGATGATCCTTGCTTTGAGTATAATAGTAATTTCCTTCGTGGTAGGGAGCAATGCTTCTTGTTGCAAAAACCGCGGACTCATTTTTCTCCATCCAGCCGGAAATCTGCTGTAGTCTTTCATAGACTATTGGATCATAATCACCATTCGGTCCCGGAGCAATATTCATAAGATAATTTCCGCCTCTTGAGATTATTTTAACCAAGGTTTCAATAATTTTTTGGGAAGTTTTATAGTTGTCATTCGGAACGTAAGAAAAGGAATCTCCCATCGTGATACAGCTTTCCCAGGGAATGGAAAGAGCGTGTTCCGGTACGGCCTGCTCAGGAGTCACGTAGTTTTCCCATTTTCCGGGAACAGTACGGTCCACAATGATAATTCCGGGTTGATTTTTTCTGGCCATTGTTCCTATTTTGTCCATATCAATATCCTGTTCTACTTTGATGGTGCGCTGCCATTCTACTTTAGGATCTATGGTATGAAAAGGACGCACCCAGCCTCCATCCAGCCAGAGAATATCCACTTTACCATACTTGGAAGTGATTTCATTCAGCTGATTGAATGTGAATTTTTTAAAGTTCTCCCATCTTTCCGGATATTTCTTCGGATCATAATTTACATTTCTGTCTTTGGGTGGAAAGTAAGGCCACCAATAGTTTTCGGAGTGCCAGTCGGGTTTTGAAAAGTAAGCTCCTATTTTAAATCCTTCTTTTCTGAATGTATTGAAAATTTCTTTCGTCACGTCGGATTTTAGATTTTTTGAAAATGGAGTTTTGGGAGATGTTATTTTATAATCCGACTGCTGGGTATCAAACATGGCAAAACCATCATGATGCTTGGTGGTAAAAACCACGTATTTCATTCCAGCTTTTTTTACAGCATCAGCCCATTTTTGCGGATTGAACTGGGTTGGATTGAAAGTAGTCTGAAGGTTTTCATAATTTTCTACGTATTCGTAGTAAGATTTCCCGTGCTCAGGTTTTCTCTGCGTCCATGATTCGTCTTCGGGACATAAACTCCAGCTTTCAACAATTCCCCACTGGCTATAGGTTCCCCAATGCATAAACAGCCCGAATTTCATATCCTGCCACTGTTCTAGGTTCTGGGCGACCAGAGGGTCCGTGGGCTTCTGATAGCCGTCAGACACATTATGAGCCTGCGAAAATATTATTGAACTTATCAAAAAGGATGAAAGAAAAAGGGGTTTTACTTTGGATATAACCGGCATATGGAATAGTTTTCCGCTAATTTAATTATCCTTTGGGAAACCCACAAACATTAGGCTTCCAAGAGATTAAGAATGGCTTGATCAAATCCTGGATATGAAAACTGAAATCGGTTTTTTATGAGTCTTTCCGGATAAACGTTTCTGCTTTTTAAAAGTAATTCTGTTTCTGTGTTTAGGAATATGGATGCTATTTCCAGCTGCCAGACTGGAGCATTGAGTCCAAAGGGTATTTTCATTTTATTTCTAAGCTTTTTCATCATATTTTCATTGGAAACAGGCTCTGGAGCAGTTATGTTAATAGTTCCTGAAATAGTTTCATTCTGAATTATCCAATCGATTGCTTTGCAAAAATCCTCGATATGAATCCAACTTACCATTTGATTTCCTCTTCCTTGTTTTCCACCTAATCCGAGCTTTGTAATCATTTTCAATTTTGGAAATGCGCCGCCGTTTTGTCCGAGAACAATAGAAGTCCGGAGGGCAACTTTTCGTATTCCTTCATTTTTGACTTCAAAAAATTCTTTTTCCCAGCTTTTGCAAATATTCATGGAGAAATCATCTCCGATAATTCCATTTTCTTCTGTATTGAGGTGTTTTTCGGAATGAACATAAATAGTTGCAGAACTGGCATTCAACCAGATTTTTGGTTTTTCAGAACACTGATCTACGGCTTTCTGTAAGATTCTTGTGCTCTCGATTCTTGAGGAATAGATTTCTTGTTTATTTTTCTCATGATAACGACAATCCACGGATTTTCCTGTCAGATTGATGAGAACATCTGCTTTTTCGAGGTAATTTTTCCATTCGCCTATCGTTTGGGCATCCCAATAAATTTCGTTTTTACGTTTAGGATTCCGGGTAAGAATGTAGACTTGATTTCCTTTTTCTATAAAGTGTTTTTCTAAGTTTTCGCCGAGAAATCCAGTGCCTCCAGCTATGATTATTTTCATTGTTTTGAAGTTTAAAGTTTTGAGTTCAAGGTTCAAGGTTTAAGGTTTAGACACAGATGTTTATGAATAGAGCAAGATGTTTTAATCTCTTCATTTTTCAGCTGATGTATTTCTTTGTTTTGACTTGAATTTCTGAGCCTTCGGCAAGCATCACTGAAACAGGCTTCTGATCATTCAGGTGTTCAAAATCATTTCCGTAGATTTTTTGAAAATCAATTTCCAAATGATGTTCTTTTACGGTATACCAACTCCATTTTGGGTGACAGACTTCATACTCAGAGGTTGTATTTTCCTTTTTTGTAAATCCAAAATAATGTTCTGTGATAAATTCAAATTCTGAGTTTTCCTCCATTGGTTTTGCTGTATTTTCTGCCATAATCTGGATAGAATACCAACTTTTATCTTTCCATGAATACCGGATCAGCAGTTCACCATCTTTTTCATGAATCTGGTTTTTCATCGGCATGGTATGATAATTTTCTTTATATATGGAATTGGCCACCAGACTTAAAGCAGGTTTTGGAACAATTTCTTTGATAAACACCACTCCTCTTTTCCAGATTCCGTTTTCTTTTTTCTTGACATAAAACCTTAAGTTCACTTCTTCAAAATTCCGGTGAAAAGGGATTGGAAAACCTAATAATCTTGTATTTAAAAACATAAATCCCACAAGACTTACATAGCATTTGCCTTTATAAAAATCAAGTTCTGTCCCTTTTGGCAGGTAAGGCAATAAGATATTGGGATTGATTTCGTAATTGATGATGGCCAGTTTTCGCCACTCTGCTTTTAAAAAGTTCATAATTCTGTGTTTTAAGATTAAAAAATGGCTATTCCGTCACGGGTTGAAGATTCTGCAATGGTTTTTATTAATTCATTCCTTTTCACAAGGAATTTTTTCATGTATCCTCTGAGAAAAAAGGCATTAAATAGTTTTCCTATGAAACCCAATGGAGATTCGAATTCAAAAATATCTGTCATCAGAGTTTTCCCGTTTACCGTTTTAAAAATATGTCGGTGACGCATAGATTTGAAAGCGCCTTTCTGCATCACATCAATAAACTGAACCGGTTTTTCCATACTGACAATTTTTGTCGTGAGATTTTGATACACTCCCAGATGTTTTGCGCGCCAGGTTACGGTTTCATTTTCTTCAATGAGTCCTGAGGTACGTCCTGCAATTGCTTTCTCATGGGATTTTGAGGTAGACTGCTGATGCAGATCAATATTTCTTGCAAGATCAAAGACATAGTGAATATCTGCTTTGATGACTGTATTTAAATAGATTGTTGACATTTTTAAAAAGTTTTAAAGTTGTTAACTATAGTTTAAAGTGATCCTTTTCTTCTGAAATAAATAATCAGGAATAAGTGAATGATTAAATTTTTCATAATTATTATTCATTTAAAATGTTCAGTAATTTTTGAAATATAATCTCAAATAAAAAATCAGTTTCTTTTCACATGAAGAATTTCAACCAGATCCAGGTATCTTTTGTGAGATATGATAGAAAGTTTATTATTAATAAACTGATTTTTAATATCTTCAAGGCTTTCATTTTTATTGATATAATGAAACAGTCTTCCGAATTCGTTTCCAAAAAGCTTTGAAACAAGTACTTCGACATACCATTTCACACAGCTGAATCTCCACTTTGTTTTTGGTTTTACAAATTCTACGATGATGATTTCTCCTTTTTCATCAATGATTCTTGACAGTTTGTCGGCAAAAATTGGCTTCTGATCGTCTTCTATCGTTTTTGTTCCGTAAGAGCAGAGGATAATGTCCATAGAATGATCCGGAAATTGGCTTTCAAAAAAATCATTCTGAATTTGTTGTATTGACAGTTTATTTCCAAATGTTGCAGCCAGCTTCATATGCATTGCTGAAGAATAATCCAGTGCCACAATGGCTGTGTTTTTATTGTAAGACTGTATAAATTCCAGATTTTCTCCTTGTCCGCTCATCAGATCCAAAACTCTTTTGTCTCCATAGCTTTTTACCTTTCGGACTGCCATCTTTCTGAATAGTCTGGTAAACCCTAAAGATGCAATTTCATTAATATAATATCTGGGTTGCAGGCGGTCAAAATATTGTTGCAGATCATTCATTTTCAGATTGTGTTTTTATAGATTGTAATACATGGTTTTGCATTTTATCAATAATATAGCCTGACCATTTTTTCCAGTACCAGGTGGGTGCTATTTTATAACTGTATTTTGTTTTTGCTATTATTTTTGTTTTATTTTCTGACAGTTTATCTAAAGTAATTTCTCCATAGTTCACGATAAAATAATCATGTAAATGCTTGGCATCAATATCTTCATAAGGTGTTATTTCTTTCATGGGAACGGTTTGATTTTCCAGAGAGAATTTTACTTTTTTATTTTCTATAAACTCATCAATATTAAGTTGTAGTTCATCATTATTGGTTTGGCAGCTATATCCTAATTTTCCGTTTTTATTCATCAGTTTTATATTTTTTGGATAGCTGACTCCTTTTTCAAACAGGATAAAATCAGGGGTATTGAAATTGATTTGTGTATTTAAAAGCTTCCAGACCTTCTCGTTTGAAGAGTTTACAATCATTTCAGTGGTAACAGTTTCCTCAATGGGTTTTGTATAGGTATCAAAAATATAAGATGCCGGATTGATGAAAAGAATAAATACGATAACACTTCCCGTATGTCTTTTCTCATCAAGAACCCCAATAATAAAACCAATAGTGAAGCCTACGAGCATGGCAAAGCCAATAAATGGGATAGCCATAATAATACAAATAGCACCTTCTGTTCCGGCTGCTATCAAGATCACTGAGAAGATGACTAATCCTAATACTATTTTGAAAATGGTCTTCAGAATATTCGCCAATCCGATTCTAAAATTCTTTACATATCCAATGACAAATCCTATAGAAACTGGAATGGTAAAAAATAGGGTTACACCGTATTCGCCTTGGGCAACCAGAAAAAACCAAACGCCAACAATTAAAACAACCGCTAAAAATAGGCTTAAATAGAGGTATTGTTTAAAAAAATTTTTCATAATATTATAAGTTTTATATTTTCAGTAATTTTTGAAAGCTACATTGAAATAAAAAAGGATTTTCATCCAAATTTATTTATTGTAGCTTATTCTTTTTTAAATAGTCTTTCAGCGTATACCAGATAGAAAATTCACACGTGCCGTCATGAATGGTATCTGACTTCCCTTTATGATAGAAAATATATTCATCTCTGGTGGTACAACCTCCATTTTTAGGGATTTCTCTTATTTTATTTTCGGTTTTTACAAAATATGCCCATGCTGCTTTATCTATAGGTTTCAAACTTCCATTTTTTCTGCGGAGAAAGTAATTGTTGTCTTTGTTAATGATCATAATTGAATCTTTATCCTGATGAAAACATCCTATAGATTGAAACACTAGTTTTGCTTCTGAATTTTTTAGATTTTCAAAAACAGATTTTTTATTTTTTTTTAATAAATAATCAGGAGTAATACTAACTCTATATGTTATAGATTCAACAACTTCTATTTCTTTTTTTATATTTTCTCCAAAAATGTTTTCGTAAACAAATGTATATTTTCCTTCATTTAAACTATCCAGCTTTATATTGGGATATAGGGAAGGGGCAAACTCTTCAGGTTCTAGAATTTTGAAAATCTTATTATCCTTATAGATTTCAAGTTTATACAAATCGTGATGCCTATCATCATACTTATCAGAGTTTTCTATATGAATGTCGAAATTTGCCATTACATTTTTCTGACAGCTCATTATTAGGTTTAAAAGACATAATAATAAAAGACTTCTCATTTTTTGAAAATTTATTTCAACAGATTAGTAATCTTCCCTACCAGCCAGTGATCATCACTTTTTATCGCCAGATCCATAATATTGTTAATTTTTCCGGTTACAGAACTGAAGTCGTTCATCAGCTTAATGAATTCCTGAGCTTCTTCCGAATCTTTATCTTCAATATTTTTTAATTCTTCGAGAAAAGAAATTACAGGTTCTATTTCTCTTTTTCTGCGTTCTTTTGTAATTTGTTTGAACAGGTACCAAACATCTTTTTCGGCTACAAAATATTCTTTACGGTCACCTTTCACGAACTCTTTTTTCACGATTCCCCAGTCTATCAGAGCTCGAAGATTCATATTGGCATTTCCTCTTGAAATCTCCAGCTGTTCCATTACATCATCAGTAGAAAGGGGTCTTCCACTAGCCAAAAGCAGTGCATGCACCTGTGCCATCGTACGGTTGATCCCCCAATTGGTAGCAAAGGTTCCCCAGGTCTGAATGTATTTTTCTTTTGCTTCTGAAAGTTGCATTTTGTTTCCCTTTTTAATTTCTGTAACAAATGTAATTATATTTTTTGAATTTTCAATAATTTCTGAAAATTAATTTTTAAAATAAAACAGACATCCTTGAGAATGCCTGTTTAGATTTGTAAAATTTAAAATTAAGGTTCTATTTTAGTAGTTATCCCCTGGTTCCAGTACTTGGCTTCCGGCATGTAGTACAGATACACATTGCTTGATTTTCCGGTATAAGTCCCTGCAAATTCTACTTTGAGATCAAGGTTAATGGTTTTTGTTTCCTCAGCATCAAAATGTTCCCAATACAGAACCAAATAGTTGTCGAAAATCTCATAATAAGAGATCTGCTTTTTATCAATCAGATCTTTTAATAAGGCATTCTGAAGGGTCAGCCCTGCTGGAATACCTATTTTCGCTATCGTCATCGGCAGCTGACCATTTATTTTGTTTTTAATGGTAACAGTCATTCTGTTGGTCTCCCCTACTTTTGATATCCCGGATTTCAATTTTGTTTCCATGGTAAGAGGAATATTTTTGCTTTCCGGAGCCTGTAGGGTATAATACTGGTATCCCAGTTTATAAGGCAGTCCTTTTTGCGACGGATAATGAATACTGATATCATTACCTCCAGCTTTAAATGCTGACGAAAAGCTTATCATAGGTGAAATTTGTGTCTGATTAATCTTGATAACAGGCTTTTCAGTTCCATATATTTTTTCATTTTTAGAGAAAAACTCAGACAGCGCCTGTATTGCCAGTGTAGTTGCCTGGGTAGAACCGAACCCAAAATATCCATCGAAACTAATCAGCATATCTACTGCTTCTGCAATTTTCAACTGGTTTAATTTTTCATCTTTCTGAAGTGCCATAATATACAATGAAAGGGTTTCTGCCTCTGCTGACATTCCCCATGAACCTGTAAAAGTGATTTCAGATTTTATATTCTTCGTTTCATACTGCTTGTCAAGAATTTTCATCAGATCGTCATATTCCTGTTGTTTTCCAAGATCAGCCGCCGCATTGGCAAGTAAAGCCAGCTGATAGGTATCTTTTGTAGACAAAGCTCTTTTCAGGGTGACCTGAAAGGTATCTTCAATTTCATTTTTGAAGCCCAGTTTGGATAAAGCATAAACAACATACATATTTCTCGACCAGGAATATTCGGAATACGTTTTTTTGGATTCATAAGGTCTTCTGACTTCAAATAATCCATTTCCGCTTTTTCTGGATAAAATAAATGAAGAAAGTCCCTGAATAATTTTAGCATCCGGATTTACGTATTTCTTTAATTCTGTAAATTCCAGTAATGCAAATGTAGAAAGTGCTACATCTGATTCTTCAGAACTGAAATATCCGATCCCTCCATCTTTATTTTTATAGCTCAGCATTTTCTGGAAACCTTTTTTCAGGTTTTTAATCACCAGATTTTCTGTTGCTGTATTTATTTTTTTAGTTGATTTTAAATAATCAAGGATAAAAATATTAGGATATACTGTTGAGGAAAGCTGTTCAAAGCATCCGTAAGGTTCTCTTTTCAGCTGTTCCAAATCTTCAAATAGCTTCAGTGCAGTATTTTCAAATACATAATAGGATGAATACAGAGTTCCGTTGATGTATTCCGGGATATTGATTTTAATATCTTCTGTTTTATTATTAATAATGGAAAACTGATGTGGAAAACCTTTTTCTTCTACTTTAAATGGAAGAATCATCGTTTCTCTAAAATCTCCGGATCTCACTGAAAACTGAATGTCAGAATTCACAATCTCATCAGTCTGTATTTTGACAAATAATCTTCCCGATTCCAGTGGTTTTAGAGTAATAATACTATCAGAACTGACTAGTTTTACATGGTTAGGAACAATCACATCCATGGTCATTTTACGGGTTTCAGAAGAATTATTTTTTATCACCACAGGAATCATCATCTGATCTGTTCTCGTCAGGTATTGCGGAATTTTTGCATCCAGTGAAATAAGGCTCTGCGCAGCATATGTGGTTTCATCTCTTCCTAAAAGTCCTGTTGCAGATATACCTTCTGTCATTACTCTGAACGTAGAATTGGCATCTGAATTATAAAATGTCACTGCCGCCTTACCGTTTTTATCCGTTTCTACCACCGGATTCCAGTAAAGTGCCTCTCTGTAATCGAAACGATACGAAGTGTTAGTAGTTTCATATTCCGGGTAGGCAAATTCTCTTGCAGCAGCATATGACACCAGTCTTCCGGATGGTAAACTTTCTACAGCAATATAAGATTTCGGAGTGATATCCCACTTAATTTGTGAACTTCCATTTTTGTATGAGTTAATAATCACCACTCCATTTAAGGCTCTGCTTCCATAAAGTGCAGTAGCAGCTGCGTCTTTCAGAATGGTAATGCTGTTGATATCATTGGGATTTATAGTAGTATTGAAATTTTCTACAGGAGCTCCATCCACAATAAATAATGGATTCTTATTGGCAATAGAAGCAGCTCCTCTTATTCTGATTTGTGCACTTGCACCAGCCTGCCCAACTGGAGTTACTATTACGCCGGCAGCTTTTCCGTTTAATAATGAAGGTATATTGGGATTCTGAATTTCTAAAGAAGATGCTATGGTATTGGATGCCAATATACTTTTATTCCTGGTTATTGAACTATATCCTAATACTACGACCTCTTCAATACTTTTATTTTTACTGATTGTATCAGTTTTTGATCTTCCCGGACGATTTACCTGACTGGTGTTGTTTCTGTTTTCGGTTTTTGTTTCTTCCTTTTTTTCAGCTTCCTTTATAATTTCTTCAACATCTATATTGGATAGTTTTTGTTTTTCTAAAGGATTAATATCCAGATTATAAGATAAAATTCTGATTTTCAGTTTTTGTTTTGGCTGATAAGATTTTGCAATAATTTTGTATGAATTTCCTGCATTTAAATCTGAAAAATAAAACTTTCCGTTTTCTGCAACAGCCTGTTTAAGCATTTTTTTATCGTTTGTGCTTACAAGGAAAACATCAGCTTTCACTGTTTTCTTGTTTTCATCTTCCACTACTCCATAAATTGTATTTTTCTTTTCGGGAAGGTATTTGTATTTGTTGGTCTTCAGTACTTCGGGGATCAATTCGAAATATCTGTAACCATTCGTCAGCATAACAAGATCAAGGCTTTTATCGGCTTTTTCTTCTTTCTTATCGAAGTAAAACTGAGGTTTTTCAATTTTCCCTTTCAGTTCAGAGTCCATCAGAAGCCATGAGATGAGATGATTCTGCTTATCGTCTGCATATGTCCAAAGCTTATCATCTACCACGCTCATTCCGAGATTGGCAGGAATAGGTTTATTATTTTCATCGGTAGTTTCAATATTCAGAATAACTTTTTCTCTTGGCTGATAATGCTTTTTCACCGGGGTAACCTTTATATTGAGATGGTTCTTTTTATTGGTGAAAACAATACGTTCTGCAACTGGAATATTGTTCTCCAGAACAGTAAATCTGCAAATTCCTGTCGGGAAGTCTTTGACCTCAATTTCCAAAGAATTCATTCCTTTTTTTAACAGAATTTCTTTGCTATACATTTCCTTTCCACGGAAACTTCCTTTCAGGGTAATTCTTTTTTCCTCTGTTGAAATAATCGTGAAATTCAGTTTTGTGTTCTCATTTTGAACATTCAAAACCAATCCTTCATTTTTTGCTACCGGGAAGTTAAAAATCTGGGTTATATTTTCAGGTTTTAGAACTTTAGCATAATAAGTTTCTCCTTTTTCAGGGGTAAAACGAAAGCTTCCCATCCCGAAATTATAGGCCGAAATTTCTTTTATTTTTTCATGATTCTGATTGTAAACAGCTAAAACGGCATCTACAGGTTTTTCAAACTCGTCAAGGATTTTAAATGCGATATTTTGTTCTATTCCATTGATAAATGTTCCTCCTTCAGGTAAAAATTTCACATCCAGATTATTCAGAACAATTGGGATATTTCTGGAAATAGATTCTGTAAATCCGTCAAAATTCACTTTGATATTCAAAAGGGCATCAGAGGATTTCAAGACTTCAGGAAGCTTAAAGGTCAACAGTTTTTTGCCCTCTTTATCAGTAATCAGTTTTCCTTCTGAAATGGTAACTCCATCACACATTACCGTATAATCTGCTTCATAAAAAGGAATCGGAAGGCTGCTAAGACTTCTCATTGAAAAGTCGGCGGTTACCTCATCACCCGGACCATATCCTTTTTTGGGAAAATCCAGTTTCATGAGAATCCTTGGGGATACTATTTTCTGGAGGGTAATTTCTTTTTCGAAAATATTTTTCCCTTCTTCATTCTGCATCCAGTTGGTATAGGCTCTGATTTTATAAATCCCGCCTTTCATGTCTTCATCAAAATAGAAATAGCCTTGAGCATAGCCGTTGGTAATTTCATATTTTAATTTTTTCACAGTGCTTCCTGCCGGATCAATGATTTCAAAATTAACAACCCTGCTGGCATCTGTCGGAAGGTTGTTATTTCCTTTTACCACGTACATTTTAAAATACATTTCCTCACCAGGTTTATAAAAAACATGATTGGTCTGAATGTAAGTCTTCTCTTTTTCAAAATCCTGAAATGATTGTTGAGCTTTCAGAGAAATCGTTGACAATAATAAGCTCAGCAGGATGATATAGGGTGATATAAATTTGAAATTCATAGGTTAAAATCTAAGTGAAACAATGCATCCAAAAGTTTTAAAAGACGGAAGGTTGAAAAAATCCAGCCCTCTTCCATGGTCCATATCATAAAAATTCTGATTAGGACCCACTCCTTTATTGGCCTGCCAAAGCATTATATTATTGACGTAAAAGGTCAGTTTGAGATTCTGTTTTCCAAAATTAATCGGAAAATTGGAAGACATTGAGATATTATTTATTCTGATATAATCTGCCTTCTGAACATAATTTTCTGCCACACCCAGATATCCATATCTCGACCATCTGTTTTCCTGAACATTGCGATTGGGATTATAAAAATCGACAGGAATCTGATTGACCGTTCCATTCGCCTGTATACCTTCGAAAATATAATTTTTAATATTCCTTTCTTCGCCAGAGCTTTCAGAACGGCCGTAATAATCGAGAACGGCTTGTGTTCCGTTCCAAATCTGACCGCCTTTTTTCCATTCCCAATTGATATCTAAGGAAAGGTTTTTATACACAAAATTATGATTGAACTTCATGACAAAATCCGGTGTAGGATCTGCAATTATTTTCATTCCGTTTGCCTTTTTAGGGAATCCGAACTCATCAATAATCAATTGCCCGGCAGCATTCCTTTCAAAATAAGTTCCCATCACAGCACCTAAAACCTCTCCTTCCGACAATGTTTTGTAAATGTCTTTGAATCCTGATACTGCCAGATTCTGATATCCAGGAGTTATCCCGTCTACGATATCTTTATACTTGAAAAAGGAGATTTTATGGGTTGTATTTATATGATATCCAAGACGGAGGTGTTCATAGGTAAAATTGAATTCATACCCACTGTAAGTATGATCTGCAATGTTTTTTAGTTTTAACTGATTGTTTTCAAAAACGGGAAATATATCGTCTGCATTTTTTTTATTGAAATACTCTCCATCTATGCTTATGTTATAGCCAAGGTTGAATTTTGCCCCTATTTTCCATTCTTTAGTATTGATATTGGATAACCCTCTGAAACTTTCCACTTCCTGTAATGGGAAATATTGATTATAGTTTTCTGCGTTCAATAATGTTGTGGCATATGAGGCATATGACCTTGTAATATCCGGTTCGGAGCTTGATTGGGTATAACTTCCGAGCAGCTTAAAATCGTAATTACTCCAAAAGATATCTTTGAATTTTACATAGAAATTAGTTCTTGGCAGCCAGTAGCTGTTTTTAAGGGAGGTATTAGAGATGTAGAATGAATTTCCAAGGTTAAAACCTGCTTCAAAGTCACGATCCTGAATATCCATATTATAATTCAAAATATGATCCTGAGAAGTTCTCTTATAAAAAGTTTTCTGGTTAGGAAGACTATTATAAACATCAGATTTTCTATCATTTAAAATAAAATTCAGACTGAATGTATTTTTAAAATTATAATCCCCCAATGTATATGTTCCCAATACATTAGAGTGATACAAACCATTATTTTGAATCCTCTCATTAAAAGATCCGCTGCTGAAGCCATACGTAGAAGGTTTATACTGATCCCAGTTTCTGATATTGTTGTTTTCATAAGACTGGTTAAGGTTTAATCTAAAATCTCCCCAGGTTTTAACAAGATTAAGACTAAACTGTCTTTGCCGGTTTTGATATCGGTATTTGCTGTCCTGTTCAAAAAGAAATGAAGGATTGTCTGCATATTGGCTGTAGCTTCTCTGCAGACCATTATTTAGGAAAGCTTTCTGTTCATTTGAAAAAGAAATGGGGGTAAGCAATGAATTCTGATAGGCTCTGTTGAATAGTCCTATTCTATTGGTATTTGTAGCTTTATCTTCTTCGTAATTAAAAGTAAGATTGATAAAATATCCGCTAAAATTTGTATTCAGCTTTGTTTTAAAGGTATTGGCAATATCAAACTGATCGATGAAATACATCTGATTCTTTTGCTGTCCTATATTGAAAGAAAGACGAATTTTCTCATCATAACCTTCTTTTATAAAAGCACTTACATTCAACTGATTATTGTAACCAACTGTAGTTTTAAAAAGGTTGTTATTATATTTTTGTGCATGCTGAAGTCCGTCAACCCAGGAGATTAATCTTCCGTTACTATCATATTCATAAGGTAATCCATTAAATCCCAACGTAGAAATATCGGGTCCAAAACTGAACATTTCATTGGTTTCAGGACTTTTCCAGATAAGGTTTCCATTTTCTGATCTTCCCTGTACATACTTATTTTGAGTCCCCGGAATGGCATTTCTGCTTTTAATATCAAGAGAAGTGGTAAAGTTTCCATTCAACACGAATGTTCTCTGACTGAGGCTTTTTAAAACATAAAGACTATCATTTTTTTGTTTTAATTTTCTTATTTCACTAAAATAAAGATAGGACTTTTTACTTAAATGTGTTTTTGTCTTTTCAATACTAAACTCATCTTTAGTTTCTTTTGAAACCAGACTGTCATAAGCTTTGCTGTAAATATTCTCTACATTTTTCTTTCCTGTCTGATTTTCCAGAATTGATTTTAATTCTCTCACTTCGTAGGCAGCAATAACATGTACATTTTTACCTTGATTCCATACAAGTGTATCATACGGTTTGGCGGCAATAATGGCAAATCCTTTATCATCAGTAAGTTCATAGACTCCACTGTTTTTATTATGAACCTTTAAAAAATTTTGTGCCTTATTTTTAGATGTTAAAAATTTTCCGAAATAATATAGTTGTGAGTTTTGTGCCTGTAAAATGGTAATGGTAAATGGCAATAACAGCAAATAATTCTTTTTCATCAGTTATTAGTATGCTTAAAAATAGGGAAAAAGAAATTTCCGGGGAAATTTCTTTTTCCCTAACAGTTAATTTTTAATGACCTTAAACGTTTCCCATTGGTCATTGGTCTTAACACGTACAAGATAAATTCCTTGAGGATAATAAGTTAAATCAATCGTGTTTTTACCTTCTGGCAATTTTTCTTTTCTCATAATAATTTTCCCTGCAAGATCATAAAGAAATAATTCATCAATTTCTTTTCTCGTCTTTATCTGTAGGAAGCCTTTTGTAGGATTTGGAAATATCACAGTTTTACTATCCGTCTGACTGTCAATTTCTGTCTGCATTTTTTTATTGATATTATCATTTGAAATTCCAGCGCTGCATTCTGGCAAAACGGCTCTTTGAAGGATTAATCTTAATAATAAATCATTCAGTTTTTCAACCTCATAAGAATCAATAGTAGGTTTTATATGGCTGTTTCCTATTCCACTGTCATCTGTAAGGAATGTATATGTGCCATTTGTAAGTAAAGCAAATGTCCGCATGAGGTATTCCGTTTGTTTATCTGTATCACTGGCAGCCAGTGGAATAATTGTGATACCTTTTTTTGCAGCAGCTTTTATTTTACTATAAAGTTCCTTTATATTCTGTTCTGAATGATGTGGCGGTGCGTCCAGAATTAAAAACATAATTTTGGTTGAATTTTCATTACTCCATTTCAACTCGTCAACAGAAACTTTCAGAGCTTCCACAACAGCTTCAGGTGTATCCCCACCACCTCCGGCACTCTGTTTTTTTATAAATCCAACGAGATCTTCTGCTTTGTCTGAAAAATCAAATTTCCGGGTTACATACTCATCCCCCTGGTCTCTGTAGAAAACAGAACCATACCTTACTGTAGTATTCTTAAGTTTTCCTTCTATCTTTTTTAACACATCCAAAAGCTCAGATTGAAGATAAGAAATTTCATCCCCCATAGAGCCTGTTGCATCCACCACAAAAGCAAGATCCAATGCACGTTTTTGCAGACAGGGCTTATCTACTATTATCAGGTTTTGCCCATTTTTAAATGTTCTGAGATTACTACTGATTACCTGCCCTGAACCGTCAGATAAATAATATTTTTCCGAGTCTGTGCTTTCATCTGCCATTGGTGATATCCATAATTCCACATTGCCCAGATTATCTGAAACCGCTTCCCAAATAACATTCTTCCTATCATCCAACAGTTTTACCTTTTCACCCACCACTGGTCTTTTATCTCGGTTTACCAATTGAACAGAAACCCTATTATCAGGAAAAAACTTCCAGGTATTTTTATACTGATCAAGGGTTGGAACTGCAATATCTGTCCAATACTCCCATTTAGAAAAATCATTTACTTCTCCGGCTGTCAGCTGACCTGCTTTAGGAAGTATTTTTTCCGGCTCTTCATCTTCTTTTGAGGATTCTTTTATACTATCTGAAGATATTTTTTTTAAGTTTTCTATTTCGGCTCTGGATAGTCCTTTTGTTGTGATCACAACCACTCCATTCGTTGCTTTACTTCCATATAAGGCCGTAGCTTCTGCATTTTTTATGACTTTTACTTCTTTAATCTTTTTGGGATCAAGTGTATTAAAAAATTCAGATTTCCTTCCTATTATAACTCCGTCAACTACATATAAAGGACCCATCGAACGACCGTCTATACTCTTTACTCCTCTAATCAGTATTTCACCAGATCGTTTAGTCCCAGTTGTTATTTCTAACCCAGCAACCCTTCCTGACAATGAAGATACTGCAGCCGGAGGACGTACAGAAGATTTATCTGTGGAAGCAATCATAACTGTTGAAGATGAAGCAACGGATTTATAACTCTTTTTAATCCCTAGTGCGGTAACTACAACTTCATCAATACTTTGTGTTTTTAAAGTATCATGATATATTGTGGGTAAAGATGCTGTTATTCTATCAGGAGCTTGTACTGGTGGCAAATTGCATGTAGGCGGAGATTTGTATACATTCATTCCTACAACCGGTGAAGGTTGATTCGATAAAGGAAGAGGTACAGATACAGGCAATTCTTCTTTTCTGATATTCTCTTTTATGGTATGGTCTATTTTTGCAATATCTGTTTTGCTAATCGGACCTCTTGACGTTGTGTTCTCTGCTATTACAGGTTTTAAAGGTTCTGCAGCTTCTTTTTTATTCATAAAATAAAAAGCTCCCAGACCTATCACCAGACTTGCAGCAATACCATATGGCAGCCAAAGAGGAATCATTCTCTTTTTATCTTCTTTTTTATCTAATTTCTCTTCAATTTTTTCCCATACTTTTTCAAAACCAGGAAAAACTGTTGGTTCTTCTGAAAGCTTAGAGGCTTCATTGAATTGTTGGTCTATATGATTATTTTCCATTGTTGTAAAAGTTTAAATATTTTGATTCACTAGAAGTTCCTGCAATTTCTTTCTTGCAAAATTGAGCTGGGATTTTGAAGTTCCTTCACTGATGGAAAGCATGGCAGCTATTTCCTTATGAGGATATCCTTCAATAGCGAAAAGATTAAAGATTGCCCTACAGCCTTCCGGGAGAAAATTCAGTAAACTCAAAATATCTTTTTCCAGGGAAAGACTTTCTGTAGCTCCTTCAGAATGATCAATAAAATTTTCTTCCAGGGAAATAAACAGTCCTTTATTGGTTCTTAATTTTTGCAGACATTCGTTTACCGTAATTTTTCTTGCCCATGCTTCAAAGGTTTCAGCATTCTGAAGCTGGTTAATTTTCGTAAAGATTTTGTAGAACGTATCGGCTAATACTTCTTCTATATCTTCATCGTTTTTCAAATAGCGTCTGCAGACTGAGTAGAGCCTGCCCGCCATTTTCTCGTAAACTTTCCGCTGGGCATTGCGGTCGCTACGCTGGCATTCCAATAATAATTCTTGTTCCATAGTCAGGAGTTATACTATTATAGATGCAGAAACTTTTGAAAGGGTTGGAAACATGATCAACTTTTTTAATAAAATGGAGAAAAAATAATTTTAAAAGTCAGTTTTTAGCATTTTTTTTAATTTCAAATTTAACTTTTCCTTGTGTAACAAATCTCTATTATCAACGACTATTAATATAAATAATCTTTTTATAGTAATGAAAAATGCCAAAATTGCATCATTACTTTTTGTTTTGTCTGCAGGAAGTATGATGTTTGCCCAAGATGACTTAATCAACAAGTTAAAAAACAACCACTCACAAAATGCTAATTTTCAGTTCACAACGTTAAAAGACGTTGGCGCAACTTCTGTAAAGAATCAAGGTTCATCAGGAACTTGCTGGAGCTATTCCGGAAACTCTTTCCTTGAATCTGAAATGCAGAGAATGGGAAAAAAACCTGTGGATCTTGCCGAAATCTTTACAGCAAGAAACTCTTATCATGATAAAGCAAAATTATACGTTTTGAATAATGGTGCTATCAGCTGGGGTGACGGAGGAGAACTTCACGACGTAATCAATATGTACAAAAAGTACGGAGCGGTTCCTCAGGATGTTTATACAGGATTAAAGTCCGGTCAAACTACAAATAACTTCAAGGAAATGCAGGGGAAACTAAAGCCGGTTCTTGACAGTCTTGTTCAGGCTTCTTCAAAAGGAAAACTGACAGACAACTGGATGGACTCTGTAGATGCTATTCTTGATGAATATTTAGGAAAAGTACCTTCCAACTTCACATATGAAGGGAAAAACTATACTCCGAAAACATTTGCTAAAGAAGTGGTAGGAATCAATCCTGAAGATTACGTAGAATTATCTTCTTATAAAGATTATGCTTATTATGAGAAATTTGTAGTTCCGATTCCTGATAACTGGAGCCATGATTCTGACTGGAATGTTCCTATGAAAGATCTTACAGCAATTATTGATAATGCAGTAAACAAAGGATATTCTGTAGGTTGGGCAACTGACGTTTCTGAGCCTTATTTTTCTTATAAAAACGGGGTAGCTTACGTACCGGATATGGATCTTGATCAAATTACTGCGGAAAACAAGCAGACTTTGTTTACAGAGCCTAAAAAAGATAAAACCATTACTGAAGACATTCGTCAGAAAGCGTTGAACAACCTTTCTACTACAGATGATCATGGTATGCATATCGTAGGTTTGGCGAAAGATCAAACGGGTAAAGAATATTATATGGTGAAAAACTCATGGGGAGTAACCAATGACTTTGCCGGATATTTGTATGTAACAAGACCTTATGTTGAATACAAATCAACAGCAATCCTTGTTCACAAAAATGCAATTCCAAAAAACATCTTAAAACAATTGAAACCAACTAAAAATATTGGTTTATAAGATAAAGAAATCATTTCTGCCACTTTAAAAGGCAGTTTTAGATATTTAAATCTGTTAAAACCCGCTCCTGGAAATTCCGGAAGCGGGTTTGTTTTTAGAGTATGTTATTTGAAAAAATATATTTCCCATTTTAGTGCAAAGTATTGTTTAATTTCTAAAAAATATTATATTTGTTTTAACCAACAACGTATTACATATGAAAAATCTAAGAAAATTATTAAAATCAGATTTAAAGACAATTATCGGGGGAAATGCTCCAGAATGTCCTGAAGGAAGTACAGCTTGCTATATTCCCGGCAGTAATGGAATTCCACCTCGCTGGAAATGTGTTCAGGATTCTATAGGATGTCCATAAACATACAAAATCGGCTTTCAGGAAATCCTGAAAGCCGATTCTTTAATAAATAGGTGAAAATTAAATATAAAATAAAGTGAATTATGCTGATTTAATATCTGGTTTTTATCGTCAATTTTACCTCGCAGTGATTAAATTATGCTGTAAAAAATTAACAGCGAAGCGAATTCATGATTCAATTTGATATTAAAATAAAACGCCCATACTTTCTGCTGAAAAGTCCAGAAGAGCTTCTGTATTTCCATCTTTGATCTTCTGTACCCACTGGTGATCCTGTAAGATGGCTCTTCCTACTGCAACAAGATCAAACTCTTCATTATCAAGTCTTCTGATCAGTTCCGTAAGATCTGTTTTTTCTGTTCCCTGCCCTGCAAAAGCATTAAGGAAATCTCCGTTCAAACCAACAGAACCTACTGTAATGGTTGGCTGTCCGGTAATTTTTTTAGCCCATCCTGCAAAATTTAAATCAGAACCTTCAAATTCCGGCTCCCAGAAACGGCGCTGTGAACAGTGGAAAATATCTACTCCGGCTTCTTTTAATGGTAATAACCATTCTTCCATTTCATTAGGAGTAAATGCCAATCTGGTTTTATAATCCTGCTGTTTCCATTGTGAAAGACGGATAATAATGGTAAAGTCCTCTCCTACTGCTGCTCTGATTGCTTTTACTACTTCTACAGCAAATCTGCTTCTTTCTTTTAATGTTTTACCACCGTATTCGTCAGTTCTTGTATTGGTTACTTCCCAGAAAAACTGGTCGATAAGATATCCATGAGCTCCATGAATTTCAATACAGTCGAAACCAAGATCTTTGGCAGATTTTGCAGATGCTGCAAACTGAGCAATCGTATCCTGAATATCTTCAACTGTCATTGTGGAAGCTTTTTCCATTTGAACCAAAGGATATTCTTCTGACATTCTTGTATCTCCTACATGCCAGATCTGCGGCCCCATTTTACCTCCGTTTTGATGTACGGTGTCAATAACATTTTTCCAGCCGTTTAAAGCTTCAGTTCCATAGAAATCTGGAATATTCTGCATATTTTTTGATCCCGGTCTGTTGATCACAGTTCCTTCAGAAAGAATTAATCCTACTTCTGAAGCGGCTCTTCTTCCATAATAATCTGCAATATTCTGAGTTGGAACTCCATTATCAGATTGTGCTCTGGTCATTGGAGCCATTACAATTCTATTTTTAAGCTGTAAATTTTTGTATTGAAACGGTTTAAATAATGATGATGTGCTCATATTTAAATTTATATTTTATAATTGTTACACAAAGTAACTAATAATAGTTCACTTTTGTATCTTTTATTAAAAAAATAGTGGTAACTTCGCAGTAACTTACATTAGTAACATCAAAGTAACGTATGAAACTTAGGTTCCGTACTATTATTTAAAATAAATTTCTCCTTATGAAAAAGAATGAATTGATGCAATATAGCTGTCCTCTGGGCAAGGCAATGGCCGCTTTAGGAAGCAAATGGAAGCCTATTATTGTTCTTGTTATTAAAGACAGGAAATTACGTTTCGGGGAACTGGCAGTACGCATTAATGTCATTTCCAGAAAGGTATTGACTGACCAGCTGAGGGAGATGGAGGCTGATGGACTGGTGATTCGTGAAGAGTTTAAAGAACTTCCTCCCCGAGTGGAATATTCTCTTACAGAAAAAGGATTGGCTTTGTTACCAATTTTATATTTACTGGAAGAATGGGAAGCCAAATATCAGGTAAAAGGACAGCATGAAGATAAAAACTGTTCTTTTTTGAATGAGGATGTAAAAAATATAAAGGCTGTCAATGTTTGATAGCCTTTCATTTTGGATTGCACTTTCAAAAAGGTAAGTATAGAACGAAAAGGTAAGTATATAGGTTCAAAAGCATTTCTGATGCAAATTTGCAGAAAAATATTCATTATGAATTACAAAGACATTGCAAAGGAAACGATTGGGAATCTGTATAGAGCCCACAACAGCATTAGAAAATCCGGTATTGATGAAAAACTGATCGCTTTGGTGGAGCTGCGTGTTTCTCAAATCAATGGTTGTGCCTATTGCTGCAGTTATCACGCTAAAGAATTATCCGATTTTGGCTTTGAACAGGATACCATTAATAGGCTCCCAGGCTGGAAACACACGAATGCCTTCAATGATCAGCAAAAGCTGGCTTTAAGCTGGGCTGAAGTAATAACAAGCGGAAATGATCAATGGAATAAAATAAAAGAACAACTTAAGCTTTATTTTAATGAGCAGGAAATCGTAGAACTTACGGCAAGTATTACTTTAATGAATACTTTGAATAAGCTGAGAATTACTTTAGCTGAAGAGGATTAAAAAGATCGGGCTTTCAGAAATCTGAAAGCCCGATCTTTTTTATTGTAATCCCAATTAGAATATCGCCGGATATTTCTGAGGATTTGTTTCATTAAACATTGCGTAGATTTTTTCTACCATATCGTCTGTAGACGGCTTGCTGAAATAGTCACCATCACTTGCGTAAGCAGGTCTGTGATCATTTGCAGAGATCGTCAACGGATCTGAGTCCAGATATCTGAATGCTTTCTGCTTTTCAAGAATCTGCTGTAAGATAAATCCTGTAGTTCCACCTTCCACATCTTCGTCAATCACTACTAATCTGTTTGTTTTCTTAACGCTTTCAGCAATTTCATGAGATAAATCGAAAGGAATTAATGATTGAATATCAATTACTTCAGCAGAAATTCCTAATTTTTCCAATTCGTTAGCTGCTTCCGTTACAATTCTCCATGTAGAACCGTACGTTACCAAAGTAACATCTTTTCCTTCTTTGGTTACTTCAATTTTTCCTACAGGAACAGTGAATTCACCTAAGTTATCTGGTTGTTTCTCTTTTAATCTGTATCCGTTCAGACATTCAACAATGATCGCAGGTTCGTCTGTCTGAAGCATTGTATTGTAGAATCCTGCAGCTTTCGTAAGGTTTCTAGGAACCAATACTAAAATACCTTTTGAAAGGTTCAGAATACCAGCCATTGGAGAACCTGAGTGCCAGATTCCTTCTAATCTGTGACCTCTTGTTCTGATGATCAATGGAGCTTTTTGGCCTCCTTTGGTTCTGTAATGTACTGTTGCCAGATCATCACTCATTCCCTGTAAACAGTAAAGAACATAGTCTAAATATTGGATTTCAGCGATGGGTCTCAAACCTCTCATTGCCATACCAATTCCCTGTCCAAGGATCGTTGCTTCACGAATTCCTGTATCTGCGATACGTAAAGCACCATATTTTTCCTGCATTCCTTCCAATCCCTGGTTTACATCACCGATATTTCCGGTATCTTCTCCAAAGATTAGGGTTTCAGGATATTTTTCAAAAATTTTATCAAAATTATTTCTGATCACTACTCTTCCGTCTACATCTTCAGAACTGTCAGAATATACAGGTTTGATTTCCTCGATGTTTTCAGCTTTCCACTCAGATTGAGAGTATAAGTGAGAAGAATAGTTGTCTTTTTCAACAGCAGCTACTTCATTGTATTTTTGCATCAATTGAGTTCTTTCTGTAGAGTTTGTCCCTCTTGTTGCCAATAAAGCTTTTCTTACCAAATGGAAGATATCTTTTTTAGCTTTTGAAACCAATTTGTTAAATTGAGCAATATACGTTTCAACTTCGGCATTCTGACCTTTAAGATTTTCTACTAAAGGTAAAATAGACTGAATAAGTTCTGAAATAGCTTTTTGATAGTTTTCCCAAGCAGTTTTTTGTCCTGCTTTTGCTATCTTTTTCGCTTCATCATCAATTGCTTCCAACTCTTCAGTAGTTGCAATGACTTCTTCTTTTCCTTCAATTTCAATAGAATAGTTCAGAATCCATTCTTTGAATTTTGCAAGACCGTCATACTCAGCTTCCCAAGCCAGACGCTCTTCGTTTTTATATCTTTCATGAGATCCTGATGTAGAGTGCCCTTGAGGCTGAGTAACATCAATCACATGCACTACTACCGGTACACTTTCTGTTCTTGCGAAATGTTCTGCCTTAGCATAGGCATCTAATAATGCAGGATAATCCCAAGCTTTTACCTGAATAATCTCGCACCCCTGGTTTTCTCCTTCTTTTCTTTGGAAACCGCTCAACATTTCGCTGATGTCTCCTTTTGCTCTTTGATTTTTAGTAGGAACCGAAATTCCATATCCGTCATCCCAGATAGAAACAATCATAGGAACCTGAAGAGCACAAGCTGCATTCAAAGTCTCCCAAAAGTGTCCTTCCGCTGTAGAAGCATCCCCAATGGTTCCGAAAGCAATTTCGTTACCTTCTCTTGAGAATTTTTCTGATCCATCAAATTTTACACTTTTATAGATTGTAGAAGCCTGAGCCAATCCTAATAATCTTGGCATTTGCCCGGCTGTAGGAGAAATATCCGAAGAAATATTTTTCTGAGCTGTCAAATCTTTCCAGCTTCCGTCTTCATTTAAACTTCTTGTTGCGAAATGCCCGTTCATTTGTCTTCCCGCTGAAGCAGGCTCTCTTTCCACGCTTGTATCTGCATACATTTGTGCAAAGAAACTTTCTACTGTAAGAGCATCTATTGCCAATGCAAAAGTCTGATCCCTGTAATATCCTGAACGGAAGTCTCCATTTCTGAAAACTTTCGCCATTGCAAGCTGAGGAAGTTCTTTTCCATCCCCAAAAATTCCGAATTTAGCTTTTCCCGTGAGTACTTCTCTCCTTCCGAGATAAGACATTTCACGAGAGATCCTTCCTAACCTGTAGTCTTCAAGTATTTGATTTTTAAAATCTTGAAAGGATATTTGCTGTGTTTCAATATAGGTTGTTTGCATAGCTAAGTAAAAAAGTTTTTTAATCTTCAAGTATTTTGCTAATATACACTTTTTAAATTAATTTTAATTTTTAATAATCTTTTTTAAAAATTTGATAATAAAAAAAATTGTGCTTTATTTTGATAAAAATTGTAAATGATGGAAAAAAAGTCACCTCACATTTTGAACGCTTCGAGCAATCTTTTAGGATTTTCCCTTATTATTATTACGTCATTAAAAATCTCTAAGATCAGTCAGAGTACGTATTTGGATGAGTTTGCTGGTTTTGCCTGTATTCTTTTTGCCTGCAGCTGCTTCTTTTCTTTTCTGGCGATCAGAACCAAAACTGAAAAGAGGGAAACTACCTTTGAGAGTATTGCGGATTATTTATTTTTAATTGCTTTATTTTGTATAGTTCTAGCTGTTATTATTGTAACCCTGAAAATTATTTAACTTAAAATTTTCGCTCAATTACATAATCCAGCATAATATGTAACGATTTTCTTGCTTCAGAATCCGGAAATTCATTCAGAATATTTTTCGCTTTCTGCTGGAAATCTTTCATGACTGTAATAGCATATTCCAACCCACCGGAGTTTTTGACAAATTCAATAAGCTCTTTTACGCGTTTAGGATTGTTATTATATCGTTTTATGGTATCAAAATAATATTTTCTGTCTTTTTCATCGGCTATCTTTAAGGTATGAATTAAAGGCAGGGTCATTTTCTGTTCTTTAATGTCAATTCCTACGGGTTTACCGATAACGTTTGAACTTAAGTAATCAAAAAGGTCGTCTTTGATCTGGAATGCCATTCCTGTAAAGGTTCCGAAATCCATCATCTTCTTGGCAAGAGCTTCGTCTGCATTATTAGAGAGAACTCCTATCTCACAGCAGGCAGCGATCAAAGTAGCTGTTTTCTGACGGATAATTTCATAATAAACATCTTCTGTGATATCCAGTTTTCTGGCTTTTTCGAGCTGAAGAAGTTCTCCTTCAGACATTTCACGGATGGTTCTGGAAATTACTCCAAGCAGGTCATAATCTTTATGGTCTGTAGAAAGTAAAACGGATTTTGACAAAAGATAATCTCCTACCAAAACCGCAATCTTATTCTTCCACAAAGCGTTGATCGAAAAGAAATTACGGCGTTTAAAACTTTCATCCACAACATCATCATGCACAAGAGTAGCGGTATGAATCAGTTCAATCATGGAAGCACCACGATACGTCTTTTCCGTCACCTCCCCTACCAGTTTGGCACAAAGAAACACAAACATAGGACGCATCTGCTTACCTTTTGTGGTAACAATAAAACGGGTTACTTTATCCAATAAAGCTACTTTACTCTGCATTGATTCATAAAACTTCTGTTCAAAAAGTTTCATTTCATCATTGATCGGTCGTTTAATCTCTTCTACTGTATTTGCCACAATCTGCGAATGCTGGGTGAATAATTATTAATTCTCACAAAGATAATTTTTTTCGCTCAATTTTAAGATAAAATTAATCCTGGAGTTGATCTTTCGGGATAAAATAAAAAGAGGGTTTTGTAGTTCCTAATGGAGATCTGAATTTTTCTCCGGAGATATAAATTCCCGTTTCATCTACACTTATTCCTTCAATCTGAGCTAATGAAAGAGCTGTTCCCAGATAATAATGTTTAGGTTTTTGTTTAAAAAATATTCCGGGTTCTGTTTCTGTAAAAATGTCTAAAAAGACTTCCGTTTTCTTGGTATACCCTACCAAATAAAGCTTTTTATCAAAATAAGAAGCATCTGTGACTACAAAACCTGTTTTATAAGTTTCTGTTTTGTCAGCCTTTTGCAGTTCTGAAATTTCAGGATCTACGATATAATGAGAGGTTGCTTTTGACGCCCATTCTTTGGTAAATATATGCAGCTTTCCATTCAAATAAATCATAGCTTCCGCATCGAAGTCGTTTTTTGTATTTTTAGAAATAAATTCAGTCTGCTCAGGATAATAAAAAAGAATTTTCGTCCCATCTAAAGCTCTTTCTGAACGTGGAATCTTAGTTACATTAGACATATCAAGACGTTCGAAAGGAACTTTGTAAATCATGAGATCCTTTCTTGTTCCGGCATTGTTTCCAAAGTCTCCGATATAAAAATTTTCTCCATCATTAGTCAAAGCTTCCCAATCTGTATTAATCAAATTGGTTTTCAGTGTTCTGATAATTTCTCCACTTTTTTTATCAATTTCAAAAAGTTCGGCCGGATTTCCGCTATCATTGAATGTATACAACTTTCCGTTTAAAATATTCAGTCCTGAAGTTTCCTCAATTTTATCATCCAGATAATTAACTCTGTATTTTTTTATTTTCAGAAAGTCAACCTGCTGGGAAAATGCAGATTGAACAACGGAAAGAGCAACAATCAGAAGGAATTTTTTCATAAGGCAAAAGTAGGGTTTTATTCTGAGGTAGTGGGTTTGAGAGTTTGAGAGTTTGAGGGTGAGAGCGTTTGAGAGCGAAAGTGTAGATTCCTACGGAATGGGCAAACTACGATTTGCCTATCCGTACACCTTGTCATTCCGAAGGAATCTAAACATTGTAAGGATTAGTGAAGTTGTAGGATTTGAGGGTTAAAGATAATTTTTTTTTGCAGATTGCTTTGCTCTTTTGCCTTTTTACTCTCAACCTTTGTTAATGATCTTCTTATAACAGAAAAACGAGCTAAAATAGCCCGCTTTTCCTTAGATTTCTATTGATTTTAAATCAAAAGTTAAGCAGATTTCTGCTGTTTCTGATTTTGCTGTTGTTCTTTTTTTCTAGCCTGTTTTGCAAAATACTCTTTCTGGTATTGTCTTACCGTTTTTCCGGTTCCGTCATGTCTCCATCCTGGCGAGTTGAAAATATAATTAATTCTGTCTGTGAATTTTAATCCCGGCTGCTTCAAATCTTTCCAGATTTTTCTCCATTCATAAAAGAGTACTGTATCTGGTCTGTTATCCGGCATTTTAGGATAAATTCCGTATTTAACAGGAATATTTGGATCTTCTTTCTGGAAGGTTCCGAATATCTTATCCCATATGATGAGACACATTCCCATGTTTTTATCGAGATATTTTACGTTACATGCATGATGAACACGATGATGAGAAGGAGTTACAAGAATATATTCTAAAAATCCCATACTCTTCACAGTCTGTGTATGCACCCACGTTCCATACACCTGCCCTATCGCGTATGCCACCATAATATGCCATGGATTGAATCCTAAAAATGCTAGCGGTGAAAAATACAAATATCGGTAAAGAGGTTGTAATACAGGGCTTCTGAAACCTGTTGTAAGGTTAAAATATTCTGAGCTGTGGTGTGTGATATGAACTGCCCAGAATGCTCTGGAACGATGGTCTACATAATGCAGTACGTAATAGGCGAAATCTGTGATGATAAAACAAGCCAGCAGATACCATATACTCAAATCCCATGAAAAAAGTCTGTGACTGTAAAAGAAAAACATAACGCCCATGGCAAATGCTTTCATGATAAGGTCAAGACCAAAATTCATCAATGCAAGATAAATATTTGTAAGAAGGTCTTTTCCACTATATAGCTTAGCTTCTGAAACGTGGCTGTAAATCATTTCGGCTAAAATAACAGTAGCATGCACCGGAATAGACCACGCATACACATTTTCCAGCCCATCCTCGCTCATTAGAAAATCCATCATCACAAAATAATTTGTGCAAAGGTAGGGTTTTAGCCTATGTTTTAAGGAAGCTTTAGGTTTTTTTTAAGGAAATTTTAATCTGTCGCTTTGTTGGCTAATTGCCCACAGGCAGCATCAATATCACCTCCACGGCTTCTTCTGACCATTACCGTAATTCCTGCATTTTCAAGCTGACGAATATAGTTTTCTTCCGCCTGTTTGTTGCATTGGTCATACTTTCCATCCCCAATTGGGTTGTATTGAATAAGGTTTACTTTGGAAGGAACCTGTTTGCAATATTTGATTAAAGCTTTAATATCTTCGTCTCCATCATTGATTCCTTTCCATACGCAGTATTCAAAAGTAATGACAGAACCTGTCTTTTGATACCAGTACTGAAGAGACTCCATAATATCCGTTAACGGGAATTTATCAGAGAAAGGCATAATCTCATTACGCTTGGACTCGATAGCTGAGTGAAGAGATAAAGCCAGCTTCACACGCAGTTCATCATCTGCAAGCATTTTGATCATCTTAGGAATACCGGATGTAGAAACGGTAATTCTTCTTGGAGACATTCCCAATCCTTCCGGCTGGGTAATTTTTCTGATGGCCTCCACTACGTTTTTGTAATTCATCATGGGCTCTCCCATACCCATGAATACGATATTGGAAAGCGGTCTTTCAAAATACATTCTACTCTGGCTGTCAATCAGGGCAACCTGATCTACAATTTCAGCAACTTCAAGGTTTCTCATCCTTTTCAGTTTGGCTGTAGCACAGAATTCGCAGTTTAATGAGCATCCTACCTGTGAAGATACACAGGCTGTGGTTCTTGTTTCTGTAGGAATAAGAACAGATTCCACCATCAGACCGTCATGAAGTTTCACGCCGTTTTTGATGGTTCCGTCAGAACTTTTTTGAAGAAGATCTACGGAAACAGGATTAATGGTATATTCTTCTGAAATTTTTTCACGAAGTGATTTCGAAAGATTCGTCATTTCATCAATCGAATGGAGGTTTTTACTCCATAGCCAGTCATAGACCTGCTTCGCACGAAACGGCTTTTCTCCTAAAGATACAAAGTAGTCTTTAAGCTGGTCTAGTGATAATATACGGATATCTTTCATTGTAAGGTTGTAGATTATAGGTGGCAGGTGGCGGATAACTACTACCTGCCACCTTTTACCTATTATCTTTTTTATAGAATTAACATTGCATCACCGTAAGAATAGAATTTATACTTTTCTTTTACGGCTTCTTCATAAGCATGCATTACAAAATCTCTTCCTGCAAACGCTGCAATCATCATCAATAGGGTAGATTTCGGCGTGTGGAAGTTAGTAATCATTGCATTAGCTACTCCAAAATCGTGAGGAGGATAAATGAATTTATTAGTCCATCCGTTGAATGCAGAGATTTTCTTGTTTGAAGAAACAGAAGTTTCCAAAGCTCTCATTGTTGTAGTACCTACTGCACAAACTCTTCTGTGAGTATCTACTGCTTTATTGATAATAGCAGCATTTTTCTCATCAATGATGATCTCTTCAGATTCCATTTTGTGTTTAGAAAGATCTTCTACTTCAATTGGGTTGAAAGTTCCTAATCCTACGTGAAGGGTAACTTCAGCAAAATTGATTCCTTTGATTTCTAATCTCTTCATCAAATGTCTTGAGAAGTGAAGACCTGCTGTAGGTGCAGCAACCGCTCCTTCCACTTTTGCATAGATCGTCTGATATCTTTCTGCATCTTCTGGTTCTACTGCTCTTTTGATATATTTTGGAAGTGGAGTTTCTCCTAATTCTTTTAGTTTTGTTCTGAATTCGTCGTAAGAACCATCGAATAAGAATCTTAATGTTCTTCCTCTTGAAGTTGTATTATCGATAACTTCAGCTACCAAAGACTCATCTTCTGTGAAGAATAATTTGTTACCAATTCTGATTTTTCTTGCTGGATCTACCAAAACGTCCCAAACTCTTGTTTCTTTATCAAGCTCTCTTAATAAGAAAACTTCAATTTTAGCACCTGTTTTTTCTTTATTTCCGTAAAGACGAGCAGGGAAAACTTTTGTATTGTTGAAGATAAACAAATCTTCTTCATCAAAATAATCCACTACATCCTTGAATAATTTGTGCTCGATAGTTTGTGTTTTTCTATCAAGTACCATTAATCTGGCTTCGTCTCTGTGCTCTGATGGGTGTTCTGCTAATAATTCCGCAGGAAGATCAAAATTAAAATCTGATGTTTTCATTTTTTAAATTACGGTTTAAAAATTATTGAAATTACAAGGTGTAATTTTCGGAGTGCAAATATACGACATTGGATACCCCTTTGTCAAGTATTATTTACAATCAAATATAAAACCGTGATTTTACGGGGATTTCCAAGGTATAAAAAGAGTATTTTTGGAAAAATTTAAATTCAATATGGAATCTGTAAGTAAAATATACTTCCTTGATAATCCGTACCCTAACGGTCATGCCATTGAAACATTCAGTTGGAGTGGACGAATAGACGAATATGGATTTATCTGGTTTGATTTTCATTTAAAAACAGAAAATTATTACGCAAATGATAATGAAAACAACGAGGAAGGAGATGAAGACCTGCCTGACTGGGACTCCAAAATCGTATGGGGAAACTATCATGCCTGTACTTTATCCTCAAATTATTGGGGCGAACAGAGAGGAATCAGGATCAATAACCTTGATGAAAAACTGGATTTTGAAGCTGTAATTAAAAATGATCTTTTCAGCAACGATCTTCCATCTGAACAACATTTTGATGATGATGATCTTGCTTTCAATATTTACCTGCTGGGGCATGACAGCTGTGCAGACCATCAGATCCGGTTTTCAAAGACAGCCAACAATCAATATGATATTACATGGACCGGTAAAATAGCCTTGACCTATACGGGTGATGATGAATTTTCACATGAATTCAAAGCACAGATCTTCAATGTGAAGTTTGAAGGCTTTCATTATCCTAAAACCTGGTCAGTAGAAAAAGCAACTGAAATATTCAAAGCAAAACTTGCCCACTTTGAAGAATACGAATTTGTAGATCTGAATCCTAAAAGTAACAAAAGAGAGTATAAACTCGACAAACTAAAACAATAACACTATAAAAACAACAAATTAAAAATTATCACTATGAGTAAATATTCGATAGAAGCATTTATCAACGAAACAAAGGAGAATCCACAGCAAAGAGATTATTTTGAACTGGAAACGAAACACCTTCTGGAAATCAACCTTAATAATCAGGCAGTATGGACGAAAAGAGGAAGTATGGTAAGTTATGTGGGTAATATCAATTTTGAAAGACAGGGAATGCTGTCCGGAGGAATTGGAAACCTTTTGAAGAAAGCAATCAGCGGAGAAGGAGCCAAGTTGATGAAAGCGGAAGGTTCCGGAAAACTCTATGTAGCAGATTCCGGAAAGAAAGTCCGTATTCTGTATCTGAATAATGAATCTGTGTGTGTGAACGGAAATGACGTTCTTGCCCACGAACAAAGCGTAAAAAGTGATATTACGATGCTGAAAAGTATTGCAGGAATGATGTCTGGAGGACTTTTCCAGGTAAAACTTTCAGGAACGGGGCATATTGCCATTACTACTCACGGAGATCCTTTAACTTTACTTGTAACTCCTGACACTCCCGTATTTACAGATCCTAATGCTACTGTTGCATGGTCCGGAAACCTAAGTCCTGAACTCAAAACCAATGTTTCATTCAAAAGCCTTATCGGAAGAGGAAGCGGCGAAGAGTTCCAGATGAAGTTCTCAGGACATGGGTGGGTACTGATTCAGCCTTATGAAGAGGTATACTATACGGAAAAATAAAACAGACCAAATTCAGAAGTGATTTAAAATATTCGTAATAATTAAAATTTGCAGCTCATGAATACTCTTATCAAGTTATTTTTTGTGATCGTACTACTACCTAATGTAATGATTGCTCAGACTTCAAAGAAAAATTACGAATACAATATAGATCTTCTTCATATGTCTAATGATGAAGTCCGGGTATCTTTTTCGCCCCCAAAGAATAATCTTAAACAGGGCAAATTTATCATTCCAAAACTGGTACCCGGATTTTATCAGGCTATGAATTTCGGACAGTATGTTTCTGATTTCACAGCCACGGATAAAAACGGTAAGAAAATCATAACCGAACGCCTGGACAAAAACAGCTGGATGGTGCATGATCTTAGCCGTGTAAAGAAAATATCATATCAGGTAGCTGACGGATGGGACTCTCTGGAAAAAGAATCTAATGAAGCCCGATCTGCCGGCAGCATGTTTATAAAAGACAGCGTTTTTGTCATCAATTATAATTCTTTAGTAGGATATTTTGAAGAAATGAAAGATATTCCCTATCAGATTACCATTACAAAAAACAAGGATTTCTATGCTTCCTCAGCCTTAGACTATAAACAGAAAAATAAAATCACAGATATGGTTTGGGCAAAGGATTACCGGGAATTGGTAGACTCTCCTGTTTTATATTCTGTTCCTGATACCACATGGCTCAAAATAGGCCATACCAAAGTACTTGTCTCATTCTACAACAAAAAAGAAAGGAATTATTCCAAAACGATTGCCCACGAAATAGAAAACATTCTGAAAAATCAACAGGCATATCTTGGCGGAACATTACCAGTCAACAAATACGCATTTCTGATTTATTATGAATCTTCTAATGAGAATGGATTTTTGGGTGACGGACTGGAACACTCCCACTCTACAGTGTGTCTGTACCGCTCCGGAAGCATGAAGTTTCTGCCGAATGCTTTGAACAGGGTTGCTTCCCATGAGTTTTTCCATGTCGTTACGCCGCTTAATATTCATTCAGGAGAAATTCAGCATTATGATTTCCTGAATCCTGTTATGTCTAAACATCTTTGGCTATACGAAGGGATGACCGAGTATGCCACTATCCACATGCCTATCAAACAAAAAATGATCAGTCTGGAAGATTTTGAAAAAAGTCTGGAAGAAAAGATCAGAGGCATGAAAGCATTTGACAATACCCTGTCTTTTACAGAAATGAGTAAAAAATCCATGGAAAGACAGGATCAGTATATGAATTTTTATCTGAAAGGAGCTTTACTTGGATTGTGTCTGGACATAAGACTAAGAGAGCTTTCTAACGGAAAAATGGGAACCCAGGATCTGATGCAGATGCTCATGAAAAAGTATGGAGCGGGTAAATATTTTAATGACGATGACCTTTTCGATGAAATTACCAAAATGACTTTTCCGGAAATTCGTACATTTTTCAGAGATTATATAGAAGGCACACAACCTATTCCTTTAAAAGAGTACCTGGAAAAAGTAGGTTTCAACTATGATGAAGCCACTGGAAAAGTAACTTCTCTACCCAATCCTGATGTAAAACAACTGGCTTTAAGAAAAGCTTGGATCAATCAATAAATTTTCATGCAGATAACAATTCAGGTAAAAAAAATAAATTGAAAAAAAAATAGAAAAAAAGTGAAAATTAACAACCTATAATTCAATAACTTAAAAACCATTTAACTTTAAAATCCAACAACCCTCAAATTCTTACAAACAGTCTCCCCTTCTTCATCCTCCGATTCTCCATCACCTTATCGGGATTTACAAAAGTTTTTATATATTTAAGAAAAAAAATAGATGGACAATAGTAACTCCCGCAGAAATTTTCTTAAGACAGCAGCTCTAGCAAGTTTTGGGGCATTGGTTTTACCCAATTCTTTATTTGCTTATTCCCATGATTTTAAAACAGATAAAAAAGTCCGCGTCGGTTTTATCGGCGTAGGTCTTCGTGGTCAGGAACATGTAAAATTACTGGCAAAACGTAATGATGTAGAGATTGTAGCATTTGCAGATCCAGAGAAAAAAATGCTTGCTGCGTCTCAAAAAATCTTAAAAGACAATAATAAACCAGCTGCTCAGGAGTTTTCCAACGGAGAACATGACTATCGAAATCTTCTCAAATTAAAAACAATAGACGCTGTTGTAATTGCTACTCCATGGGAATGGCATCTTACACAGGGTGTAGAAGCAATGCGTGCCAAAAAAATTGTAGGTATGGAAGTTTCCGGAGCCATCAAACTTGAGGACTGCTGGGAATTTGTAAAAGTATACGAGGAAACGAAAGTTCCTATCTTTATGATGGAGAACGTATGTTACCGAAGAGATATCATGGCCATCCTGAATATGGTCCGCAAAGGGATGTTCGGGGAATTAGTACATGGAAGAGGCGGTTATCAGCATGATTTGAGAGGAGTTCTTTTCAATGATGGTGTTACCCCTTATAATTCCGGCGCTGAGTTCGGAGAAAAAGGATTCAGTGAAGCGAAATGGAGAACTGAGCATTATGTAAAACGTAACGGTGAGCTTTATCCTACCCATGGTTTAGGCCCTGTGGCTATGATGATGGACATCAACAGAGGAAACCGATTAACAAGACTATCTTCATTTTCATCAAAATCTGTAGGACTTCACAAGTATATTGTTGAACATCCTAAAGGTGGGGAAAACCATCCAAGTGCCAAAGTAAAATTCAACCAGGGAGATATCGTAACCACTCAAATAGCATGTGCTAACGGAGAAACCATCCTTCTGACTCATGATACAAGCTTGCAGCGACCTTATGACCTTGGCTTCAGAGTTCAGGGAACTGAGGGATTGTGGCAGGATTTCGGATGGGGGGATTTCAACCAGGGAAATATTTATTTTGAAAAAACAATGAATCATACCCACCGTTGGGACAACACAGAAAAATGGATGAAAGAATATGATCATCCGATATGGAAGAAATTTGAAAATACTGCTGCAGGAGCCGGACATGGCGGAATGGATTTCTTTGTGATGAATACTTTTATTGAATGTATCAAACGAAATATAGAATTCCCGATGGATGTATATGATCTTGCTTTATGGTATTCGATTACGCCATTGAGTGAAGAGTCTATTGCCAAAGGGGGCCAGGTGGTTGATATCCCTGATTTCACCAATGGAAAATGGAAAACCCGTAAACCTGTATTTGGAATGACTGATGAGTTCTAAAAAGACATTACTCATATTAGCAGGCGGATTAGGCAGCCGATACAAAGGGCTCAAACAGGTGGATGGAATACTCAATAACGGTTCTCCGATTCTGGAGTATTCTGTCTTTGATGCTTTGGAGGCCGGTTTTCAAAAAATAGTTATTATTGTCAACAAACTGATTCCCGAAAGTTATATTGAAAGGCTCAACAGCATTTCAAAAGATAAAAATTTTGAACTTCATTGGGTATATCAGGAGATAGACAGTATTCCTATTTCACTGGAGGGCTTTGATTATCCTGATCGTGAAAAACCTTGGGGAACTGCTCATGCTGTTCTTTGTGCCAAATATTCGATACAGGAGCCGTTTGTGATGATTAATGCGGATGATTTCTATGGAAAAGAAGCCTATCAGCTGGCAGCTCATGAGATTAACCATCATCATATTTCAGATATACAATTAGGAATGGTTGCCTATCCTGTAGGAACAACATTGAGTGGAAACGGAGCTGTTGCAAGGGGAATTTGTACATTGGATACTGAAAATTATCTGATCAAAGTTGAGGAACAAACTTCTATTCAAAAAATAAATAGCTCAATCATTTATATTAAAAACGGAGAAAATATAAAACTGGATCCGGAAACATTGGTATCCATGAACTTTTTTATTTTTCATCCTCATATTTTCTGTTATCTGGAAGCCTATTTTTATGATTTCATTGAATCTGATCCGCTGCCTAATCAGGAATTTTACATTCCTTCTGCAGTACAAAAAATGATGAACGAAAACAGAGTAAAAGTAAAGGTAAAGACCTCTCCTTCCCAATGGATGGGAGTTACTTATGCCGATGACAAAAAGGAAATTATAGATTTTCTGACCTCAGAGATTAAGAACAACAGATACCCGGAAGATTTATGGAATTAAATGACATTATTAATGAGTTTATTGGTACAGATAATTATGAACTCACTTCTATTACGGACGGATTGATCAATACAACCTATCTTTTGGAAGATAAAGATCAGGCAAAAAAGTTTATCCTGCAGAAAATCAACAATCATGTTTTCAAACAGCCGGAAGTGATTGTCAATAATCATTTAATGGTTAATGAAATTCTCAAGGCAAATGATTATCAGTTTCAAATTATTGAGCCTATCCTCTCTCGAAACAACAGGCTCTTGGTAGAAGATGTAAATGGCCAGCCGTGGCGAATGCTGAGTTTCGTAGAAAACAGTATGACCTTTCTTTCCGCTCCCTCTTTACAAGTGGCTTTTGAAGCAGCTAAAACTTTCAGCTATTTCCTTACCACCATCAATACTGAAAAACTGCCGGCCATAGAAGATTCTCTTCCTAATTTTCTTAATTTTGAGAAAAGGGTTGCAGATTATAAAAATGCATTAAAAGATGCGGCTCCCCATTTAAAAGAAAATGCAAAGACTGAAATAGAAATCACCAACCAGTTTTTATCCTTGCCTGATCAATGGATTGAAATGGAAAAAACCAATCAAATTCCCAAAAGAATTATTCATGCCGATGTAAAAATCAGTAATATTCTCTTCGATCAAAATCACCAACCGTTGGCTGTGATTGATCTGGACACCATGATGATTTCTACAATTTTGTATGATTTTGGAACAATGATCCAGTCCTATACCAATACAACCCATGAGGATGACGGAAATGCCACAAATAATTTCGATCCCGAAATGTATAAGGTTGTAAAAAAAGGTTTTCTGTTTTATTTAAAAGAAAAACTGACTCCAACAGAATCCGAGAATCTTGATTATGCAGCACAAGTCGCCATTTATATTCAGGAACTTCGTTTTTTAACGGATTATCTGAACGGAAGTACTTACTATTCTATCACGCATCCTGAGCACAACCTGGATAGGACAAAAAACCAGCTGGAGCTGTTGAAAGGACTACGGGAATACTTGGAAGGTGAATGATTTTTAAATTCTTATTATTTGGACTAAAATTACATACGACATTTAGATTCCTTCGGAATGACAAACAGAGTGCTTTATCTATCTCTACAATTTGTCATTCTGTAGAAATCTAGCTTTATCCTCTAAAACTCTTCCACTCTCAAACCAAAAATTCAAGAATTTCCTTCCATTCTTCCAGCTTTTTTTCAAAAGAAACGGTATGAAGCGGGCTTGTAGAAGGCAATAGAAAAATGGGTAATCTATAGTTTTTTCCTAATAGTTTCTGTAAATTTTTGTAAGATTTTCCACCATTGCAAAAAATGGCTTTTACATTCGGGTGTTCTTCCAGCAGTTCTGCAATCTGATTGGCTTCTTCATTCCTGATTTCAGAATCCAGGCTTCCTTTTCTCTCACAGGAATCGATGACATCCCAGAGCGCAATATGATGTTTCCTGATGGTTTCTATTCTTTGCGTGTAATCATCTGTGAATTCTTCGTTCAGCAATTCAAAAATAATTTTCCAGAATTTGTTTTGAGGGTGACCATAATACTGCTGCTTTTCTAATGATTTCACACCGGGAATCGAGCCTAAAATTAAAACTTCAGATTGGGCATCAATAAGGGGTGGAAATGAAGAGATACGGTTTTGCATATTCAAATATAGAGATTTTATTACTTGTAGATTAGGAAGCCGGAAGAGGAAGGCTGGAAGCTAGTCAGATTATTCATTATAAAAAAAACGGGCTAAAGCCCGTTTCTATTGATCATAAATTGTTGTTTGTCTTATAAAGTTTCCTTCAACCAATCGAAGAATTCTCTCTGCCATACCAATCCGTTTTGTGGATGAAGTACCCAGTGATTTTCGTTCGGGAAGTAAACCAGTTTAGATTTTAATCCTCTTAATTTTGCAGCCTGGAAAGCTTCCTGCCCTTGCTCGTAAGGAACACGGAAATCAATTCCTCCCTGAACAATCATGATTGGCTTGTTCCATTTATCTACAAAGTTGCTTGGGTTGAATTCTGTATACGCTTTTGGCTGTGGTTTTTCCCACGGAGAACCAAGATCCCAATTGGCAAACCAAAGTTCCTCAGTCGTCAGATACCAGGATTTCATATCAAATAATCCATCGTGAGCAATGAACGTCTTGAATCTGTTCTCATGGATTCCTGCCAGCATAAATACACTGTATCCACCGTAACTCGCCCCTACAGCGGCTACTCTGTCACCATCTACATATGGTAAAGTTTTCGCAAAATCTGTTGCTGCCAGATAATCTCTCATCGGCTGTCCGCCCCAGTCTCTTGAAATTTCTTCGTTCCATTTTGTTCCCCAGCCCGGCATACCTCTTCTGTTTGGAGCCACTACGATATAATCATTGGCTGTCATTAAGGCAAAGTTCCATCTTACGCTGAAAAACTGAGTAAGAGCAGACTGTGGTCCACCCTGGCAATATACCAAAGTAGGATATTTTTTGTTTGGGTCAAAGTTTGGTGGATAATGGAACCAAACTCCCATTTCTTTACCATCTGAAGTTTTTACCATTTTAAGTTCAGATTTCCCTTGAGCTAACTTAGCATAAGCTTCTTTGTTAGCTTCAGTCACCTGCTTCATTTCTCCATTTTTAACGTTTACAGAGAACAATTCTGTTGCATGGTTTACATCAGTTCTTCCTACTAAAAGTGAAGATTTATTGTCTGTAAAGATTTCGTTAACGTCAAAATCACCTTTGGTAATCTGCTGTACTTTTGCTGATTTTGAATCCAGCGAGAAAAGCTGTTTTGTTCCTCTGAATGCTGCTGTAAAGTAGATCGTTTTTGAATCTGCACCCCAAAGTACATCTCCTGAAACACTTTCGTCCCATCCTGATGTAAGGTTTGTGGTCTTCCCTGACTTCCAGTCCAGGATTTTCACATCATTCTTATCTGCTTCATACCCATCTCTGGCCATGCTCTGCCAGATTAAAGATTTTCCGTCCGGGCTGAATTTTGGGTTTAGATCATATCCTTTGTTGGATTCTGTAAGGTTTTTGGTTGTACCTGATGCCAAATCGTAAGCAAAGATATCAGTATTGGTACTTGTAGCGTACTCTTTTCCGCTTTTAGGTTTTGTAACATATAAAAGCTGTGCAGAATCCGGGCTCCAGATAAAGTCTTCAGCACCTCCGAAAGGTCTTTGAGGAGAATCCCATGTTTTCCCTTCCAGAAGATCTTTAGCCCCATCTACTTTATCAGAAGTATTCACTACAAATACGTGGTTGTATTTTCCTTCATTGAAATAGTCCCAGTGTCTGTGGTTAAGGTCTGTATATACCTGAGCTGTAGTTTTAGGGGTATCACTGAATTTGTCTTTCCCCATCACTTTTTCTACCAATACCTGCTTACTGAAAGCAATTTTCTTTCCGTCCGGAGAAATTACAACATTATCAGCTTCACCGATGGTATAAAATTCTGTCCATGTTTTCCCTGCATCTTTAGAAAGATAGATTTTATCTCCTTCCTGAGCATAGATTCCGTTTTTATCCCATTGAATAAGGGCTTTTTTACCGAAATCAATTTTGGAAGACTGATTATTAAGAACATTCAGAAAATAGTTCTCGTTTTTTGTTTTTTCTGTTTTCAGATCTACCTGTCCTACTTTATAGATAAGAGAACCCTGATCTGGTGAAACTGCCTGTACTCCAACTTTTTTCAAAGTCCAAAGAATTTCAGGCGTCATTACTTGTTGTGCATTCATTAAAAGCGGAGCTGCCAAAGCCAGCAGACTGTACTTAAGTTTCATATGTTGATATTCATTTTTAACGGATCTATGGAATCCTATTGATTTCAATACACCCTTTTATTAAATTCAAAGATTGCCAAAGTTAATATTTAAAATAAAAACGGACGAAAGAATTAACAATTAAGTTTCCTAAAGTTGAAAAATAAATAACTTATTTATGACTGAATTTCATTAATTTTACAAAAAACAAACTAATACCCATTTTATATGAAAAAATTTCTACTTTTTTCTTCATTTTTTATATCCTCATTCATTTTTTCGCAACTAACGATAAGTCCTTTTCCTAATCATTATTATAATCCTTACCAGGCTACTATTTCGGGAAACGGAACTATTTACTATACTACAGATGGAAGCACTCCAACGCTGAGTTCGAGTTCAGCAGTCAATAATGTGCAGATTTCTATTGATCAGAATAAAGAAATCAAGGCATTTCTTGTGAACGGACAGGGAAGTTCTTCAACTGTAATCAGTAAAAAGTATTATACAGGGAGTATTCCTACGGCGACTATTTATTTTAAAATTCCATCTACATGGGCTACCGGAAGCTGTGTAATAGTGGATATGGTGAGCCCCAATTCCATCGACGGGTTTGCAATGGATACATTCTGGCCGGGAGTTGTAATGCAGCCAGCAGGATGCGAATCATGGTATAAAGCTACCAGAAATTTTGAAAGTGCCAATGTACGTTTTAACAATTGTACTCTTTTTGAGAATATTCCTGCGACCATCAGTACCAATCTAATTCCGATGGGAAGTACTATCTATTATGATTTTACGGACGGAGTGATAACAACTCCACCATCATGTCTGTTTTTATCAACTCATGAAACACTGCCAAAAAACAACAGTGTTTTGATCAAAGTTTACCCGAATCCTGTTTCAGAAATTTTAAAGATAAATACGGATCAGAATTTTCAGGAATATGAGATTATAGATGTAAATGGAAGGATCATTTTAAAGAATCAATTTGTAAAGGAAATTGCAATTAATCAACTTATTTCAGGAAATTACTTTCTAAAGCTTAAAGATTCAAAAGGAGACTTAGTTTTACTGAAGTTCATCAAAAAATAAAAAACCGCTCAATGAGCGGTTTTTTTTATTACGATATGTTATGTTTTAATTAATCTCCATCTGAGAACATTGAGTTCGCAAGGGAAGTTACGATTGACAATAATATACTGAAGATAAATGCCCACCAGAAACCATCTACTACCATACTATCTATAAAGTAGTCTGCAATCAGGACAATTCCAGCATTGATCACCAGAGCAAAGAACCCTAAGGTAAGAATGGTCAACGGAAGTCCAAACAGACTTAAAATAGGCTTTACAAATATGTTAAGAACCCCTAGCACAATAGCAAAGATAATGGCTGAGGAAAATCCTTCAAAATGTACTCCCGGTAAGACTTTAGTTAGAAGATAAGCAACAATTGCTGTTACAAATAATCGGATAATTAAGTTCATTGAGTTATTTTTTTAATGTTTATATGGAGTATATGGAGCAAAAGCCATTCCATTTCGAAAAAAAGAATTCTTTGAAACCCTTTATTTAAGGAATATTTTGCCACTTATTCCCCTTAATATCTTATTTTATTTTCATCATGGTTACTAATGAAGTGGCTACATGACTTTCAGAATCAGAGCCTTCGGTTTGAACATAGATTTCCGTTCTTACCACCACAATTTTTCCTCCGCCTTTGATAACATAGGATTTTGAAACCAAGGCATCTCCCATCGCAGGACGAAGATAATTCACCTTCAGCTCAACAGTCACAACATAACAGTCTTCCGGATAATGGCTCACAGCTGCATACCCTGAAGAAACATCCACTAAAGAGGCGATCATTGCTCCATTGAACATTCCTGCTTTTCTGGTCATCATTTCCATTTTAGGAATTTTCATGGATATAAAATCGGTTTCTACTTCCAGCAGTTCTGCTTTATAGAATTGTAGGGTTTCCGAACGTCCAAAGCTGTCTGTAATGAGTTTCTTTTTTTCTGGTGTCATGAATTTTATTTTAAACAAAGGTAAGTGCTATCGCGTTTTTGATCCCAATAATCCCGGAAATTTTTATCAAAAAACCGTTTCACCTAATGCGAAACGGTTTCTTTCAGGGTTTTAAACCTTCTTACACAACAAACGATAACTTTTCAGATGAGTCTGACGCTTTCAAATGATGATCTTCTTTGATCATATCAGCTGCTTTTTCACCAATCATAATGGTAGGTGCATTGGTATTTCCGGAAACCACATCCGGCATAATGGATGCATCTGCAACTCTTAATCCTTTTATTCCATATACTTTTAGTCTTGGATCCACTACAGAATAGCTGTCGATTCCCATTTTACAGGTTCCTGTCATATGATGATAGGTGGAGCATGACTTTTTAATGTAGTCAATCACTTCTTCTTTTGTTTTTCCTTCTCCTGGATAAATTTCACCGTCATTCCATTCTTTCATAGCTTCTGTCTTTCCCATTTCACGGCATATTTCAACGCATGTATAAAGGGCCTCCAGATCAGATTCTTCAGAAAGATACATAGGATTAATTTCTGGTGATACAGAAGGATCAGAAGAAGTCAGTCTGATGTATCCTTTACTGGCAGGTCTGATAAATCCTGCACAGAATGTAAAAGCTTTTTCTGGTCCTGTGAATCCAGGGCTGTAATAAGGAAGCCCCATGAATAAAGGCTGCAAGTCCGGGAACGCCATTTCTTCTTTGCTTTTCCAGAATAACTGAGCTTCCAGCAGATTGGCTTGCGGAGCAGGGATTTCTTTTTTAGCTTTAAAAATAACGCTGGTCAAAAGGTGATCCTGGAGGTTTTTCCCAACTCCTTTCAGGTCTTTTACCACTGCAATTCCTACAGATTCCAGTTCTTCTTTATCCCCAATTCCAGAAAGCATCAGAAGTTTCGCAGATTCAATGGTTCCACAGGATACAATGACTTCTTTTTCAGCTTCTACTTCTATTAATTTACCGTCTTTCAAATACTGAATTCCGATACATTCATTTCCTTCAAAAATTAATTTCTGAGCCAAGGCATTGGTATGAATATGTAGATTGGTACGCGATTTCACAGGATCTAAGAATGCTTTTGCTGTTGAGCATCTCTTTCCGTCTCTTCCTGCAGTCAGATGATTAAGACCCGCTCCCCATATTTCTTTGTTAAAATCATCCGTCAAAGGATAACCCAGTTCTTTACAGGCTTCAATAGCACTTATTGAAATAGCATTTGGATGTTTGATACGGCTCACAAAAAGCGGTCCTTCTCCTCCATGAGTTTTGTCTCCACCATCTTCATGGGTTTCAGATTTTTTAAAGTAAGGCAAAACACTATTCCAGTCCCAACCCAGGCATCCTTTATAAGCCCAATTATCATAATCCTGCTGATGGCCTCTGATATAGATCAATCCGTTGATAGAGCTTGAACCTCCCAATGTTTTACCACGAGGCCAATATCTGGTATTTCCTCCTGCATATTCCTGCACTACGGTATGATATGCCCAGTCTCTTTCTGTATTCCATACAGCAGGCCATCCTGACTGCTCCTGTACTTCAGCAACTTTATCATCAGGACCTGCTTCCAAAAGGAGTACATTTATATTTTCGTTTTCACTTAATCTATTAGCTATTACAGCTCCTGCCGAACCGGATCCGACAATTATAAAATCGTATTTCATGTGTTTTTTATTTGTTTTATTTTTTGATGCTTATTACTTTGGGAACTGTGACTGCTTTCAATCCTTCAATTCCGAATTCTACTCCATAACCGGATTGTTTTGCTCCTCCAAATGGTACAAACGGGTGAATCGCTCCATGCTGATTGATCCAGACTGTTCCTGCTTCCAGTTGTGCTGCCAATTTCTGAGCTTCGTCAATATTATCACTCCAAACAGAAGCTCCCAATCCGTTTTCTGAATCATTGGCCTTGCTGATGGCTTCTTCCAATGTTTTATATTTAATGATTGGCAACACCGGACCGAACTGTTCTTCGTCTACAATTCTATCTCCATTATCTACATTTCCAACTAAGGTTACGGGAATGAAATATCCTTCCAGATCAGGTTTTTGTCCTGTAAATATAAAATCTGCCCCGATATTTTCAGAATCACGGATCAGATCCTGAATTTTGTCGTACTGCATTTTATTCTGGATAGGTCCCAGAACACTGGTTTCATCTGCTCCGTTGCCCATAGGAATATTGGAAGAATAATCTGCCAATGCCTGAACTACTTTTTCATAATCGTTTTCATGAACGTATAATCTCTTTAAGCATGCACAGGTTTGTCCCATATTCAGGAAAGCCCCCCAGAAAATATTATCAATATGTTTGGAGACATCAAGTCCCGGTAAGATAATTCCTGCATCATTTCCTCCGCATTCAAGGGTTAATCTGGCCATATTTTTAACAGAAGCTTCAATGACTTTTTTACCTGTGGCAATTGAACCTGTGAACATAATTTTTCCAATTTCCGGATGTGACGTAAGGTAACCTCCTACTTCTCCTCTGCCAGTTATCACCTGTAAAATATCCTCAGGAAGCACACTATTGATCACTTTTATCAATTCTAAACTACAATAGGTAGTATATTCCGAAGGTTTGATGATCACCGCATTTCCCATTCTGAGTGAAGGAATAATCTGCCAGATGGCAATCATCAACGGCCAGTTCCAGGGAGCAATAGCAGCTACTATTCCAATCGGGTTTCTGTATAAAATATCTTTTCTGGTTTCATCTTCAAAAACAATTTCTTCGGGTAAGTCCAGTGATGCCGGAACTTGTGTCCAGCCTACACAGGCTTGCATTTCGAAATTGGCTCCAGGACCATTAAGCGGTTTTCCCTGTTCGCGGGTGATCCATTCTGCAAGGTGTTTTGAATTTTGCTGTAAAGCTTCTGCAACTTTTAATAAAATTTCTTTTCTTTCTGCATCCGGCCTTGCTGCCCATCGTTTTTGGGCTTTTTTTGCTTTCTCAATTTTAGCATCAATTTCCTCGCGTGAAGTATTGGCAACTTCCCCTATAACCTCTAAGGTAGAAGGATTTAAGGATAAAAACTGAGTATCTGGAGTATAGGTTTCTTTGGCTACCGATGTATTTTCCATTGTTTTAAATTATTTTGTATTTTACGTAGTTCGAAAATGGCAATAACATGATATAAATCATTTACCTATTCTCTATTTTTTTTAACCTAAACTCTATCTATCATGGAAAAGATCGAAGAAAGAACTGTTTTCAGCATTCCTTTTGGTGAATTGAATGTATTTGAAACGAATGTAGTTTGTCATGATTTTCCTTTCTTTTTTGAAAAACCTGTCATCACGCTTATGCTGAGTGGCAATAAGATCATTCGCAGTGAGGACGAGACGTTTGAGTTTAATGAAAGAAGTGTATTTATTCCGCCCTGTAACAAGGAATTGAGCATAGATATTCACCCTGTTTTCAAAGAACCCACCAAATGTCTTGTATTAAATATTGAGCAGGAATATATTGACAGTGTATTCGCTGAAGTGATTGAAAACTGGCATCCGGATTGGGACAGAACGGGCATTATGATGAAAGAAAATGCGGTGAAAAAATTCGTAAGTTCGGATGAATCTTTATGGAGAAGCCTTACTAACCTTTATAACAGAAGAATTGACGGAAATCTCCACGGTACCTCAGATTTTCTTTTAAGCTTAAGCCTGAAAGAACTGATTTATGAGTTGATGAAAACCAATGCAAAACATATCCTTTTGTATTCTGACAAGACAGGAAGTGTACAGAATGGTTTGCAGGAAGTGGTTCATTTTATCAAAAACAATTACAAAGAACCGATTACCATTAAGAAACTGTCTGTAATCGCAGGAATGAGTGAGGCCAATTTGTTTAAAAAGTTTAAGCATTCCTACAACTGTACTCCGGTAGAATATATTATCCAGCTGAGAATAGAACATGCCAAACAGCTTTTGATCAGCAATCCTGAAATCGGAATTAAAAATATATGCTTCGAATCCGGTTTTAATACGCTTGAATATTTTTATAGAAAATTCACCCAGATCACAGGAAAGTCTCCGAAAAAATTTAAAATAGATTGATGTTATTAGGGCTGAAAGATGGGAGAAAGGAAGATGGAGGTTAATATTGACCATCCATTTCTTGTAATTATCATTATTAAATAAAGTAATCATCTTATGTACTGTAAAAAAGTATTCATTGTTGTAAGCCTTCTCTTATGCTGTATTTTTCATACGCAAACTCTGCATTTGTATGGCGGTGCGGATCAAAAAGAATATCTAGGATGCTTAAACTGTGACAATTTTGATAAAAATTCGATATGGAATAAGTTCAGTGATTACGGGAATGTCTTCAGTTCAAAATCCATCTGGAACGCTTATGGAAACTACGGAAGTACATACGGCCCCTATTCACCATGGAATTCTTATACTTCTTATCCTCCGGCAATCCTGGATCAGGATGGGAATTTCTTTGGATTTCTTACGTTGAATCCTTATCAATCTGACAGGTCTGAGCTAGAACTGGCTTTGATTTTATGTAAGCATCATGAAGAAATTAAAAGTGATGTTGGCGGTTGGTATGAAAAGTTATTCCGGTAAACCACCCTGTCAGCTGCAATGTGCGGAATGACAAACACAACGTTTAGTCTATCCGTACAGCTATAGTTTGGCTGGAAAAACGCAAAGTCGCAAATTGTTCCCAAACTATATGTTTTTAAGGCGCTAAGGTTTTATCTCCTATAAAATGGATTATTGCTTTGAATTTACAATGAAAATTTATTTAACTTTCCTATTATTGAATTCAAAAAAGAAATTCCTCCATTATGTTGAATGATTACAAAAAACACGAACTGTTCGGAAAGACTCTGATACAGAAAATTGATTTGAAAGGTCCATTCAGATACGATTTCCCGGTCTCGGAACAAGCCTGCTTTCTGTATGTTCTTAAAGGTGAGTTTCAATATAAAACGGATGAACAGGAGTTTAATGTTCCCACGAATTATTCTCTGTTTCTCAATTGCATCACTTCCGGAAAGTATATTCAGAATTCAGGGTCCGAAGATCATTGTGAAATTGTGATCGTTACTTTTTACCCGGATATCCTTAAAAAAATCTATGACAGGGAATTACCTTTATTGCTGCAAAAACCAGCCAATATAGTTTCAAATAAATCCAATGAGAAAATAAATAATGATTTTCTGATCCAAAAGTATGTAGAAGGGCTGCTTTTTTATTTTGAAAATCCTTCCCTGGTAAATGAAGATATATTAGTTCTTAAATTAAAGGAAATCCTGTTGCTACTGGCTCAATCACAGAATGCTGATTCTGTACAGCTGATTCTATCACAGCTTTTTTCCCCAACGACTTATTCTTTTAAGCAAATCATTGAAGAGAATTTATTTTCACAGCTAACGATTGATCAGCTTGCAGAGCAAAGTAATTTAAGTATATCATCCTTCAAAAGGGAATTTGCAAAGTTATATAATGATACTCCAGCCAGCTATATAAGAAACAAAAAACTTGAAAAAGCGGCCGAATTGCTGCTGATATCGGATGAACGTATTACTGATATCGCATTGGACTGCGGCTTCAATGATCTGGCTACTTTTACAAAAAACTTCAGTGATAAATATCTTGTCACACCTTCAGGCTACCGTCAGGAACGGAAAGAAAAATAATTGAAACCTATTTTATGATACGGGCGTTCCTTATTTCGATAAGGAATTTTTTTTTGGACCAAAATCTCAAATTCTTGAACTAAATCACAAAGTCATTTTTGTGTTTCTATCGCAAATTTGTACCATCAGTTTCAGGCAATACAAATATACCTGTTGCTCCAACTGAATAAGTATACATTTAAAATAATATCAATATGAATCTATCAAGTTTAGGAATTTTTCATACCATCATTGGCATCACAGCACTTGTGGGTGCCATTATAGGGTTTATCAAATATGGTAAAATCAATCTGGCTCAGCCGTCAGGAAAAGTATATTTTTATGCTACAGCCGTTACTTCTCTAACCGCTTTGGGTATCTCCAAAAACGGAGGTTTTAATGCAGGACATGTATTTTCTTTGTTTATCATCGTGTTGATCTCTGTCGCTTATTTTCTTTTTGTTAATAAAAAAGAAGTTAGAAAAGCCAGATATTTTGAGAATTTTCTGCTGTCATTCAGCTTTTTTCTATCGCTTGTTCCCACTATTAATGAGACTTTCACAAGAGTTCCAATTAGGCATCCTTTGGCTAAAGATATCAAAGATCCGATCATTGGGCAGACTCTTCTTATCATTTTCCTGCTTTTTATTGTTGGATCTGTTTTTCAGTTTATGAAGCAGAAAAAAAAGAATGTTGAAATTTCACGATGATAGGGTATTCAAAAAACCGTAAAACCACCCCGTCAAAAATTCAAAGAATTTTTGCCACCCCTCCGAAAGAGGGGAATTTTTACGTCTTTAGTTGGAGTATTGGAAGCCCGGATAACGATTGTATAGAAAAGGATAAGACGGGATTCCTGTGGAATGACAAATACAATGCTTAGTCTATCTATATAATTTATCACTTCGTAGGAATCTCTGTATAATTTGGTTGGAAAACGCAAAGACGCAAGTTTTGTCCTGAGCTTTATGTTTTTAAGGCGCAAGGATTTTATCTCCGATAAAATATAATAATGTCAAAAACCGAATCACCAATCTGTGTGAAGTTGTTATCATTATTTTATTATCTTTGATAGAATGCTTATCTCATTCCAATATAATAAGCAGCGTATACAAAAAACTATAGCGTTTGACTGCCAGTCAAAAGGTCATGGGTTCGAATCCCGTATTCTCCACTTAATAATTCTAGTAAACGTATCTTTTCAAATGGTAATTGACGATGTGTATCAAATATACTGTTGATTAGCTAAGTTGTGTCTGAAAGTTATCGCTCAAAGTCAAAACACCTTCTGCAATGGCTTCCGGATGTGTGGTAAAGCCCTTTAATTTTGAAGTCTTTCCTTTTAAAACAAGGTCTAAAAGTTGTTTATCTGATAATTTTTTTCCAAAAATTTCAAAGGTAATTTTAAAGCCACAGTTTTTGAAATCGGAGCAGCCTACAGCAGTTTTTCCTTTGATCAGATTGTGTTCTTTACATTTCGGGCATTTCGTTTCTTCCCAGGACTGAAGTTCTTTTTTCTGTGCAGGTTCTCTTTTTTTCTTCTCCTTTACTTCTTCTTTCTCTTCTTCCTGAAGGGTAATGACTTTTCCTTTTCCATACACTACTTTCTCAGTCAGTTCGGTCACCATCTGGATCAGTTCTTCTTTGAAAAGATTGGCTTCATACTCTCCTTTTTCAATTTTACGAAGTTTGGATTCCCATTCCCCGGTAAGCTCCGGGCTTTTTAAAAGTTCGTCCTCAATGGTATCAATCAGCTGGATTCCGGTTTGGGTAGCGATCAGGTTCTTTCTTTTCTTCTCGATATATTTTCTTTTGAAGAGGGTTTCGATGATGTTCGCACGGGTGGATGGCCTTCCGATACCGTTGTTCTTCAGCATTTCACGCAGTTCTTCATCTTCTACCTGTTTCCCGGCAGTTTCCATCGCTCTCAGTAATGTTGCTTCAGTATAGGGTTTTGGAGGTGTTGTTTTTCCCTGGTGGATCATTGGATCGTGGGGTCCGGTTTCTCCTACAGTAAATTCAGGGATGGTTTGTTCTTCCTCTTTTTCTTTTTCCTTATCGGTGGTTTCTTCTTTAGGTTCTTTGGCGTAAACGGCTCTCCATCCTGCTTCAAGAACCTGTCTTCCACTGGTTTTAAAAGGAATGGTTCCTACTTTACCTTCTACCAAAGTATTGGAAATTTTACATTCCGGATAGAATACAGCAATGAAGCGTTTTGCAATCAGATCATAGATCAGTTTTTCTTCCCTGCTCAGATTCTGGGAAGGTGGAATTTCTGTAGGAATGATCGCATGGTGATCCGTTACTTTTGTATCATCGAAAACGGCTTTTGATTTCGGAATCGGAGCTTCCAGTAGCGGAGCAATTAGATCCTGGTAAGGATACATTTTTTGAAGGATACCAGTTATTTTCGGATATAAACTCTCGGATAGATAGGTAGTATCAACACGTGGATAGGTTACGTGCTTCTTTTCATAAAGACTCTGGATATAGTTCAACGTATTTTCTGCTGAATATCCGTATTTTTTATTGGCTTCCACCTGAAGTCCGGTCAAGTCGAAAAGTCGTGGATTTTTTTCTTTTCCTTCTTTAATTTCGAAAGAAACGATCTCAAATGGATTTACTTTAAGATATTCCAATCCTTTTTCAGCACGTTCCAACGTTTTTAAACGGTCAATCGCTGCATTGAAAATCACGTCACGATACTTGGTTTTCAGTTCCCAGTATTCTTCTGTGGTAAAGGCATCAATTTCTTTCTGACGCTGTACCAGCATGGCCAATGTAGGAGTCTGCACCCTTCCAATGGAAAGAACAGCTTTATTCCCACCAAATTTCTTGGTAAAAAGTCTCGTAGCATTGATTCCCAATAACCAGTCTCCTATGGCTCTGGCATTTCCAGCCAGATACAGATTTTTATAATCTTCTGCAGGTTTTAAACTTGCAAAACCTTCTTTAATTGCATCTTCCGTCAATGAAGAAATCCATAAACGCTGGATAGGTTTATTACATTTTGCTTTCTGTAATACCCAACGCTGAATGAGTTCTCCCTCCTGCCCGGCATCCCCGCAATTAATAACCTCATCACATTCTTCAACTAGTCTTTCAATTACTTTAAACTGATTTTCAACGCCTTTATTCGGGATCAGCTTGATTCCAAAGCTGTTGGGAATAATGGGTAATGAAAAAAGGTTCCAGGATTTGAACTGTGGACCGTAATCGTGAGGTTCTTTCAGCGTGCAAAGGTGTCCGAACGTCCATGTTACGCAATAGCCGTTTCCTTCCATATAGCCTTGTTTAGGCATGGTAGCGCCCAATACTTTAGCAATATCTCTGGCAACACTGGGTTTCTCGGCAATACATAATTTCATGAACTCGGGTTTATTGAAGGAGTGCAAAAATCGGGATTTTTTTTGACTTTTCAAATTTCGTTGAGGATTGAGGTCTTAAAGTTGAGAAAGAGTAATTTACGTTTTGTATTCTAAAGATGTAAAGTTTTACAATATATTTAAACGCAAAGATTATTGGATTCTATTATTTATTTGAGGGAGCAAAGAAATGCGACTAAAGTCGCTGATGAAGTGAAAGGATAAACAACCCTATTTAAAAAGAGATCATGCCCAAGGTCTATCAATCATATTCTAACAAAAGAATAATCTTACTGATAATTAAATGAGGTTCTTCACTACATTTTATTCTGCCTTAGAATTTTAAAAAAGATATATTAAACGTTTCGTTTAAATAAATTACTTGCTAGACATGTAATCGTGATCCTTCTTATACAAAAAGCCCCCTTATAAAAAAGGAGGCCGGATCAACAATGTAATGAAACTAGGTTCATTATTTCTTTTTTACTTCTGAAATGGCATCAGCAATTCCGCCGCCTGCAGTTTCAAAGAAAGCTGGGCCAGCCAGAAGATATACTTTTTCTAATTTTTTTGTAGTAGATAGTTTGTGTTCTTTCAGGTAGTTTTCAGAACGGTTGGCATGGACGATTCCTCTTACTACATTTCCGGCTATCAAAGCGGTTGGAGAATCTATTCCTGCATCTTTCAGATCGCTGGCAAAGGCAAAATTGGTAACGCCTAATCTCATCGCTTCACGGGCAGCCACTTCACCTACGGAAGTCATTAAATCCGGAGTGAATTTATTACGGTCACCCAAGCCGATCAGTAATAATTTCTTTGCAGACATAGATCCGGCAGGTGGTGTAATTAAAATGGTTTCTAAAGAATGTCCCTGAAATTGTCCTGTTTTTCTAAGGTTGGTCAGTTCTCCTTTTAAAGCCTCATCAAGGTGAACCAATCCGTTCAATTTAGCAGGTAATGCCTGAGCACTGAAGATATCTCCTTCCGTATATTCGAAAACACAGGCTACCTGAAGCTGGGCATCAGCAGATGATGGACCCTGAACCAATCCTACCATGGAAATTCCGTCTACGGTTCCCCAGATTTTTGATGTTCCGATGGCTGTTGTTTTCGCAGGAGTTGCTGTCGCTGTTTGTGCAAAATTGAGTGTAGATAATGCTAAAGCTGCAATTATTAGTGATTGTTTTAGTGTATTTTTCATGTGATTTATTTTTTTGTTATTGCTGGTTGCTGGTTACTTTTGTTGCTTGTTTTTTGTTGACGCAAAGACACAAGTTTTTTTATGTTTATGTTTTTAAGGCGCAAGTCACATCGCTCCGGGTATATTTATTTCTTTTCCAAAGGTAGTTTCTGTGATAGTGAGATGCATTGATCTGGGGTAATTGTTCAAGATATTTTCATATTATCTCATTTTTAAATTTTCAAATTCCCTGTGTTTATTTTAAAATTTAAATACAACTCTGGAGTTGATAAAAAGTCCGTCTTTGTGGTTGTCGATTACATCGTTGATGAAGGCTCCGGTATTGAAATATTGGATTCCGGTGTTAAAGGTTAAAAATGTATTGATCTTATAATTAAAACTTCCTAAAAAAGCAGTTCCTATGTATTTCTTTTTTGAGTTTGAAGATGGTAAATTCAATGTTCCGCTCGGTCTGTAAATTCCGTCCTGAGTAGAGTATCTCCAGTTGAAAACTACGTCTGCCTGAACGGTTATTTTTTTCCCTAAATCAATGGTTGCATAAGGATGAATATCAATTAAATTCACCGGACCGATCTGAGGATTAAATCCAAAATATCCTCCTTTCGGATACAGCGGATTAAATGTTCCCAATGTTCCGTCTCCTTTATTACGGTCTCCCGAGATATAATCGTTTCTAAGGTTGATGGTGGGTTTTCCTTTTACGTTTTCAAACATATATCCGATGTCTGCAGAAGCCGTCCATGCACTGATATTTCCTTTATTAAAGTTACCAAACTGATAGGCCGCTTCAAAATTGTAGATAAAACCTCCTCCGTATTTCCAGAATCTCCCGCCAAAAGTATGTCTGTTCTCATCTGAAAGTCCATCCTCAAAGCGTACATCCTTTCTATGAATTCCCAGGTAATACAGCTCCAGGTTTCCGCTTTTGGGAATAATCCATGTGTTGTAGCTTCCCCAAAGGTTGATTGATTTTGAAGATTTGTTATCGAATGCTCCCGGATTGATTTCACTGGCTGCCATCATAAAGGCATCAGATCTGAAGTTTCCTCTTTTGTACATGAATTTCAAACCATCAAAATAGAGTCTTAAATTCGGACCTTCTCTTACCGAGATCAATCTTCCGCTCCCATAATCCAGTTCCTGTCTTCCGGCTCGTACTGTCAGTTTTTCTTTTTCATTTTTTAAGATATCAACATCAATAAAGAGATTCTGAATATTCAAATGGTCTTCATCAATTGGCCTTGGTCCATTTTTTCTTCCGTTTTCCCAGGCACTTCTCACCTGTCCGAAAATTCTTACCTGTGAGCCCAGATGCAGATCTGCATGCATATTGTATCTTTGAATAAGAAAAGGATTGCTTCCGATGCCCATTCTTCCCCAATCTTCATTATTAAAATCTACAAATTCCAGTCTTGCTTCTCCTCCCAATGACAGATAATTGTTGCTTTTTTCTGCAAACGGTATGTATTTTATTGAGTTGTAGAAAGTCTTTGCGGAGTCTTTATAGGAAGTATAATCTTCATCAAACCTCATCAGCTTAAACTGAGCAGAAAACTGAGTGGAAATAAAAATCTGCAAAAACAGTACAATAGCAATCAGTTTTTTCATGAAGATTTTTTTGTTAAATAATGATCCACAGAATATTTCCCAGCACCCATAAACAGTAAAAACAGGTAACATAAACTGTACATAAAGGGAGTATCTTTCACCAATAATGCATCATTCCAATGAAGAATAAAATAACCCGTAAGGGTCACCGCCAGAATGGGCAATACTGCAATTCTCGTGAAAAAACCAAAGATCACAAATACCGGAAATACCAGATTGGCTGCATCAGCGAAAAGACTGTTGAATACTTCAGGAAGATGCAACGGATTAGGAACCTGCTCTGCTTCTGAAACACCTACTCCTAATTTTTTTAATCCGTGAGCTACGATCAATTCTACGGAAAGTAAGATTCTGAAAATTAACAGTGCTGCATCAGTAAATTTTCCTCCCGGATTGGTATTGGTGATGATATGGATTATTTTTTTCATGATTGGAATGAATTTTAAGGTGATTTTGTTTTTTAACCACAGATTGCACGGATTGCCACGGATCATTGGTGGTATTTAATACTTTTGATGGCTTTGCGTGTAAGACCACCCCGTCAAAAATTCTTTGAATTTTTGCCACCCCTCCAAAGGAGGGGAATTTTACCCTTCAGTTGGAATATTTGTCTACAAATGAAATAGTAAAAGATCTTGTTACTTATCTGTTATTTTGTCTGGTAACCTCCGTAATATTTTACGGGCGACCATTCCGGGATGACTGGAAGCGGTGATGGAGCTGCTGTTTTGTAAGTTTCGCCTCCATATACTACTTTTCCATCTACGATAGTGAGTTTTGAAGTGATATTTTTGATTTCTTCATCATTGACTGTGAAATAATCTTTATCCAAAATGATAAGATCTGCAAAATATCCTTTCTGTATTTTCCCCTTCTGATAGTCTTTGATGAGTTCGTATCCTCCATAGGTAGAAAGTGATAAAGCTGTTTTTCGGTCCAATATATTTTCTTTCCCCATTACCTGAGTTCCTCCTATTGTTTTTCCTGTGGTGATCCAGTATAAAGCTACCCATGGATTGTAGCTTGCGACTCTTGTTCCGTCTGTTCCTAATCCTACGGGAATTCCCATTTCGAGCATTTTTTTCACGGGAGGAGATGCCAAAGCCGGCTTTTTACCATATCTGTGAATGAAACTTTCTCCCTGATACGCCATTCTATGCTGTACTGCTATTCCTCCACCCAAAGCTTTAATTCTCTTCATATTGTCTTCAGTAATGGTTTCTGCATGATCAATAAACCAAACTAATCCGTTCAAAGGAGTTTCTTTGTTGACTTCTTCAATGACATTTAAAAATCTTGTGATGCTTTCATTATACGTTGCATGGATCCTGAAAGGCCACTTGTTTTTTACCAGAAGACTTACGACTTCTTTCATATTTTTCTCCATCGTAGCAGGAAGTTCAGGTCTTGGGAAAAGGAAATTTTCAAAATCGGCTCCGTCTGACACCAGATTTTCTCCTCCCCCATTGACGTGATAATCGATTTCATTAAAATCATTGTGACCATGGTCGTCAATTTCTACCATTCCAATCCATTTGGTGTAATCTGCAAGTTCGGAACCTTTCTTTTGAGCAAATAAATAGTAAGGAAGACGAACCGTAATTTTTCCCTGTTTGTTCAGCTGATCCGTTGTTCCATAATCATCCGGAAAATTCTGAAATCCTCCTCCTGCATCCATTACAGCAGTCACGCCTAATCTGTTCAGTTCAGTCATATACTGGAGAGTAGAATTTACTTTTTCCTCTTCTTTCAGCTCCGGCAGTTTTGCCAATGTTGAATAAAGAATAAAAGCGTTGGGTTCTGCCACCAGTAATCCTGTAGGATCTCCATTATTGTCTTTTTCGATCAGTCCCTGTGCGGGATTGGGAGTATCTCCGTTGATGTTCAATTCTTTTAATCCGGCTTTGTTTAACCAGGCTTTTCCATAAAGGTACATGATGAAGGTGGGAACATTTCCTGTAGCTTCATTAATTTCAGCCAGTGTAGGAAGTCGTTTCTCTTCAAACTGATATTCATTCCAACCTCCGATCACTCTTACCCATTGTCCTTTGGGAGTTCTCTGAGCCTGTTCTTTCAACATTTCCAATGCTCTTTTCAAAGACTTTACGCCATCCCAACGAAGTTCTGTATTATAAAATCTTCCTCCACGAATTACATGTAAATGGCTGTCAAATAAGCCAGGGATCACTCTGTTTCCTTTAGCATCAATGACTTTTGTATTGCCGTTTTTTAATTTTAAAATCTGGGCATTGGTTCCTACCTGTAAGATTTTATGATCTTTTATGGCGACAGCTTGTACTTCGGGATTTTTATCATCCATTGTGGTAATTTTCCCGTTGGTGATAATCATGTCTGCTTTTTGAGCGTTCAGGATTCCTGTTGCCAAAACCGTGGAAAGGGTAAGTATATTCAGTAGTTTCATTATTTCAATATTTAAGGTTGAAGTTTTCGGCAGGCTTTCAGCCTGCCGAAACAGCCCCATTAGTGTTTTAACATTTCCTGAGCATATTGAATTCCAATCCCGTAAGCTCCACCATGCTTTTTCATCAAATCATTAACTGGTTTATACGTTTCTTTTCTTGCCCAGTCTCTCTGTAATTCCAATACATACTGAACAGAAGTGATAGGATGTGCCCCTGCCTGAACCATACGGGAGATTGACTGATCGTGAGCTTCTTTAGAAATATCCCCTGAAGCATCTGTTACTACGTATACATCATACCCTTCGTCAATAGCTGATAATACAGGTCCTACAATACATACACTTGTCCATAATCCTGCAAAAACCAGTTTCTTTTTATTTTTTCCTGTAATGGCTTTGTGAGCATTAACATCTTCCCATGTATTCATGGTAGTTCTGTCTACATATCCGCTTGTTGCTTCAGGATATACTTCTGAAATTTCCGGAAAAACAGGTCCGCTGAATGACTTTTCTGCCACCGTTGTTACTACTGTAGGAACATTAAATATTTTTGATCCTCCTGCTACCAGTGCCACATTATTTCTTAATTCTTCCATGCTGATGCTTTTTGTTGCGAAAGCCATTTGTCCTTCATGGTCTATAAGTACTACTGCATGATTTGTAGGATTTAATAATGATTTCCCAGGGTTTTGAGCGGTTGCTGTTAATGATAATAAGCCTGCTGCAAATGATAGGATTAGTTTTTTCATAATATTTAAAAATTTAAGGGTTGTTATTTTTGTTGATTTTTTTATTTATAATGTCATTGGTACCTCCATCAAAAGGATTTCTGTACCTTCTTTAAGTGTTTTAATAGTAATTTCCTGAATATCCCAGACTCCAAATCCATCACGCTCTTCTATTGTCTCATTACCTATTTGTGCACTTCCTTTAAGAATGAAAACATAGATTCCGTTTCCTTTTTTTCTGATCTGGTAATGGGTTTCTTTATTCTGATCAAAAGTTCCCAGATGAAACCACGCGTCCTGATGGATCCATACCCCTTCGTCATCTGCATTGGGAGAAAGAATCTGTTGAAATTGATTATGACTTTTTGTTTTGTCTAAAGTGATCTGATCATATCTCGGAGTAAGATTTCTCTTTTTCGGATAAATCCAGATTTGAAGGAATTTTACAAGCTTATCATTGTTTTTATTGAATTCGCTGTGCATGATCCCCGTTCCTGCACTCATCACCTGAATATCTCCGCTTCTGATCACTGCTGTATTTCCCATGCTGTCTTTGTGTTCAAGGTCACCTTCCAAAGGAATACTGATAATTTCCATATTGTCGTGAGGGTGTGTTCCAAAACCTCTCCCTGCTTCTACTTTATCATCATTCAGGACTCTCAGTACTCCAAAGTGCATTCTTTCAGGGTTGTAATAATTGGCAAAACTGAAAGTGTGCTGGCTCAACAGCCAACCATGGTCTGCTTTTCCTCTTGATTCTGCTCTGTGGATGACAGAGTTTTCTTTTATTTTTGATTCTGTATTGGGTAGATGATTGTATCCGATCGGTTCTAATGGTTCGATCTCGTCGATATCATTTTTCATAGCACTGGCCAAAGAAGCAGATGCTACAAACATTCCTGTTCCCAATAATCCTTTCTTTAAAAAATCTTTTCTGTCCATATCAGATTGTTATTTGTTCTTGTTTGACAGGACAAATGTATAGAGACCGGAAACCCTGTACATTTAACTAGTTTAATAAATGATGATTTTGAAAAATTCATTGGTAAACTCATACCGTTGCAATAATTTTAATTTCAACAAGCTGTTTTGGTAATGCAAGCCCGCTTACCCCCACCATTGTACTGGCTACAGTTTTAGGATTATCGTAGAATTCTGCTTTGAAGTTTTTTCTTGCCTCAAATGCAGCAGCCATATCCATTGCATAAATCACTTCTTCCACCACATTTTCCATGGTCATATCATATCTTGATAACAATTCTTTGATATTCGTATAGGTTTGTTTCATTTGCGCTTCCATTCCTTCTGCTAATTCACCTTCTTTGTTGTGACCCAATTGACCAGAAATCCAAACCGTATTTCCCTTTTTTACCGCTTGTGCATATCCGTAAATATTTTCCCAAGGCATTCCAAAGCCTTCTGCTGTCTTATTTTCCTGTGACATTTTTTTTATTTTTAAATTAATAAGGCAAATGTAGAACAGATGGAAATCTTAAAAATTTAACTAGTTTAATAAATGACTTCGAAGCAAAAAAAAATGCCGGATACTTTTGTATCCGGCAATATTTTTGGAAAACGCAAAGGCGCAATATATTTATTACATAATTTTTAAGGCGTGAAGATTTTATCTCCGATAAATCCTTAATGATATTTCCTGTTCTTTTGCCTTGAAGCAAAATGAATCAAAAATTCAAGACTAGAAAACATAAGAGTTTTCTTAACGTTCACAGAATTCATTTTTGTAACGTTCCACTTTCTTGGGTCATCAATTATGCCCAGTGATTCAACAAAGATTTATTTCTCCTTTGAAGCAAGGCGCTTTCTGATGGTACTTACAAATTCTTTTGAAACACCAAGATAAGAAGCGATGTAGTACTGTGCTACTCTTTGCGGGATTGAAGGATAAACTTTGATAAATTCCAGATATCTATCTGATGCAGTTTTGGAAATGGTGTTTACCAGACGGCTCTGCAGTGTTGCCAGGTTTCTCTGAACCAGCATTCTGAAAACTCTTTCAAATTTAGGAATCTCCTGCAGTAGTTTTTCTTTCGTTGTAGGATTCAGCATATAGATTTCCGAATCTTCCAGAGTTTCAATATAAACCTTCGAAGGTTTCTGCTCCTGAAATGATGCAATATCACTAATCCACCAGTCTTCAATGGCAAACAGTAATGTTACTTCAGAACCATTATCATCCAAACAATACATTCTTACACATCCTTTGTGAATATATCCTTCAAACTGACAGATCTCTCCTTCTCTGAGTAAAACCGTTTTCTTTGGAAACGACTGGCAGGCAAGCAGGTCTGTAAAAAATTTTTCTTCTTCAGGCGTGATTGAGATAAATCTTGTAATGTTTTTAATGATATTTTCGAACATAATGTAGAGTTTATCCCTGCAAATTAGGAAAAAGACTGTAAACTTCATTCTTTAAAAGGCCGCTTCCTCCCCCATAATGATCAATCACTTTAACGTCTTTTTCCAGACCTGCACAAAATTCTTTGATCTCTTTTTCAAAATCATCTTCCAGCCCTGAACTTAAAAGCACAATGTCTACAGGATTCTCTTTTATATATTCATAACAGAAATCTTCATCACTTTGTATTTCTGCCTTCCAGCCTTCATTATTTTCTATAATTCGTTTTAAAACTTCAAGAATTTCCTGATTCTTTCCAATGACTAAAAAATGTAATGTTTTCATCTTGTTTAAGGTTTAAAATTCAAGGTTCAAGGTTTAGGGTTTAATGTTGGTATTATTTGAATAAAGGGTAAAAAATAGATGAAATTACTCTGATCCTCTCAAACTCGCATACCACATACCGAACCACCTACAAATGCTTATTCCCCGTAATTTTCAATTCGTTTAAATCCAGCTGTGATTCTGCTTTACGGATTTCATCGTCACTGAAGAGTTTTTCACGTTTCATTGTAAACAGTTCTTTTCGTTGCAAAGCAAATATATCCATCATTACTTTGTGATATTCTGCCATATCATTTTGTCTGTTAGTGCACATTTCAATAGAACTTAAATGATTCTGGTGAAGTTTGATATCACTTTCCAGTGCTTTTTTAAGATTCTCAAGCAAGCCATTGCTGCTTACCACTTCATTGTAATCATTATCAAGTTTATCAACGGCCAGCTTATCCAGTCTCATCTGAATTCCGGCTTGCTGTTCATGAGAGGGAAGAATAGCATCAATCTCTCCTATTTTGGTTAATTTAATGATCAAAGGCAGAGTAAGTCCCTGAAAAACAAGGGTTACAAAAATAACTACAAATGTGATAAATATGATCAGATTCCTCATAGGAAATTCGGCCTGGCTATTCATCATTACCGGAATTGACAGTGCTGTTGCCAGGGAAACAACTCCCCTCATTCCAGCCCAGCCTATAATCAGGGGATTTTTCCATCCCGGACTTGGATCACGACGTGCTTTTTCACTGAACCATCTTGGAAGATGTGCCACAGGATAAATCCATAAAAGACGCACTACAATGACAATTAAACTTATAATTAAACCATATTTGATTCCTTCCATTAATGAAACATCTCCTAATCCGTTGATAATATCCGGAAGTTCAAGGCCAATTAATACAAAGACTAAAGCATTCATCACAAAAATCAAGGTGTTCCATACTCCTGTCATATTGATTCTTGTAGTTCCGGTTTTAAAAATCTCATGAGCACGGAAAGACATAAACAATCCTCCACTCACGACAGCCATCACTCCAGAAAAATGAAAATGTTCTGCAGAAAGAAACAAAATATAAGGAGTCATTACGGTAAGTGCCGCATCAATAGCAGGTGTTGTAGGTAAAAAACGGTGAATGGAATAAAAAATATGCGCTCCGGCAATCCCTATGACAACGCCCATACCTGCTACCAGAAAAAACTGTCCAGTCGCTTCGTGCATTGAGAAAGCACCTGTCATTACTGCAGCCAAAGCAAATCTGAAAACAATCAGTGAAGAGGCATCATTAATCAGGCTTTCACCTTCAAGAATAGCAACAGTACGTTTAGGAACTTTTAATCCTTTTAAAACCGTAGTGGCAGCCACAGCATCCGGTGGCGAGACAATTCCCCCCAATAAAAATCCTAATGCCAGTGTAAACCCCGGAATCAATATTTGTGAAGTATAAGCAACTACCAAAGAAGTCAGAAATACCAATCCAAAAGCCAAGAGACTGATGGGACGTTTCCATTTCCAGAAATCATTCCATGAGGTGTACCACGCTGCTTCGTATAAAAGAGGAGGTAAAAAAATCAAAAATATAATTTCCGGATCCAGCTTTAAAACAGGGACTCCGGGAATAAGACTGATTCCCAGTCCGGCAAGAACCAAAAAGATAGGATAGGCAATTTTGATTCGTTGTGCCAGCATGACCAGCAGCATGACGAGTAATAAAAGACCCAGGATTAAAAGGAGTTGTTCGTGCATGTTTTTTAGAAGTTAGAGATTAGCTTTCAGATTGTGGTTATTAGGTTTTGGCTAAAGCCAGTGATTTTTTTCCCGTTTGGCGGGCTAAAGCCCACCGCTATTGAATGTTAATTTATGCATTGGGTTAGATTCCTACGGAGTGACAATGTGAGCGGGTACATTATGTACATAATTTGTCATTCCGTAGGAATTTCCACCTTACTTAAACACCTAAAGGATTATTAAAAATTATAAATGCATTCAAAGTTAAAATGCTTATTTAAACACTATAGAATTTGTCAATTCAATTTCTTCTTCGTTAATAGAATGTCCGAAATTGGCATATACCTTTTCTGTTACATCCGCATTCATTTCTCTTAAAATATTGGCCGTAGCATATACTCTTTCTATAGGAACATGAAAATCAGGGTTGCTGGTTCCAAGAAAAACAGGAGTTCCTGCAAAATCGCCTTTATAATTTTCACGATTGATCTTCTCTCCTATCACACCACCAATAATGGCTGCTGCTCCACCGAATTTCTGAGCATTTCGGGCTAAAAATTCAAGGGTAAGGCAAGCGCCCTGAGAGAATCCGAAAAAGTATATATTTTCAGGTTTAATTCCTGCATTTACAGCAGCTTTCACGGTTTCTTCAACCATTTCAAGGGCTGATGATAACCATGGTTCGTTTTGCTCTACCGGGGCTATAAATGAAAAAGGATACCAAGTGTGATTCAAAGCCTGTGGAGCTAGTAATGCATAGTCTTTTACATTCAAATGCTGGGATAAACTCAGAATATCCTGAGCACTTCCTCCACGTCCATGAATCATAATCAAAGCTTTTTTTGCCTGATTTAATGGAATTCCTGCTGTTTTTATATTTAAAATATGACTCATTATTTTTATCTGAATTTTTCTGTTGGATAATTGATTTTGGGAAGAACTTCATTCAAACGCTCCCTTCTTTTTTCAAACTGCAGCGGCAACATCAGATTTTCCCCTAAAAATTCTGCTTCTTCATCTACATCGAACCCTGGACCTGAAGTTGCAATTTCAAACAAAACACCTCCCGGTTCTTTAAAATATACGGAAGTAAAATATTTTCTGTCTTTCACTTCGGTATGCTCCAATCCGTATGCGTTTAATCTCTTTACCATTTCAAGCTGGGATTCTGCATCGGGAGTGGTAAAAGCTACATGATGCACTGTACCTCTTCCGGCTAATCCTTTCAAAGCATTAGGTGCAGAAAGCAGATCTACATATTTTCCCGGTATATTTTCTGTTCCCAATCTCAATCTGTCAGGACTTTCCTTAATCACTTTATGATCCATCTGAGTGGTCAGAAGTGCTGCTGTTCTTTCATAAGCATCCTGCCAGATTTCCACATGATGAATTCCTTTAATGGCATAATTTTTAGGAATATAGCCATTGTAATAGCCTTTTCTTTCGTCTTTATCATTAAAAACCAATTCCAGTCCCAATCCGTCAAAATCTTCAAGATAAATGAAAACTTCCTCAGAAAGCCTTTGCTGCGGTTGTTTAAAAGGAATATTAAACTGTTCCAGACGGTTCATCCAATAATCCAGGGCATCTAAAGAAACCGAAAAAGCAGTAGTATTGAGCATTCCTTTACCATGTCTGCCATTGATCAGATCTTTACCATAGGGAAAAGTAGTCATAATCGTTCCTGGTGTTCCATATTCGTCACCGAAGTAAAAATGATAAACATCTGAGTAATCAAAATTGACCGTTTTTTTGACTAACCGAAGTCCTAAAACGCCTGTGTAAAAGTCTATATTTTCCTGTGCGTTGCCGGTAATTGCCGTAACGTGATGCAGTCCTGTGATAAGTTTCATTGTGTTGAAATTGTTAATTGGTTATTATGATAGGGTGCGAAATTTTGAGATGCGAGTTTGAGACTTGCAGGGTAAGAGGGCTTGAGAGTGTCGAGCTAAAAAGCAGAAATGAAAGACAAAAGATGACTAAAACTACTCTTGAATGTATCAACTCAAATTCCGAAACCCGAAACCCAACTCTTAAACTCCCTACAGCACCTCCTTCAACCATACATCATTATATTCTTCCGGGTGGCGTTTGAACTGTGCGTGAACATACGGACACAGAGGCAGAATTTTCAAATCATTTTCTCTTGCGTAGGAAACCAGTCTTTCCAGTAAAATTTTGGCAAAACCTTTTCCTTCATATTCCGGGTGTACTTCGGTATGGTAAACGGTCAATTTTTGTCCAATGACTGAGATGTCCATTTTACCCGCTTTATGATCGTCTGAGAAAAGCTGAATCTCTCCTTTTCTTCCTTCTAAAACTATTTCTGTTCTTTCCATTTTTTATTTTTTTATTAATAAGATTTGAATCAACAAGTTGATTCGATGAAGCATCTTCCTAAAATAAATTTTCGTGCTTTTAATTCTTTAGGTTTAAATCTTTATTCAAAATTAGCATCTTTATAAAATATGACCGATGATCTATGATAAGTTCGGAAGCACATCTTCTATTTTCTCACGCATTCCTTCATATTGAACGGGAAGTTTCAGATTTGTTCCCAATTCATTCAAAGGTTCATCCACAGTGAATCCCGGATTGTCGGTGGCAATTTCAAACAAAATGCCTCCAGGCTCACGGAAATATAGTGAATAGAAATAGTCTCTGTTGATCTTTGGAGTGATGCTTAGTCCCGCAGATAACGCTTTCTCACGGTATTCCATCAAAACATTGTCATCTTTCACTCTAAATGCAATATGATGATTGGTTCCCGCTGCATTTCTTCCGGCAGGAATTGTATCATTTTCAATAATATCAACAAGATTAGCGGTATCAATAGCATCTGTTGCCAATCTGTATCTTTCTCCCTCCTGTTTCTGCAAATCATATCCTAGAATATCCGTCAGAACTTTGATGGTGGGATCTGCTTTTTTTAAGGTTAATGTAACATTATGGAAACCTTTCAATGCATTTTCACCCTTGATATCATCCGTTGTCCATACTTTTCTGTTGTCTTCAACTAATGGTTCTATCAATTGTAGCTGAAGTCCGTCCGGATCTTTAAAAGAAATCATTTTTTCTCCAAATATTTCCCCTTCTTCTGTAGCAACATTCAAACTCTGCAAATGATTTTTCCAGAACTCAAGGCTTCCTTTGGGCACCGAATATCCGATGTGAGTAGCCATTCCGCTCCCATTAGTACCTTTTCCTATTCCTTCCCATGGAAAGAACGTAAGAATGGTTCCTGGAGTTCCGTTTTCGTTTCCGAAGTAGAAATGATACGTTCCCGGATCATCAAAATTTACTGTTTTCTTTACCAGTCTTACGCCTAAAACTTTGGTATAAAAATCTAAATTTCTTTTCGCGTTGTCTGCAATAGCAGTAATATGATGCAGACCTAAAATTCTATTGTCCATGTCTTTTAATTTTGATGCTAAATTACAGTGAACAGAAATCCTGTGCATTTAACTAGTTTAATAAATGCAAAACTCCGTTTCCGGAAACACATTTTAAATCATTTTTTAAACAGCCCATAACCAACTTTACACAATTCTCAAAAAATTCAATTTATTTTATATTTTCCACAACCCCAATTATCAGTCAATTTCTATAGTATTTGAATTTAAAAGCATAAAATACTGATAAACAGTTTTAAATAGGTAAAAAACAAAATCACATAAAATACTGAAATAAAGCCAATTAATTCATTAACGATAATTTAATATTTAAAAAACCTACTTTTTTAGTAGACTAATAAAAATTATATTATATATTTGCAAACGTATTCAGGAAATAAGACAAAATGAAGGCAGAATTAAAAAATAATTCAATTAAGAAACATACCATCAAAAATATGATGAAGGATATGTGTATGCTTATACATCAAGAATACTGTGGTTGACCTTACTTTTATTTAGATATATTTTCAAAGGCTTTACCACGTGGTAGAGCCTTTTTTCATTGAACACAACAACATTAAAAAAATAAAAATGAGCAATTCTAAAAACAAATGGTTAATTCCATTGGCGTTTACAAACATCTATGTGATATGGGGAATTACGTTTTTAGCTATTTCATTTGGCTTAAAAGGTTTTCCGCCATTCATTCTTTCGGGTTTAAGATTTCTGGTAGCCGGGATTCTGATGATGGGGTATCTTCTGTCTAAAGGAGAAAAAGCAAATTCTCTGATCAACTGGAAGAAAAATGCCATTACCGGTATTCTTATTCTTACCGGAGGAACCGGGCTTGTTGCCTGGGGAGAACAATATGTAACAGCTTCTGAAGCAGCCATTTCTATTGCAACAGGACCATTCTGGTTCATTGCCATTGATAAAAAGAACTGGAAATATTATTTTTCGGATAAATTCATTCCCATAGGATTGGTTATCGGTTTCGTAGGACTGGTTATGTTTTTAAAAGGCAGTGTACATTCGAATGCTCATGCAATGGCAGACGGAAACCTACGTATTACAGCATTTATAGTTTTGGGATTAAGCTCCATTGCCTGGGTACTGGGTTCTTTATATTCAAAGAAAAATCCAGCTTCTCAATCTACGTTTATGAATATTGCGCAACAGCTTATAGTAGCGGGATTAGCCTCTTTCCTCATTGCTTTTTTCAGAAAAGAATGGACTGATTTTTCAGTTTCAGCTGTTCCGTTATCGGCATGGTTTGGGGTTCTATTTTTGATCTTCTTTGGATCGATAGTCGCTTATTTGTCGTACATTTGGCTTCTGTCCGTAAAACCCGCTGCCTTGGTAAGCACCCATACCTACATCAATCCTATTGTAACAGTGATTGCAGGCTGGATTATTGCCAACCAAAGCATCAATGGAGGTCAGCTGTATGGTTTATTCATCATATTGCTGGGAGTACTTCTAACAAATGTCACCAAGTATTTCAGACTTTCAAAACGGTCAAAGGTCAAAATCAGAAGAGTTAAGAGATTTTTAAACAGAACAGGCAGAGGATACCAGCCTATTTAATTTAAATAGTATATAGAAACAGAATGATAGAAATCAGAAACATTTCAAAAACATTTCATCAGAAAAAACAGTCTTTCAAAGCACTGGATAAGGTGAGCCTTACTATAGATAAAGGAGATATCGTGGGAATCATAGGATTCTCTGGTGCAGGAAAAAGTACTCTGATCCGCACGGTAAATCTATTGGAAAGACCGGATGAAGGACAGATTATTATTAATGGAAAGGATTTTACCCAACTTAGTTCTAAACAACTGGCTGACGAGCGTAAAAAAATCGGAATGATCTTCCAGCATTTCAATCTTCTTTCTTCAAGAACTGTTTTTGATAATGTAGCTCTTCCACTGGAACTGGACAATACCAGCAAAGACGAAATTAACAGAAAGGTAAACGAATTACTAAAGATTGTAGGCCTTGAAGACAAAGCCCACGATTATCCCAGAAGCCTTTCAGGAGGACAGAAACAAAGAGTAGCTATTGCAAGGGCTTTGGCCAATGATCCTCACCTTTTGCTTTGTGATGAAGCAACCAGTGCACTGGATCCGGCTACCACACAGTCAATTTTACAGCTTTTAAGAGATATTAATCAGAGACTGGGAATTACCATCCTTTTAATTACCCACGAAATGGAAGTCATCAAAGCAGTCTGCAACCACGTTGCTGTGATCGACAAAGGAAAATTATTAACAAAAGGAACTTTAAGCGAGATTATTTCGGATAAAGAAAACCCGATCATCCGCCAGTTCATCAATTCAGATATCATGACCCTGCCACAGGAACTCATCAACAGACTACAGAAAGAACCTAAAGACGGTTTATTTCCCCTGGTCGAAATAGAACTTAACGAAAACATAAGTGTTGAACAAATTCTTTCAGCACTGTACAATCAATATAAAATCCCTTATAAATTGTTAAAGGCAGATGTAGAATATTTTGGAGATTCCAATTTTGGTAAACTACTTTTGCAGCTTCAGGGTGAAGCCGAAGAAAACCAACAGGCAATTTATTATTTCAATCAAAATAAAATTCAAAATACAGTAAAAGGATATGCTTAGTGATACGGTAATTGCCCTTTTGGCAAAAGGAACCTGGGAAACGGTTTACATGACATTTTTATCCGGATTTTTTGGATTTGTATTAGGACTTCCAGTTGGAATCATGTTGTTTTTAACCCGAAAAGATCAGCTGTTGGAAAATCCATACTATCATAGAGGGTTGTCTATTTTGGTTAATATTTTCCGTGCAATTCCTTTCATTATTTTAATTGTTTGGATGATTCCTTTCACAAGAGTTTTAGCTGGGACTTCTATTGGAGTGAATGCTGCTTTAGTTCCTTTAAGTGTAGGAGCAGCTCCTTTTATTGCAAGACTTGTGGAGAACAGCCTTATTGAGGTTCCTCACGGACTTATAGAAACAGCAAGAGCATTGGGAGCTTCACCATTACAGATTATCAGAAAAGTATTGCTTCCTGAGGCACTTCCTTCATTAATCAACAATGCTACCATCACTTTGATTACCCTTGTAGGTTACTCTGCAATGGGTGGTGCTGTAGGAGCGGGAGGACTTGGACAGGTAGGTTACCAATACGGATATATCGGATATGATATCGTCATTATGAATACTGTTTTAATCTTACTTGTTCTTTTGGTTTTCATTATCCAATTTATGGGTGATAGATTATCAAAGAAATTTGATCACAGGTAGTTTTTGGGTAAGAGGGTTTGAGATTCGGGTTGATGAGTGAGAGGGTTTGAGTGTCGGAGGGTTTGAGAGTGATTTCATGTATCTTTTCACATTACCTCATATCATTTAAAATAAAAAAATAGAATGAAAAAAATAAAGATTTTTGGTTTATTGGCTGCGGGAATATTATTGTTCAGTGCGTGTTCGGGAAGAAAAGATGATCCGAATTTTATCCGCGTAGGAATTACGTATGGTCCGGAACAGGAAATTGCCGAGGTAGCCAAAAAAGTAGCAAAGGAAAAATACAATCTGGAAGTGGAACTTATCCCTTTCAATGATTATGTAGTTCCCAATGAAGCATTGACTAACGGAGATATTGATGCCAATGCTTTTCAGCATATTCCTTATTTAACGGAACAGTCAAAGCAGAGAGGTTACAACCTTGTACCGGTAGGAAATACATTTGTCTACCCTATTGTAGCCTATTCAAAAAAGATTAAAAATATCAGCGAATTAAAAGAAGGCAATACGATTGTTATTCCCAATGACCCTACCAACGGAGGGCGCTCTTTACTTCTTCTTCAGAAAAGTGGTCTTTTAAAATTGAAAGACGGTGTCGGGCTTCTCCCTAAAGTAACTGATATTACAGAGAACCCGAAACAGCTGAAAATCATGGAAATTGAAGGCGCACAGATTCCAAGAGTTTTGGATGACAGAGATGTTGTTGTAGGAGTTATCAATAATAATTTTGCAGCTCAGGCAGGTTTGGATCAGGAAAAACAAGGTATCCTTGTTGAGGATAAAGACTCACCATACGTAAATGTTGTAGTTGCCAGACAGGATAATAAAAACAGCCAGAAAGTAAAAAACTTTGTAAAAGCATATGAGTCTCCGGAAGTGGAAAAGAAAGCCAAAGAAATCTTCAAAGGAGGTGCTGTGAAAGGATGGGATTGATGAGTTTGAGGGTTTGAGAGTATAGAGTTGTGAGAGTGGATTCAGAGTTTTGCTTTTCACTCGTTGCCTCCTTTACTTTTTTCGCCATTACAAATACAATATTTAATAATGAGCTGTCTGCAAATAAGCAGGCAGTTTTTTATTCGTTAAAATTTTATTTTCTCAATTTGAGATAATAAAGAAATTTTCTTTATTTTTGTTTTCAATCAAAATGAAAGGCATTATGTTAAAGAAAACCGTCATTATCAGTTTATTCACCTTTATTTCTGCTTCTTATATGGCTCAGACCAATACTACCATACCCGTTTATTTAGATGAATCCAAACCTGTAGAACAGCGTATTCAGGATGCATTATCAAGAATGACATTGGAAGAAAAAGTAGCAATGCTTCATGCACAGTCGAAATTCAGTTCGCCCGGTGTTCCAAGATTGGGAATTCCTGAATTCTGGACAACAGATGGTCCTCACGGGGTTCGCCCTGAAGTAATGTGGGACGAATGGGATCAGGCCGGATGGACCAACGACTCTATCATCGCCTACCCTGCCCTGACTGCTTTATCCGCAACATGGAACAAAAAAATGTCATGGAACTATGGTAAAGCGTTGGGGGAAGAAGCCCGCTACAGAAAAAAAGACATTCTTCTAGGACCCGGAGTGAATATTTACAGAACTCCACTGAACGGAAGAAACTTTGAGTACATGGGTGAAGATCCTTATCTGACTTCAAAAATAGTGGTTCCTTATATTAAAGGAGTGCAGTCTAACGGTGTGGCAACTTCTGTGAAACATTATGCTCTGAACAATCAGGAAATGTTCCGCCATACCAGTAATGTAAATGTAGATGACAGGGCTCTTTATGAAATTTACCTGCCTCCTTTCAAAGCAGCTGTAACAGAGGGAGATTCATGGACGATCATGGGTGCTTATGATATGTATAAAGGTCAGTATGCCAGCCAGAATCAGTATCTTTTAAATGATATTTTAAAAAAAGAATGGAATTATAAAGGCGTTGTAGTATCTGACTGGGGTGCTGTAAACAATACAGAACAAGCCATCCACAATGGTCTTGACCTTGAATTCGGATCGTGGACTAACGGACTTTCTGCAGGAACAAAAAATGCCTACGACAATTATTATCTGGCAAAACCTTATCTTGATTTGATTAAAGCAGGAAAAGTAGGTACTAAAGAACTTGATGACAAGGTAACAAGATTACTTCGTCTTGCTTATAAAACTACAATGAACCGTAACAAGCCTTTCGGAAATATAGCATCTGAGGAGCATAAAGCAGTAGCTAAAGAAATTGGAGAAGAAGGAATTGTTTTATTGAAAAATCAGGGAAATGTTCTTCCGATTGATATTAATAAGGCTAAAAAAATAGCCGTTATCGGAGAGAATGCCATTAAAATAATGACAGTTGGCGGAGGTTCTTCATCTTTAAAAGTAAAATATGAAACACTTCCTTTAGACGGGATCAAAACCAGATTTGGAAAACAGGCAGATGTACAGTACGCGAGAGGTTATGTAGGTGATATCGGAGGTGAATACAACGGCGTAAAATCCGGACAGGATTTAAAAGATACCCGCTCTGAAGCTGAATTACTGAATGAAGCTGTAGAATTGGCTAAGAAATCAGACTACGTAATTTTTGTAGGCGGATTGAATAAAGCAGACTTCCAGGACAGTGAAGGAAACGACAGAAAAAGCTATGGGCTTCCATACAGTCAGGATCAGGTGATCTCTGCACTTGCAAAAGCCAATAAAAATCTTGCTGTGGTTTTAGTTTCCGGAAATGCTGTAGCAATGCCATGGATCAAAGAAGTTCCAACAGTTGTACAGGCTTGGTATCTGGGTTCTGAAGCCGGAAATTCTATTGCTGCAGTTTTAGCTGGAGACGCCAATCCTTCAGGAAAACTTCCGTTTACATTCCCAGTAAAACTTGACGATAACTCAGCACATCAACTTGGAGAATATCCAGGGCAGAAAGATGAACTGGCAGCAGGAAAAGGTAAAGATCAGAAAAACCCTATCAATATTACTTACAATGAAGGCATTTTTGTAGGTTACCGTTGGTATGATACTAAAAATATAAAGCCATTGTTCAGTTTCGGACATGGATTGAGCTATACCACTTTTGAATTCGGAAAGGCAAAAGCAGACCAGACCACGATTTCACAGGATGGCAAAATTACATTGACAGTAACGGTTAAAAATACAGGTAAAAAAGCAGGTGCTGAAGTGGCTCAGCTTTACATCAGTGATTTAAAATCATCCGTTCCGCGTCCTACAAAAGAATTGAAAGGTTTTGAAAAAGTATATCTGAATCCGGGAGAGCAAAAAGAAGTTACTTTCACCATTGATAAAACAGCTCTAAGTTATTTTGATGCTCAAAAACACGATTGGGTAGCTGAACCGGGAGATTTTGAAGCATTGATTGGAAATTCTTCCGATGCTATTAAAACTAAAGTGAAGTTTACCCTTAAATAAATGGGAAATTCAATTTGAGAATAACTACTCAAAAAAGAATATCTCATCTTTTTATATTTTATTTGGTTGAATTAAACAGATCCCGAACTGGGGTCTGTTTTTTTATTCCTCTCTTTTTATGCGTGCTAAACTTATCAGAGTTTCTCTAACGCAAAGTTTAAATAAAAAAGTAACATTTTTAAGGAAGCTAAGAAAGCAACTTTGTTGTTTAAGAAGGATTCTGATTGTACATCCGCTTAGAAAGAATCAAGGTAATTGATTCAAGTCTTTGCTGTCTTAAAATAATAAGAAATTCAGATAAAAACTTTGCGTTAAAATCTAATTATTTCTCTCCTACAGATTAAAATGATTTCACAGGTTTTTTTAAGACAAAGATTAAAAATGGATCTTTTCAATTCCAGCTTCCATCCCAAAATAAAAAGCAGATTTCAATTTGAAACCTGCTTTCTTTTTATCTAACAAATCTTGAGTTATTTTCCGCCGCCGCTGTTTTTCTCTACGTCGGTTTTTGTGTTTTCTTTTACCTTCTGATTTCCGAAACGTTTTACAAAAGTAAGAGAAACACCGTACCAGTCCCATTTTGAATATTCTCTGAACGTTCCATCTGGACTGTAAGTCGTGTTATCACCATAAGGTCTTTTAAAAATATTCATCAGCTGCATGCTCAGCTCCATTTGGGTTTTCGGGAATATTTTGGTGACTGAAATATTGTGGAATACGTTGGTATTATTCGCATAAGAATTTCCGTTATTCTGGTTTGCAAGCTCTACCCACGCACTTAGGTTAATATTTTTATTGAAAAGATTCGTGTAAGATACATTCGCAGAAGCTCCCCAATAACTGATATAATCTTTACCTCCTAACTTATTTTTCTCATTAAAGTCTTTATTATTAATATAATACCATCCGAATCCGGCATTTACATTCAGTTTATTTTTCAGGAAGTTCTGATTCGTATTGGCAAAAAGATAATATTTCTCAACTTTTCCATCGAAGTTCCCTGGCAATGAAACCGTTCTTCCGTTTTCCGTCACATAAGTTGTCCAGTAATCCTGATTGGTGTGCATATATCTTGCAGAGATAAAGTACTTTTTCAGAATTCCTAATTTCATATACAATCGGTCATTCGGATTGGGATTCAGATAAAGATTCCCTCTTGAATAAGTTCCGTTAATTTCAGGAACGAGGAAAGGATTAAATTCCGAATACCAAGGTCTCCAGATAGTTCGGTTATAGGTAAGACTCAAGTCAAATTTCTCTGAAAAACTATACTTCAGCAATAGATTGGGAAGAAAAGTTCCGTATGAATCTCTTCTTTCTGTACCTGCAACATCCTGTCTTACTTTATAATCAATATATTCATAACGCACTCCAATTCTTGTTTCTAATTTTTTGAAGAATGTTTTACTATAGTTGGCATATAAAGAGCTTAGATTATCCTCATAATGGAAGGTATCATTTCTCGCAAGATTATAATATTCTGAGTTCACATCAGTCATACTGAATCCATACAGGCTGTTTGGAATAATATGATTGTTAATTTCCGTTTTTCCTCCTACTTCCATCGTACCGCCGGATTTCCCTAAAGGTTGTGTATAATCTACTTTCAGATAATAATTGCGCATCTGATTTGAACTGATAACTCCCAGCTGTTGTGCTGAGCTGCCCGTCTGATTATTAATCTGCTTATCAATTAAATTATCATTGTCATTGCTGGAGTAATTGGTCCCTAAATTAATATCTAAAATTCTGTTCTTTTCTTTATCATAATATTTGTAGAAAGCATTAGTTCCCAGATTACGGTTGAATCCCCAGGTATTCTGTGTCTGAAGAAAAGAGTCACCAGGTTCTCCATTATTGAAGATCATTCCATTAGATTCTGCCAGAGACAGATTTCTGCTCTGTGAGTACTCTGCTACAAATCCAATATTATTTTTATCATTCAGTTCAAATTCTGAAGTGGAAGAAAGAGAAGGACTCTCGTTTCTCATCACGTTCTCCAAATTAAACTGAGTCAGTTTATTAGTAGCATACCGATTGTCCCATGTTTGAGTCTTCTGTACATAATTTCCACTATTGTAACCTCCTATAAAAGTTTGGGTAAACTTTTTCTTATGGTAATTCAGGTTGAAATTCGTGTATTGGGAGTTCTTTGTGCTTTGTCTGTTGTTGAGGGAGATACTTCCTTTTATTCCTTCGTCATCTCTTTTTTTCAGAACAATATTGATTACAGATCCTGAAGTTTCATAACGGGAGGAAGGGCTGGTAATCACTTCAATTTTCATCAGGTTGTCAGCCGGAATTGTTTTAAGATATTCCTTTAATTCTTTCCCTGTAAAAACAGATTTTCTGTCGTTGATGTATACCGTTACCATTTGCCCTTCGGCTTTTACATCGTCATTGTTGTCAATACTTACCAAAGGAGTCATTCTCAGAACATCCCATGTTGTATTTCCTGCCAGAATTGCACTGTTCGCTACATTGAATACAGTTCTGTCTATTTTCGATTCTACTGTCGGTTTTCTGGCTACCAGTGTAACAGCTTCTATTTCTTTTGCATTTCCTTTTACAGTATCCTTTGCAGCCGGAGCCGGAGCTTGCTGAGCCATTGCTAATGAACCTGCTAATATCGCGATTGGAAATATAATTACTTTCATGTGAAATTATAGTTTATCTATAAGACCATTATCTTCACAACTTTGTTACATCAAATAGTAAAAAAAATAAAATAAATATCTAATTTCCAGCAAGATATCAGAAATACTTTTAAACATAAATTAAAAAACAATATAAACTTTTCAAAAAAAAAGTTCAATATAAATCACTTCCATAATAATTATTCTTAAAAAGAGTTTTTATCTGTAATTTAAATTTTACTGAAAAAAAGTTTTAAAACTTATCCTAAACCTATGATTTTTTTGAGAACAACTTATGAAAACAAATCGATCATCATCAGATTTTCAAAAAGTATAGCCATAAAAAAGCCCGGATCTCACCCGGGCCGCTAGCAATAGCAAATTTACAAGGAATAATATTAAAAAATATATGCTAGTTTAAATTTTCAAAATAGTGGATAACACCTACTTCAGGCAAGCGAAGCGGATCTTTATTAAAATCAGACTCCCTATTGTTACTGCTTTCCAGAAAAGAATTACTGAAAAGTGCATAAGAAGGCTGTTCTGCCAATCCGTTTTTCAAAAGCTGATGGGCTTCCACAATGGTTTTTCCATAGAGTTTTCTGAAGCTTCCAATATTATATTGTGAAAAAGATCCATAATGAACAATAAATTTAAGAGCCAGATCAATTTGGGTACTTAAATTCTTACTCAGCTCTTCTATCTTCCTGTTGAAGGCGCTTCTCATCTTCCACAGCATTGTTGAAATACTCTGGTAAGACGGATTTTCATCATAACGGTAAAATAAAATGGCATCTCCCTCAATCTCGGAAATTTCAAAATACTGATCGTTCACATCAATGAGTGTAGACAATAATTGTCGCACAATATACTCGCCTGTATACAATTTTGTATTGAACACAAATTCGGTAAATCCGCTGAAATCCGGAATAAGAATGATCCCCTCTTGTATATTTGTCTTCATAATGATTATGGATTAAAAACCTGCTTCATCATTAGAGACGAAGCAGATTCAATTTTACTTTATTGCCATCCGCCTCCTACAGAACGGTAAAGCGCTGTAATGGCATTCAACCTCTGAGTTTTCAGAGAGGCAAGGTCTAATTCTACCTGAAGTTTATTCGTTTGGGCGATAATCACTTCTACATACGTTGCTGAATTATATTTAAATAATAAATCAGCTTTCTTCACTGCTTCACCGGATTTCACAGCCAGTCCTTCCGCAATCTTCTGCTGTTCTTCCAACTTTTGGATCTGTACCAAAGCATCAGAAACTTCACCTACTGCTTTTAAAACAGACTGCTTAAAGTTGATTTCTGCCTGATCAGCCAATACTTTAGACTGCTCATACTGTGTTTTCAGCTGTTTTCCATTCAGAATAGGCTGTGCTACAGCTCCTGCCACCATTCCGAAAAGTGATCCCGGAACGCTGAACCATTTACTGATCTGAAAGGCATTCACTCCTCCCTGCGCCGTAATATTCAAAGAAGGATACATGCTCATTTTTGCAACATGGATCGCAGCAGCACTTTTTCTGACTTCAAGTTCTGCTGTTTTAATATCAGGTCTATAGCTTAATAATTCTGAAGGAACCCCTGCTGCAAGATGATCCGGAGACTGCACATTGTTCAGACTGGCACTTCTTTCAATTTTCCCTGGCATAGAACCTGTCAACAAACTCAAAGCATTTTCCTGAGTGGTCACAGAGCTTTCAATAGCAGGAATTGATTTCAGAATCTGATCTTTTACAATTTCCTGCTGTTGTACTGCCAAAGCTGTTGTTAATCCAAGTTCCTGCTGTTTGGTCAGAAACTTCAGGGTATTATCCGCATACGCCAGATTGGATTTTGTAATTTCAAGCTGAGTATCCAGCATTAATAAGTTATAATATCCTTGTACAACCGCAGATACAACTTGTGTTTTTACCGCTTTTGCAGCTTCCTGTGTTTTAAGATATTCTGCTAAAGCCTGTTCTTTTCTTCCTTTGATCTTCCCCCAAATGTCTGCTTCCCATGAAAAGCTCAATGAGGTTGTATAATCTTCCATATACCTTTTTCCCATAAACTGCCCTGCCATCATTCCATTCATGCTGTTGTCTGAAGGACGGTTGATATTGGCATTGGCAGAAGCACTTACAGTCGGGATATTGGCCCATTTGCTCTGATTATAAGCCAATGAGGCAAACTCTATCTGCTTCAAAGCCACCTGAAGATCATTATTTTGTACCATCGCTTTATCAATCAATCCTACCAGAACGGGATCTTTAAAGAAGTTTTTATAGCTGATTTTAGCAATATTCTCATGAGAATCTGTAACAATACTGTCACTTCTGAAAGCTTCTGGCATTTTTACTTCTGGCTGTTCATATTTCTGAACTTTACAGGATATTGCCGTTCCCGAAATGAATGCGATATATGCTATATTTTTAATTTTCATTTTTAAAATCATTTGAATTAATATTCCCAATCCGCATCGGTTGCTACCCTGCCATTGATTCTTTCATGCAATGCCTGGAATACCACAAAAAGAACCGGAACTACAAAAATTCCTAAGATGGTTCCGAAAAGCATCCCTGAAATAGCTGCATATCCGATAGAATGATTCCCCATCGCTGATGGACCCACCACAAATAACAACGGAAGTAATCCTGTTATAAATGCAAGGGAAGTCATTAGAATAGGACGCAGACGGGCTTTTGCCCCTTCCACAGCAGATGCGATAAGACTTTTTCCTGCTCTTCGTCTCTGAATCGCAAATTCTACAATCAGGATACCATTCTTCGCTAACAATCCGATCAGCATCACCAATGCAATTTGCACATAAATATTGTTGGAAAGTTCCGCAAATGTTATTCCTACGAATACTCCTGAAAGCCCTACCGGAATAGCAATCAATACCGCTAATGGAAGGATATAACTTTCATACTGAGCTGATAAAAGGAAGAATACAAACACGATACATAATCCGAAAATCATCACAGATTGCGAGCTCGAACCTGCTTCTTCACGGCTCATTCCTTTATAATCGTAAGTATATCCCGGAGGAAGCACCTGCTTGCTTACCTCGTCAATGGCTGCCATAGCCTGTCCTGTGCTGTATCCCGGAGCCGCCATTACCGTTAAATTGGAAGAATTAAATAAGTTGAAACGATCTACTACTTCTGCTCCTGTCACCTGTTTCAGGCTTACCAATGTATTAACAGGAACCATCTGCCCCAGATTGTTTTTAACGAAAATTCCGTTCAGAGATTCTTTATCCTGTCTTGTTTCCGGCGTAGATTGCACCAGTACTCTGTAATATTTCCCGAATCGGTTAAAATCAGAAGCCTGAATACTTCCATAATATCCCTGCATTACTCCCAACACATCAGAAACATTTACTCCAAGCTGGGCAGATTTCACTTCGTCTACAAGGACTTCAAATTGCGGATAAGTAACGTCAAACGTAGTAAATGCCACTGCTACCTCAGGTCTCTGCATCAAAGCGCCCATCATTCCGTAGGAAATATTTCCCAGATTCTGAAGTTCTCCGTTGGTACGGTCCTGAAGCACAAGCTCCATCCCACTGGTATTTCCGAAACCATCTACCGTTGGCGTATTGATCACAAGGAAATTGGCTCTTTTATCCTGAGAAAGCATACCCTGTGTTTGTCCGATGATATCATTGATATTATTGACGGGTCCTCTCTCACCTCCTTTTTTTAATTTAACAAAAATAGATGCTGCCGAAGATGACATGGAACCACTGAATAAGTTCAATCCGTCTACTGAAATTACTTTGTCCACTGCCGGATTTTTCATTAATAGATCTTCCGTATCGGAAACCACTTTTGATGTTCTGTCTTTTGAAGCTCCGGGAGCAAGGTTAGCCGTTACAATAATGAAACTCTGGTCTTCATCCGGAATAAATCCTTTAGGCGTTGTCATAGACATCCATGCAAACAAACCTCCGAAGGCTACAATAATGATCAATGCTACCCATTTTCTTTTTAAAAGGAATAACACAGCTTTTCCATAACGGAAAGTCAGTTTATTGAAGCTTGCATTGAACCCTGCAAAGAAACGGTCTTTGAAATTCATTTTTTCATGGGTTTCCGGATGATGTTGTTTTAAGAATAAAGCACATAAAGCCGGACTCAGTGTCAATGCATTGATCGCTGAAATCACAATGGCAATCGCCAATGTCAATGCAAACTGCTGGTAGAACAATCCTGTGGAACCACTCATAAAAGCCACCGGAACGAATACTGCAGACATAATCAATGTAATGGAAACAATAGCTCCTGTAATCTCACTCATTGCCGACATGGTTGCTGCTCTAGGATTCAATTTTTTATGTTCCATTTTAGCATGAACAGCCTCTACAACTACGATGGCATCATCCACCACAATACCAATCGCCAAAACCAATGCAAACAGGGTCAAAATATTAATAGAGAACCCGAAGACTTTCATAAAGAAGAACGTTCCTACAATCGATACCGGAACTGCAATGGCCGGAATCAATGTTGAACGGAAATCCTGAAGGAAGATATACACCACAATAAACACCAGAATAAAGGCTTCTATAAGGGTATGAATAACCTGCTCTATCGATTGATCCAACGCATCTTTTGTAGCGTAAGGAATTTCATAATCCATTCCTGCCGGGAAGGATTTTTCCAGTTCTTTCATTCTTTCCTGAAGAGCGATCTGTACTTCATTGGCATTGGATCCTGCCATCTGGAAGATCGCCATCGTTACAGATGCTTTTTTATTATAATTGGAAGAAACCGTATAACTGTACGCTCCGAATTCTACTTTGGCAATGTCTTTTAATTTTAAAACAGAACCGTCATTCAACGCTTTGATGGTGATATTTTCATATTGTTCAGGTTCTGTAAATTTTCCTTTGTAGCGAAGCACATATTCCATGACCTCTTTACTTCTTTCTCCTAATCTTCCGGGTGCTGCTTCAAGGTTTTGGGTCTGAATAGCACGGGAAACATCGGAAGGGGTAAGGTTGTAAGAAGTCAGTTTATTCGGATCCAGCCAGATACGCATGGAATAATCTTTATTTCCGTATACCATGGCATCTCCTACTCCTTTTACTCTTTTCAGTTCGGGAACGATATTTATTTTCGCATAGTTTTCAAGGAAAAGATCACTCATAGTACCGTCTTTACTGGTCAGAGAGACCATCGCGATCATACTGTTCTGTCTTTTCACAGTCGTAATTCCTGCCTGAATTACCTCTGCAGGAAGTTGGTTGGTCACCTGCGCCACCCTGTTCTGAACGTTAATGGCCGCCTGATCGGGATCTGTTCCCAATTTGAAAATAACAGTAATACTCAATGTACCGTCATTACTGGCTGTAGAAGTAATATAGTCCATATTTTCCACTCCATTAATGGCATTTTCCAATGGCGGTGCTACAGACCTTGCAATGGTCTCAGCATTGGCTCCCGGATAAGCAGCTGTTACCATGACGGTAGGAGGTGCAATGTCCGGAAATTTGGTAATCGGAAGGCTTACCATCCCAACAATCCCGAGAATAACAAGCAATACGGAGATAACCGTTGCCAGTACGGGTCTTTTTATAATTTTCTTTAACATGATTTCTTCTTAGGATTTTTTCTGTTGAGCATTTTTCTTTTGTGCCACGACAGGAGTTCCCGGCTGCAGACGGTCAAAACCACTGGTGATATACTCATCTCCTGCCTTCAGTCCTTTGGCTACAATGAAATTGTCTCCGGCTTTTCCATTCACTTCAATCGGAAGCATTGCAGCTTTCCCGCCTTGAATAGCAAACACAAAAACTTTATCCTGAATGGTTCTGGTAGAAGCAATCGGAAGTAAAACAACATTGCTGTAGAACTGATCCAATACAATCTTTCCGGTGTTTCCACTTCTCAAAAGGTTGCTGGGATTGTTGAATTTGGCTCTTAACGTAATAGATCCGGTCGTTTTATTAAACTGACCTTCTACAGCATCAATCTTTCCTGTTTCCGCAAACTTTTCACCTCCTGAAAGCAATAATGATACTGCTGGTGTATTTTTGATCACCTCATCAATACTGCTTCCGGTATATTGTTTCTGGAAGTTATTAAAATCATTTTCGCTCAAACTGAAGTAGGTATACACCTGATGAATGTCTGATAACAGAGTAATAGGATCCTGATTTCCCGGCGTCATTAAACTTCCCAGACGATAATTGAATCTCCCAATAAATCCACTCACCGGAGCTTTAATAGTAGAGAAGTTTAAATTAATTTTTGCAGATTCAATGGTTGAAGAAGACTGGCTTACTGCTCCACGTGCTGCATTATAAGCAGCTTCTGCTTCTTTTACCTGAATTTCAGAAACCATTTTGTTTCTGAACAGTTCTTTTTTTCTGTCCAGATCAATTTTAGAGGTTGAAAGATTCGCCTGAGCTGTAATCAAAGATGCCTGAGCACTTTTCAGCTGTTCACGGAAGACCTGATCTTCAATTTTAAATAAAGGCTGACCTGCTCTCACAAAATCACCTTCATCCACAAACATTTTGCTTAAATATCCTGTTACCTGAGGTCTAATTTCTACATTGGAAACTCCCTCGATAGATGCTGCATATTCTCTGGAGACAGAAGCGTCTCCCTGGGTTACTTTTGCCACAGGTAATTCTGGTGCCTGCTGCTGATAGCCCTGGTTTTGATTATTTTTCCTACACCCTGCCAATATGATCAGTGAGAGGAAAAGTAGAGTCGATTTTTGAATAAAAAATCTTTGCATAACAATAGTCCTTTTAAATTTTCCGGACAAAATTCGAACGAAAAAAATTCAATAGGATTATTCAAAAAACTCCTTGTTTTGTCAAAAAGACTCCTGATTCAAAAAAACATGAGAAATATCATTCATAGAGAATATAAATGATACTATTTACTATTTTAAATCAAAATAATAGTTGAAATTTGGTAAAAAGACGTCTTAAAAATACAAGCTATTGATTATCAATACAAATCATCTTTTTTGTATTCCAAAGGAGATCTTCCTGCGTGTTTTTTGAAAAATTTACTGAAGGATGCCTGATCTGAAAAACTCAGCTTTGATGCTACCTCACTGATATTCAAGTTGGGATTTTTCAATAGCAGCCTGGCTTCTACCGCTAGCACCTGATGAATAATATCTCTGGGAGATTTAAATACCGTTTTATTGATTACTTTCGTGAGGTATTTACGGCTGATAAAAAGTTTATCGGCATAGAACTGAACATTGTGTTCTTCTTTAAAATGATGCTGAACGAGCTTAAAGAAACTGGTCGTCAGCTCATCTTCTCTATGGGTAACCGGATGAGGTCTTTCCGTTTTCTTGAAATAATTGTCAATTTCGTAAATCACCAGTGAAAAGTGATGCCAGATCATTTCATTGAAATAATAATTATCTTTTTCCTTATCATTCAAAACTTTAAGTTCATCAAGATGAAAATTCAGTTTCCTGTACACATCCGGTTCATTCCTGATGATATTGGCAGGATCAGAAGATAAACTCTTAAGAACATTATTTGATTTATAATTAAAGCCTGCATCAGATATAAAGTTCAATGAAAAGAAAATATATTTAGCATTGTAATCTTCTGTAATTTCATCCAACCAAAACGTTTCCAGCATGGGACAAAAAATAATATCGCCTTTGGTCACGCTATAACTTTTATCATCCAACCTGAATGTTACACTTCCTTTCTGCACCATAAAAATGCAGAAATAATCGGAACGATAAGGCATATTAGGTTGTATAATGTAGTTTGCCTTATCAATTTCCATCACCACAAATTCCTTGATTCTAAGATCAAATTCTACCTGCTGCAATACTTCATCAAATGCTAACTGAGAAACAAATTCAAGGTCTTGAAGGTTTTTTTTCCTGGATTTTTTGGCCATGAGAATAGGTTGTAAATACGAAGTTAATAAAAAGAAAGAAAAGGCAAATTATACCAGTAATAAATAAACAGTTTTGCTTTTTTACTCAACAACAAACATCAGTTTTTTATCATATCCGTTATATTTTTCATCGATATACCCATGAGGATTACAGATGACTTCTGTTTTTTCAATCTTATACCTGCACGGACTATGGATATGCCCGTGAATCCAGTACAATGGCTGATATTCTTTGATTATATCTTCCAGATCAGAAGCATAAGCGGCTGTTAAAGGATCTTCTTTATAATGATCAGGAACAGATTGTATGCTAGGCGCATGATGGGTAACGACTATATTTTTAAGCCCTTTTGAATCTTCAAGACTTTCTTTTAACCATTGTTTTGAAAACTGATGGATTTTAAAGGTATCCATTGTTCTCATTTTTGAATAGGAAGGATCTCTCCTGATCATTTTATAGTCATTCATTTTGGGCTGACAAAGCATTCCGTACTGAACAGGGTTCCCAAAGATTGAAAAATCCGTCCATAAGGTTGCCCCGTGAAAACGAACTCCATCAATATCTACAAATAAATTTTCCAGCACGTGAACATTGGAATCCAACGCTGCCTCTTTGATTTTATTGTGTGTTTTAGGGTACGAGCCTTTATAGTATTCATGATTTCCCAACACATAGATTACAGGTTTATTGGGTATTGCTTCTTTAATCCATTCAAGACCCTTGGTTCCAAGATTAACATCACCTGCCAGCACGACAATATCTGAATCATCAAAACATAATTCCGTACTTCCAAATTCCCGATGAAGATCGCTGATGACCTGTATTTTCATGATGTATAGTAAAAAGACAAAGGTAATAAAGGGAAAATAGAATGGCAAGAAGACAAAAAAAAGAACCGACACCTAAGTACCGATTCTTTCATCATATAGTTTGTATATTTTTAAGGCTGCTTATTATGAAACGGCTACTTCTGTGCGTTTCATTTTTAAGCTTTTCAATATAAAATAGAATAACATTCCGAGCGCTAGCAGGGCGTAGCTAATCAAAATAACCAGATTCAGACTTCCTACTGATAATTCTGAAGGAAAGATTTGGCTCATCAACGTCATGAACGACAGTCCAATCCCAGCTCCCAAAAAGTAACTTGTAGAGCTCAAACTTGAGGCCAATCCGTAATTTGAAGGTTCAACATCCTGAATTCCCATCACTGAAAGTGCGGTAAAGCAAAATGTCATTCCTACGCCAGAGATACATGCAGCCCCCAGTAAAACCATTGTCAGCGGATGTCCGGCATAAACTGAAACCAAGAGCAACAATCCTCCAACCAACATGAACAACCATCCTAAAACGCCCATTTGAGAAGAACTCAAACGTTTTGATACTTGTGGCAGAATAAATTTAGCCGTTAAAGCTGATATGATACTGAAAGGAACAAGCATTAACCCTGCAGACGCAGCGCTGTAATCCATATCTTTCTGAAGCATCAATGAAATCAGGAATAAAAACCCGATAAAAAATGCTCCTAAAGTAAAGAATACTGCATTGGAAACTACTAAAGACCTATGCTTAAACAATTTTAAATCTACCAAAGGCTCAGCAACTGATTTCAAGCGATAATATACCATAACAAGCAGTACTAAAGCCAATACCAGAGAGCCTATCACCAGGAAAGACTGTTCTTTAATATGGACTAATTCGTGGGTTCCGTAAGTCAGGCTTAACAATCCAAGTACCATCAATATTCCTGAAACCATATCTGTTTTCTGAGTGGTTTCATTTTTTTCATCTGTGGGCAGATAATAATAAGACAGTACAAGTGTTATTAAAAGAATAGGAACATTGATCAGGAAAACCCAATGCCAGCTAAGGTAAGTACTGATAATTCCTCCTACGGAAAGACCACTTCCCGAACCAATGGCAGCAAATGAGCTGAAAATTCCGATGGCTCGGTTCCTCTCCTGCTCTCCTCTGAAGGTATTGGTTACAATGGATAATGCTGAAGGCATCACCAGCGCAGCTCCCAATCCCTGCAAAGCACGGAATATTGCCAATACTTCAAAGTTTTGGGATAGTCCTGCTCCTAATGAAGTCAGCATAAAAATCAGCGCTCCCCATAAAAACATTTTCTTTCTCCCGATCTGGTCTGAAAGTTTTCCTCCAATGATCAAAAATCCTCCAAAAAACAGTACATAAAGGGTCTGTAACCACTGAACAGTTTCTGCTCCGATTTGAAACTGCTGCTGAATAGAAGGAATTGTTAAATTAATAATGGCAATATCCAACGCCTCTACAAATGTTCCTACCGATGCTAATATTAATATTAAATTCTTCCTTGTATCCATGTTTCAAATTTCCTGCAAAATTAAAATTAACAGAACGTATTTGAAAATTTAACCTTAAATTTGGAACGATATTAAAAATAACAAACATTTAAAAGAACAAAACACCTGATACATTAAAAAAAACTATAAAAACAGAACAAAATGGCAACTGAAAATTATATTCCTGATGAAAAAGACTTGTCTATCCTCCGCCTTCTTCAGAAAGATGCAAAGATGAGTGTCCGTGATATTTCGGCAAGAATCAACCTGAGTCCCACTCCTACTCACGAACGTATCAAACGTATGGAAAAACAGGGAATCATTAAAGAGTATACGGCTGTGGTAGACCGTAAAAAGGTTAATAAAGGAATGATGGTGATCTGTATGATTGCTTTAAATGTTCACAATAAGAAAACAGCTGGAAAATTCATTGAGGAAGTCGGAAAGCTGAAAGAAGTTGTAGAATTTTATAATATCAGTGGGGATTTTGACTTTATGCTGAAGATCCTTGCTCCCAATATGGACGAATTTCACGAATTTTTTGTCAATAAATTATCAGAAATCGAGGGAATTGGACAAACCAAGAGTATTTTTGTGATGAATAGTATCAAGGAAAGCGCTCAGATTGTTTAAGCTAAAAAAAGCAGCTATATAAAACATACAGCCGCTTTTTCATTTTAAACCAGAATTTTCTAAATTATTCTGTTGTTATTTATTTCCAGTAATTCCAGACTGAGCCATCAAATATTGCCAGTGTTTTGCTGGTTGTATCATAGCAGATCATACCGGGATAAGGATTTTTTACGTTAAGATGCGGTGTTGCCACTTTGGGAAGTATCATTGCTTTATTCGGGGATTCCAGAACTAATACACCATCGGCTGCACTGGCTGCTTCCCCCATTATAACTCCTTTGCCTGTTTCTGCAGAATTGTTGACTAGAATCGCACTTGAGTTTCCGGCATCTGATAAGGATTTCCAGGCATCATTTTCATACATTTTTACTTTGCTATCTGTCACATCAAAAATGAATGTTCCGTTCACTAAAGATCCTGTAGGAAATCCGGATGTAGCGGGAAGAATCAAACCTTTTGTATTTCCTGATACATTATCAAAATCCAATACGGTACTATTTCCGTCTATCGACTGTTTACCAATCGCAACCTGAGCAAAAAATGTATTAAAAACCATTAAGGCAACTGCTATACTTATATTTCTTATATTTTTCATATTATCTGTCGGTTAGATTAATCATTACAACTTCTTTGTACACATTTCCATTCAGTACCATTATAAAGCTTTACACATTTATCCTGAATATCGTATAGAAGCATTCCTTCTTTGGGCTCTGCAATGGCATCTCCAGGTTGTGGAGTCTGGCTTACATGCTGAACTCTGGTAATGACAAAGCCTTTATTTTTTGATTCCAGCGTTATGAATCCATTAGGAATACTTTCCGGCCAAGAATTGCTTTTCTGCTGTACGGTAATCCCAAATTTTGTATATGTGTCAGGTGTACCTGAAATTCCGGGTTTTGTACACAATCCATCAATCTCATCAATAATAAGAGGAGCATTTCCGCAAATTGTTTTATCTTCTGATAATCCTTCAGGCCAAAGAGAAGGACACATTGCTTTCGTTGCATTCGGTCCACAAAAACTGGAACTTCCCATTCCTAATCCTGTTACGGATCCCATAACAATAGCTACTATCTGGTTATCATCACTGATGATGGAAGCTCCTCCACCTCCGCTTACATCTGCTTTTGCAATACAATAAGCTCTTCCAGTAGAAATACCTACGTATTCAACAGAAGGATATGTTGTAGACTGCTGGGTAAATGTTCCACATATTTCTACAACACTATTCGTCCCGAGTTCTATCACTGAAGTGGTTCCCGGATAAAAACCTCCAAAGGTTGGATCTTCCTGAATAACTGATCCTACAAGAGATAAGAAAGATTTACTTCCTAATTTAATTTTTGAATTTTTCTGAGATCCGAAAGTCCCTACTTTCACTGTTCCTGTTGACTTAACACTTGCTCCATCACTAATTTCCAGCACTCCATCAACCTGAATACTGTTAGACTGCAATTGTCCGGATTGAATGATCAGTGTTGCTCCGTTTGGAATGCTGATGTTTGTACTTACACTAAGATTTCCGCTGAGACAATATGTATTTCCACTTGTGATCGTCTGTCCGGTATAAGGAATACACTGAGCATAAGTCATTGCACTGAAGAAAAGCATTAATAAAAAAGACAATTTTTTATTAATCTTTAAAAAAAATAGGTTATTCATATACATTTATAATACTTTAACAAATTATTACTATTTAAATAAAAAATATTTAAATTTTCAACATCATCGTCCCCACTAACAACAATTAATATACCAAACGCTTGTTTAATTTTTTAATATTTATATGATATTTAACCCGAACGCATCATCTTCAACACTGTTAAAAAACTTCTATAAATGGTACACCACAACAAATTACACTCTTTAAATGCCGTTCAAATTCAACAGAATTATTTCATCTATTTTCAATTTAAAATGATGTTTTCCGGGGATGTTTAACAAGAAGAATTCTTTATTTTTAATACAACAGTCCATTTATGATGCAAACCACATTCAAAACATTACAAATTTCAAATCATCCGTATTTTAAACTAAATAAGACAATAGATAATCTGAATGACGGACCTCCATGCAAATTCACATTAAAAACCGTAAATTTGCAGCATGAATAACGATACGATATGTGCACTGGCTACTGCCAATGGAATAGGTGCTTTAGGCATCATCCGAGTTTCAGGAAATGAGGCTTTATCTGTAGTTCAGAAAAGTTTTCCGGCCAAAAATCTGGAAAAACAAAAATCCCACACCATTCATTACGGTTATTTTATGGATGAGGAGGAAGCTATTGATGAAGTAATGCTTTCTATCTTCCTTGCTCCGAAAAGTTTCACCACTGAAAATTCTGTGGAGATTGCTTTTCACGGCTCTCCGCATATCGGAAAACGTATTCTTGAAACTTTGATCAAAAACGGGGCGAGAATGGCCAAAGCAGGAGAATTTACACTCCGTGCTTTCATCAACGGCAGAATTGACCTTTCCCAGGCGGAAGCTATTGCTGATGTGATTGCATCTGAAAACGAAGCTTCCAGAAAAGTAGCGATCAATCAACTGAAGGGAGGAATTACGAATGAAATATCTGTATTAAGAACTGATCTTCTGAATTTTGTCTCTCTGATCGAGCTGGAACTGGATTTTGCTGAAGAAGATGTAGAGTTTGCAGACAGAAGTGCGTTAAGCGGATTATTAGATAAAATTGAAGTCAAATTAAATTCCCTGATTGAGAGTTTCCAATACGGAAATGCAATTAAAAACGGAACTGCTGTTGCTATCATCGGAAAACCGAATGCAGGAAAATCTACACTACTGAATTCTCTTCTGAAAGAGGAAAGGGCAATTGTAAGTAATATTGCAGGAACAACCAGAGATACGATTGAGGAAGTTCTTCATATTAAAGGTCATGCTTTCCGATTGATTGACACTGCAGGACTTCGTGAAACGGTGGATGAAATTGAAGCAATTGGGGTAAAAAAAGCTAAAGAAAAAGTAGAAAACGCTAATATTTTGGTTTATCTGGCGGATGCTGCTACTGAGGATTTTTCTGAGGATATTGAAATGATTCAGTCTTTATTGAGAGAAGATCTGAAGCTGATTATCTGTGCGACAAAAATTGATGAAGTTATTCCAACAAAATATGAAGCGGTAGAAGATATCTTCAGAAATGCGATTTCTCATGATTTTGACTTTATTAAAATTTCTGCAGTTGAAAATCAAAATATACAGGATCTGAAAAATGAGCTTTCATCGTATGTAGAGCAATTAAAAACTGAGGAAAATAATGTTGTGATCACCAATCAACGTCACTTTGAAGCCTTAAGAAAGTCTTTGGATGCTGTTGACAAAGTGAAAGAAGCTATTTCTTTCCAGATCTCTACGGAATTACTGGCTTATGAACTGAGAAATGCGCTGGAACATCTTGGAGAAATTTCCGGAGAGGTTACTAATGATGAAGTGCTGGGGAATATTTTCTCTAAGTTTTGTATCGGAAAGTAAAGTATGAAAACAAAGGAAAATAAAAACTTAATAAAAGCATATAAATAAAGGATTTGTTGAGGTTTTTAAAATTTTTCATTTCTTTTAATTTCCCTTTTTATTTACATTTTTACTGTTAATTTACATTTTATTTTTAAATTTGTGTAAATAATGTAAATAAAATGGAAATTTCATTACGTCAAAGATTGTCTAAGAAAACAGGTAAGATTACTCTTTATTTGGAAATCTACAAAGGTTATTCAAAAGACGAAAACGGAAAGATTAAACATAATAGAGAATATGAATACCTTGACTATTTTCTATATGATAAACCAAAGAATCCAGCAGAAAAGCAACATAATAAGGAAAATCTAAAATCAGCAGAAGCGGTAAAGGCTCAAAAGGTTTTAGAAATTCAGAATGGAACGTATGGATTTGCTAATACTCATAAATTAAATACAAACTTTATAGAGTATTTTAAGAAACTTACGGAGGAACGCTTTCAAAGTTTAGGCAATTATGGAAATTGGGACAGCACTTTAAAGCATTTACTCGGCTACTCGAATACGACTACTACCTTTAAAGATATAACTCCAGAGTTTTGTGAGGGGTTTAAAGATTATCTTTTGAATAGGGTAAAGACCAAAACAGGTAATGCTTTATCTCAAAATTCTTGTTCTTCTTATTTCAATAAATTCAGAGCCTCTTTAAATCAGGCAGTAGATGATGGGATTATAAACGATAATCCTTGTAAAAAGATTAAAGGCATTAAAGCAGAAGAAACAGAAAGAGAATATCTTACACAAGAAGAGTTGCAAGCTATCATGGAGGCAGAATGTAGATATGATGTTTTGAAAAATGCATTTTTATTTAGTTGTTTTACAGGTTTACGTTGGTCGGATATAAATCTACTCACTTGGAGTAAAATACAGGATTTTGAAGGTGGTTATAGAGTTCAGTTTAAACAACAGAAGACCAAAGGTGTAGAATATTTGGATATTCCCAAAAATGCTTTACTATATATTGGAAAAAGAGGTAATCCAGAGGACAGGGTTTTTATAGGGCTAAAATATAGTGCTTATATGAATACCGCTTTAACTCAATGGATGCTGAGAGCAGGAATTACAAAGCCAATTACTTTTCATTGTGCGAGACATACCTACGCAACTTTTCTTTTAACTAAAGGAGTTGATATTTACACAGTTTCAAAAATGTTAGGTCATAGAGAGCTTAAAACAACTCAAATTTACACTAAAGTAATTGACCAGAAAAAAAGAGATGCAGTAAACGTATTTGATGAAGTTTTTAAATAGTTGAGAAATGGAAAAAGTAGATAGACTTGTACAACATGCATACAGTAAGATTTTTATTGAAAATTTACACTTTCTAAATACAGATTTAGAAAGCATCAAAAGACTAATTTTAAATAATCAAAAGTTACTTTCAAATAAATTAGATAAGGTTCTATTTATTTCAGATTTAGCAGAAAAATTGAAATCTGACAAGATAGATGAAGCTGTAAAACAGAGGCAAACTTATGGTGAAGTTTTAATGAATGACTATAAAGAAATTGAAACTTTATACAACTGGTTGAAAGCAAATACAAATGAGGAAAAAGAATCCTTTTTGAATTTGCTTAATAATTCTGATATTTCTACCTATAAGTGGGAAATTGAAGAAGATAAATTAAGTTTTCTTTTTGATAAATTACGAGGTGATTTTATTAGTGTAAACACTACATTAGATAGTTTTACATTTGCTTTCTCTGGCAGACCTTTGCAAGAAGTAAGAGAAAAAATACAGTGGGTTAAATATTCTAAAAATAGATTCCCCAATAAAAAATCAATAACAGATTTAATAGATATTCTTTTGTCAAAAAATATCATTATAAAGGATGCAAATTTAAAAAAAGTAGATGAGTTAAAAATATTAAATACCTTATTTTGCTCAAAGGATGGGGAAATGATTTTCACCAATTCTAATTTTACCTCAACTGGTAAAACCTCCGAGTTTAGAATGGATTTAGAGAAAATAATCAATTCTATTTTATAACTTATATACTCAATAAGTAAGATATAGTACGATATAAGTTATTTTTTCCTTTGCCTTTCCTTACCATTTTTGCACTTATAAACTTAATAGTTGCAGATTATGGAGGCAAATACAATAGAACAGAAATTAGAAAGAATTGAGAAACTACTCATTTCACAAAAAACAGTTTTAAACTTTGAAGAGCTAGTAGGATATACTGGACTTTCTCAAAGTTATCTTTATAAACTTACCAGCAAAGGCGATATTCCTTTTTACAGACCGAACGGAAAGCAACTCTATTTCAATAAAGTTGAGATTGATACGTGGTTACTTCGTAATCGTTCTAAAACGAATGAGGAAATACAAAATGAAGTTACAACCAATCAAACCCTAAAAAAGTAACCAAACAAAGTTACTTTACAAATGATAGATTTTATTGTAATGGTCGCTAACATTGAGCCTTTTGATGCTTTTAATTCAATCAACCCGTTTGAATGGAAGGGATTAAATTTTTATCCAATATTCAAAAGAGGTAATTTATATCGTTTTGAAAGTGAATACGAAGATTTGAGAGTAATACTTTATTATAATAAAATCCAAGTATCAAATTCATTACATAAATTCTACAAAGGTAATAACTATACAGATTTTACTCATTCCGAATTGAAAAAAGGGATACAGGAAATTTGCCAAAAATTTGAGGTTGAAGCAATAAGCTGGGAAATCAAAAAAATGGAATTTGGCTTTAATATTCTCACACCAAAACCGGCAAAAGAATACATATCACTCTTTTTACAATACAAAGAAAGGGAGTTTGAAAAAATGAAATACAAACAGGCTGACTACGGTAGAAAATGTTTTTTAAGCGAATATGCTCTAAAAATTTATGACAAGTCTTTTCAATGTAAAATAGTCGATAGTGTGAAAATTTCTGATAAAACACTTCGTGTAGAATTTTGCTATAACCAGAAGCGTAAACTGCCAAAGCAGATAAATACATTAGCTGATTTGATGGATAAAGACAAATTCAAAGAGTTGTTTAAAGACCTCAACGAAGCATTTACAAAAGTAATCTACAATGATGAGGTAGATTTTACCAATTCTACCAATGTAGAACGAATGTTATTTTATGCTTCACGCAATACAGATTTTATAAAGGTAGAAGAACAGATTAACAAAACAGAGGCAAAAGCAATAAGGCAAAAGATAAAGCAATTAAAGGAAAGGTTTCTAAAGAAAGAATTTAAAAAATATTTCCTAAAAGCCTTATCCGACAAGTATATAGAACTTTATTGTAGTTAATTATCCAACTTGTAATATAGTCGGAGAAGAAAAATAAATACCAATGCAAAAATCAGATAAGAACATAGTAGAACAGCGTATAAAAGAGGTAGCCATAATGCTAATTAATGGTAATAGTAGAGAGATTATAGTTCTATATTGTTCAGAAAACTGGAATATTGGAGAAAGACAGGCAGATAAATATATTGCCAGAGCAAAAACACTCGTAGAAAAATCTGTAACGAGAAATATAAATTATGACTACGCAAAAGCCACTAGGAGATATGAGGAACTTTACAGATCAGCCATTGAAAATAAGGATTACAGATTAGCAAGTTCAATTAATAAAGAAATTGCTAATCTTCAGGGATTATATAAAATTCAGATAGAACATTCAGGAAACATACAATTTATATCAGGCATACCAGACAAATGGGCACAATAATAGATTTTTCGCAATATTACAAGCCCAAACCAAAGCAAATAGAAGCACATCTAAGCAGAGCTAAGTATTTACTGTTTGCAGGTAGTTTTGGAGCGGGAAAATCATATTTTCTGTGTGGTGAAGCTATACTAAATGCTATGATGTATCCCGGTAATAGGCTTGTTATTGTCAGAAAAGAATTATCAGTACTTCGTCGAACAATTTTAGTTACGTTCTTTTCCATATGTCCCCCAGAAATAATAAAAAGCTTCAATCAAACTACATTAGAGGTGACTTTTATTAATGGCTCTGTACTTACTTTTATAGACTGTAATGTCGCGAAAGATAAACTTTTACAGAAAATAAAAGGTTTAGAAATAGGCTGGTTCGGAATTGACGAAAGCAATGAGGTTTCTGTTGAGGTGTATAGAGTTCTCAAAACTCGTTTGCGCTGGGTTTTACCTAGTGGAGACAAACCAAGATACGAAGGAAGGCTAACAAGTAACCCAGAGGCGTGTTGGTTAATCCCTACTTTCATTCAGTCAAAGAGTCCTGATGAGGTTTATATCCAAAGCCTTACAACAGATAATTATGATGAAAACAGCGAATATGTACAGAATTTAAAAGATACCTTTAAAGACAATCCTAATTTACTCAGAAAATATCTATATGGTGACTGGAGTTTAGTTGATACCATTAATCAGCTGATTCCAAGTGAGGCTATTGTAAAAACTGCTGATTGTATTACAGGAACAGAATTTATATCAATGGGCGTAGATGTTGCCCGATATGGTGATGACAGAACTGTTTTTACAGTTTTAAAAAATGGATAATTATGTGCTTGTAATTATGAAGTATAGAGCAAGGAATGCTTTAGGGGCATATAATATTGGAATTGTTAGAGCAAAAGTGAGTTATGATTGTGAAATATTGGAAGTAACACAATAGTTCTTAATACTTTATATAAAAAAACATCCATTTATATTTATTAGAAAAGATATATTTTATAAAAATAAACTAATTATGGTTTCCCGTAAGTAAAATCAAAAAAATAATATTTATTTCGTATCTATAAAATTATGTGAAAAGCCAATTTATTAATTTAAAAAAAGTATTCGGTAAATAATCAAAAATTACTAAATTGGATAAATGATAGCGTAAAATTAATTTACGCTATTTTTATTAATAATAAAACTAATAGTCCAAAATGAGTCCTAAAAGATCTCCTGAAAAAGTTCAGGAAAAAAAAGATGAAAATCCAGCTATTCCTAAGTTGGAAAATCCTTTAGAAGAAAGACTGGAGAATTTTAAAAATTTAATTCAGGATTGTAGTATTAATTTTTTAATAGGCTCCGGATTATCTGTTCCGTTTATGAAAACTCTTGGAGGTATTGAGACATGGCTTACCGGTCTTGAAGAAAATAAAAAAATCAGTGATGATTTGAGAAGTTATATAAAAGCCTGTTTATATAAAAGTTACTTTGAGGTTGCAATGAAAGGAAATATAGAAGTTGAAGAATTGTCTCAAAAAAATAAAAATTATTGTTCTTCTAGTGACCGAGCTGTTGAGTTGATTGAAACTTATGAAAACTATAAGATTTTTTTTCAAGTTATCAATCAAATTTTATACGAAAGAAGAAGTAATACAGTCAATAAACAAGTAAATATTTTTACTACAAATATTGATGTATTTTGTGAAAAAGTAATTGAAGATTTAGGATTGTATTTTAATGATGGATTTAATGGTGTTTTTAAAAAACAATTTCAGCTAAGCAATTTTAAAAAATCATTCTTTCAAAAAAGTCTTCAATATGATAATATAGCGGAAATTCCAGTCTTTAATTTACTCAAAATTCATGGTTCAGTAACCTGGAAATTAGCAGATGGAATTATAGAATTTGCTGGATTAGATGTTTTAAACAAAGTTATTTCTAAGATTAAGGATATCAATTTACTTAATATCTTAGAAATGAGTAATGAAAAATGGAATAAAGAGGAATTAGATCTGACTATAGAAGAAATAATTTCTGAAGCAGAAAGGCAAACTCCAATACCATCGACGGTGGAATTTATAGAAGCATATGAAGACTTACAAGTAGTAAATCCAACTAAGGATAAATTCAGAGATACTACTTTTAATAAAACCTATTACGAGATGCTACGTCTTTATTCTAATGAGTTAGAAAAAGAAAATTCAATATTATTTATAATGGGTTTTTCGATGGCTGATGAACATATTCGTGACATTACCTTTAGAGCTATAAAATCAAATCCTACATTGAAAGTCTTTATTTTTTGTTATTCAACAAAGGCAAAAGATATATTAAAGAATTTAAGTAACGACAAAATAGACCTTAGTAATTATCACAATGTAGAGCTACTAAATCCTGTTGAAAAATTTGGATTAAATAAGGCTAATGAACTTTTATTTATACCATTATTAGAGAATATCCAACTAAAAAAAAGTAAATCATGAAAGTAGATTTACAAAAGGATTCTATTTTTAAAGTAGGTAAAGTAATCTCAGTCGAAGGTAGAACAGTAAAAATTGAAGTCGACAAAACGAAAAATAGTTCTCACCTCTTATATAACGGAGAACTTCTAAGGAATATTTCAGTTAATGGCTATATTAAAATCACTAAGGGTTTCACAAAGATTATAGGTAAAGTTGAAGGAGAGTTCATTTTAGAAGATAAGCAAATATCTGGAAAAGACTATAAAAGTGAAAAATTCAAAATTAAAAGAATTTTAATTATTAGTTTACTTGGTTTTTTTAGTAAAAAGGGATTCGAGAGAGGTATTAAAGAGCTCCCTTTGATAAACAATGAGTGTTATTTGTTAGAGAAAGAAGAGTTTGAGGATGTTCATGACTTTGTAAAGAAAGGAGATACCCCTCTTATTTTAGGAACTCTTACACATGAGAATGAACAAAAAATAAGTGTTGGGATAAATGATTTATTTGCAAGTCATATAGGTATTTTTGGTAATACAGGAAGTGGAAAGTCTTATACATTGGCAAAAATGTATAGAGAATTATTCTTGAAGTTCATTCAAAATCAAAATTTTAAAATAAATACACACTTTATTTTTATTGATTTTAATGGTGAGTATATAGGAAACGAAGAGATTGGATATGACATAATAATTGAAAAAGATAAAAAGCAAATATATAATTTGAGCACCCGAAATTTAACCGTGTATGAAAAGTACCCTGTAAATAGAGATACTATAAACAATGTTGAATTTTGGTCTATTATTCTTGAAGCAACAGAAAAAACTCAAATACCATTTCTTAAAAGAGCTTTCAAAAAGGAAATTGATCCACTAAACATCCATAAAGAGATAGATGAAATTATAAAAGAAATTATCGTTAAGGGAGATAAAGATTTAGGAATAAAATCTATTTTAAACTATTTGTGGGAATTAATGCCTCTAGTTTCCAATGAGTCAAATCTAAAAGAATTAATTAATTGGATTGATAGTAATTTAGGCACTTATAATAATGGGGGATTTTTTGTTAAAAGTAATGTTGCAGATAAACACGATTTAAATACAAATGCTTTTCCTTACATAACCCCATTGGTAAATGGATTAAACTTCTTAACAGCAAATGAATTTAATAAAATTAGATATAAAATAACATATACTTACTATAAGGAAATTGTGAGAGGACATTCTAACAAAGAACATTTATCTCCTTTAATCAAAAGATTAGATAGCAGATTGAAAGATGTAAATAAAGTTATAATGTTACAAGATGAAAGTGAAATTTCTACTAAAAATATTTCTATAATCTCATTGAAAGATGTAAATATACAAATGAGGAAAATTTTACCTCTTCTCATTTGTAAACAACTTTACGAAGACAAGAAAAAGGAGGATGACAAAACAAAATATTTGAATATAATAATAGATGAAGCACATAATATTTTATCTTCAGTGTCTGAAAGAGAAAGTGAAACGTGGAAAGATTATAGATTAGAAACTTTCGAGGAAATTATTAAAGAAGGTAGAAAATTTGGAGTTTTCTTGACTATAGCGAGTCAAAGACCTTCCGATATCTCTCCAACAATCATTTCACAATTGCATAACTTTTTTCTACATAGATTAATCAATAACAATGATATCAAAGCTGTAGAGAAGACGGTGTCATACTTAGATAAGCTTTCTTTTGAATCGCTTCCTATTCTCCCTACAGGCACTTGTATTCTAGCAGGTCTTTCAGCCCAAGTCCCTGTAATGATTGATATTGGCAAAATTGATAAAAAACAATATGAGCCCAATAATAAAACAATGATATTAATTAATAATTGGATTGATAATAATGACTAAATCAGAAGAATGGGCATATAATTTATGCAAGAAATCCTTTTTTTCTTTATTCAGTTTTGTTAATCCTGTTGGCAAAAAGGATAAGGAGCTTTGTGATGTGATAGTGATATGTGGAAGTGATATAGTATTAATTTCAGTAAAAGAAATTAATATTAGTCAATCAGATAATTATGATGTAGATTACAACAGGTGGAATAAACGGGCTATTGAAGATTCTTTAAAACAACTGAATGGAGCAGAAAGATTTCTGAAGAGTGTTTCTTCTTTTAAACTCAAGGATGCAAAAGAAGAAATTGAACTTCCAAAAGAAAAAAACTTTTATAAAATTGCTCTGGCTATTGGAGGTATAGGAAAATTTCCACTTCCTGAATCTATTATGAATAATGGGTATGTGAATATTATGGATGAAATATCTTTTCATTCAATTATTTCAGAATTGGATACTATGAAAGATTTTATTCTCTATCTAAGAGAGAAGCAAGCTAAACTTTTAGATGTTCATTTTACAGGTAATGGAGAGGAGGACTTGTTAGCATTTTATTTATGTAACGAGTTAAACTTTCCAGAGAAGACATTTATCTACTTTGATGAAGGTATCTACGAAACTCTTAAAAAGAATAAGGGTTATCTACAAGAAAAAAAGGAAAGAAAAGAAAGTTATAAATGGGATTTTATTATTAATCATTTTACTCAAAATTATTTTGATAAAAATGGCTACAATACTGATACATTGAATGATATAAGAAGAGCTTGTGAAATTATGGCTCAAGAAACAAGATATGAAAGAATAAAATTGATTGATAATCTAAATACCGTCATTAACTCAAATATAAGAGCAAGAATTTATTTTTCTCCGACTTTTAATCACATAATATATGTTTTTGTTTCAGGGAAATTTGATAATGAAGAACAAAGACTTAGAGAAACTGAACATAGATGTTTAGTTGCTGCATTTTTATTTAATAAGTCAGCTGTCGTAATTGGAATTGCGTGGGAAGTAAATCCTAATTTTGATGTGTACGATATTGTATATCATAATTATAAAGATATATGGAATGATAATTTAGATAAAACAGCATTATTAGCGATAAATGAACTAGGATATTTTAAAAACCAATATGACCAATTAAATCATTGATTAGTAAGCCGGATAATATCAGAACTATTGAAACTGTATTAAATCTTGATACAGGAGATAAAATATATTCAAATATTTTATTTGATAATAAAGAAAATGAACATATAGTTTTTTCTTACAGAGAGAAATGTCAAGAAGCAATAAGTGAAAGACGAGAACCTTTTCTTGTATGTGAAGTTTGTGGACAAATGGTACAAATAAGTGGGGGAAAGGGAATAAATGGTAAAATAAAATATTTTAAGCACCTCAAAGATAGTAAGGATTGTCCTATTAAAACTGATACCAAATTATCAAAAGATTTAATTCTTAGAGGGAAGTTTAATGGTCAAAAAGAGGGAAAGTTACATATTGAAACTAAACAATATGTGTTTGATTTTTTGTGCTATAATCAACAAAATAAAGGAGAGGTAACATTTGTGAAACAGGAGATGGTAAACAAAAGTATAAGGGATCATCTTGAATGGAAAAAACCTGATGTTACATCAGTCTTTAATCACAAGAATTTAGTTTTTGAAATTCAACTTGCTACTACTTTTTTAAATGTCATCTGTGATAGACAATATTTCTATAAAGACAATCAGACGTTTATAATTTGGGTATTCAAAAGTTTTGATATTGAATCAGATAAACAAAGATTTACTCAAAAGGATGTATTTTATTCTAATAATCGAAATGCCTTTATTCTAGATGAAGAAGCCATTAGGTTATCTCAAAGTAATAAGGATTTATATTTACTTTGTCAATATCAAATACCAAAAGAACAGGAAGAAGGAATAGGATATGTTTGGGAAAGTAAATATGTATCATTAAAAGATTTGACATTCGATAAGAATTCTTATAAAGTATATTACTATGATGTAAATGCAGAAGAGGAAAAAGTCAGGTCGGATATTGAGAAGAAAAAACTTGCGCGAAAAGAAAAGGAAAAAGAAAGGCTTAGGTTATTTTACGAATGGGAGGAAGAAGAAAGAAGAATCGAAAAGGATGAGGAAAAATTAAAATTTGAGCAAGAAGAAACAGAAAGACGAATCCAAAAACATAAAGCAGAAAGACAACAAGGATTAAAAAAAGAACATCAGGATTTTGTAGCAAAGAATTTTTCTTTTTTTGAAAGACTTGAAAACTATGGTAATTTAAGCCCATTACAGAACGTTTTTCTCGCTAATTTCTATCAAATAAATGAACAAATTGATATACTTTTCAAAAAAGGTTACCAGCCTTGTGAAGAAGATTTAAAATTTATAAAAAACGAATATCAATTAGAACGGAGAAATTACAAAATTCCTGACAGGTATTCAATATTATATTTTCTTTCATTGATTACATTTTATTGTAAACTCAATAAAAATCCAGAATATTTAAAAGTTTTCCCCAGAGTAGAAAGAGTTTTAATTGCAATTTTATCTATTAAAGAGAAAATTGTTATTGGCTACAGTTTTAAAACACTTATTCAAATACCTCATCAATTCATAGGAAACCCATCTAGACAAGAGTTTTCTAAACCGATTTTAGAAGCAATAAAAAGCTATTATGGATATGATAGTTTTATTCAGGAGCAAGACAAGAAAAAAACATTAGAAAAAAAGATTCAATCTTTAAATGGTAATATTCCAAATCTTCCTGATAAATATAAAAAAATAGTAAGTATAGTTTTTAAAGATTTAATATTATAATATTTATGATAGTTAGTATTTATTTAGAAGAACACGGATATTTAATAGAAAAACCACAAACACTAAATTTTGGAGGGAAGTATTCCTATTTTTTTCAACCTATTATTGGGGGAAAGGATTTGGTAATAAATCGTGAATTACATGAAAAATACATTCCTAAATTTTTTAATATTTCCGAAAGCAGCTGTAATCTTAATTCTTTAAGTGCAGTTGTTGGTCAAAATGGTGTTGGTAAATCTTCAATATTAGATGTAATTAGAAGCATTTTTATAAAACATATTTATTCAATGCCTCATAATATTTGTACTGTATTGGTTGAAGTGAATGAAGAAACACATGTTCTACAATCGGGTTATGATAATATCTATTTGCAAAATGAATTAGATAATGGGGAAGTTGATTATGTTAAAATTCCAAGAATAGATAGAGAAAAATATCAGAGTATATACTATTCTCCTCATTTTGATTTAAAATATAATAATGACTTCGATGAGGTTGACAATTATGATATTTCTCTTGACCAATTTATCAAACAGGATTTAGAAAATACTGATAAAAAAGGAACAAATAAAAACGGCTTTAAATTTCATTTACATGAGGAATTAGTTCTCAAAAACTCAATGAGACAAATTGAATTTTTAAATTCTGACATTTTTAAAAATAATTTAGTTTTCAGAGACATTTTTGAATTACCCCAGTATGAAACGGGGATATTGCATTTTAGAGATGTGGAAATAGATGATTTTGATAATACACCATTTCCTTTGAGGAATATTATAGAACTTATTCTTAATAAAATAAAAATTGAAAATGAAAAATGGCATTTAATAAGAAAATTTGATGAAAATCATAATGTTGTAAATCAAGCCGATATAAATAAATATTTATTAAACCGTTTTATAATAAAAGCATTTATATCTATTGTGATTCAACAAATGGAGAAAAGTAATACTTGGTTACAAGAAGGGATGATTGATGAGCCTTATGATATGGATAAATTTAAAGATTCCACGGCGATCGAAATTTTTTTTAGTTTTATACAAGAAAGTTATATTAAAGATGGAAGGCAAAAGCTATTTATTTTTAATTATGAAATAATTCATTTATTTTTTGAAAAATTAAATGGACTAATTGAAAAAGAGAATAATCCAAGTAATGTTAATAAGCAAAGTATTAGATTAGATTTGGATGAGCTAAAAGAGATTCTAGAACTTCATAGAAAAATAATAACCGGTCTTTTTCATTATTATCCAAAACTTGAGGGATTAATAAATAAAAGAAATTACATTGATGGATTTTTATCTTTCAGACCAACAGATAAAAATATGAGTTCTGGGGAAAATGCATTACTCAATTTTTTTTCGAAGTTGTATAATTTTATCCAAAACAATTTGATTGAAGAAAGTAAATCTTTACCTGATAAAGAAAATTATGTTTTATTATTAGATGAAGCAGATTTAGGATTTCATCCGGTTTGGAAAAAAAGATATATTGATGCGATTTTAAAAACCTTACCTCACTTTTTTGAAAATTTGAAGATAAAACCCAGTTTACAAATAATTATTACTACACATGATCCACTTACCTTATCAGATTTACCAATTGATAATGTTGTATTTCTTCATAAAGATAATGGGTATTGTAGTGTGATTTCGGATAATAATGACAAAAAGATACAAAGAACATTCGGAGCAAATATCACAGATTTACTGGCACACTCTTTTTTTATAGATGATGGACTAATTGGAGATTTTTCAAAATCAAAAATTAAAGAAGTAATAGATTGGATAAATAATAACAAGAATTTATCAGATACTCAAAAGTCTACTCCTGAATTTACAGATAAATTATTATACTATAAAAAAGTAGTTAATCTTATTGATGAAAAAATTGTTAAAATGAAACTTGCAGAAATGATTACCGATTTAGTTCCAGATAATTCTTATTATAATCAAGTTATCGATGAAGAGGTTGAATTTTTAAAAAGTAAAAAGAAATAGTTATGCAATATATTGATACTGATCTTCCAAACATTATTGAGGCAAGAGATACGCATACAGAAAAGTTAAAATCTTTAATTTTTAGTAGGGCAACTAATTCTACATATCCTCTGATAAAAAATTTCCTGACTGAATCCAGAATTGAACAAATTTTAAATACCTCTCCTAAAAAATTATATCAATTACAGTTAGCTTTTTTAAGAAATATCATTCCTCATTTTGTTTATGAAGATTGGTTGAAGTTTATTGTAATAACAAAAACACGAGATTTTAATGTCGAAGAAACACGTTTAAAGGGAATTTTTGATGCAATATATAAAGAGGTTAATAGAATATTTGATTACGATAATTTTTGTGAAAAGAAGGTCAAGAAATATTGTGCTTATAACTTAGCAGAAAAATTAGATATTCCAACTTGTGTATATTGCAATAGGATATATACGAAAACAGTTGTGAAAAAGGATAAAAAGAAGGTCATACGTCCTACTTTTGATCATTGGTATCCAAAAAGCAAATTTCCTCTATTGGCTTTATCTTTCTATAATCTCATTCCAAGTTGTTCTGTGTGTAATAGTGGAGTAAAAGGTTCTACACCTTTTTCACTATCTACTCATTTTCACCCATATTTTAAAAATCCCCAAAAAGAACTTAAATATACATTCAGTTACGACCATAAAGATTACAGTAAATTTACATTCAAAATTATAACCGATGATAAGGATGATTTTTCGAAAGACTCTGTTGATGCTTTTGAGTTAGAAGCAATATTTAAGGCTCACGAAGATGAGATTGAAGACTTAAGAAATATAAAAGATGCCTATTCTGAAGACTACATTGAAATGCTAGAAAAAAACATATTAAAAGGAGTTAAATTAGATAGAGATGAGGTTTATCGATTGGCTTTCGGAGTTCATTTTCAAGAAGCAAAATTCGATAGGAGACCAATGAGCAAGATGAAAAAAGATATTTTGATAGAATTAGGAATTATTAAAATAAGGTAATGAGTTTTAAAATTATCGCTTTAGAAGTACTGGAAGCTTGTGATTCCAAACATTCAAAAAATCTTATAAAAAACAATCCCTATATTTTTTACAAGAATTATAATTTCATAAGGAAAGGAGAAAATGAAACTATAGAATTAATTAGGGAAGATTTTGATTTATATTCAAGGGATAGTAAACCTAATATTAATATTTCTGCAATCGTAGGAAAAAATGGTAGTGGAAAAAGTACCCTCGTTGAACTACTGATAAAAGCAATAAATAATTTGTTTTTTAAATACAGGAGACAACAATCCAATATTAATAGAAACTTTCATAAAGTTGAAGAAGTTAAAGGCATTGAGGTTAACATTTTTTATAAAATTGGAGAAGATATTTTCAAACTTTATATTAAAAATTCTAATTACAAGATTTCTCAATACAGTTTTGTTAAAAATCTAAATCATTACAATAAGCCTAAATCAATAAAAAAATTTGATTTAAGAGAGTTCTTTTATACAGAAGTTATTAATTACTCTCTTTATGCATACAACTCGGAACAAGAAGGAGATTGGATATCACAAATCTTCCATAAAAATGATTCTTATCAAACTCCTGTAGTTTTGAATCCTTGGAGAGATAATGGTATTATTAATATTAACAAAGAAAATGATTTGGTCTATCAACGATTACTAGCAAATTTGTTAAAATATGATTCAGATAAAAAATTAAATTTAAGTTTGGGAGAGAATTTGAAAGCATCGTTCCTTTTATTAGAATTGTCACATTCAGAATATTATGAGAAAAAATCAAGAAAAGATTTCAAGGTGGATTTATCTTTGTTTGATGACAATTATAAAGATTTAGTCTTAGGAAAATTATTAAAAGAATTATATAATAAAACACCTAACAATATAGAGAAGAGCATTTTTGAATTATCAAAACTTTATATTCTATATAAATTGATAAGCATTTGTCATAAATATGAAGAATATCGCAAAGAAAACTACTTTGATAAAAAAACAAAGAAGTTTATCAATTTAGAAGGTCTAGTTGAACGATTAAAAAAGGATGGTAGCCACATAGTTTTTAAACTTCGTCAAACACTAAATTATCTTGTATATCAACACATAGAATTTGATATATCGAAACCAACAAACTCATTAAAGTTTGAAAGCGTTGCAGACATGATAAAAAAAGTGACAGAACTACAAGAATGTGATATAATAAATTGTTTACCTCCTCCAATATTTAGGACTGATATAGACCTTATCTCTATGATATCAGGTAATAAAGAGATTAAATTCAGTACACTAAGTTCAGGAGAGAAGCAACAAATTTATTCTGCAAGTTCTATATATTACCATCTAATAAATTTAGACTCTGTAAAGAATAGTACAGACGATGAAAAAATTTCTTATCGAAATATTAATGTAATTTTAGAAGAAATAGAATTGTACTTCCATCCCGATTATCAAAGAACATACATAGACCTTCTGATAAATGGGATAAAAAAACTGAATTTAAAAAACATTGATGGAATTAATTTCATTTTTGTAACACATTCTCCTTTTATTCTATCCGACATTCCTTCATCAAATATTATGTATTTAGCTACTAATGAAGCTGGTTTTTCTGAGGATTCAGATAATAAGAGAAAGTCTTTTGGAGCAAATATTTTTCATTTATTGAATGATAATTTTTTCTTTGGAAATGATAACGTTTTTATTGGAAAATTTGCCCATTACAAAGTAATTGAAGCAATTGATTTTATTAAAGGCGATAGAGATGAGAAAAAGGTAGATTATTATTACAAAATGTTAGAATTGATAGATGAGCCTATTATGAAAAATAAGCTTTTACAAATGTTATTTGATAAATATCCTGATTTACTAGAAAATAAAAGTTTAGCAGAAAAGCATAATAGAATAAAGACTTATGCGCAAAGTTTAGGAATCGACAATGTAAACTTTTAATTTGAAGAAATGCCAAAATTTGAAGAAGCATATTTTGATAAAGAAAATCGTGCAATAAGGATTGAGGATTTTAAAGATGCAATACACCTTGGTAATATTTATTGTCCAGAATGTTATGTTGCACCTCTTCATATTGTCCGACAACAAAAAAAACATCCTTACTTTGCTTCTAATAGGAATAAAGAGCATTTAGAAGATTGCCAATTTTTTGAAGAGTTTATTTCTATCAATAGTTTGAATAAACTATACAACAGTAAGGAAATAGAGGACAAAGACAGATTAAATTTTTTAATCACAAATAATCTACAGAAAGTAATCAATTTAATGTTTAAGAATGATAATAAAATTGTTAATACTTTAGAAATAAATAATTTTCTTCACGAAGGCAAAATTTCATTAAATAAATTCGAAAAAAAATATAAATACGAAAGCATTCCAAGAGTGCATTTGAATAATATCCTAAAAAAGAAAAAAGATTATCTTGACCATTATTTAATTGTTTGGGGCAAAGCGTATATAGAATTTAAAACAGTAGAAAGAATTAATCAAACCACTCAACAAATTTTTTATTTAAAAAATTTAGTTTTCAGAGACACCGAAAAGAAATTTAGATTTAATGTTTTTCTGAATAGCAAACAGTCATTAGAATTTGGCTATTTGGATGGAAATAAAAACTTTGCTATTTTTGGAAAGCTGAATGAAAATAAAGGCTTCCTAAATTTCAAAATTGAAGAAAATAATCATCTGAAAATATTTTAATTTTCACTTCATTATCTCTTGTTTTCTCTTTATTTGCTGCATTTTTACATTTTTCTAATTCGAATAATTTAATAATCTATTGATTATTAAGTTGATAAATTGTAAACTTTACTTTTTGTATCGGGAAATAGTATATATAAGATACAGAAGGAAAAAAAACGTTCATTCTAAAAATTCAGATATATCCTTAGCTCATATCAAATTGGTATTCGCTAAGGATAATCTTTTTCAATATAAGAACTAATTTAATATAAAAACGCACTATTCTTTCAGTGCTTCTTTTACATATTGTTTTCTTTGGCGGGATATTGGAATTTTCTGATGGGTACACGCCATAATCAAATATCCTGAATCTTCGTTCAGAATACTTATCACGTGCCTCTTATTGACGAGATGTGACTGGTGGCAACGCATAAATCCAAAAGGTTTAAGCATCTCTTCGTATTCGTATATGGGTTTGGAAATTACATGTACGGTCTCATCTGTGAGGTAGAAAGTTGTATAGTTATTGGATGATTCACAACGCAGGATACTCTGAACCGGAACAAACAGTGTTTCTTTTTGAGAAGGCAATGCAATTTTTTTATGATCGAGAGGTAGTTTATTTTCCAGTAATTCTACAATATTGCTAAGTCTTCTATGATGTGACTTGTTGTTAAGAGAAAGTTCTATTTTCTCTACTGTTGTTTTCAATTCATCAATATTAATAGGCTTTAGTAAATAATCCAATGCAGAAAATTTGATGGCCTGAATCCCATAGAAATCATACGCTGTGACGAAAACAATATCAAATGAAGGTTTTTTAAAATATTTTAAAAGTTCAAACCCGTTCTTTTGTGGCATTTCTATATCAAGAAATACTACATCAGGATTTACCTTCACAATAACACTACAGGCTTCGTCTACAGAATTGGCGGTTCCAACAATTTTTATTGATGGACAGTGCCTTGTTAACAAAGACTGTAAGTTACTGATGTTGATAGATTCATCATCTACGATTACCGCATTAATCATTATTGATCCAATTTTTAAAAGTTAAAGTTATCTGAGTGCCATTAGTTACTTCTAAAGATAGAAGTATCTGTTGGTTCTTCTGCATTTTATTGATGGTCTCTATTCTTTCACGCGTAATAGCCAGACCATATCCTGTAAAAGGAACTTTATCATTCCAAACTCCATTATCTTCTATTAATATAATCATATCATTCTTTTCTTTCAGACATATAATTCTAATCTTTCCATTTTGCCTTAGTGATGATACACCATGTTTAATCGCGTTTTCAATCAAGGGCTGTAATAATAACGTTGGAATTTCTATTTCTGTTGTGTATAAATCTGTAGGCAGCACTATTATTTCCCATTTAAATTCAAATCGAAGGGATTCAATATTTAAATAGATACGCATCATTTCAAGCTCCTGATCAAGCCTGTTGAAAACATCTCTGCTTTTGGACAAAGATCTTCTTAAAAGGATGCTAAATTCTTCGAGATATTTATTGGCCTCATCTATACGTTCTGTATTAACTAATCCCTGAATTGTACTTAATGCATTGAAAGTAAAGTGAGGATTCAGCATAGATTGGAGGCGTATGGCAGCCTCTTCTAGCTTCCTTTGCTTGGCTTCTGATTTATTAATTTTATTTCTGAATTCCAGCGTAGCAATATAAAATATAATTCCTGACAACACTATAAACGCCAAAGTGTAAAAAATCACAGACTGATACCATTGTGGCCTAATATTAATATATTTCACCATAGTACTTTCCGGCTGTGCAACATAGTTACATCTCAATTCATATTCTATGTTTGAATCTACATGAAATACTTCTTTTGTAGGCAGAAACCCACAATACATCTTTTCCTTTGTTTTTAAATTGATGAGTTGATATTTAACTTTCAATGTATCTTTGTTCGCAACTCTCAATTCTATTTTGTTTGTATTGGGAGATAAAATTATATTCGAATATTTGTAGGCAACAACCTCTCCTGTAGAATTACTTTTAAAATCATCAGTATCTTTTAAAATAATTTCAATTTCCGGAAAAGACTGAACTCTTTGTAACTTATACCTCTGCAGAAGTCTGTCTGTATTTTCATCAAATAGCTCAATAATACAGCCCTTCCCTACATTCATAAAAATATGATCGGTAATTTGATTAAAGCCTTGTTTTTCTTTTTCATCATCATTCTCAATAAAATAAAATTTTGTTTTTATGTGAGATTTTTTAAAAAGATCTGTTGTGCTTATAGCGGCAAAGCCTCCTATCATTGTTATATTGTAATCCCGTTTATTTTGTCTGGAAGTCATCTTCAGCCCCTTCCCTTCTATAATAAGATATCCTGTGCTCATTATTTCTGAATTTTGTGCGAACAAGGTTATTCTTATAGATGTGAGAATAAATAAAAGTACAATACCGATTTTTGAACTCATTTTTTTAATGCATTTGTGTTTTGCTAATCTAACATAATTAATTGATTTATAACACTATTGCATTTTCACAATATCAATCATAGTCTGCAGTTCATTATTAAGCACATTTTCATTGGTAAAACCAACTGAAAAAAATCGTATTGCCCCCATTTTATCAATAACTACTTTTGCGGGAATTCTTGTTATGTTGTAATCGGATATCGTTAGAAATTTTCCGTAGTTTCTTTTATCAGGAATATCTATTAATATATTAAGTGCAATCTGATGTTCTTTTACAAATTTCTTTATTCGTTGTACTGCGTCAGAGCCCGTTTCCTTTGTTACGATATATAAAAAAACCACATCTGGATTTTTTTTATTTATTTTACTCATACTGGGTAAAGATTTGATACATGGTGCACACCAGGTAGCCCAGAAATCCAATACCACTATTTTACCTCGCAAACTTTTTAAAGAAACTGAATTCCCGTCCAGCGTTTTTAAATTAAAATCAGAAGCCTTTTTCCCTGTAATTATTTTTTTGGATATTTCCTCGGCATATCTTCTGCTAACATTTTTTTGAATAGAATCCATTGCAACATCTGCATCTTTTTTTGTCAATAAAGAATAGAGTGTTTTAAACTGAGCTTCCATTACTTTTGTAGCTCTGCCAAGTTCTGTTTCTCTTCGGAGGAATTTATACGCTTTTTCATTATAGTGCCCGGCAATCAATAAGGAACTGTATAACTGAGCTGTTTCCGGCATCATATTTTCAGAATCTTTATTTTGAAGCGCTTTTTCCAGGTAATACAGTGCTGGACCTGATTGCCCCTGAGCATGTAATATCTTTGCAAAGGTTTCATAATAAGGATATGCGGCCAATTTCATAAATCTTTCCCAGTCTTTGTGATTAAAACCTTCCGGCCTCGCTTGCGGATCACCTTTATAGGATTCGTAGAGACGAATTGTTTTTTCTGCTAAATTATGTGCATAGTTTAGATTTTTGTTTGATTCATACAATATTTCTGCTGCTATGTTCATATAAGAGGTCTGATTGAACTTCTCTTTTATTTTATTTAGATACAATTCAAAATTCTTAAAATCATGCTGCTTCAAAAAGGCAATTGCTGCTGATCCTTTCATCACATCCACTCCATTCGTATATTTTAAAGTATCCAGCTTATAAGCTTTGACAAGCGTATTCATCCCTGAAAGAATTTTTTTAGGATCATTTTGCTTAATGACAGTCATAAAATCATTTTTAAAATTCTCTTTTTTTTGCCCCCTCAGCTCTGAAAAAAATATAAACACCAAACACAACATCGACAATTTAAATTTCATATTTTATAGATTTAATTCTACAAAACTAGATACACTGCAAAATGTAGAATTATCAGAATGTGTAAAGACGTAAACCCAATGTGAATTTGGATTTAAAATGGATTTTTAGTCAAAAAGAGAAAATAATTCATATTACATGTTAATAGTATTTAATAAATAAATTAAAAAAATAAATGTCTCTAAATTGAGACATTTGTCGTAAATTTGAGCCAATTAAAAATAATGAATACCCAACAAAAAATTATTGATACAGCCATAAGTGTTTTAAATGAGAATTTTTCAGCAACATTTGAAGAGATTGCAGCACACTGTAACCTTAACCGCAGAACATTGCATCGGTATTTTAAAAACCGGAACGAATTATTGGAAGCCTGCAACCAAAACATGATGCAAGCGTGGGAAGCGGCAGCCATTAAAGCCTGTGATAGCTCTTCAGATCCTTTGATACAGCTTGAAAATTTATTATATGCTGGAATTGACAGCGGAACTAAGTATGCTTTTTTAATAAAATTAAACGAGATTGAACCTACCTACAAAACTGAAACCAGTAAGGCATATTTAAAAGCAAGAACCGACTTATTCGATGCTCTGCAAAAACTACAGAAAGAACAGTTAATTGATAGTCAATTGCCGCTACCCTGGATAAAAATTCTTTTCACCAATAGTATTACAGCAACGATTACAGCATTCAGATCCGGAGATATTGCTCCCAATGAAATAAAAAAATTAGCCTGGACTACATTCAGCAGAAGTATAGGCTTAACAACTAAATAAACAAAATGATACATTCTTTTTTAATGATTGGTCAATCCAATATGGCCGGACGTGGCTATACGAAAGAGGTTCCCCCTATTTTTGATGAACAAATTAAAATGCAGAGAAACGGTTTATGGCAAATCATGGCTGAACCGATTAATTTTGATCGTCCCAATTCAGGTGTGGGACTTGCTTCCTCATTTACAGCTTCCTGGAGACTTGATAATAAGCAAGATGAAATTGGATTGATCCCTTGTGCTGATGGAGGTACGAGCCTTGATGATTGGGCTGTAGGCGGCGCTTTATTTGAAAATGCAGTATCACAGGCAAAGCTTGCACAACGAACAAGCGAAATTAAAGGAATTCTATGGCATCAGGGCGAAAACGACTGTTCTCCTGAAAAGGCAGAGCAATATCAGGAAAAATTTGCTATCATTATTAATACTTTACGCAAGGAGCTCAACATTCCTGAGGTACCGCTTATTATTGGAGGCTTGGGAGACTTTTTACCTTCCGGAATATTTGGTCAATACTTTATCCATTATTCACTGGTTAATCGTGAGTTAAAGCTTTTTGCCGAATCTCATAAAAACTGTTATTTTGTTACAGCAAAAGGACTTGCGGCCAATCCAGACGGTATTCATTTTAATGCTCATTCGCAAAGACTGTTGGGGGTCCGATATTATCAGGCTTATCGTTATCTTAAGCACGTTTTAAATCCACTGACAGACGAGAACAGCATACTGGATAAGATCTATAACCGTACACATACCAAGACAGAAAAAATTAAACTGCTGGAAAATGAATTTGCACTAGGAAATATTGATGGTGATGAGTATTTAACACAACTTAAAGTGATTGGATAGGAATAAAATCATTAGGGTTGTCATTAAGATTTTAAGAATATTAAGATAAGCTTCGCTTTAACTTTATCATCTGAATGATTAATCTTAACTCTGCTTCCAACCCATAATGTATTCCAGGAAAACCATCCAAAGTAATAAAAATAAGCATATTATATTAATAATGGATCGAATACAATTACGAGTCACCTAGAAAAGCAGATTACAGATTATTATTAAGAGAAATTTTTTAATACCTGTACATATCTACTGCTCCACTAAAGGTTTTTTAAAAATTCTTCAGCTTCTGATGAATCTTGCCCTGATGTTTTTGCCAACCCAATGGATTTTTCGGCCCATATTTTAGCATTTTTCTTATCCCCTATTTTATTATAAAGCCTTGCCAGAGTAAACATATGGATAGGTTGAGGCTGTTTTTCTATAGCTTTTTGAACCCACAGCACAGCCTTTTCTATGGATGACTTATTAGTTATATCATTCTCTGCAAATCCCCAGGCAGCAAACCCTAGATCCATCGGTTCCTTATTAGAATAATCTTGATATATTTCCAACATTATCTTTTCATATGTTTTATAATCTTTATTATCTAATGCGATATTAGCTTTTAAATCCTGCAAATTCTTTTCAGCTTCTTTTTTTTCCAAAAACTTTTGAACTTCAGCAAGGTAATAGCTTTCATCCAGGGCTTTTGTACTTTTGTTATAAGCTTTTTTATAAACAGATTTAAGCTTTATGTTTTTATCAAACTCTTCATAATCTTTTTTAGAAGTAATTTTTACAATATCTCCTTTTCTATTCTGGAATACTTTATAAAGAGGGTCTTCTGTACTTTCAATATCCATCATCAATTGCGCTATATCCTGGCTAGTGATAGTAGATTGGGTACTAAAATATTTTTCTAACACTTTACTTGCAAAGATTCTATCATCAGACATGCCGGCAAGTGTGGCAAGAGTTTTCAGAAATTCGGGGGAACTTTCCCCATTTTCAAATTTCTTCTTTAAAGCAGGAAGTCTTTTGTTTGGATCACTTGCGTCTTTTGCAAATTGGATAAATTCATTTTCTTCTGCATATCCTACCGTTCTGTATATTTCTTCTCCTTTTTCATCAAGGAATAAATAAGTAGGATAGCTTTTTATATTATATTTCTTAGCTATTTTGAGTCCTTCCCCTTTTTCCATATCAATTTTGATATTGATGAAATGAGTATTATAGTAATCTCCCACAGTGGTAAGAGGAAAAATATTTTTCACCATTAATTTACATGGTCCACACCAGGAGGTATAGGCATCAATAAATACAGATTTTCTTTCTTTCTTTGCTTTAGCTAAGATACTTGTAAAATTACCTTCTTCAAATTTAATTCCAGTTTGGCTCAATGCATAAGCACCTATAAAAAATGTGAAAAAAATTATTAATTTTTTCATAATAAATATTATATTTTAATGTTAAAGGAAAAGGGGTTTATATAAAAATTCACAGTTATATTGTGCCGTTTTTAGTTATAACCTTTTCAGGAGTTTTTTCCACATCAGTATAATTTTGGTATAAGGCTTTTCCGAATCACTGCGATAAAAATACACAGATTAGGTGTTTGAGCCTTTCTTGTAGAATTCATAAAAACGAATAACCTTTTCTGCTAATTCATCTGTAGCTTATTTCATAAAGGCTAATGCTGAACTCTCTTTCATTGCATCAATGTCTTCTTCATTCTTTAAAGTGTTCAGCTTATAGCCATAGCAGCAATCATTTTATCCAGACATTTTCTTTAGCCATGCGGATAACCTCATCATTAAGTTTCTTTTTGTGCTGTAATCTCAAACCAATAGATAAAACTGCAACTAAACAAAACATTAGTATTTTAAGTGTCATGCTATATATTTAATAATTATACAGTACAAAACTAGATATACAACTTAAAGGATAGTCGCAGGAATGTGTAAAGGCATGAATTGTATGTGAATTTGGATTTTCACGGATTTGTTGATATTTCTAAATATCTTTAAAATTCAATAGACCATCTAACAGATCAACAACAACCTATATTCATCATCATTCTCTACAGGAGCTCTATGCACACAAGGTAAAGCCTTCTGCTCCGGATGATCTACAGCAATCCGCCAAAGATGCCCCACACCCAGATTAAAAGGTTCTGCATTGGGTTTAGGCTGATAGTGAAGATCAAAGAAATACTCTTTCAGGAAGTCTTCAAATTCTTTTTCCGGACCGTTATGTAATTTTTTGAGCTGTTCACGGATTTCAGGGATTAAAACTTTCTGCTCCACCTGATCATTAGCTATAATATCACTTGCAGCCCCATGATAAGTACATAAGAAAGTATCCGTTCCAATGGGTGAACGATCTACATGATAGGAATACACATCCGTTGAAATGAATCCCAGTTCTTCATCCCGTTCATAGCATTTAAGCAAATTAAGAGACGGGGACGCACCGTGATCTGCTAATAACTGCATATCATTCAGGATAATTTCCCTTGCGATATTCCCTTCTTCAGAAAGATTCAATGCTAAAAGATCTTCACTGGAAACTTCTGTAATATTATCTTCCAGCTGAAGTTCAGAAATGATTTCCTTAAAATCTCCAACCAGGTTTCTCTGCCAGCAAACAGCATTCATCGTTCCTTGAAAAGGAGTGTTTATTAATTCCGAAAAAGAAGAAACCACCTCAATTTGATTGTTGTCAGAAAATGTATTACTCATATGCCGGAATAAAAAATTTAATCGTTTAGTTCTCTGCAAAAATACGGAATCGCTTATTCAAAATCGCTACTATAAAAAGATGCGTTATATATAAATTGTCTAAAAGTTCTGACCAAACTTATTTTAACGCTAAAAATTTCGGATAAAAAAAAACAGCGCCCTCATCCCGAGAACACTGTTTATATATAAGGTTATTAATTTTCAGTTTTGTTTTTTTACTTCTTCAGTATTTTTTCTGTTACTGTTGAAGATTTTGTTTTAAGTTTAATGTAATATACTCCTGCCTGAAGAGAAGATAATACGATTTGTTCCTGCGCCATATTCAAAGTTCCTTGTTTTACGAGCTGCCCTGTAGTGCCAAAGATTTCGTAAGAAACCAAAGGTTCTTTACTTCTTATAGTAAGCACATCCTGAACCGGGTTCGGAAATAATTGAATTCCTGCCTGAACAGCTGTTTCTTCTACTGACATCTGACTGCATGCTGATTTAGAATATTTTGTAATGAAAGACTGGGATTTTCCTCCCGTTACATTTACCGTCATTGTATTAACATTATCATTGGAATCTGTAAACAGCTGGTCATGAAAAAGACCTCCTAATACATAATTTCCGTCTTTATCTACAGCAATGGCTGTAAATTCATCCTGAACCTGAAAGTTACTGTGAATCTCTCCGGTACCAATTACTGCTCCTGTATCTTTATTGAAACGTACCAGCAAAGGATCTGATAAATCTGAATTGGGACGTGTCATTGAAAAACTTCCCCAAACCTCATTCCAGCTTCCTTTAGCGTATGCCAGTTCATTTCCGTTCAAAGCAATTTTTCCTTTCATGAAACGATAAGCAGAAAAACTTGTAAGCCCATCCGGAACTTTTGCCCACTGCACTACTCCATCAGCATTAAGCTTCATTACAAAAGGAGTCTGTCCCTGATAGTTTTGTACTGGAAAAGAATAATTCCCGAAAGTGGTAGGAACTGTTCCTGAAAAATAACGTCCTGAAATATAAATATCCGATGAGCCTGAAGCTTTGATAACAGAATGAATTTCATCATCCATAAATCCTGGTAAGCTATTATCAAATTCTTTTCTCCATAACTCTGCTCCGGTACTTCCATTAAATGCAAGCACATAAGCATCTTTTGTAAACGGAGTATTATTGTACGAGAAGTCTTCCAGATTACTGGTGTAATTCCCAACCATTCTTTTTCCGGCCAGATAATATCTGTTTAAACTTTCATCATACAGCAGGTTTACTTTACCATCTGTTCCTCCTGCGCTTATTCCCCCCGTAATAGGAAGTAATAAAGGAGTTGCTGGGGTCATATTCCCATTATCATAGTTGAATTTAACCAGATAATACTGAAACGATGTAGTAAACGTTGACGGAACCGTAATTAAACCATTTAAATGAGTTCCCGCTCTGAAACCCATAATAGCATGAATATTTTTGGATGAATCCATATACATCATCTGTACGTCACAACGTCTGCTAAGATAGCTGACATCTCCCTGCAAAGCTTTACTCCAATCCAATGTTCCATCAGAAGTTTTATATTTAAGCAGATAACCCGCTTTATGCGCAGGCTCTACTGTCTGATCATAATATGTATACAAGGGCATTGTGTGAGTACCATCAAAATGCATAGGAACAGCAGTAGGATCTCCGCTATATGAATTGTTATAAAGAGTAGCCATTACATATAATCCGCCATTATTATCTACTTCAATATGCCAGGCATTTTCACCATCTTCTGATCCTCCGACAATGGTAGACCATAATGTATTACCCTGACAGTCTGTAGCAAACAAAACAAGATCACGAAGTCCATAATTGGGTACAGCTACACCGTTCAGATTTTGACCTCCATTCCATACACTTGCCAGATAGTAAGTGTTATTGTTATTATCTACAACAATATCACGTATAGATTCATCAAATTGGTAATTAAACCCCGGATCAGCAGAACCAGATTGTCCGCCGGCCTGTTTTGCCCATTGCCACTGGTAAGTCTGGCTAAAAAATAATACCGGCAGCATAAGTAGCAATCCCCACAGTTTGTTTTTTAATTGTATCATATAAATTCATTTAATTATCACATATCATAAAAAAACAGTGCTCTCCGAAGAGAACACTGATTTATAAGTCACTAATTTTTAATTAGTTTTCCTTGTAATGATGTGTCTCCCGTTTGTACAATAACGATATAAACACCTTGCAGCCAGCTGGAAACTTCCACGTCTACCTCTCCGGAAGCCGCTTTCACTTCTTTACGGAATTTGACATTGCCCATGGCATCAAAAACTGTAATCTGTTTTGCTAGTAATTTTTCATCGCCCGTATTATACGAGATTTTCACTTTCTCCTTCGCAGGATTCGGTATCATTTTCAGAGAAGAAACTGCAGTAGCTGTAACGCTTCTTGATGCACTTCTCATACCCATCCAGTCCGGATCTACCGCTTTGGTACTAAACTTACAAGTTTCATTATAGAATAAAATCTCATCAGTACCCTGGAAGTTTGGATTTGGATAGAATGCCAATGGATTTGCATTCATATCATACATTCCTCCAGCCGGAATTGTAATAATAGATGGAATATAAACTCCGTATCCATTAACACTTGAAACGTTAAGACTTATCGGCTGGCCTCCTGTGTTGTAAATCGCACCATAAACGGCGTAATGATCTCCAACCCATTTCATTCCTTTAATTTCTCCTTTAATCTTACAATCTGTTTCATATCCACATTCTTTACCTGGATAGTAATTCATGGTTCCTGATGTATACTGGCATCCTAAATGATTAACCTGTAATTGGTAGGTACCTGCATTTCCAATATATAATGGGAAGATGAAATTATTATTCCCGCTCTGAATACTGTTTCCAAACAACATCCAATCATGGTGATCAAATACTCCTTTTGGTCCTATGATATAATTATTCTCTCTAAGACATTCATCATAACATCCTGTAGGGAATACCCACATCAAGCTTTCAAGACTTAATGGTACTTCTACAGAATTAGATACTTTACATCCGCTTGGCGCAGTATAAGTAACCTGGAATACACCACCTTCATTCACAGTGATTGACTGTCCTGACATTCCATTGCTCCAGTTATAATCTCCCGCAGCTGGTCCTGACGCAGTTAGCTGAATTCTATAAGGCTGGCAGCTCACCAGGCTGTAAGCTACCGTAACCGGTGATGGCGGATTGCTTACTGTAAGGGTAAAGTTTTTAGAACTCACACATCCTGATGCACCTGGAGTTCTTACTTCAAGAGTAAATACATAGGTACCTGCAGTTAATGATCCCGTATTTAAAGTAATCGGATAAGGACCAGACATCCATGCAGGTGATGCTGGAGAACCATTTTTCTTCCATTGATATTCCAATGTATTATCGGTTACAAGACCAGTAAGTATTGTAGAAGATCCTGCACAGATATTAGCTTTACCTGAAATATTTACATATGGAGCATTTTTAACAGTCACTGTTGCAGCTTTAGTACTCATGATGCTTGTTTTACAACCATCAGGCGATACCAATACCGGCCAGTAAGTTCCTGACTGAGTCGGTGTGAATGTTATTGAATTTGGCGCTCCCGGCACTGGCTGAGAACCATTCATCCAGATATACTGGCTGGCAGTTCCTACCGAACCATTAAACACAAGTGTAGGAACAGATCCTGCACAAGTAACCACATTAATAGGTGAAATATTACCATCAATGAAGGCTTCTTTCACGCTAATATTAGCAACTGGTGAAGTATACACACATCCGTTAGGGGTAGTGATTTTTAGCTGCACTGTCTTTGCACCACTTGTATTATAGGTAACTGTTGCACCTGCTCCTGAAGCCACATATGCTGTACCATCAAAAAGCCAGGTGTATGTATTAGCTGAGTTGTATCCCGCTGCAGTGAATGTAATAGGCTCACGTACACAGATCCATGCCGGAACCATGAAGTTGGTACTAGGAACCGGAGCTAATGTAACAGTTTGCGTAGTTGTACACGATGGTTTTCCTGGTGCAGACATTGTCATGGTGAAGGTATAAGTACCAGGTGCAAGATTGTTGTAAGTAGCCGACTGTCCTGTTTGGGTTGGCTGACCCGGACTAGTGAATGTATAGGTAATAGATGACTGATTGATCTCAAAAATAGTAGAACTATTGAAAAGAGTCACATTATATCCGCCTCCGCTACATACTGTGCTTACGCTGAATTTAGGTTCGTAGTTCTTTCTTACTTCAACGGCTTTGCTATACCAGCATGATCCATATCTTAAACGTACAAAAACAATATGTGCTCCCGCAAGAGTAGTTTGATATGTTGCTGTAGGCTGCCCCTGAGGGGAGGTTAAAGTAAGTACACTGTCTGATGACCATTCGATCTGATCAGGAGTTCCGCTATATGTTAACCCTGAAGTAGAAATCGTATTACAACCTGACCATGTAGCTGTAAAATTGATCTGAGGATTTGCAGTACAAGTTCCGCTGCTTGGGCAAAGCTGGCTCACATTAATGTTTTGCGAATAAACCACACAACCATTAACATCTACAGCACGTACTCTATAGGTACCAAAAGCACCTGCACCTCCTATGGTATAAGAGTTGGTTGTAGCACCTGATATTGGTGCATTGTTTTTGAACCATTGCCAAGAAGTAATATTGGTAAGTCCTGTAGAACTATTAGCCGTAAGCGTATACGGTGTCATTGTTGTAGGATCACATACCAGGATATTATATACCGGAGAAACCGTAATGATAGTTTCTGGATATATAGTAAAGTTAGCACTTGCAGTAGGCTTATAGTTACATCCGTTAGTTCCTGTATAAGTTACTGTCACCGTTTGAGAAATATTACTTCCTGAACCGTTCTGGATATATCCGTTATTCGGGAAGCTATAATTTCCTGCCGGGTTATAAGCTGTAGTATATGTCGTTCCATTAGCAAAAGTGAAAGTTACACTCGTTGCTGAAGTGATGATTCCCTGATTTACAGTGAATGTAAGGTTGGAGCCTAAACAAAGTCCTCCAACATTTGTGAAGCTCACCACAGGAAGCGGTAATAAAGATACCGGAACACTGATAATTTTTGTTACTCCACATTTTACAACTCTTAAGTTCAGCGTAGTGCTGCTTGTTGAAGAAATTTCGTTGAAGTTTACAGTAATATTATTAGTACCCTGTCCTCCTACAACACTTCCGAAGTTTGCACTTCCAAATGTCCATTCCATAAAGTCCGGAACAATACCGTTCAGATTGGCAGTAAAAGTCTGAGTGCTGCTCGGACAGAAAGGTCCACCCGGATTAGGATTAACCGTAATCGTATTAAGATCCAATGCCACTACATTGAACGAAATTGGAGCTGAAAGACAACCTGCATTACTCATAGATTTATTCTGTGCAGACACTGAATATGACGAAGCACCAGCATTAAATATAACCGTTACAGAAGATCCTGCGTTACTCCCCTGGATTGTTCCGTTGGTAACACTCCAAACTGGCACCATCCCTGCATCTACAGAGCTGATGGTATATACATAAGGTTTTCCAGGACATACCTTCGTCTCTCCTGAAATAGTTCCTGTAGGCGGCTGTGGAATCGGTAATACCTTAATAATTCTTGGATTACTTTCACAACCTCCTCCTTGCTTCACAGCAACAATAGTATAAGTACCTGCTGTTGTAAAAGGATAAGTAAATGGTCCAGATACCAATCCCGATGTTACAGTAGATCCTCCTGTAGTTACTTTCCAGATAACAGGTACATTAGGAGTAGCTGTAAATGTCTGGCTTGTTCCTGCACAGATCTCATCTGCACCACCGCTTATCGTTACCGGCTGTTCTACTTCGATATCAATACTGGCATTTCCTTCGCATGACAATAAAGTATTGAAGTAAGTTGCCTCAAGGTGATAAATTCCAGGCTGAGTTGCCGAGAAAACAATTTCATTTCTCTGTTGGGTATTAACCAACTGACCTCCTGCAGGGCCTGATACATTCCAATTAACTTTGGTTGTAGGCCATTGAGGAATAGAATAAGTATACTGTTTACCAGCACATACTTTCTCCTGTCCTTTCACTTTTGCCTTCTTTAAAATCACAGGGATTTTAATAGTAGTCCATTCAGGACAAGCACATTCAGACATGTACATTACGTATCCGAAACCATCCATAGGATCTACCTGATCCCAAACTACTTCAATTTCGTTTCCGTTATTGCTTACAATATTTCCTCCAATAACTTTCCATTGTCCTTTGTTACATCCATCCTCTGCATTGTATTTCTCTGTACTTCCTTCGCATACTACAGAAGCACAGTTAATCTGTACAGGGTAAGATTTCACTACCTTGATCTCTTTTTTAAACTTACTCTGGCATCCGCACTTATTGGTTACAGTAAGCTGAATAGTATAAGTACCAGGATTAGTATAGACATGAGACGGCTCAAAAGCGGTGGAAGTAGAAGTAGTTCCATCTCCGAATTGCCAGAAATAATTCACAATATCTGACCCTCCGTTTTGTTCGGAAAGGTTATCAAAATACACCGTTGTATTGTTACATACGGTATAATCCAGATTCAGTAATTCAAATTTAGCAATTGGTCTGTTGATTTTTTCAATACAAATGGTCTGTGTTTCCACAGTTCCGTCGTTGTAAGTGATAACAGCCTGTAAAGATCCATTACCGGCGGCACCCCACGTAACATACGCTAGAGTATTTCCGGCTCCTGAAATGGTAGCAGTTCCTCCTGAGACTGACCATTGTACGTTAGAAACGTTGGATCCCTGAACCAGATATTTTACAGGGTTTAGTGATTTCTCGCAGACGCGGAGGCACTGGGCGGAATTGATGTAAGAACTGGCGATTCCGTTGTCAGGAACCTGACCTTCTTTTTCGCCGCGGAATTCCTGGCATCCGACCTCTTCGGTCCATGTAATTCGAGCTTGCGCTTGTAGTACCCAAGGTACCAAAAGCCAACATAGCAGGAGCCATCTGAAGACGTGCTGCCTACCAAAATAGGTGTTGTTTTTCATAGTTATTAAAAAAGTGTTATTAATTTTTGTCAAATTAACAAAAAAATTAATACAAAAATCATTTAATAGTGAAAAAATAACACAATTTCACAATTGAATACCAGCAATATAGACAAATCCATGCTTATATGTTATTTCACCTACATATCAGTTATCTAAAAAAGTTCGGTTTTCTCAGTAATTTAAAGCTTTACATCTATTTTAAATAAATAAAATACCACATTTTAAACAATATTAAAAACCAAAACAGGTATTAAAAACACTAATAATGAATTTTATTCATTGAAAACAAATAATAAATTAAAAATAACAACAAATAAAATACAATTAAAAAAAGAAAAGAAATTAAGCGAAACCTTCTTCTTTTTAAAATATTTTTTATCTCTTGAATCCCTTTGCCTATCTGTTTTATATAAATTACCTCATTTTATGCAGAAATCACCTATAAACACTCATGAATACAAAAAAAAGAGAGTTACAGACAATACCAAAAATATTTTATCTTTGTTTCCTCAGGTATATCATAATATTTTAATTGAAGACCTTCCTATGAAAAACAACAGCTTTTTATCCTCCGCAAAAGGAATCTGTACTGTGGCTTTTTTAGCCTTGAACACAACTGTTTACGCTCAGAAAACAGTAGATATCTCAACAATTTCTGAGAAAACACTAAATACTATTCTGGAAAAAAACAGAGCTTATTATACACAAGGTAAAGTGGCAGACTACATTCCTGAACTAGGAAAAATGGACGCTAAAGCCATTGCTTTTTCAGTCGTAGACAAAAGCGGTAAAGTATTCAACACAGGAGATGTTAGTAAAAAGTTTACTATGCAGAGTATCTCTAAAATCATATCATTAATGGTTGCTGTAAATGAAAAAGGAGAATCTAATATTTTCGACAAAATGGGATATTTTGGTTCCGATAAGCCTTTCAACCATTTCTCAAACCTTGAAACTACAGGAAAACCGCTTAATCCAATGATGAATGCCGGAGCAATTCTTACGACTTCGCTCATTTCAGGAGACGGGGAAAAACCATTCCTTAAAATACTGGATATGGTAAGATATATTACCAAAAACCAGACAATTGATTATAACAAATCCGTTTACGAATCTGAAAAATCCACAGGACACCGTAACCGTGGTATGTTTTATATTATGAAGAACAGCGGACTGATTTCAGGAAATGAAGACCAGCTTGACAACTATTTCAAACAATGCTCTATTGAGCTTACAGCAGAAGACCTTGCCAAAATAGGATATTTCTTCGCTAACCAATGCGTAAGATTTGATGGAGACTCCACTTATAAAAATGCTGACATGGCAAAACTGGTAGAATCACAAATGCTGACAGCCGGAATGTATGAGTTCAGTGGAGAATACTCCAGAACGGTGGGCTTACCCAGCAAATCCGGTGTAGGAGGCGGAATTACCGTAAGTGTTCCTGGGAAAATGGGAATTGGAGTTTTCAGCCCCGCTCTGGATCAGCATGGAAATTCACTGGCAGGATACCACATGATCTTAGACCTGGCAAAACAATACGGATTAAGTATTTTTTAAATTTTAACAGTCCATTCATTGACACCAAATAAATAATATTGGTCTATAATTGATCCAAAACAATCCTCTAAGGATTATTAATCAGAAAAATCCTTAACGATTAACACATTCAAAAACAGTAAGTATATCAAGTACTTACTGTTTTTTTATGAATTTCGGAAAGATAATTTAATTATTTGTTAAAATTCCTATCTGTTTATTTATCAAAAAGATAGATAAAATTCACAAATAATTCAGATTAAATCACAATATATTGATTAATTTTACATAAATTCGCTTATCCGTTTTATCAGATTGATAAAGGCATTCTTTCATTTTCAAACCTTATTCATGGTATATTATCTTTTTGTAATATACCCGAAAACAAATCTCCCTTTTTTGAAATATTTTATTTTTTATTACTATATTTGCTTAACATTTTTTTAACTATAACTATTTATAATTAAAATTACTAAGATTGTATCGTCACGTTTCTAAGAATAAGAAAATAATAAATATACTTTAATAGCATTTGAACAATTGATATTTTTCTATTAAAAAATCATTATCAAATAACATTTATGATTGAAGATATATTATAATTTTATTATTTTTATTTCCTCATAACGGGATATCATTATTTATACCGATGATATTGATGTTTTGTTATGAGATATCATTAATCATTTCTACACCGTAAATGCTATGAAAAACTTGACTAAAATCAGGCTAATGCCTTTTGAAAAACCGGAGATCACCCTACTATCAGACAATCTATTGATAAGTAATAGATTATTGAATAATTATCAAAAAACGATTCAACCCGTTACCGATTTAACAAAAACCAATTTTATTATATCATAACAAAAAAAAGCAATTGCCTTATTACCGAAAGGCATACCGTTTTTTGTTATGAATCTCTCGCTATCATTCAATAATTATCACGCCATGAAAAACTTACCCATTATTGGACTGACGCCTTTTGAAAAACCAGACGTTAACCTTATATCTAAACTGCATCAAGCGGGTGCATTTCCCGTTTTGAGTTTAGGAAATGAGATAACAACTGCACAGGAAGCGTTACATCAACTTGACCAGATAAACGTACCATCCTATGGTATCTATTTTTCTAATGACAATTTCGCCTCTCTTCAAATTTCTGAAAAAGTAAGATTTGCGATCCTTCCGTTTGGAATGTCTAAACCCTCCAGCCTGCCTGCAATATATCAGGTAAGTAGTCTGGAAGAAGCCAGACAAGCTGAACAGTCGGGAGCAGAAGGAATCATTATCAAAGGAAATGAAGCAGGAGGATTAGTAGGCTATGAATCCACGTTTGTATTATTCCAGCGTGTGATCAAAGAAATACAAAGCATTCCGGTGTGGGTACAGGGAGGAATAGGTCTCCATACCGCTGCAGCATCAAAGGCTTTGGGAGCAACAGGAATTGTACTGGACAGCCAGTTAGCTTTATTCCCTGAAAGTTCAGTTCCACAGGATCTGAAAGATGTATGCTCAAAACTGAATGGTACAGAAACTAAGGTGATTGCGAACCATCGTGTATTGGTAAGACCCAATTCACCGGCTTTACCCGAAAATGCAACCGCCGAAGATCTGAAACAATATTTTACAGGCCTTGACCTTAGCACATGTTATATTCCTATGGGACAAGACATTTCATTGGCCACAGACCTGTATGAAGACTTCAAAACACTGAAAAAACTGATTTTCGGTTTCAAAGAAGCCATGTATGGACATCTGAAGCAGGCAAAAGCACTGAAAGTAATTGATAAAAATAATTCTTTAGCACAGGAACTGGGTCTGAACTACCCTATCGCTCAAGGTCCAATGACCCGTGTAAGTGATGTTCCTTCATTTGCCAATGCAGTAGCAGATGCCGGAGCTTTACCATTTGTTGCCTTATCCTTATTGAAAGGAGAATCTGCAAAATCTTTGGTGATGGATACCAAGAAACTGGCCGGTGAAAAAACATGGGGTGTTGGTATTCTTGGATTTGCTCCACAGGAATTAAGAGAAGAACAGACTTCTTATATATTAGAAGCGAAACCTCCTGTAGTTTTGATTGCCGGAGGAAGACCCGCTCAGGCCAAAGTATTCGAAAAAGCCGGAATAAAATCATTCTTACATGTTCCTTCCCCTGCCCTTCTGGATATTTTCTTGAAAGAAGGCGCTAAAAACTTCATTTTTGAAGGACGCGAGTGTGGAGGTCACGTAGGCCCTCTTTCAAGTACAGTTCTTTGGGAAAAGCAAATTGAACGTATTTTAAAAGAAGACCACCCTGAAAACATCAGTGTCTTTTTTGCAGGAGGAATTCATAATGCATTTTCAACCGCATTTGTTTCCATCATGGCAGCGCCATTGGCTGCAAGAGGAGTGAAAATAGGAGTATTGATGGGTACGGCTTATCTGTATACCCATGAAGCAGTAGAAACCGGGGCTATTCAGGAAGAATTCCAGTCTCAGGCCATGCAGGCTAAAGATACCGTTTTACTGGAAACAGCTCCGGGACATGAAACCCGTTGCTTAAATACAGCATTTGCCAACCATTTCAATATGGAAAAAGCAAAACTTCTAGCTGCCGGAATGGACAAAAAACAAGTATGGGAACAGCTTGAAAAATTAAATGTAGGCCGTTTACGTATTGCCGCTAAAGGCATAGAACGCCAGGGTGATAAACTGGTCAATATTCCTAAAGATGACCAATTAGACTTAGGAATGTACATGATTGGTCAGGTTGCCACGATGCATAACCGTGTCATCTCATTGGCAGCTCTACATCAAAGTGTAGTAGACAATTATGAATATATTCAGAGCGCTGCATTATCGGAAGAACCTGTTTCTACAGAAAAGCCTTTGGACATCGCTATCGTAGGGATGGAGTGTATCTTCCCAGGTGCTAAAAACCTTGATGAATACTGGAGAAATATTATTTTAGGAAAAGACAGTGTTACCGAAGTCCCTGATGAGAGATGGAACAAAGACCTTTATTATAAACCAGATTCCAACGAATCGGATGTATCTCATTCAAAATGGGGAGGATTCATTCCAAAAATTGATTTCGATCCGCTTGCATTTGGTATTCCGCCACAATCGCTTGCCGCTATTGAACCTACGCAATTGTTAACCTTATTGGTAGCTAAGCGTGCGATGGAAGATGCAGGATATGGTGAAAAACATATCAACAGAGACAACATTTCTGTCATTATAGGAGCTGAAGGAGGTAATGACCTTGCCAACAGCTATAGTTTCAGAGGATATTATAAGCAGGTTTTCGGAGAACTTCATGAAGAAGTAAAAGAAGCCTTCCCACATACAACTGAAGATTCTTTCCCGGGTATTCTGGCGAATGTAATCGCAGGTAGAATTACAAACCGACTGGATCTTGGGGGTAGAAACTTTACCGTAGATGCAGCTTGTGCTTCCTCTTTGGCTGCTATTGATCTGGCTTGCCAGGAACTTGTATTAGGAAAATCTGATATGGTACTTGCAGGTGGGGCCGATTTACACAATGGAATCAATGATTATCTGATGTTCTCCAGCACACATGCCCTATCCAGAAAAGGAAGATGTGCTACATTCGATGGGGATGCAGACGGTATTGCCCTTGGAGAAGGTATCGCGATCCTTGTTTTAAAAAGATACGAAGATGCTATCCGTGATGGTGACAGAATTTATTCAGTAATAAAAGGAGTTGGGGGATCCAGTGACGGTAAAGCATTAGGATTAACAGCTCCTAGAAAAATAGGTCAGGTTAGAGCTTTAGAGCGTGCGTATTCCCAAGCTGGGATCAGTCCCGCTTCCGTAGGTCTTGTAGAAGCTCATGGTACAGGAACAGTAGTAGGTGACAAAACCGAATTAAGTGCATTGACCAATTTATTCAGCCGTTCAGGAGCTTTACCGGGGCAGACCCATTTAGGTTCTGTGAAAACACAGATCGGGCATACCAAGTGTGCGGCAGGGTTAGCTGGATTAATCAAAGCTTCACTTGCTGTATATCACGGTGTAAAACCACCTACCCTTCATCTTCAGCAGCCTAATACTTATTATAATGCAGAAACCAGTCCATTTGCATTCCATGCAGAAAGTGGATTGTGGGGCGAGAAAAACCGTTATGCAGGAATCAGTGCTTTTGGATTTGGAGGAACGAATTTCCATACGGTTATTGCCAACCATCCTAAGCAGGATAATTCAATCGCAATGCAGTCGTGGCCTTCAGAATTATTTGTTTTCCGTGGAGACACCTATGAAGAAGCCAAAGGACAGTCTGCTCAGGTTAAGGTTTTATTAGAAATTAATGATGGTATTCCATTAAAAGATATCGCTTACAGTTTAAGCATCAGCTCAGAAAAACCAATCCAGTTCAGTATTGTTGCAGATACCGCTGAAGACCTGATGATGAAGCTTGAATTGGTACTGCTAGGGATTGAGACAAAAGACACCTTTACGGTTAACAAAAAAGAAGGTAAAGTAGCTTTCACATTCCCTGGACAAGGCAGCCAGAGAATCAATATGGCTCGTGACTTATTTGTCGTTTTCCCGGCAATGCGTAAGATTATTGATGAGTATCCTGAACTTGAAAAAGTGGTTTTCCCATCTAAAACCTTTAATGAAGCTGATTTAAAGCAACAAAAAGAAACTATTAAAGATACCCGTTTAGCACAACCCCTTTTAGGAATTGTAGACCTTGCATTGGCTAAGTTCTTAGAATCATTGGGAATTATTCCTGATATGCTGGCAGGCCACAGTTATGGTGAAATACCGGCTTTATGCTTTGCAGGAGTATTTGGAGAAGATAAACTGGTTGACTTAAGTGTTAAGAGAGCACAGTCTATTTTAGATTCAGTAGAGGGCGGAGATCCAGGTTCCATGCTGGCAGCAAGTGCTACTCCGGAACGTTTACAGCCAATTATTGCAAAAGTAGAAGGATGTTATCCTGTGAACTTCAATGCACCTACTCAATTTGTAATCGCTGGAAGTACAGAAGCTATTAATAAATTATTGGAAGTGCTTAAACAGGAAGGTATTTCTGCTAAAAAACTGGAGGTTGCATGTGCATTCCACAGCCCATTATTGGCAAAATCAAAAGGTTTGTATGCGGAAGTATTAAAGGATGTTCCTTTCCAGGAAATGCAGATCCCTGTTTGGTCTAATACTACAGCAGAAGTATATCCGGCAAATCCATCAGAAATAAAAGAAAGACTTACTGATCATCTGGTACAGCCTGTAAGATTTGTAGAACAGCTTCAGGCAATGTATAACGACGGAGCAAGAATATTCATCGAAGTAGGACCAGGAAAAGTACTTACCGGATTGACCAAATCATGTCTGGAAAAAGATCAGTTGACCTTATACGTTGAAGACAACAGCCGTAATAAATTCAGTCACCTGCTTTGCATGCTGGCTCAATATTTAGGAACAGGCCGAAGCTTTAATATTGATAAACTTTTTGACGGCAGAAGCGTTACGATCGTTGATCTTAATCAGCCGGAGCTTTACAAGAAAAGCCCTGCTATCTGGCGTGTTAACGGGCAAACTGCCCACCCAACTACTGGTAACCTACCATCTAATGGTGCTTTACCACTTATAAACCCAATTCCCATGAACAACTTTACGAATAACCCACAGGCACCCACAACGGAAGCTCAGTCTACTGCTGAACGCATGTTGCAGGAATATTTGAACAGCATGAAATTAATGATACAGGCACAGCGTGACGTGATGCTTTCCTTTATGGGACAGAATCCTCAGGCATTCCCTGCTCCTGTATACCACTCACCAGCACCTGTTGCTGCACACCAGCCTATATCTACCATTCCGGTTCAACCTGTTCAGCAGGAAAGACCTTTAGCTGTAGCTGCTGTAAAACAAACTCCTTCAAGAGATATCAAGTCTTTATTACTACAGGTGGTAAGTGACAAAACAGGATATCCTCAGGAAATGCTGGGTATGGAAATGGATCTTGAAGCAGATTTAAGTATAGACTCTATTAAAAGGGTTGAAATCATCGGAACACTTCGTAACGAATTGGGAACTCTGGGTAACGGAAATGCTAATGAAGATACCGTTATGGAGCAACTTGCAGGAATAAAAACTTTAAGTGGATTAGTTTCATGGCTTACTGAATTTTCGGGAGCTGAAACAACTCCTACGCCTGAAAAAAATGGATCAGCTACTGAGCCTGCAGTTTCAAAATCACAAGCTCAACCGGCATTCTCTCTTGAAGACCTTCAAAATGCCATTTTGAATATCGTAAGTGAAAAAACAGGATATCCAAAAGAAATGCTAGGCCTTGATCTTGATTTGGAAGCGGATTTAAGTATAGATTCCATCAAACGTATGGAAATCATCGGTGATCTTAAAACTAAGATCGGATTTGGTCAAAACCTTGAACAGGCTGATGATGTCATGGAAAAACTGGCTGCCATTAAAACACTTCGCGGTCTGGCAAGCTGGATCAGTGAAATGAATGGTGAAACCAATGAAACTGCTCAGCAAGTAAAAGAAACCAACACGGCAGAACCTACTCAAAACGTATTGTCTCGTCTTCGTTTTGACATCACTCCAACAGATTCTTCTAAAATACAAAATACAGAAGTATTGCGGGGAAAACGCTTTGCCATCACACAAGATGACAGCCAACAAACCTCAGCAATCAAAGATGCATTGGAAAAACATGGTGTCATCGTAGAATTAGTAGATACAGACAAAGATCTTTCCCATATTGACGGATTAATTATGCTGGATTTATTCTCAGCAGTTGATAAACCAAGCATTATTGATCACGTAGATCTGATTAAAAAACTGGATTTTGATAAAGCAAAATGGGTATATCTTATTTCAGATATTCCAGCACACCTTCAGGAAATTACAGACACAACTATATTACGTCACCATCAGGGATATCCGGGACTTTTCAAAAGTTTAGCAAGAGAATTTGATACTACAACTTGTAGATTAATCAGCCTGAGTACCCCTCAGGAAGTAGATCAGATTGCTGAAATTACTTTAAAAGAGATTCTTACCAACGATAAACCTGCTGAAGTTATTTATAAAAATGATCAGAGACACAAAGTAGACATCATTCCTTCTCCGTTGTCAACAAGTTTAAATGAAGCCCACATCCAGCTAGATCAAAAATCTGTGGTACTGGTACTTGGAGGCGCACAGGGAATCACTGCTGAATTGGTAAAACATATGTCTCAGGCCTACCCTTGTACTTATATTCTGGTAGGAAGATCTGCTGATCCAAGAAATGAACTTTCTGCGAAAGACTTTGAGGGAATGAAAACCAAAGAAGAAATCAGAGGTTTCCTGATCAAGTCTGGTCAATTCACTTCTCCTGCAGAAATAGAAAAAGAAACAACGAAGATTTTCAAAAACAATCAGATTCTTCGTACCATCCGTGATATGGAAAACCTTGGAAACACAATCATTTACCAATCATTAGATCTTTGTGACGAAGAAGGTTTAAGCAATCTGATCAGCAGTATTTATGAGAAATACGACCGCCTGGATGGAGTAATTCACGGAGCTGGTCTTTTAGAAGATAAATTATTCAAACAAAAGACGACAAGCTCTTTCGGACGTGTATTTGATACCAAGGTGAAGCCACTTCGCGTATTGGCAGAACAGCTTCGTTCAGACTGTCAGTTTGTGGTACTGTTCTCAAGTATTGCTTCCGTATACGGTAACAAAGGTCAGACAGATTATGCGGCGGCCAACAGTGTGCTGGATGATTACGCAAATGCTTTAAATAAAAGATTAAAAGGAAAAGTAATCTCGATCAACTGGGGCCCATGGAAAGGTGCCGGAATGGTTTCTTCCACCCTTGAATCAGAATATGAACGCAGAGGTATTTCCATGATTCCATTGGATGAAGGAAAAGAAATCTTCCTTAACGAGATTAAATACGGAACAGAAAGCCAGGTGCTGATCATGTCAGGAAATAATTGGTAAAACGCTGCATAAACTAAGTATGAAAAAAACAGATGTTGCTGTAATTGGTCTATCCTGTGTCTTTCCCGGGGCACAGGATGCCAACACTTTTTGGCAGAATATTGTCAATAAAGTTGATTCTACTGAGCTCGCTCCGGCGGATCGGATAGATCCGGTTCATTTCAGTGATGCCACTAGTCCCGTTGACCGCTTTTACTGTCAGCGTGGAGGATTTATTCCTGATTATACATTCGATCCTACAACATTCGGTATTTTACCATTAGCTGTTGAAGGAACAGAACCTGACCATCTTCTTACCCTTGATCTGGTACAAAAAGCGCTTGAAGATGCAGGGGTATTTCAGAAAAATATTTCCCTTGAAAAAACGGGAATTATCATCGGTAAAGGAAACTACACAGGTCCGGGTGCTACCCGTGCCATCGAAATTGTGAGAACCGGAGAACAGATATCTTCCTTACTACAGGAATTACTGCCTCAGGTTTCTTCTGCAGATATTGAAAAAGTAAAACATGCTTTTCAACAGCGTAAGGGACGTTTTGCAGCAGATACCGCAATGGGATTAATACCCAATCTTGTTGCTTCTCTTGTAGCCAACCGCTTTAATTTAGGAGGTGCTGCATTTACGGTAGATGCCGCTTGTGCATCCGCTTTAATTGCCGTAGATCATGCTGTACAGGAACTTCAGAGAGGTCGTTCTGATATCATGATCGCAGGAGGGGTACACACAGGACAGAATGCTGCTTTCTGGAGTATTTTTGCCCAGCTGGGAGCTATGTCCCGCCAACAACAGATCAAGCCGTTCAGTATGGATGCTGACGGTCTGTTAATCGGGGAAGGCTGTGGTTTCGTAGTCTTAAAAAGACTGGAAGATGCCGTTCGGGATCAGGATAAAATCTATGCTGTGATCAAAGGCGTGGGCGTAAGCAGTGATGGTACCGGAACTAGTGTAATGAGTCCGTCTGTGAAAGGTCAGTTGAAAGCTTTAGAACAGGCATGGATCAATGCTGATTTAGATAAAAATAAAGTGGGATATCTTGAAGCTCATGGCACAGGAACACCCCTTGGAGATAAAACAGAACTTCAGACCTTAGCCCAATTCTTCGGAAAAGAAGAAGCGGCTCCAGTTGCGGGTATCGGATCTGTAAAGTCCAATATCGGGCATGCTATGCCAGCTGCAGGAATTGCAGGATTAATTAAAACCTGTTTAGCATTACATCATGATACTTTACCACCAACCTTATACTGCGAAAATCCGACTTCGGAGATGCAGAATACAAGGTTTGAACCTGTACAGGAAGCCAAAAACTGGTCAAAAACAGGACTGCCAAAAGTAGCTGCAGTAAATGCTTTCGGATTCGGAGGAATCAATGCACACGTTGTTTTGGAAGGCTATGATATGCCGAAAAAAGATCAGGTGCTGATATTGGCAAGACCTACCCATGAAGCATTGCTTTCAGCATTACAAAATAATGAAACAACCATTGGTGAAGGAGATTTCAGAGTTGCACTATTCGATCCGACACCTGCAAGACTGGAAAAAGCTATTAAAATTGTTTCCAAAAACATCACCTGGAAAAACAAACAGGATATCTGGTACACTTCTTCTCCATTATTAAAAGATGGCAGTAAAGTAGCCTTTGTATTCCCTGGATTGGATGGACTGGCAAAAGGTGAAGTAGAAACGGTAAGCCGTTATTTTGGACTGACAGCTCCTATTGAAACGGAAGGTGAAGGACTTTTAACCGATGCTTTAAATATCTTCAATAACTGCAGTATCCTTGATAATTCATTGAAAAAACTAGGAATTATACCGGATATGAATGCCGGACACAGTTTAGGAGAATGGCTGGCCGGTTACTCTTCAGAATTAGCAGAAGCCAACTCTGTAAAAGCCTTAATTGATGTACTGAATCCTGAAACTTTTGAATTAAAAGATTCCAAATTCATCGCCATAGGAGCCGGAATTGATGTGATAAAACCTTTTATTGCAGAAATTTCAAATCTCTATGTTTCCAATGACAACTGCCCTAATCAGGTGATTCTTTGCGGAAGCAACGCAGCTTTGGATGAATTGGTTCCTTTGTTAAAAGCAAAACAGATTTTCCATCAGGTGCTACCGTTCCAGTCAGGATTCCACTCTCCTTTTATCGCTAATAAACTGGATGTGATCCTTGCGGGAATGGAAAAAGCACAGTTCCAGCAGACGAAAATACCATTGTGGTCTGCTACTACACTAGAACCTTATCCTTCAGATCAGGCAGCGATCAGAAAACTGAGTGCCGAGCATTTGGTAGAACCCGTTCGTTTCCGTGAACTGACCGATAAATTATACGAAGAAGGTGCAAGAGTATTCATTCAGGTGGGTACCGGAGGATTGATCGGATTTATTGATGATACTTTAAAAGGAAAAGCATTCAGTACCATTGCTTCCAGCGTTCCAACTCGTTCCGCATTGGCTCAGTTACAAAGAGTAGTTGCTTCATTATTTGTAGAAGGTAAAACAATTGCCCTTGACTTTTTGGAGATTCAGAATCATTCAAAAAGACCGTCAGGAAAAGGCATTAAACTGGAATTAGGTTCTCCTATTATCCGTAATTTCAAAGAAGTGAAAGCGTTGGCTCAGTCTTTTGACACGCCAAAACAATATACAGCAACAGCTTCGGCTATTACCACAAAAAGCGGCCATCCGTTGGTACAGGCATTCCAGGATAACGTTGCCGATATGATCCGTATGCAGGAAGAAGTATTGACTTTATTCCAAAACCGTCCGGAAATCACAATCCAAAGACCTGCAACTGTAACCCATGCAGCTCCAAAAGCACCAAGAAGTACAATCTTCTCAAAAGATTTGTACGTAACGCTGGAAAGTCATCCTTACCTGATCGACCACAGCTTATTGAGACAGCCAAAAGGATGGGCTCATGTAGCAGATATGGAACCGGTTATTCCGATGACGATGATCTTTGAGCAACTTGCAGAAATTGCAGAAGCAGAAATTCCGGGAACACAGGTTCATAAAATCATGAATGTAAGTGTATTCCAATGGATGAACGTTGCCAAACCTTTCGAAAAAACCGTAAAAGGAGAATGGCGTTCAACCAATCATGCTTATCTCGATATTGAAAACTTTGCCAATGCAGAAGTCGTTTTAAAATCGGGTTCTGTTCCGACACCGGATTTCAATCTTTCTATCGGTGATCTTCTTCCTATTGAAAGAACCCCTGAAGAAATCTATGACATGCACATGTTCCATGGAGACAAATATCAGGGAATTACTGAAGTTTCAGCTGTTGGAGACAAAGGAATCATCGGAAAAATAAAAGGAAATGGAGGTAAAGGTTCTTTACTTGATAATGCAGGGCAGCTATTCGGACTTTGGCTGCAGCTTACTTTGGTGAAAGACCGTATTGCATTCCCTGTAAAAATCAGAGATATTGAATTCTTCGGAGACATGCATGACCAGGAAGGTATTTTTGAATGTACCTGTATGCTGACCGAGCTTAATGATGAATTTGCCATCGCAGATATCATCCTGAAAAGAGACGGAAAAGTATGGTGTGCCATTACGGGCTGGCAAAACAGAAGACTGGAAATTGATGCCGCTTTATGGAATGTTTCCATGTCACCGCTTCACAACCGTCTTTCGGAAGAGATTGCTCCTGAAGTTTTCTTTTTCCATCAGGCATACACCAGAGTCGCTTCATGGGATTTTATCCTGAAAAGATATTTCAACCAAACGGAAAAACAACATCACCAGCAGTTATTACCAAACAAGAAGAAAAACTGGATGGTAAGCCGTGTGGCGGTGAAAGATGCCGTAAGAAACCTTCTTCGTCAGGAAAAAAATCATGCCTGCTTCCCGATCACCTTTGAAATCCGTTCCGATGAAGTGGGGAAACCTTACCTCATCAGTGATTTTACAGAAGACATTCATATTTCATTGGCCCACAAAGGAAAAGAAGCCGTTGGAATCGCGAGATATGGAAAATCTGTAGGAATTGATATGGAACTGATGGAAGAACGCAGTTCAGGATTCTACGACATGGTATTTACTGACAAAGAATTAACCTTATTAAAAGACAGAGATCAGGCAGAATGGACCACCCGTTTCTGGGTAGCCAAAGAAGCTTACGGAAAGTTCCTCGGAACAGGACTGAAAGGAAATCCTAAAGCCTTCGAAGTCGAAATGATAAAAGACGATCACCTGTGGATCAACAACATTGAAATCAAAACTATTAAACATAAAAATTATATTATCGGATGGACACTGTAAACGCAACATTAAAAATGAACCACGAAGAACTTTTTACTTTATTAAAAGGTTTTATAACTGAAGTGATAGGTGCTGAATTTGTAGAAGAGATGGATATTACTCCTGAAAGTTCATTCACCAAAGATCTTGAAATGGACAGCATCGAGATTGTCTCTTTCTCTGAAAAGATCAAAGCGCATTTTGGCGATCAGATCGACTTTACAGGTTGGTTATCATCTATGGATCTTGACCAGCTGATTAATCTTGACCTTAGTATGATCATCAATTATATCTACGAATGCCAATAATCACTGTCAATAACAGACAAGTTCATATACAGGAACTCAACAAAGGAGCCGAACAAACCGTGGTACTCGTCCACGGTATGTTCAGTAACCTGTCCATTTATTATTTTAATATTGCCCCGGTGCTGGCCAAGCATTTCCATGTGGTGATGTACGATCTGAAAAGTCACGGAATGAGTGAACGTTTTTTGGATGGGTACGATCTTGACAACATGTCATCCGATTTAATAGGTTTAATAGATCACCTTCAACTGGAAAAAGTGCACCTTGTAGGCTATAGCTTCGGAGGTCTTATTGCGCTGAAAACAGCTTTAGAATACCCGGACCGAGTGAATCAGCTCGTGGTGATGGAAGCTCCGGATCCTCAGGACGAAAAAGCCCGTAACATCATTGATGAATACAGCAAAGAATTTCTTGAGCATTACGTAGCCAACTTTACAGATACTACCAAAGTGCAGATGGGCAAAAGACAAATGGAAAAGAACCATCGTATGTATGAATTTCTGTTTAACCAGACCAGCATTAAAGCAGATATGATCAGGGAAAAACATTTCCTGGGTGAAACTGACTTCAACAAACTGACGGCTTCTACCCTATTGCTTTATGGCGCTGACTCCAACTGCAGACCTACCGGTGAGTGGCTGCAATCTCAAATCAGCGGATCTGAACTTGAATTAATTCCGGGTGATCACAATATTCCTATCCAGGAACCTCAGCTCATTGCTGAAACGATCTCTCAATTTTTATCTAAAATTTTAACACAAAACCATGGCTAAATTTGCATTTATAGTTCCACCATTGACAGGACATGTCAACCCTACCCTAAGCATCGGTGCTACTCTGCTGGAAAGAGGACATGAAGTAGCCTGGATCAGCCTTGACCCGACTTTAGAAGCTAAACTTCCCGAGGGAGGAAAATTATTACTGATCCAATACGATCAGACCGACGAAGAAAAGAAAGAAAGTGAACAGTATCTCGATATTATTTCCAAAAAAGTAGTGTACGGAATCGACAGCGTTAAGTTCCTGTACGAAGAGGTTCTTATCCCGCTGAACAGACATTGCTATAACGGAATTGTTTCTTTATTAAAAATAGAGCAACCCGATTTGATTATCGGGGATCATCAGTTATTTGCAGCCCCGGTTGCAGCAAAAACACTTGGAATTCCTTGTGCAACTTCCGTTACCGCTCCGGCAGCCATCAAAATCATGAATGAGCTTCCGAAAGTACATGAATGGGAAGTCAATCAAATCATCGACTTGCAGAAAGAGCTCGGTTTCCAGGAAGAACGTTCTCTTGCGACTTCAGATCTGTTAACACTTGTTCTGACTTCCAATTATTTCTTTGGGGAAATGGATGATCTCCCTTCTCAATACCAATTCACAGGCCCGGTTCTTACGGAAAGACGTGTTTCATGTGAATTCGACTGGGAAAAATTAAAAAGCAAAGACAATAAAAAGATTTTAGTAAGTATCGGAACTACCTTCGATCATGATCATAAAAAAGTATTTTTCCAAAAGGTTATTGATGCCTTTAAAGATGAAGATTTAACTGTAGTAGTCGTTTCCGATCCACAGCTTTTCGAGCAGTGGCCGGACAACTTTATGGTGTATCAGCAGGTTCCGCAACTGGATCTGTTGCCTCATCTGGATGGTGTGGTTTGCCATGGCGGTCACAATACCGTATCTGAAACCTTATCACACGGTATTCCTTTGGTCGTGATTCCAATTGCGTATGACCAGTCTCATGTTGCAGGACGTGTTGTGCGTACAGAAGCGGGTGAACGTCTTAATTTTAACAGATTTAAAGCCAATCACCTGAGAGAAGCTGTACAGCAGATTTTAAATAATCCGAGCTATCGTGAAGCAGCTCAGAAAGTTGGACAGTCTTTTGTGGAAGCAGGAGGTTCAGCTACGGCAGCCAACCTATTGGAACGAGCTCTGTCAAAAGCTTCAAAACCTGAAAAACCGTCTAAATTCTTATTCGTTGTTCCTCCGTTTTTCGGACATGTAAGCCCTACTTTAAGTGTGGGAGCAAGTCTGATTGCCCGTGGCCACGAAGTAAAATGGTTTGGGATTACCCCTTTAGACAACAAACATATTCCTGAAGGAGGTTCTTATTTCTATCCTGAAGAAGATCTTATTCCCTATCAGGAGGAAATTGCCCGTATTTTAAAAAGACAGGATGACGGCCCGGCTTGTTCCGGACCTGAAGTGATGAAACTGGCACTGGAAGAAACGTATGTTCCCTTCGCGAAAATGATGATGCCGGGATTAACCAGACTGACTGAAAGCTGGATGCCGGATGTAATCGTCAATGACTGTATCACTTTCGGAGGCGCTCTTTTCGCTCATAAAAATAATATTCCTTGTGTAACGACAACGCCTGTTCCGCCGGATGTGATGGGAGATACGGAAAAAAGTGCTCCTAAAATCTGGGAATGGCAGCAAAATCTTATTAAAGATCTGCAGAGAGAAGTAGGTATTCATGAGGAAGGAATTTACATCCATTCTCACAAACTGAATATGGTGTTTACTTCACAAGCTTTCGCTGGTTTTGAAACCGTTCCGTCTCATATGAAATTCGTAGGTCCGGTAAAAGGACGCCCAAACGATGCCCCATTTGACTGGGATAAATTGAATGCCTCAACAACTCCGAAGATATTCGTGTCATTGGGAACATTGCTGGTAGACATCAGAAAAGCATTCTTTGAAAAAATCGTCGCTGCATTTAAAGACCAGCCCGTTACAGTAATTGCTGCTACTCCACCGGAAATCTTTGAAGAATGGCCGGATAATTTTATTGTGAACAGCTTTGTCCCTCAATCTGCAGTGATGCAGCAAATGGATATGGTGATTTGTCATGGAGGTTTCAATACCGTTAATGATACTTTCCGTAATGGTTTACCGATGTTGATCACGCCTATCGCTTATGATCATTTTCATATTGCGAAACTGATTGAGCAGGCAGGCTGCGGAATCAGCATCCGATACAAGAGACTGCGTGTAGATGCTCTTCGTGAAACGGTTTTTGAATTATTGGAAAATCCGAAATACAGAGCCGCCGCTCAGGAAGTTCGAAATACATTCACCCTTGCCGGAGGAAACGACAAAGCAGTAGAATTGTTAGAGAATTTCGTACAGGAACATTCAACATTAGCTTCTGTATAAACCAATAGATAATATGAAAAGAAGATTGCTATTTGGTGAACGCATGTTACTGGGAGACGGAACGGAGCCCTTTAACGTGGTCATTTCGTTCAGACTGAGAGGTACCTTTGCATTAAAAGATATCCAGCAGGCTCTGGCTCAGATTCAAAAGAAACATCCATGGCTGAGAGCATTGATCAGTCATGATGAAAAAAATATCCCGTGGTTCAATGTTCCTGATAATCCTGTTTCTATTCCTGTAAGAATCATTGCCCGACAGGGTGAAGATCAATGGCAGGAAGAATCCAGGAGAGAATGGAACACCACCTTTAATTATGAAAAATTACCTCTGATCCGGTTTGTCTGGATCAAGGGGGAAAACGTTTCTGACATGCTGTTTGCGTTCCATCATTGTCTTTGCGATGGTGGTTCTGCAATTGCTTTTTTAAAAGAGTTTTTAGTAGTACTGGACAACCCAGCTGCTGATATCGGAATTGAAAACCCTATCTTAGGAATTCAGGATGTAGTTCCGGCAAAAATCCTGAACAGCCGCAGACAGAAACTGAAAGCTAAGTTTATCGGAAGGCTTGCTGCTACAGCAATCAAATTGATCCCGATAGGTAAAAAAGTCGTTGAAAGACAGAATGACTACTTCATCCACTGGAAACTGGATGAAACCGTGAGCAAAGAATTAATTGCTTACTGCAAATCTCAGGGAGTAACTGTAAATACCTTCTTGAGTGCAGCAGTATTGCAGGCCTTTAAAAAAGTAAGAGGTGAAAAATCCTTCAACAAAGTTTCCTGTCCGGTAGACATCAGACGTTTTGCCAATCAGATTAAGGAAGATCATATTTTCGCTTTCGGGCTGATGATTGTGGTTTCTTCTGATGAAAAACAGAGTTTTTCAGACAACCTTCGTGCGATGCAGAAGGCTGTGGAACAAAAAACATCCAAACTGAACCCTTACATCACGATGATGGTGATGGAATCCGGCCATGATGCATTGAAGAATTTCACTAAACTTTTAAAGAACGGAAAATCATCCAACGACTGTATGTTTTCCAATCTGGGACGTATTCAGATTCCTCATCAGTATAAAGAATTCTCTGTGGATACTATTTTCAGTCCATCCGTGATTGGTCCTTTGGGGAATACAACAACGATGGTGACCTCAACCTACCGTGATGAAATGGATTTTTCATTCATGGGAAGCGAAGGATATTTGCCTTACACAGATGCCCTGGCAGTTCGTGACGAGATGATACAGATTATACATTCACAACTGAAACAAATGACAGTATCATGATCAGAAGACCCTTAATGATGGTAGAAAGGATCATGTATGTAGATCCTGAAACGCCTTTAAACTGTGTGTATACCGCAAAAATCAAAGGAGAGATTCCGGAAGAGAATTTTAAAACAGCTTTAATCAAAATCCAGCAGAAACATCCGATGCTGAGAGCGATCATTGATCACAACAGCGGACGATATCCTTTCTTTATCGGGCAAAAAGATATTGAACCTATTCCCCTTCGTATTGTAGAAAGGAAAACAGACGAAGATTGGTTCAAAGAATCTGAAAACGGATGGTTTCAGCTTTTCGAACATCCTAAAAAACCACTGGCTGAAGTAGTATGGATTAAGGGACAGGATACTTCCGAAATCCTTTGGGTTATGCCTCATTGCATTTCAGACGGAACAACCGGAGTGACTTTACTACGTGAACTTTTGAGTTTGCTGGACAATCCCCATGCTCCACTCATTCCTTATGTTGCTTTTGAATCTGTGAATGATTTTTTGCCTTCGGATTTTAATACGGGGATTAAAAAATATAAGGCCAGCCTTTATCTGCTTTTCGCCAGAATATTCTTTTCAATCCAGCGAAAAAGCAAAAAAAGAAACCTTGGAAAAAACTACGCCATTCACTGGAAGTTGACACCAGAAGACACCAAACTGATCACTGAAAAATGTAAAGCCAATGGAATTTCCGTACATGCTTTGCTGTGTTCTTCTGTGATGCAGGCGTTCCGTGATATTCAGGGAGACCGTGCTAAAGGTAAGGTGATCAGCCCTGTAGATGTGCGTCATTTTATTCCGGAAATTAAAGAAGATCATTTATTTGCTTTTGCCCCAACGGTAGAACTGTCTGTGAAAAAAGGCAGTAAGGATGTGATGAGCAATGCCAAAGAGATCAAAAAGGATCTTATTGAGAAAATCAACAAGATGGAAGCCCGTGAACTCCTGTGGATGGGAGAACATATGCACCCCATTGTAGAACGCATGATCAGTATGCTGAAATCCAGCGAAGGCGGCCATGATATAACCCTATCCAATATGGGAAAGGTGAATATCCCGAATGATTATAAAAACTTCAAACTGGAAACGGTGATCAGTCCAACTGTGGCTTTTCCATGGCTGAACTCGAACACTTTGGTAACCAGTACGTACAACCAACAAATGGACTTCACCTTCATGTCCAATGAAAACTTTCTTCCCAAAGAGGAAGCCCATCTGATAAAAGATAAAGCCATCGAGCTATTGACCACCTCTCTATGAAATTTAAAATAAAGCCTCCGAAGCCAAAACTTATCAAGAAAACCACCCTGAAACGCTTTCTCATCAAGCGTACGATTTATTATGTCCTTCCGAATGTATTTTTTAATTTCATCATTGCGTATGCCAGCTTCAAGGAGCTAGGTTACACCCATTTTTTCTCAGGAACCCAAAATCTGGCACGTCTTACCCTGCCGATGGCCATTTTCCTTCCTGTAGTCCTTACCATTGATATCATCAAAAGAGTAACGGATGCCGCCAGCCAAGAAGCCATAGAGTTTACCGTAGACGAACAGTTGAATATTAAAAAACTTATGACCAAGCTAAGCATCTTACATGGCTTAATTACAGGTTCATTGGTACTCTCCCTACTCTTTATAGGACAGTACAATTTCTCAAAGGATTATAAGCTGGATGCTACGGCGATGGCTGTGGTGGTGGGTGTGTTAGCGGGGATTTTGTCTGTGGTGTTTGTGTATTTGCCGGTGTGGAGATTGAGGAGGTGGATGTGTAAGAGGATGAACCTATTATCTTAACACAAATAAATGTTATAGTGTTATCGTAAACAAAAAGTTTCAATTAAAATTGAAACTTTTTGTTTACGGTTTTCCGTAAAGAAATAATTATTTTTTTTTATATAATTGTAAAAAGATTATTAGTACATAACATGCTTAGCAATATGTTTTAAACAAATTATTTTTATTTACTTTTGCAGAATTATTCATTTAGTATTATTGAAAGGTAGGGGAAATATTTAAATTAGAGTTTTTGATAAGCTAATGGAAAAACAAAAACTGATTAATTATGATTAACTATTTCGAATGGCCTAAAAGAAAAATATCCATTACTACATTAAAGTTAGATTCTGAAAATCCCAGATTAACACAATCAGGAAAAAAAAATTCACAATCTGATATTATTGATTATTTAATAGAAAATGAGAAGGTAATTGAGTTAGCAAAATCAATTATCCAACAAAATTATTTTTTAAATGAGCAGCCCATTGTTACAAAAGAAAATAGTAAATTCATAGTCTTAGAAGGTAATAGAAGAGTTACTGCTTGTAAAATATTACTTAATCCAGATTTAATAAAAAATGATAGTAAAAGAACTCAAATAAAAAGACTTTTAAAAAATTTTGATATTGAAATTATTAAAAAATTGGAAGTCTATATTTCTCCTGATAGACCGTCAGCTGATCAGATGATTGTAAATAGGCATACGGGAGGATCAGTAGTGGAAAGATGGGATAAGACAAAGCAGGATAGATTTATTCACAATAGATTTATAGATGGAGAAACAATTGATGAATTGTCTACAAAGTTCTCTACAACAAAAGGTGAAATAAGAAAATCATTAAAAAGATATAATGTATTTAATGAAATCAGGAAGTTGCAATTAGATGATAAATATTTAAAAGATATTCTTGAAGAAACTAAGTTTAGTATGACAAATGTTGAACGAGTCTATGAATCAAAATACGGCAAAGACTTTTTAGGTCTTGATTTTAATGACAACTCTTCAATAAAAAAATTATTACCCAAAGAAGAGTTTGAAAAAAGACTTTCTTTCTTAGTTAAAAAAGTTATTGATGGTGAAATCAATTCTCGTTCATTAAATACAGAAGATGATAAAAGAGAATATTTTGATTCGCTTTCAAATTCCCAAGATTTTGATTTTACAATATCTTTAGATGAAAATAATGATTATTCAGATATCGGAGAAATTATCGAAGATGATATTGAAGATGTATCTAAAAATGATGGAGAGAAACTAAAAACTAAAAGGACTAACTCTTCAAAACTTTTTGGTGAAAATATCCATTTGGTTTCTGGACATAAAAGAATTGATAGAATTTTTGGCGAGTTGAAATCACTTAACTTAAAAAATCACACAAATGCTGTAGCTGTATTAATGAGAAGTTATATTGATATGTTAACTTATCAGTATTTAAAAAATCATCATGAAATTGATGAAATAAAAAAACTAAAAGGGCAAGAAATTCAAGAAGAAAATGAAAAGCTCTTAGTAAAAATAATAAATTTTTATAAATTAAAAACAGGCTACTTATCCGATGAAAAGTTCAAAAATGACCTTAAAAAAGAATTAAAATTATCTGGAGGGGTACCCAGAGATTTTGTTCCAAGCCTAAAATTTATGCTTTCTCATATCGTTAGTTCAGATTTACTTGAGGAACCAAAAATGAAATCGTCGTTACAAAGTCATTTGAATAGTAGCAAGAAAATTGAGAAGATTATTGGACACAATGAGTTTAATAATCTTGTTCATAATGAATATTACCCGAGTGATAGCTCAGAACTTCAAGAAGCATGGGAGAAATTATTTCCTATCTTAGAATTTATGGTAAATAATTTAAAGAAAAAATGATTAGTCAACATTATAGTCCTTTAAGATATCCTGGTGGGAAAGTTTCATTATATGATTTTCTCAAAAAAATGATTATTCATAATAATGTCATAGATGGTATTTATGCAGAAGGATTTGCAGGAGGAGCAGGAGCAGCTTTAAAGCTATTAATGCTTGAAGATGTAAATGAAATATATTTAAATGACAGTGATATCTTTATTTACAAATTTTGGTTTTGCGTTTTAAATAATACAGAACAATTAATAAAAAAAATTCATGATACACCTGTATCCATAAATGAATGGAAATATAGAAAAGAGATCATTAAATCATCTGATTTATCAGAATTTTCTGATTTAGAATTGGCATTTACAACTTTCTTTTTAAATAGATGTAATAGATCAGGAATATTAAAAGCTGGAGTTATAGGAGGAAACGAGCAGGCAGGCAACTGGAAAATTGATGCTAGGTATAACAAAAAAGATTTAATAAAAAGAATTGAATTAATATCTTGTTATAAGGATAGAATAAAACTTTTCAATAAAGATATTCTCACTTTCTTAAAAGATATTTCAAAAGAAAAACATAGTTCTACAGATGTTTTTGTTTATTTAGACCCTCCATATGTTGAACAAGGAAAAGATTTATATTTAAATTATTTCAATGATAATGACCATACGCGGTTAGCAAAATATCTACAGAAAAATTTTAATTATAAATGGGTTACATCATATGATGATCATGAACTCATACACAATATATATAAAGAAGTTCATAAAAACATCTTTGAATTCAACTATTTTGTCAATAGAACAAAAATAGGACGAGAGTTGTTAATAGCTAGTAAAAATTGTAAAATGGTAAACAGCTATAATCATTATTCAAGAAAAAAAGCTATGCAAAGCTCCAATGAAATTGATAAATTTAAAAGATCCGTTGTTTAGGAATAAATAGTCTTTAGAAATACTACGCATTGAATGTAATATAATTCTTGAATGTGTATCATCCAATATCTTTATAAGACTGATTTTCTAATACTATAAATAAAATGTTCAGCAAAATTGTTGAACATTTTTATATATCTTAAATAAATTATCCCTTCTCAATCAACCTCTCCAATCTCCCCATCATTTCATCCTTCTCCTTCAGCATCCTCTCATAAAGTTCCATTTTTTCTTCATGCATTTTCAGAATGGCTTCTACCGGATTAAAAACAGGATGAATATTGATCGCAGAAGCTCCATCTTTGAAATCAGTAAACGTATTAGAAATAATATTCACCGCCTGCTCTTCATCAAAATTCTGAAAAGCTTCCACCGGAATTTTCAATACTTCAGAAATTCTTTTCAGCAAAGGGTCTTCAATAATTTCTTTCTGTTCCAGCAGAGAAACTTTCTTCTGGTTCCAGTCTTCTCCAAGGTCAAGAGCCAATGCTTCCTGCTTAATGCCCAACATTTCTCTGAATCGTTTTACATTGCGTCCCTGATGTATTTTGTGTTCCATATTCATCAACTTTTATGAAGTTTAAATATAGAAAAATATTTATAAAAACTTCCTTTATCTCCCTAAAATTGATGAGCGGGTATCTCTTTCTCCATTTCCTTCATTATGCCCTCTTTTATTCTTCAAAAAATGATAAACCAGAAACCCTATTATCCATTTTTAACAATGTGATGAACGCCTGTTAAAAAATTCACACTCTGTTGATTTTTGATACATTATACTCATTATATTTGATCTGAATAACACCAAAAACACAAGCGTATGGCACTAGACAATTTAATCAGCATCAGCTTTTCAGCAAGCGAGCTAGAAACCATTGACAAAGCAATTCTGGACATCCAGACTGTCCTCACAGGAAAAACCATCAATCTTACTCCGGATGAGAGACAGCAGTACGGAAGAATTGCAGAACAGAACAAACTCTTTGTAAATAAAGCCAAAAATTATATGGAACAATATGTTCAACACGTTCCGGGGTTTATTGATAAAGCAGAATTCGACAGAGATTATGAAGCCAGAGAGCAGATAGAACAAAGGTTGCAGCTGTTAGATTCCTTAGTAGAACAACTGGCTGATACCAAGGTTTTGCTGGATCACGATAATTATCATAACGCCATCAGTTTCTACCGAAGCATCAGATTTCTTTCTGAAGAAAACGTTCCCGGTACCAATGTAATTTATGAAGGAATGAAACAGTTTTTCTCGTCAGGAACCACTCCGGGGCAACCAGAGGTTCCTCCACCCTCTTCCACCGACAATCAGTAAGGATTAATGTAGAAAGCAAATATACTTTTTCTTAGAGCACGTGAAAACGTGCTTTTTTTATGGTTGGAGGTTTTACATGTTTATGGTTGGAAATCGCAAAGGCGCAAGTTATTATCATAAGAATCTTCTTGAGGGCGCTAGGATTTTATCTCCGATAAAATAGTACATTGAATTAATCCTTGCTGAAAATCTCACATTGAACGAAGTCGAAATATTCTTGCGTCTTAAAATGAAAACCTTTGCGCCATTGCGTTTAAAACAAGTACTGCAAATAATTTCTCTTGTAGATTCAGGTGAGATATAAAAAACGCAAAGGTTTTATACATCAGGATGCGTCATCATAGTGGCAAAGAATGGAGGCTGCGCCTCTGATGAAGCGATGTGATGATGAGAATACTTCTTAGAATAGCATTTTAGTCCTTTTACCCCCCTTCATTAACCCTCTCGAGGTACTTCATCAACGGTCTCCAGCCCCTTTGCTAACCCTCTCCACCCCCTTGACTAAGGGTCTCTACCCCCTTACATAACCCCCTATACCCCCTTAGACAACCCCCTCTACCCCCTTGGGTAAGGGGGTAGAGACCCTTCATGAAGTGGCTCCAGGCCGTTCGGAAGTCCCTGGAGGGGCTTTGGAAGGGGGTAAAACTGTTTTTACTCACTATTGATGATGACTTTTAGAGAAATTTACGTTTTCCCGTAAACAGTAGTAAAATAATTTTGGTATACTTGCTCTGTAAAATAATAAACCATGCCAGTACCGGATTTTCAGAGTATAATGTATCCATTTTTATCTTTATTACAGGATGATAAAGTATATTCTCTAGATAATATGATGCAGCTTCTGACGCAGCATTTTAATTTAACAAAGGAAGACCTTGCCCTTAAAGTTCCCAGCGGTCAACAGACATTATTCAGAAACCGTGTAGGATGGAGCAGAAGTTATTTACAGAAGGCAGGCTTAATTTCTTACCCTTCAAGAGCACACTATCAAATTACTTCTTTGGGAAAAGAAGCTTTAAAAATGGCAACAGCTCACTATATCAATATTAATTTTTTAAAAAAATTTGATCCATTTAAAGAATGGGAAGCAAGCTATAAGAGTAATGGATCTTCATCAATAGAGACAACTGAAGTTTCAACAGTGGATGAAGATAGTGAAACTCCTGAGGTTATTATTGGTAAATCCATAAGCCAGATTAATTCCAGCCTGGAATATGAGTTATTAAATATCCTGCGAAACAAACCTGCAGACTATTTCGAACTTTTTGTTGTGAAGCTGCTGGATAAGTTGGGCTACGGTGGAGAAGGAAAAGGGAATTTCGAAGTAGTCGGCCGTTCAGGAGATGGTGGAATTGACGGTATTCTTTATCAGGATCAGCTGGGATTTGAAAAAATATATGTTCAGGCCAAAAGATGGGGAACAAAAGTAGGTTCTCCTGAAATCCGAAATTTTATAGGAGCTATTGCAAACAAAGGATCCAATAAGGGGGTGATATTAACTGTTGGAGATTTTACCGCTGATGCTAAAAAAACAGCAAATGAGAACCCGAATTATAAAATTGTTTTAATTGATGGGAAAAGATTAGCAGAACTGGCCATTCAGAATAATATCGGAGTACAAATAAAAGATAAAATCGAAATTAAAGAAATAGATATTGATTTTTTTGAAGAAGATTAATTACTAAATTTTGTTCTCAACAAGTGGCTGTCTCCAATAAGAGATAGTCCTTTTCATATATAATATAAAAAACTAAAAACAAACTATGGATGAACTAAATGTCTCGACAAAAGACCCGCATGCATTAATCAGTGAGATAATTGATAAGATCAACAATAATGATATCCGCTCATGGAAGTATAATGATACTGATGAAATTTTTTATCATAAAGGGCCTCAGTATATAGATCATATTTATTTTAAAGTAAAGGTAGATGATGCCAAAGGTATACTGAAGTTTATTTTGTATTCTGACGGCAATGAGTTCGCTGAATCAAGAGCCTTTCAGCTTTTAGAAGGAATGTTGGGAAGACATTTTAGCGGAAGTACTCAAATCATATAATGGATATGGATCATTTAAAAGTGTATTCCATTACTTTAGATCAGTTATTTAATGGGACTATTGAGGGATTTGAGGGATTTGAGGGATCACAAAAAATTTTAATTCCTGAATATCAGCGCCCTTATGTATGGAAACAAAAACAGATTATACAATTACTTTCTGATCTGAAAGCATCAGAAAAAGATTGTGATAAAGAAAAGCCGCTATATTATCTGGGAAGTATAATCATTCATCAAACTAAAGATGGGCTGCAGATTATTGACGGACAGCAAAGAATAACGACAATGTTATTGATACAGCAGTTTTTGAAAACTGACATTACCACAGTACATTATTCTAACCCTCTTAGCATACATCAGATAAAATCAAATTATGAATTTCTGAAGGCTTTGTTTGATGGAGATCATTTTGATTACCTTGATCTTATCGATATTAAGAAAAGCCTGCAATTTCAAAACATTAATGTAACGCTTGTCATTACTAAAAGTGAAGATCTTGCTTATACCTTTTTTGAAACTCAAAATACGGGAGGAGTACGTCTTTCAGGTAGTGACATCATAAAAGCTCATCATTTGAGGGCTGTAGACAATCGCAAAATAGTTGCCTATCAAGCAAAGCGTTGGGAGAAAAATCAGAAACATGTTGAAGATATTATTGGTTATCTGGGTAAGTTAAGATATTGGGACAATAGATATTGGAGACAGTATCCCGGATATAGGATGTACACTGAAAAGAAGAATACAGTGATCAATGAGTTTTGCATTGACACAGAAAAGACGGATAAAGATATTTCATACCATTATCAAATAAGTGAAAACAGAAATGGAAATATTTATACTTCTACCCTAAGCAGATTTAAGCAGATCAGACAGCCCTTAAATGATGGCAATAATACACTGGATTATATAAATGATTATTTAAAACTTTATACGGAACTGTTTATAGATCAAAATAATCATAGTATTCAGGAAGACTTTTATACCTTTTATAAAAATGTAGTTCATGGTGAAAATGGCACTATATTTTTAAAGGATCTCTTTGAAGCCTGCATCATTGCTTATGTAAGCAAATTTGGGTATGAGCGTCTGTATGAAATTTCCTTATGGGTGTACAGATCAATATTTTCACTCAGAATTACACTTGACAGGAATGTAAGAGAGGATAGCGTATTTAAACTGGTAAGAGATACTCACCTTATTGATACAATTTTAGATATCTACACTCCTGAGGATTTGATTAAAAAATTTAAAAAAGATCGTTTTAAATTCAATAAGAATTATACAGAAAGTACTCATTCCAAATCCAAACATATAGAAACACTCAGGAGTTATTTTGGTGACTTCAAACAAGCTTCCGATTATCAGGAGGATTATGATTTTGATAAGCAATTTGTATCACTAATTAAAGAAAAATTAAAATGAGTAAGAATAAATTTGGAACTGCAATTATAACTTTGAAGGATATCTTATCATATGAGTTTTTAATTCCTACCTATCAAAGACCTTACGTTTGGGATAATGAGCAAATTAAAAGTCTGCTGGATGATTTTCATCTTTCATTTACAACTAATGCTCATGAAAATTATTATATAGGAACAATTATAACCAAGGAAGAAGATACCTCAAACAAAATTGAACTCGTTGATGGACAGCAAAGATTTACTACACTGTGGCTGATTGCCTATTGTTTTAAAAGATTAAATGTTTCTACGAGATTAATTGATTTTTTAAAAGTGGGGGATCAAATGAAACTTTCATTCGAAATCAGAAATGAAGTAGAAAATTATCTTCGTTATTTATTGGAAAATTCGGCTGAAAACATTGAAAATGTTTATCCTGAAGTAAATCGGCTGGAATTTGTAAAGCATATTGCAAAAGCAGTATCAACCATTGAAAGCTATTTGAGGGTCATAAATAATCAGGCTGCTTTTGGAGATTTTATTTTTGAAAATGTACATCTGGTAAAGAACAGCACACCGGATCATGTAGATCTTAACAAGATTTTTACCACGATCAATAGTTCCGGGATACAATTAGAACAGACAGATATCATAAAATCAAAATTATTAAATCATTTAGGCAATGAAAAATTAATTTACAGTAAATTGTGGGAGGTTTGCGAAAATATGTTTTCTTATTTTGAAAAAAATGTCCGGGATTCATTCGGTGGAGAAATCTCTAAACAATTGGATCTGACAAACTGGGTTGAATTTCGCAGGGATATTTTTCAGGTGTATTCAGAAAATAAAGAAGAACAGATCTCCCCACAAGGTTTTTCAATATCAGACATTATCAATAATACAGCTATTGGGTCTACTTCAGCTGAGGAGGCTGATGAAACAAATAACCTGAGATCAGATGAAATTTACTGCAGGGCACTAATTTCTTTTCCTCAACTGCTGATACATACTTACAGGATTCATCTTGCAAAAGAATGTAAAGCTGATTTTGAAGGAACATTTCATGCCAATAGGATTATAGAAATTTTCGATCCATTAATTAATAGTGATAAAGAGGAAATTACACGTTTTCTGGAATTACTTTGGGATGTAAGACAGGTTTTTGATCTCTATATTATAAAATGGGTGACTGATTTGAGTACAAAACAGGAATCTCTGGAGCTCGTAAATCTTAATAAAAATTCTAATGATTATTATTCTAAAACCAATTATGCAGTTGACACTCTTCACCAATTACAAAGCATGCTTTATTTTACAGGTGATTATCTAAGACAATATTGGTTAACACCCTATCTGAACTATCTTCTGGAAAATAAAACACAGTATGAAAAGGCTAAAGCCTTGCTAAGACTTGAAGAAATAGATAATCAATTGTCCCTTACCAAAGACAAAAATAAAAATGCAAGTTTTGCAATGATTTCTCAAGATATAGATTATCAAATAGATTATGAGTTGTATTTATACGAATCAAATGGGGTAAGATTTCAGCATTACTGGTTTCAGAAGTTAGAGTATATACTTTGGAAAAACTGGAAAGATCGCGAGGATGAAAAATTCAAAAGATATAGAATTTCATCAAAAAACTCTGTAGAGCATTTAAATCCTCAAACTCCCAAACCGGGAGTATTAAAATTAAATGAAGAATTATTAAACGCTTTTGGAAATCTGGTTCTTTTAAATGTTACTCAAAACTCGGAATACAGTAATAAATACATACACGTTAAACAAGCTGAATTTAAATCTAAAAATAGCTATGATACATTAAAATCCAAACTATTTTTTGATGAACTAAATGATGATACTGATTTCAAAACTTTGATTACTACTCATGGAAAACAAATGATTGAAGAAATTAAGAAACATTATAGTGAAACAGGAAAAGTTTAATCATGTCTGTATACTATATGATCCAATAATCAATTGCTTTATTTTTATACTATTGCTTGTCATTCTATGGAAATCTCAATATAATATGCTTAATTTTAGGCTAAAGCCAAAAGAAGGAATGTTTTCTTATTTAAATGGGCTAAAGCCCATTTCTATTGAATTTCTACAACTGGCTAAGATAAAAGAGAGCTATTGAGGCTGAACTCCTACGCCCTTCATAATACTTTAACATCCATTATACCCTATGCCCAAATAAATTTTCGTTCTTTTGCAAAAAGTTTTAATTTTAAATAATCGCATGTCGAAGTTTGATGAAATCCGGTATTTCTATGATCATGAAGTGAATGAAAGATTAGCGGACGTTGCCCGTGATCCTATGATGAAAGCATTCATGAGCTTTACTTTTCCTGATACGGATGAGCAGGTATGGTTGGAACAGTTTAAAGAGGTTCATTCCATAAGTGATTTTCAGCATCAGTTTGTGGCATATGCCGTTCGTCAGATTCTTGCGAAAAGTTCTGAGGGATTAACAACTTCAGGTTTCGACAGATTGGATAAAAATACCTCCTATCTTTTCATTTCAAACCACAGAGATATTGTTTTAGATACTTCTCTTCTTAATCTGGTATTGCTGGAAAGCGGTCTTATCATGACGGCTTCTGCCATCGGTGACAATCTTGTACACAAAAAGTTTTTAAATGTACTGGCTAAACTGAACCGTAACTTTTTAGTACAAAGAGGCTTGTCTCTGCGTGATCAGCTTACAAGTTCACAGACCATGTCTGAATATATTAAAACGCAGATACTGGAAGAAAACCGTTCTGTATGGATTGCCCAACGTGAAGGCCGTACCAAAAACGGGAATGATGCAACCCAGCAGGGTGTTTTGAAAATGCTTGCCATGGCAGCGGGAGATCAGTCTCTGACAGATTATTTTAAAACATTAAAGATTGTTCCTATCTCCATTTCTTACGAATACGATCCTACTGATTCTTTAAAAATGCCTCAACTGCTTGCTCAGCATAGAGACGAGGAGTATATAAAAGGAAAAAATGAGGACTTTACCACGATGCTCAGCGGAATATTAGGTCAAAAGAAACGTATTCATCTGCATGCCGGTGATGTTATTGATACTGAACTGGATGAGATTGCAGCTTCCATTGATAATAAAAACAAACAGCTGCAGGCAATTGCTCAAGTGATTGACCGCTCTATCATCAGTAATTATAAGCTTTGGCCTACCAAGTATATTGCTTACGATTTACTTCACAATACTGATACCTACTCCTCTGAATACACAGAACAGGAAAAACAGTTATTTATCCGCAGGCTTGAAATGCGTATTGACCCGTCTGACCCTGTTTCCAAAGAGTATTTCTTAGCCATGTATGCCAATCCTTTGGTGAATAAACTGAAGCTGGAAGAAGGTTTATAAGAGAATTTACCATTCAATAAAAATAAAAAGCCACTACTCAACAGTAGTGGCTTTGTTGTATTATTTTGTTTGTGACATAGAATCTACCTCTACAATCGCATCTGCAAAAGCTTTTGGAGCTTCCTGTGGCAAATTATGTCCAATTCCACCTGTTAGTGTATGATGTACATATTTTCCTGTGTATTTAGAAGCATAATTTTTAGGGGCAGGAAATGCAGCTCCGTTGGCATCGCCTTCTAAAGTAACCGTAGGAACTGTAATAGCCGGAGATTTTGCCAATTTGGCTTCAAGCATGTCGTATTGTTTTTCTCCTTTAACCAATCCTAAACGCCAACGGTAATTGTGGATAACAATATCAACATGGTCAGGATTATCAAATGCATTAGCGGAGTGTTCATAGGTTTGGTCATCAAAAGACCATTTTGGTGAGGCATTTTTCCATATTAATTTATTAAATGCTGCAGTGTTGGCTTTATACCCTTTATACCCTCTTTCAGTTGAAAAATAATACTGATACCACCATAAAAACTCAGCATTGGGTGACAGAGGTTTTTCATTGGCCTTCGGACTTCCTATTAAATATCCGCTTACCGCAACCAATCCTGAGCAGCGTTCAGGCCACAGTGCTGCCATAATATCTGCTGTTCTTGCACCCCAGTCGAAACCGCCAATAATTGCTTTATCTATTTTCAGGGCATCCATAAAAGCAATGATATCCAATGCCACAGCGCTCTGCTGACCATTTCGTTTTGTATGGGGTGACACGAAAGTAGTGGTTCCATACCCTCTCAAATAAGGGACTAAAACACGGTAGCCTTTTTCAGCAAGCATAGCGGAAGACTGTTCAAAACTATGAATATCATAGGGCCATCCATGAAGAAGGATGACAGGTTTCCCGTTTTCAGGACCTATTTCTGCATATCCTACCTCCAATAGTCCGGCTCTGATTTTCTTTGTATTCTGGAAAGCTGATCTGACTGCTGCACTTTCCAATTCTTTTTCGCCAGAAGTATAAGTCTGTGCATTTAGAGACCATAATCCTATTCCCATAAAAATAAACAGGGATAAAATGGATTGTATTTTTTTACTGAAATTCAATGTAGTATTCATAATAGTGATGTTTTCTGATGGTAAAATTATGGTGAAACAGAGTTGGAAATAAGGGCAAATACTGTGAACAGGTCATATTGAAGGGGGAATACTGATTTTCTGACGCTAAAGCAGACAGCACGTTTACAATGAAAAGACAGGGCTCATAATGGATAAAAAATACCACATCTGGTAAAAACATCATGATAATCATCCTATTAAAAGTAAAATTGTTTATATTTAATTAGATAAAAGCAAAGAATTTTCATGTTGTAAAAGGCAGGATAATTGCAATAATCTACAAAACCACACAAAATAAGACTTATGAATGTACAGTTAGACATACACTCTAAGAGTGAAAAGAATGCTGTTGACCATTTCCGTTCGGATATTTTGAACGGACTAAAGAATACACCTAAAAAATTATCTTCAAAATATTTTTACGATAAGATCGGCGATCATCTTTTTCAAAAAATTATGGCCATGCCCTCCTATTATCTGACCCGTTGTGAACTGGATATTTTCAAAAACAAAACAGATGAATTGATTGATCTTCTTATTCCCGGAGACGAATCTTTTGACCTGATTGAATTAGGCGCAGGAGACGCGATGAAATCAACGTATTTACTTGAACAGCTGATCAGAAAAGGGATTAACTTTACTTATATGCCGATTGATATCTCAGGAAATATTCTTTCCATACTCCATAAAAAACTTAGCAGTCAGCTTCCGGAAATGAAAATTACCTGTCTGGAAGGTGATTATTTTGAAATGCTTCAAAAAGCTGCTTCATTATCCGACCGGAGAAAAATTGTTTTGTTTTTAGGAAGTAATATCGGGAATATGACTCCTGAAGAGGCTGCAGACTTCTGTCTGCATCTGAATAGCAATCTATCCCCAAAAGATCGTGTATTGGTAGGATTTGATCTAAAGAAAAATCCGCACATTATTCTGGAGGCTTATAATGACAAAGAAGGAATTACAGCTTCTTTTAATCTTAATCTTCTGACCCGTATCAACAATGAACTGGATGGTAATTTTGATGTGAAACAATTTCAGCATTACCAGACTTATGATCCGGTTACCGGAGCCTGCAGAAGTTTTCTGGTAAGCCTTATCAGTCAGAATGTAACCATTGGTAATACCATCATTTCTTTTGAAGAAAATGAACTTATCGACATGGAAATTTCACAGAAATTCTCTCCTGAAAAGATCAGAGAACTGGGCGAAAAATCAGGGTTTACCATCACCGGAGAGATCAAAGATTCTAAAAAATGGTTTGTAGATACAATCTGGCAGGTAAAATAAAAATTGACTGTACAGCACATCTGCAAAAGTGAAAAAATAACATCATGTTTCTTTCATTGAACATCAATCATTAAAAACTAAAAGACATGACACCAGAGATCACCACAAAAGATATCACTAAAAAGTATATGAACATCCGCAGACGTTCTGAGGAAATCTGTGCTCCGCTGGAAATTGAAGATTATGTAGTACAGCCGATTGTAGATGTAAGTCCTCCGAAATGGCATCTCGGTCATACTACCTGGTTTTTTGAGACCTTCATTCTTACTCCGCATTTTCCGGATTATAAGGTTTTTGATCCCCAGTATAATTTTGTTTTCAACAGTTACTATGAGACGATCGGAGCAAGGGTGATCCGGACAGACCGTGGAAACCTCAGCCGTCCTTCTGTTTCGGACGTGTATCAATATCGAAAATATGTAGATGAGCATATGGAAGCTTTTCTTCAAAGCTCATTTCTGACAGAAGCTCTTGAACCTCTTTTGGAACTGGGGCTCAACCATGAGCAGCAGCACCAGGAATTATTAGTTACTGACATTAAATATATTTTAGGACATAACCCGCTTTTCCCTGCTTATACAAAAGAAAATCCTATCCAAAACAGCTCTGGAGATCTTGAAATGCTCAGGTTTTCTGAAGGGGTCTATGAAATTGGATTTAAGGGAGAAGGATTTTGTTTTGATAATGAACTAGGACGACATAAAGTATATCTCACTGATTTTGAAATTGCCAGCCAGCTTGTCACGAATAGTGAATATTTAGAATTTATGAAAGCAGGCGGATATGAAGATTTCAGGCACTGGCATGCTGAAGGATGGGACTGGGTGAAACAGAATTCTGCAAAATCTCCACTGTACTGGCATTATATTGAAGACAAATGGATGTATTACACACTCAATGGATTACAGGAAATAGATCCTCACGCTCCGTTGTGCCACATCAATTTCTATGAAGCGTCTGCTTTTGCCTCCTGGAAAGGAATGCGTCTGCCTACCGAGGAAGAATGGGAAATTGCTTCAGATTATTTTGATTGGGGAAGACGCTGGGAATGGACGAACTCCGCTTATCTGCCTTATCCTGATTTTAAGAAAGAAGCAGGAGCAGTAGGTGAATACAACGGAAAGTTTATGATCAATCAGATGGTTTTAAGAGGAGCTTCGGAAGCTACTCCTCCGGGACACAGCAGAAATACATACCGTAATTTTTTTCAAACCAATTTAAAATGGCAGTTCACAGGAATAAGGCTTGCTCAGTAATTTTTTACCGATGATTACAGTAGAATCAATCTCAAAGAGTTTTAACGGAAAAAAAGCAGTAGATCAAATTTCTTTTCAGGCATTTGATCAGGAGATCCTTGTTCTTTTAGGAACCAGCGGATGCGGGAAAACAACCACGCTTAAGATGATCAACCGTCTCATAGAGCCAGACTCCGGAAATATCTTCATAGATGACAAAAACATCCGTGATCAGAAACCCGAGGAACTGAGGATGGGAATTGGCTTCGTCATGCAGCATTCCGGATTATTTCCCCATTATACAATTCAGCAGAATATTGCGGTAGTTCCTGAACTATTGAAATGGGACAAAAAGAAAACAGAAAGAAAAACGCATGAGCTTTTGGCTAAACTTCACCTTTCTGAAGAGGTTCTTTCCCGATTTCCTCATGAGTTAAGCGGCGGACAGCAACAGCGTGTGGGTATTGCAAGGGCACTGATTGCAGATAATCCCGTTTTGCTGATGGATGAACCTTTTGGAGCGCTTGATACGATTACCAAGGCTGATATTCATTCGGAATTTAAATCGCTGGAAGATCTTAAGAGTAAAACAATCATATTGGTTACCCATGATGTACAGGAAGCTTTTGAGCTGGGCCACCGGATTTGTCTGATGGATCAGGGAAAAATTATACAGACTGGTACTCCCAGGGAAATACTTTACCATCCGGCAACCAATTTTGTCCGTGACTTTTTTGCTGAAAATCGGCTTTTACTGGAATATAAAATAACGGATTTACATCATATCAGTCCGTTTCTCACTCCGGGAAACACCTATTCAGTATCAGACAGTACAGCTCATATAAGTGTCTGGAATATTTTACAACAATTGAGTTCTGATCATCAAAACGCTGAAGTTTATGAGGAAGTGGTGAGAGCATTTAATCATTACAGAAAATCACAGATGGTATGACACAGCAACAAAGTCTTTGGCAATTTATTGTTGAACAGCACGAAAAGCTGACCACCCAGATCATTCAGCATCTTGGGCTTACCTTTTTGTCCCTGCTTCTGGCTATCATTGTTGGAGTACCTTTAGGAATACTAATTTCCAGAAAGAAGAAGCTTTCCAGTCCAGTGCTGGGCATCGCCGGTATTTTACAGACCATTCCGAGTATTGCATTGCTGGGATTTATGATTCCTGTTTTCGGCATTGGTCCGAAACCAGCCATTGCGGCTTTATTGATCTATGCTCTTCTTCCCATTATCCGGAATACCTATACCGGAATTACAGGTGTAGATCCGGCAGTGATTGAGGCAGCCAAGGCCATGGGAATGAACCGAAGCCAGCTTCTTTTTAAGGTGAAACTTCCTTTGGCCATGCCGGTGATCATTGCCGGTATCAGAACTGCTGCTGTTATTAATGTAGGAGTGGCTACTCTGGCCTCTTTTGTGGCAGCGGGAGGTTTGGGAGAGTTTATCTTCGGAGGAATCTCGCTTAACAATACAAATATGATTCTGGCTGGAGCTATTCCTGCAGCATTTTTGGCTGTTTTTCTTGATCAGGTTATTGCTATGATTCAGAAATCAGGGTATCAGTTCTTTCAAAAATTAAAATATATTCTTCCCGTTATCCTTATTATTTTGGGAATTGGATATCTTCTGACTTTTGTGTCACATCAGAAGATTAAAGCGGGTTTTACACCGGAATTTATGGGAAGACAGGATGGTGATATCGGGCTTCGTTCGGTATATGGACTCAACGTAAATCCTCTTGTCGTAAGTGATGCGATTATGTATAAGGCTGCTTATGAGAAGGAGCTGGATCTGATCAGCGGATATTCTACAGATGGCAGAATCAAAGCGTATGATCTGTATGTACTGGAGGATGATAAAAAAATATTTCCTCCATATTACGCGGCTCCCATTATCAAAACCAAAACGCTGAAAAAATTTCCGGAACTGGAGAGAACCTTAAATCTATTGGCCGGAAAGTTCACAGATTCCATCATGACAGACCTGAATTACAGATCTGATCATCTTCATCAAACTCCTGAAAAGATTGCAAAGGATTTTCTCATTAAAAATAACCTGTATAAAAATCCCGGAAAAGGAAATTCCGGAACAGTCAGAATTGGCTCAAAAATCTTTGGTGAACAGTATATTCTCGCAGAAATGTATACCATGCTTATTGAAGGATATACAGATTATAAAGTGGAAACGAAAACGGGTTTAGGAGGAACAAAAATATGTTTTGATGCTTTAATGAATGATGCCATAGACTTTTATCCTGAATATACGGGAACCGGGCTTCTGGTTCTTTTAAAGCCAACTGAAGAGACCATCAGAAATGTTTCCAAAAGTCCTGCTACAACCTATCAGTATGTGAATGCAGAGTTTGAAAAACACTATGGAATTCAATGGCTGAAACCGCTAGGATTTAATAATGCTTATGCCCTGATGATGCGGAAAAAGCAGGCTGAAGAGCTTCATATTAAAAGTATTTCTGATCTTACCCATTATTTTCACAAATAGTCTTTTGAAAACAATCAGTTTTTTCAAAAACAGTATCTTCGTACCTTAAAAATTTGACAAAATGAAGAAAATGCTATTTCTGGCCTCGGCTCTGCTTGTTCTCAATTCATGTGTAGTAAGAACGGCTACTAAAGTTGTATCAGGAGCAGTAAGCTTAAGCTATAAAGCAGTAAAAGGAACGGTAAACGGAATTAGCTGGGCAGTAAGCAAAGCGAAAGGAAAAATAGATGAAGACCGTGTGGATGGCACCTGGAAAGTAGTAGGTGTTTATCGTGGTTCTTTTGAAGATTTTTCTAAAGATCAGAATCCGGACGGCTCTTTTACTTCAGAATGTACAGAAGGTTTTGATCAGATTGTTTTCAAGGCTAAAAAGTCTAAATTCAAGCCGGTACACTGCAGTACACAGGATGAAGATTGGGTGAAATATTCTATGGAATTTGGGAAAAATCCTTCAACAAAAGAAAAGGAGAATTATATTGAGTACAATTCCAACAATTATATTTCTGTGATTGATGTCACTAATAAAACAATGGTTCTTGAAGGAAACCTGATGCCTAAGCTGGCGTTTTCGGGGGCTAAATTATATCTTCTTGAAAAAGTAAAATAAATTCAGATTTATATAAAAATAATCCCTGCTCTTTTGAAAGCAGGGATTTGTTGTTTATTTAGCGGCTACAATTGCATGTGCAGGACAGGATATTCTTTACCCTCTCCATCCAATTCGGATCTCTTCAGTATATTGAACCCCATATGTCTGTAAAAACCAACAGCCTGGCTATTTTGCTCATTTACATCCACTTTGGTTACCTGTAAATGAGATATTGCATATTCAATTAATTTTTTTCCTATTCCAGTACTCCGATAGCTGTTGTCTACAAACAACATTTCCAGGTTTCCTTCCGCAACGCCTGCAAACCCAACTAAAACACCTTCTTGCTCAAACCCTGAAAGGGTGACATGCTGGAAGTAAAAAGGAAGCTGTTTTTTATAGTATGCAAAGTCTTCTTCTTTAAGAAAATCATGGGTATTCATCACTGCACTCTCCCAGATCTCAATCAAACGTGGATAATCTGTTACCGTAATTTCTCTGATCATAATTGTAAATTTAGAATCACAAAGGTCAGAACTTATTCATCTAAAACACTGAACCCAGGTTAAAAAATGCGTTTACGTATTCTGCTCAGAGCTTGTGGTGTTATCCCCAGATAAGAGGCTATGTCTTTTAGGGGTATATAATTTAAAGTGACACCATATTCATCAATCATCTGGAGATAATACTGCTCGGGGGAATACTTAATCAGGTCAATATTTCTATTCAGTATTTTATTAAGTAATATAGCTGTTAAGTCATCAAAAACTGTCTTTAATCTTGGAATAGCAGAATATAATTCGGCGGCCTTCTTCTTGTCTATCCTGTAGATAATGCTGTCTACAATGGTCTGCACATTAAAAGCAGATTTTTCCTGTAATGTAAATGATATATTTGATAATGAAAAAGTCCCTTTCTTACAAAACCAAAACGTTTGTTCATCTCCTTTGTGATTAATTATCCAGCAACGCAATAAGCCTTCAAAAACGAAATAACTGTACTTTTCTGTTTCCCCTTCTTTAATAAGGAATGTATTTTTCCGGACTGAGATCTGTTCAAAATACTGATCAAATACCTCAGATTCTTCCAAACTAAAGGTATTGGGGTCAACATCAAACTCTTCAAGTAATTTTTCTAAAAGCATACAATAGAAATTATTTATACATCCAGTATTTCTAATCTTTCAAAGATACACAATGATCATTGTGATAATATCTTTTTTACTGATATAATCATTTAGTTTCTATCTTAATAATTTTTCGTCCCTGCTCTCCTAAGTAATAAAGCACAAGTTTTTCATACACCTTATAACCATCATCCACATTGGTAAAAATTACAATTCCTTTTCCCGAATCGGGCAATACAATGGCGATACATCTTGTTCCCTGATCTGCTCCGCCATGAGATAATGCATATTCACCATTTCCAAGATCATATACCTCAAAACCTAATCCGAAATATTTATTTTCTTTAACCTTTACCTGCTTTTTGATCATTTCCTGAAAAATTTCAGGCTTCAGATTTTTTCCTTTCATAATGCTGACCATAAAATTTCCGTAATCTTCTACTGTTGTATGCAGATCATCGGCAGCATTAGCTATTTTGATCTTTTCTATGGGATAATCCTCTCCTTTTTCATTATATCCTGTTACAAATTTTGCCTCATCAGTGGCTTGGTCCCAAATGTAGTTTGTATTATTCATTTTGAGAGGCTTAAAAATGAGTTCTTGTGCAAGCTGATCCAACGACTTCCCAAACTTCTTTTCGAGCGCTTTTCGAAGATATTCAAAGCCTTCTCCGGAATATTGATATTTTGTACCGGGATCAAACTGAAAGTTCAGTTTTTTATCCGTATTCATCCATCTCCAGTTGGGAAAACCGCTCTGGTGACTAAGGATAATCCTCGTCGTCAGTTTTTGATGTCTTGAATCACCAATAATGTCAGGATCTATCCAGTAAGCATCTAAAGGTTCATCCAATTTCCATTTTCCTAAACTTATCAGACGTAAGGCTACCATTGCTGTAACAGGTTTGGTGAGAGATGCTACATTAAATAAGGCATTCTGAGGAGCTGAAATTCCTTTTTTGTTATCACCAAAAACTTTTACCTGCTTCAGCTTTCCTCCTTCAATAATTCCTAATCCAAGGGTGGGAATGTTATTTTCTTTCAGCCAGCTTTCCATCGACTGATCGTTATCGAACATGGTTTCACTATCAGTAGTCTGCTTTGGGTGATGATCAAAACTCAATGAATTCTTAAGCTTCCATTCCGTATTTTCCAACATCCAAAGGTGAGTGAATTTTGCTTCCCCCACTAATTTCTCAGCCTGATTCCCTACTTTTTCATAAAACAGATGATCTCCATTCTGAATGGCAGCATAAATTTTCCCATCTTTATACATGGGATAAATTTCAGTACTTTTTTTAACCAGAACTCTTTTGAGCTGATAGGTTTCCGGAGACTTGCACAATCCGTTTTTAAAATCAATAATGAATTTTTCTTTATTCTCAAATCCACCTTTATCATGATAAAATTCAAAACTGTCGCTTAACATACTTTCCATCTGATTGACGTTGCAGGTATTGTAACCTTTGGAAAAAAACAGACTGTCTCTGGACATAATTGTTTTATAAAGAGTATCTGTTTTTTCTGTCTGTGCATGTAGCATATTCATGAGCAGCATGAAAAAAGGAAGGATACGTTGTAAGATCTTTGTCATTGTTATTTTTTTGACAAAGATTATCTTTTCAATTGTTTTTTGATTAAAAATGAACCCGACAAAAACCCGACAAAGTTCTGACAGGTTTTATATCATACTGAATTTCAGATAGAAATACAATTTCTTATTCCGATCTATTTCAGCAGCATTACGGATAATAATAAACACATTAGAGAGAACAATAAGGATCATAAGGATCAGCGTAAACGGTCTCCCGAGCTTTAAAAAGATCCCCATTATGAAGATAATAGGTGCCATTACTGTCCAGATCATCTGAACTGAAATAATCTGTTTTACCAAAGCGTTTCTCTGCTTCATTATAAACATCAGCAACAATGGAACGAGAATATTCAATGGAGGTAGAAGGATAAAAATGAGTGATGAAAGGTTAATGATCTTAATGTAAGCATAATTAACCGGAATTGGAATTGGTTCTTCTACTTTTGTTTCAACTTCATCCGGTTCATTAATGATTGGTAGCGGGGTTTGCAGTAATTCAAATTCTTCGATTTCCAATGTCTGCGCCAGTGTTCTTAGAGTATGCCCCTTAGGTTCTGTTCCGGACTCTATCCGTTGAATAGTTCTCACAGAGATTTTTGATTTCTCTGATAGTTCTTCCTGAGTCAGATTTTTTTGTTCTCTTATGGTTTTTAGCTTGGACATCGTTTAGGGTATTCGAAAAAATTGTTTTGGCTAATTTACAGTTTTCCATTATTAAAAAACAGAAGCAGTTTTCTTTAGATATAATGATGCTAAAAAATTGGTATTGTTATAAAAATTAAATGTATTTTTATTTAAAAATAACTTCCTACTTTTCAATCACTTACAAAACCCAACGCCAGATCAGTTTATGGAAAATACACTATCAAAATCAGAAATAAGAAAGAATATTGCTACTTATCTGATTCTTACTCTTCTTTTCTGTCTCCCGGTTTACTATATGTGTATCCGTACCGGAAAACTCGGTGGCGGAATCATCTCTTATGCCACTATTGTCATGTGGTGTCCTGCTATTGCCGCACTTCTTACCTGCCGGATCCGGAAAATTCCTATTTCTTCTCTCGGCTGGAAATGGGGATTGACTAAATACCAAATCATGGCTTATTGTATTCCTCTTCTTTACAGCTTTATTCCATATCTTATCATCTGGATCAGTGGAGCGGGAGGTTTTTATAATCATGAATTTGTAGCAGAAGTTGGCAAAGGAATGGGCTGGAATCTTCCTGATGGTATGACCATCATCCTGTATATTATTCTGATGAGCAGCTTTGGAATGGTGCGTTCGGTAGGATCTGCGTTGGGTGAGGAAATAGGCTGGCGCGGTCTTCTTACTCCACAATTGGCTAAGATGAATTCTTATACTGCTACTTCTCTTTGGATGGGGCTTATATGGTCTATTTATCATTATCCGCTCCTGCTTTTTTCCAATTATAATACAGGAGGGCCAAAATGGCTGGCTCTTCTATGTTTTACGATAATGATATTTGCTTCCTGTTTTATCTTCACCTGGTTAAGACTAAAATCCGGAAGTTTATGGACAGGTGTTATTTTACATGCCAGCCACAATCTCTTTATACAGTCTATTTTTACGCCGCTTACCGTAGATACGGGAAATACTAATTATTATATTGATGAGTTTGGTATTGCTCTGCCTATTGCGACTGCAATTGTTGCCTATTTCTTCTGGAGAAAGAGAAAAGAACTGCCGGAAGACGAAAGTAAGATTTAAAAGTTTTTTATATTTTAATGAAACAAAAACAGCATTCTGATATGATTCAGAATGCTGTTCTTTTGAATTTCTAACCTATTTCCGAGCTCTCCAATAGTCTTTTATAGCTTTTATTTCGTTGCTCGATAATACGTTGATATCCTGTTTCTCTGTCTACCCAGTCTGAGGGTTGTAAATAACTGAGAATAATCTTCATATCAAGTTCGCTGAAACCTTCTGAAAACCTTTCTTTGTCTTTTTTAAGTATCGGGGTTGGTGGAATTTGATCTTTACGAAAGGGAGCCATTTCGGGACCTGCAAATCTTTTCTTTCTGGCCTCGCCTTCATCGTCTATTTCCTTTATCTTTTCTTCAAGGTTTTTGATAGTTTGGCTTTGCGGATTTTCCCCTCTTTCTTTTAATCTTTTAATATCATCTTCAAATGGTTGTTTCCTTTCCCTGATCTCTGTGTTTATTTTCTGAATTTGATATTGAATAAATTTACCGGATCTTGTAGGCGGTTCTGATAATACAAGCCTTTCATAGCCCGTTGCTTTACCATTCCCCTCTGTAAGACCATCTCCTCTATCAAACCAGCTTGTCATTCTCTCTCCACTTTCACTTCCTTCTTCTTCCATATACCGAACCTGGTATCCCAGCATGGCCATCACTTCCAGATTACCGCTTCTGAAGCCAAGATGTTTTACATTCTTAAAGTGTGTCTCAAAATATTCATACAGCTTAAACTGTCCCATACGGGTGTTTCCTCCCCATGCTTTCAGTTCCGGAGAGTTTCCTTTCCAGAATTCTGTAATATTGAATACCTTTCTGGATTGATAGTGTACATTAATCTCATCGGCTGTTTCATCATATTTCTTTGCTCTTTCTTTCACATATCCTTTATCTCCGGTAATGATGACGGCATCATACATATCCGCCACTCTGTGTACAATCTGTTTGATTCCCCAATAACTGGTATCATGTTCTATATGAATATCTCCGCCTTTTCCGCTGAAACGGGACCATAAAATGAGTAAATTATTTCCACTTGTCGGTATTCCCTGTGTTTCCAGCCATATTTTGATTGCATCATCCTGGCTTCCGTTGATTTCCCATGCAACTTTTAATTGATCTCTCATTTCCTTAGAAAAATTTTTGGCGATGTACTGAGTTCCTTCTCCTACGGGTTTATAATAATTGTCGAGTATTACTTTTCTCGATATGCCATAGGGTTTTAAAAGGTTGAAAACTCTTTTTTTCAATTGACTAGCCAGCCCTTGAGCTCTCACTTCATTCACATTATAAGTAAGTATTCTTTGTTCTTCTATCCCTGAGTTCTTGTAGAATTCTATAATTGATTTACTGTTGTCATACGGATCTTTCACATTTTCATGCTCATCCATCGTTGTAGATATTAATACATGGTATTGTTGATTGTTGATCAATGTTGCAGCAATAGCAAACATATCTCCTGTGGCATATCCCGGCTGCACTATTATAAAAGGAATTACCGGTTCCGGATTTGTGTTGTTCTGATTATTCATATTATGATTTTAAATGTTAGAATAGGTTATCAGACAAATTTCAAGGTAAAGTGGTGGCCGGTATAGAGGGGATTTACCCATTTTCAGAAACTAGGGGTTTACCCGTATTCACAGATAAGATATTGGTGTATTCATGTATTTAATTATATAAAATCATAGATCTGTTTTCTGCTTCTATAATTTTTAAAATTCAATTCATTCTATTCAAAATTTCACTCATGAGAGAATTCCCTTATTTTTTAAAATTCAGTTTTTTCCCTTAATAAAGATTTATTCTGATTGATGAAATTTGTATCAGACAAAAGAGATCAACAATCTCACATTGAAGACTTAATCAAAAAATAATATAAAGGTTGAGTTGAAAGAAAAGTCTTTGAAAATAAAAAACAATAGTAACCCATTAAAACCAGAATATGGCAGATACAGTAAACACCCAGACTACAGATGCAGTAACGCAAACCAACGTTACCGTACTTGGTGAGTCTCCAGCACAGGCTATGAGTATGCTTTACCAGATGGCCACGCATGCCAGTGGAATTTCCATCCAGAATTCTGTGACAAACCAGCAGAACTTGAACCAGCTCAACCCTGCAATTGTTGCAGATGCCATTAAAATTTTAAAAGGATAACCTAAAATCTTACCATCATGAGTGAACACAACAGTGAAAGCCAACAATCCCAGGCAGCCAATGCTACCACTCCGGCGGAGAAAGCTGTAGTATTTGTGAACAGTGAGGTACTGGCTCCCCCTAAGGCTTCCCCAATGACCGGAGTAACGAAAGTAATGATAGAACAGTCTACAGGAATGATGGTTCAGGATTTACAGTCTTTTTTAAAAGGATTCGAGCAGGTAGGTCTTATTGCATTAAGCAGGCTGGCCAATAATCTACTGACCTACGGAACTACTTTCGGCCCGGCACCGGGAAGTAAGGAAACTTCTGTTCAGATGTCTGAAAACCTTCAGAACCAGGATGCAGGAAAAGGCAATGAAATGATGAAAGACCTATTCAAAATGGTAAGTGAATATGCTGAAGTAAAAGCTAAAATTTCCAATACTATTTATAATGTCAACACGCTTCCTGTCTCAGAAGCTCTTCCATCTCCCCCATCCTATACGGAAGTTTCCCCTGAGACTGAAGATTTTGAAAAAAAAAACGAGTAGATCCGGTTCCGGAAGAAGTCTCATCAGAAAACGAAGGCATGAGAAAAAGCTTTATCACGGCTGATCATGGGGGAAAATTAGTATTAAAATCAGTAAAACTGACACAGCCACTCGTAAAACCAGAGATTCAGGAGGCAGTAATTCCTTCAGAAGAGTCTGAAGTACACCCAAAGAAAAAAACAATAATCGCCCAACTCATTGAAAAAATTAAAATAAATAAGAGATGAATTATTCCTCAGTAACCAAACCCGCCAAAATTTTAAATCTGGAAAGTTTAAATGATTTAAATGAACGACTTTATCTGATCAAAAACAGCGAAATCAATTATCTGGACACCAAAAGTGCAGAACCTAAAAAGACAGAACACAATTCAGAGCGTTTTGTATTTAATCTTCAAACCTCTGATATTAATATTCAGCCTTCCATAAGACTGGTCAACTGTCTCAACAGAGGAGGCAAAAGATACAATCATTTTCAGTCTTTTGTAGTGGAACCTAAAGATAAATCGACAGGAATTGCCGTAATCATGGTCAAGCTGGATGATCCAAAGGTATTTTACTGTAATGTAAGAATCCTGCCTCTTACCACCCTAAACGAAATTGCCGTTCCGGATTATGATTCAAAGCTTCTTACAATCAATCTTGAAAAATCAAAGTGGACGCTGAAAACCGATATTACCATCACTCCGTCAGACACCGGTGAAGCGCAGTATTCTGTACATGATGTGGATGTAAGTGCTATTTCAGAACTGGTGACCCAGGATGAAGTGGTTGCATTAAAAAGGGAACTGGAGTTTCAGGCCTCCAAGCTGATTGCCCATTATTTTCAGGAAATTCTGAGTATTGTGGTGAATGAAACTCCACCATCCGGTACCAAGTCTCTTATCATTCCGGATGATTATATCCTGACTCTTCCTCCGAACCAGCTAAAGGAAATGTTGTCTGCTAGTGCTATTTCCGCATGTATTGCTTTGGAAATTACGGGATACAACGTGGTTAAAGATCTCAACCGCGACTGGAAATCTGCGTCTGCATTTATCAATTATCTGCTGTAATCAGTTGTATAATACTCTAAAATAAGATGTATGCGCAGAAGAATCCGCAAAAAAGCTCCTGTCCCCAAAACTCCGGTACCTATAACGGAACCAGAAATGGTAGAAAAAGAAATCATGCCTTTTGTTTTAAGACATGAAGATGAAATTGTGAATTATATCAAAGACAAAGCCATTAAAGAGACTATGAAGTCGCTTGCTCCTCTCCTGGAAAAACTGGAAGAAGCCGTAAAACAGCAGGAATCTGCACAGATTCAGGTTGCTGCACCAGCTCCCCCTGAAACTCCTGTGATGAACTATGAAGAACAGCTGAAAAAGCTTCAGGAAGCCTCATCAGCAAAGGTAAAAGAGAAAGAGCTCAAAATAATGGACCGAATGAATAAGCTGAATGCCAGATTCGGTAATATCCGACCTTAAAAACCATCAAAACTAAATTAATATGAACGAAATTGATGCAATGATTACAGGAATGTCTACGGCTGTACCTCAGGCTATTTCCACACAGGTAAGTGCTCATTCTACCGGACAGATGCAGATTAATTCCGCATTAAATCAACAGCGAAACGCGATGACCGGGATCAGCAATTATGTCATGGGCTTAAAAAAGATGAGTCCGAAAAATATTAAAATCAGAGAACTGGATACCTTAAGAAAAGGACGTTTCTGATTCAGTTTCCAAAAAAACTACGGATGCGGTTTATTTCCCTGCAAAGATGAAAGCTGGTGCCCTCAACATAATACAATCAGGTCAACATTTATTTTGCGCCGCCTTTCAGATGCTGTCAATGTACAAAAGCAATTATTCAGAATCCATATTTAGCCCAAAGGAATTCTACATTGCCGGCATACCTGCAGGAATTTATTTTTAAGACAGATATTAAAAATAAAACCGCATCCTTTTACCAGAAAATATGCTTTAAACTCGCGCAGATTTTACAGATAGGGTCTCAACCATTGTATTCAGAGCCACCCTTCAAGTCTAATTTATTCATAACCTGTCAATACCAATGCTTTTGAAATCTTTTCATCTGGAGGATCTGTGGTGAGTTTAAAAAATACAACATAAAACTAGTTTACCTTAAATAATTATTAACCGAGATCAGATCTCAAAAAAACAATTACAATTATGCCAGTTAATGAACAAATCACAGACGCAGTAACGCAATCTAACGTGAAAGTAGTAGGAGAATCTCCTGCAATGGCTCTTGCCAACGTGTATCAGTCTGCTGCACATTCTACAGGAATTATGTTTGAAAATGCAGTGAATGCACAAAATCAACAAAACATTTTAGGTCAGGCAGCGACTACTCAGGGAATTCTGCAGATCTACAGCCTGGATACGGTAGCAGATGCGGTTTCTATCGCTAAGATTCTTAAGCCGTAATTTTTTAAACTTTTTTGAGAAAAAGTCATTCTCAGCCGGATAATCCGGTCGTTTTTTAACCTTAATAAACAATAATCATTATGCCAGTTAACGAACAAATCACAGATGCAGTAACACAATCGAACGTAAAGGTAGTAGCAGAATCTCCTGCAATGGCGATAGCTAACGTTTACCAATCTGCTGCTCATTCTACGGGAATCATGTTTGAAAATGCGATGAACAACCAGAATCAGCACAATATTGTGACACAAGCAGCTACTACGCAGGGTATCACTCAAATTTACAGTAAAGATACCATAGCAGATGCCATCTCAATTGCTAAAATTCTTAAACCTTAATCCATTTTGCACACCGCAGAATACAACTATTTTTAAAGCCGGAAGATCCGGTTATTTTAACCCCAATAAACAATAATCATTATGCCAGTAAACGAAAAAATCACAGACGCAGTAACACAATCTAACGTAAAAGTAGTAGCAGAATCTCCTGCAATGGCTTTAGCTAACGTGTATCAATCTGCTGCACATTCTACAGGAATCATGTTTGAAAATGCAGTGAATACACAAAACCAACAAAACATTGTCTCTCAGGCAGCTACTACACAGGGTATCACTCAGATCTACAGTCTGGATACCATTGCTGATGCTGTTTCTATGGCGAAAATCCTTAATCCGTAATTCATTTTTGCGAACAGCTTAAATTCCTTATCCGAACAACCGGATCTTCCGGTTGTTTTTTAACCCCAAATAAACAATAATCATTATGCCAGTAAACGAACAAATCACAGACGCAGTAACACAGTCGAACGTAAAGGTAGTAGCAGAATCTCCTGCAATGGCTATAGCCAACGTATATCAGACAGCAGCCCATTCTACAGGAATCATGTTTGAAAATGCAGTGAGCGCTCAAAACCAACAGAACGTTGTCACTCAGGCAGCTACCACGCAGGGGATCGCACAGATCTACAGCCTTGATACAATAGCAGATGCTGTTTCTATGGCTAAAATCCTTAATCCATAATCCATTTGCGGACCTCTTTAAAACTATTATCCAAACAGCCGGAAAATCCGGTTAACCTTTAACCAAAATAAACAATAATCATTATGCCAGTAAACGAACAAATCACAGACGCAGTAACACAGTCAAACGTAAAAGTAGTAGCAGAATCTCCTGCAATGGCTTTAAGTAACGTATATCAATCTGCTGCACACTCTACAGGAATCATGTTTGAAAATGCAGTGAATGCACAAAACCAACAAAACATTTTAGGTCAGGCAGCAACTACTCAGGGTATTCTGCAGATCTATAGCCTGGACACTGTAGCAGATGCAGTTTCTATTGCTAAAGTATTGAATCCTAAATTATAGTGTATTTTTAGATTTCTTGTTATCAGGGAGTACAATCATGTGCTCCCTGATTCTTTTTGGGTAGAAATTATTTATCAAATAATACAATTTCATCGGGGTCTATTACCTTGTTTTGTACGGCGTAAATAACAAGTCCTGCCATGTTTTTCACCCCTGTTTTAATCATCAGATTGGTTTTATGCGTTTCTACCGTTTTGGGCGAAATAAAAAGAGAATCTGCAATTTCCTTAGTATTCAACTGCTGGCAGACCAGTCTTAAAACATCTATTTCTCTTTCGGTGAGCTCATTTCTGGAAAAAGCATGAAATTCCGGAAGCTTATTGGAAAGCTGGGTTCTCATGACATCAATCTGATCATTTGAAAAATAATGTCCTGTATGATGAACAGTTTTGATAACAGCCAACAGTTCTTCCAGTTCAATTTCTTTGGGTAAAAAAGCGTGAGCACCCATCTTCAGCATTTGTCCCATGAATGAGCGGCGGTAGAAACTGGAAAGAACAATGATTTTTGTTTCGGTTTCGCTTTTTGACAATTCCGCCATTACTTCAAGCCCGTCACCATTGGTCATCCTCAGATCCAGAATCAAAATATCTAAGGTTATTGAATCCTTCTCTGTAAGAAATTGATTCCCGCCCGTAGAGGTCAAAACAACCTGATAGACTCCATTATTTTCAATATAGTTTTTCAAAAGCTGTACAAAGAGCAGATCGTCATCTACAATTCCGATTTTAATTTTTGAGTATTCCATGTTTATTTTTTACTGTATTGCCATACAGGCAATAAATTTGGTGCCTTTTTCGGGCTGTGTTTTAAATTTATAAATTACTTTAATTTTTTGTGCTCTTGACTGAATATTCCTCAGACCAATTCCCCCTGATTGGTTTTCTGCAATAAATCCCCGGCCGTTATCTTCTATGATCAACATCAGATAGTTGAGGGATATTCTTAAAGATATTTCTACTCTGTTTGCCTCAGCATGTTTCAATATATTGGTCATCAGTTCCTGTACGATTCTGAAAAGATTGAGTTTTACAGGACTGCTGATTTGGCTTTGTACGGTGATATGCCGAAAAATTATTTCTACATTTTTATTAACCTGTTCGAGATAATCTGCCAGTAAATCCACCAGTTCAATTTCATCAAGATCCGGTGGTGTAAGATTGTGAGATAACTCCCGGATCAGCTGCATTGATCTTTTTAAATCACGATTAAGCTCTTCGGGATTTTTATCATTAAGATTCAAACGGATAAGATTCAACTGTGATATAATATTATCATGAAGTTCTTCTGCCAGCCGCTCCCTGTCCTGCTCCTGTAAAAGCAGCATATTCTCCCAATGTTCATTTCTTGTGTTCCGAACTATTCTGGAGACTTTCTGCTTGTTTTTCTTTATACTTTTTAAATAATTAATAATCAATAATGTAATTAATAATGTTGTTAAAGAAAACAGCCCGATACCAATCCATATCCATATAACTATCTGATCCTGATTTTCCCAACGCCACATCCCAGATTAATAAAAGAAATATAAAAAGACAATAGCAGGATACCTCTGAAAAGCCAGATAGGGGCTACCCAGTTCAGGTGGTTGCTGATTAAAAAATTATAGGTAGTGGATATGAGACATTCTATAGAAAAAAACAGAAAAACAATGATGTTCACTACAAACATACTCCTATCTGTTCTGCCTTCCCTAATGATTTTCATAAAATAAGAGGCCGCATAACTACAAATAATAATACTGGTGATAATATTAGAATAAAAAGTTACCTGCATATCATCCTGCACATACATTATATTGGTAATCAGCGTTAATACTGCATAACAATAAATCATTCCTTTCACCTCACGGGAAAGCTGGATATAATAATTGCTATAGATCACCGTAAGAATCATCAAGCCAAAAAACTGGCTCAATGTATAATTATAGGTATTGAGTGTATTTAATTTCATCAGCCGGCCTGCTAAATCCGACAGTTCCAGCATGAATTCTCCTGAAAGAAGTACCATCACAGGGAATTTCGCTTTTACCCCTTCTTTGATCAGCATAATCAACCCGCCACACAAGACAAGATTAATTATTATTTGTAAACACAGGGATAAACTGTTATACGAAAACACTGGTGCTTTGTTTCAAAAGTTGATAATCATTCAGAGTATCAATAATGGTAAAAGGGGGTCTTGGTGTAGAATAATTTTCTGCGATCTCACTCATATGATTAATGGCAAGGCTTTTCACGGTAATAATTTCTATATGATAAGGAAAATCCGGATCTTTTTTTTCCAAATCATCAGTAAGTCCAAAAAAACTGGTACACGTCTGTGATCCTGTAATTCCCATTTTCTCATAATCTGAAAACGGTATGGAAATCAACTGAAAAACATCTTCTGTCTTTTGAGCCTGCAGCCAGGAAGTTCCAAACATATTCCATCTGAAGTTTCGATTAATAGCAGATTCAGCAGTGATGGGAGGAACGTCTATTACAACATCATTACTGCTTTCTATTTTGGATTCACTGAAATCTTTTAAAAAATCTTTGGTAAGAATTGTATTGAAATTAGCATCTTTATCACTTTTAGAATCAATCAGGAAAAATTTCAGCTGATCTTCATGAATACCTACATAAGCATGAATCATTTTTGGTTCTGCTGTTTCCAGATTTTTTTCCCATTGCTCAATTTCTTCACCTGAAACGCTGAAGTGAGTCCCCTGATTCAAATAATTCAAAATTTCTGCTCCATTCATATCAATTCCGTTTTTGTAAGAATCAATAAGATTTTTCCATTTTCTGATGGCTTCAAAGATGTTTTCAGTAGTCATGATAATATTTATTTGTGAATGATAATTATTTATGTGTTGAAATTTACAAAAAAAACAGACTGATATTTTTTTTAAATCACATTCAGGTGGAAAATAAAATATAAAATGAAGTAAAAAAAATTATCTTTCTTCTGCTTTTCATAGCATCAGATCATGAACAGTGTGTATCTTTGTATGGAAAATTCTCCCATTAAATAAGTACTCTTATGATTCCATTTCACGAACTTATTTTTTTCATTCTGGCCGCACTCATTTTGGTCATTAGCCCCGGTCCTAATATGATTTATCTGATTTCAAAATCTATAACCCAGGGAAAAAAGTCCGGGTTTATATCATTGGCTGGAGTAGTATGTGGATTTTTATTCCATATCATCATGGTTTCTTTTGGTCTGACAGCTGTTTTGCTGGCTGTACCTTTAGCTTACGCTGTTCTTAAAGCACTGGGCACCATCTATCTTTTATACCTTGCTTATCAGGCTATAAAACCTAAGAGCAGGAATATTTTTGATGTTGATAAGAATGCTGCTCATGATAGTCCCAAAAAGCTTTTCACCATTGGTTTTTTAACGAATGTATTAAATCCCAAAGTGGCCGTCTTTTATTTGTCATTCTTTCCTCAGTTCATCAAACCTGAGTATGGTTCTGTCTTTACACAAAGCCTGGAATTGGGAGTTATTCAGGTTCTGATCAGCTTCAGCATCAACTTTATCATTGTATTAACAGCTTCAAGAGTTGCGCTATTCTTTTCCAATAATCCAGTTTGGATAAAGGTTCAAAAATGGTTTATGGCCAGCGTATTAACTTACTTAGCAATAAAAATGGCATTTTCAAAAGCAAAATAAAATCCGGAACAGGTTTCTTTCTGTTCCGAATTCCGGTGTATATTCATATAAAATCTGACTTGTGGAAAGCATCATGGTTATGCTCCGCGAATTTGAGATTAATATTCCGGATGTAAAACCGTGAAAATACGTAATTTTACCATTGCGTATTATCCTCATCACAACAGGTTAAAAGATGAAACAGACCATTCCCACTTATAATTTAAACGGTATTACCCATCATCAGTTTCATGTAAAGAAGATGGACAAAAGTACTCAGGAAGCTGAGGATATTCTGCTGGATAAAGGAATACACAGGGACAGTCATTATATTTTCACCTGCATGGAAAGCGGCCATGTAAAAATGATGGTTGACTTTAAAACAATTGAAGCAAAAGATTCCACTATTTTCTGTGTACTGCCGGGGCAGGTACATCAGGGGCTTTTAATGAAAGAAGTTTGCGGATGGTTTGTAGCAGTAAAAGCAGAACTTGTTCCTGATTCGGTACGTTCTTTTTTCGATGAGTCTCTGGGTGAAATACAACCGTTGTCTATGGATAAAAGTCTTGTTAAAAAGATCAATACAACAGCCAGTTTACTTCATGCTGCCTATACCAACGAAATGCTTTCCACTAAAGAAGGTTTTTTGGTCGTTCAGTCACTTCTCAATGCTTTTCTTGGAATGTTTGCTCTGATATATTCTCAGAAGAATATTTCTCCAGCTTTGAGCGAAAGCCGTGCTTTACAACTGTCAAGAGCATTCAGAATTTTGGTTCGAAAAGATTTTAAAACATTGAAAAGTCCATCTGAATACGCAGAGGCTTTAAATATCACGAGAGGATATTTAACGGAAACCGTTCGTGAAGTTACAGGAAAACCTGCACAGCATTGGATTCATCAGGAAATCTTAATTGAAGCCAAAAGATTACTGGTCTTCACCAATCTGAGTGTAAAAGAGGTAGCTTATGAACTGGGATACAGTGATCATACCTATTTCAGCCGTTTATTTTCCAAACTGGAAGACCAATCTCCTTCTGAATTCAGGAATCAACACCAATAGACACTCAACCACGAATAGTCCAATTAATTCCCCGAAACCGCTATCGTTATTTTCTGATTTTGCAACGTCCTTTGCAATAAAAAATAATTTATGCCAAGCCTACCAAAATGGATCAATGACACCGTAGAAAATGTTTGGTCCTCAAAATTTAAAGAATGCACCGTTAGCCATATAGAAAAAATCACGGATGACCTTTGCCTCATACGCTTTGAAACCGATTTACAGGATGTTCCCTATGAACCTGCCTACGCTATAGGAATCAGGATCAACGACAGAGATTTCAGAAATTATTCTCCTTTCAATTTTAACAGGGAAACAGGGACTTTTGATGTTTTATTTCATCTGCATGACTCATCTGCTGCTGGCAGCCATTTTGTAACTCATCTGACTAAGGGAGATTCTATAAAACTTTTAATGCCCAGAGGAAAACAGTTCTTTGCTTCTGAAGCCAAAATTCATTTTTCTGTGGGAGATGAAACTTCTTTGGGAAGCTCACTTTCTATCAAAGAAGCGGTAGAGGAATCTGGCTCTTCGTTCATCTGTCTTCATGAATTAGAAGAATGCTCTGCTCTTGAAAAGCTTAATTTATATGGCTATCACAGTCCTAAAAACAATACCATGAGAATGATTGAAGCATTGAATGACTTTCTGAGAGAGGAAAAAGAGACGATCTATGATGATGAAGTTGTTTTTTACCTCACCGGAAACGGAGAAAGGATGTCATTAATCCGAAAATTTCTTAAAGCAAGAGGAGTTTCTCCCAAATGTATAAAATCACAAGCCTATTGGATTGAGGGTAAAAAAGGACTGTAAAAAGAGAACCAAAGTATTTTTACTTTATTAATGAAACTTTATCCGTTAATAAAAGTTTTTATTAACGGATAAAGCTATCATGGTTCTGTAACCTAAAATTTATCTAAATTATTTCTGTTTCTTTCCCAATTCTTTCACTTTTCTCAACCATTGAGCCCGCTGTTCATCTTTAGAATTCCTGATAATTCCAATATAAGTTACCTTCACAGGTTTTACACCACAGTACTCCAGAATGGATTTTCTAAGCTGATTAACACTAGGCCTACCAAAAAACAACCTGTAATACCAACCCGGCTGATCTAATGTTGTAATCATATGGGCTGTTTTACCTTTTAAAAGTTTGTCCCACCAGACAGAATTTTCACGGTATTTATAAGCCATTCCCGGTAAAAAAAGCCTATCTATAAATCCTTTCATCAGCGCTGGAAATCCACCCCACCAGACTGGATGTATCCAAACCAAATGATCTGCCCACTGAATAATTTCCCAGGCTTTCATCAAATCCGGCTCAAGTTCCATTCTTTTCTGGTACCCAAACTGTAAATTAGGATTAAAGTTCAAGTCTCTTATGATTATTTCCCGTACCTCAGCTCCTGTTTCTGCTGCTCCCAACCTGTACGCTTCTGCAACACCAAAGTTGAATGAGTTTTTATTGGGATGTCCGTTGATAATGGCTATTTTTTTCATGCTGTGACATTGATATTGATAGACTCATAAGAATTAAGCTGCGCCATTAAGGATAAAGGCTCATGCAGCTGATGACTAAAATAGACCTGATTTTCATGAGGGTTCCTCAACAGTTCTTCAGTATGCAAAACTGCAGATAAAGCAGTGAGTTCTGCCTGTCCTTTCAAACTTTGAAGACTCAATTTCTTTTGTCCGGATTGATCATCGACTACAATTTCAAAGACCGCCTGATCACCGTTTCCACTTGATCCGAAAATCATTTTTCTTTCTTTTAAAGACAAAATATTGTAGATTCTGAGGTATTGAAATGATCCCAGCAGCCAGGTAATAAATTTTGAATTATAAGTCATCTTCACATGCACATCAGAAATTCTTTCTACTTTATTGAGAATATACAAATCCGGGACATCAAAATTATAAGCACTTCTTTTCCCGATTCCATAAGAAAAATCAAAGGCTTCCGTATCTAAGAAATGTCTTATAGAAACCGGTTTATCATTCTTATAATGTACGAAAGGAACCGCTACATTTTCTGCCATAAAATGAGCAGAGCTCTCCCCTGCCAGATCTTTCACAGAATAGTAAACAAAGAGTTTTACTTCATTAATATCCCCAGAATCCGAAAGCGTATTGACCAATCCGGGAACAATCCCTCCCATCCAGCCTGAACTGAATACAATTCTGCTGTTCACTTCTGATTTCGCAGCAATATTGTAAGCTTTTACCAAAGCAGGAGTAGGTTTGGTAATATCCAGATAATCTATATGATGATCAATCGCAAAGCGAAGGACATGATCGTCTTTATCATTCACAGAAAGAATGATGAGATGTATTTTTTTTTCAGAAATTACTTTAAAAGAGGAAGGATCTGTAACATTAATCTTTAGGTCTTTATCCGTTTTCCCTCCTTTTCTTCCACCAATAAAAACATTCAGATGAGGATTTCTTGACTTCAGAATACGAGAAATTGTTTTTCCTACCAATCCGTTTCCTCCGATAATTAAAATATTTTGCTCCATAACTTTTTTTGACAAAAGTAGAGCGCTCCTATTTCAATGAGCAGGACAAATGTCTAAAAAGAAACTTCCTTTCTGATACGGCTTAAATGTCTTTGGGTAATTCCAAGATATGAAGATAAATACTGCAGCGGAATTTTCTGAATATAATCCGGATAGTTTTTAAGAAGTGCAGCATATCGTTGAGCAGCCGTATCTCTCTGAAGCTGAAAAAACCTATTTTCCAACTCGAGATACTCCTGCTCGGCAATGATTTTCAAAAACTGAGTCCAGTTCAGGGCGTCCTTTACCAGAAGATCCATTTTTTCTTTTTTCAGAATCAGCAGCTCTACATCGGTAATCGCCTGAATACTTTCTTTGCTCAGGCATCCTGAAATAAATGATGAGTAGGCCGCAATCATCGTATTCGGAAATTTAAAACAATAAGTCATATCCTTTCCGTCATCGGAAGTATAGAAAGACCTGAAAATTCCGGAGCTGATAAAGGCTACTTCTCTGCAACGCTCACCTTCCTGTACGAAATAATCGTTTTTATTCAGCTTCCGGATCTCGAAAAGCTGTAAAAACTCTTCAATTTCCTGGTCTGAAAACAGATTAAAGCTTTGAAAATAATCGCGTATCATCATTCTTAAAATTAAGTACATTGTAATGAACCACGAAAATAGAGAAAAAGATGAAGGCAATATGCTTTATAAACGCAAAATTTTAATTTTTACAGAATTTCATTTCAATTAAAAACAAAAAAAAATCATCTCAGGACGAGATGATCTACCGTTTTGAATTTACTTGAGTTATTTATGAAGATATGAATGATGTTTTGTTGTAACAAAGATAGATCAATGATGTTTTTTATGCATCAGTGGAATCCCTAGAATTATATCCGTAAAAATACGGTTGTATAAAAAGAAAAGCCCTGCAGGAAATACCTTACAGGGCTTTTGGTTTATCTAACAATATTCGGTTTAATGTTTAAACTTCAAGGTTTAAAGTTATGATTGTCATCTGCTTTCACCTTTGAATCTTTATTAAAGAGGACTCACCAATTGCAGGAACCATTCTTTCACTTCTCCTTCCAAATAAGGAGCAAGTTTTTCTTCGCAAGTTTTGTGGTAGCCATTCAACCATGCGATTTCGCTTTCTGAAAGGATTTCTTTTACCACTGTATCTTTGAAGAATGGGCAGAATGTTAATGTCTCAAATTCATAGAACGTTCCGTGGATTGTTTTTTCTGCTTCTTTTACGGCAATCAGGTTTTCGTGACGAATTCCATAATGTCCTTCAAGATAATATCCAGGTTCATTAGAACAAACCATTCCAGGAAGAAGTTCCTGAGGGTTTAGGTCTTTTCTGATGTTTTGTGGTCCTTCATGTACATTCATGAAACTTCCTACACCGTGTCCTGTTCCGTGGTTGAAATCTTTCCCTTCCATCCAAAGCGGAAGCCTTGCAATAGCATCAAGGTGTACTCCTTTTGTTCCTTTCGGGAATTTCACCATTGATAAACGGATTAATCCCTGTAATACCAATGTTGAATTTCTTTTAAACTCCTCCGAAGGGGTTCCTAAGGCAAAAGTTCTTGTAATATCTGTAGTTCCTTCAAGGTACTGGCCTCCTGAATCTACAAGGATTGTTTCCTCGTTGGTTACTTCTTTGCTTCCTTCTTTTTTGGCAGAATAGTGCATAATAGCACCGTTATCTTTATATCCTACGATAGACCCGAAACTTTCCCCTACAAAGTTTTCACCTTCTGCACGGAATCCTCTTAATTTTTGTCCGATAGAATATTCATTCATGGCTTCTTTTCCTGCATTGTGCGTTAGCCAATAAAGGAATTTCACCATCGCAACCCCGTCTCTTACCATGACAGTTCTGAAACCTTCCAGCTCAGCTTCATTTTTCTGTGCTTTCATCAGATTGCCCGGAACCGGAGCTTTGATAAACTGATTATCGGTTTTTAATGTTTCAAAAATCTGTTGGTTGCTGTTTGGAGAAACAAGCACTTTTTCGCTTTTGAAGGTCTTCAGGTAATTGTAGAATTCTTCGTAAGGCATCATTTTTACAAAGGAATCATCCATTTGCTTTCTTGCTGCCACTTCCATTTTTTCTAATCCTGTAAATACAACAGCATCGTTTTTAGTAATTACAATATATCCTAAAAATACAGGGTTACTTTCTACATCGCTACCTCTCAGGTTGAGTGTCCATGCAACATCATCCAGACTTGATATAATGTGTACAGTAGCTTCCTGTTCTTCCATTTTCTGACGGATTGCAGCAATTTTATCAGATACAGATTTACCTGCTCTTTCTACCGGATGTACAAAAATAGGATTGGCAGACGGTGTACCTCTGTCTTTCCAGACTTCTTTTAAAAGCGGAAGATCTACCAGGGTAATATTTTTAGCATTAAATCTTTGAGAAAGCAATTCCCAGTTAGCATTGGAAGCTGCAACAGCACTTACTGCCACTTTACCGCCTGCAGGAATTTCTGAAATAATCCAGTCGATATAATGAGGAGTTCCTTCCATTCCATCTTTGAAAAGATCAATTCCGGAACCATCCAGTTCAATAGCGGCTTGGGTAAAGTATCTACCATCTGTCCAAAGCCCGGCTTTGTCTTTCGTAACTACCACAAAACCAGCAGAACCTAGGAAACCTGACAACCAGGCTCTTTCCTGCCATTCTTCAGGAAGGTATTCACTCATATGCGGATCTGCAGAATATACTATAAATGCATCAACATTATTTTTCTGCATTTCTTCACGAAGTGCAGCCACTTTTTCCTTTGAAGTCATTCTTTTTATTTTTAAACACCGAAAGTTACGAAAAATTTGATGTCTGAAAGGCAAATCTACCTGCTATTTTGCTTCATAATCTGTTATTTTTAAAGAGATCTAAAAAAATGAAAGCATCAAACATATTTAATAAAAATCCCCATTTTACAGTAAAAAAAACTACCACATTATCAAAATAATAAATTTTTGGAAGGATTATTGCTGCACTCTACTTCATGAAACAGCAAAACTATAATAACCACAGGAAATTTTATCCGCCACATCATTTTATTTATCTTCCATTGCTCATTATATTGGAGATTTTAGGAATTTATAAAATTTGGGACGCCCCCGAAAATCAGCTGGTCTGGATCCTATTTTCTGTCGTGATTTTTTTGCTTTTTTATCTGGCATTTATGACGCGGCAGCATTATGCACTGGGACTTCAAAACCGTATGGTGGTTCTGGAATTTAAACAGCGTTATTTTGAGATTTTCAATAAAAGATCAGATGAAACTGCTGAAAAATTGAAATTCGATCAGATTGCTGCGTTGAGATTTACCTATGATGATGAATTCAAAGAGCTTTTATACAGAGCACTTCATGAAAACATCTCAGGGGACGAAATTAAAAGGTCTATCAAAAAATGGAGAGCTGACCGTCTCAGAATCTAACACCAACAAAATACATACCTATGAAAAAGTGGACCTTTTACAGTATTGCAATATTCAGTTTATTGACACTAACAAGTTGTGAAGCGGTAGAAACAATTTTTAAAGCAGGGATGTGGTGGGGAATTATCGTAGTCTGTGTGATCGTAGGAATTCTTTTACTGATTTTTTCGAAGGGTAAAAACTCTTAACCATGCTTTATGGAGAAGAATACAGACCTGGAGATTATTTCTCACCTTAAGCCTTCAAAAATTGTTAAAATAATGAAGGATCCGGAAGCTTCTGCAAAGGCGGTACATCTCGTATATACCACCGATGCAGAAACCAACGGAATTATCCGTAAAAAAACAGGAAAGAAATATTCTTATTATAATAATGGGAAAAAAGTAAAGGACAAGGAAGAAATTACAAGAATCAACAAACTGGTCATTCCTCCCGCCTGGGAAAATGTATGGATCTGTGCTCTTGACAACGGCCATCTTCAGGCAACGGGCTTTGATGTGAAACAAAGAAAACAATACCGCTACCATCCGCTCTGGACTGCTTTAAGAAATCATACAAAATTTTACAGAATGCTTCAGTTCGGGTCTGCGTTACCGGAAATGCGGCTGCATATAGAACAGGATCTTGCGTTAAGAAATTTCGAAAAGCGGAAAATTCTGGCTTTAATTGTAAGTCTTATGCAAAGAACCAACATCCGTATTGGTAATTCTATTTACGAAAAACTGTATGGTTCTTTCGGCCTAACGACTTTGAAAGATAAACATGTAAAAGTAAAAGGACAAAAAATAACGTTCTCTTTTAAGGGTAAAAAGGGGGTTATGCATCATGTTGATCTTAGAAGTCAAAGACTGTCAAGACTGGTTCAGAAATGTAAGGACATCCCGGGGAAAGAACTTTTCCAGTATTTAGATGATGAGGGAAACCGGCATTCTATAGATTCCGGGATGGTGAATGATTATATTAAAGAAATAAGCGGCGAGGATTTTACGGCAAAGGATTTCAGAACATGGTCCGGAACTGTGGGTGCCCTCATTGCTTTTAAAGAAATCGGGTATGCCGAAAATGACACCCAGAGTAAAAAGAAAATAAAAGAGGCTCTTGACATCGTTGCGGAGAATCTTGGAAATACCTCCGCTGTATGCAGAAAGTATTATGTTCATCCTTTAGTCATCAATCTCTACGAAAACAATACCATCAAAAAATACCTTGATGAGCTGGAAGTCATAGAAGAAAATGACGGAAAAGCTGATCTTACAAAAGAAGAAAAGCTGGTGCTGAAAATGCTGGAAAATGAAAGGATGTAATGAAGAATGGAAGCTGGGAGATGGAAGTTCTGAAATTCCTAAAACAACTTTTTGAATTCCCAACTTATTTTGATTAGGTACTAAAATACTTCCAACATCTGATATCCCGCTTCCTGCCTTATCATATTGAGATTCTGCTGTTATTCAAAAACTGGGTTCTGTACTCCTTTGGGGTAATTCCTGCAATCTTTTTGAAAAGCTGGGTAAAATGCGATGCGGTATGAAAATTCAGCTCGTAAGCAATCTCTGCAATATCTTTACTGGAATGAAGTAATGCTTTGCTGTAATTAATATCAATTTCGTTAATCCATTGTTTGGGTGATTTCTGAGTAACCCCTTTTACACATTTATTCAGATAGCTTTCTGTTACGGACAATTTATCAGCATAAAAAGCCACTCTCTTTTCCCCTACATGATATTTGAACAAAAGATCCCGAAACTGAAGAGACAGCTCCATAGGACGTGTCGCAGATTTGTGATGGGTATCAGAATCTGTGCTCAGCATTTTGATTAAAATAAGATGAAGCATCGTCACTACTACATCATTGATATTCAAATTATTCAACCACAACTCCTGTTCCATAATCGGGAGAAGCTGTGTAATTGTTCCGTAGGTCAGGCTGTCAAGATTCAGGAATGGAGTCATGAAAAAGATACTGCTTTTATGTTTTGGCAGTTCCTGTTCGGACAGAATGTTATTTTCATAAGCAAGGAAGAAACCTTCAATATCATCTGATAACTCAACGGTTGCAGTGATTGTGCCTTGTTTTATAAAGATCACGCCTCCTTTTTCAGCACGGTATTCTTTATTTTCAAGATACTGTCTGATATGGCCGTTGGTAACGAAAATAATAAAATTGAACGTTGTACGGTACGGAATCACAGGCATCAGAATACCTTTAAGATAGTTTTCTATCCGATACAGCTGTATATCAGCATTATTAGCCAGTATCTTATCCGTAATATTCGGAAGAAAAAGCTTTTTATATTGAAAATTGGATAGTACTTCCATATCCTTGTTATGATTATTTAAAGTTATACAAAATATTTTTAAAGCAAAGAAGGCAAAAGAGTGAAAGAATAGCCACGAAACCCGAATCCTGCACTTTATACTCCAACCCTTATACTCCCAAATGCTCTCACTCTCTTACCCTCTTACTTAGAACTTATAATATACTCCCACTCTCACTCCAAAAGGACTTCCCGGTGTATATGTAAGATCTGTAATAGGTTCTGCTTCTCCTTTTAATTGAGTTTCTGTTGCAAACTGGGCTTCATTCCATTTTACATTGAAAAGATTGTTCAGCTGAACATTTGCTCCCCATTTCTGACGGTTATAAGAAAGCATAAGATCATTCACAAAATAGGCTTTCGTTCTGATGCTGTTATCTTCTACAGCAGGTCTTGCTCCCAGATATCGGTACTGAAGTCCCAAAGAAAAACCATTCAGGAAATCCCAGTTTACAGATCCTGTGCTGGTTACTACCGGAGCAAGAGGAACATAATCCTGTCCTTTTTCTTCTTCGGTAAATCTTGCGTGGGAATAATTAATATCTGCATTCAGATAAAAGTTTTCCAATGGCTGGAAACGAACGCCAAGATCAGCTCCAAAACGTCTAGATTTTCCAGAAGGTTCTACCACTGCATCATCTCCTACATATACAAATTCCTGCTGAAGATCCATATACCATAATGCCGGAGTAATAATCAAGGATTTGAACGGGTGCAGTCTTACCCCGAAATCTGCTCCTATAGAATATGGAAGGGTATTTTCGTTTTTATTGGGAACTACTACTCTCAGGTCATTGGAATGGAAGCCCATCCCTGTTTTCAGGAACCACATCACATTGTCATTCTGAGCATAGGAGAAATTCAATTTTGGACTTAGTCTTGTTGCTTCTTTTGACTGTCCGGATGGCAGTTGTTCCACATCCAGCAGATTATGCATGTTAAAGATAAAATGATCCACTCTCAAAGCCGGATTGATGGTCCACTTTCCTATTTTCCATATCAGACCTGAATAGGCATGAAGATTGGTTTCCGTTCCCGTCACATCAGATAATCTGTCCAACAGAAGATCTCTGTGATACACATGATTAAGCTGCAAAGTATTGATGTCATCATTCCTTAATCCGATTCCTGAAGTCCAGTTTAAGGAACTGTTGGCAAAGGAGAAAGACTTTGTATATTTTATTTCGGCTCCATAAATATTTCTTCCGTCTGTCTGCTGAATTTCATCACCATGATCCTTATCTTTTAAATTAAAGGTAAAATCAGAATACAGGTTGAAATTATACTTTGAATAGAAAGCCATGGCATCAATCTGCTCGGAAGGAGAAATAATATGCTTGAAATTCATCTGAAGGTTTGTTCTGGAGGTTTTTCCGCCTTCTGTAGGGTCTATACTTCCCCATCTTCCAATGATTCCTTCGTCTACGGCACGTTCCGGAATCTGCCCGGAAGCATTCCATGAAGAATTAAATGTAGAAAACTGGATGTTGAAATAATCTTTATCAGTCAGCCATTGATTGTATTTCCCGAAGATATTGACTCTGTTGAAATTCTGTTTTACATCGAAAGGTCCATCTGTATAGTTGTATTCTGCTGCTATATATGCATTCTTTCGTCCAAGATCATCATGCAGAATATTGAACATTCCCAATACTCTTTTGGAATTGAACGAGCCTCCTTCCAGTTTAATCATACTGTTTTTCAAACCATTGTACGTCTGAAAATCTACATATCCTGCAGTATTAAAGTCTCCACGATCCATGTAATAGGCTCCTTTTCCAAAATCGATATTATTGACGGTTTCTGGAATCACAAAGTGCAGATCAGAATATCCCTGACCATGAGCGTGAGAAACGATATTTACAGGCATTCCGTCTACATTGACGCTTACATCGGTACCGTGATCAGCATCAAATCCTCTTAGAAAAAGCTGTTCTGCCTTTCCTCCTCCGGCATGTTGTGCAATAAACAATCCCGGAACTTTTCTCAACAAATCCTGAGCTGAGTTTACCGGAAATTTATTCAGATCAACCTTTGTAATGGCTGATAAAAACGAGCTGTGATTGATGGCTACTTCAGAAATCTGAAAAGGCTTATGCTGTAAAAAAATAACTTTACTTTTATCTTCATCATTGGTCACCACCCATTTTACCTCATCGTATCCCTGACGGCTGATCACAAGGGTATCAGGAAGGGATTTTACAGGAATTGCAAATGTACCATCTGTTCCTGTATGGGTATGGCTGTTTCCGTGGTCATATTTTACCAAGGCATCTGCAATGGGAAATTTGTCATCTGCATCTTTGATTAACAACTGTTTTTCTGTTTCCTGCGCCATCATTTTTCCACTGAAAGCCATGACCAGAAATACGGCTGCTATTTTCGTTATTTTCATTTTTTGATTGAATTGTTTTTGATTTAATATGTATTTTAGAGGTTAGAAGTTAGAGAGATGTCAATAGTGAATTTTGCCTCACAAGTGAATGATCAATTATTGAGAAAGAACTTTAAACAGTCTTGCACTCTCAAACTCTCCCACCCTCAGACTCTCTAACCTCTTAGCTTTTCGCTTTAAGAAATGCCTTCTGAATTAAAAGCGTAATCCACGTTCCGACTACAAATGGGAATGTAAATACTCCGCCTACAATATCCAGACAGTGATTGTCTATTAAAAGATCATCAATAGCAATGGTGATAAGAACTGCGATCAGTACCCACAATCCATCTGTTTTTTTGACTCCAGAAAAAACAATGGCTGAAAGCACGGCATTAAACCCAAATAATCCCATGTGGATTTCTTTGATAGGTTCTCCATTCAATTGTGATAATCCTGCCCCCAGGATAGATGCTGCCAACCCGTATAAAGCTGCTACCGGAGAACTGATGAAAACGGCAAGGAAGAATATAACCCCGGAAAGAATTCCTCCCTGAAATATCACTTCTCCAAAACCATTGGTACAGGTGAGAAAGTCATCGTATTCTGAAGGAACCACTTCACTGCTCAGCATTTCGGAAGGCGGAATATGGGTAAAATGATGCAGTGTAAAAACCAGTACCCATGTAATAATGATAAAAGGAAAAGTAAACACCGGAATTTTCTTCTGGATAAAGAAATGCTGAATAACAGCTGCCAATGCTCCACCTAATATGATAAGAACCCAGATTAATAAAGTTGTCTGAAACAAAAATGCCAATGCTACTCCTACAAGAGCTGCACTGAAACCATAAAGTCCGGCATTGATTTCAGATTTGTCATAATTAAGCTTCATTGCGGTGAAAGTTCCGGCTGCTGTTGAAAGCAATACTGCGACTCCGCACTGCCAGCTTCCCATAAAGATTCCTATAAGAAACAAAAGGCCTGTCCATCTGTTTTCCTGAAGCATGATCTGCCCGATTCCTTTTAAAACATTGTCTAAAAAAGGGAGTTTTTTGAAAAATTCTTCCATAGTTTTTTTAATTTATTAATAGTGTAGGGTGATTTTAGATGGTTGTTGTTTGTTTTTCGTTGCTAGATGCTGGATGCGAGTTTCAGGTTTCGAGATGCAAATTTCGAAATGCGAGGTACGAGGATTAGAATAAGATAAAAAGATACGAGATTGAAAATTCAGCATTTTTCAGCTTCAGTTCTTTCTTCAACCTTCCAACTCTCTTACCCTCAAACTCTCCCACTCTATCACTCGAATCCCGCACCCCGGAATTCGTTTACCATCCAAGAAAGACCATTCCAACTCCGCAAACGGTTACTACCGCTCCGCTTACCACTCCCATATATCTTTCCAGTTTTTCAGTATTGAATAATGTTGAATACCCGTAACGTCCTAAAAGAACCATCCCAAGCATTGTTAAAACGGTTGTTATGGTGAATGAAGTTACCAATACAGCGATTTCAGACATGGAATGTTTCACTCCTGAATAGAATAATAAAGGAATCAGAGGTTCACTTGGTCCCATTACGAAAATCATGAAAAGTACAAGCGGAGTTACTTTTATTCTTTTTTGAGGCATTACCACTTCGCTGTGATTATGTTCATAAACATAGACATCATCACCCATTACATCAAAATGCTTATGCGGTTTGTTTCTGATCGCCTGAATAAGACCATATACAAGGTAAACTCCTCCAAAGATCAGCAGTGCCCATCCTGAAAAATTTCCTCTGATATCCTGAAACCAAGAGATTTTATTCAACTGCCATCCAAGGAAAACTCCGATAAAACCTAAAATCAGAGAACTGAATACGTGTCCGAAACCACAAACAACGGTTAAGATGGCTGTTTTCATTCCACTCCATTTCTTAGATTTTGAAATCACAATAAATGGCAGATAATGATCCGGCCCTGATGCTGTATGTATGAAACTTATTGAAACGGCACTCAAAAGAAGCGCCCAAACTGTACTATCCATTTTCTATTTATCTATTGTTGTTCTCTATTAAGTTTTGGCTAAAGCCAATTGAAACCTATCTTTTAGTATTGTGGGCTAAAGCCCGCCTCTATTGAATATTTTCTCTGTGTAGCTTAAATAAAGAATCGTTTTAATTTTTATTCTAAAGACCAAAGGATTTCCTGAATATGCAGGAAGAAGTTATACATCATTTCTCCTCCATGCCCCAAAGCTCTTACTACGAAACCATTGTCTTCCATGGCAGAAACTCCTACTTCCATTTCTTCATGATGTTTAGTTGCAGCCTCAACAATTTCTTCTATCAATCCATTTTTATCTACATTTTCCTTTGTACTGTAGAAAATCAGGGTTCCCTGATGGGTATATTGTTCCAGGTTTCCGATACTGCTGATCGGGATCATGTCAGGCTGAATCAAAACATTATCCTTCACTACAAGTTTGTTGCTATGATAAATTTCCATTACGTTCTGAAAACGTTTTAGCTTAAAGACTTCTCCATAATGTTTTCGCCCACAGGTAATGATCTCACTGATGGTGATCTGGCTGTTTTTCCCGATATGAATATTTGCTTTACTCTTAAAGTTGGAATCTTCGTGGGGAACTATGGGATGAGGAACATAGGCGAAAGAAGTTTCATCTTCCATAGAGACATTGAGCTCCTGAAGTGCCTTATCCTTCATATTGAAAAGTCTCTGATAAGATTGTGACTGCAACTGAAGAGCCGCTCCTTTTTCAAGAGCAACATCCAAATGGTAATGGTCTCCATCCAGAATTCCCGGAGAGGAGCTCATCACCATCTGATAGAGCTTTTTGTCACTTTTCCGTTGTCCTACAGAAACTACCCTGAAAGGAAGCGAGACATAAAGGTCTTTCACATAGGATTCTCCTCCTTTGAATCCTGCAATAATTTTTAAACGACTATCCATTTATCTTACTAAGTTCGGTTCTTCAACTTCCTCTAAAAGAGCATATTTTTTAATCCAACCTATTACTTTATCCAGTCCTTCATCTGTTTTAAGGTTTGTGAATACAAAAGGGTTTCCTTTTCTCATTCTTCTGGCATCATTTTCCATCACTTCAAGGCTGGCTCCAACGTAAGGAGCAAGGTCAATTTTATTGATGATCAGTAAGTCTGATCTTGTAATACCAGGACCTCCTTTTCTAGGAATTTTTTCTCCTTCTGCCACATCGATAATGAAAATGGTAACGTCTGCAAGATCGGGACTGAATGTCGCGGAAAGATTATCCCCTCCACTTTCGATAAGAACCAATTCAATTTCAGGGAAACGTGCTGCCAGCTCATCCACTGCTTCAAGGTTCATACTTGCATCTTCACGGATTGCTGTGTGAGGACATCCTCCTGTTTCTACTCCGATAATTCTGTCGTGGGGAAGAAGACTGTTTTTAGCCATAAATTCAGCGTCTTCTTTAGTATAAATATCATTAGTAATTACGCCAAGATCATAGGTTCCGAATAATTTTCTGCTTAAACGTTCCAGTAATGCCGTTTTTCCTGAACCTACAGGTCCTGCTACTCCTACTTTTATGTATTTTCTATTTTCCATTTTCTTTAAATTTTATTTTATTTTTTTAACGCTATGGGCGCTAAGTTTTTTTGATTGTGAGTATTTTTCGATCGCAAGGGCGTTTTACTAAGCAAAGAGCACCTTGTTTCACGTATATATTTTTTTTAATTGAGAATATTGTAAGGGATGCAAAGGCATTTCATTCGGCTAAGAAGCATATTCATTGAGTCTTGCGTTTCTTCATTTTCTTAGCTTTCCCAATCTTCTTTTATCTTTTGCCTTTCCTCCCTTTTTGTCTTTTATTTTTATTTTTTACGACATATAAAGTCTTGAATAAAGCCTCTCATGCTGCATACATCTGATATCAAAAGCAGTATTACAAAGTCCCACCATATCCCTATCCAGCTCCATTGTTTCCCAGACTGTTTTTTCCATTACGGGATATAGCGAGAATAGAATATCTTGTCCATCCAGCTGTCCAAGAGGAACCAATTTTACAGCATTGGTGATCATTCCGGCAACCGATGTATAATAGAATCCTAAAAGTGCTTCGTACAGAGGAATTTTCATTAAATAAGCATATACTCCAAAGACAATACAATAGTGAGAATTGGCTTCTTTATTCTGAACTGCTTTTTCAAAAGCCTCCATAAAAGGAAAATGGTCTCTTCTCTTGAAAATTTTAATCAGTCTGAGTCCCAATTTCTGGCTGGCCTGACGGATCTCTTTCGGGCATTTTATCGCATTACATTCATTATCAAGAAGTATCAATGCCTCTAAATCTCCTTTTTCTGCTGCTTTATAAGCCAGTTTTACAAAAGCTCCGTCATTGAATTTAAGGTTGTACTGAAGCATATTCTGCACAAACTCTTTTGCAGTTGCCAGATTATGTACAATTCTTTCCTGAACATACGTTTCAAGTCCGTTGGAATGGGTATATCCCCCGATGGGAAGTGTAGGATCTGCAAGATGAAGCAGCCCTGACAGGAAGTTTATGTTCATATTATTCATCTTTTGGGGCCGCCATTTTTAAGATTTTTGTAAAGATTGTTGATCCCAGACTTCCGTGTCCGTGAGGCTCTACATTAGATTTAAGAAGATTCAGAAGTTTCACAGATTGTTTTTCCGGTTTGAAACCGCTTGCTTCCAGCCATCTGAACATCGGCATTTCGAAAGGGAGCAAAACTTTATCATTCTGAATGAAAAGCGGAATATGTTTGTTTCCGATCTCATAACATACGGTACCCATTTCCAACAGTGAAGCGGGTGACATCACGATAGCTTCTGTTTCAAGAACATTTACCGCAATTATTTTTTCTGCATCCTCAAAAAGAATATCTCCTTCACGCAAACGCTGCCCTTCTCTTAGAAACTTGATCGCTATATCAATTCCGTGTCTGGTTTTTTTACGCTGAATTCTTTTAGTGGTTTCGAACCATTCCAGATCAAGATAATCTATGGTTTTCCCTGTAGGATTTTCTGAGAGATTGCCTATGATTTGATTAATTATCATTTTTGGATTTTTTTCTGAAGTCTAAGTTTTTGGAAATACCCACTCCGAATGTTGAACCGCTTAGCCCTGCCACGTAACTTTTTGTCCAGCCTTCTTCTTTCGTTTTGGTCTGAAGCATGGAAAGTTCTGCAAATTTGAATTTCAGAGCCCATCCACCACCTAATAATATACCGATCAAAGGATAGGCACGAAGACGGAATCCGTTAAAGTTCTGCATTGCGTCTGCTGCCGTTGAAAGCTGTTGCCCCCAAACATAGTGAGCATCCACCTGGCCGATCAATACGAAGTATTTTCCAAGCATTACCGACGGACTATACCAGATCCCTGCTTCATTCTGTTTATAGACTACATTATGATCAACCGTATTCTGCGAATAAGCATAATTGACTCCGACAAGGTCATTATTATTGATAAAGTACCCTACTCCAAGCGGTGCGCTGGAAACTGTACTGTTGCTGCTTGATGGAGTTGTAATTTTAGAATAATCTAATGAGCCATACACCATAAACTGACCTTTAGGACCATCTTCATCACTTTTAAGCCTATGTCCACCCAGAAACTGAGCGCTTAAGTTCCCCGAAAGCACAGACATTCCGGCTACGGCAAGAGAAAAAACTGTTTTATTTAAATATTTCATTGTTAGCCTGTTCAAATTAATTATATATTCATTTTTCTGTAAAAGGCCCGGAGTACACCGAGCCTTAAAAAACTCAAGATTAGAACAAGTAATACAGCTGTGTTAAAGGAAGTGTTTCTGCCGGTTCACAAGTGATGTATTCACCATCTACCGTTACTTTATAGTTTTCAGGATTCACTTCAATTAAAGGAGTCTTATCATTATGGATAAGGTCTTTTTTACCAATATTTCTACAGTTTTTTACCGGAAGAATCATTTTTTCCAGTTTGTAAGAAGCAATTGTTCCGTTGTCGATAGAAACCTGAGAAACAAAGTTCGCACAAGTACCAAACTTAGCTTTTCCGTGTGCACCAAACATATTTCTGTAAATAACCGGCTGAGGCGTTGGAATAGATGCATTAGGATCTCCCATTTTTGCAGCAATTACAAATCCTCCTTTTACAATCATTTCCGGTTTTACTCCGAATAATGCAGGTTTCCAGATCACTAAATCTGCCAGTTTTCCTTCTTCAATAGATCCTACATATTCTGAAATACCGTGTGCAATAGCTGGGTTGATGGTATATTTAGCCACATATCTTTTCGCACGATAGTTATCATTTCCGGTATCTTTATCTTCAGTAAGATCACCTCTCTGCTCCTTCATTTTGCTTGCAGTCTGCCATGTTCTGGTGATCACTTCACCTGGTCTTCCCATCGCCTGAGAGTCTGAACTCATGATGCTGAAAACTCCCATATCATGAAGGATATCTTCTGCTGCAATGGTTTCAGGACGGATACGAGAATCTGCAAACGCTACATCTTCAGGAATATTTTTACTCAAATGGTGACATACCATCAGCATATCTAAATGCTCATCAATTGTATTGACTGTGTAAGGACGCGTAGGATTTGTAGAAGCCGGCAATACGTTTGGATACATTGCAGCTTTAATGATGTCCGGTGCGTGACCTCCACCTGCTCCTTCTGTGTGGAAAGTGTGGATTACTCTTCCGTTGATCGCTCTCATGGTATCTTCCAGAAATCCTCCTTCATTAAGAGTATCGGTGTGGATGGCCACCTGAACATCATATTTATCGGCTACTTTCAGCGCAGCATCAATCGTTGCAGGAGTTGCTCCCCAGTCTTCATGGATTTTTACTCCCAAAGCGCCTGCTTCCACCTGTTCTTCGATAGGTTCTTCTGCCGAGCAGTTTCCTTTTCCGAAGAAACCAAGGTTCATAGGATATTCTTCTGCTGCTTCAAGCATTTTCTGCATGTTGAATCTCCCCGGAGTAACCGTTGTGGCATTGGTTCCGTCATTCGGGCCTGTACCTCCACCAATCATTGTTGTAATTCCGCTGTAAAGCGATGTTTCGATTTGTTGAGGGCATATATAGTGAATATGGGTATCAATACCTCCGGCTGTTACAATGTATCCTTTTCCACCATGAACTTCTGTTGATGCTCCGATGATCATATTAGGAGACACACCATCCATCGTATCAGGATTTCCTGCTTTTCCGATTCCTACGATTTTCCCGTCTTTGATTCCGATATCTCCTTTTACAATTCCCCAGTGATCAATGATTACGGCTCCTGTGATACAAAGATCCAGAACACCTTCGTCTCTTTTTGCTGTCACATTTTGTCCCATTCCGTCACGTACGGTTTTTCCTCCTCCGAAAACGGCTTCGTCTCCGTAGTGAGTGAAATCTTTTTCAATTTCGATAATAATTTCAGTATCTCCCAGTCTGATTTTGTCTCCAGCTGTTGGACCTAATATATTGGCATATTGTTTTCTGTCTACGTTTAAGCTCATCTTAGTGATTTTTAAAGTTTAACTCTTCAACTTTTGCAAGGCTTACTTTTTTCTGTTCTTCAGAATCTACCTGTCCGTCAACAAGATTGTTGAAGCCCATTGCTTTTTTAGTTCCTCCTATTTCTACCAGCTCCACTTCTTTTTCTTCTCCCGGTTCGAAACGTACTGCAGTACTTGCTACAATATTCAGTCTCTTTCCGAAAGCTTTCTCGCGGTCAAAGCTCATCGCTTTATTAACTTCAAAAAAATGGAAGTGTGAACCTACCTGAATAGGGCGGTCTCCGGTATTTGTTACTTTTATTTTTACAGTTTCTCTGCCTTCATTGCAGATAATTGTACCTTCTTTTACAAAAATTTCTCCTGGTATCATGATCAGTAGGTATTAACGGATTGGATTGTGTACGGTTACCAACTTCGTCCCATCCGGGAAAGTTGCTTCTATTTGAACATCGTGGATCATATCTGCCACGCCAGGCATCACATCCTCTTTAGTAAGAAGATTAGCACCTTCCTGCATCAGTTCGGCTACTTTTTTCCCGTCTCTTGCTCCTTCAAGCAAGAAATGACTGATGAGTGCTATTGATTCAGGATAGTTTAATTTCAGGCCTCTTGCCTTTCTTTTAAGAGCGAGTTCGCCTGCCAGAAATAGCATAAGCTTTTCCGTTTCTCTCGGTGTTAAGTGCATAATATTTTTATTTAAAATTGGACAAACATCATCCGTTCACCTCTCCATAAAGGCAAATAGACATGTTCAAAAATGTAAAATGGGAATGATTCTTACGGATCTGTATTAACGTGAATACAAACCATGATGAATGATTAAAAATGTCAAAAAGAGATTAGCAGCCAGCTATCTGCAGGCAATGATACAGAATGTATCTTGGTGCTGTAATATAAGTACGGTTTTGAATGGCCGCAACCTGTGTATTGTAAGTGTAGCCTGCAAAGAAATAGTGTAACCACTGCTGTGCAAGAATTGAGTAATCAAATTTCACTTTCTCCCAGTCATTGGAATCCTGTACGTCCTGTACATCTGAAAAGCTGTACATTTCAGGCTGAGTCTGCTGATCGGATTTCTGCTGAAGAAGATGAATTTTTGAAAGGATATCAGAGTATGGTTGAGTTTTCCCTTTATGTGCAAAAAGACCTGCACACAATGCTGAGAAAAATATCACAAAAGAGAAAAATAGGACTCTTTTTTTCATACCTATTAATAATGGTGTAAAAGTAGAACAATCTTACCCCTCCCGCTATCAAAAAAATTATTTAAAATGTTCAAAATCGCAACAAACGTGAATTTATACAATTTTAACATTACACTACAAATCCCTTATTTACAGCGGTTAATAGTTATTTTTAAAGTATGATAAATATTTTATTGTCCCAATTCCTATAATTATAGCAAATTGGAGTGTTTTTTTCTCAAAATTAAAAAAACGGCAATTATATTAAGATTTCATAAAGTTTAAAGTCAAAAAAGCTTATATATCATTAGTTGGTCTATTTTATAGTTGATCTGACAAAAACGGCGGTATTTTTTCTTTCTTTATAATTATTGTAAATTTGTATACGCATCTTATTTAAATTTAATAAAATAATAAAACGTAATATGTCAAAAGCAATTTCGCAAGTACCATTAGCGGTAAACGAGCCGGTAAATTCATACGAACCGGGATCTCCGGAAGTTAAAAGCCTTATCGACACTTATAAGAAAATGTGGGCTGAAAAGGTAGAAATCCCAATGATCATCAACGGAAAAGAAGTAAAAACGGATACAAAAGTACAGCTTCAGTCTCCACAGGATCATGCTCATGATTTCGGATTCTATTACCAGGGTGGTATGCAGCATGTGGATGACGCTATCAATGCGGCATTGGCAGCTAAACAAGAATGGAATGAACTAGGCTGGGAACAGCGTGCAGCAATTTTCTTAAAGGCAGCTGATCTTTTGGCGGGTCCTTACAGAGATGTAATCAACGCTGCAACCATGATCGGGCAGTCTAAAAATGTACACCAGGCTGAAATTGATGCAGCTTGTGAGTTCATCGACTTCTTAAGATTCAATGTAGAGTTTATGACAGAAATGTATTCTGAGCAGCCAGTTTCTGACAACGGAATCTGGAACCGTGTTGAGTACAGACCATTAGAAGGATTCTGTTTTGCAGTAACTCCATTCAACTTTACAGCTATTTCCGGTAACCTTCCAACTTGTATGGCAATGCTAGGAAACGTAGTGGTTTGGAAACCGTCTGACAAGCAGGTTTATTCTGCAAAAGTAATCATGGATGTATTGACAGAAGCAGGTCTTCCTGCAGGGGTTATCAACATGATCTTTACAGATGGAAAAGAAACTGCTGAAAAAGTATTGGCTCACCGTGATTTCGCAGGTCTTCACTTTACAGGGTCTACAAAAGTATTCCAGGGAATGTGGAAAATGATTGGTGACAATATCCATAACTACAGAACATATCCAAGAATTGTTGGAGAAACAGGTGGTAAAGACTTTGTAATCGCTCACCCTTCTGCTAACGTAGAAGCTGTAGCTACTGCATTGGTAAGAGGTGCTTTCGAATACCAGGGACAGAAATGTTCTGCTGCTTCAAGAGCTTATGTACCTAAATCTCTTTGGGCTGATGTGAAAAAAGTAATGGAAGCTCAGATGAGTACCATCAAAGTGGGTTCTCCTGAAGATACTTCTAACTTCGTAAACGCTGTAATCGACAAAAATTCTTTCGAAAAATGTAAAGGATATATCGACAGAGCAAATGCATCCGGTGAAGCTACTGTAGCAATCGGAGGAAAAGTGGATGATTCTAAAGGATGGTTTGTACACCCAACAGTAATTGAAACTACAAATCCTCAATACGAAAGTATGGTAGAAGAGATCTTCGGCCCAATTCTTTCTGTATTTGTGTATGAAGACCAAGATTGGAAAGAGACTCTTAAATTAGTAGATTCTTCTTCTCCTTATTCATTAACAGGTTCTGTATTCTCACAAGACCGTTACGCAATCAATGAAGCTTACAAAGCTTTAGAAAATGCATCTGGTAACTTTTATATCAATGATAAACCAACAGGTGCCGTAGTAGGTCAACAGCCTTTTGGTGGTGGTAGAGCTTCAGGAACCAACGATAAAGCAGGTTCTAAAATGAATCTTCTAAGATGGACGTCTGTAAGAAGCGTAAAAGAAACATTTGTTTCTCCAAAGAACTACAAATATCCTTATTTGGGATAATAAACGATAAATGATCATTGATAAATGATTTAACAGCCTCGGAATTTCGGTTTCGGGGCTTTTTTTGTAGAATGGGTTTTGAGGTTCCGGGATTCGAGGAGGAGAGTTTGAGGGTAAGAGAGTGTGAGAGTTAGGGTGAAATTTTGCTTCCAATTTCTAATTTCTAATCCTTTACTGCACAAATACATCGAAAGGAGCATTATCTAAAACTTTTGATATAATGACTACAAAATAACGAATTCTGACAGTATTAAGATGAAAAAGGGTGCTTAAATAATCTGGAAAATACAATTCAGTTAGGGACCAAAAAGAATGTATTATTTCTAGGTTTTGGCTGAAGCCATTGGATGGGTTATTTATCGTTAGGCGGGCTAAAGCCCACCCCTATTGAATTATTGAATCCAGATATTTAAGACAATATCTTTTATCTTTTATCTTTTATCTTTTATCTTTTATCTTTTATCTTTTATCTTTTATCTTTTATCTTTTATCTTTTATCTTTTATCTTTTAATTAAATTCTTATATTTGATTAAATCCAAACATTAAAATTGATTATTATGAAAAAATTCTGGATAGGAGCTATTCTTGGACTTCTTTTTCTTGGAAGTTGTGCTCAAAACAAAGAAAAAAGAGAAGAATATAAAGATGCCCATGACAAAGATTCATTAAGAAACAGAATGGGAGATTCTGCTGTAGCCAACTCAATACCTTCTCCCGCAACCTCTGATACTTCAAAAGTAAAAACAGACACTACAAAAGTTAAATAAAATCACAAATCCACAGACTACTGTGGATTTGCACTTAAAAAAACTTGACTGAAAAAAAACCGGGCAATCAACCCCGATTATGGGATATGGTTTATATTCTGAACAGAATATCCTTTAAAGATGAAAGGGAGAACACTGCTTATCTCAAAGATGAAATATAGCATGTGTTCCATATATTAATTTTCATGGCTTGGTTTTTCAGCTTAGGAATTGAATACTCTTACTTTAGACTTTAGTTCAGAAGAAAGGATAATTCTTCAGAAATAAAAAAGATAAGCTGTAGCACGATGGTGTTCATTTCCCTAAAACTGGCGCAAATATAGGATAGCAAAGGCTTCCTCTAAAATAATAGGTTGTTCATTTTCGTGAAAATAGCAAGACAGAATCTCAAAACCCAACTCTTTTTAATCATTTTCCGTAAAATGAACATTTTTATCTGCTTGGTTTTCAGCATCAATATATTTAATATACGCTGATGGGGAATAATCTGTAACAGCCTTGAAAACTGCAGCAAATTTACTGTGCGAAGAGAAGCCGCACTCATCAGCAAGGATACTTATCTTATACTGTCTATACTTCTCATTATTAATGAGCTTATCAACAATATAATTGATTCTCAAACGATTAACATATGTTTTAAAGTCAGCACTTTTATGCTGATTGATTACATATGACAGATATTTCGTATTGGTATTCAGCTCACCTGCAAGAAAAGACAGAGACATTCCTTTATTGTTATAAAGGTTACCTTTTTCAAAATCTTCAAGAAGTTCCAGCAATTTGGATTCTGTTTCCGCTGTCATCAGAGAATCATTTCGCCTGCGGTCTGCCTCAGAATCCTTCTCATCAATTTCTTCCACAGATATATTAGAGAATTCAGTGCCTTCAAATTCTTTTAAAGGATAATGACTTCTCTTACTGATCAAATTTAACTGAGCTCTTATTATATTTCTAAACTTTGAACGTTGTTTTTTCTGCTTTGTTCTAAAGAATACAAGTAAGCCAACCAACAAGGTAAGCAGCACTATAATAGTGGCATTTTTCACCCGGTTCATCTGGCCTTCTTTCTTAATAGTCTTACCTCTCAAACTTTCTAAACCTTTTCCGGAAAAACTTTGATTACGAGATGCAATGCTGTCATAAGTACGTACATATTTCACGGCATATAAAGAGGCTTTATAATTATCCCCTATTCCTTCATAGTAATCATTAATATTGGAATATACTGCTTTTTTAAGCTTAAGGCTTCTGGAAGTATCAGCTATTTTTTCTGCTTTCTTAAGGTATAATTCGGCATCCTGCCAGTTTTTCTGTTTCAGACGGATTCCTCCCAAACCATTGTAGACCAATCCCAGCGTACAGCTTCCTTGTTTCAATAATTCTTCTGCTTTTTTGTAATAATTTTCAGAAACGGTATAATCATTAAGCTTAAAATAAATATCTCCCAATAACTGATAGGACGCAGCAGCAGTTCTATCCTCACTTTTAGTGTTTATTTTTTCAAAATATCTGAGTGAAGATTCAATATATCGGATTGCATTAGAGTAATTGCCCAGCTCCATTTCATAGAAAGCCATTTCCTGATTCAACAGCCCAGCCGCCTCATTACTTTTTTGAAAATCGGAAATCCTGCCGGAAGCTTCCAGCCCTTTCACAATGTATTTTTTGGATCTTTCGTACAACCCTACCTGTCTATATTGCCTGGCAAGCAATCTCGTCACCACAGCCATCCACTCCGGGTCATTACTCTGATCAATAACTGAATGGGCATTTTCGCTATAACAAATTGCTTTTTTAAGTTCACCGGCATGATGATAAAGCTCCGAAGAAAGAACAAGGCATTTTATTTTTTCTGAGGGTCTTTGCGCCTTCATATAAAGGGAATCTGCTGTTTTGATCGCTTTGGGTAAGTCTTTATAAGCAGTAACGGAGGATGTCTTTTCACAGATAAGATCAAAATTACTTTTTTCCTGTGCGGATATAGAGACTGCTGTTAGCAGCAAAAACAAAAATTTCAATAGATTATTAGGCATAGAAAAACAAATTATTATTTTTATTTTATAATAATTCATCATTATTTTCGCTGAGTGTCTTTTTGTTTTTTACAAAACTAGTGATATTTTATTTTTTATTAAAATATTATATTGAAATTTAACTATTTAACCAAAAATAGCCATTTACATTAATTTTAATAATTACACCAAAACAATAGATGATTATCTTTCATACCAACCTATCTCTGTTTTAAAACTAAAGTTACCCTATAATTATTTTCAATATGAACGACTTAAGTGTCATCATATTTATTACATTTGCAGGGAATAAAAAGTTTTTATGAAAAAAATAGCCATACTTTCCTCAATCTTTATAGGAGTCCTTACATGGGCACAGGGAATTAAATTTGAAGACAGCAACTTTGCGTCTATCCTTGCGAAAGCAAAAAAAGAAAAAAAACTGGTCTTTATTGATGCATATGCTTCATGGTGTGGACCTTGCAAACTGATGGTGAAAAATATTTTCCCGCTACAGTCTGTAGGAGACTACTACAATTCTCACTTTATCAATGCTAAAATTGATATGGAAAAAGGAGAAGGAATTGAGCTTGCAAAAAAATATAATGTAAAAGCATTCCCTACTTACCTTTTTATTGATGGAAATGGTGAAGCCGTACACAGAACATTAGGATATGTTGAAGAAAAAGACTTTATCCAGTTTGCAAAAGATGCTGAAGATCCCAACAAAAGACTTACTTCTTTGAAACAACAGTTCGAAAAAGGAGAAAAAGATCCTGAGTTTTTAAAGAATCTTGCCGGGCTTACTATGTATAATGATGCTGAGTTTGCCGGTAAAGTAATGGACCGTTATTTTCAGCAGAAATCAAGTTTAGACCAGGAGGATATTCAGATGCTTCTTTCTGGGGTGCAAACTACGGATAGCCCTTTGTATAAGATTTTCCAGGATAAAAAAGCAGATATCGTTAAATTCTTCCCTGAAGATAAGTATGAAAAATTCGATAAGAATATAAAGCTGAACACGGTTTCTAAAAAAGCTTATAATCCTGATACAAAAAAATGGGATGACAGTTATTTCATGGCTGAAACTCAGAAATTTTTGAGCAAAGAAGAGGCTGATAAGATCTTAAAAAGAATGAAAGCCAACAGAGCTTTAAAGAATAAAGATATTCCTGAGTATGAGAAATTAATTCTTGATCTTTACAAAGATTATTCTGCAGCAGGTTCTGAAGAGTTGAATTCTCTTGCATGGAACTTCTTTGAAAATGTAAACAGTAAGACTTCCCTGGAAAAAGCTATTTCATGGGCACAGGAATCTGTAAAGAAAGATCAGAATTTTGCCAATACAGATACTTTAGCTAATCTTTACAATAAAATAGGTGATAAGAAAAATGCAAAAATGTGGGCTGAAAAGTCTATTGAACTTGCAAAAAGTACAGGACAAGATTCTTCTGATACAGAAAAATTGTTGAAAAGTCTTTAATAGATGCTTTAATAAAAACAAAAATCCGCAGAACTTCAGTTCTGCGGATTTTTTATAATGTTTAAAAATACTTAGTTATTATATACCAAAATCTGCATTTTGGTAAGCATTGCCTCTGTATCACCATTATATCCACCAAAGGTGGAAGGAACTACATTAACTTTAGCTGTCCCAACCCATGAAACATACTGAACCTTAAAAGTATATGTTCCGGCAGTAAGGGTGACAGATTTTAAAAATGTCACAGGAACAGGCATATTTACTAATCCTCCTAATGTGTGAGTAGGAATTGTTATAGGAAAGCTATAATTATTATTAAGTGCAGGAATATTAACCGTAACAGATGTAGATCCTCCCCCTTGAGCACCACCATTGGGAAATATACCTGCTTTAGATACATATGCTGAAGAAATTTTAGCTCCGTTTTGCAGGAGGGTAAAAACACCTTGAGAAGTTGTTCCAGTCGTAATATCTAATGCATATCCTAAAATAGTAAATAAAAGAGTTTGTGTTCTTCCAGCCGGAACAGTTATCGTATAGGTAACTCCTGGTACATCTACTGGTACTGGGGTACAGGGCTGTGGTGAGCATGCGTTAGCGGTAGCTTCAGTAGTTCCCTGTACGTAAACAGCACTGTTTACACTTCCACTTACTGTATTCAATGTCTGCCAAACTGGTGCAGCTCCTGCTCCTTGAGAAGTCAGAATCTGCCCGGATGTTCCAGCTGAACCTGCTGTTGTAGCATTCCCGCCCACATTCACTTCATTTACTACCTGTAATGAACCGTTGACATGTAATGTTTTTTGAGGAGTTGATGTCGCTACCCCTACTTGGGCAAATAAAAAAACAGGAGCTAAAAAAGCACCAATTAATAAATAGTTTTTCATTTCTTTGTTTTTAGAATTTTTAACATAATAAAATTACACTAAAAAAATTTACTTTAAAATCAATATTTTCAATCAAAAAAAAGTTAATTATTTTACAAATTCTATAATTAACAAATTATCCCTTCAAAACCGAAGAATAAAGAATATAAAGTCATATCATTTCCAATAGCACCTAACTTAATCCATACTTGTACATAAAATAAGCTACAGGAAAGTCTCTGGAATTAATATATTTTTTCTCATCATTTGTGTACTGCAAATTTATATTAAAAAAAAACAATAAAGTATAGAGTTTTTTCTATATCAAGTATATTACTGAAAAATATGTAACATATAATGCACAAAACCCGCAAATAGGTAATTCATGGCACATCAATTACAGAGCCCTGATAAAAAAACGAGAGAATTAAAAAAATCCCGAATAATAAATTATTTTTAATGTTTTGTGTTTATAAATTTTTTAATTTCTTCTAAAGAAAGATAGAGATCTGCGAACGGAGTTAAGAATCTAATATATTTGGTTATCAATGAGATCTTCCTTCGTCAGAAATCGAAGATTCAACGTAGTCAATTATAAAAACCAAATTATTTGACTTTTGAGGTTCGGATGATGAATAAAAAAACCGCAGAACTTTAGTTCTGCGGTTCATTGTTTGTTTAAAAGATTATAAGATCAAAAATGATCATCATTCAGCTTTTTCACTTATTATATTGTCTTATTAATACTCAAACAATACACTTCCCCATGTAAATCCACTTCCAAAAGCAGAAAGAAGCACAAGGTCTCCTCTTTTGATTTTTCCCTGTTCTATTGCTTCGCTTAAAGCAATGGGAATAGAAGCAGCTGTTGTATTTCCGTATTTCTGAATATTATTGAAGACTTTTTCGTTTGGTAACCCGAATTTTTCCTGTACGAACTGAGCAATTCTAAGATTTGCCTGATGTGGAATAAACATATCAAGATCTTCAATTGTTTTTCCTGCTGTATTCAATGCTTCCATCATCGTTTCCGGGAATCTTGTTACCGCATGTTTGAATACGAAGTTTCCGTTCATGATTGGGTATACTTCCTTGTTGGTCACATTTTCAGGTTCTTTTCTCATTCTGTCACTCCATCCGAATTTTGAACCCGGAAACTGAGTACAAAGCTCATCTGCATATTTTCCTTCAGAATGCATATTCATCGCTAAAATATCTCCTGCATTTTCATCTTCTGATGCAGAAAGCACAACCGCTCCTGCTCCATCACCGAAAATAACAGAAACTCCTCTTCCTTCATCGGAAAAATCCAGTCCAAAAGAATGAATTTCCGCTCCTACGACAAGAATATTTTTATAGGTTCCTGATTTAATAAACGCATTAGCCACGCTCATAGAATATACAAATCCTGAACATTGATTTCTCACATCTAATGCTCCGATTGTATCGCAGCCCAGCATATCCTGAAGAAGTACACCACAACCAGGAAAATAATAATCCGGTGATAAAGTTGCGAAAACAATATAATCGATATCTTTTGATGTAAGACCAGCATTCTGAATCGCTTTTTCTGCAGCTTTAAAGCCTAAATAAGCAGTAGTTTCCTGAGAATCGTTTCTATCCTTTCTATGCCTTCTTTCCTTGATCCCCGTTCTTTCCGTAATCCATTCGTCATTGGTAGTCATTAGTTTTGATAAATCATCATTTGTAACAACGTTATCTGGAACATAAAATCCTACCCCTTTTATGGTACTTTTAATCATATAGTTTTTTAATTTTGGCAAAGATAAAACTTATTTAACACATACTTTTTCAAAATATTAGTATTTTTACTTTATGCCAATTGATACGATATACAGAACCTCCCAGTGTGAATGGGTAGATGTAGAGGCTCCTACTGCAGAAGACCTGAAATTTCTTCATGAAAGATATGAAATCAACAATCTCCTTCTGGAAGATACCATGGATCCCAATCACCTTCCAAAGTATGAAGAAGATGGAAGCATAAAATTCTTTCTTCTTCGTGAAAGTACGGAACTGGAGAGAAAAAATCTCAATACCATTAGTGATATTAGTACCAAAATCGGGATTTTTCTGGTAGAAAATACAATTATCACCATCCACAGGATGAAAACAAGAAGTATTTCTGAGACTAAGAAGCAGATTTCATTGATTCAGGAAGATCTTACGCCACAACAGATCATGCTGAAAATTGCGATATTGATCATGAAAAGTTTTGATGACGAATCTTTGAGTCTATTTGAAACAATGGACAATATTGAAAATGAAATTTTCCTTAAAAACACCAATCATACCAGCCAAATCCGACGTCTTTACAAGCTGAAGCGAAAATCGGGATTGAATTCAAGAGTGCTTGTCATTTCTACAGATGCTATTGATAAGTTTAAATTACTCAATCTTCAGGATTCAGAAATTGTGGATTTAAAAGATAAGCATAAGGATGTTGTTGCCGATTTTGATCATTTAAATATTCAGATCACCAATCTTATTTCTATGTTTCTGGCTCTTTCGGATCAGAAGGCAAATCAGGTAATGAAAGTTTTAGCGATCTACTCGGTTTATTTCTTACCAATTACTTTTATTGCAGGAGTTTACGGGATGAATTTCGATAATATGCCGGAGCTTCATCACAAGTATGGATATTTTATAACGTTGGGAGCAATGGCTACCGTTGTGATCAGCACATTTATTTATGTGAGACGCAGACAGTGGTAATTCTTTCCTGAACGCAAAGGCACATAAGAATACAAAATGATCTGAGATTTTATCTTCGATACAATATAAACCGGTTGATTAATTTAGATCATAGATTGCTTCACCGCGGTTCGCAATGACAATACATCATCAAAATACAATACCATGACCACTGAGAACCTCAACACAATTCTGGAAGATTCTTCTCTTTCACAGGCATCCAAAGATAAGCTGGTTGCCTTTCACGAGAATATATCTGCCAAAGAGTTCTCTGATCTTCTGGACCACAATGGAAATCAATATGTAGAATTTGTACAGGAAGGTGGCGGCGTTTGGGGAAGTGCATTGGTAGGCTATCTTTATGGGCTTGAAATATTTGGAATCCGTTTTCTGAAAGTTGCCGGGACAAGTGCCGGTGCGATTAATACCATGCTTATTGCGGCGTGTAAAACTAAAGAAGAAGCTAAAAGTGAACTTATCAAGAATATTCTTTTCAGCTGGGATTTTGCAGACTTTATAGATGGAAAGACATATGTAAAAACTACGCTTCATGCGATGCTTAACAATAAAGATTTCTTTAAAATCAATGCTGTTATTGCTGCAATTCTGTTTATTATCCTGATCAGCATTCCTTTTGCCACACCCTCATCTACGATACTGAATGCCAAGTTGATGTTTTTAATTCCTCTGGTTCCAGCTGTCATTCTCTTTTTCTGTATTCAAAAGCTGTACAATAATTTTAGAAAAGAAAACAGCGGACTGAATCCCGGGAACGTTTTTCAGAAAACCATGCAAAATGCACTAGAACGTTTTGGAATAAGCACAGTTGCTAATCTCAATGAAAAATTCATTCAAAAGGAAAAGGACCTCAACCTCAACTATCGGTATGGAAACGGACAGGAATATTATATGATGGCTTTGCAAAGCATCGAAAAGATTAAAATTAAAAACCAGGAACATATTGACCAGACCCGCTATAGAATTTTCTATGAAAGTGCTGTCAATAACGATTATTATAAAAACAATCCGTTTTACCTTCTTAAATCTGAATATGTAGTCATAACGACTGATATCAATGCTAAGATTAAGGTAGAACTTCCTACAATGGCTAATCTTTATTGGTCTGAGGAAGAGCTGAAACACATCAGCCCCGCCGAGTTTGTAAGAGCATCTATGGCGGTTCCTTTCTTCTTCGAACCTTTTCAGAAACAAATCAATAAAGATGATACTTCTGTAAAATATGCCTGGAGATACTGGATGAATACGAAGCCGGAAGATATTAATCCTGCAGGAGTTTTCATTGATGGAGGGAGTATTTCCAACTTCCCTATTGATTTGTTCCACGCAGATGAAGTTTTTTATCCGAGAATGCCCCTTTTTGGGGTACAGCTGACGAGTGATTCGGCAATCCTTTCTGAAAGAGGAAAAACCAGTGAAGAAATCCTCAAAACTCCTTTCAGCTATGCCGGAAATATCATCAGTACTTTGAAAGGTTTTAATGATAAAACATTTCTCACCAAACATACTTTCTATAAACTGTATAGTATACAGACTGTGAACTGTGGTAACAGCAGCTGGCTGAATTTCTTTATGAAAAATGAAGAAAAAGAAGAACTTTTCAACAGAGGTTTTCAGGCTGCACTTGATTTTCTCAACACATTCAACTGGGAAAAGTACAAATATGAAAGAATGCTGCTCACCATGAAGGAGAAAAAAATATTGAAGGAAGAAGATACGCCTACCGTGGGGTAAGGATTTTATCTTTTAAATTGGTCGACATTATAAATAAAACAATAGTATGAAATACATCTGCCAGTGCTGTGGAGAAGAGAAAGAAGACTGGCCTGCAATAGCCTATTCATATCCTTATTTTTATTCCTGCTTATCTGAAGAAGAATTAAAGAATGCTGAACTCAGTTCGGACCTTTGCGTTGTAAAAGAGGAAGAAGATACCCATAGATTTATCCGTACTGTTCTTGTACAGGAAGTCACAGATGATTGCAGAGATCTGGATTATGGAATCTGGGTATCATTGAGTGAAAAAAACTTCAATGAATACGTTGAAAATTATGACAATAAAGAATTCGAAGCGGAATATTTCGGATGGCTTGCTACTTACCTTCCAGATTATGAGTTTGAGGAAAGTGTTCCTACAACGGTGGTGGTAAATAATTCTATCGGACGGCCTTTCGTTTATCCCCATGAAAGCTATGAACATCCATTTGTACATGATTTTTATAATGGAATTTCAAAAGATGAAGCAGAGAAAAGAATTAATTGGGTTTTAAATAAAGAATAGATGAAGTCTGCTTACAAATATATTTTTTTTATTGGGTTATCAATAATTTTCCTCTCTATTATAATGTTTTTTATATCTGTAGGACTATTTACAGCAAGAGGAGATTATCCTAAAATTGTTATTAAACTAGGTGAAATTTCTTTTGCTTTATGGCTTCCTTTTTTAATAATGGGAATATTTTTAACCATAGTAGGAACAGTTGGTAAATTGAGAAAAAGTAAGCTGAACTCACAAAAATGAAAGTTCAACTTACTTTTCATATGATTATAAATTATCCAGAAACTCAAGATACATGGGAACACTTCTGTTGATCCATTCATCAGAAGGATCTCTTTCAATTCCATAGTAGACGAAAGGTTCCTTGTAATCTGCTTTTATATAATCAAAAGTCAGTTCGTAAGGTCTGAAAAGTTCGTTCATCGTGTATTTATATACTCCGGATGCAGTATAGGCTTCTTCATCTATGCCTGCCGTAACGGCCAGTGACATTTTCTTTCCAGCAAGCTTAAATCCACTGGTACTTCCATATGCCCAGCCATACAAAATCACCTCATCCAGCCATTGTTTCAAAAGTGGCGGACTGCTGAACCAGTAAAAAGGAAACTGAAATACGATTTTATCATAAGATTCCATCAGCTTCTGCTCCTGAGCTACATTGATTTTTCCATCCGGATAAGCCTCGTACAGTTGATGAACAGTATATTTTTCGGGGGATTTTTTTAATTCGGCAATCCATTTTTTATTAATGGCGGATTTTTCAATATCCGGGTGTGTAACAATTACTAAAGTCTTCATTATGTTTAAATTTCTAATACAAAATTACAACACGTAACTTACATTTCGTACATTAGCAACCTATTGTACGGTACTATAAAAAATGTAAGTAATGACTAAAATAAAGGAAACCTCAACCAATTTTGCTAATAAAAAAGCGCTTGCTGATGAATGTCCGGAAATCTATGCTTCCAATACTATCGGAGGACAATGGGCATTAGCGATCTGCTGTTACCTTATTAATGGAAAAATGCGATTTGGAGAACTTAGAAAGAAGCTCCAGAACATTACCGAACGTATGCTTACCCTTCAACTTCGCAGACTGGAAGAAGATAAAATAATTACCAGAACGGTATACGCAGAAGTACCACCGCGGGTAGAATACGAACTTACGGAAATAGGTTATAAACTGAAACCCATCATTCTGGAGTTTGAAAAATGGGGAAATGAGCATAAAGAACTGATGAAAAATAACAATATAGAGAAGATTTAAAATTTAAAAAATTCTACATTGTATTATTTTGTGTAAAAATAATTATCTTTAAATACACAAACCAATACTATGAAAAACCTAACCTCTTTATTATTGTTCCCTGTATTTGTCTTTTTAGGAATAAGTATACATGCCCAAAAAATTTCTGATGGCCAGACTATCGATGTAAACGGAATGGCTGTTACCTTCAATATCCTCAATAAAGAAAGTGTAGAATCCGGCGGAAAATCCTATGACCGATATAAAGTTTCTGCATCCATAAAAAATAATTCTGATAAAACATACAACATCAGATTATCTGCTTTTCCTCAAATTGTAAGCAATATAGGCCTTGTAGAGCTGGACTGTATTAATGCAACAGGAGCCAGACTGACATCTAAGAAGATAGAATTAAAAATGAAGGCACAAATGATTAATGTTACCTACTCTGCTTATGATAAGTCTGGAAAATTCATCACCAGTACGATTCCTGTAACCGGAAGTTATTATTTTGATCCAGGGGATACAATCAGTGATAATGCTATTTTCATTGTTCCGCAAGGTGAGAAACCTGATGTTTCTGTGAGAAGTATGAAGTAAATAATAAAGATTCCTACGGAATGACACAGTGTGTGCTTAATGTCAACACTTTTATTTGTCATTCCGTCGAAATCTCAGTTTATTTAGCTATTTTCTCCTTCCACAAAGGTTTTTGATCCAGTACTTTTGAGTGTATCGGACAGGTTTCATGATGAGCTCCTTTTAAATATCCGGTACTCATTAGAAATTCGTTGACAATTTCTCCACCCGTGAATTTGAATGTCTTTTTGAATAGCTTCATCCATTCCTGCAAAGTCATTGGATGATGATGTTCCAGCCATTTTTCAAATGATCCGAATTCTTTCTGCAGTTCAATAATGGTTTTCGCATTTTCTATCGCCGCATTCACTTTTAATTTATTCCTGATAATTCCCGGATCACTAAGCAATTTCTCACGGTCTTCTTCCGTATAAGTTGCTATTTTCTGAATGTCAAAATCATCATACGCTTTTCTGAAGCTGTCCTCTTTTTTCAAAACTGTTTCCCAGCTCAGTCCTGCCTGATTAATTTCCAGGATAAGTCTTCCAAACAATTCATTATCATCATGAATAGGAAATCCATAATAATTGTCATGGTAATTTTTGTGCAGTGCTTTTCTGCTTTCAGGCTGCATTCCTTCTATTGCTAAACAATAACTCATTACACTATATTTTCTGTTTTAGTTAAAACTTTCAAGGTATAAAAATAAACCGGAGCTGTGACAACTGTCCGTCAGTAGTGATTTTTAATTTTTAAATGTAATCATAATTCCCTTCATTTTATCTTCTTACGATCAGAGAATATTCAGTAGTTTAGAGAACTCAAAAACTGGATCATGAAATTTATGTTTTCTATTCTCTTCATTATAGGTTCAATATTCTTTAAAGCACAGAATTTGTATTCTAAAGCCTATGGAAATCCGAAAAACTCTCCTGTTATTTTCATTCATGGCGGACCAAGTGGAAACGCTACCCTATTTGAAGGAACTACGGCTCAAAAGCTTGCCGATAAAGGATTTTATGTGATTGTTTATGACAGGCGTGGTGAAGGACGTTCAAAAGATGGAAATGCCACCATGACATTCAAAGAAAGTTTTGAGAATTTAAAAAGTATTTACACAACTTACAACATCAAAAAGGCAAATATTCTTGCCAACTGTTCTCACTATTTATTTGTTGATCAGCAGAACGATTTTTTACAATTCATTAAGCTTTCATTGAAATAAAGTGTAGTTTTGTAATTATGCCTAATTCAAGAGCTCATATGAAAACCTATAAAGCCATCATCACGATGCTTATATTGGTGTTTTCATTGTCTCCGTGCTCTGTAAAAAGAAATATTCTTGATATTTTTGATATTCAGTACATCAGCGGTCTGAACAAGGTAAAAACGACCTCATCTCTTTCATTCAGTTGTGATGCGGCATCAGCTTCTTCAGGAATTTCGGTATCAAAAAATAAAGTTCAGAACCGATATAGAGATTCTTTTCCTGGCTTTTATTCAGGTACTGGAAACCCTGTTGAAGAAAATATTTCTTTCAATAAATATTCAGGACACTCTACGGGAAACAGCCCTCCGAAATATATTCTATTTAAAAGACTGAAGCTTAATCTGGTATAAACAATTTTAAGCCTTATTAAAAATCAGTTTTTTACAATACAATATTAATTTCAATGAAACATACTCTAAACAGCCAGTCATCGGACATGGCCGGATTATATACTTTATCCCTCAGCATGGTTATCGGATGGACTTATTTTTCAGCCTTCTGGCGAAGACTTATCCTCGAAAACAAATTTATTCCGGAAGAAAATGGATATATCGGAGAGAAATTCAATCATTTTTTACCCAATGCCCTAGGAATAAAACCTATTATTGAATATCTGGTTACCCATCCTGATGCTTTACATCAATCTATGATGATCTTTACCATTATTGAAGCGGTTGTCGGGTTATTCATTATTCTTGGATTATTTACCCGTTTGATGAGCATAGGAATTTTCAGTCTTGCTCTCGGAATTTTACTAGGTTCCGGCTGGCTGGGAACAACCTGCCTTGATGAATGGCAGATTGGGGTCTTAGGAGTCGCAGGTGGATTTGTACTGTTTCTTACAGGAAGCGGTCCTTATTCAATGGATTATTATTTCATAAAACATAACAGAAATTTCACTCAGAAAAGATGGTTTCAATGGCTGGGTTCAGGAAATTTTCCTATATCAAAGCCGAAAACTTTTGTACTTACAGGCTCATTAATCCTATTTGGGCTAACCCTTTTTACCAATCAATACTTCCATGGAGGAGTATGGGGAACACTCCATAATAAATCAGTAAAACCCAAACTGGAAATTTCAAATATTTCTCATTATAATTCAAAATTAAAATTTCAAGTGTACCGGACGGAAGGTGCTGATGTATACGGTTCTTTTCTTATAGGCATCCATATTTTGGACAAAGACGGAAAGATTTTAAAGGAATTTGATCATCAAGAACTCGCTGGAATTCCAAAAGAAAGTATACAAAATCATTATGTTGCTAAAATAAAACCTGGAAAACACAGTTTAGTAATTCCTTTAGGAGCAAAAGCTGATGTGACGTTGGATATTGATGATATACTTATGAAAAATGAAATTTACTCGCTAAAACTGATTGATGTAAGTGGCATTGAGTGGATAGAGAAGATTGAATAGGAGATTGAGATTCGAGGTTTTGGCTAAAGCCATTGGGTATTTATTCACAGAAAAGCGGACTAAAGTCCGCTTTTATTCATATTTGATGTTACTTTTCTGAGACAATGACATGATAACTGCAAGAGCTGTCCGGATCAAGTTTGAGTACTTTTATTTCAAGTAAAACATCCAGCCCCATAGTGTCGCAAACGCCTTGTATGAAAGGTTTGATGACTGGCCATTTCAGCAGACCTGCAATCTGTAGGCTCTGGGTAATTTTGTGGTAACGGTCTACTCCTTTAATCAGCAATTCGCATTTATAGTCATTTAATTCTTTAAAGTCAAAGTTATATTCGGGACTGGATGTAAAAACTGCTCCTATCAATATTTTTGCCACAGCCGGAATACCTGGCTGGAGACTAGGTTTTGCTTCAAGGTTCCTCAATGCCATTCTTGATCCAAGATCGTACATAAAAGTACTGGAAAGCTGTTCAATAGCTTCTGCTCCGTAAAGTTTTCCGATCTGTTTGAGCATTCCTCCATAGAAAGCTCCTGTAATGTCAGAGAGGCGCTGGGTAAGCTCTGTAAAAGTTCCGGGAAAGAAATCTGCAATAATCTGAGTCTGATTCATTTCTGGAAGATAGACATCATTTTTCCTGAAATCTGATAATGCCACGTAGGTTTCCGGCAGTTGAATTTGATTCATATGTAATAAGTTATTAGTGTGTTGAAATCATGATTTAGTTTAGTAATGAAGCTAAAGACAATGCTCTAAAGCGTTCATAAATTGAAAAATTACCTTTAGAAAAACAAACTAAAAGACAGTCATGTAAATTGATCTTAATGACCGAATCTCACATAAGAATTTTGTTCAATATTCTGGTAAAACCTGTTTGAAAAGGCTTTGGAAAGATGAGGGAATCTATTCATATTTTTTCATTTGGTATTGTAAAGCTAGAAAAAATAAATAAACTCTCCAATAAGTGATATTATTTTTTATTTAACAAAATAAAAACTGAAAGGTATTGTCTTCTATTATTTTATGACAGAAATAACAAAAAAAACCTTCGAGAATTTCGAAGGTTTTATATTAAAATTTAGTGCATGGCTTCACTCAAATCTATTTTTTCTTTGCTCTTTCTTTCTTTTACGAGTAAGATAAACGGAATACATATCAGGAATACGATTCCGAGATAAAGAAATACATCCATATAAGATAAAACCGTTGCCTGTTTGGTTACTGACATATCGAGCATTTTATAAGCTGCATTCATTGCTGCATCAGGTGTCATTCCTTTTGCTACAAAACTTGCTTTAAGAGCTGCGAGCCTTTGCTGAACTTCAAAACTGTTTTCGTCCAGGTGGGAAATCAGATTATTCCTGTATTTCTGGCCTGCATTAGCAATAAAGGTTGTAATGGCTGCAATCCCGAAAGATCCTCCCAACTGTCTCATCATCCCTGTAAAGGCTGCTCCCTGACCAATCTCCTGCCCTTTCAAAGTACTTAATGACAAAGAGGTGATTGGAATAAACAATAGTCCTAAACCTGCTCCTCTTACAATCAGCATCCAGAAAAAGGCATCTTTGCTGGTATCCGGGGTCAGAATTTTATATCCCCAGAAACTATAAACAAAGAAGATGAATAGTCCTAATGAAACCAGAATCTGTTGTTTTGCTCCTTTTGCCAGCAGTCTACCAATAATAGGCATCATAAAGGCCGTTGTCAATGCAGCCGGAATCATCAATGCTCCTGACTGAAGTGCCGTCCAGCCCAAAATACTCTGGGTATACAAAGGAACAATGAACGTGGAACCATACAATCCAAATCCAAGGACAAATGACATCATGGTTCCGATTCTTAGATTACTATTTTTAAGTACCCTGAGCTCAACGATCGGATATTTAAAAGTAAGTTCCCTCCAAAGGAATAATATAAATCCTAAAATAGCAGCTACTGTAAACGCTACAATCATTCCGCTGGCAAACCAGTCTTCTTCATGACCTCTCTCCAAAATGAATTGTAATGAACCTACTGTTACTGCCAGTAATCCAATTCCAATCCAGTCGACATCGGAAACTTTACGTTTCTCTGCATATTTCGGACTTCTTACAAACTGCAGCGTCATCAAGGTTGCTGCAATCCCAATCGGAATATTAATATAGAAAATATAGGGCCAGCTGAAATTATCAACGATATACCCTCCAAGAGGCGGACCTAAGGTAGGACCGATAATTACTCCCAGACCATAAATAGCCTGCGCCATACTTCTTTTTTCAATCGGATAAGATTCCGTAATGATCGTTTGTGAAGTTACCAATAAGGCTCCCCCACCGATTCCCTGCATCAATCTGAAGAACACGAGTTCCCAGATATTGGTCGCATTTCCACATAAAAATGAAAATATGGTAAATATAATGATGGATGCTGCAAAGTAATTTCTACGCCCAAACTGCTGGGAAAGCCAGCTCGTCATTGGTACTATAATTACGTTACCAATGGCATAAGCTGTAATTACCCATCCCACTTCTGAAAGTGTAGATCCAAGATTCCCCTTCATTTCATTCAAGGCAACATTGACAATCGTGGAGTCTACAATTTCAAGAAGGGCACAAAGGATAGCAGTAATCGTAATGATCACTCTACGCGCTCCATATTCTACTAATGAATCTTGCATAAGTTTTTTTCGATGTAAAAAGTCAACAGTGAATTTTGCTTCGCAAGTGAATAGTGAATTTTAAAGCTTTCGTTTTAATTGTCAGCAAAGCTGATTCACTATTGATAACGAAGTTCATTGACTTTTAACAGTTTTAAATGTTATTTCAAAGCAACCTCAGCCTTCACGTTCATTCCTGTTCTCAATCTTTTTGAAATATTTTTGTCAAGATTTACAAAATCGATTTTTATAGGAAGTCTCTGAACTACTTTTACGAAGTTACCACTCGCATTATCCGGAGGAAGAATAGAGAAAGTAGCTCCTGTAGCCGGAGAGAATGAGCTTACCACTCCTTCAAATTCCTGATCAGGAAAAGCATCAATCTCAATTTTCACTTTTTGTCCTTCTACCATTTTATCTACCTGCGTTTCCTTAAAGTTGGCCACAACCCATTTCTGATCGTTTTTAACCAAAGCAAACAACTGCGATCCTGCCTGCAGATACTGACCTGCCTGTGTAGACACTTTCCCTACATGTCCGTCTTCAGGGGCAAGGATTACGGTATATGATAAGTTTAATTTTGCGTTTTCTACATCTACTTCTCTTTGTTTAGCAACAGATCCTGCAACACTGATTTGTTGTGAACTTGCAGCTGTCTGAGAAGAAGCAATGTGTGTTTGCTGAGCAATTTGATTTCTCTGATCCACTAAAACCTGTAACTGTCTGTCTGCAGATTGTTTTGCTGCTAAAGCCTGCTCGTACTGCTGTTCTGTAATAGAGTGATCTTTTACAAGATTAGCATATCTCTTTAAATCCTGAGAAGTTTTCCAAACATTTACTTTTGCTGCTTCTATCTGAGCATTAGCCGTAACTACTGCTGCTTCTGAAGAACCTATATTTTTTGAAGTAGCCGTTGTAGTAGCTTCTGCATTGGAGATATTACTTCTAGCGGTAGATAATGCAGCCTGAGCTTGTTCAAGAGCCATTTTCTGATCTCTGTTATCCAAAATCACCAAAGTGTCTCCTTTCTTTACAAACTGGTTGTCTTTTACTTTTACCTGAGCTACGTATCCTGAGATTTTAGAAATTACCGGTGCCATATTGGAAGCAATCTGAGCATCGTCAGTCTCTTCATGATACTGTCCGTAAGTAAAGGCTCTGTAACCATAGATACCTCCTCCGATTACTACTGCCGCTAAAATGATAGGAAAAACTAAACTTTTTTTCTTTTTAGGTTCAGCTGCCTGTGTATTATTATTTTCCATTTTGGTTTCGATCTGATTATTTAATTGTTAAAGTTCCTGTTGTCTGTAATAGTTTTCTGTATGCCAGTGCAGCATCTGCCTTAGCATTGATCACACCTACGTTTGCTGCGATCTGGGCTGCATCTGCATCCAGTAATTCTGTCATGGTTGCAAGCCCGTTGTCGTATTTATTTTTTGTAATTCTGTAATTTTCATTCGCCTGCTCTGCAGATTTTTCGAAAACAGCGATTCTCTTTTTTGAGTAATCTGTGTTCTGGTATTCTCTGTTTACGTCAAGCTTAATGTTATCATTCAATAATTCATCCGTAGCAGCAAGCTGTTTTTCTCTTGCCTGAGATTGTCTCAGTGAAGAATTTTCTTTCCACAGGTTGGATAAGTTATAAGAAACTCCAATCCCTACATTGACAGCATTGTATACGGTAAGAAACTTAGGAATATCTGCCGCTACATATCCTCCGGTAAATGCAATGGAAGGAAGATTATCAGCTTTTGCCGATTTTGATCCCAGTTCTGCGGCTTTTCTCTGTTGAGCCAAAGCCTGTAAATCTTTACGGTTTTCTCTAGCCTCAGTAACATAAAAATCAACAAGTTTTACATCTGTTCCTTCTTCAATGTAATTTTCATCTACTGAAAGCTCTGTAGTTTCTGGAAGTCCAAGCAATAAATCCATATTGATATTGGCAATATTGTAATTGTTCTTAGCTTCCAATAGTTGAAGTTCAATATTTGAAGTCTGAAGATTGGCCTTTAATCTGTCATTTCTTGCAATCAAACCATTATTTTCCATTTTAAGGAAAGTTTCATCTCTTTTTTGAGAAGCAGTAAGATTCTCTTCAAAAACTTTGATAGACTGGTTGGCTTTGAATAAGTTATTATAAGCCTGAGCAACATTATAAGCAATAGCAATTTTATCATTCTCAGTGCTTAACTTAGAAGCTTCTACCAGATATTTCGCTGATTGAATACCATATTTGATTTTTCCTCCGCTGTAAATCGGAACACTAAGATTAGCAGAACCATAAAGTACCTGATGTACTTCTGGACCTCCTGCCCCACCCGAAAGACCCGGAAGTTTGATATCAACATTTGGTTTTATAGGAAGATACATATAGCTACCTGATATTTTCAGTTCCGGTAACTGTCTGTTTTTAGCTTCCAAAAGATCAGCTGTAGCCTCTTCGATCTTGGCTGCATCGATCTTGAGATTCTTGCTGTTCTGGATTCCCAGCTGCACAGCTTCGTCAAGAGAAAGTGTTTTTTTCTCCTGAGCATTTGCATTTGCTATTCCTACGAATAGTGATAATGCAATCACTGAGTTATTTATTCTCTTCATAACCTAAAAGGTCTTTTAGTAAATATTTAATGTGTTTATTAAGTTCTGTATAGTATCTTTCATCAAAAGCTTCCTCATCTTCTGTTTCCTTCAGGAACTCTTTATACATTTCTTTCGCATTGAATGCATAAAATAAAGTTCCGCTTACCGTGGAATGAAGCAGATAAATAGGTGGGTTTTTGGTGAAAATTCCATTTTTAAGACCGCTTTCCAATATTTGTGAATACATAGAAAGGAACCCCATTTTAATTTGCTTCAAAAATTCTACAATCTGAGGATTCTGAGTATGCAGCTGCTCTCTCTGCATAATCCTGTAAAAGCATTTTTGAGTCCTGATCTTATTAGAAAACTGATCAATTACTTTTTCAATCTTCTGCCATTCATTGATATCTGTTCTTCCCAAAAGATCTTTTGAAAAAAACTGACCTTCATTCATTCTGTATTCCACTAATTTCTCATAAAGTTTTTCCTTAGAGCCAAAATAATATGAGATCATAGAGATATTTACATTAGCCTCCTTTGCAATTTCCCGGGTGGAAGTTCCTTCGAATCCCTTTTCGGCAAAAAGCTTCTCGGCAGCGAATATTATATTTTCTTCTTTTGAAATCATGTTAGTGTTCATTTTTCAGGGCGCAAATGTACACAAGTTTTAATTCAAATCAAACGATTGATTGATTTTTTAATATAGATTTAATTTATCGTAAAGAAAAGACGTTTTCTATAATGGATGCTGAAACCGCAGGAAAGGCAATTTTTAATAAAATAAACCTTAATAAAAGTTCATATTCATTTAATATTTGGGAAAAACTTCTACAACGAAATTTTAGTTTTAGATCGGCTTAAGATTAAAGCATACATAAAAAAAGAGCAAAAGTAAACACAATATGATAACCTGCTGATGATAAAAAAACAAAAACTCCGGCTGTAACCGGAGTTTTATTTTATGTGCTTTTGTGAATATATCTTGATAATTTTATTCCCAGATCAGTCCAGACAATTTTAGGATTTCCGTTTCTGGTCAGATGCAGATCTGCGGCGTTGATTTCTTCTAAAATACTTTCAATATTGGCTCCGCTGATAAATTTGGAAAATCCGGCCCAATTGAAACCGTTAGCATCTATTTTTTTATACACAAGATTTTCGGACTGATAGTTCTGAAGGAGCGCCAGCCTGAAAATTTCAGAGCAGTAGTTCAGGAAGTTTTTCTGTTTTTCTCTGTTCCAGCCTGCGATTTCTCTTGCCCAAACAATAATGCTTCTGAGATATTCCGGTTTCTTTTTCACCATAAAAGCATCTCTCACCCACTGTACAAAAAGCTTTTCAAATTCATTGCTTTTGTCACCGGAATTCAACAGTTTTACAGCCTCATTAAGGTCTCCCTGCGCTTCATGAATAATCTCCCTCACCTTTTCTTCTGAAACAGAAAAGTTCTTCTTGAGATGATTTTCAATATCTTCATCCTCTATTCTTGGGATCTCTACAATCTGCGCTCTGGAAAGGATGGTAGGAAGAATATCATTGGTGCTTTCTGCCGTAAGAAGTATAATGGTTTTGGCCGGTGGTTCTTCTAAAAATTTTAAAAATTTATTAGATGCCGCAATATTCATTTTGTCTGCTCTCCAGACAATCAAAATTTTGGTTCCACCTTCGTAACTTTTCAAAGAAAATTTCTGATTCTGGTCGTCAATTTCGTCTGCAGAAATAAATAGCTGTTTATTTTCTGATTCTAAAAAAGCCGTCCAATCATCATAACTTGCATAGGGTGAAGCCAGGATCATTTCTCTGAACTCGTCAAACTTATTTTTGCTTAAAGAGTTTCTGTTATCTGTAAAAACAGGGAAACTGAAATGCAGATCCAGGTGATTGAGATGTTCTACTTTCGCCGCAGCGTGTTCGTTTTCCCGACTTAGGATTTCTCTGGCATATGCTAAAACCATAGGCAGTGTTCCATATCCCTCTTTTCCTACAAAAAGCTGGGCATGGCTCACTCTGTTTTCGGCAATGCTTTCTCTAAGAAGTTTTTTCAGATTTGTCTGTCCGGCGATGTTCTCCCAATTCATGTTTCAAAGATAAAAAATCTTATTTCATTTCATAAAATTAAGTCGGCTTAAAATGGATAAAATATAGGTCATGTATTTTGAAGTTGTTTATATTTATAAAATATCGGATGTAATTAAAACCATTAATAAGGATTGAAGAAATAAAGAATAACTAAGATAAATCATTCTTATTTTAAGCTTAAAGCGAAGCTTATCTTCTTATTCTTAACACCCTCAACAATCTTAATGGTTCAAAATAAAAGTTTAAAAGTAAATGCATATCTATATATTATAGGAAATATCAATAATAGGATTAGAATAAAATATAAAATTAAATTTTGCGCAATTTAATTTTATACAATAAATTTACACCGTGAAATTATTTGTAAATTGATTAGCATTTCACACCAATTTCAAATATTAAAATTGTAAACCAATGGATAAAGACCTGGAACAAAAAATCAAAGGCATATTTCAACAGCAGAAAGCCTTTTTCAAAACCAATCAGACTAAAGATATTGAATTCAGAAAAGCACAGCTAAGGAAATTCCGGGACGTTTTTTTACAACATACGGATGCACTTTGTGAAGCTTTGGCTACCGATTTGGGGAAAAGCAGAAAAGAAGCGGAATATGTGGAAATTCAAATTGTGATCAGCGAACTTGATGATATGCTTGAAAATATCGATGAATGGGCAAAACTAACTTCTGTCCCTTCAAAACCTCATCCATCAGGAGCTGAAGTTGAAAGCAAAATAACGTATCAGCCTTATGGAGTTACTTATATTATAGGGCCTTTCAACTACCCTGTTCAATTGACATTCAGTCCGCTTATCGGAGCTTTAATTTCCGGAAATACAGCCATCATAAAACCTTCTGAAAATACACCACATGTTGCTCAGGTTCTTGAAAATATTGTAAAAGAATCTTTTGATGAATCTTATGTATCTGTTATTCAGGGTGCAATTGAAGAAAACACCTTATTATTAAGCCTGCCTTTTGATTATATATTCTTTACAGGAAGCCCAAATGTTGGGAAAATTGTAATGAAAGCAGCCGCAGAACAGCTAATTCCTGTGACTCTTGAACTTGGAGGAAAATCTCCTACGATTGTTCATAAAGATGCTGATCTCGATAAAGCAGTAGCAAGAATCTCTTATGGAAAATGGATCAACTGTGGACAAACCTGCGTGGCTCCTGATTATATTTATATTCATGAATCAATAAAAGATGCTTTTATTGAAAAATTTAAGGCGAATCTGAATACCACTTATGAAGGAAATTCTTTGGGGAAAATCGGGAAAATTGTAAGCAAGAATCAGATCAAACATCTTGCAGGTTATCTGGAAGCAGCGCCGGAAAAGGTAATTTACGGAGGAAAATATGACCTTGAAACCCGTCATTTTGAAGCTACATTAATGGATCATATTACCTGGGATGATCAGGTAATGCAGCAGGAGATATTTGGTCCTATTCTTCCCATTATGACCTATAACGATATTGAAGAGGCTTTGGAAGAAATCAACAATCGTCCTAAACCTTTGGCATTATATGTTTTCACGGAAGATCAGAAGCTTGCAGATTATGTTTTAGACCACACTACAAGCGGAGATGCTGAGATCAACAGTGCTATTATTCATGTTGGTTCTCATTATTTACCTTTTGGAGGAGTAGGAACATCGGGAATGGGGAAATACCATGGCAAATTTAGTTTTGAATGCTTTAGCCACAGTCGCTCTGTTCTTCAGGTAAAATAATTACAGAAACTATACCCGTATAAACTTAAGACTGTTCATCATAGAACAGTCTTTTTTTTAAAACAGAATTGATATTTTTATGGGTGAATATTTGCATTTTTCTTGTAAAGAAAAGCCCTTAACAAACTTTAACCACATATAATTTTTACAATTCATTAATATTTAAGATATTTGCGCATTGTTTTAAAAATAAAGAATGAAAAAAATCTTTGTAGTATCATTCATATCAGTTGGATATTTTCTTAATGCACAGAGTCTAAGCAACTCTCCGTATGCAACTTATGGAATTGGGGATGTGAAATATGATAATACGATCGAGACTACTTCTATGGGAGGTATATCAACTGCTTTTATAAGTGATTTTACCAGTAGTTTCAATTTTGCCAACCCGGCAAACAACGCCAATTTTGAACTTACGAGTATCAGGCTGGAAGCTACCAATGAAAACAATTATTTCAAATCGAATTATAACGATATGAAATCTACAAAGCATTCTACGTATCTTTCAAGTATTTCATTGGCTTTTCCATTATCTCCTAAAGTAAAAATGGGAATCTCTTATCAGCCATACAGTTCTAAAAGCTACGATATCGTAACTGAACAACTTAATGCAGATAACACTCCTCTTTATAGAAATAACTTTAAAGGAAGTGGAACTTTGAACACTGCACAGGTAGCAGTTTCCTATAAAATCAACCAGGAACTTTCTGTGGGGGCAAGAGCTAACCTTTATTTTGGTGATCTTAGTGACCTTAACGAATTCCGTGCTTATAATGCTGCCACTGGCAGTTATGCTGGTGAATACGTGAACGGTTATCAGACTAAGAACAGAATCAGAAACTTTAATTTTACGCTTGGTACAAGCTACCAGACTTTAAATACACGTACTGACAAGAAATTTACAGTAGGGGCTACTGCTACTTTTGGTAACACCAGTAATATGACTACTGAGTACATCAACAGTACATACAGATATGCTGACGCTCAGGAAACCACTAAGGTGGACGGATCAGAAACCATCATAGATCAACAGAATACGAAGTCTAAGAACCTTCTTCCATTCCAGGCATCCGTAGGTGTTGGATATGGAAGCGAAAACCACTGGTTCTTCTCAGGACAGGTAGATTATAAAAAAGGAGAAGACATCTCTTATTTTGGTAAAACTTTTGACTTTCAGGATACATACAGGATTTCTGCCGGTGGATGGTACCTTCCTAACTATAACAACTTCAGAAGCTACTTCTCAAGGGTAATCTATAGATATGGAGCCTTCTATGAAAGAGGAAACCTTAAGCTGGAAGGAACAAGCATCAATAAGTTCGGTATTTCTGCCGGAGTAATGCTTCCATTCAAAAACAGTAGTATCACCAGAATGAGTGGTCTTGAAATAGGACTTGAAGTTGGGAAAAGAGGAACTCTTCAAAACAACCTGATCAACCAGAATTTTGTTAATCTGAAAATCGGCTTTAACTTTGCTGATAAGTGGTTCAGAAAGGCTCTTTATAACTAGAATGAATTTTTCAGAAAAAATATCATATAAAAATATAGCATGCCTTTTTAGTTGTGCTATATTTTTTATATTGACATCTTGTGAAGAGGATCTTACCAAAAGAAATGGCAGCCAAAGTAAAAACTTCCCTTCACAGATCATCAACAATGCTAATATTATACAGCGCGACTCCGGCTTTGTCACTTTAAAAGCAAAAGCACCCATCATTGAAAAGTACGAACTGATCGACAGCCCTTATGTAGTGGCCAGAAAAGGAATTGACATTGAGTTTTTTGATAAAAAGAAACCTAAAGTTCCTGGAAGAATTACTGCTAAGTATGCCCGTATTTTTGAATATAAAAAATTCTATGAAGCTAAAGGCGATGTAAGAATTAAAACCAATGAGGGGCAGAGATTTGCTATGCAGAGTATTTATTGGGATCAGAAAAAGAACAGAATCTATACTAAAGATACCGTATATGTCACCATGGAAGACGGCTCTACTCTGGTAGGAGCCAATGGAATGACTGCAAAAGATGATTTCTCAGAATATACGTTCTATAACAACTCAGGAGATTTTAGTTCAAAAAGAATTTCTGAGAATAAAAAATAATTCCAATATAATGAAAGCGCTGGCTATTGGACTCATGTCCGGGACAAGTCTGGACGGTTTGGATATCTGTCTTGCTGAATTTGAAAAACAGGACAAATGGACCTTTCAAATCCTGAAAGCCGAGACCCTTCCCTACTCTGAAGATTGGGAAAATAAGCTTAGAAACTCCATTCATCTTTCTGCTGAAGATTTACTGGAACTGCATTCTGAGTATGGCTTTTACCTGGGTCAGCAGGTTAGAGAATTCATTGATAAGAATAAGCTTGAAAATATTAGCCTTATTGCCTCCCATGGCCACACCGTTTTTCATCAGCCAAAGAAAAAATTCACCCTTCAAATCGGCGATGGCAGAGCTATCAAACTGGAAACCGGATTACCTGTCATCTATGATTTCAGAAGTCAGGATGTCCTGATGAAAGGAAACGGAGCCCCACTGGTTCCAATAGGTGATGAATTGCTTTTCCCCCAATACGATGCTTGTTTAAACCTTGGCGGTTTTTCCAATATTTCCATGAAGTCAGATGAAAAAAGAATTGCTTTTGATATCGCTCCGGTTAATATTGTTTTGAATTACTTAGCCAAAAAATTCCAAAAAAACTTTGATGAAAACGGAGAACTAGCTGAAAAGGGAAATATAAATGAAACTTTACTGGATCAACTTAATGCATTGGACTTCTATCAGCAGCCCCACCCCAAATCTTTGGGAATAGAATGGTGTAATGAACATATTTTTCCCGCTCTTGAAAATATAGAAACCCTGGATGCTCTTGCTACTTTTACAGAGCATACAGCTCAGCAGATCGCCAATATCATCAATGAGTATAATATAAAAGACATCCTTATTACCGGAGGAGGTGCTTACAACTCTTTTTTAATTAAAAAAATAAGAGCAAAAACAACATCTGAAGTCATTATTCCTGAAAAGGAAATAATCAATTATAAAGAAGCTCTCATCTTTGCTTTTATGGGTGTTCTGAGAATGAATAATGAGATCAATGTGCTTGCATCTGCAACTGGAAGTACCCATGATCACAGTTCAGGAATTTTGGTATAAATGATCTTCTTCCATCCTGCTATAAAAATAAGGAATCATTTTGTCGGGGAAATATTTACAATTGGCTGTATTGATAGTGAGAAGCTCATGATCATTTGGAACCTCAAGTACTCATTAAGAAATTTTGGGGTGACTATTCTATAATCTCATTTCTTTATTTTAAAAACATTGTATTCATTTGGTTAGAAATAATGCATTCCAAATAACATTTTAGTACCGAAACTGTTATTATATTACTATAAGCTGAAGTAGTTGCTGCATTCAATGTTGAAGTTACTTTCCTACGATAATAAGTAGTCTGGCTAATTCCTGACGGTACATCATAAGTTGCTGCATCAGCACCAGATATATTGGCAAAATTGATATTGTCAAAGGAAGATTCCCATTGGTAAGATAAATTCCCGGATCCCATCGCTGAGGATATCTCTACAAAAGCTGCAGGATTATTTATATCCCCTATACAAAAACTTTGATCTGAACCAATTTGTCCACCTAAGACATAATTTACCCTTAATATTGCTTCATCTGAAATACCACTAAACCGACAAGTTCCAAATTGGGACTGTGCTGTAAGTCTATATTTATTTAAGTCAATACTCCCAGGAGCATTATTAATTTGGAGATTCTCAGTATTTACTCCAGTGTAAACAGAATTATTCGATAAATTAATCCATCCATTTCCTATATTAACCTGCCACTGATAAGTAATACCGGAAGGAATCTCATTACCTGAAACAATGCTAGCCTGCATGTTTGTGCTTGCTCCTTCTAAAATTGTCTTATCAGAAGGCTGAAGATTAAAATTCAAATTTTGTAATCTGTAAAATTCTGAAAAAATATTATAAACTTTGATTTCTGAAAAAGTAAAACCAATTCCTGCCAGCTCCTTTGTTTCTATCTCAATTCTGTCCCATTGTGCCGGAGGTATAAATTTCACCAATTTTCGGGCTGCATTTCCTCCAAAATCAATGAAAAATTTTCCTCCAAGACTTTGTCGGCTAACAAAATTACTCCCATTATAAAATAACACATTGACATTATCAATAGTAGAATTAAAATTAAACCCCTGAGCTTCAATATCAATATAAATGGGTTTATTTGCTGAAAATTTGATCCCATCATTTCGGTATGCAGCCAAAAACATACGACAATTTATAGCCGCGCCTACCCCTATATATAACCTTCCATAGGAGTTGATATTAGTATCAACCATACGAGATGGATTTTCAGCTACTCTACCGATTCTTCCAAAACATATTCCAGGATTTAGAATTGTCCCGTCAGCTCCCTTGTCTGCTCCAAACTGGTTAACATTCAAAAGTCTGCCACAACCTATCGAAGGAAGTTCAAGGATAGCCTGGGCTTTTAGCCTTTCCAACAATAAGGATAAGACTAGGATTAAGTATAGGATCAATATCTTTTTTTTCATCATTTATTTAACTTATTTAATCACAAAAACAATATTTATATAAGAGCAGGCCCTTGCAGCAGCAGTAACTTGGTATGACATGATCCCATTGGTATTAATAGATACATTTGAAAAAACCGAAGGATCATAATCTGTTACATAATAATATAAATCTGTTGAAGATGTGAAGAAAGGAATTTGAACAGGAGCTCCACTACTTGCCACTTTTGGAGTAGAAAACTGATTTTTATATAGATTGTACAAATCAAGTGTTCCTGGCCCTGTTACTGATGTATTAATATTAATGGAGGGCATGTAAAAAAATTTTACAATATTTCCACTGATACAAATCCAATTAGGAGAAGTTGGTGTTCCTGTATTTTGGCTCAAACATTTTTTATTCACATCATATATCAATAATCCTGTTGCCGGCTGAGAGATTCCTGAGACATTGCCGATACGGGGAATCAAAGCTCCTTTATTCGCAGAAAAGATATCCAGTGCCGAACTAGGATCGGGTTTAGAAGTATTTATTCCTACTTGAGAATACACTAAACTGAAAAACAAATTTGTAAGAAGTAGTAATGCTTTTTTCATTATGTCATTGAATATAGTTGATTCATGTTTTTTGGCATGTTATAATTAAATCTTTATAACATGCCAAAATTAACAGCTAACAACAATACGGACGTTGTCAAAAATTCGCTACTAATTGTCAATTTGGTTATTCATTGAATCCTCAAATAAAAAATACAAAAAGTATGGAGGAATTTTAATGATACTTTGGTAACTTAGATTTGTCTTTAATAGCTAACTTTAAAGTTTAACGTTGCATTAAAATATGGTTCATCATGTTACTATAAAGGATATTACATCTGTTGTTGATCCTACTTGGAACTCCAATGAGTATTTTATTTCCAATGGTGAGCCCAGTTCTGAAATATATCCAGATAAAGTACGCACCAATTTTTATTTGCTGTTTCATATCGTACAAGGGTGGATGGATGTAAATATTAATGACGAATATACTATACGGGTTATGCCTGATATGATTCTGGCCATTTCTCCGGAGATGATTTATCAGGATATTGCATGTAGTGAATCCTATATTGCCCATGCCATATGTTTCACCAAAGATTTTCTGTTAAATAATATTGCCAGCATCTACACCCTGGATACATTTAGCTTTTTCTCTTATGGCATGAATCCTCTTATAAAACTTAAAAAAAGTCAACAGAAGAATATTGCTCAATTGTATGATATGATGAAAGTGAAGAGATACCATATGGGTTCATATACTCATTTAGATCTTATAAGAGCTCTTTTTTTCTCCTACCTTTATGAAACTTTAATTATCTATAAAGAAAATGACATAGAGGTTAGTACGAACCCCTTAAAAGTATCTGTTAAGCAAATGGATGTTTATATGAGATTTAAAAAAATGGTATCCGAACAAGCTTCACATGAAAAAGATATAAAGTTCTATGCCGACCGGCTTTCGGTTACACCTAAACACTTAACAAAACTGATAAAAAGTATTACGGGACAAAGTGCAAAAAAAATCATTAATGATACATTGATATTAATTTCCGGATATAAACTGAAAAATACAGATGCAAGTGTTTCCAAAATATCAGAAGAACTTAGTTTCAGTGATTCTCCATCTTTTTGTAAGTTTTTTAAAAAACAAACCGGATTAACTCCTCTAGAATATAGAAATACATATTCAGAAAGTTCAATATAAACAATTTTTAGCGAGTTCTGAACAATTCATTTGCTAAAAATAAACGCTAATTTTAATCAAATTATTAAGACTACTTAATAAAACATACTGAAGGTTACAATTATGTGTTTTAAACACATAACAATATCTATAATATTTTAATTAAATAATAGAAAGATAAGTTATGACACCATTAGATTATTCAGAAGAAACATACTCTGTTTATTTTGAAATATTTCCTACTGTTAAAGAGGATGTAAAAAAAATCATTGACAATTATATTGGAGAAGATCGTTTTATTGTAGAAAAAGAATATGGCTTAGTTTATAAGGTAGAAATCCAGTCAATTCCAGAAATTGTACGTGAGCTTACTACTAAAAATCATGCAATTTATGGAGTTATTCCTGATTACATTTTTCATAGAGAATAAGATTAATACCAGTAAGATTTTGTCACAAAAAAACCTTCAAATTGAAGGTTTTTTTATTATTTGTAAGCTTCGATTTTATCGGTAAGCGTATTGATAAAATTCTGTAGTGGTTTTTCAACCATCATTTTGATGAACGGGTTGAATTTCCCTTCGAATAACATCTGAACTTCAGTCTGGTTATCATTGATTGGGTTTAAAGTTGCCGTCAATGAGAAATCCAAGCTAGAGCTTGCAGATTTTAAAATAGCTTTGTGATCATCCACTTCGTCTATTTTTAAAGCAATTTCCGGCATTCCCTGTAATCCGAATTTAAATCCGTTATCTCTGGTTTCAAACTTCTGAAGACCATCCGGCATAAAATCCTTATAGTTTTCAGGGGATTTCAACAGCTCACTAAGTTCTTTAGATGATTTATTAACAATAATCTTTCGTCCTTCTAAATTCATTTCTTATTTTTTATAATTAAATTCTTAACTCTTACAAATGTATAAAGTTTTTGTGCATAAATACTTCAAACTGATACTCAATATTTTATTTATTACATAATTTTCTGATCATAAAATATCCAATCTAAAAAACGCTGAAGTAAATTTCCATTCGGAAATCTGATGAAAAACGGCACGCATACGTTTATGACCCTAGCAAAATTATAAAAAAAATCTACAAAGACACCCACTAAAAAATACTTTTGAAATATAACCTCAAAGCTGGAAATTCTTTTATAAAAAGATCTTCTTAGATTCATATTTAAAATAAATAAAGAGAAGATTTTTCCTTCTGACTCAGGAGTGAATAGATAAAATAAGCCTGCATTTAATGTTTAGTTTTTATGACAATTTTATATATTTGTGAGTGATTGTAGTAAAAAACAGTAAAAAAAACATTTTTCATTGTTTCGAAAAGCAACAAATCACTGATAATCAATTCTAAAATCTACTATATAAGATGTATAAAGTTTTTGTGAACGAAAAAAAATTATTAGTGTCTAAACATCCTGAAAATCTTGAAAAAGAACTTAGGTATGAAAGCTTCACAACTTTAGAAATAGCATTAGATCTTCTGGAGAATACTTCTGTGCAGGAACTTAATGTATATGGAGAGAATCTGGATGAGATCTGGCAGGAATTCCAAAAACTTTTCAGAATTATAGAAGCGGCAGGAGGACTTGTGAATAAACCTGATGGCAAAATTCTTTTTATCAAAAGACTAGGCAAATGGGATCTTCCCAAAGGCAAAATGGAGAAAGGAGAATCCAGAGAAGAGTCTGCTGTAAGGGAAATAGAAGAAGAAACTGGTCTAAGCGATGTAGAGCTCGTAACATTCATTAACACCACTTACCATATTTACGTTGAAAGAAATGGTGAGAAAATTTTAAAATGTACCCATTGGTTTGAAATGAACTTCGATGGTGAAGATACTTCCAAACCTCAAATAGAAGAAGGCATTACTGAAGTTGCCTGGAAAACGACATCTGAAATTGAGAATGAAGTTTTTCCGAGTACTTTCAAAAATATTAAACTGATCGTAAAAGAATTCTGGGAATTAAAGAGCTTATAATTGTAAAGGTCAGAAGCTGGAAGAAGGAGGCTGGAAGTTATTATTGTATAACTTTTAGCCTCCTTTTTTTATTACAAGAAGTCGATCAACTTCTCCAGAGCAATTCCTCTGGATCCTTTCAACAAGATGTTTTCGGACTGAATTTTATTTTGTTTTAAATATTCTATCAGCTCTGCTGTATTTTCAAAAGCAAGTTCTGAAGGATTAACTGCTTTGAAATGTTTTCCAACTGTAATAATCTCATTGAAATGAAGATTCTGAGCCTGTTTCAGGATGTTTTGATGCTCTTTCTCACTTTCATCACCCAATTCCAGCATATCTCCGATAATAATGGTTTTACTGCCTTCAAAACTGATAAAGTTATTCAATGAAGCGTTCATCGAGCTTGGGTTGGCATTGTACGTATCAAGAACCAAAGTTCTCCCCTTTTTTTTCACCACCTGAGATCTCATATTGGTGGGTGTATACAGTTCCAGAGCATGTTTTATTTTGTCAAAACTGATTCCGAAGTGAAGTCCAAAGCTTGTAGCTGCACAAAGATTTGTAAAGTTATATTCTCCTGTTAGTTTTGAAACAGCTTTCTCTCCCTGATACGTCAATCCTACAAAATGTTCTTCTGAAAAAGATTCAAAATTGTAATCTGAGGTAGCTTTTCCAAAAGTAATTTTAGGTGAATAGTTTTCAGTTTTCTCTATCTGAATAGGATCATTTTCATTAACAACAATAGTTCTATGATTATTTTTAAGATAAGCATAAAGTTCAGACTTTCCTTTAATCACTCCTTCAAAACCACCGAATCCTTCTAAATGAGCTTTTCCAAAATTAGTAATATAGCCGAAATCGGGCTGACAGATGGTACACAAAAATTCTATTTCTTTCTGATGATTGGCTCCCATCTCAATCACAGCTATTTCGTGTTCCGGCTTAATGGAAAGGATCGTCAAAGGAACTCCGATATGATTATTCAGATTCCCAAATGTATATTGAACATTAAATTTTTCTGAGAGAACAGCATGAATCAGTTCTTTTGTAGTAGTTTTTCCATTACTTCCTGTAAGTCCTATAAAAGGAATGGTAAGTTTACTCCTGTGATAAAGAGACAGCTGTTGCAAAAACTCAAGGGTGGACGGAACATAGAAAATATTTTTATCTCTGTTTTCAAATTCCTGGAGTTCAACAATCACTGCCAAAGCGCCATCATCAATGGCTTTTTCCGCTAAAGTAGCTGCATTGAAATTTTCACCGGAAAAGGCGAAGAAAATATCATTTTCTGCTATTTTTCTGCTATCAATGGTCACTTTTGCGGCCTGCAGAAATAAGGGATAAAACTGTTCTATATTCATTTGGAAATTATATATATATATATTTTTTAGAAGTTACATGCAATCACCAAATCCATACGGGTATTTTAGACTTTTTAGCCAAAGCGATTTCATAAGTCAAAAATAAAAAAACCTTCCGAAAGTTCGGAAGGTTTTTTATAAGTATTTTTTGATAAATATTATCTTCTAGTTCTACTCTTATCGTTAGTTCTAGCATCCTGTGCAACACGGAATCCTACCCAACCATAAGCTCTGTTTTGATTTTTATATCTTCTTTGTCCCGGATCCAGCCAATAAGCTGTATCCTGCCAAGAACCACCTTTTACTACTCTCACCTCGTTAGAGATTCCTGAAGTTCTATCTTTAGTATCTTTCTGTAACTTTACTCTACCTGCTCCATCTACAACAAAGCTTGTCTTAGGACCGTTATACATATCAAATCCGGAAGCAGAATCAGAAGCTCTGTAATATTCTAAAGAAGATTGTTTGTCACCGTCTCTGTAGTTTCTGTAGTCAGCGATAGTCTGTCTTTCGAATTGTCCAGGAAGTCCTTTGTAAACTAATCTTCCATCAGCCAAAGTATCATACTTGATAGTTCCTTCGTCGATCATTTTGTAAGTACCGTCTCCGTTTCTTACGATCGCCTGAGGCATATTTCCTCTATAGTAGTTGAAATCGTTGTAATCTTCATCAATGATGGGTCTGTAAACATCAGCAGTCCATTCTGCAACGTTACCATACATACCATAAACACCAAGATCATTAGATGGATATTGTCTTACGTCAGACGTTTGAGCTGATCCGTCATTTTTCCATCCAGCGATACCAGAATAGTCACCTTTACCCATTTTGAAGTTTTCAAGGAACATTCCTCTGTCTCTTCCTTTAGTACCTCTTAATCTTTCGATTTCAGGTTTTTTACCTAAGTATTGGTTGTATTCTCTGGTTTTAGCCATTCCAAGAGCTGCATATTCCCATTCTACTTCAGTAGGAAGTCTGAACTTCTGTACCATTGCAGAATTTGGAGCTCTGTTAGCTGCAAGCAATCTCTGGTTTGTAGTTTTCATACCAGTTTTTTGCTGCATTCTTTTCTCATTAATATATCCTTGCATTTCAGGATCATTCGATTTGAATTTATCCATGTTGAATGCAGTACCTCCTTGGTTGTTGGATTCATTGATATACAAATCTTTAGCAATAATACCAGCCTGCATCAAAGCTTTTTCATTCGCTCTGTCTGACAGCCATTCACAGTATCTGTTTGCCTGAGTCCAGGAAACCCCTACAACAGGATAGTAATCGAATTCCGGAGAACGCAAATACGTTTCGTTATAATCGTTTCTTGCTAATTTGTTGTCCCATAATAAGGTATCCGGTAAAGCACCGTTATAGATTTCCTTAAAACTAGGATCACTTGGTGGAAATACATACTTCAACCATGTAAGGTATTCACGGTATTCGTAGTTAGTAATTTCTGTTTCTCCGATAAAGAATGAACTTACCTGCATTCTGCGCGGTGTGTTATTCCAATCGTGCATAACATCATCTTTCACTAATCCCATTGTAAAAGTTCCACCTTCTACATATACCATTCCAGGCCACCCCTTCTGCTTTTGTTGCTTTCCTGCAAAAAACCAACCTTGTTTTTCGTTTGGTTTCCAACCCGTTTTACTGACAAATTTTTTGGTACCGCCACCTTTGCTGGTTCCTGATCCGCCACAGCTGGTTAATGCAAGTGTAGAACTTAATGCTATTAATGAAAACAACTTTAGTTTTTTCATAGTCGATATAAATATTTTCAAAGTACAAAGAAAAAATAAATTATTCAATAAATCAAGTAAACATTTGATTTTTTTGAAAAACGTTAACAAATTAATTTTATTGTATCACAATTTAATTCTAAAATTTTCATTTATTTTGTAATTTAGCAATTTCAATAGTAAACATGAGACGAAAAATTACGCTTTTATCTTTAATCGCTTTTGCATCAACACTTTACGCCCAAAGAAACACCATTGAATGGAATGGTTCCAAAATTCAGGATTTTGGTGACACAAAATTAAATCTTCCCAATTTTAAAAATGAAGGTTTTTCTTTCAGCCAAAATAATGTTTTTATAGTAACCAAGCAAAAAATCGGAGAAAAGCAACTGAAAATTTCAGATCTTGTCTGGGAAAGCGTTTCCAATCAGGATTTATTTGAACTGGACAAAGGCAGACTTCCGGATTATGATGTGGCAGATGTTTCCTATTATAATTTAGATGGTGATACCTATGCCAGCATTAGTATTGCTTTATTTAAAAATGTAAAAGGCCGTGTTCAGAGGTTATCTTCATTTAATGTTACAGAAGCAGCTTCATTTGTAAATACGACAGGAACTGTTAATAAGATAGGAACTACCGCCAATCCTTTATCAAGCGGAAACTTCTACAAAATAAAAGTAGATAAATCCGGGGTATTCAAAATTACATCACAGTTTTTAAAAGATAACGGAATCAATCCTGGATCTGTAAACCCTAAGAATTTCAGGATTTATGGAAACGGAGGAATAATGCTTCCTGAGTTCAACCAGGATGCGAGATATGGGGCTTTACAGGAAAATGCTATTCAGGTAGTAGGTGAAGATGATGGTGTATGGAATGACAATGATTATGCTCTGTTCTATGCTCAGGGCCCGGATGGATACAACCTTTATGACAGCTCCAACGGAAACGGTTTTAAAAGAAATGACACGCGATTCAATGAAGAAAGAAGCAATAACGTCAAAAATATATATGAGGATTTCTCTTATTACTATATCAATTTTGACAAGGGTGCCGGAAAAAGAATTCCAACAGTTGACGGAAATCTTCCTGCCCAGCTGATTACAAGATATGACAACTATCAGGTGATCAACAAGGATCAGAAAAACCTGCTAAAAGTAGGTAGAACATGGGTAGAAGACGCACCTTTCACCAATGAAAAAACAATAACGCTTACTACCAATTCACCTATTCAGGCCAATGATGTTGTACGATACAGAACAAAAGTAGTAGCTTATAAAGCACAACAAAATTCTATTGGTTTTAAGATCAATAATTTAACTCCGAATCCTCTGCAAATTATTCCTACTGATACTTCAACCTACCAGTACAACTTCTACCCTGTAATCTTTAATGGTACTCTTACCAACCTTACCGGGAATCAGTTTACAATGGTTCTGAACCCGGATATTTCCAAAAACCCTAACGGAACTTTCTATTTTGATTATGTAGAAGTTCAGTACAAAGAAAATCTTGCTTTCAATGGTTCTCAAATGAACTTCAGAGATTATTCTATTGTTAGTGGAAGCAATACAGACTATGGTTTCAGCATTACCAACGCAACTAATGTAGAGCAAGTATGGGATGTAACAGATATTACCAATGCAAACAGAAGAGTGAATAAAGCCGGAGCAGGCTCATTCAACTTTGCTTATACAGCTGCTGATCAGAATTTCAATAACGAATTTGTAGCTTTCCGTGCGGATGCAGCTTACTCACCACAGTTTGTAAGTAGAATTTCCAATCAGAATCTTTCTGCTATACAAAATATAGATTATCTGATCCTTACCGTCCCTGAAATGATGGGTCAGGCACAGAGAATTGCCAGCTACCATCAAACCAATCATAATTATAAGGTAGAGATTGTAGACATTAATAAGATCTATGAAGAATACGGCAGTGGAAGTAAAGACCTTACAGCGATAAGAGATTTTGTCAGCAAACTGAATACTCCTATGGGGAGACTTCAGTATGTATTTATTCTGGGAGATGCATCATTTGATTATAAGAACAGAGTTCCGAATAATTCCAACGTTGTTTCCAGCTACCAGAGTGAGCAGTCTTCAGATTATGTATCATCATTTGTAACGGATGATTATATTGTAATGACAAAGCCACAAACAACATTATTAATTGAAAACAATTTACCGGATCTGCCGGTGGGAAGAATCCCTGCTGCCAATGTAAGTGAAGCCGGAGATATGATCAATAAGACATTGGCTTATTATAACTCTCTTCAGGGACAATCGAGCCCGTTTGGAGACTGGCGTATGAGACTAGACTTCGTAGTGGATGATAATAATGAAGGAGGAAGCCCTTTTCACAATGTAATGAACACTTCTCTGGCTAATATATTTGAACAACCTGGCCAGACTGAGCTGAAAGAATACAATGTTAAAAAACTATATATGGATGCTTTTACCGCTCAGAGTACATCCGGAGGGCGAAGATATCCACAGGTAAATCAGGCTATTTCCAATGCAATCGGGAACAGTTTATATTTATTCTATTTCGGACATGGTGGAATCAACGGCTGGGCGCAGGAAAGAGTATTAACAAGCTCTGAGGTTCAGAATGCTAATAACTTCTCCAATGTATACAGCAGATTCCCATTCGTTTCTACCATTACGTGTGAATTCACATTATGGGACGAACCTTCAACCAACTCTGTGGGGGAACAGTTTATCAAAATGAAACAGGGAGGTGCATCTACAATGATTACTTCCAGCCGTGCAATTGGTGTAGATTATGGACGTGATTTCACCAATACACTTACTCAAAATATATTTAAGCTAACCAGCGACGACTTTAACACGTTAGGAAACGCTCATTTAATTGCAAAAAAACAAAAAGGCCCGAATAACAACCATTTAAAGGTAAACTTTCTGGGTGATCCTGCCATGAAACTAAGCAGACCACAAAGGCTTCTTACCATTGATCTAATTGAAACTCCGGTTCCGGGACTGATAAGAGGTTTGGATTTCGTAAAGATAAAAGGACACATCAATAATCCGAACGGAACGCTGAACAACACCTTCAATGGAAGAGTAAGTATCAATATTTTTGATAAGAGATTAAATAAGAAAACATTAAATAATAGTGGTGCATTATCTCCTGTGTTAGATTATACCGAAGAAGGAAGTGCTATTGTGAAAGCTGCCGGAACTGCTGTAAATGGAGTATTTACAGCTGAATTCTATGTTCCTAAAGATATCAATTATGCTGTAGGTCAGGGAAGAATTTTAGCTTACGCAGATAACAAGGCAACAGACGTTTTCAATAATCAGGCTGTACAGGTAGGTGATATCAACCCTAACGGAATTAATGACAATCAGCCTCCAAAAGTAAAACTGTATATGAATAACACCAACTTTGCGGATGGTGGAATTACGAACCAGAATCCTATGCTTCTTGCCTGTCTTACAGATGACACAGGAATCAACTCTACAGGATCCGGGGTAGGTCACGATATTACAGTATATCTGGACGGGCAGATTATCAATACTGTTGTACTGAATGACTATTATGCACCAGGTGAAGGAAACGGATGTTTAAGCCCTAGCCTTGCTGACTTCCAGAAAGGAAATGTAGCCTATCCATTCAGAAATTTGGCGGTGGGTCAACACCAATTATCATTTAAAGTTTGGGACATAAACAATAATTCTACATCTGCTACGTTAAACTTTGAAGTTAAGGATGAGTCTGACCAACACCTGACGATTAACCGTCCGTTGAACTGGCCAAATCCATTTACAAATAAAACTTATATTCAGTTTGAACACAATTGTGATGATATTCTGGATGTGAACGTACAAATTTATACAATAACTGGAAGATTGGTAAGAACTTTATCACAGCCGGTGGTAGCAGAACCGTTCCTACAGGGCTTTAGAACGCCTCGTCAGGCAATAGAATGGGACGGAAGAGATGATTTTGGTGCTACAGTAGCAAAAGGTACATATATTTTTAAGATATTTGCAAAAAGTCAAAATCAAGAAAAATGCAAAGGAAGTGCTACAGCTGTAGAAAAAATGGTACTTTTGAAATAATTAAATAATACATAGACAATAATATTAACAAAAAACTGATAATATATAAAAGACAACATATGAATTTAACTACTAAACTGCTTTTAGGATTTGGTTTGAGTGCTGGTTTTTTAGGCTATTCGCAAGATTTAGGTAAAGTAAACCCAGTTCTTACCGGAGCTCCTTTCCTAAGAATTGCACCTGACGCGAGATCGGGAGGTATGGGAGACCAAGGGGTGGTAACCTCTCCGGATGCATTTTCACAATTCTGGAATGCGGCTAAATATCCTTTCAGCAGGACAAGTTCTTCCGTAGGTCTTAACTATACGCCTTACATGGGAAAACTTACCAATGATGTATTCTTATTATATGCTTCGTTCCATAAGTTTTTAGGGCAGGAAGAAAGATCTACAATCTCTGCAAGTATCTATTATTTCAACATGGGACAGGTAGACCTGACTCAGCTGGTAGGTACAGAAATTGCATCAATGGGTACATCCAAACCAAACGAATTCTCCATTGACGTTGCTTACGCCTTGAAGCTTTCTGATTCATTCTCTGGTGCTGTTACCGGTAGATTTATCCGTTCAGACTTAGCCGGAGGATTCAACACAGATACTACACTTAAAGCGGCAAACAGTTTCGCAGTAGACGTTTCAGGATACTATACCTCTCCAAGATTCTCCAGTATTGGTGGATATGATGGTAAAGTAAATGCTGGTTTAGCTATTCAGAACTTAGGTCCGAAACTGGATTATACAGGAAATGAAGAATCAAGATCTTATCTTCCTACTATGGCAAGATTAGGGGTTGGATATGATATGTACCTGGATGATATGAACAGAGTAGGAATTTCTGTAGAAGGTTCAAAACTTTTGGTGCCTGGATCTGAGTATGCAGGAATAGACCCTAATACAAGACAGCCTATTTATCAGATTCCGAACGTAGGGCCAATGGCTGGTATCGGAAAATCTTTCAAAAATAAAAACAGTATCATGTATAGTGGTGCTCTGGAATATTCATATGACAATGCTTTTTCTGTAAGAGGAGGTTACTTCCATGAAAGTGAAGAGCAGGGAGCAAGACAGTTTGCAACAGCCGGTATTGGCTTAAAATACCGTTCTTTCGGACTGGATCTTTCTTACCTGATCAATATGTCTAAAATCAACAGTGCATTGGATAACACTCTTCGTTTCGGTCTTACCTGGAACATTGGAGAAGAAACATCCAACAACGATCGTTAATAAAAGCAACAGCTATATAAAAAAAGCCTCATACAATTGTAATGAGGCTTTTTTTGTGAATGGTCAATAGTCATCATCAATTTCTTTTTATACGCTTTAAAAGAAATATAATATTAAGTTTACAAAAGTCTCTTTTTTATGGCGATTTTCTTAAATTCAATAGCTATTTTTGTAATATGAACTATTCGGCGGAATTAAAAAAATTTGTAACCAGTCAGTATGTATATTCTGCCATCAGAATTACATTAGCTACTGTTCTGCCTTGTTTAGTCCTCGCCCACTTTGGGATTTTGAAGGAATATTTCCTTTTCCCGCTGGGAACCAGCTTCGTAGCACTTACAGATCAGCCTGGTCCTTTCATCAGAAGAAGAAATGCCCTTACTTTTGCCATCTGCTGTTTTGTATTTGTAGCCCTCATTGCAAGCCTTGTCATGAATTTCAAAGTATTGGTTCTTGCTGAAATCATTGTCTTTGGGATGTTTTTCTCTCTGATTGGCGTTTACGGTCAAAGATTGGCAGCTGTAGGTTCGCTATCGCTTGTTGTACTGGCCATCTTTATTGACGGGCATCTTACGGGAAGTAATATCTTTAAAAGTCTGTTGATCTTTGCTTGTGGCTGTATATGGTTTTTGCTCATATTTCTTATTGTAACAACCATTCGTCCATATAAACTGGCAAGCCAGATGATTGGAGAAAATTACCTTCAGCTGGCTGAGTTTTTAAAGATTAAAGCCAGTTATTATCAGAAAAATCCGGATTTTAATAAGCTGACCACTCAGGTTATTGCGAAGCAGATTGAAATAAAAAATCTTCAGGAAGACACCAGAGAAACCGTTTTTAAAACAAGAACCATTGTCAATGAATCTACGACAACCAGTCGTTTGTTGATGCTGATGTTCCTTAATTCTATGGACCTTCATGAAAAGCTGATGACTTCTGAAAGTGACTATCAAAAGTTACAACAGAGCTTTGAGGACAGTATGATCCTTGTGAATATTCATGATTATCTCAATCTTTTGGCAGAAGAGATCACCAATATCGGGATTGCACTCCAAAGCGGTACCCGGGCAAAGCCTATGGCTAATCTGGAAGTGGAATTAAAGAATCTTAATTACAATTATTTCGAACTCAGAAACAAGCAGCTCTCTTCTGATAATCTGGAAAATTTCATGATCCTCCGCCAGATCCTGATGCGCATCTATGAAATCACCAAAGAAATCAACGAGATTTATAAAGTATTTTCACAAAATATCAAACTGGCAAAAAGTTTATCCACAGGATTAGACCTTAAAAAATTCATGCCTAATGAACCTAAACTTAATGCTAAGGTTTTAAGGAATAACATCTCATTATCCTCTTCCCATTTCCGTCATGCTATAAGAATTACAACAGCATTGCTTTTGGGATATGTTTTCTCTATGTTCGATTTTCTGGGACTGGGGCACACCTATTGGATATTAATTACCATCACAGCCATTTTAAAACCGGCTTATTCCATTACAAAACAGAGAAACCTTCTCCGTCTCTATGGAACCATTGCAGGGGCAAGTATTGCTTATGCCATTCTGCATTTTGTACATATCAACGGGGTTTTATTTGCTATTTTGCTGATCAGTATGATTATGTGCTTTAGTTTTCTGAAGGGACGATATTTCTGGGCCGTACTATTTATGACGATCTATGTTTTCCTGAGTTTTAATTTTTTAAATCCTGGGAAAGTCAATATCATTTTTAAAGACAGAATCTTTGATACCGCCATTGCCGGAATTATTGCTTTTGCAGTATCTTATATTGTATTGCCCGTTTGGGAGCACACCCAAAATCTGGATCTGATGAAAAAGTCTGCAGCAGACAACCTCATCTACTTTCAGAGTGTAATTTCCAAATTCCTGCAGGGAAATTTTGACCTTGAAGATTATAAAGTAAAGCGAAAAAATGCGATCATTTCTTTAGCCAACCTTTCCGATAATTTTCAGAGAATGATTTCGGATCCTAAAAATCAGCAGAAAAAACTGGAAGTTGTACATCAATTTGTGGCAACATCACATCTGATTACGGCATATACCGCTTCTTTATCTCAATATTCAAAAAGTAATGAGCAGTATCCTGAGATAGATGCTGAAAGCTGGAGCAGAAAGATTGAAGCAGAAATGCAGCAAACCTCTACCCTTCTCAATGGGAATGACATCAACGAAACCTTGAAAATGGAAAGCCGTCTTGAGCCGGAAGATTCCTCCATTGAAGATTTGCTTATGAAAAGAAAAACCGAAATTGAGGAAAACGACATTGTTGACAGAAGAGACCCTGATAAAGTATCCCACTTAACGGAACTTAAAAACATCCACGATATTCTGGAGCTGATCTATGACGTAGCTAAAGAACAGAGAAAAGTGATCGAAAAGTACAGAAACGAAACAGATCCTACTCCTCCACAATCGTAAAGCAGTAATAATCGAAAAATTCTACTCTGGCTTTGAATTCATCAGAGAACTCATCATCATATACTCGGCAGCTTATTTTATGAAGATGCTTCAGTTCAAAAGGCTTTACTTCATAATTTTTCTTTAAAGACCAGTATTTAGAATGATGGATTTTGTACATACTTTCTTTTACACTCCATATAATAGTATAAAAAGTATCCGCTTTGTCTTCAGGAATGAATCCACGCTCATTTTCATAAGTGAACTTATCAATGACCCTTAAAATCTTAGGATTGAATTTTTCGACATCAATGCCTATTTTATTTTTAGAAATAGCAATGGCAGCAAAGGGAAAAGAATGCGTAATAGAAATTTCCGCATCATTGGGTGAAAGAAAAGGTTCTCTTTCTTTATATAAAATTTTAGAATTAGGCTTTAATCCTTTCAGGAGCTTACGAACCATCAGGACTTCCAGCAATTTTTTAGGATGATAATCTTTCACCTTTTCAGCATTTTCTGGCTCCAGAAGTTGGTTGATGTCAAGTTCTTCACTTTCATCGTACTTCCAAACCAAAATTGTGGCATTATCATCTGAAAAATCTCTGTAAAGGGGCATTCTTTTTTTATTGGACAAAAGTACTAAAAAGAAACCATTTCCAAAAAGCAGGAAGATGGGAGCTGGAGGATGGAAGTTACGATTCGTTATAAGAATAAATTAATCTTTACAAACTTCCAGCATCCTTCTTCCAGCTCCCAGCCTATCTATTTAGACTGATGGTTCACATCATTTCTATGCTCTACAATTTCAAGATTAGCATCTACAAAATAAGCGCTTCCAAATCCGTTCACATAGGATCCTTTTACAGGCTGCAATGCAATTAAAATAAAATCTCCCATTTCAGAAATCACATCTACTACTTTACCATAAGTTTCTTTAAGTTGAGCCACTACAGTATTCCATACTTCAGAATCTCTTTCAATCTGTGAAGCTGCTGCTTCAATAGTAAGACGTTCGCGGGCATAGATTTGTTTGGTAGCTGATTCATCTTCAATAAACATAATGGATGTTTTTCTTCCGTCAGCAAGATTTTTAGTATGCTTTGCCATGAAAGACACCAGAATATAAAAAGTCTGATCTACCTGTACAAAAGGAGCATAACTGGAATTTGGGTTACCTTCAGCATCTACTGTAGCTAAAATAATACTTTTGGATGCATTGATTAGCTCCTGTACTTTTGGAGCAACAGGTTTGATTTTCTTTTCTGTATGAGTATGGTTCATAATATATTTTTTTATCTGCTAAAATTAATTATTTATATTAAGACTAAATAATATTAATTCATGTTTAATCTCATAAAACTGAACTTGATGTGCCGTTTTTATATCTTAATTATTAATCGTAATTTTGCCTTTCGTTATCAATTGAATTTAAAAACTATTCATTACATATGAGTACTACAACACAATACGTTCCTTATAAAGTTAAGGATATCTCCCTTGCAGAATGGGGTAGAAAAGAAATTACTCTTGCAGAGGCAGAAATGCCAGGTTTGATGTCTATCCGTGAAGAGTACGGACCATCTCAGCCACTGAAAGGAGCAAGAATCGCCGGATGTCTTCACATGACGATCCAAACGGCTGTGCTTATCGAGACTTTGGTAGCTTTAGGAGCTGAAGTTACCTGGTCATCTTGTAATATTTTCTCTACACAAGACCACGCTGCTGCTGCTATTGCTGCTGCGGGAATTCCGGTTTATGCTTGGAAAGGTTTAAATGAAGAGGAATTTGACTGGTGTATTGAGCAGACTTTATTCTTTGGTGAAGACAGAAAGCCGTTAAACATGATTTTGGATGATGGTGGGGATTTGACAAATATGGTTTTTGACAAATACCCTGAATTCACAAAAGATATCAAAGGACTTTCTGAAGAAACTACTACAGGAGTACACAGATTATACGAAAGAATGAAGAACGGAACTTTAGTGATGCCTGCAATCAATGTAAACGATTCAGTTACTAAATCTAAATTCGACAACAAATATGGATGTAAAGAATCTGCTGTAGATGCAGTAAGAAGAGCTACAGACGTAATGTTGGCAGGAAAAAGAGTGGTAGTTTGCGGATACGGAGACGTAGGAAAAGGGACTGCTGCTTCATTCAGAGGAGCTGGATCTATCGTTACTGTTACGGAAATTGACCCAATCTGTGCACTTCAGGCTGCAATGGACGGTTACGAAGTAAAAAGATTAGATACTGTGGTAGATAATGCTGATATCATCATCACTACAACAGGTAACTTCAACATCGTAAGAGGAGAACACTTCCTTAAGATGAAAGATAAAGCGATCGTTTGTAACATTGGTCACTTCGATAATGAAATCGATATGGCTTGGTTAAATAAGAACTATGGTCAGACTAAATCTGAAGTGAAGCCTCAGGTTGACATCTACACTATTGAAGGAAAAGAAGTGATCATCCTTGCAGAAGGAAGATTAGTAAACTTAGGATGTGCTACAGGTCATCCAAGTTTCGTAATGTCTAACTCTTTCTCTAACCAGACTTTGGCTCAGATCGAATTATGGAACAACTCTGCTGCTTATGGAAATGAAGTATATATGCTTCCTAAGCACTTGGACGAAAAAGTAGCGGCTTTACACCTTAAGAAATTAAGCGTTGAGCTTGAAACTCTTTCTCCTGAGCAGGCTGAATATATCGGAGTAGATGTAAAAGGGCCATTCAAGCCTGAATACTACAGATACTAAGATTTAAATAAAATATGATAAAATCCCATTATTTCTAAGATAGTGGGATTTTTTTATGCAGAGGTATGACACATTCCGTATTTTGCCCATATTTCCCCTCTTTTAGAGCTCTGTTTATAAAAAATGAATATCTTAGCTCTCTTAAAATAAAACATTAATCTATGAAAAAACAAAGAGTATCGAATGCATTCGTCGCTGCATCATGGGTAGCATTGGGCGCAGGAATGATTGGTTTCATTGTGGGTCTTGCAAGAGCTGAAATGCTGCTGAATGAAAAGGGATATTATTTCACTATTCTTCTTTATGGCTTATTTGCCGTTGTCTCTCTACAGAAAGCAGTACGAGACAGGTTAGAAAATATTCAGGTAACAGATATTTATTATGGGATCTGCTGGTTTGCAACATTATCATCTATTGTATTACTAGCTATCGGACTTTGGAATGCCACTATCCTTCCAAGCGAAAAGGGGTTTTATGCTTTTGCATTTTTGCTCGCTCTATTCGGAGCTATCGCAGTCCAAAAAAATACACGTGACAATATGCTTCAGGAATAAATTAAACTCTCCATTTTGGAGAGTTTTTTTTATCAAAATAAGAATATTCAAAATAACAACGAATAACATTATCAATATTTTAAAATTTCATTATATTTATGCAATAAAATAGAAATATAATTAAAAATATAAACATTTTTCTATTTTTACATTAAAAACTAACACCATAAACTATAATCATGATTTTAAAAAAAATCCAATCTCTTATCTTTCTTCTGTTGGTTATCATTGTAAACGCTCAGGATGAGTTTATTACGATTTGGAAACCTTCATCTACGATAATACCGACATTAACCGTAGATGCTCCGTATCAGGCTACACCTCAGCAAATATGGTTTCCCGGAATTGGTGACAATTATGACATTTATTGGGAGGAAGTAGGCTATCCCCAGCACAATGGTTCGCTTACCGATGTCACTTCCACAAAACAAGTCTTTATTGATTTTGGTACATCACTGGCAGATGGGAATAATGCTAAATACAGAGTAAAAGTAAGTAATGGAAATGGCATTTTCAAACAGATAAAATTCGCAACACCACAGATTCTTACGCTTCCTGAGCAACTCTTTCCTATCTGGCAGCTCAATGGAAGTGCAGATAAAATAGTAGAAATAGAGCAATGGGGAAATATTTCATGGGCAACAATGAATAGTGCATTTAGCCTTTGCAAACTCATGCTTCTTACCGCAACAGACAGCCCAAAACTTAATAATGTTGAAGATGCTTCTTTTATGTTTTATGGAACAACCAGCTTTAAAGGGGCCAGCTCCATGCAAAATTGGGATACTTCGAAAATCAAGGATTTTAGTTTTATGTTTTCACTTTTATTTGATGTTACACCATCTACACTGACAGATCAGTTTAATCCGCCTTATTTCGATACCTGGAATATGTCATCAGCTACAAACCTCAGCTATATGTTTGGAAACAGAATTGTTTTTAACCAAACCCTTAATAGCTGGGATGTTTCAAAAGTAGCAGATATGAGCTGGATGTTTGGCCAGTGCGCAAGCTTCAATCAGCGTCTGGACAACTGGGATACTTCGAATCTTGAAGACATGCACTTTATGTTTCATATGATCCCTGTTTTCAATCAACAGCTCAACTGGAATACGTCCAAGGTTACAAATATGGCTCATATTTTTCATGGCTGTACAGCCTTTAACCAACCTTTAAATTGGGATATGACTAAAGCAGAGAAAATAGATCAAATCCTTAATAGTGCTTCAAGCTTTAATCAACCCCTGGGAAATTGGAACTTAGCTTCTGTTATTGATGGAAATGGAGCAATAACTTTATCAGGTCTTAATTGTGAAAATTACAGCAAAACACTTCAGGGGTGGGCAGACAACCCCAATACAGCCAACAACATTTCATTAGGTTCTGTAACAGGATTAAAATATGCTTCAAACGTGTCAGACAAAAGAGATATTCTGATCAATAAAGGCTGGTTCATCAATGGGGATACAGTAGGAAACTGCTTGTTGTCTTTATCAGATTTAAAATTGACTAAAAAGATCTCACTTTATCCTAACCCTGCTGTGGATGATATTCACATTGAAGGATTAACTGATATTAAAAGTTATAAAATTTATGATGCCAGCGGAAGGCTTGTAAAAGAAGGAAATCCAAATAAAGATATGATCAATGTAAGCTATTTACCAAAAGGCAATTACACTTTACAACTTATGATGAAAGAAAATATTATCTCTTCAAAATTCATTAAAAAATAAAACAAAGAAGCCTCGCTGAAAAGTGAGGCTTTTATTTTGAGTGTAAAAATAAACTATTTGTCAAAATGATTAGGGTGCTGCGCTTTGATTTCATCTACAGTTCCCAACACCTTATCTTTTAAAGAATCCTGGTATTTCTGAAGTTTTGCAGCTACTTCTTCATTACCACTTCCTAAAATTTTTGCGGCTAAGATCCCAGCATTCAAAGCTCCGTTCAAAGCTACGGTAGCAACAGGAATTCCTCCAGGCATCTGAAGAATAGATAAAACAGAATCCCATCCGTCTATAGAATTACTGGACAAAATAGGAACTCCAATTACCGGAAGTGTCGTACAGCTTGCCACCATTCCCGGAAGATGGGCTGCTCCACCTGCGCCTGCTACAATTACCTTCAAACCTCTTTCCTGAGCAGTCTTTGCATAATCGAACATTCTTTCCGGTGTTCTGTGCGCTGAAACTACAGTTAATTCGTAAGGGATATCAAGGCTTTTAAGAAAATTTGCAGCCTGTTCCATGATCGGCAGATCACTCTGACTGCCCATAATAATTCCTACCATCTTCAATTTTTATTAGATGTTCAAAGATAAAAAATAAAATGCAAAGCTGGAAGTTGGAGGAAGTAAGCTGGAAGTTCTTTTAAATACTATCAAATATACTAAACAGCAACCATTCAATAAACAGCTAGCAACCCATCCCCCAATCTGTATCATCAAAAATTGGAACAACTGTACCCATCAGAATTATTTTAAAACCTCTACATTTGTTTGTTACACTATTTATTGACGTTGAAAGATTATAAACTTATTTTTGCTGTTTTTACCGTTGCCATTGTTTGGGGAACGACTTTTTTAGCAATTCGTGTTGCTGTGGAAACCATTCCTGCATGGTTTGTAGCCGGAATCCGACAATTTCTGGCTTCTATGATTATGCTTGTTGTTCTTCTTTCCAGAAAAGAATTCAAGTGGATTGGCTGGAAAAGCTTAGGTTACCAGGTTATTTTTGCTTCCCTGATGCTGGTAGTTGCTAATGGTATGACGACTGTGGCTGAAGAAACCGTTTCGAGCAGCTTAGCTTCACTCATCAGTGCCTGCTCTCCTATTCTCGTTTTTTTGGGAAGTGTGGCTGTAGGACTGCAAAAATTTAGTTTGCGGGCACTTAGTGGTGTTCTGCTCTGCTTCGGCGGGATTCTTTTTATTTTTTGGGATGGACTTAAAGATCTTGCCAACCCAGATTACAGAATGGGAATGATCTTCCTTTTCTGTGCTATCGCAGGCTGGGCTTCCGGAACTATTTTCACTAAAAAATTAAATATCCAGAGCGGAAATATAACATTGAACCTGTTCTATCAGTTCTTGTTTGCAGGAGTAGTTCAGGTTATTTTTGCTTTTCTGTTTTCCGAAAATTACAACTTTGGAAACTGGACTCTTAAAAGTATTTCTGCAATGATTTATCTCGCTGTTTTCGGATCTGTAGCAGCTTTTTTTGCTTTCCATTATGCACTGACAAAAATTTCCCCGGTTCAGGTTTCTATCCTTGCGTACATCAATACCATTATTGCCATATTTCTGGGCTGGCTGATTATGGATGAGAAAGTGACATCTAAATTCATTCTTGCTGCTGTAATGATCATTTGTGGAGTTTTTATTATCAATTACAAACCGGAGATGTTTAAAAGACAAAGGGTTGAATAATAGACATTTTTTAACCACAAAAGACACAAAAGTTTGTAAATCCTTGTGCTTTTAAAGGTATTATATGAATTTTTGAAAAGCTCACAAAATTATTTAAGATTAAAAAAAAATCTGTGCTAATCTGTGTCATCCGTGGGCAAAAAAACGCATTAAGACTTTCAATAAAATCACTGATCGCTATTATAAATCCCATTCACTTTTAACCATTTTAAAAACAGATCCGTCCATTCTCCAGTATTAGTTCCTTTTTTGCCGAGCCCCCAGCCGTGCCCTCCTGATTGAAGTAAATGCAGTTCGGCAGGAATTTTATGGTCTTTCAACGCCTGATACATCAGAATACTATTTTCGACAGGAGAAATAGGATCGTCTTCAGACTGAGCCAGAAAAGTAATGGGAGTTTGGGCATTCACCTGTTTTTCAACAGAAAGCCTGATCTGATCCTTAGTATCAGAATTCTTTCCTAATAAGGATTTAAATGAATGAGTCTTATTGTTAGGAGGCAGCATAGATACTACAGGGTAGATCATTGCCATAAAGTTAGGTTGGGCAGAAATCAAATCAATATCATCTTGAGGAGGATAATAGATCGTATTGAATGTAGATGAAATATATCCTGCAAGATGTCCGCCAGCAGAAAATCCGAGTACTCCTATTTTATCAGGATCTATTTTGTATTTTCCGGCATCCTTTCTAATAATCCGTAAAGCGCGTTGAGCATCCTGAAAAGGAACTGATCTTGTTGCCCAGCCTTCTTCCGGCAGTCTGTATTGAAGCTCAAATGCTGTAATCCCCAAAGACTTCAGCCATTCACTGGCAGGATATCCTTCCGACCCGGATTCAATGTGGGCATACCCACCGCCACTGATAACAAGAATAGCTATTCCGTTAGGGTTTTGGGGTTGATGAATGATAAGCTTCGGTCTACCGATATTCGTAAGAGAACCTTTTGGAGAAACCATGTTTTCACCTCCAGGTCCGGGACCATCCGGAATTTTCATCCAAAGATCAATGGAAGGTAATTGATCTTGGTTGGAAAGTCCTTTTTGAGCATAAAGCAGGCTTCCGAAAAATAAAAAAGAGAAAAAAATAGTTTTCATTATATTCAATTTTACTATAAAAATAATATCAATAATCTTACCTAATCTATCCGGCTGTTTTTTAACTTATTAAATATAATTAAAATCAGATACGCTTCTGTAGGGTTTTGTATTTCCTTCATTTTCCTTATATTGTATACTCCAACCGATACAATATGCTGAAAAACACATTTTTTTTATTTCTGACCGCTTCTCTCCTGCTTATAAGCTGTGATTACAAAGAGAAAGAAAAGAACCTGACAGACAGAGAGAAACAATTACTGGAGAAAGAGAAAGTATTCGCGAAGAAAGAATCCGAATATCAGTCGCTTCTGAAAATGAGGGACAGTATTTTTGCCAAAAAAGATTCTGTAGTGATTGCAACATGGCCAACGGAGATTTCCGGCCCCTGGAACGGAAAAGTTATCTGTACAGAATCCAACTGCAGTGAATATGCAGTAGGTGACCAACGTACCGACCTCTGGGAATTCGACAATGATTCTACCCAGCCTATTACCAAAATCATCAACAACAATAATCTGGTAAGGTTGTATACAGGCAAGTTTGAAAATAATGAGATCAGACTTTCTTTCAAAACCGATTCTACAGCTAAAAAGAATGTAGAAATGAGCGTTCTTCTTAATGATATTTCGGACAACAAGATCAAAGGAACACGAACCATCACCTCGGATGGCTGTACCGCTAAGTTCTCTGTTGAATTAGTACGTTCCACAAAATAAACACTTATGATTTTACTGAGTATACACAACCTGAGTCTTCCTATAGAAGATCCGGTACTAAAGTTCCTGTTGGTACTGGTTATCATCCTTGCAGCACCACTGCTGCTTAATAAAATTAAAGTTCCGCACCTTTTGGGACTTATCATTGCTGGTGCCATTATTGGCCCGAACGGATTCAATGTACTATCCAGAGACAGCAGTATTGTGGTAACGGGAACTACCGGACTACTTTACATTATGTTTCTGGCAGGTCTTGAGATCGATATGGGAGATTTTAAAAAGAACAAATGGAAAAGTCTCACCTTTGGGCTCTATACCTTTATTGTCCCTTTTGTCTTAGGCTATTTGGGAGGTTACTACCTTTTGCATTTCTCCACGCTGACATCTATACTGTTCGCTAGTCTTTTTTCATCCCATACACTTATTGCTTACCCACTAGTAAGCAAGTTGGGAATCGCCAAAAACAAAGCCGTTAATATCACTGTTGGAGGTACCATGATCACAGATATCCTTGCTTTATTGGTACTTGCTGTGATTGTGGGGATGTCTCAAGGTGATGTAGGAACTGAATTTTGGGTTAAATTATCGGTTTCTTTTGTCGTTTTTGCCTTGATTGTACTTATTGTCTTCCCTATTATAGGACGTTGGTTTTTCAAAAGAGTAGATGATAAAATCTCACAGTATATTTTTGTATTAGTAATGATTTATCTGGCAGCTATGCTGGCTGAACTGGCAGGTGTAGAAGCAATTATCGGGGCGTTCTTTGCAGGATTAGCTTTAAACAGACTTATCCCTCACACGTCTTCTTTGATGAACAGAGTAGAATTTGTGGGAAATGCCATATTTATTCCCTTTTTCCTGATCAGTGTAGGAATGCTGATTGATTTTAAAGTATTTTTCAAAAGCTGGGAAACCCTGGAAGTGGCCGGAATTATGCTCGTGGCGTCTATTGGAGGGAAGTATCTTTCTGCTGTGGCAACTCAAAAAACATTCAGGCTGACCAAAGAGGAAGGAAAACTGATTTTCGGGCTGAGTTCTGCTTCGGCAGCAGCAACACTGGCTTCAGTAATGGTAGGATATAATATCATTCTTTCTGAAACTGAAACCGGAGAACCAGTAAGATTATTGAATGAACATGTTCTTAACGGAAGTATTTTACTGATCCTGATTTCGTGTACCATCTCCTCTTTCATTTCTATGGCAAGTGCTCAGAAAATTGCTGAAAGTGACAATGAAGATACCGTTTCCGGAAATACCCATGAAGAAGAAAACATTCTATTGGCAATTAATCATGAGGCTACTGTGGAGAGAATGGTGAATCTGGGAATTCTGATAAAAGCCCACTCCAACACAGAGGATCTTTTCGCCCTAAATGTGATCAATGAAGATAAAAATGAATCTTCAGTAAAGAATGCAGAGAAACTTCTCCATCAGGCAGCAGATGCAGCAGCAGCGGCAGATGTTAAACTACAAGCCTTAAAAAGATACGACAATGATGTCATCAATGGAGTAAATAATGTAATTAAAGAACAGAAAATCACAGACCTCATCATAGGACTGGAAGATGAAAAAGGATTCTCTCCTTCTTTTGTGTATAATCTTTATAACGGTTATCTGCAGAATGATGATGTGAATGTACTGGTTTATCACGCGGCTCAACCGCTTTCCACCATAAAAAAATATGCGGTGATGATTCCTGAAAACGCTCATCAGGAAGCCGGATTCTTCCATGCATTGCTGAGAGTCTGGAATATTGCCAGAAATTCCGGTGCGACTGTTGTTTTTTATGCCCCGGAAAATATTCTTGATATTTTACAAAAAATCATTAAAAAAGCCAATATAGAAGCCGAATTTATTATCATGAATACCTGGCAGGATGGCGAAAGAACCGCTGCCCAGCTGAAAGATGATGAAGCCCTGATTATTCTGATGGCTAAACGCGGTATGAAATCTTATATTCCAAGAATGAGGCTGATTCCTGAGCTTCTGAACAGGAACCTGAATGATAACAACTATCTTCTCATCTTCCCTTTCTCAGAATACGATAAAAACAGTCCGGAAATACGTTCTGTAGGAAATCATGGGGATTTTGTGGAAATTGGAAATGTGATTCAGAAGATTTTTAAGTAAAAGGTAGGGAGCTGGAAGAGGGATGCTGAAGGTTGCCGATGTATAAATAATCATTTTTTGTTAAATCATCACTAGCGTCGGGCTTCAGCCCGTTCCTATTGAATTGCTTAGGACAATGTAAAAAGAGAGCTGTTTTAAAATTAAAACAGCTCTCTTTATTTATTTTAAACTGATATTACTCAGCAATCACTCTTACCATTCCTTTTACCATGACAAGCTTTTCCATAAGCTCTTCTCTGGAATCTGCAAGAACATTGATGTGTCCCATTTTTCTTCCCGGCTTGGTTTCTGTTTTTCCGTATAAATGAATATAGGTTTCAGGAAGCTGAAGAACATCTTCCATTCCTTCATATACAACTTTTCCTTCATATCCTTCTGCACCTACCAGATTCAGCATTCCGCTGTAAGTGATGGCATCAGTATCTGCTAAAGGTAAGTTTTTAACCACACGGTACATCTGTTCAAATTGTGAGTTGGTATTTCCTTCCTGACTCTGGTGTCCTGAATTATGAAGCCTTGGAGCCGTTTCATTCACCCATATTTTTCCTTCTTTATCAAGGAACAATTCGATAGCAAATAATCCCGGAGAATTCACCACAGCTAAGAATTTCTCTGTAATAGAATCAATCTGGTTCTGAACATCTTCTGTCAAAAGAACCGGACATACATTGAAGTCTAAAAGATTCAACTTTGGATCGGCCACCATTTCTGTTACCGGGAAAATATTGGTTTCTCCTTTTTCATTTCTTGCTACAATGACAGAAAGTTCTTTCTCAATATCTACCATACTTTCAATAACAGACGCTTCTGTCCATAAGTGTTGATAGTCTTCTTCCGTTTTAATCACCTGTACTCCTTTCCCGTCATAGCCTCCTGTATTCATTTTCTGAACAAATGGCAAAGGCATGATGATTTTATCTTCACTGTTCCATACTACCTGAAATTCCGGGCTTGGAATATCATGAGCTTTATAAAATTCTTTCTGAAGGATTTTTTGCTGGATTGTTTTGATGATATTGGCATTGGGAACTACTTTTATTCCCTGTTTTTCAAGTTCGGCCAATGCATCAGCATTTACATGTTCAATTTCAATGGTTACTACATCTTTATCTTTTCCGAAGTTCAAAACTGTTTCATAGTCATTAAAATTTCCCTGTGTAAAATACGAGATATTATGACACGGTGCATCAGAAGCCGGATCCAGAGTATAAAACTCATCGTCATACTTCAGTGCACTTTGTATCAGCATTCTTCCCAGCTGTCCGCCTCCCAGAATTCCTATTTTCATTTTTTATTTTTATTAGATTTATTTCTTATTGAATTTTATCAATTTTTAAATAGCCAAGCCCCATCGGGTTCTCCTGATTTTCTTCCTCCGATTTGTGAAGAATGATAGAATATTTTTCTTTCATGTAAGCAGGAAGAATATCACTTACATTGAAAATATCATCAATATCCACTCCATGCTTATCATCAATATGGCTTACAGCGCCTTCAAATCCCATTGTCTGATAAAATTCTGTAGCTCTTGCTCTTTTTACAATTTCTCCCATTGTCTGCCCTACCATCAGGTGCTGCTCATGAAATTCTTCGAAGAAACCAGGCTTGTAACCTCCTAAATTGAGGAAAAACAATTGGTTTTCTGAAGATTTTTCTCCTTTTTCTACAATCTCCACCTTATATCCGTCTGCAAATCTCACTTCCTGATGACAATCTAAGTGAATTTTCCCTTCTGCTTCTTTCCAAAACTCTTTCATATCCGGAATCAGATCTTTCAGATTCTCCGCAATTCCGAAGAAAACGTCGTGCTGTTCAATATTTCTTCCTTTGGGAGTTGCACCCAGGATGACATAAAATAATTTCATACTAGTATTTTTTTCTACAAAATGATCACAGCAAAGATACCCAAAAACTCTGGGATGCAAGAATTCATACAATTTGATTTTCAATATGTGGAAAACAGATTTCCTGTTTGTTTATTTTTACAATTACTAATAATTATAAAATACTACAAAAAAAATAAAAATAATATTTTTTTATTCAGAACCTAATAAATTACAAAAATTAATGATAAAAAAAATCAACTTATATATACATTATTCAATAATATTATTTAATAATTAATAATATTATGTAAAAATCATATAAATAATATAAAAAACACAAATAAAAAGCGAATAAAAAATTATTTTCGTAATACTTGTTAAAAAATAGTAATTATTTTATATTTGTATCATTATTTGTAGTATGTCAGAAATCATCATACTCTTCCTTGGCGCAATTTCCGCTGGTCTTTTAGGTTCATTGACGGGTTTAGGAGGAGGAGTTATCATCATTCCTTTATTAACGCTAGGTTTTGGCGTTCCAATGCATTATGCAATCGGTGCTTCACTCATTTCTGTGATCGGAACCTCATCCGGTGCAGCCGTAGCTTTCGTAAAAGAAGGCTTTACGAATATGAGAATCGGGATGTTTCTCGAAATAGCCACCACAGCAGGAGCTATTGTGGGCGCTCTGGTTTCAGGGATGCTTAACCCGAATACGATCGGAATTATTTTCGCAAGTATCCTTCTTTTAACGGTTATTTTAAATCTTAAGGGTAAACCGGATCACCAGGAACCTTTGATAAAAGGAAGTCTGGAAGCGAAGCTTAAATTATACGGAACATTCCCGGACAAAGGGATTTTGAAAAGCTATTCTGCAAGAAATACAGTTCCCGGATTCTTGATGATGATGTTTGCCGGCGCCATGTCTGGTCTTCTAGGGATTGGTTCTGGAGCATTGAAGGTATTGGCAATGGACAATATGATGAAACTGCCTTTCAAAGTATCTACAACTACGAGTAATTTCATGATTGGAGTAACGGCAGTAGCCAGTGCACTGATCTATTTCCAGAGAGGAGAAATTATTCCGGTAATTGTAGCTCCGGTATTGATAGGAGTTGTCATCGGAAGTTTTATCGGTTCAAAAACGCTGATGGTATCAAAAACTAAAAAATTAAAAGTCTTTTTTGCCATTGTGATTACCATTCTTTCGGTATATATGATGTATAACGGTATCAACAAAAGCTTCAGATAATGAAAAAGAATTTTACAGATGTAGATCTGAACCGTTCCGTAGGAAATCTTCTGAGACTGGGTGTTATTTTGTCTGTAGCAACCTCTCTGATTGGTTTTGTCAAGTTATTTTTTGAGGGTTTTAAAATGCCTGAAAAATATACCAGCCTTGTGGTAGGCACTTCTTCTGAAAAGGTATGGGGACATTTCTGGGATTCTCTGTGTAAAGGAGAAGGTACAGCCATTATTCAGCTGGGTATTCTTTTGTTGATTTTCACGCCTCTGATGAGGATTGTTTTTGCTTTAATAGGCTATTTAAAAGAAAAAGACTACGTGTATGTAGTCATTTCTTCTATTGTTCTAGCGATTATGGCAGTAAGTTTCTTTGCAGGCTACGCCCACTAATTTTTACATTTCATAAAACTCTAACGGCAGCTTGTCAGGATCCTGGGTAAAGAAAAATTCTTTTCCTGTGAACTCATCTATGCGGATTTCTTCACAGCTTAATTCTTTTGCTATTAGTTCATTTCTTTTTTCCGTAACATTTTCCACTGAGAAAGCAAGATGTCTTAAACCACATGCTTCAGGGCGTGACGGACGTTGTGGAGGATCTGGGAAAGAGAATAATTCTATTACGTAATGATCCCCGATAGCCAGATCGAGTTTATAGGATTGTCTTTCTTCACGGTATACTTCACGGATGATATTGAGATCTAAAATTTCCGTATAAAACTTCTTTGAAACGGCATAATCTGAACAGATAATGGCAATATGATGGATCTTCATTTTTTTTAATTTTAAACTACTTCTTAATTTTATTATTGTATTTCTTTACAGTTATCCTTTCTTCTCGTATCAATAATATACTGGATTTTCCATTCATTATTCTGCTTTACCAGTTGAAAACTATTCGCCCCACAATGGGACAGTTTCCCTTTTAAATAAAAAGAATAAGGCGTGAACACGCTTGCAAGATTTCCATCTGTATGAACGGCTTCTACTATAATCCTTTCATCCAAATCCCCTTTTGGAAATTTTGAAACCGAAGCTATGAATTCCTGTATGCTGTCGCTTTTTACAGTACCGTCTTTAGTGATGGTCTGAAGAACAGCATTTTCTGCAAAAACTGATTTTACCAGTTCCGGATCTGAATTTTTCATGCCAAGGAATAAGCTCCTGATAGGTTTTTCGATATCATTATTTTGCTGACCGAAAGCCGAAATACTGATCAGCAGAAATAGTGTCGTAATTTTATTCATAAAATAGATTTAGATAAATAAAAATAGATAAAATAAAATTCAAATTGATTAACAAATTTTAAAAATCATTTTTCTTAAATTGTAATCAAAATTATTTCAGAGCTTTTATATGTGGATTATTTATATGACTTTGGCCATACTTCTTCTGGTCATGACAATACTACCAAAAATACAGCATTCTCACTGGATATTCAGAGTTCCGGAATTTGCTAAAATACAGGTTACTTATCTCATCTTTTTCACTTTTCTATTAGGTTTTTTTACCGCTTCTAAAGAATACTTATGGTATTACCAGGGCGTTTTGCTGGTCTTGTTTGTTCATCATAGCCATACTCTTATCAAGTACACCCGTTTCTATCCGGTAAAGAAGCACAAACAGCGTCACAAATCTTCTGATAAACTACATTTTATTTCAGCTAATGTCTATCAGTTCAATAAAGATTATGAGAAATTCATTGGGCTTGTTAAAAAGTACAATCCTGATTTTTTTATGACTATGGAAAGTAATGGTGACTGGGAAAAAGCTATGAGACCTTTAGAAAAAGAATATAGTTACCAGCATAAAGTGACTCTTGAAAATACCTACGGTATGCATTTCTATTCCAGAATTAAAATCAAAGAAGCAAAGACTCACTATTTCGTTGCTGATGATATTCCGAGTATTGAGGTACATATGAAAACAGCTGATGGTTTTTCTTTTGTTTTCTTCGGGGTGCATCCACCACCGCCAAGTCCTACGGAAGAAGAAACATCAAAGGAAAGAGATGGCGATCTTCTAAGTACTGCCAAATCTGTGAAAGACATTAAAAAACCTGTTATTGTAGTGGGAGATTTCAATAATGTTGCATGGTCAAGATCATCTGTACTTTTCAGAAAAACAAGTCATCTGATAGATCCGAGAATAGGACATTCTTTTGTTTCCACCTTTCATGCGAAATATCGTCTTTTAAGGTTTCCTATCGATCTGATGTTTCACAGTGAAGATATTTTTATTAAACAGCTGAAGACATTGGAAAATTTTGGCTCAGACCACCTCCCTGTATATTGTGAGTTTTTTATAGATCATCATAATGATGAACAGGAAGAGCTTATAGAAACGGCTACTTCTGAAGAAAAAGCTGAAGCCGAAATCATGATAGAAGAAGGAAAGAAAGAAGATGGTGAACGGGAAGCTGTTGTTACAGAGGATTAAAAAAGTGGGCTAAAGCCCACTCCTATTGAATATTATTATTTTAAAATTTCATCACATCCTTCACTACTCCATTTTTCTGGGTGTGCTGTAGTAATTCAGCTTCAATAAAGGTTTTAATCTGCTCTTCAGAATCGTTGCTTGGGAACAGAAGGTGAACATTGGCACCTGCATCCAGAGTAAAGAATAAAGGCGATCCGGTTTCTTTTCTAAAATCCCAGATCTTATTGATGACTTCCAATGTTCCTGTTTTCATCAGGATAAAAGCAGGATCACTCATCATCATCATTGCATGTAATGTAAGGGCTTCATGCTCTACAAGCTTGATAAAATGTTCCATATCTCCGTTTTTCAGGATTTCTTTCATCGGAACAAAGTTTTCCCTTGCTTCCTGAAATCTTCTTTCAGCGTACGGATTGGTATTCATCAAACCATGTCCTACTGTTGAAGAAACACTCTTTTGTCCTTCATGAATTAGCAGCACCCAATCATTAAAGTTTTTAAAAACCTCATGAATTTCACTATCTGGATACTGTACTCCGAATAGATCTGAACTACCTTCTACCTCATCACTTTCTCCCCATACAACAAGCCCGTTATATAAGCTTCGGCATGCGCTTCCACTTCCTAATCTTGCTAAAAATGAAGCTTTTTTCAAAGACTCTTCTTCAGATGTTGTTTCTGTAAATGAAGTATCCAATGCCATCAGACATTTTGCAATGGCTCCAAATCCTGAAGCAGAGCTTGCAATTCCGGAACTGTGTGGAAATGTATTCTCTGTTCTGATCACATATTTCCCTTTTAAAATCCATGGAAGGTATTGCTCTATATTTCTGAAATATTTTTCAATTTTTTCGGCAAATTTCAGTTCTTCATTTCCAGCCAGGAAAGTCTGTACTGAAAAGGGAGCATCCGCTGTAAATTCCATTGAAGTATTGGTTTTACAATGGTTTAAAGTATAGCTAATGCTTGGATTGGCAGGAATCTGATCCGCATATTTCCCCCAATATTTAATCAGGGCAATATTAGACGGACAGCTTTCTGAAACCGTTTGTGTATGAATGGTGAAATTTTCTTTTCCTATAAAATCTTGTGTTGTCATAACTAAATTTAAATCATTATTTTGAACCAACCCGTCAAAAATTCTTTGAATTTTCACGTCTTCATTACTGATATGCGTGAAAACAAGGAGGTCAAAATTTTAATACATCTTCTCAATAATATCTGCGTATTTTTTGATCACTACATTTCTTTTGACTTTCAATGTAGGAGTGATTTCTCCGGTATTGATATCAAATTCTGCTGGCATTAAGGTGAATTTCTTCACTTTTTCATAGTCTGCCAAATGATCCTGTAACTCTTTAATTTTTTCTTTATAAAGGTTGATTACCTTTTCATTTTTCACAGCATCTTCCCAATTGGTAAAAGGAATATTATTTTTCTTGATATAATCCTGTAAAAACTCGAAATTAGGAACAATTAACGCTGAAACAAACTGTCTTCCTTCTGCAATCAGCATGATCTGTTGAATAAAATTATTATTGGTCAGAAGGTTTTCGATTTGTTGCGGAGCAATGTATTTTCCATTGGAAGTTTTCATCAAATCTTTGATTCTGTCTGTAATGATCAGGTTTCCTTTATCGTCAAACTTTCCTGCATCACCGGTTTTGAACCATCCGTCTTCTGTAAATACTTTCTGGGTTTCTTCCGGTTTGTTGTAATATCCCTTCATGATTCCGTTTCCTCTCGCCTGGATCTCATCATTTTCTCCGATACGCATTTCTACTCCCGGAAGTGGTTTTCCGCTCGTTCCGTGCTCAAAATGAGTCAAAGGGAAAAGTGTCAATGTAGCAGTAGTTTCCGTCAATCCATATCCAACGGTTACGTGAATACCTACTGACTCAAAGAAGCGGGTAACTTCCGGTGACAATGAAGCTCCACCACAAGGTAAGAACCAAAGCCTTCCGCCCATTTTATCTTTAATTTTACTAAAAACCAGCATATCTGCAACAGTTTCTTTGAATTTTAATCCAAAAGGAATCGGTTTTTCATTTCTTCTTAATTCTGAAGTTTCCCATCCGGTTTTAAGCGCCCAGTCAAAGATTTTTTTCTTTAATGATGAACCTTCTTCCGCTTTCTCCAAAACTCCTGCATATACTTTCTGAAAGAACCTTGGTACAGCACACATGGCTGTAGGTTTTACTTCTTCCAGTGCTTTGGCTACGTTTTTCGGGTCTTCCAGGAAATAAACGCGGGCACCTCCATAAAGGCTCAATAAGCTCCAGCTTCTTTCAAAAACATGGCTTAAAGGTAAGAATGCCAGTGAAAGTTCTTCTTCAAAGTTTTTAAATTTAAAAAACTCAAAGTGTGAGTCGAATGCTTTGATGAAATTTCCGTGGGTAAGCATTACACCTTTTGGAACTCCGGTAGTTCCGGAGGTATAGATCAATGTTGCAGTATCATCATTTTCTTTCTTACAGATTTCCAGCTTCGGTGAAGCTTTTGCGATAAAATCTTCAAGATAAAAACTGTTGAATTCTTTTTTGATCCACACTGCTTTTTTGGAAACAATAATCGTTTCTAAATTGTTTTCTTCTTTATGTAAAAACTCAAGACAGGCGTCATACTGCATCTGATTTCCTACCAAAACAACTTTAGCTCCGGAATCGTTGATAATATGTTCTGCCTGCTCAGCATTATTGGTTGAATAAATAGGTACCGTAATAGCACCGATAGCCATTGAAGCCAGATCCATGATTATCCATTCGGACGAATTATCTGAATAAATAGCAACTTTGTCATTCTCCTGAACTCCGGATTCTTTTAAGGCATTGGCTGTTTTAAAAATAATTTCACTGAATTTTTTCCAGCTCAGCTCTTTCCAACCAGCATCTTTCTTTTTAAATCCGATTGCCCCTTTTATAGGATGTTTTTCTACATTTTTAAGGATAATTGCCTCTGCAAGGTTCATTTCTTCAGCTTTTTGTCGTTAATATAATTATTCAGGTGAAAGTCTATACTTTCTTTTACGGGAATAAACTGATAGTTCAGCTTTTCTTTGACTTTGTGATTGGAAATGGTGTTGAATGATGAAATGGCCTCAATATTTGATTTGGTAACCATTTTCAGTTTCGGGATCAGCCACCCGAAAAGGGTATTGGTTATTCTTCCGATATTTAATACAGATTGTGAAAGAATTCTTGCATCTTTAAGTCCCAGACGGGTTCTGACCTGTTTTGCAAGGTCGGCATATCTGTTATTTTCAGCAACAATAATAAAACGTTCTCCGAAAAGGTTATTTTCCATTAGTCCTATAGCAGTATTGGCAACATCTCTCACGTCTACGTAAGCAGAACCTCCCGAAAAGGTAAAGCTATTGTCTTCAAAGGTAGAGAAAAGTTCACCGCTGCTTTGGGTCCAGTTTCCGCTTCCTATAATCATTCCAGGATTGATAATGATCGTATTAAGACCTTCTGCTGAGGCTCTCCATACTTCCATTTCGGATAAATGTTTGGAAATTGCATACGCTGAGTGTTCCAGCTTTGGATTAAAGTCAGATTCTTCATCCAACTCTCCTTTTTCATTGTAATTATCAAGAACGGCAACAGAGCTTACATGGAGAAATTTTTTAACGTCTGATCCTTCACAGGCAAACAAAAGATTCTCTGTACCTTTGATATTAGTACGGTACATTTCTTTTTCATCTTTCGGATGAAAGCTCACCTTTGCAGCACAGTGATACACCTCATCTACACCTTCCAGTGCAGTTTTCAAAGAATCGAGGTCATCAAAATCTACGTTTACCCATTCAATTTTATTGAAAAATTCGTCAGGATTCTCCGTATAAAAGCTGTATGAATGCCTTACTTCGTTTATATTGCTGCCCGGTCTTTTGGAAGCACGTACATCTTTCCCTCTTTTAAGAAGTTCCAGTACAATTATTCTTCCCAGAATTCCGGTAGCACCCGTTACAAAAATCATTAATTATTTTCTTGATTGCTGACTAAAATATGACAATATTTTCTATCCGGCAATTTTCAGGTTCCTGTAAAAATTTCCCTGAAAAACTCCTTTTGCAAATTTGCGATTTTTAAAGCATAATTCAGCTTAATTTAACCAATATTATCATTCTGATAAACAATAAACCGGAAAATTTTAGCCACAGCAGATTATCAAATGTAAAAGTCCTGAAAGAATTGACAACTTTCAGGACTTTTATGCTCAAAAAGGTTCTATTTTTTAAGCCATTACTTCATTATTTCTTCTTGGAGCTTTATCACAAAGAACGTCTGCAATGCTTTTCGAAATAAGGTTTCCTTCTGTAAGATTATCCAGCCAGAAGAATTCTCCTGCGGCGTTGATCTCTATGAAATAATATTCGTCTTCAGGAGAAACAATCATGTCTATTGCTCCGTAATCTACATTGTAAATATCCAGAAGTTCAAGCAGTTTTGCTTCCACATCTCCAGGAAGTTCTGTTCTGTTCCATTTATCAATAAGATTAACTCCATCTTTTCTCCAGTCTATTTTGGCATCTTCGGACTGTTGGGAATCTATTTCAAATGCATAGACATCTCGTCCCACAATGGTAATACGAAGTTCTTTTTTCTTTTGAATCATCTGCTGAAACTGCATCGGGCAGTACAAAAGTGAATCAAGCTCTTCCAGTTTATCTTCGTTAACAACATTGGTAAACACAACATTTTCCACACCATCTTCATAGATGGCAAAACCTGTTTGCATTTTGGCTACTACATTTTGGTGTTTCAGAATAAATTTTCTGGCTTCATCAGGATTATTCGTAAGACAGGTTGCCGGAATGGTCAAGCCTAATTTATCCGCGATTTTCAATTGTTCTTCCTTGCTATCAAGTCTTCTGTAAACACTTGGTTTTCCTAATGAATAAGCATCTACTGATTCGAAAAACCCGAAAAGCGTATTTCGGATCTCGCCCATTGCTGCTCCGTAAAATTTAGTATCCATCTCTTCTCTTAATCCTTTTCCAATATTGTAGGCTCTTCTGTACCAGATGGCTGAAATATCGTCCAAACGATGTTTTGCTTCAGGTGTTTCAAGATAGCTTATCCATTCTCCATCCTGGAAAATAGTGGAAAGTTTGTTTTGTAAAGGATAAACATCAACATCAAAGCGAATGACTTCACAATTATTTTTTTCAATGTATTCTGTTACTTTTTCAATAGAAAAGTTATCTGCGGTATGGGTTATAATTAAAATTTTATTCATGGAAATTGATTCTTTTGATAAGATTATCGGCAATTCTTTCTGCAATGGGAAATCCCAGTTCTTTCTGTAACATTCCCCACTCTCCCTGTGGATTCACTTCCAGAAAATAATAGGCTCCGTCTCTTCCTTTGATCATATCAATGGCTCCTATATACAATCCCATTTCGTTCATCATAGAAGTGAGATTGGTTTTGACAGCATCCGGAAGTTCATAAACGGACCAAAAATAGCCTTCACGAGCTACTCTCCAATCTGCATTTTCGCTGTTATTGATCTTTCCTGTGAAAAATTCACCGTCTACATAGACAATTCTCAGCTCATATTCTTTGTCAATATAAGGCTGGAAAATCATCGGGCAATACGCAATATCAGAAAGATGTTCTAAGGATTCCTCTTCAATAACCGTAGTGGAAATCATGTTTTCACCAGACATTGTTTTGGCTGTTACTCCATGAAGTTTTGCAATGGCTTTTCCCTGGCAATATTGATAGAAAAATGTTTTTATTTTTTCTTCATCATTGGAAAAGATAGTTTTGGGAATAGTTAAGTTATTTCTCTCTGCTACTTTTAGCTGAAATATCTTATTTCCGTCAATCTTCTTTTCATTTTCATAAGGATTGATCCAGGGAATATCTTCTAAAGCTGTCAGAAGATTGTATCGAAGGCTTCCATATTCTTTCAGGAAGATTCTTTCATAGTCCTGATCCAATTCTTCAGGAGTACTGATTCTCCAGGCTTTTCTGTGCCACACTCCTTTGATGGTATCGGAATGGATAGTATTTCCGGACTCGTCCGTTAATTCGAATGAGTCTTCATGAATGCTGATTTTCTGAAGATGATTCAGACGGTCAGAATTCAATCTGAAATACGGAATATTTTTAGAGGTCAGGTAGTCGAAAAAAAGATCGATATTATAAAAATCCTGTGAATGGGTGATGCAGAGAATCATTTGCCGGTTGTATTAAAAAGGGAAACTTAAACTTTAAGTTTCCCCTATTATTTTAAAAATATTCTACTGTTTTTATAGTGGAATAAAGATTGTATCATCATCACCATCAGATGGATATTTCAGCGTGTGCATCATATCGTCTTTTGGAGAAGTTACAGTATCTACGGCTGGTTTTGTGATCACATCTCTTTCTGGAATTGAGATAATACCTGTTCCTCCTTTTACTGTTTCAGGATCCTTTAGCTGTTTTTCCAAGAATGACGCGAAAAACGGCTTCTTTTTTGAGTTGTTGCTTTTCATAATGTTTTAGTTTTGGTTTGATATATAATTTAGCTTAAGCTATATATTTATTCTACTTCTAAAACATCCTCATCTCCGTCAGAAGGATATTTCATCGTTACATTGTCATTATCAGGTGTTGTAACACCGTCTTGAAGAGCGGTTGTTATTTGATCCTTGATTATTGACGTAATCTGATCTGCAAGTTTGGATGTAGCAGCTCCTCCTTTTACTGTTTCAGGGTCTTTAACCTGTTTTTCCAAGAATGTCGCGAAAAATGGTTTCTTTTTTGAATTTTTGTTTTCCATAAGTTAATATTTTTATTGTTTTGACAATTCCAAAGTACAAAAATTTCAACTCATGGAGAAATAATATTGATTTTTAATAAAAATTTAACATAATATAAAAAATCAAAGGATAAAATTAATTCAATCCAAGAAACTCCTTAACAACATTTGCAAAATCAATTGGATTTTCGGCTTGTACCCAATGTCCTGCATTTTTTACCGTTACCACTTTAGCTTTAGGGAACTGTTGTTTAATACCAAATTCGTCCTGTGGCAGAATATAATTAGACCGATCTCCGGCTATAAACAGAGTTTCACCATCAAAAACGCCGAATTTAATAGCATTGGAAACAAATTCAGTATATTTTTCTGATAATGTTTTAAGATTGAATCTCCAGCCCAGTTTTTTATTATCGTCCCAATACAGATTCTTTGTCAGAAACTGTACAGTAGATCTTTCAGGGATATATTGGTTCAAAACAGCTTCCACTTCATTTCTTGAAGATACTGTATCGAAATCAACCGTTTCCAACGCTTTGATAATTCCCTGGTGATGTGGTGGATAGGCTTTAGGTGAAATATCTACAACGATCAGTTTTTCAACACGTTCAGGATATTTTATGGCAAACTGCATGACAGCTTTTCCTCCTAAAGAATGTCCCAGCACATGAGCTTTCTGGATTCCGTAATGATCCATATAGCGAGCGATATCGTCTGCCAGATCATCGTGAGACATGCTTTCTGAATGAAAGCTTCTTCCGTGGTTTCTAAGGTCAATCAGATGAACAGGAAGATATTCTCCCAGATCCTTTCCGAAACCTCCCCAGTTGTCAAGCATTCCAAACAATCCATGAAATACAAGAAGCGGCGTATTTGTAAGATTTTCGCCGAATATTTTTGAATTTAAAATTTCCATTTTTTTTGAAGTTAGAGGTGAGAAATTAGAAGTTAGATAAATCAAGCATAATCTATTTATGCTATTTTTAATACAATTGAAGTTGACTAACTTCTAATCTCTAACTTCTGGTTTCTTATTTATTACCATTTTGCCAGTCTCTTCAAATAAGCCTGAACAGTGTTTTCCAATCCCATGTAAAGCGCTTCAGAAACCAAAGCATGCCCGATAGATACTTCCAACAGATTTGGAATGGTATCTGAAAAGTATTTCAGGTTTTCTAAACTCAAATCGTGACCGGCATTGATTCCCAATCCGAAATTAGTGGCTTCAACGGCAGTATCGTAATAAGGTTTTATAGCCTGTTCTTTATTCGTAAGATAATTTTTTGCGTAAGCTTCGGTATACAATTCAATTCTGTCAGCACCTGTTTTAGCAGCATATTCTACCAGTTCCGGTAAAGGATCAAGAAAAATGGAACTACGGATGCCAGCTTTTTTGAATTCTGCAATGATCTCTGTAAGGAAATCCAGATGTTTTTTTGTATCCCAACCAGCATTGGAAGTAATGGCATCATCAGCGTCCGGTACCAGAGTCACCTGCTCCGGCTTCACGTCTAAAACCATATCAATAAAGCTCTGATGAGGGTTTCCTTCAATATTAAACTCAGTCGTAACCAACGGCTTCAGATCATAGACATCTTTTCTTGTGATATGTCTTTCATCAGGTCTTGGATGGATGGTAATCCCCTGTCCTCCGAATTCCTGAATTTTTACAGCAGCTTCTGTAACACTTGGTGTTTCACCTCCTCTTGCATTTCTTAACGTCGCAATTTTATTAATGTTTACGCTTAGTTTTGTCATTTTTTATTTTAGATGTTAGATATGAGATGTCAGAAGTTGGAAGCTTGGGCTGGAAGTAAATCCAGACTTTGAACTTCTATTGATCTTCCACATTCATGATCATTTAAAAATTTAATTAAAATTTATATAAAAAGGAGCTTAAACTTCCTGACTCCCTCTTTTGTCTTCCAGCTGTTCTACACCTTAATGCTTACCTGCATCACCTGAAGTTCAAATTCTTTTGAAGCCACCAATAAATGGTCAAAGATATCGGCTTGTATCTGCTCAAAACGTTCCCATTTGGAATCATTGGCAAAGCAATACACTTCAAGAGGCAGTCCTTGTGGGGTAATATCTAGCTGACGAACCATTCTCGTTCCGGTTTTATCTATATCCGGGTCGTTTTCAATATATTTCTGTGCGTAATATCTGAAAACACCGATATTGGTAAGCTGTCTGCCATTCACGACCTTATCCTTATGTTCCAGGCTTTCTTTTTCTTTTTTGATCTCAGAAGTTCTTTCTTCAAGGTAATCAGAAATTAAATTGATTTCCTTCAAGCGTTCCACATCTTCATCCGTCAGAAATTTAAAAGAATTGATATTAAAGTAAATTGATTTTTTTATCCTTCTGGTATTAGATTCCGACATCACCTGCATGTTCTTGATCTCCGTGGTCATCAGATCATACGTTGGAATGGTAGAAACTGTTTTATCAAAATTGGTGATTTTGGTGGTCAAAAGGTTGATTTCTGTAATATTTCCTTCAATACTGTATTTGGGAATACTTACCCAGTCTCCTACTTTCAGATTTTTAGAAGTAGCTACATGAAGCCCCGTTACAAATCCTAAAATGGTGTCTCTGAAAACAAGTACCAAAACTGCTGTAATAGCTCCCAGACTTCCTACAATAGTAGTTCCTTTGATTCCAAAAATAACGCAAAGCCCTACAACTGTAAATATGAAAAGTCCTAAAATCTTTACAGTTTCTGAAATGGCATTCAGAGCCATAATCTTATAGAAATCCTGTTTGATGCTGAAATAATTTCTGAAAGCAGTCAGTGATCTGTACAGCATCCCTGCCAGCATCAATACTAATCCTAAACTAATACATCGTAAAATAAAAACGGTTGTTTTGGGCAGCGCATTTTCCGGAAAGATAGATCCCTGAATACCGGCAACAACAATCAAAGCGGCAAAATGAGCTATAGAATTGGTGATTTTGGCCTGATAAATAGATTTTAAAATGGGAAATTTCTGTTCATTATGAAATAACCTGAAAACAGAATTAATGATAAACTTAAAAGCAAAATCAGTAATTAAAAACAGGACAAGAAGTAAGCTCAGTTTAACAATAATATGAAAAAACCAGTCCATCCCGGATGGTGATATCTGGGTAATATAGATGTAAAGCTGCTCGCTCAGCTCCTGTATAAAGTTTTTAGTTTCTTGTAACTGGTCATTCATTACAGCAAATTTATGAAATTAAGAATCATCATTTTACTATTCCCAATCAATTTTCATCCCAAAAGAGATTCATGGGAAGATATTTGATAAAAATTTTTCAAGAATTGAATTATAAATTGTCAAATCTTCTACAATCCCAATTATTGGTAAAAAATTAACTGCAAATGATAATTATCTGTTATTCCACAACTGTACCAGCGGAAACATCGGCAAGGCAGGACTGATTCTTGAATACGTCATCATAAATTTCTAATAAATTTTATAACTCAGTTCTCAAAGTAGCTTTTTATAAGGCCACTTTTTTTATATTGCATCTATATTTTTAAAAAGAATGGATACAACAATTATTAATATTTTCTGTCTTATTCTCTTATTTGTAGGAATACTGGGAACTTTCCTTCCAGTTTTGCCAGGGCTTTTGCTAAGTATCTGCGGGCTCCTGATCTATAAATTCGGGACGGATGCAGATCTTCCTATGATCTACATCTGGGCTTTTGGAATTCTGACAGCAGCTTCTGTAGTTTTAAGCTATGTTATTCCTGCAAAAACCAACAAAAAATATGGTGGTACCCGCTGGGGAAGTATCGGTTCTGTAGTGGGAACTATTGTGGGAATATTTATTCCAATTCCTTTAGGTTTTCTTGTGGGAATGTTTGCAGGTGTATTTATTGGTGAGCTACTTCACGACAGCAAGGATATGAATAAAGCTTTACAATCTACCAAAGGAGCACTGATTGGATTCATTTATGGAACCGGATTCAGTTTTGTAGTAGGAGTGGCAATGTTTTTGGTAGTACTTCTTAATATGTTTAACGTCATTTAATTAAATATTAGAAACTATGTTCCATAAAGCTATCATACTCAGTCTGGGAATATTTGCATTAACAGGATGTGATGCCCAAAAGAAATCTAAAACTGCTACAAAAGCTTCTCAAGTACAAACCAATTCAAAAGCTATGAACTCTAATGATCAGAAAGACGGAATTGTATACCTTAGTGAAGGTGAGAACAAATTTTTGAAAGAATACCAGATGAACGTTACATTCAAAGGGGTTTCTGAAGACAGCAGATGCCCTGAAGGTGTCAATTGCATATGGGCCGGAGTTGCTCTTGCTCAGGTTGAAGTAATGGGAACCTCTACCCGACCCACTATTTTGAACCTGGCCAGTATGGATTTTCCAGGAAGGAATTATCACCAGTCAGCAGAATTTAACGGATATACCATTACATTACAAGATGTTGCTCCCTATCCTAAACAACAGGAAGGAACAACAGCACTAGCAGGAAAATATAAAATTGGAATTACAATTAAAAAAGCAGATCAATCAAAAGATTCTACCACGAAATAGGCTTCTTTCCTTTGGAAACAAGATATTCATTAATTTTTGAGAAAGGCTTGCTTCCAAAAAAACCTCTGTAAACAGAAAAGGGTGATGGGTGTGCCGACTTCAGAATAAAATGTTTAGCTGGATCTATGAGTTCAGCTTTTTTTTGTGCAAAAGCGCCCCATAATACAAATACCACATTCTCTTTTTTGTCTGAAATTTCTTTAATAATAAAATTGGTAAATTTTTCCCAGCCAAGATCTTTATGAGAGTTGGGTGAATGAGCCCGAACCGTTAGCGTTGCATTCAATAATAAAACCCCTTGTCTTCCCCAGTCATCAAGCTCTTTGGAAGTTCTTACGACTCCCAGATCATCTTTTAACTCAATAAAAATATTCTTAAGTGATGGTGGTGCAGTAACCTGCTCAGATACAGAAAAGCACAAACCATTCGCCTGGTAGTCATTATGATAAGGATCCTGCCCAATAATCACCACTTCAACATCATCAAAAGCTGTAAGTTCCAATGCTCTGAAAATCTGATTCTTTGGTGGAAAAACTTTTGTCGTTGCATATTCATTCTTCACTTTTCCCCAAAGGGTTGTAAAGTATTCCGTACTTTTTATCGGGGCTAAAATTTCTGTCCAGGTCATACTGCAAAAATAATAATATTAAAATAAAATAAGAACCTCAATTATACTTTAAATACCTTTACTTTTTTTTCAATCAGTATATATGAAAAATAGGATAGTAATAACGAGAAAGCTACTAATAACAGATTATTAAGAAGGGAAATATCTACTATTATAAAGTTCTGATCCTTCACAATATGATGTATGATATACAATGAATACGAGATGTTTCCGAGCAAATAAACAGGCTTGGTTTCAAGAAACATTTGAAGATAATTCTTTTCCCTTGTATACAATTGCCTGATGATCAAAGCTGATAAAAACGGAATAAAGATTAGTCCTCTTGTTGTAAACAACAGTACAAAAGTGATGACAAGTAGTGCATAAACAGGCCATTTACCTTTTATTTTGATTCCAGGTAAAACAGCAATTCCTATTCCTAAAAAATAAGAAGCTATTGTTCTGATTAAAGAATTTACACCATACGGAATATCCAAATATTTTGATGATCTCCAGGAGTTTACTGAATCTGCTGAATGAATGTACAAGTCTGGAAAATGAGGAAGAATTAATCTCAAAAAAAGACCTGCAACAATTAAAATTTCACCACGGATCTTATACCGGATGATCAGATAAAGCATGAAAGGAAATATCAGATAACACATCCATTCTGTACTCAATGACCAGTAAACGATATTCAGTAAGCGATCCGGATTAAAAAAGCATTGCATCAGTCCGGCATTGATAAAAAATGTAAGCCATGAAGTATCCTTTATCAACAGAACAATAAAAATAATAGATATAAAATATATCGGATAAATCCTGTTGATTCTTTTTTTATAAAAAGTCTGTATTTTTTTAAACTCAAGATGTTTAAACTTATCAGAATATGAAACAGTGAGAAGAAAGGCGCTTAATACAAAAAAGATATCTACAGCAAGATATCCTTTACCTATAATATTTCGAAGAATTTCGTTTTTAAAATCAAAAAAATGAAAAAAAGTTACCCATAATGCCACTACACCTCTAAGTCCTGTTAAAGATTTTATTTCATTTTTCATATATAATTTCAATCGGCGATAAAGATAGAAAAAAACAGGCTAGATTTCTTACTAAACACCACCACTCAATCTTTTCAAACTAAAAATAATATTATCTGGAAAACCCTCATCTTCTTTTCCTTCTAGCAAAATAAAGTCATGTTTTACAAGAAGTCCTTTTGAGTTTTCATTAAGTTTATTCGTGATTGCTACAATTTCCTCTAAATGCAGTTCATTAAAACCAAAATCTAAAACCGCTTTCAAAGCTTCAGACATGATTCCTTGTCTGTGATATTCCGGCAATAATTCATAACCCACTTCTGCTGTTTTTCGGTCTTCAGAAAAATTCCAAAGACAAATGGTTCCGATAAGATTGGGCTGATCTTTTAAAGAAATTCCCAGGTAAACTGTTTGATTGTTTTTGGTTTTTTCTTTAATGGTTAGAATAAATTGGAGTGCATCGTAATTATTTTTCGGTGAATTTCTCTGCACAAATTTATTAACCTCCGGATTGCTTCGGATTTTTAAAATATCTTCTGTATAGCTTTCATTGATTCCTTTTAAAATCAATCTTTCGGTTTCCAGTTTCATAACTCAAATGTAATAAAAAGAATATCATAAATTTATATCAATGCAAAGGTTATTGTATTCTATTACTCATTTTGACTAACTCTATAATCACCTTATTCAAAGTTTATTTGTTCTGTAAATCTCTCAGATATACGTAATAATCAAAATTCTCACTAAATTTGCACTGTGTATATAGATAAAGAAGATTTAGACGAATTAGAGTTTCCGCAATTACTCGCGGAAATCTCCCCATTTGCGTATTCTCCAAAAACAAGAGAAAAAATTCTTCAACTTCGTCCGATGGAAATTGACGAGGCGGAACTTTCATTAAAAAAAACTTCAGAATATCTCTCGAGTTTCGAAAGTTCAAATGCGATTCCGTTTGATAAATATGAAGATATTGAAAGTGAGCTGAAATTGATGCTGATTGAGAACTACCGTCTGGAAAACACTGCTTTCATCAAAATAAAAACCATCACTGAACAGATCGGAAAACTTCAGAAATTCTTCCCTACCATGCCGGAAACATTTCCAACTCTATTAGAAGAGGTTTCTGTATTGGAATTCAGAAAGGAGATCATTGATAAAGTAGATAAGGTTTTTAACCGTTTTGGTGAAGTAAAAAATGAAGCTTCCCCAGCTTTGAAAGGAATAAGAACTGAAATCCAGCTTGCTAAAAAGGCAATTCAGGAAAATTTCAACCGTGCACTTACCACCTACGGACAAAGTGACTTTTTGGATGATATTCGGGAAACGATTATTGATGACCAAAGGGTTTTGGCTGTAAAATCAGGATTTAAGAAAAGAGTTGCAGGAAGAACATTAGGAATTTCCAAAACGGGTTCCATCACTTATATCCAGCCGGATAGTGTTGTAAAGCATTATTTCAAACTTCGGGAAAATGAAGAGGAAGAGAAAAAAGAAATTGATAAAGTTCTCCGTAAGCTTACTGCAGAACTGGCGGAATTTCAACCTCAATTATGGAGATATCAGGTTTATATTTTTGACCTTGACCTTACAAGAGCGAAAGCGAAGTTCGGTGAACTGATCAACGGTGTTCTTCCGAAAATCAATCACCACAACACGCTGAGATTAAAAGATGCTTATCATCCTCTTTTATGGTTAAGAAATAAAATTGAGGACAAGATCATCCATCCACAGACCCTTACCTTAACGGATCATAACAGGATTATCTGTATTTCCGGTCCGAATGCCGGTGGAAAATCAATTACCCTGAAAACTGTAGGATTATTACAACTGATGATTCAGAGTGGTATCCTTGTTCCGGTTCACCCTAAGTCTGAAATGTTTTTCTTTGAAAAGATTATGACTGATATTGGTGATAACCAGTCCATTGAAAACCATTTATCAACATATTCATCAAGATTAAAGAAAATGTCCGGAATCATCCGTGAGGCTGATGCTAATACACTTTTATTGATTGATGAATTTGGTACAGGTTCTGATCCTGAGCTTGGAGGTGCCCTGGCAGAAAGTTTCATGGAGTTTTTCTATGACAAAAAGAGTTTTGCCATTATTACAACGCACTATACCAACATTAAACTGGTGATAGAACAGCTTCCCAATGCCCAGAATGCAGCAATGCTCTTCAATGAGGAAACATTGGAACCGATGTATAAACTGGAAGTAGGACAGGCAGGAAGTTCATTTACTTTTGAAGTTGCGGAAAAGAATAAAATTCCAAGATTCATTATCCATTCTGCCAAGAAAAAGGTGGAACACGATATTGTTAATCTTGATAAAACAATTGTAAAACTGCAGCAGGAGAAATATGAAGTTGAAAAATTAAAATCTGACCTTGCCGAAAGAAAAGAGTCTGTAGAAGATAAACGTGATAACCTTCAGAAACTAAATGATCAGCTTCAGCAGAAACTATTCAATTTTCAGAAACTGTATGAAGAGGAACACCGTAAACTTCAGTTTGGAAATAAGATTGAGGCATTCATCGACAGCTATACCAAAGGAAAATCCAGAAAGGATGTTGTAAAAGATTTTGTAAAGCTTCTTGAGCAGGAGAAATTCAGAAAATTAGGCAGTGATAAAGATGAAACGAAACGCCTGCAGGTTGTGAAGAGAAAAATCACTCAGCAGCTGAAAAAGGAAGAAGTGATTGAAAAAATTGCTGAAACTAATGAAAGACTGGAAGAAAAACGTAAAACCGACCGTGCTGTCTGGATGAAAGTTGGACAGCGTGTTCGTATTACCGGCAGTACCAGTGTAGGAACCATCGAAAAGATCTCCCGGAATAAGGTAATTGTCAATTACGGAACCTTCAAGACTACGATTGACGCAGAAGAATTGGAAAGAATATAAAAAAGTTGTAGTATAATATATAAATTCCCCTAAAAACGATTAACTATTTTTAGGGGAATTATTAAATTTTGAGGACACTTTTCTTTAACAGAAATATTAATTTATTTTTTCTAATGATAATCTGGCCAACCTAAAAGTTTGAGCTGATGATCCACTGTAATTATAAAGTAAACCTTTCAGTTTGATTACATCTCCAACCTTTAAGGTAAGAATTTTAGAAGAGGTTAATGTAAATTCATGATTATTTAAGCTTCCGCTTGCCAATGCCCCAATTGAAGTAAACGATGCAGGACCCTGAAGATCATCCCCTACATATACATATGTCCCAAAAAAATAGGATGACGGTATAGTTCCATCAACTTTAAGAGCAGATGTATAAGTAAGCAAATAGTCACCGCCCATCCCAGCCGGAACAACTAATGTATTACCTGATCTCCAGTTCACTAAAGTCCCCGTACCAAGGCTCATATCCAAATCTTTAAGAATATTATTTGCAGATACAGTAACCTCCTTTCCACTTAAAAGGGCACTATACCCAACAACAGTGCTCCCATTATTACCATTAGACCATACAGGAGGTTTTCCCGGGCCGCTGGAAGTAAGTATCTGGCCTTCTGTCCCAGCGCTTCCGGCTGTAGCTGCATCTCCACCTACATTTAATTCATTAACAACCTGCAATGCTCCATTGACATGGAATGTTTTTTGCGGCGTTGGAGTTTTGATCCCTACTTGGGATAATAAAATTCCAGGGATTAGTAAAATACCTGAGAAAAGTAATTTAATTATTTTCATCCGAATTGTATTGTGTTAATTATATTGTGCAAAATTAAGCTTAAAAAGAAAAAAGAAAGAAAAATAAGGATAGAACAAAATCTATATCTTAAATAAATCGTCAATTGATTGAAACAATACTAAAAATGAATTAACATTAGAATCTAGCATTCCATAATTATATGGTATTAATAAAAAACTAATACGACATGATCATCCTTTGTTAATTAAGTTTATTTTATAAACTATAAATAATCCAAAAAGATCTGCAATGTTTAATGCACAACGCATTTAATTTATATATTTGGGGATCAAAAAATTTTCATGATGACTTTCATAAACAAAGCATTCTATTTATCCGCTTTCAGTATTTTATCCATAGTCTTTGTAAAAGGCCAGAATAAAGTTCCTTTCGGAGTTGTAAAAGCGGAAGAGGGATATGCCAATGTACGTGTTCATAAGGACAACTACAGAAAAATTGTAGACAAGATCCGTATGCGTAAAGGTGATGTATTTGTTTATGTAAAACCTGCTCCCGGAGAAACAGAATGGATCTGGATCAAATATCCGGAAAAACAGGATGATGACAAACCTTTTGTACGTTATGAAACTCTTGATAAAGAAGGAATGGTCAATAAAGAACGTATTGCCTATATTGATCAGCTTCCGGCTTATACTCCTTCCAAGTCTAAAAACGGAAAATCACTTATTTTCACAGATAATTCTGATCCTAAAGTTCCTACTGCTCAAAGAAGCAAAGTAGTCATTGATATTTACCCTTCCAATGCAGGATACCGTAAAAAAGAAAAAGATGCAGAAGGAAAACTTCTTACCATTGATAAAGTAAAACCATGGGGAATTGGAAATGACCTTCCCGAAGGTATGACCGAGATCAAATCCATCAGAGTGCAGCAACCCGGAAGAGGATCTGTCTTTGTAAGAGAAGCCATCAAAAATATGTTCCAGCCTACAATGGATTTTGAGAACATTGGAGTAACCTCTCTGGATAATGACAATATTTTCCTTTACATGATCAATGGTTCAGGAGAAAATAGGTATACTACCCTTTGGACCATCAAGAAAGGAAGAGTAATCAGCCAGATTATTTACCATAATCCGGAATAAATTCATTATTTTTGCCCCCGAAAAGTTTTAACGCTTATTCATCATAGAAATTGGTTCTGCATCATTGCAGATTAAAAGGGAACCGTGTGAAAATCACGGACTGTCGCGCAACTGTAAGTAACTGTAATCTTTATCAAAGATCCACTGTGCGAGGCATGGGAAGGAGATTAAAGATGTTACAAGTCAGGAGACCTGCCTTTTTCTTAAACAAGTAACTTTCGCGATTTGAAGTTGTATTGATCTGATGGATTGTTTCAGGAATTCTCTTGGTTCCTGTCATTGTTCTGTTGTTTTAATATCGTTCTCATTTCGCTTTAATTAATAATGATATATGACTACAGAAGAAAGAATTAAAGCATCCGAAACCAGTATCTTTAAAGCGGTTTTCCCTAACACAACCAATCATTACGATACCCTTTTTGGTGGTACGGCTATGCAGCTGATGGACGAAGTAGCTTTTATTACTGCTACCCGATTCGCAAGAAAAAGAGTGGTAACAGTAAGCAGTGATAAGATCGATTTCAAAAAACCTATTCCTGCCGGAACTATTGTTGAGCTCATCGGGAAAGTTTCCTACGTAGGAAAAACCAGTATGAAAGTAAATGTAGAGATCTACACTGAGCAAATGTATTCCTACGAAAGAGAAAAAGCCATTGTAGGTGATTTTACTTTTGTAGCGATTGACGAATTCAAGAAACCAATCCAGATACTATAAATAATAAAGATTCGGGCGGCCAAAGGCCGCCCGAATCTTATTGTATGTTCATTAAAGTGATTTGATCACTTTTTCTGTTTCCAGACTTCTGTTCAGCAATACATCAAAAGCCTCTCCCATTTCATCCGATGCTCTGCTTATCGCATTTTCAAGCATATTCCGGATTTGCTTTTCTGTCACTCCTGCTTCCGTCCAGCTTTTTCCTGAAGTATGGGAATTTAAGATAAATGGCATTATTCTGTCAATTCCACACGCAAAAACAGCATCCGGTGTTTTCTCATCTTCAAACTCAAGCCATAGATTAAAAAATTCTGTACGCAAAGGTTCATCCAGTATTCCAAAGATCTTTTGAGCAGACGCCTTTTCTCTTTCAAACTTTCCTACCATTGCTTTTTCGTCAAAAATGAAAGTATCTCCGGCTTCGATCTCCACCAGATCATGAATGGAAAGCATTCTTATCACTCTTAACAAATTAATATCTTCACGATTTTTAGCATACGGATAAAGAATCTGAGCCAAAATAATAATCTGCCAGGAATGTTCCGCTGTGTTCTCTCTTCGGGAGTCATCTGCATTATAATTTCTTCTCTGGACATTTTTAAGCGCATCTACTGCCAGGATAAAATCGATCTCTTTCTGAATTTTCATCTTACTTCTTATTTCTGTTATATTGATCTGAAGGATATACTTTTGTTTTGGTAATCCATTTATTATTGATTTTTTCTTTGGTGGTTACTTTTACGAGGTCTTCAACAGTCATATCTTCTTCTTTTTCAAAGACTTTATCAAGTCCTTTATTCGGAATCACGGCATATTCTGTTGTAAAAAGATCACAGCAACCGGATTTCCCGTAGGCAATGAGGCGTTTCCGTTTGGCATCTACCTCAAAAATATCAAAGGAATCGGAAGCAAGCTCAGTAAGCTCTTTGCTCTTCACAAAAGCCATTTTTGTGCTGTTAAAAACATATACGTCATAAGAAGAGGAACTATAATTCCCCATATTCCCATTCCTTATTGCGATATCCTCTGTTCCATCAAAATTAAAGTCATCAATGACCACAGGACCGTTTTCTTTCTTTAACTGGAATATTTTCCCCTGCACTGGCTTTTCATCCTGATTCAGGTTCAGCACCAGATTGTCAGACACAAAAGTCTGTACCTTTGTATTTCTATGATCAAACAAATCTACGGTTCCTCTTCCGTTGCATTGCCCATCATAGCAATTCTCCACTTGAATAACTGCATCATAACTCTTCGATGCATTTTTAACCTCAAACTGATATTGTCCGAAACATACAGAACTCAGTAAAACAAAAGCCGGTAAATGCTTATTCTTATTGAATAAATTCATGGTAATAGTAAATGATTTAGGTGTTTTTTTCCTAACAAAAATACGAATCCTACTACCGATCTCAAAATTCAAAATTTATTTTATATACGGATAACTTCTTTAAATAAGAGAAGATCCGTTTCTGAGGAGCTGTTTCCCGCTATACGCTTATACTCCTCGCTCCCTGCCTGAATCCTTCCCGCTGTGGGGTAACCGCTGCTATCGGGGCTATTATAAAAAATGATGAATGATAATCAATGAATGATTACTTTTTGATCTCAATTTCTTTAAATTTTAAATAAAATTGAAATGTTTTTTAGACCATTTTCATCAAAATTCATTTTTAATAAAATTTCTAATAAAAATTATTACACTGATTAACAACTACTTATACTATTTATTTTAAAAATTTCACTACTTTGTATTGCATAATACCATTTAATTTACATATCTTTGTAATGTAAAATTAGAATAGGCTCAGCTAGCTAGGAGCATTTTTCTAAGAATATAACTAATTAACAAAACTTATCAAAGATGAATACCGAAAATACCAAAGCGCAAATGCGAAAAGGAATTCTGGAATTCTGTATTCTAAGTCTCATCAATAACCGCGAAATGTATGTTTCCGATCTTATTGACGAACTGAAAAAAGGAAAACTGGATGTAGTGGAAGGGACCCTCTACCCTCTTCTTACAAGACTTAAAAATGGAGAGTTTCTCTCTTACAGATGGGAAGAATCTACAGGAGGACCACCCAGAAAATATTACCAGATCACAGAAAAAGGAAAACTTTTCCTGGATGAACTTCTCAATACATGGAATGAACTGACAGCCTCAGTAAACCAAATCACCCAACAAAATTAAAAAACAAAGCTATGAACAAGACACTCTCAATAGGACTCGCAGGTTTTTCTTTTACCATAGAAGAACACGCATATATAAAGCTCAGCGATTACCTGAATGCTCTGAGAAGCTCTCTGGATGCTTCTGAGGCTGATGAAGTAATGCATGACATAGAAATAAGAATGGTGGAGATTTTCAAAGATTCTTTAGGAAAACGTGAAGTGATCAACGATACCGATGTAGAAAAGGTAATCGCACAGATCGGAAGCCCTGAAAAAATTGAAGAACAGGAAGAAGCTTATTTTTCTGAAAAAACATCAACAAGAAATAACAATTCAGGAACGAACTATACCGATAAAAAACAATTATTCCGTGATCCGGAAAAACAAAAAGTAGCAGGGGTCTGCGCAGGGTTAGCTCAATACGTAGGAATGGATATTACTACCATGAGAGCAATCTGGCTGGGAATTTTCATATTAGGAATTTTCACAGCAGCGATCTCTTCTTCATTAATCGGTCTTTTATATGTAATTCTTTGGATCGTACTTCCAAAAGCTGAAACAGCGGCAGATTTCCTGAAAATGCAGGGAAAGCCTATGAACTTCGACAATCTTAAGAATGAGTCTAATAAATTGGTACAATTTGCCAATGAATCTACTCAGAGGGTCGGAGAAATCTATAACGAAAACAAACCTTACATCAACAACGCAGGAAGCGGAGTTTGGAATATATTCAAATATATTATTGGAGGGTTCTTCGTATTGATGGCTGTAGGAAGCATTATCGGAGTATTTGTATTATTCGGTCTTTTCGCAATGGATACAGATTTCCCGGGAGCTAATGAAATCAGATTCTATATGGATGATCAGGGTCTTGACAAAGTACTGGCAGCCATGATGGTCATAGGAAGCTTAATTCCGGCAATCCTTTTCAGTTTATTAAGCATCAAGATTTTCTCTCCAAAAACAAAACTGAGAAATATCGGATGGGTAATCGGAGGTTTATTCCTTCTTCTGATCGGATTGGGAACTTATTTCGGAATCAGCATGGCTAAGAAAGACATGATCTACAGAGGAAGCAAAGAAGATGTAGAGAATGTTGCCATCAACACTCCTTCAGATACAGTGTATGTGGATGTAAAACAGATCAACATTCCTCAGAATTTCAAAGGTTACAACAATGATATTTATTCTGATAAAAGAACAGTTTACGAAGAAGACTATATTTCTGTAGATGTAACCAGAAAGCCAGATATTAAAACACCTTATCTGATCATTAAAAAAGAAGGAAAAGGATATAATTTCCCTATCCAGATGACGGTTCCTGTAGAAATTGTGAACAACAAAGTATTGCTTCCAAACTACATCAAGTATCCATATGAGCACAGGTTCAGAGATTACAGCCTTAATTATGAGCTTGTAATTCCGCAAAAAGCAGTTGTTTTATCCTTGAATAAAGATCGTATTCACATGGATGGGGACTTAGACGGAGATGGTATTGATGATGATGATCAGGATAGAGATGAAGACCACAACAATGTTAGAATTGAAAAAAATAAAATCACGGTAAACGGTTCCAGTATCGAATACAACTCTGATGATAAAGACAGTATCATCGTAAACGGTAAAAAAGTTCCGAACAACCAGGCAAAGAAAGTTATTGATTCTGCAGTGTCTACTATCAAAAAATCAAATAAAGATATGGACATCAAAATCAAAGACGGAAAAAACGAAATTTCCATACAAACTAAATAATTAACTTCAGAGAGTGGTAGAAGGTGTGGGTGGATGGCAACCGTTTGAAATTCACACCCTTCTTCTCTCAGAAAACTTAAAATAAAGCTTTATTTAGTTTCTTATGTGAAAAAAAAGTTTTAATTTCGTAAAGCTAAAATTTAATAACCAATCAACCAAAAACACAGCCTTATCATGATACAATTTGCAATGGAATTCGTAATGAAAATCGTAGATTTAATTAGCGGTTTGTTTTAAGAGCGATAATATTTCAATATATTTGTAAAGTATAACCAAAATTTGGTTATACTTTTTTGTTTTTAATCCAAGAAATCTATGAAAAAGCTGATAGGCAAAGCAATGCTAAAAATATTAGGATGGAAAGTCGTTCTGCAGGGCGATGTCAACAACCTGAACAGGTGTATCCTCGTGGTAGCACCTCATACCCATAATATGGAATACATTTTAGGAAATTTCGCCTATTGGTCACTGGAAAAACCTTTAAAAATCATCATTAAGGATGCCCACACCAAAGCCTGGTACGGAGGTATCGTAAAAGGTCTGGGAGGTATTGGTATCGACAGAAGCCAGAAAAATGATCTGGTGAATTTTGTAGCCAACCAGTTTGCAAAAGAAGATTTCAGCCTTGTTATTACTCCGGAAGGTACCAGAAGCTGGGTTCCGAAATGGAGAAAAGGATTCTATCATATGGCACTCGCAGCAAAAGTTCCTATCGTACTGGCAGCAGGTGATTTCAAAAGAAATATTGTGTATCTGGGCTATACTATTCCCTACGAAAGAATAGCTTCCGTTCCTTTTTCAGAAATCATGCAGGAAATTCAGGAGTACTATATCAAAAATGATATTACCCCTAAAGTTCCGGAAAACTGGAATCCTAATATTATGGGTACTGAATAGAATTAGATGCTAGATGCTAGATGCTAGATGCTAGATGCAAAATTAAATCAATTATAAAAAATGAAAGGTCAGACAAAAGAAGAAATATTAGCATTCATCAATAACTGGGGAGATGTAACACTTGCCAAAACTCTTGAAATAAAATTCATAGATATTGATCTTGAAAATGAAACCCTTACTGCTACGATGCCCGTTCTTCCAAGAACTCATCAACCTTTTGGGATTATGCACGGAGGCGCAAGCTGTGTTCTGGCTGAAACTTTAGGGTCAAGCCTGTCTAATATCTTTATTGATGGTGAAAAGTATTACGGTGTGGGAACCAATATCAATTCAAATCATTTAAGAAGCAAAAAAGACGGAATTGTTACTGCTACAGCTCGTTTTATCAGAAAAGGAAAAACAATGCACGTATCAGAAATTGAAATCCGTGATGAAAAAGGTGTTTTGATCAACCATACAACAATGACCAATAATATCATCAATAGATAAGTTACAACAACATAAAAAATGAAGAGCTTAAAAATAAATTTAAGCTCTTTTTATTTTGACATCTTTAAGACTAATAATACCTTTGCAGAAAGGAAAATTATACCCGAAATTAGCTCTTCTATTTCTGGTGGTGATTTTCAAAATCCCTTCATAACTCATGATTTATTTCAAACTTCCTTTCGATGAAAGATTACTGTCTGCAGAACAAAAAAGCATAAAAAATGCAGTCAACTTTTTTTCTTATAACGGCTTAGATCAAATCAGCTTCAACGGAGATATTTTTGAAATAAATCCGGCTGAATTTGACCATACTATGATCACCAATGAAACCCTTACTAAGGACACTACAAAGTCTTCTGCTGAAACCAAAGAAGAATATTGCAATACGTTACAGAAGGTAATTGAAGTAATCAAAGAAAATAATCTGCCAAAGCTTGTTTATTCGAGAAGGAAAATCTTTACAGATTTTAATACAATCAATTATAGAGAGAGTTTTAAGAATCTGTGTAAATCTTATCCAAATGCTTTCAGATATCTGTTTAATGATGGTCAAAATGCATGGATGGGAGCGTTTTCAGAAGTTCTGGGCAAGTTTAACAAATCAACTTATGAGTTTGAAACGATGGCTCTTGCCGGAACTCTTCCTATATCTGAGGAATGGTCTGAAAAAGAAATTGAGGAACAGAAGCCCGTTACCAGTTATATCCAGGATATTCTTAAAAATTATTCTGAAACCATAAATCAGTCAGAAACCTATGATCATATTTCAGGCAATATAAAACATTTACGCACAGATTTTAAAACAACTATCCAACCGGAAGATCTGGACAGAATTATTCAGGATTTGCACCCTACTCCGGCCGTTTGTGGTATTCCAAAAGATTTCTGCAATGAGAATATCCGTAAATATGAGAAATTTCCCCGTGAATTTTATGCCGGTTATATTAAGGTAGAAACCGAAGACAGCATTTTATATTTTGTGAATTTACGTTGTGCAAGGCTCTATAAAGATTCTGTACATGTCTTTGTAGGAGGCGGGATAACAGCTCAAAGCAATCCGGAAAAAGAGTGGAGAGAAACAGAACTGAAATCTGAGGCAATATTGAAAAATCTGGTTGTTTCATAATGTAGATCTGCCCATGGATCTCATGGATTTACACAGATGTTCCAGTATATTTTCTTTGAGTAAAAACAACTTTGCGAACGATTTCAATGCTATTTATAAAATTTTGTGAACATTGGTTGTAAAATAGGTTTTGGCTAAAGCCAATAGAAATTCATTCCTTATTTTTAACGGGCTAAAGCACGCTCCTATCGAATATAAAAAACCAATATTGTGTTTTAAGACAGCCTAATTCCTAATCTCTATTACCATTCTCCTAATCACTCGCACCTAATTCCTGCTACCTAATCCCTGCCACCTAATAAAAACAAAAACCTCCTTCAAAATGAAAGAGGCTTATATCTATATGAAATATTCAATTTATTTCTTTACACCGATTCTACTCCAGGTATCCATTACAAAAAGTAAGATAAGACCTATTGCAGCAGCTCCGGCTGAGAATGCAAATCTAATGTTATCCTCATCTCCTAAGATATCCGTTGCTTGCCAGTTGATAGCATAAAGATTGATGGCGATAAATACGATAAACAGTACTAAAAATACTTTATAAAACTTCTTCATGACTCTTAAAAATTAATATAATTCTGCACCAACTGGGCAAAATTTGCGGTGAATAATTTAATTGAAATTGCCAAAAGGATGATTCCGAAAACTTTCTGCAGGATCATCAAAGTAGCATCTCCAATTTTCCTTTCCAGCCATTTGGCCGATTTCAGCACCAAATATACGAAAATTGTATTAAGAACTATTCCGAAGATAATATTAATATCATGAAATTCAGCTCTAAGAGATAGTGCAGTTGTTAATGTTCCAGCTCCTGCAACCAAGGGAAATGCGATGGGTACAATAGATGCAGCCTTTGCTTCTGTCGTTTTATTAATTTCAATTCCTAAAATCATCTCCAGAGCTATGACAAAAATCACAAAAGCCCCGGCAATTGCAAAGGAATTGACATCTACTCCAATAAGCTTAAGGATCTTATTTCCTACGAATAGAAAAACAATCATAATAGCACCAGCTGTGATTGCTGCCTTTCCGGCTTCAATCTTTCCAAATTTCTGCTGAAGGCTTACTATAATAGGAACTGAGCCGACAATATCAATAACGGCGAAAAGAACCATGAAGCTGGTAACGATCTCTTTAATAGAGAAACCATCAAAAATTTCCATCTCTTTGTAATTAAAAATTTCGCAAAAATATGAAAATAAACTGATTATTTGCTAATTTGTGAATATAAATTAACAATTGTTTTCAAAAGTTCTTCAAGAGCATCAATAGATTTTACAGGATTGTATTTTTCCATTTGAACTTTCTGTTGCAATCTGCCATATTCTTCTGCCAATGAAGATCCTTTATGTTTTTCAAGAAAAGTCTTAAATTCCGCAGTAGAAGCTTGGAAATACTGACTTCTCACCTCCTGATCCAATTCTTCCAGTGTTGCAAAGAACTTTTCATACTCTTCGTTATCTTTAAGATTTTCCAGATATCCGAAATAATCATTGATATCCGTTTTCAGCAATTCTCTGATTTCTTTTTCTGTTTCAGCCACTGAACCTAAGGGTTTTGACGGTACAGTTTCCCTAACTAATGTACGTTTTTTTTGCCAATTTTTAAATAATAAATAAGCAATAAATAAACTTACCAGAATGGCAATATTAGTTAAAAGGATACTCCAGTGGAATTTGCTTTTTTCTTTTACTTTAAATGAAGTGGTCTTTAAAACCGGAGTATTTACAGTCTCCAAAAGGTTATTGGTATACTCGTTTACCTTTTCCACAGTAGAGCGGGCTTCCAGGATCTGATCATGAGAAAAAGCGTTCAGATTCAGTGTTTTTTGTCCCAAATCAACATATTCCTTGTTTTCAGGATCAAAGAAAGCAAACTGTTCTGTTTTAATGGAAATTGCCCCAGATTTATTTGGAATAATTACATAATTAGCCAAAATTTCACCTTTCATTCCTGTAGTTCCCGGAGAAACCTTTGCTGTAATTTTCGGAGCAAAAACTTCGTAGTCTGGAGAGGCCATAATTTTAGGAAGTTCCATATTCGGTAAGTTACCTTCTCCTGAAACTTTTACTACCACATTCAGAGGTTTTTTTGCTTCCGGTTTTTCTTTGGAAGCATTATATACGTTTACATTAAAATTTCCAACTGCATTTTTAAAACACTCCGGAGCACCTTCCGGTAGTTTTCTTACATTGATTTTTACTTTATTGGAAACAATCTTTGTTTTATTAGAATAAGTACTTACAGAAGCAGATACTCCCGGAACTTCTACATATCCTGCTTCATTTGGAAACACCATGAACATTGCCAATACCTGTGAAGGCATATTTCCATATCCGGACGGATCTATTTCAGATTTATCAAAATTGATAGGATGTACATTGATATTATCCTGCTCAGGAAGGTGAATATTCTTTACTTTTCTAAGATTATCCATACTTCTTGAATAAACCCTTAGAACAGCAATGGTAGGCTGATCCTGGTAAACATCACGGTCATCAATTTCCATATTCAGATAAACATCACCGGATGTGTTGGCAGCGAGTGATCTTCTGTCTACAATATCGCGGATATTGACATCAAAAGGTTCTGTTTTGTAAATTTTATTGTTGACAGTAACCAGAACTGAACCAATTTTTATTTTCCCTTTTTTCTTAGGCTCAAGGGCAATTCTGGATACTTTTTGGGTAATTAAAGTATTGGTAGCGGGATCAATCACGGTGTTGGTAACAGATCCACTTCCTATAATATTAAATTTTGAAAGATCCGGAAGCTGTAAACCAGTCTGCTGAACAAGGTCAGTTCCGTTCAGTTCAAGAACAATGGTAAGGTTTACAATATCTTTCCCTCCATACTCAGATTTATCAGCATCCAGCGTAAGATTTACCTGTCCGTAAGTAATTACGGATGCTAGGGTAAGCAATATGTAAATCAATTTGTGCTGCATCACCAATCTTTCTCGTTGCTTTCAGGCATCGAATAAGAATTTTTGTTTAAAATTCTTCTGGCGGTTTCTTTTTCTTTCTCGTTTATTTTATCTAAGATCGCATTTTCAAGATTCTTCGGCATTTTGCCTTCATTATTTTGATTCTGCTTAGGATTATCACCCTGGTCACTTTTGCCTTCATTTTGTGGGCCGTTACCTTGATCCTGCTTTTTGTCTTTGTCGCCTTTCTGATCATCACCTTTATTCTGATCATTTCCGCCGCCACCTTTTCCTGAGTTATTTTGTTCGTTTTTTTGCTGTTGCTTTTCTTTCTCTTTCAGTTTGGCAATCTCATAGTTTTTTCTGGTTACCTCACTGTAGGGATCTTGCTTCAAAGCTTTTTTATAATAATCAGCTGCTTTTTCCGGCTGATTCATCTGCATATAAGCATTTCCTAAATTATGATAAGCGGCTGTTTTATCAGGAAGGGTTTGTGAAAGTTTTTCAGCTTTTTCAAACTCAGCCTTTGCCTCTTCATATTTCTTATTTTTATATAGTGCATTCCCCATATTGTAGTGAGCGGTAAAATCTTTATCATTGGATTTTATCGCTTCCATGTATTTTGAGGAGGCTCCGTCATAATCTTTACCGTCAAATTTCTGATTGCCTTCATGAACTAAATTCTTATAGCTTTCCTGCCCAAACAAAATGCCTGAGAACGAAATGGCAACAATAAACGATAAAAATATGATTTTAGTATTCATCACTTGCAAAATTATTCCTTTATATGTTAAGAAACAGAGTTTTATTTGTTAAAATCGGTTAAAGTACCTGTAGAATTTCTTCTATAAACAAAGGGAAATCTATACATTAAAATCTTTCTTAGGATTAAAAATATAAATTAAAAAGAAAAACAGAAGAGATACTGCTAGAAAATATTGATAATAATGATTGGCATTCTGTGATTTCACCATAGTTTCCGCACCTGCAGATTTCTTATTCACCGCGTCTACGATTCTGTCAGGAGCTTCGTTAATATTATTTCCGTCAATATAAGTTCCGTCTGTAGATTCTGCCATTTTCTTTAAAGCCTCTGTTTGTCTTTTTGAAATAACCGTTCCTCCGTTGGCATCGGTTTTATAGCCCATCAGCTGTCCGAAAACATATTCCGGAACCGGAGCTCCTTCATCAGTACCAACTCCTACAGAAGTAATGCTTATCCCTTCTTTATTAGCCAATCTGATGGCTGCATTATCATTTCCTTCGTTATCTTCACCATCGCTCAGCAGGATTACTTTTCTGGAGCCTTTGCTTACATTTTTAAATTTCTCAACAGCGGCCTGCATTCCTTTGAGAAAATCTGTCCCCTGAATCTGCATAGAATTGGTTTCAATTCCACTTATATAAGTCTCCGCAGAGTTATAATCCGTTGTTAAGGGCATGATAGACATCGCCTGTCCTGCAAAGATGACGATACCTACTTTATCATTATTCATTTTCTTCATGGTAGCCAGCATCAGGTTTTTAGCTTCCGTAAGACGGCTTGGGTCTATATCTTCAGCATTCATAGAATTGGATACATCCAGCATGAAGATCACATTATTCAATTTCTGGGTACTTTTTACCTCTTCGGAACCATTCAGAAGATCAATAATAGAGAATATCAGAAATAATGTTCCCAATAAGTATAATGCAGGGAAAAACTTCGTAAATCCCGAGCTTTTTTCAAATAAATTATCATGAAACTGACTCCCTGCAAAAATTTCTCTTTTTTTATTTCTCCATTTTAAAAAACGAATCAAAAAGGAAGCTAACAGCGGCAGAAGCAACAGTAAAAATAAATACCAATAATTTCCTAAAGACCAACTCATCAGCTTAAAATTTTATAAAACACCCATCTCAAAAATGCATCAAACACTAACATTCCTAATGCAATCCAAAGGAATATTTTGAAATATTCTTCATAATTATACAGCTTGGAAACCTTTACATCAGATTTTTCCAGTTGGTTGATCTCATCGTACACTTCTTCCAGACTGCTGTTTGAGGTCGCTCTGAAATACTTTCCTCCTGTAGTTTGTGCTATTTCTCTCAAGGTATTTTCATCAATGGTAACCTCCGTTTCGGTAAAGATAAGATCTCCAAAGATATCCTGCGATGTCGGCATCAGAGCATAACCATTGGTACCTATTCCGATTGAGTATACCTTTATATTATTATTTTTTGCCAGTTCGGCAGCAAGCTGTGGAGGAATAGCATTTTGAATATTGCTTACTCCATCCGTCATCAGGATGACTACTTTACTTTTGGCTTTGCTTTTAATCAAATGATTCACCGCTACAGAAAGACCTTCTCCGATAGCTGTACCAGGCTCAAGACCTGCAGAATTCAGGTTTTTAATTTCATCAATCACCACCTGATGGTCCGAAGTGACAGGAACTTTTGTAAAAGCTTCCGCAGCATACGCAACCACTCCTATCCTGTCATTGGGCCGTTTCTGAACAAATTTTACCGCAATATCTTTAAGTGCTGTAATTCTGTCCGGACTTAAATCCTTGGCCAGCATACTTAAAGAAACATCAATAGACAACATAATATCTACTCCCTTTGTATCATCTCTGTCCTGCGAAACCGTGAATGTTCTCGGTCTTGCCATAGCAATAATCAAAGCTGAAAGAATGATATACTTTGAAATTTTCAGTAAAAAAAGCACACCCTGGATTCCTCCGCTGTGATCCATATTTTTTATGGTAGGCACTTTTATACCCTTTCTTTTGCGTCTCCCGGCATCTTTAATTAAAAGAGGGATAAACAGCAGAAAAAGCAATAAGAACCACGGACTGTAAAACTCAAAATTAAACATCCTTTCTTAAGTTTTCGAATTCTAAATCTTTGGATGATCTTTTCACAAAGTCTCTGATATTGGCAAAATCTCTCTCCATTGTTTCCTGATCAGGGAATGTTTTGGCAAATTTCACCAAATCTCCCCTAAGAAATACATCTTCTATTATTTTTTCATTGTCCTGCGAGATGGTATTATTCTTTTTCATGACATCAATAAGGTCATCAGTAAGAAGTACATCTGCCGGAAGGCGGTATTGTTTTGTAATAAAGGTTCTGGAAATATCGATCAATTCCACATAGAATGAACGGAAGTTTCCTCCTTCAATGTATTTTTTCTTTTTAAGAGAATCCAGTTCTTTCAAGGTCTGATTGGTAGCCACAACCGGAGTGCTCTTCGATTTTCTTCCCCATTTCACAAACATGATAATAGCAATAATGAGTGCAATAACTGCCAATGCCGCAAGAATATAAAACTTATAAAGCTCCCAATAGTCTTTTGCTTCCAGTTTTACCTGCTTGTTATTCATGATATCATTAATCTGATCTGCTTTTTGAGCCGTATTAATGACATCTATTTCATAAGGAATCGTTTTAAGTATCTTATCCCCCACTTTGAATTCCAGTTCCGGAATGGTAAATTTTCCTTCTTCAAAAACAGCAAATTCAATTTTTCTTTCATATGAATTGGCGGTCTGCCCAATGCTGTCTTTAGTTTCTTCAAAATGAAAAGGCAGCAGCTCATTCTTGGCTGCTGAAGTTACCTGCTGCTCATTAAGATTATCAATCTTTATAGTAAGATGATTGATTTCTCCTAAAGCAATGGTTTTCTTTTCTACGTTAGAGGATAATATCTGTGAAAAAGCATTCGCACAGATCAGAAAAGATAATATTAAAAGTATTTTTCTCAATGTTACAATAATAAAGGCAAACGCCTCCTATTTTTTTAGTTACGAGCTAAGCCCGATGTTATTTTTTCTGAAAGTAATTATACAATAATTTTGAATAATCTGAGCCGGTATTGATATTCATAAAACTTGCAGAGCTGTTGGCAAAGTCTTCTTCCAGAGCTCTCAGTTTTTGTTTTTGAGCTTCCGCAAAAGTATACCGCCATCTTGCACTGGAAGTATTGGCCCATATTTCCTTTCCGGTTTCCACATCATACATGCGGGCATATCCTACGTCAGGAATTTCATTATCCTTTTCATCATAAATCCTCATTCCCAACAGTTGATGTTTCTTTGAAGCCACTCTCAACATTTTGGAATCATATTCATCTTCAAAATCTGAAAACAGGAAAACAAGAGATTTTCTTTTAAAAATCCCCATCATATATTCCATTGCTTTGTCTATTTTAGATTCTGCAGGAACATAATCTGCCGTCAGAATATTACTGATAATCGAAAGAATATGTTTTCTTCCTTTTTGAGGAGGAATTACTTTGTATACTTTATCAGCAAATAGAATCAATCCTACTTTATCATTATTTCCGGCCGCTGAAAATCCTAAACTGGCTGCAATCTCTGCTACATATTCTCTTTTCAGCTGAACTTTCGTTCCATAATCCATGGAAGCAGAAATATCAACAAGAATCATCATCGTCAGCTCCCTTTCTTCTTCCATTACTTTTACGAAAGGCTCACGGAAACGTGCGGTTTTATTCCAGTCGATTCTTCTGATTTCATCTCCAAACTGATATGGACGCACTTCTGAAAAAGTCATCCCCTGCCCTTTAAAGGCGCTGTGATATTGCCCCATCAAAGCAGCCTCCGTCTTTTTTCTGGTACGGATTTCAATCTGCTTTACTTTTTTTACAATATCTTTTATCTGCATAGACAATTTTAAAGTTCAAGGTTTAAAATTCAAAGTTTAATGTTATTAATCTTTTAGCTCGATGGAAACATTCAACCACTCGTTATCAAACTTTGTATTGTATTTTTTATAAAAATTGATTGCAGGTTCATTCCAGTTTAATACCTGGAAGACCATACCACTGTAATTATGGGTTTTACCATATTCCAGTGTTGCATCAAATAACTTTTTTCCTATTTGTTTTCCTCTCAGATTTTCCGTCACGACAAGATCTTCAAGGTACAGCCTTCTTCCTTTCCATGTTGAATATCTGTCATAATATAATGATATTCCTACAATTTCACCTTCATATTCTGCCACAAAAGCACCCCACACAGGAGAAGCCCCAAAACCGTCCTGTGTAAAATCATCCAACGTTACCGTTACTTCATGCAGTGCTTTTTCATATTCCGCTAATTCCCGGATTAAATCCAACATAGGAGCACAGTCCTCCCGAACTGCTTTTCTAATTATTACATCACTCATTATGGTGCCTGGATTTTTGCTAAAATTCTGTTGATGATCTCTTCTGTTGTCACTTCTTCAGCTTCAGCCTCGAAAGTTAAGCCCATTCTGTGTCTTAAAACATCTTTCGCCAGTGCTTTTACATCTTCAGGAATCACGAAAGCTCTTCCTTTCAGGAATGCATAAGCTCTTGAAGCAATAGCAAGGTTAATGGAAGCTCTTGGAGAAGCTCCGAAACTGATGTAATTTTTAAGTTCAGAAAGACCATAGTTTTCCGGATAACGTGTCGCAAAGACCATATCCAGAATATATTTTTCAATTTTCTCGTCCAGATAAATCTGGTTGATTAATTCTTTTGCATCAACAATATCCTGAAGGGCAATCACAGGCTTCACTGTTGGCTGGTGTGATGTTGAAACCATTCTCATCACCTGTCTTTCATCTTCGAAAGCCGGATAATCAATAGTACACTTCAGCATGAAACGGTCACTTTGTGCTTCAGGCAGCAGGTAAGTTCCTTCCTGATCAATAGGGTTCTGCGTTGCCAATACCAAAAATGGTTTTGGAAGCTTCATTGTTTCATCACCAATTGTAACCTGTTTTTCCTGCATTACCTCCAAAAGAGCCGACTGTACTTTTGCCGGTGCACGGTTGATCTCATCTGCTAATACAAAGTTCGCAAATACAGGTCCTTTTTTTATGGAAAAATCATTGTCTTTGATATTAAAAATCATGGTTCCCACTACATCCGCAGGAAGTAAATCCGGTGTAAACTGGATCCTTGAAAACTCACCATGAACAGCATCAGCCAATGTCTTTATTGCAAGAGTTTTGGCCAACCCCGGCACCCCTTCCAAAAGAACGTGACCATTCCCCAGAAGTCCTACCAAAAGTCGGTCTATCATGTATTCCTGTCCAATAATAACTTTGTTGATTTCCTGTCTCAGAAGAGAAAATAAGTAGTTTTTTTCCTTTACTTTTTCCGTCAATTGGCGGATATCTTCAGCTTGATATATCTCTGACATAGCTTGATTTAAAATAAGTGGTAAATTTCTGATAAATACTTGCATTAATCAACACAATAAATGCTATTTTTGAGTTAAAGTTTGTTAAATATTCCAGTATTGATGCAAGGTCAAGAACTGCTGAAGTCTTAAAACTCAACAGGATTATCTGTTTTTTTCATAAAAATATATAAATTTTGCTTTAATCACCTGCTCAAAAATTGTCATTTCCAGTTTATTAAACTATTTTTGGTGATTAAAAATTTCGCAAAATGAATTATCATTTTCAAGCGCACAGACAGGTAAGAAAGAACCTTTTAGACATCCTTCAGAACACCTCTCATGAAGATCTGATTCTGATTCCGGATGGTTTCAACAACAATATCTACTGGAATATTGCACATACTGTTGCTACACAGCAGCTGCTGCATTATTATCTGAGTGGAAACCCTTTCCGTATTGATAAATACTGGATTGAAACTTATAAAAAAGGAACTTTACCCAACTTAAATGTTCAGAAATCTGAAGTAGAAGATCTGGAATTTTTACTGACAGAAACTTCAAAGATTTTGATGAAGGATTATGACAGTGATTTTTTCTCAGACTACACTCCATATACCACTAGTTTTGGGATGGATCTGAAAAGTATTCAGGATGCCATTATCTTCAACAATATGCATGAAAGTCTTCACTATGGATATGTGATGGCGCAGAAGAGAGCAATTTTAGGAGAGAAATATTAGTTCAAGGTTTAAAATTTAAAGTTTAAGGTTATGGGGACGATTAATAGATTTGAGGATTTAGAGATTTGGAAATTATCCCGTCACTTATGCAATGAGATTTATAGTATTATAGAATCTACCAGTCTTAAGAATAACTTTAAGCTCAGTAATCAAATTGATGGTTCTTCAGGATCTGTAATGGATAATATTGCTGAAGGATTTGAAAGAAACGGCAACAGAGAATTTATACAATTTCTTTCTATTGCGAAAGCTTCTTGTGGAGAAACCAGATCACAACTGTATCGGGTTTTTGACAGAAATTTTATTTCGCAGGAAAAATTTGAAAGATTAATTGAGCAGACAGAAACATTAAGTAAAAAGATCAGCTCTTTTAGTAAAATATTTAAATACAACTGATTTAAGAGGAACAAAGTACAAACCTTAAATTTCAAACTTTACTCAGTAAACCTTGAACTTTAAACTTTGAACCTTAAACATATAATAATAAGATGACAGATAAAAAAGACGATTTTATTTTCGGGCTGCGTCCCGTGATTGAAGCAATTGAAGCAGGAAAAACTATTGACAAGATCTTTGTGCAGAATGCACTTCAGGGTCCTATTTATGCTGAATTAAAAGCAATTTTAGCTAAAAATAAAATCCGTCCCAATTATGTTCCGGTTGAAAAACTAAACCGTTTTACAAGAAAAAACCACCAGGGTGTGGTTGCTTTTATATCGGATGTACCGTTTCATAAAGTGGAGGATATTGTTCCGCAATTATTTGAACAGGGAAAAACTCCTTTTCTTTTGATTCTGGACAGACTTACAGACGTAAGAAACTTCGGAGCGATCTGCAGAACAGCAGAATGTGTAGGAATTGATGCCGTAATCATTCCGGAAAAAGGGGCTGCTCCTATCAACTCTGATGCTATAAAAACTTCTGCCGGAGGGATTTATAACATCAAAATATGTAAAGAAAACAACCTGGCACACACTGTAGATTTCCTTCAGCAAAGCGGAATTTCAGTATATGCTGCCAGCGAAAAAGCTCAGAAATTAATCTATGATGTGAACTTCACAGAACCGTGCGCTATTGTAATGGGGAATGAAGAAACGGGTATTTCTAAAGAAGTTCTGCATCATGCTGATGAAAAAATAAAACTTCCTATTGAAGGAAAAACTCAATCTCTGAATGTATCTGTAGCATGTGGAGCGATTTTGTATGAAGCGGTAAGACAGAAAATGACCGTAATACCAAATCCTTAAATCATGAAAATATACCTATGAAGACGGCACTCAAACCGTTTATCATACCGGAGGTACATTTGGATTTTCAAGCGTCCTTCAGATCTATCCGTCGAAAAACATGGGAGTTCTAATACTTTCTAATGAATCGGATATGGAATCTCAGGGAAAACTGCAGGATATTGCAGACAGTATATTAAGAAATAGTAGTAAAAAATAAAGTTAAAAATCAAATGAAGAACATTGCAGCGCTTGCGCTTATATCATCAATAGCTCTTGTATCTTGTAAAAAAGAAACAGCAAAAATAACAAAAGTAGATCCTAAAACCGGAAAAACAGTAACGGTAGAAGTTCCTGCTGATTCTGTAGCGAAAGTGGCAGAAAACCCGGCAATCAAAGACTCTGCAGGTGTTATTACCCAAACTTTTAAGCTTGAAAAAGGAAAGACTTACCCTCTTACCACCTATCAGAGAGATGTAAAAACGATGACGGATCCTCAGGGAAAATCTATGACTGCAACCAGCGAGTCTACAGATGAAATGAACTTTGTAGTGAATGATATTAAAGGGAATGTATATGAAATGACTCTTAATCTTGTTGCAAAAAGAAATTCTCAGTCTGCACAGGGAAAAACAGTCGTGGTAGATACAAAATTACCTATTCCTAAAGAAGATGATCTTAAAATGATCTGGAATGTAAACAAAGCGCTTACCGGAAATAAATTAGCCATGAAAATGGATACAAAAGGTAACGTAATTTCCATCACAGGGTTTGATGCTGTTTACACAAAAGTTTCCAATGCAGTAGGTACTCTTATCAAAGATGCCAATCAAAAAGCAAGTGTAATAGCAAGCCTTAAACAATCGTTCAACGAAAAAGTATTGAAAGATCAGTTCCATAAAAACCTTATGATTATTCCTAAAAAAGGAGTGAAAATTGGAGAAAAATGGTCAACTTCTGAAAATGCTGATCCAAGCGGAAACGTAAAAGTAACATCTAATTATGTCATGAAAAGCTTAGGAAACGGAGCTGCAGAAATTGCAGTAACCGGAGGTATTCCTAAGAAAACCGAAAAGAAAGCTCAGGGACCAATCACACACAGCCTGAGTAGTGAACTGGTTCAAAACGGAACCATTAAGTTTGACGAAAGCACAGGATGGATTACCAATCAGAATATTACCGTAAAAACGACACAGATAGAATCTATTTCAGATGGAAAACAATCTCAGTCTATGAAAAGCGTTTCCAATTCTTCTGTAATGGTAAACCCATCTGCTAAATAACTGAATTAAATGTATTCCGGGTTTAAACTTTAAACCCGGAACTTTAAATTTTAATATTATGAAGTACATTCTTGAGTTAGTACTCACTGCCATTATTATTTTCTTTGTCTGGAACATTCTGAAAAGAATATTCTTCAAGACATTTTATAGTTACCGTTTTAATAACAACAATCAAAACAACGGACAGCAGGATATACAAAACTCGAATAAGAATAACAAACAGAACCTCAAATGGGATGCAGAAACAGTAGACTTTGAAGAGGTGAAAGAGAGTAAGGATAAAAGGTAAAATTCCAAGAAATAAAAGATAATAACCAGCATGGCAAAAAATAAAAACTTAATTTATATTGCAGCTTCATTAGTAGTATTTATAGTTTTAGCATTTTTATATTCTACTCCTGTATTTACAGGAAAACAACTTTTCCAGCACGATATCGTGCAATACAGAGGAGGGGCAAAAGAACTACTCGACTATAGAGCCAGTACCGGAAATGAGACCTATTGGAGCGACTCTATGTTTGGAGGAATGCCGACTTATCAGATGGGAAGCCAGTTCAAAGGTGACATCATCAAAAAAATCGACAGCAACCTGAATGTTCTGCCAAGGCCGGTCAATTATCTCTTCCTGCTTTTTGCAGGCTTTTTCCTTTTGGGAATGGTAGTGGTCAGAAATTGGAAGTACGCACTCTTAGGAGCCACTTTCTTCGGGCTTTCTACCTATTTTTATATTATTATTGCAGCCGGACATAACGGTAAAGTAAACACCATTGAATATTTCGCTCCGCTGCTAGCCGGAATTTTACTCGTTTATATCAGAAAACAATACATCTGGGGATTCATCGTCACAACCCTCTTTATGGGGTTACAGATTGCAGCCAATCACCCACAGATGACGTATTATCTTTTCCTTGCACTAGGATTCTTATTCTTGTCTGAACTCATCAGAGCCATTCAGAAAAAGACACCAATGAAGCATTTCCTGATCTCTTCAGGAATCATTGCAGCATCATGTATTATCGGGGTTGGAATGAACTCACAGAGAATCATGGCCAATTCTGAATATGTAAAAGAAACCGTGCGTGGAAAACAAATTTTAGATAACGACAGCCATACTTCAGGGAAATCCGGAATGGATAAAGAAAGTATGCTGATGTGGAGCTACGGACAGCTTGAAACCTTGAACCTTTTCATTCCAAGATTAATGGGTGGAGGAAGTCAGGAACCGGAAGGAAAAGAAATGATGAGCAAAGTTCAGGAACTTGTTCAGGAAAATGTAGGCTCACAGACGGAAATGGATAGAATTTCTAAAGGTTTCGGCGGAATGACGTATTGGGGAGACCAGCCGGGAACTTCAGGACCTGCTTATCAGGGAGCCATTGTATGTTTCCTTGCAGTCCTAGGATTTTTCTTTGCTTCGAAAAAATACCGTTACTGGATTTTGGGAGCTTCTATATTGACTATTTTACTGGCTTGGGGAAGCAATTTTATGCCTTTATCGGACTTCTTTATTGATTATGTACCGTTCTATAATAAATTCAGAGCACCTTCTTCCATATTAGTGGTTGTAGAGCTATTATTCCCTTTGATTGCTATTCTAGGATTATACAGATTCTTCACAGACGAAAAATTGACTGAGGAATACAAACAGAAAATTCTTCTTTATGTAGGGGGTGGAACTTTAGGATTGTTATTGATTCTTTTAATCTTTGGAAAATCATTATTAGGGTTTTCAACAGAAGGCGAAAAGACTTATTTCCCTCCTTTCCTACTCGATTATCTTGTAGATGAAAGATATAAATTATTCAGAATAGATGCTATAAAAGCATTTATCTATGTAGCCATTACAGCAGCTGCGTTATTCTTAACTTTAAAGAAAAAGCTTAATCAGAATATTGCTTTAGTAGTAATCGGAGTCGTGAGTTTATTTGATCTTTGGACTGTAAATAAACGTTATTTAAATGATGAAAATTATGTAGATAAAATCTTTGCAGAAAACCCTTTCCAGACAGAAAGTTCAGATCTTTTGGCTGAAAAAGTTCAGGGAAATCCAAATCTGGAATCTATTTTAGCCAATGTCAACATCAACAAAACATTGGAGACTATCGCTGAAAAAGATAAGACTCACTACAGAATTTACAACCAGACGTTGGGAGTAACAAGTGAAACCAACACCTCTTATTTTAAAGCTTCCATTGGTGGTTATCACGCTGTAAAATTAAGAAGATATGATGATGTTCTGAATGAATACATCAATAATGTGGACAGTGTAAAAACGCCTAATGTATTAAACTTATTAAATGCCAAATACCTTGTTTTTGGAGGGCCAGAGCAACCACAGGTAGTTCCTAACCCAAAAGCCAATGGTAATGCATGGTTTGTAAGTGACCTGAAGTTCGTAGACAGTCCTAATCAGGAAATTAAATCGATCGGAACTATCGACAACAAAAAGACAGCAGTTATTGCTTCATCTGATAAAGCCTATTTTGCAGACAAACCTATTCAGGCAGATTCTACCGCATTTATTAATCTTACGAAATATCAGCCTAACGAACTAGAATTTAAATCTCAGTCGAAGACCCCTCAATTAGCGGTATTCTCTGAAGTATATTATCCTCATGGATGGAAAGTGCTGGTAGATGAGAAAGAAGTTCCTTACATTAAAGCAGATTATTTACTTCGTGCAGTGCATGTTCCAGCAGGAAATCATCATATCAGAATGGTTTTCGAACCGGAAGTGATTGAAAAAGGGAAATGGGTTTCTCTTCTTTCATTCGGATTATTTATCCTCTTATCTGCCTTTGGAATTTTCTGGATGAATAAGAACAAGAAAAAAGAGATTGCATAAATTAAAGACACATTTTATGAAAAAAATAGTATTGTTGATTATTACTGTTAATTTATTTAACTGCCAAAAGAAAGAGGTACAATATACTTCTCCACCTCCACCTATGGAAGCAGTAACTTTAAATAATAATATAACTTCAAAACATGTCAATATCCCCAATACTAAAATATATTTTTTGCCTTTTGATAAAAACTATAATTTAAGTAATGGAGCTATGGTTTCTAAAGACAACAATTATTCTATTACTGTAATGGAGTCGGATGGTAATACCGTAAAAAATACTGTTGATGATTTTTCAAAAGAAGATTTTGAGGCAAAAGGAATAAAGGTATTTGATGATAAGTTTATTACGGTAAATGGAGTAAAATCTAAAATTATTTTTCTGCAGGGTCAGCCACAATTAAAAGGAGCAATTCTTTTTATTGATAATAGAACCGAAAAAGAAATGATTACAGTAATGTATGATGCCAATAACACTTTACTTGAAAACAAAGTAAAAAATATGCTACATACTATTGTTTATAATAAAGATTCTAAAGTAGATTACTTAGGCAATGCAACTTTCAATATAGATCTTTCAGGCACTAAGTTTAAATTCCAAAAATACACCTCAAATTTTTATAATTTTACAGAAGATGGTAAGGATGCTGAAATATTAGAACCGACCATATTAATTTCACAAATACCCAATATTGGAGATCCTAGTTTAAAAGGCTTTTTTGAAGAATCAAAAAAATCTTTACTCAAATATGGATTTGAAGATTTGAATGAAAAAAACATAGTTGAAACAAAAGATTCGTTTCAGGCAGAGATTGATGGGAAATTTAAAGGAAAGCCTAGTGTGTGTTATTATAAAATTATAAAAGATCCAAAGAAAGATTTCATATTATTTTTAATGGCATCTTCTAAACAGAATTTAGATCAGGATTTACCACAATTCAAAAAAATAGCAAATACATTTTCATTTAAATAAATGGAACATAAGAAAATATTGATTATCACCTATTACTGGCCTCCTGCGGGAGGTCCTGGTGTTCAAAGATGGCTGAAGTTTGCAAAATATCTGCCGGATTTCGGCTGGAAACCCATCATTTATACTCCCGAAAATCCAAGCTACCCATTGCTGGATGAAACGCTGATGAAAGATGTTCCTGAAAACATTGAGATGGTAAGAACTAAGATCTGGGAACCTTATCAACTGGCTGAAAAACTCAATAAAAGCAATAAAAAATTTAAAGCCGGACAATTTGATGTAGGAAAAAATCAAAGCTGGAAATCCAAACTTTCAATCTGGGTACGAGGTAATTTTTTCATCCCGGATGCCAGAGTCTTTTGGGTAAAACCTTCCGTCACATTTTTGGAAAAATACCTGAAAGAAAATAACATAGATACCATTGTAACATCAGGTCCGCCCCACTCGCTTCACCTGATTGGTTTAGGATTAAAAAGCAAAATACCGAATCTGAAATGGATTGCCGATTTCCGTGATCCATGGACAGAAATATCCTATTACAAACATCTGAAATTAACCAAAAGTTCAGATAAAAAACACCGTCAACTTGAAAGTGCCGTATTTAAGAACGCAGACATTACGTTGGCTACAAGTTATACTGATGCTGAAAACTTCAGAAAAGCAGGAGCTAATGCCGTTTGTATTACGAATGGCTTTGATGAAAGTGATTCGGGTGAAAAAATGAAAGGGCAAAAAGCTGAAAATAAATTCACGCTCAGTTATATCGGAGTTTTGGAACAGCTTAGAAACCCTGAAAATCTGTGGAAAGCACTTGACGAACTTATCAAGGAAAATACTGAATTTGCAGCTGATTTTACATTGAAATTCGTAGGAAGAATAGATGATAAAATCCTTCATACCATAGAAAATTCAAGTCTTAAAAATCATATCGTGAATCTTGGATATCTGGCTCATGGTAAAGCGGTAGAAGAAATGCAGACTTCCGATCTGCTTCTTATCACCAATTTCCCGAATGAATCTTCAAAAGGAATCATCCCCGGAAAAATATTTGAATACCTGGCTTCAGGAAAACAGATTCTATCATTTGGTCCTGAGAAAGCTGATGTGGCAAAAATTCTGGAGGAAACAGAGGCTGGGAAACACTTTAATTATCAGGATACGGAAACTGTAAAAAAGTTTATTCTTGAAAAATTTAACCTTTGGAAAAATGGCAGTCTTCTCGAAAACACTCAGCATATTGAACAGTTCTCAAGAAGAAATCTCACCCGTCAACTGACTGAGGCTTTGAAATAAAAAAGAATAGAAGTTAGGGGCTGGAAGTTTAATTCCAGCATCTGCTTCTTGTTTCTATATCGTCCACTGGTCGTTCAAAACAGCAACCAGATAATATTTACCCTGAAATTCTTCAAATACAAAACGAACCGTTTTCCAATCCATATTTCCGTACTTTTCGGTTCCTTTGATATAGTTTTCGGTGAAGTCGTCTTTAGGATAAATTTCCTTTAAATTATTCAGTGAATTACCACCTCCTATGAACTTATTCAATGAATATTGTGACGTAGTAAAATCTTTAGAAAATACCCATTTACCAAGGTAATCATTGATAGTCGCTTTATAAGGGTCTCCGGAACCATCATGTGCTCCCCATGTAAACAATGTTTTGGTAGGCTGATATTTTTCAAAATCTGCTTTAGAAAAATGCTTATCTTCTTTTACATCCACATAAGCATACATAGAAAAACGGACTCCTTTTTCAGGGTGAATTAAAGAAGCGAAAGTGGTATAATCTTTATCTTTCAAAGCCTTTAAAACCTCATCATTAATTTGTTTTAAAACAGCTTCTTTATTAACGTTATTATGAACGGTTCCAGCACTGTCAACTTTATTTTGTGCAATGGAATCAATTTGATTGGGAACAGGTTTTCCAGCCTCTTTTTTACAGGCTGTAGCAACACTGAGAACTAATACTGTACTCATAACTAATAGAGGAATAATTCTTTTTTTCATATGATAAGTTTTTTTGGTGGATAAAAAGAGTACCAAAACTGATGCCAACCGCTATAATTCATAAATGATAAATGATAATTCTTAATTCATAATTTACAATTTCAGCCGTACCTTTGTAGTATGGAAATTTTGGACATTCTCATTATCGGAGCCGGGCCTATCGGCCTAAACTGTGCTATTGAAGCCCAAAAAAACAACCTTACTCATTTAATCATAGAAAAAGGAACCATTGTCAACTCTCTGTACAATTATCCTTTATACATGCGCTTTTTCTCTACTGCAGAAAAACTGGAAATTGACGAAATTCCTTTTATTTCTGCTGCTCCCAAACCGGGAAGACAGGAAGCGTTGGAATACTATCAGGGAATTGCCCGACAAAAAAAGATCAATATCAATCTCTACGAAAAGGTGTTGAGTGTTTCGAAAAGCGATGAAATATTTGAGATCAAAACAACCAAATCAACCTATTATGCCAAGAATGTTGTGATTGCAACCGGATTCTACGATATTCCCAATCTTATGAATATTTCAGGCGAAAATCTTCCGAAGGTCAAGCATTATTATACCGAACCTTATCCTTATGCAAGGCAGAAAATTGTAGTAGTGGGATCAAGCAATTCCGCTGTAGATGCAGCATTGGAAACCTATAGAAAAGGAGCTGAAGTAACAATGATTGTCCGCCACTCCGAGATTTCAAAAAGTGTAAAATATTGGGTAAAACCGGATATTGAAAACAGAATTGCAGAAGGAAGCATTAAAGCTCATTTTAATGCAGAAATGATCGAAATCAAAGAGAATACAATCATTTTCAAAGATGAAAAAGGAGAAACTCATGAAATTGACAATGATTTTGTATTGGCGATGACAGGTTATCTTCCTGATTTTGATTTTCTTAAAAATTCAGGGATTGAGCTAAATGGAGACTGCCTTAATCCGTTTTATAATCCCGAAACAATGGAAACCAATATTTACAATCTTTATCTTGCAGGTGTAGTATGTGGAGGAAAAGACACGCATCTCTGGTTCATTGAGAATTCGAGAGTTCATGCGAATATGATTATCAATTCCATACTTTCTAAGCCTTAATTATAAAAAGTAATATATATTAATAGTTTCGGGCAATTTCTACGAAATTGCCCGAAACTATATTTTTTAAACAACTGAATTAAAAGGAATTATATTAAACTACATCAAATCCTTCCCTACTTTATTTTTATCCTTAAGCATCCATGGAATGATAAAGTAAAAACCTACGGCAATAGCCACTGCCAATACTCCTGTTCCAATCCACAATATACTGAAGCCTAACTTTTCTGCAATCAATGTTCCTATATAAGGTGTAACGATGAATGCTATTGAAAAAGAAATTCCATTCAATCCCATATAAGCTCCTTTATTATTCTCTCCGGAACGTAATGCTGTGATGGTTGACATAAAGGGAAGCGTCCATATTTCCCCTACACAAAGTAAGGTCATAGACAGCACAAGGGCAATCATACTGTAATCAAAGGCCAGCATGGCATAAGAAATACCACACAGGAAAGTTCCGAACAGCATTGTAAAAGCTAAAGTAAAATACTTCTCAGCTACCTGTACCAGCCCCATTTCCAGCAATACAATCAAAAATCCGCTATACCCCAGAATATATCCGATATTTTGCTGACTCAAATGCGCTGTATCCTTATAGAATATGGTCAGAGTACTGAATAACTGGAAGAAACATATAGCAAACAGCATACAAAATGCACAATAAATCAAAAACTTACTATCGCGGTATGGAGAGCTTTCTTTCTTAACTACAACCTCTTCTTTTACTGTCTTAGCTTTCTCTTTCGCTATTCGTGCACGATCCTTAAAGAACCAGATATACATCAGCCCTGCCAGTAAAGCAGCCAATGCATTACTGAAAAACAGAAATTCATAAGAAATAGCAGAGAGAATACCTCCCAAGGCTGGCCCGATAGAAAATCCCAGGTTGACAGCCATACGGTTTAAGGAAAAAGCTCTGGTAATATTTTCAGGCTTTGCATATTTGGTGATCGCGACCGAGTTAGCCGGACGAAAAGTTTCACTTACAATACTTTGGGCCAAAATAATTCCCGCCAAACCTGCTTCCGTTGTAAAAAGCGGAATCAGACAGAATAAGGGAACACTGAGAAGCAGACTCAGACTCTGTACTCTGTATTCTCCTATTTTATCTGTAATCATACCTCCCAGCCACGATCCAAGAACAGAGCCTATTCCAAAAAAGCTCAGTACAATTCCTGAATTTTCAATACTAAAATGTAAATGATTTGTCATATAAACTCCCAGAAACGGAAGTACCATAGAACCGGCTCTGTTGATGAGCATTACCAACGCCAGCATCCAACTCTCCTGCGAGAGTCCTTTGAATGAATTGGTATATATGTTTATTAATTTCACAATTTCCTAAGTTTTAATTATTTGATTTTGTTTAAGTTTCTTTTAAACAAAAAAACAGGACTTAAAAATTAAGCCCTGTTTCATTTATCTTGTATCAATAAATTTCTTACTCTGGCTTATAAGAGTCTTTTAATGTCACAGTTCTATTGAACACAAAATTTGTGTCCGTAGAATCCTGATCTTTTGTAAAATATCCGATTCTCTGGAACTGTAATGGTTCTCCGACAGCAACTTCTTTCAGACTTGGTTCAGCAAATCCTTTTATCGTTGTGACAGATTCAGGGTTGATGAAGTTTAAGAAGTCTACATCTTTTTCTGCATCAGGCTGTTCTACTGTAAACAATTGGTTGTAGATTCTCACATCTACAGGAATAGCATGTTTTGCCGACACCCAGTGTAAAGTTCCTTTTACTTTTCTTAAACTTTCTTCTGTTCCGCTTCCGGACTTGCTCTTCTCATCGTAAGAAGCATAAATGGTAGTAATCTCACCATTTTCATCCTTCTCTACTCTTTCAGCTTTGATGATGTAAGCAGATTTCAAACGAACTTCTCCACCTAATTTAAGTCTGAAGAATTTATTGTTAGCTTCTTCTTTGAAGTCTTCACGTTCAATATACAGCTCTCTTGAGAATGGAACCTCTCTTGTTCCTGCATTTTCCTGCTCAGGATTATTTTCAGTTTCTAACCATTCTTCTTTGTCTGCAGGATAGTTTTCGATCACTAATTTCACAGGATCTACGACTGCCATTACACGCTTAGCTACCTTGTTCAGGTCTTCACGTACACAGAAATCAAGCAATTGGATTTCGATAAGGTTTTCTCTTTTCGCTACCCCTACTTTCTCAATAAAATTTTTGATAGAAGCCGGAGTATATCCTTTTCTTCTCATTCCTGAAATGGTAGGCATTCTAGGGTCATCCCATCCGGTTACTACCCCTTCAGCTACCAATCTTTGAAGCTTTCTTTTGGAAGTAATCATATAGGAAACATTCATCCTTGCAAATTCTCTTTGTTTGTTTTTAACCCTTCCATCTTCGTAAACCTGATCTAAATACCAGTTGTACAAAGGTCTGTGATTTTCAAACTCCAAAGAGCAAAGTGAGTGTGAAATTTGCTCAATATAATCGGATTCACCATGAGCCCAGTCATACATCGGATAAATTTTCCAGGCTGTACCTGTTCTGTGGTGAGGTTTATTCAAAATTCTGTACATAACAGGGTCACGCATATTCATATTAGGTGAAACCATGTCGATTTTTGCACGAAGAGACATTGAACCACTTTCAAATTCTCCGTTTTTCATCCTTTCGAATAAATCTAATGATTCTTCAACAGGACGGTTTCTGTATGGAGATTCAATTCCCGGTTCTGCAGGATTCTTTCTTTGTTCGGTGATGACTTCAGACGGCTGCTCATCTACGTAAGCTTTTCCTTCTTTAATTAACTGAACTGCCCAATCGTAAAGCTGCTGGAAGTAATCGGATGCGTACAAAACTTTATCCCATTTGAAACCTAACCATTCAACATCTTTCATGATAGAATCTACGAATTCCTGCTCTTCTTTTTCAGGGTTCGTATCGTCGAAACGAAGGTTTACGGGAGCATTGTATTTTTCACCAAGACCGAAGTTGATGCAGATCGCTTTTGTATGACCTACATGCAGATAACCATTCGGTTCAGGTGGAAAACGGAAACGGATCTGATCTCTTTTCAAACCGTTTGCCAGATCCTCTTCAATAATTTGCTCAATAAAATTGAGTGATTTTTTTTCTTCTTCCATTAAAGTAGCTTTTATTTTTTAGCAAAAAAAGTTTCACAAAGTTACGGAAAAATAAGCGTTTGTAAAAGTGATAATTTAAAAGCCTTATCCATTGTATTTCAGGAATTTTCACTAATTTCGAAAAGCTAAAACCATTGTAACCTTTTACCATCATGGGCGTTTATATCTTAAGCAACCGGAAAATTATTCGTCATAAAGGTGAAAAAGTAGACTCTTTTTCCAATGATGAATACTCAATTCCTAATTTCAGAATTGCCAAATGTGATTTTGACAATTATCAGGAACCTACTCCACAGGCCAAAAAGAAGAAAGACTATACCAACAGGAATATCTTAAATTACAAGCTTTTCTCTGAACCGGAAAAACAGGGTTATGAAGAAGTTTTGGACGTTTTGTTGAGTGAAAAAGGAATCAAAAAATCTCCTCTTACAGCCAATAACCTTGGCGGAACCCAAAGGATGTTTTACGAACTGTACAAAAATATGTCTTCTACGAAAGACAGAAGCGATGTGCTGATATTCATCCACGGTTATTTGTATGATTTTGATGATGAATTAAAGGCTATTCTTGATCTTAAGAAGATATTCATTGATAATCCTGCATCCCCTGTAGAACATATTTTGTTCGTAAGCTGGCCAGCCTCAGGAAGTATGATTCCTTTAAGTTATTTTGATGATAAGGCTTCCAGTATTAATTCCGGGGCATCCCTGATGAGAATGTTTTATTTCTACACCCAGTTTTTAAAAGATATTTTTTCCAACCGGGATCTTAAACCATGTAACCAAAGAATTCATATCATGGCCCATTCTTTGGGAAACAGAGTGCTTCAAAGCATGCTTTACAGCCTTAAAAGAGAGAATATACTCCGCGTTATTGATCAGGTTTTATTGTTGAATGCAGATGTAAGTTATAAAGTATTTGAAGATTCCGAAGATTCATATAATAAACTACCATTATTAGCTAACCGAATTTCCATTTATCTGAACAGACAGGATCTCATTCTGGGAGCTTCTCAGTTTACAAAAAATATCCTCACCCCAAGACTTGGTAAAAACGGGCCAAGTGATATTGACCAATACAAAGATATTGTGTCTATCATCGACTGTACGTTTGTAAAGGATGATCTGCTTCACAGCCTTAAATATGAAGTAGGAAATCACTGGGGATATCTTTCCAGCTCACAGGTACAGAACGATATCTTCCAGAATTTATACGGAGTAGATAGAAATCTTATCACCAACAGATCAAAAGATAACGAAAATATTTTCACAATTATTTCTTAACAAATAATTAAAATAATCCTTAAAAAATGAACTATACGTTAAAATTAATTCACTTTTACAGTATGGCATAAAGATTGCCAATTCAAACCATAGGGAATTACAATTTTTTATTATGGAACAGATTAAAAAAAGGTTTTCTTATATATTAGCCTATTTAAAGAAAGCCATCTTCGTAAAAGATGTGATTTAACTGAATAAAAACCTTTAAAACAAAAAAACTATCCGACCCAACAACTACTTTATCCTTTAAACAGAGCCGACCTATAATTATTATTCCTACAAGTCAAATGCAGGAATGTATTTTCGTGTTTTCCTATCTGACTTAATTTTTGATAAGTCTCATACATTTGTATCTACTATCAGTCATGCATATGTCATCAAATAATTAAATCTGGATTATAGTAATAAAACTTCAGATTGTTCTATTATAGAAACAAAATAAGACCCGATTTTATTTCGGGTCTTTTCATTAATATTTAATGTTTAATCTCATTTTCTGTTACCGTAAAAGACTCTAATTTCAATAATTTAAATGCAATAAAAATCTTTTATGTTTTAAATTATATATTTCTCTTATAATGGCTCAGGTTTGCTTATGATAATTTTAGTTTCTACACTAGCGATAGATGCTGCCTCACCTGCTTCAGATGTTAAATTCCCATGTGTTAAGCCATAATTACTAACTCCACTATTATTTACTCCGGAAGCAGGAAGCCCCCAGAAATAGTGATTATCCACTTTAGTATAATAATTTGTCCAGGCACTTCCCATAACTGACATAGGAACAGAATATTTTACTGTTGATTTTGTTATTTTCGTTATGATAGCAACCTTTACTTTTGAATGTGCCGGAACTGGAACTGGAATTGCATCTTCGATCGTTTTTTCTGTTGACGTCTCAGTACCATCAGTAGTTTCTCCGCCTACTGTTACTTCTGTTGATACCTCACCTTTATAAAAGCCAGTAGGAATTCCAATTGAAAGCTTTGCTCCGACCTTAAGAGATCCGCTCACCTTACGCTGCCAGGTGGTTTTATATCCTTGCTTATATGTATATTTTTTGGTAAGAGTTGTCTCCTTATCACCATTGTTTATTACCTCAGTCACATATGCTTCATCAGGCATTTGAAAATCTTCACTTACTACTTCTACTGAAGGTTTCCCTAAAAGAACATGGGCGTCACCCGTTTCCTGGTTAGAAACATCACCCACCTTAAGTTCTGAATTAAAATTAACTCCATCCGGGCGTATATCCCTAAAAATGAATTTCTCTAAAATGGCTTTAGGGTTATTGACATCGTAACCTAATTGACTTAGGTGTTGAGCAGTTAATTTAAACTTTTGTTCTCCAGAAGTTGTTCCATTCTTAGAATAAACATCTGCATTTTTTGCCGAAAAAGAAGATTTAATATCTTTAACAACTGTCCAACCTGCTTTTAACAAATCTGCTTCATTAATTTTAGAGCTTTGTAGTCCTGCTTCAATATCCCCTGATGCTGAAATTGGTTTTGTGTCATCGATATTGTCATTTCCTGTACAAGACGAGACATAAAATACAATGAGAAATCCCGCGCTAATTGTTTTAAGGGTATTTCTAAACTTGATTTTGTTTTTCATATTTAATATTCTTTTTAATTTGTCCAGTAAATTTAAATTGCCTTTCCATAAAATGCAACTTTGTTGCAAAATTCTAATCCAATTCTAATCGAATTTTAATATACCTCTAATATTTTTTTAATATTAGGCACATAGGAATGAGTAATTGCTGTTCTGGACATAAAAAAAAGAGATATTAATACCAACAACAAGTGTTGTAGTAATTCAGAAGATAAAGTAAAATGGAAAAAGCTGGAAGAATGCAAAATGTGATACCACTACCTCGGTACAAGGAACCAAAATATTATAAAGTCAGTTTAAAAGAGTTATACTCATTGCATCAGATCGTCAGAAAACTATTTCCATCATCTCACAACATAATATAAAATTTTCACAATTAAGTTAAATATTATAGAAATAATTCCCAACATATTGTATAATTGAAAAAAGTTTTCGAAATTTACTTATCAATCAAATAAAATTAATAACATGAAAAATCTAAAAAAAATCAACAGAGGAGAATTAAAAACGATCAAAGGAGGAAGACCACCTCTTGGATGTAATAGCTGGAACCCAGTTGCTATGTGCTGCAGATCATGGGGACCAGACTACTGTGGCCAGACTACATGTCCGGATTCGCCACCACCATTATGCTAATTAACTTTTAATCATTATTTTTTGAACCAAAGTAGCTCATTTCTGAGTTCTAAATCGGATTCAAAATTATTGACAAATAAAGCTCCAGTGCCCAAACCTTGAGGCATTGGATTTTTTTTGGTAAATGTATACTGAGCAATCGCATTCAAACCAATATTACTTTCCAGTGCTGACGTAATCCACCAGTCAATATTTTGATTTTCAGCCATGGAAATCCATTCATCCGAACCGGAAAAACCTCCTACTAAAGCAGGCTTTAAAATGATATACTGAGGCTTAATTGCTTCTAAAAGCTGCTTCTTTTTTGCAGAATCAATAATTCCGATCAGTTCTTCATCCAAAGCAATCGGCGTTGGTGTTTTGGCACATAATTCTGCCATATCATTCCAGTTTCCAGCTTTGATAGGCTGCTCAATGGAATGAATATTAAGATCTGCAAGCTGCTGTAATACAATAACTGCCTCATCTTTATTAAACCCTCCGTTAGCATCCACACGAAGTTCCAGCTGATCTTTGGAAAATTTTTCTCTTAATTTTTGAAGAATAATATGTTCGGATTTCCAATCAACTCCGATTTTTAATTTAATACAGTGAAATCCTTTTTCCAGCTTCTCCTGAATCTGTTCTTCCATATATCCTGCATCGCCCATCCATATCAGACCGTTGATGGTAATGGCAGATTTTCCTTCGGTAAATTCACTTGGAAAATAAAGATTATTGCCATATTTCAAATTCTGAACAGCCTGTTCATATCCAAACCAGATTGACGGAAATTCTTTCAGTTCTTCTTTCAAAAAAAGAGCATCCTGATTGATATTTTCGCAAAGCCATTTTAATTTGTTTTCATAATCAGGCCTGTCGTCAAAACTGAGTCCTCTGAAAACGGCACATTCACCTACTCCTTTTTTTCCGTTTTCAGAAATGGTCAGAATAAAGGTTTCCTTATCAAGCAAAACGCCGCGAGATGTTCCACTCGGGCGTTTAAATTGTAATAAATATTGTAAATATTGTGCTTCCATTATTTTACGCTGTCGATACGCATAAATTCTTCAGCTTTTTCAACCATTTCAATGCTTCCACAGAAGAAAGGAATTCTCTGGTGAAGTTCTGTAGGTTCTATTTCAAGAATTCTTCTGAATCCATCGGTTGCTTTTGCTCCTGCCTGTTCTGCAAGGAATGCCATAGGATTACATTCGTATAAGAGTCTTAATTTACCATTCGGAGCCTGTGAGTAAGAAGGATAGATATAAATTCCTCCTTTTAACATATTTCTGTGGAAATCTGCTACCAAAGAACCGATATATCTTGAAGTATATGGACGGTCTCCTTCTTCCATCTGGCAATATTTAAGGTAATTTTTAACTCCCTGAGGGAATTTGATATAATTTCCTTCGTTGATAGAATAGATTTTTCCTGTTTTTGGGAAAGTCATATTTGGATGGGAAAGATAATACGTTCCTAAAGATGGATCTAATGTAAACCCGTTTACTCCATTTCCTGTAGTATATACAATCATGGTAGAAGATCCGTAAATTACATATCCTGCCGCAATCTGATTGATTCCTTTCTGCAAAAAGTCTTCCAGCTGTACCGGAGTTCCAGGTTCAGTAACTCTTCTGTAGATTGAGAAAATAGTTCCTACAGAAACATTAACGTCAATGTTAGAAGATCCGTCCAAAGGATCGATCAGTACTACATATTTGCTTAAATGACCATTTTCACCACATTTAATATCGATAAAATCATCATTTTCCTCAGAAGCAATACCACAAACAACCTCTCTTTGAGACAAAGCCGTAATAAAAATTTCATTAGCAATAACGTCTAATTTCTGCTGCTCTTCTCCCTGAACGTTTTGGTTTCCTGCAGCTCCTGTAATATCTACAATTCCGGCTTTATTTACTTCTCTGTTTACCACTTTCGAAGCCAATCTTATTGCACTTAGAAGACGAGAAAATTCACCTGTAGAATACTGAAAATCGTCCTGCTTATCTATAAGAAATTCTCCTAAAGTCTGTAATGGTTGATTTGACATATTTTTCTTTTTACGTTTTGCCCAAATTTCGGAAAATTTATCGCATTAAGAAAATTTAATTAAAAAAGAGATTACATACTGTATTACAATAACATACAATCAAAAAACAACATAATACCAAGCAATTATTAAAAATTTCGACTCCGAATTTGCTACACCAGACTCAAGAAAAATTCAGATTATTTCATTATTTGTTGATTTTAAGGAAATCTTAATTCTATCTCTGCGCTAGGCTATTTCATATCTCGTTGTAAATTTATAATTTTGACGTCCGTAAAAAACTCATGTAATTTTTTATCTAACAATTTTATTTTTAACAATTTAATGAAAATTTTCAAGTTTGGTGGAGCATCAGTAAAAGATGCCGAAAGTGTGAAAAACGTGTCTATGGTTCTAAAAAGCCAGGGATTTGCCAAATGCTTGCTGGTAATTTCAGCAATGGGCAAGACGACGAATGAGTTGGAAAAAGTTGTAGAACTTTATTTCAAAAAGGATAACTATCAAACCGAGATTGAAAAGATAAAACGAAAACACATTGAGATTGCGGAAGGCCTTTTTCCTGAAAATCATGCGGTTTTTGCTGAAATCAATCTCTTTTTTGATGATATTGACTCTTTTTTAAGAAGAAATAAGTCTCCTAACTACAACTTTGTGTATGATCAGGTAGTAAGCTGTGGAGAAATGATTTCTACTAAAATCTTAAGTGAGTATCTGAATGAAATTCAATTTACGAATCAGTGGCTGGATGCCAGAGATTATGTTAAAACAGACAATTCATACAGAGAAGGTGCGGTAGACTGGACAAGAACGGAAGAATTTATCTCTAATCTTAATCCTGAAATCTGCTATGTAACCCAGGGATTCATTGGTTCTGATGACAATAATTTTACGGTAACATTAGGAAGAGAGGGTTCTGACTACTCTGCTGCTATTTTTGCTTACTGCTTAAATGCTGATGCGATGACGATCTGGAAAGATGTACCTGGAGTAATGACCGGAGATCCAAGAAAGTTCAATGATGTGTCTCTTCTTTCTAATATTTCTTATGAAGAAGCGATTGAAATGGCATATTATGGTGCAAGTGTTATTCACCCGAAGACATTGCAGCCGCTACAGCAAAAAAACATTCCTTTTTATGTAAAATCTTTCGTAGATCCTACCAAAGAAGGGACAAAAGTAGGTGCTTCCGACAAAAATCAACAGGAGGAATCTTATATTTTAAAAGAAAATCAGGATCTTCTGAAAATCTCAACCAGAGACTTCTCTTTCATTGCAGAAGACCACATGAGTTTAATTTTCGGATTTTTATCCAAATATAAGATCAAAGTTTCTCTGATGCAGAATTCTGCAATCTCTCTGGCACTGTGCCTTGAGGACAAGTTTAATCATATTGATGAGCTCAACGAAGAGCTTCAAAAAATTTTTAAAACCGAAGCAATTAAAAATGTATCTTTATTCACAGTAAGAAATGCGAAGATGGATCACATTGATAAATTTTACCATGAAAAGAACGTATTATTAGAACAAATTTCTAAGAATACGCTTCAAATGGTAACACAATAATATTAATTGCGACTAAACACACATGAGTTTAATTTCGAAAAACGATCTGATCAAAGCTTCCGGCTTAAATAAAATTGGGTTTCTCAAGAACCCGGTAGCATCTGCTGTGATGAGCATTGCTAAAATAAATGAAGTAAATAGATTATACGATAAACTAAAAGATAAGGAAGGCAAAGACTTTTTCGACTCATTTGTGAGAGAAAGAAACCTAAGCTATGTAGCTTTTGAAGAGGATCTGGCAAAGATTCCGAAAACGGGACCGTTTATTCTGGTTTCCAACCACCCGCTGGGTGCTATTGACGGAATTCTTATGTGCAAGGTCTTATCAGAGGTTCGTCCGGATTTCAAGGTGATGGGGAATTTCCTTTTGGAAAAAATCAAGCCTATGGAACCCTATGTAATCTCTGTAAATCCTTTTGAAAACAGAAAAGAAGCTTACAGCAGCTCTTCAGGAATGCGTGAAACACTCAAGCATTTGCAAAACGGAGGCTGTGTAGGTATTTTTCCGGCAGGAGAAGTTTCCAACAAAAACAATCCTTACGGAGAAATTTTAGATAAGGAATGGGAAAAAACGGCACTTAAGCTTATCAGAATGGCTAAAGTGCCGGTAGTTCCTATGTATTTTCATGCAAAGAACAGCCGACTTTTTTATCAGGTGGCTAAACTTCATCCAAATTTACAGACATTGATGCTTCCCGCAGAAATGATGAATGACAGAGAAAAGCCTATCAGAATCAGAATCGGGCGCCCTATCACTGTAAAGGCAATGGATGAAATGGAGACGATTGAGGAATTGGGAGAGTTTCTTAAACGTAAGGTCTATATGATGAAATCTTACTATGAAAAGAGAAAATCCCTTGCGCAAAGTATCAATCTTCAGAACCTATCCGTAAAATTTCCTTTACTTAAAGAAGAAAATATCGTTCAGAATATCATTGACGAGACTCCTGTGGAAGACATCATAAAAGATGTTGACAAGCTGAGAGGAACTGATAAAATGCTGTTCAGCAACGGAAATTATGAGATCTATTTTACAACCTATGAAGAAATTCCTTCTATTATGAGGGAAATCGGGCGTCAGAGAGAGCTCACTTTCCGTGCGGTAGGTGAAGGAAGTAATCTTCCGTTTGACCTTGATGAATATGACAAACATTACCATCACCTGTTCCTTTGGGACAATGGTGAGAAAAAACTGGCGGGTGCTTACAGAATGGCATTAGGTAGAGAGGTAATGAAGAAATATGGCATCAAAGGTTTCTATACAAGCTCTTTATTTGAGTTTGAGCAGGACATTCACCCTTTCTTCAAAAAGGTGATCGAAATGGGTCGTGCCTACATCTGCCAGGAATATCAGCAGAAACCGCTTCCACTCTTCCTTTTATGGAGAGGAATTGTGCATGTATGCCTGAGAAATCCTGATCATAAATTCCTTATGGGTGGTGTGAGTATTTCCAACAAATTCTCGGAATTCTCGAAATCACTGATGATCGAATTTATGCGTTCCAATTATTTTGATTCTGCGGTAGCTCAATATATCACTCCAAGAAATGAATACAAGGTAAAGCTTCGTGACAGAGATAAAAATATTTTCTTTGAGGAAATGGAATCTGACCTTAACAAGCTGGACAAAATTATTGATGACCTTGAACCTGAATTGAGACTTCCTGTTCTGATCAAAAAATACATCAAGCAAAACGCTAAAGTAATCGCTTTCAATGTGGATCCTAACTTCAATGATGCGATTGACGGATTGATGTATATCCGAATCAGTGATCTTCCGGAAAACACGATTAAACCGGTATTGGAAGAGATGAGCGAACAGATCAGAAAAGAGCAGGAAAATAATCCGGCTGATAATCAGTAAGTTTTTAAGTTTATTCAAAAAAAGTACGATGAATACTTGCTTTGTATACTAAAACTTACTACTTTTGCATCACTTTAAAACAACGAAGTAAGTCAAACAAAAATATAATGGTTTCTTAGCTCAGTTGGTAGAGCAATGGATTGAAAATCCATGTGTCCCTGGTTCGATTCCTGGAGAAACCACTTTAAAACCTCTAATTCATTTTAGAGGTTTTTTTGTTTTTTTTATATTCTAGCTCTTTTGCCACATTTTATTCTTTCCGGAAACATTAAAAATTAATATAATTCATTTTAATGAGTATTATTGTTTAAAACACAAAAAAATTAATCAAAACAATGGGAATTATTTTTTTATTTGACAAGTAAGACTTAATTTAGTAGGACAAACCTAATTACAAATCCTATTATGAAAATTAAATTATTAACCGATACTTTTTTGGGTATCGCCACCCTGCTCGTTTTTCAATCATGTGCAGAAAATACTTTGGCATCAGAGGATACTGCTGCAACACAAAAAGACGCTTCTGCTTTAACGAAAGCAGCGTCTTTCAGCGTACCAGTTGCTGGAAATTCTTTTTTAACAGTAAAACCTTCGGGAGCCAATGAGGTCATCACCTCTACTAACTTAGGTAACTGGACGAATTCCAATACTGTAATCAGTACATATTTCAGAGTGAGCAATACGGGAACGTTAAACATTGGATTAAAAGCGTCTGTTCCTTCTGGCACAAGCGTTGTAAAAGTAACCATAGGCGGTACTTCCAAAAATGTTACTTTAACAGGGTCTACTTCTAAAGATTATACTGTTGGAGATTTTACTATTTCTTCTCCGGGTTATGTAAAAGTTGATCTTCAGGGAGTTTCAAAAACCGGAGGATATTTTGCAGATGTTACCAATGTTACTTTCAGTGGAACTGCTTCTACAGGAACCAATGTTTACAGTAACGATCCTTCTTACTATTATTGGGCACGCAGAGGGCCTTCCTGCCACATGAATTATGTAATTCCAACGACCAGTAATGTCAGCTATTATTACAATGAGGTAACAGTACCCGCAGGAGAAGATAAAATTGGCTCTTATTTTATGGCCAATGGCTTCAGTGCAGGTTATTTTGGAATGCAGGTCAACTCTGCTACAGAAAGAAGAATTCTGTTCTCTGTATGGAGCCCATTTGAAACCGATGATCCGAATAATATTCCCCCTGATCATAAAATTATCCTGAATAGAGCCGGTACAGGAGTAACGATTGGAGAATTTGGCAACGAGGGATCTGGCGGACAAAGCTATTACAAGTATAACTGGGTCGCAGGGCAAACCTATAAATTCTTATTAAAAGGCGAACCTGACGGCACTGGAAAAACAGATTTTACAGCCTGGTTTTTATCTCCAGATGCTACAACGTGGAAACTGATAGCCAGCTGGAAACGACCTCAGACCAGCACTTATCTTAAAAGCTTCTATAGCTTCGTTGAAAATTTCAATCCTGAAAATGGATATCAGGGCAGAAAAGCAGAATTCAAAAATCAATGGGTAAGAACTTCAGACAGCAACTGGTTTGCTGTTTCAGGAGCAAAGTTCAGCGTGGATAATACTTATAATGCACAACAAAGAATAGATGCAATGGGCGGAACAAATGGTAATGCTTTCTTTTTGCAAAACGGAGGATTCTTTAATACGGTTGTTGCTCCCGGCACACAGTTTAATGTGACAGCACCTACACAGGCTCCGAATATTAATTTTTCGACGCTTCCATAAACTTATGATTTAAAATAAAAGGGCCAGCTATTTAATATAAGAGCTGGCTTTTTATTTTATTTTCTTTGAGACCTTTGAAACACCAGTTTCTTTGTTATTAAAATCAGTAAAATGTTCAAGAGAATCTTTTATATGATCAAAAAGAAATCTTTTTTCTGATAGATCAGCAGGAAGATATAGTTTTTGAAGAACTTTAAAAGTATTGGCGGGAAGCTTTTAAAAATAATATTTAAAAAAATGAAATAAAATAAGACCTATCAAACTACTGACGAACAGATCATTGAAGACAAAAACAAGCTATAGCAATAGATTTATTCAAAAAAATAATGATAAAAACTTGCGCGGTATTATAAAATGTTATACTTTTGCATCACTTTAAAACAACGAAGTAATAAACGAAAACATAAATGGTTTCTTAGCTCAGTTGGTAGAGCAATGGATTGAAAATCCATGTGTCCCTGGTTCGATTCCTGGAGAAACCACTAGAAATTAAACAATTTCTAACAAACCCTTCAAATTTTACAATTTGAAGGGTTATTTTTTTATTATATATCAATGGAAAGTGTTAGTATAGAGCTAATTCTCAAAAAACTTTATTAACTATTTTTTATTTTTGACTATCGAATCCAATTTTACTGTCAATAATTGAGAATTTGTAAATAGTTGAATGTTTATACTCATTTTTAGGAGTTAGGATTGGTGATGGAAAATGAGATTGATTAATTGCATCGGGAAAATTTTGTGTTTCTAAGCAAAACGCTTCTCTTTCCTGGTATATGTGATCCCTTTTTCCTTTTTCATTTTTTATCCAATTGGCAGTATATAATTGTAAGCCCGGCATAGTGGTAAAAACTTCCATTTTTCTTCCCGACTGAGGCTCTATAACAATAGCTGCTAACTCCAAACTATGTATACGATGTTTTAAAACAAAATTATGATCATATCCGTTCCCAATAGCAAGCTGATCGTGATCAATATTAATTCCGTCTCCTATATATGTTAAAGAGGTAAAATCAAACGGGGTCCTTTTTACAGTTAAAATCTCACCTGTCGGTTCATAGTTTTTTGTAAGAGGAGTGTAAAAATCAGCCTCGATCTGCAATTGGTGGTTATTTATTGTTCCACTACCTTCTCCCGCCAAATTAAAATAAGAATGGTTCACCAGATTAAGTATAGTTTCCTGATCTGTTGTCCCTGAATAATCTAATCGTAATTCATTATTTTCACTAATAGAATAGGTTACTGTTACAGTTACTGTACCCGGATACCCCTCTTCCCCGTCAGGAGAAGTGTATTGAAAAGTCACTTTCGAGGCAGAAGACTCTTTAATATCCCATATTTTTTTATCAAAACCAATTAAACCACCATGCAAATGATTGCTCCCATCATTAATTATTAATGAGTATTCTTTTCTGTTTAATGTAAATTTTCCTTTTTTGATACGATTAGCATATCTACCACAAATAGCTCCTTGATAGAGTTTATTATTATCAATATATTCTTGTGCTGTATCATATCCCTGTACCACATCTGCCAATTTCCCCTCTTTATCTTTAACATTAATACTAACTATGATTGCACCATAATTAGTGATCTGTACAATCATCCCTTTCTTATTTTTCAGAGTAAACAATTGTACTTTTTGATTGTTGTGAACTGTGTTAAAAGCCACTTCATTGATGATACCCATTATTTTAAAAGTCTAATTTAACAGCTCCCTTTTGTCGGATAAATAAAGGATGACAAGAACCAGCACCAAATAAATGATTTAAGGTAGTAATGTATCTTTCAAGCAAAGCTTCAGGAACAAAGGCTTGTATTGTTCCTGCAAATCCTCCTCCATGCACACGCCAGGCTCCAGCTTCTTTTAATACGACTTCGCTATAAGCCAATCCCAATGAAACGGCTTGTTCTTTTATGTTATTTGATACATAAACATTTTGATTGTACATATACGAACTATGTCCTGAATCTATTACCAATTGTAAAAATTTTTTAAAATCATTCTTCTCTAATGCAGTTACTTCATCTACTACCCTGTCATTTTCGCATTCAAAATGAATTGCTCTTAAAATAGCCCGGTCTCCTACTTTCTGACGGATAGAAGGTGCAATATCCATTACATTTTCCAGAGTAGTTTCTCTCAGCACACTACATCCTAAATGGGCTGCAACGTCTTTCATCTCTTTAGGTAAAACAGCATATTCATTATTCAGATCGGTATGATCCCCTCGGGTATCTGTAATGACTAAAGAAAAACCGGTAGATTCAAAATCAAAATCTACTTTTTTAACAACAGGATTTGCTACATCAGCAAAATCAATGGCTACCAATCCTCCTACCGAACAAGCTACCTGATCCATTAATCCACAAGGTTTTCCAAAGAAAACATTTTCTGCATATTGCCCTATACGAGCATTTAGTATAGGATCTAATTTACCTTCATTAAATAAATGACTAACAATTACTCCAATTAATACCTCAAATGATGCTGACGAACTTAATCCGGAACCTTTAGGAACACATCCGTCAATTACGGCATCAAACCCTCCTATTTCATATCCCAATTCATTTAATCGGGCATTAATCCCCCGGACAAGAGCATTTGGAGTTGAAAATTCATTTTCGTTGGGAATAAGGTGATTTAAATCCACTTCAAATGTTTGATAACCTGAAGATTCAATCCGAATTATATCTGAATTATTTTTAGCAGCAATGGCAATATTATCCAGGTTTACTGCGCCTGCTAATACGCGACCATGATTATGGTCTGTATGATTACCTCCAATTTCGGTTCTTCCTGGTGAACTGAAAACAGAAACCTCTTTATCCCCAAAAACTTCTTTGAAACGGGATAATGTTTTAGTATATCGGGTTGCCTGCTGATGTAATAATTCTGAATTCCGCCCATATAACGTTCTAAAAAGAGGAATATCAGCTTCTTTAACTAAAGAATCAATATATTTAATATTTGACATTTATTTGTATCTAATTTATAAAACAGTCTATTTTTATGAAGAGCTATTTTATTTATTTTTATAATGAACTATTGAACTTTTTTTAAGAATTTCTGCGCTTTGTTCCGGAGTAATATCTCTTTGAGCTTCTGCTAACATTTCGTATCCCACCATAAATTTTTTCACGCTAGCAGAGCGAAGCAAAGGAGGATAAAAATGCATATGAAAATGCCATTCCTCATGGGATTCTGAATCTGTGGGAGCCTGATGTATTCCGGCAGAATAAGGGAAAGAAATAGAGAAAATATTATCGTATTTCGTAGTTAAATCTTTCAATATTTGAGCCAATAAAGCTTGATCTTCATGTGAAAAAGCCAATAAACTATTTAAGGGTTTTTTACTGATAATCATTGTTTCAAACGGCCAGGTTGCCCAAAATGGAACCAAAGCCACAAAAGCTTTATTTTCCAGTATAATTCGCTCATTAATTTCTATTTCTCTTTGAAGATAATCAGACAGAAGGGTTTTTCCATGTTTATCATAATAGTTCTTCAAATTTTGCTGTGTTCTAACCACCTGAGAAGGAATGGATGACTGTGCCCAAATCTGCCCGTGAGGATGAGGATTACTACAGCCCATGATTGCTCCTTTATTTTCAAAAATCTGAACATGATTAATGTAATCCAATTCTCCCAGATTCTGATATTCTTCTTTCCAAACAGACACCACTTTTGTAATTGCGTCTACGGACATTTCAGGAAGAGTCAATGAATGGTCGTGTGAAAAGCAAATTACCCGGTTAATTCCTCTTTCGGGTTCAATTTTAAATAATTCATCCTCGGTTTTATCGAAGGATACTCCTTCACTCAATAAAGCTCCAAAATCATTATCAAATACATATACACCTTCATACTGGAGGTTTTGGACTCCGTTAATTCTTGAGTTTCCCGGACATAAATAGCATTGGGGGTCATACTGATTTTGAACGCTTGTTAATGGTTCTTCCTGTTGTCCTTGCCATGGCCGTTTTGCTCTTTGTGGTGATACTAAAACCCATTCATCCAATAAAGGATTATATCTTCTATGTGGATGATTTTTACTGTTAAATGAATTACTCATATTGAGTTTATTATTTATATCAGTTTGACCCATTTTCAGGGATTAATTTGTCTAAAATAGGTTCGGATAATGTGTTTAATTCTTTATTAATTTTATTATTTTTCTGTTCAAAAATAATAATCTCATTATTACCCTTTTTTAAATAGCACCCTGGTAAATATAATGTCTGCTGTGGGCCTACTGACCAATACCTTCCTAAATTAATACCGTTAACAAATACAATTCCTTTCCCAAAAGGTCGCATATCTAAGAAAGTGTCTCCCACGTTTGATACATTAAAATTTCCTTTATAGATCGCTGGTCTGTTCTCTTTTAAATCAGATTTTTGTTTGGCATCAATTACCGGAGCCTTTTCAAAAGGAAGCCCGTACATTTCCCAATCTCCAGTAATTTTACGGTCATTAATAAATACAGGAGAAATAATTCCTTTTGTATTTTTATTAATAGCAGCTCCATAGTTAATTCTTCCCATGTTTTCTACCAGAATGTCTAGTTTTCCATTGAAGGGTATATTAACTTCACATTCATATTTTTTATAGTAACGATTAAGCTCTCCAACTTTTTCTCCATTCACATAAACAATCGCATAATCTCTTAATCCATCAAGTTTTAAAGTTCCTTTAATGGGCTGATTAAAATTTTTGCTGTACCAAACATAGCCATGCCCTTGATTTAATTGCTCAAAAGTTAAAGGATTGTCATTAATTACAGGTTTTACATTATTCTTTAAAATTTCTAAATCAATTGCCTGAGACAATTTAATACCCTGAATCTGAATGACTGGAATCTTTGCAGGAATAGGGGGTGTAGAGGAAGTTTTTAACAATTCTCTTAATTTCAAATACTTTTCGGTTTCCCAACCCGCCTCAGTAATGGGAGCATCATAATCATAACTAGTCATACTCGGCTGTATATCATGATCTTTATCGTAATTAGCTCCGGAGGTAAACCCAAAGTTAGTTCCTCCATGTACCATGTAAATATTAAAAGAAATATCATTATTCATGAATTTTTCAATATGCCCTTTTACTCTTTCCGCAGCTTTACGAGGGAAAGGTTCTGCCCAATGATCTAACCATCCGGGATAGTATTCTGCTACCATAAAAGGACCTTCTCCATTATGAAATTTCTTTACTTCTTTCTTAATATTTTCTGGATCTTCGTCTCCATTTGCAGTTGGCAAAGCGCCCGGTAAAGCACCTCCTTCAAATAGCCAGTCTCCATCTGAAGTAAAAAACTCCATTCCTTTGAAGCCAACTTCTTTTAATTGATCGAATACGGATGAACTATATTTTTTATGATCTTCTATTTTTATATCTTCTCTTTGAGCAACAAAAGATCCAAATTCATTTTCTCCCTGCACCATAACAATAGGACCTCCATTAACAATCAGATAAGGTTTTACCACCTTGTAAAGCTCTGTGAAATAAGCTTTTGTTGAATTTAAAAAAGGAGTATTGTATTCTCTGATTTTCATATCCTTATCGTTTTGTAGAAACCAAGGATACCCCCCGAATTCCCATTCTGCACATACATAAGGTCCCGGACGAAGAATTACCATTAAGCCTTCTTCTTTTGCTATTTTTAAAAATTCGGATAAGTTTCGATTCCCGGTTTGAAAATCCCATTTTCCGGGAGCTATTTCATGATAATTCCAAAATACATAAGTAGCTATTGTATTTAGCCCCATGGCTTTAACCATTTTTAAACGATGTCTCCAATACTCATGAGGAATTCTAGCGTAATGAATCTCACCTGAATGCAATTTAACTGCCTGCCCATTAAATTTAAATTCTCCATTTTCAATTTTGAAAGATTCATATTTAATAGGTTTCTGCTGTGCATTGCTCAAATTTGCACCTACTAAGGACAGAGCTAAAATTATATTTTTAATAAGCTTCATAGTAATGTATTATAGATCTAGTTTAGTTAGTTGAATAAATTTATAAAATTACCCAATACAATCACACTAGTTCCTACCGGTTTTTGTGAATTTACCACCAGTTTAAAAATTTGGAAATATGATGAGACTTGTTAAAATAATTCTCTATTCGGTTGTACCCGAATACCAACAGGTTGTACATTCCATTGAACAAGCTCTTGCTCAACAACTGCTAAAAAAGACAAACCATCTTTCATAAGTAAAGTGTATGGAATAATTTTTTACAAAAAATCACCATTTCTCATTTTTCTCAAACACAAAACTCAAAATTATTCCTACTACCAAAAACGAACATAAATAGCAGTTAGAAGTAATATAATAATGACAATCAGGAATAATGTCCTATTGTCCAATTTGAACATATTTTTGTCTGTGACAAAAGCTTTTGGATTTACTTTTGGCCCAAAAATACTTAAGAAAACCATTACAGCTACAGTAATGAAAAATGACCACCCCATATTGATAAGGAAAGGAATTTCTGTAATGGTTTTCACTACACCATTTTCCAATTTTTCATAGGTGAATGCTGTATAAATCCATGTTTCTTTTCCAAATAATTCAACAGCAAAGCTGTTAAAGAATATAGATAATAAAAAACCAAGAATAACTCCAACTATAGCGGCAGTTCCGGTGGTTCTTTTCCATAACATCCCTAAAATAAACATAGCAAATACACCGGGACTAATAAAACCAGTATATTTTTGTATAAATGTGAAACCTCCTTCTCCACCGATTCCCAAAATATCTGTCCATGTAAATACCAAAGCAATAAGCATTGCCACTATAATTGCCCAACGTCCTGTTCTTACCATTTGTATTTCAGAGGTGTTGGTTTTTAAATATTTTTTATAAATATCTAAAGTAAAAATTGTGGATATACTGTTTACTTTTCCGGCAAGAGATGCTACTATTGCGGCTGTTAAAGCAGCTACTGCAAGACCTTTAAGTCCAGATGGAAGCAATCCCAGCATTGCAGAATAAGCACCATCTTTTGCACCATTAAAATTTGACAAATAACCTTTTGTATAAAGTACGTAAGCTGCAATCCCGGGAAGCACAACAATTACAGGCATAAAAAGTTTTAAAAATCCTGCAAATAAAATTCCCGTTCTTGCTGTTTTTAAATCTGCTCCTAATGCTCTTTGGGTAATGTATTGGTTACACCCCCAATAATTAAGCTGTACAATCCATTGTCCGGCAAAATACATTGCTAAACCCGGCAAAGCTATATATTTCTGTGCTGCTAAATTTTCTGGCATTGATAAAGTAGTGGTTGTAACTTGTGGTTTATTCAGAATGAGTTTGAAATGTTCCGGAGCTTCTTTCAAAAGGGTATCTAAACCTGTTAAGGCATTTCCAATAGCAGCACCATTAATTCTTTGATCTACAACCTGTAATGCCATATAAACTGTAGCAAAACCACCAATAATAAGAACTGTTACCTGAATAACATCCGTGTAGCCAATAACTTTCATTCCACCCAATCCAATAAACAAAGCCATTAGTAAAAGTGCAACCATAATGATATGCAGATGACCTCCACCGAGCAATGAATCGATAGCTACAGCTCCTAAATAAAGAATGGAAGTAAGATTAACAATTACATACAAAAACAGCCAAAAAATAGCCATAATAAGAGAAACAGATTTATTATATCGTGTTTCCAAAAACTGAGGCATCGTATAAATCTTATTTTTAAGATAAATAGGAATAAACCATACTGCAATAATTATAAGCGCAATTGCAGCCAGCCATTCGTAGACGGCAACAGCTACTCCTATGAAGAAGCCTTCCCCACTCATCCCAATAAATTGTTCTGCCGAAATATTAGATGCAATCAAACTCGCTCCAATTGCCCACCATGTAAGTGAGCCTTCTGCAAGGAAATAATCTTTACTTCCTGTAGTTTTTGATTTTTTTCGCTTGTATATCCATAGACCATATACTGTTACAACCAAAAAATAAATTAGAAATATAACAAGATCAAATGTCGATAGTTTTCCCACGCTTTAAAATTTTTATAATAAGTTTATCATAGATTTCTATACTTTTTAGCATTTTTACACATACTAAAGTATTCAATAGTTTAGCATTCCTAGTAAATCATATAGAATAAAATCGAATATTTTACACCAAAATCATATAAAAGGAAACCTTATATTGCCAAATGTATAAATTTGAAAAACACTTCCATACTTGTTCCTACCAGTTTTTGTATATTTACTACTAGTTTTAAAAAAATGGAAATATTATGAAGCTTATTAAAATAATTCCCGATTCGGTTGTACCTAAATATCAACAGATTATAAATTCCATTGAACAAGCTCTTGCTCAGCAACTGCTCAAAAAAAATGACAAACTACCTTCGATAAATAAAGTATGTATGGAATTCGGTATTTCCAGAGATACCGTCCTATATGCCTACGAAACACTTAAAAAAAGAGGTATAGTAAATGCCATTTTAGGTAAAGGATATTACATAAAAAGTACCGATTGGGATTTTGAAGAGCGAATTTTTCTGCTGTTTGATGAGCTGAATGCTTTCAAGGAAACCCTTTATAATTCATTTTTGGAAGAGCTGCAACAAAGATCCAATATTCATGTTTTTTTCCACTATTTTAATATAGATGTCTTCAAAAAGTTAATTGAAGAAAATAATGGAAACTACACAAAATACATAATCATGCCGGGCAATATGAATAATACGGCACCTATTATTAAGATGCTTCCAAAGAAGGACGTTTACCTATTAGATCAAACCAACTTACATTTAAGAGAATATTCATCAGTACATCAGAATTTTGCAAAAGACATGTATAATGGTCTGTCAAAAGCGAAAACTTTGCTTGAAGCTTACCAAAGATTAATTCTTATTTTTCCTGGAAAAAAGGAACCTATAGGCATGGTAGAAGGATTTACCAGTTTTTGTGAACAGTATAAAAAGAAACATATCATTATCAGTAATTTTACAGATGAGGAAATACAGAATGGGGATGTATTCATCATTCCCGATGATAAACACTTGGTCAACGTTATTAAGCAATCTAAAAAACAGAAGCTAAAGATTAAAAAGGATTTTGGAATTATCTCCTACAATGAAACGCCTCTTAAAGGGATTGTAGAAAATGGCATTACTACGATTTCTACAGATTTTTGGCAGATGGGAAAGATCTTAGCAGAGATGATTCTTAATGCCAAACAACAAAGAATTGAAAATGCTTCTGATTTAATTATCAGGAATTCCCTGTAATAGATTTGAATTTTTTTATTTGAAATTGTTTTCATAAAAACACAAATAAAAGCTAAACTTTTAACCAACTTAAGCGTATTAAAAAAGGCTTAGATTATACAATCCAAGCCTTTGACTTTTTAACTTACTCACATCGTGAGATTAGTGTCAAAAAATGTAAATTCTTTCTTTTGCCTTTTAAACAGCTTCGTAATTAAAAGCTAATAGAGTTTAGTGCTTTATCAACCAGCAATCCATTAGCAGCTTTTATATTAAATGTACCGTTTCGTTTTGCTTTAAATTTAATAATGAATAAATCTGTTGTGCCTTCTAAAGGATGTTTTTGTCCTACATTAACCAGCGTAGGATATAATACCTTCTCTTTATTGGTATGCAGTCTATCATAAGTCAGGTTTTCCATTTGTCCGATATTTAATGGCGTAATTCCTACATATTCCAATTCTTGTTGGTTATATGGAATAGCAAAACTCAATGCATTTACAGATTGCAGATTACTCCCTTTTACTACAACTTCAATGATATCATTCTTAGCATACTGCTGTTTTGAAGCAGAGACGGCAATGCTGCCTTGCAATGGTTTCAATTCTTCATCGTTTACTCCTCCATCTATTTTTGTAGCAACGTTAGAAATATCATATGCATCAATGAAACCGTTCTTATTTATATCTCCATTGCTAATATATCCTTCAAAATCAGAATCTCCTTTTCTTAAACCTGTATAATTCATATATGAAGTAAAGTCATTCCTGTCAATTTTCTGATCATTGTTGATATCGCCTGGAAGTAAACTTGAAGACCCGGGAACTTTGAATACATATAATTCATTTCCACTGCCAAAGTTTCTGAAAGCATTGCTTACTTCAATCTTCATAAATCTTGTAGTAGGATGTGTGACGAAATCTAAAGATTTACTTTTGTTATTTCTATCCCAAGTAAAAGAGCCAAGTTCTGTCCAATCTTTTTTATTATCACTATACGAAATTTTACCATTCATCAATATTCCGTTGTAGCCACTATTTCTAGGGATATATTCCAATTTGCTTATGGTATTAATAGAGCCTAAATCTAAAATTATTTCAAAAGGGACTTTGCTTTTTTCATAATCTGAATGCCAGCCCGTACTCACATCCTGATCAAAAAGATTTTCTAAACCTTCCCCTTCCTGACTTGGAATTGTGACTGTGGCTTTTATGCCTTTAATTGCAAATTCGTAAGGGTTTTTATTGGTTTGGGATGAAAAAGGAACCCAATCAGAGGTATTGGCTTTATTTACGGCTCTTAATTTGAAATCATATTTCGTTTCAGGAGCTAATCCTTCAAACAAGAAAGACGTATCTTTTATATTACTGTATCCCATATTGTTATATAGTATTTCGTAATAGTCAGCATTAGGAATTGTATTCCACGACGGTAATATAGAATATGCAGTGTTTGTATTTTCTGAAGTGATTGGTTTTAAAGTTTCTGCAAATGCTCCGGAATTATTTTTTAATTGATTGGAATTAATAAATTGGTAGTCTTTAATGACAAGCTCTAGTTTGTTTTTGCTTACATCGGTGATTTCTGATTTTACCCAAACTTGTGGATTTCGAGAAATCGAAACCTTTGAAAATTCAGAGTCTTTTGTAGAGAAATTATTGAATTCTGGTTTGCTGTTGTAAAAATATACGTTTGCAGCATTATTGAATTCATCTAAAGTATTTACTGCATTGAGTTTTATATTTTTACCTCCAATAGAAAGTTTTACAGCAGATGGTTTTTTAGTAACATTAATTCTAAATTCTGTTATTTTTTCTTTTTCAAAACCATTAAAGTTACCTTGAGTAGGAGAAATAATTATTGTTGCAGTATTTTTTACAACATTACTTTCTATAAGGGTGCTTACAGATTCTTTTTTCCTGTAATTTTCGGTTATGCCATCGTCATCATATTCTGTAAAACTGGATTTGTCTGAAGGATACACCTCATAAATTCTTAATTTTTTATTGATTTGATGAATATTGTTATTGGCATTTACCATCGGAATAATGGCACCTGGCTTCACAAATAGAGGGAGTTTCCAAACTGGGGCATCGAAATGATTTAAAACAATTCCTCCTTCATAAGTCTGCCCTGTGAAGTAGTCAATCCAATTTCCTTTAGGAAGGTAAATATTATTTCTAATATCATTTCCTTCTTTATCCATTTTTGTAGCCTGGTATACGGGAGCAACTAAGAAAAACGGTCCATACTGATACTGGTACTGGGTAGATTTTCCTAATGTATATTCATTAGCTTCATCTAAAAACATTGCTCTGATCATTGGCAATCCCTCTACAGCTTCCTTCGCTATACTATAGGTATAAGGAAGCAGGCTGGATTTCAATTTTAAATAGTTTCTGTTAATAGAAGCGGCTGATTCACCCAAAGCATGGGGATACTTTTCATTGGTTCCCCAGCCATCCATGTTGAGCTGCATAGGAGTAAAGGTCTTCCATTGAAAATCCCTTGTATTGATAATTGGGTCTTTCCCTCCAAAAATACCATCCATATCCGAAGTAATGTTAGGCTGGCCAGACAAACCGGAACCTATATAGGTAGGAATATGGAATCTGATATATTCCCACTCTCCACCGGTTTGGTCTCCTGTCCAAATACCTGCATATCGTTGTGAACCAGCCCAGCCGTCTAACGAAATGATAAAAGGACGACTCCCATTACCATAGCGTGGTATTATTTGAGCCACGTCTGAAATACCATTCAGCCCGAATGAATAGCCAGGGCCTACCCAGGCAACATCTGTTTTCAACACTCGTACTCCTGCGTCACCTACCTCTTTTATGATATCTCTTTGTAAAAGAGCACCTATTCCTTCTTTTGGATGCAAATCTGATTGAGTCCATAATCCTATTTCTACTCCATTCTTTCTGGCATAATCTCCAAATGATTTTAAATTTGCAATGTTGCCTTCCAAAGTTTCTGTTTGCCCATATCCTGCACCATACCCATCATTTGGTAATATCCATCCCAGAGGCATATCTGCATTTTTATACCGATCTATAACAGCTCTGGCAGAAAACTGATAGTTATTTTTTTCTCCATTTAAAGATTCTTTAACTCCACCGTTATCTTTCTGGCTCTCTTTATATCTTTTTCCGTCTTCAAATAGGATTCCTTTATCATCTTCTTTCCAATAATCTCTATTGTAGGCATTAAGATGTCCTTCATAAAAACCAAATTTGGGTAAAAGTACAGGGTTCCCTGTGAGCTGGTAAAAATCGTTCAACAAAGATTCAGGATGATCATTTACCATAAAGAAAACATCAAGGTAATTAGTCTCATGAGCCAGTTTCACTTCATTTTTATTCTGTTTACCGAAATCATAATATCCTTTTTTGAAAGTATGCCACATAAAGCCATATCCCTTTGTAGACCAATAATAAGGATTTGGAGATGCAACACCACCATCAGTCCAGTTATTTTGATTCACAATGAAAATAGTATTTCCTTTATGAGAAAATCGACCGTTTTGTACACCGCCTCCATAGAAATATTCATCTTTTCCTTGAGATAAAGTGAGTACAGCTTCTTTAGAATTAAATTCAATAGGAGCAATAAAAGAAAATACCTCTTTATTAAGGTTCAAGTTGAATACTTTAAATAAAGAAGTTGTTTTTTCAACTTCTATTTTAATTTTACTGGTGGAAATAGAAACAGTCTGTGGTAAATTGTTGACAGCAATTTCTTTTACTTTTTTTCTAGGCTGATCTACCAAAATTTGAGCAGGAGGTATTGCTTCAGGATTTCTTACTTCTCCGCCTTTGGGATCTAAAAATAATCGAAAAATATTTTCTCCATAAAAATCTATTAGTATTTTTTTGTTGTCAGAAAGCAAAACTTCTACAGAAGTTTCTCCTTTCTTAGAAACATTTTCAATTTTTTGAGCCTGAATTTTTCCAATGAAGAAAAAAAGAAAAGAGCTCAATAGTAAAATCTTTTGAATTTTTGAATTTAACACTGCATCCATTTACCTTGATTTTATTTATTAATTGACATTTTATACTACTCTATGAAAGTAATATCAATATTGAAGATAAAATTAACTATAACTTTTTATGATATTACGACTTTCAAAAATAGTTTTTTATCGAGTACTAACTATAGTCATTTATATAAAATTAATATCCCTTTGCTGCCTGAGCTTCTTTTAGGTTCGGATTTAAATCCACAGCTTTTTGAGGATAAGGAAATCTGTAAAATCTATCATCCCAAACTCTTGTTGCAACCTGTGTATTTTTAATATCGTAGACAGTTTTCATTACATTGGGTGCAATCTTCCATCTTCTGATATCATAGAATCTGTGCCCTTCATTGGCTAATTCTATTCTTCTTTCATTTCTGATAATATCTCTTAGGGTTTCTTTTGTTTGTGTGCTGCTAACTCCTACCATGCCTGCTCTACTTCTAATTTGATTTAATGCATCATAAATAGTAGAATCCGGGCCAAATAATTCATTTCTTGCTTCGGCATATATGAGTAATACCTCTGCATAACGGATAAGCATAAAGTTGTTGCTCATATTTAAGTTCTCATCTAATGAGCCATAATCCACCATTTTTTTATAATTATAGCCTATTTTAGATGTATTGTTTCCACCTTCACTCCATTTGAATAGTTTACTTGTCCCAAAACCTTTTAAATAAGACCAAGGTCCATTTGGATGCATTATACTTGCATACAAACGAGTATCTCTGTTTTTAAATTCATCCAGATAAGCGTTGTTTGGATTGCCATTATTATAATTTGAAGCTCTTGTAGCATTAGAAGGAGGTGTAAATGCCGTTCCATCTTTATTCCAATAGGCATTTACCAAATCAATGGTTGGGGTTATAGAACTCCACCCACTCTCTTCATTTGGCAATAGGTAAAGAGCCATGCTATTACTAAATATACCTTTAGAATCTGGTACAAATTGAGCTTCTAAAATTGATTCTTTGTTGCCATTATTTTTAGCCCAGAACAATGCTTGATAATTACTTAAGCCTTTATAAAAATTATCTTTATCTGTGGCAGAAGTAAAGGTAACAAAGCTGTCATAATTTGTACTTGTGTCTACTGAAGTTGTACTGAAAAGATCGTAAGTACCGGAGTTCATTACTGATTGAGCAGCTTCATAAGCTTCTTTATATTTTCCTGTGTATAAATATACTCTTGCCTTAAATGCTGATACAGCACCTTTTGTTATTCTACCCTTATCCGGGCTAGATGGGTAAGCTGTTGGTAAATCATTTTCTATAGCATTTAATTCACTGGTTACAAAATCATCAATTTGAGTTTCAGAAATAGGTGTAAGGGTGGAGCCATCCAATTCACCTGATTTTTGCACAAGTGGAAGAGCTCCAAAACGTTGTGATAAATCAAAATAATTAAAAGCTCTTATAAACCTGGCTTCTGCTTTATATCTGCCAGCCAAATTTTTGTCCATAGGAATTTCATCAATTTTTTCCAAAAAAGTATTTGCTCTTCTAATTGTAGTAAAATCATATCCAAAATCTATTGTAGGAAGTATATTTCCTGCAGAAGCATCTACTGCAGTTGTTTCCCAGGGATATTGAGCATATGAATTATCGGTAAAACTATCGTTATACAAACTGCTATAAGCTGCACTAGACAAGTATGTATAAATACCATTTAATGCCATAGTAGCGTCTTTTTCAGTTTTCCAGAATGTTTCTTCTGATACTTTGTCTTCCGGAAATCTATCTAAATTACAAGAACTAGTCACTATAGTCAGGGAAACTGATAGTAATATAATTTTTATTTTTTTCATTTTCAGAGGTTTAATAAATTAAAAAGTTGCATTGATACCAAACGATATGGTTTTTAAGTATGGATATGTTGAACGACCGGTAGCCTGTTCAGGATCAAAATCTTTCATTCGTTTATCTCCTCTCAGTGTAAAGTAGTTCTCCAAGTTTGCATATATTCTGAATTTTTTCAGTCCTATGCGGCTAATTGTTTCCTGAGGAATAGAATATCCCAAAGTAATTGACTTAATTCTAAAGTAACTTGCATCAAAAAGCCAAAAATCTGAAGTAACACCTATATTTTGAGTTCCTCCACCAGCTGGCAATATCCTAGGATACAAGGCATTAGGATTTGGATTCTCCGGAGTCCATCTATTATCTGAAACATATTGTTTTGCACCGGAACCATTGAAAAATGCCTGAGAAGATTCTTTATCCAGATATACCTGAACATTAGCTACCCCTTGCCCTACTACGCTAAGGTCAAAATTTTTATATCTACCTCCTACGCTTATACCATAGGTAAAACTTGGAACATCATTTCCTATTACTGTTCTATCGTTCTCATTAACAACTCCATCTCCATTAACATCCACATACTTTATATCACCAGATTGAGAGGTGCTATATAATTTGGGATAATTATTATTAATATCCTCTTGGGTTAAGAGACCAGCAGTTTTGTATCCGTAGAAATCACCAATTGAACCCCCTACTTGCGTTATCCAGTTATTATCATATAAAGGTTTGTTATTTACAAGTGAAAGAATATTGTTTTTGTTTTTAGCAAAATTAGCATTGATGTAAAAGTCCCCATTTTCAAAACTTTTATTATATCCCAAACTAATTTCTATTCCTTTATTTTCTACATTACCCGCATTAATTGGCGGTGTTTGGTTTTTCTTTGGATCACTGTCTATGAGTACACCTGTTTCATATGCTAATTGGTTGTTCATTAGTGCACCTTTTGTAAGACGGTTATATAAGTCTACAGAGAAAGTAAAAGTATTACTGAATAAAGATCCTTCCAAGCCTATATTTTTGGTAACAATTGTTTCCCAGCCTATACCTGAAAAACCAAGCTTACCTGGTACCATTGCCCCTACTATAGCATTCCCCAGAACTGAAGAAGAGCTATCCATATAAGTCTGATTGTCATAATTACCAATTGTATTGATAGATCCGGTGCTGCCATAGGAACCTCTTAATTTTAGTGTATTGATAAAATTTAAGTTTTTAATAAAATTCTCCTTATCTAACCTCCAGGAAGCCATAACTGCAGGAAAATAACCCCACCTATTTTCTTTAGCAAAACGTGAAGATGCATCTGCCCTTATAATACCTTCTAAAAAATATTTTTCCTGATAATTATAATTGATACGGGCAAAAACAGACTGGAAAGCATATTGCCCGGTATTAGATTTTAATTCATCTAAGGTTCCATCAATGGTAGAAAGAGCGCTTAAAGAATGTAATCCATCTTTTGGTATATTAGATTTTTTACCAGATATAGATCTGGTTGTATAGTCTTCATAGGAAGCACCTCCCAATACTTTAAAATAATGTGATGATATGTTTTTTTCATAACTTATCAAGATCTGAGTATTAAGTGTTTCATCAGAATTCCAGGACTCAGAATAGTTATTAATCGCTCTCGCGGTTGCCCCAATAGGAGCATTAGTTAAAAAGTTGTATACAGGGTTTAGTGTATTTACAAAAGTACCTAAACGATAGTTCCAGTTTGAATAGCTGATTAGAGCATCTATATTTAATCCTTTTACAGGAGCGTAGTTTGCAGATAATGCCCCCATAAATTTTTGATCATTTGACTTAGAATCTCCCCCCTCTATATTATTTCTTACAGGATTAGTATTCGCAAATGTGTTATCTACTTTACCAGCATTAACGGATCCCCACCATCCATTGGATTGCCTTAATGCCATAGTAGGGGTTATTCTTGCCAATTCTATAGTATTAATATCTCCTCCCTGATCATTGATCATTTGTTTGATAAATGATATATTAGAATTTACGGTCAATTTATCACTTAATTTAGAGGATGTATTGGTTCTAAAAGAATATCTATCCATACCTTTTGTAGGTGATAGAGACTCCTGTTTCAAATACCCTAAACTTGCGAAATAACGGGTTTTATCTCCTCCTGATACATTAATCTCATTATTGAGCACATTGGCCATTTTTCTATAAGTGGCTTTATACCAGTCTGTGTTCGGGTATCTATCTGGGTCTGTACCTGCAGCTGTAAGATCTATTTGATCTTGCTTATATTGAGAAAAATGACCAACATTATTATTAGCGTTATAATATGCTTCATTTTTCAGTTTCATATATTCAACAGCATCTACATACTTAGGTAAATAGGTGGGTGTCTGATAGCCATTATACATATTATAACCTATACTCATCTTACCTCCACCGCCTTTTTTGGTCTCGACAAGAACCACCCCATAACCAGCTCTTGTACCATAGATAGCTGCTGAAGCATCTTTTAATATGCTTATATTTTCAATATCAGCTGGGCTTAACCTGGAAAAATCTGCAGCACTAGAGGTAATACCGTCTATAATATAAAGAGGCGCATTCCCCGCAACACTTCTTCCCCTTACATTTAAAGTGGGTACAGAACCTACATCTCCTAAAGAAGACTTAATGGTAACTCCGGGTAAAGCACCTTGTATACTCGCTGTTAAGCTTGTTGTTGGGCGATCCTGTAGTATCTTTTTATCAACAGAAGCTATAGATCCTGAAACAGTTCCTTTTTTCTGTTTTCCAAATCCTACTAAAACTATTTCTTCCACATCTTTTACTTTTTTAGAGAGAGAGTCAGAAGGTTTGTTTTTAGTTTCTTGTGCATCCACAAATGTTATAGATGACATTAGAATTGCACTCAAAATACAAATTGTAGTTTTCTTCATATTTTATTAACTTTTATAACAATATTATTCTATCTAAGGGTAGTTCGCTTCTTACCAATCTTTCTTTATAAATAAGATGTAATAAGAAAAATCTAAAGGTCTCGTCTTACTCTTTACTCTTCAGATTATGCAGAACCAAATGGCTATTTCAGTATTGTTTTCATTTTTAAATGCAATCGCTCCTATTTTTTCACTCTCTTTACTACCGGATATTCTTCATTGTATTGAGCAGCTTATTTTTTAACAATGTCTTTTTAAACAAAACATTTTGTTTGAGATTTAATTTTAGTTTTCCAGATAATGTTGAATTCTAAAACCATATCCATTTCCCATTTTTTTCAGGCAAGAACAAAAAAATGATGATCTCCCATATTTTATAATATAAATCTCTGTTCCGGCACAATTGAAAAACAGGTAAATGAAACCTCCCGATTATGCCCAAATACACTTATTATACTCTCTTCTTATTTTCCTTTTCTAAGTGTGAACTCACTATTACTATAATATTAACCCTGTGTAACTCAAATGTATAGTTTTACATCATAGCTCCATACTAGTAGCCACCAGTTTTTGTACCTTTACCACCAGTTGAAAATCATTTGAATATGCTTTATCAGGAAGTTCATAGAGATTGATTATAGTTGGCAGACACGCCTCTTGCTTCTCTATTTTCCAAGAGAAAAAAAATTTATCCTATAGATTTTTTTGAACTATAAGAATATTTTCACCTTGTTACTCATTGATCACCAATCAAATAGTAAGGCGAATTTCTAAAGGTTAAAATAATAATGGGCGGAGAAATCCGCCCAGGACATACTGATTAAAAAGTTATATCAGTAAAGAAGTTAAATATATTTTAAATTTGATTTATAGATTTTGTATCTGTACTGGTGAAGAATTACCTCAACCGCAGTATAGAACAGAATGTAAAGAGTTTCTAGCACAATTACACGATAACTTTGCCAACAGCCTTAAAATATCCTCAATATATCTTTGAAATACAGGCATAATACCTCTTTCGCAAACCTTTAGGAAGTAAAATTTTTTCTATAGAATTGGCTGAATATAATATCAAAGGTATTCGTTTGGGTTTCAAATTTCCCCTAATTATCCACCTCAACAAAGTTAAAATCTTATTTTTTTGTGTGATTTATAAAACTTCAACGTCATCTTTTCTTATGACAAAATATCTTTTTTGATTAAGGAAATTGCCTATCTTTTTAGAATTCCCACCTTACAAAGGCTTCCATAGCAGCATAAGTGGCAAGTCCCATTTTATGATAAGTTTCTGCTGTTTCTCTGTTTCTTTCTTCTGCTCTTTGCCAGAATTCTCTCATGTCTGTCCCTTGGAATACTACTCCATCTTTTTGAGATTGATGTTTGAAAATCCCATAGCGCTTCTCCAAAATTTGGTCCGGGCTTAGTGGAACTGCCATTTCTATTTCTTCTATAGACCACTCTTTCCATGCTCCTCTATATAGCCATAACCAACAATCTTTCATGTATTCCTTCGGTTTTAAATTTTTAACAGATTCAAAAATAGCATCCAAACACACTTTATGCGTTCCATGAGGATCTGCTAAATCACCAGCTGCAAATATCTGATGTGGTTTTACTTTATCTATTATATCTGTTACAATTTCTATGTCTTCTTTGCTCAGTGGTTTTTTTTCTATTCTGCCTGTTTCATAGAAGGGCATTTCCAGAAAATGAATCTGGCTATCTGGTATTCCCACGTAATAGCAAGTAGATCTTGCTTCTCCTTTTCTTATTAAACCCTTTATATGTCTTACTTCTGGAATGTCTATATCGCTATTTTTTTTATTTTGTAAAAATTTGACTGCTTTATCAAAAATCTTTTTCGCCGGACCATTTTCTATGCCAAACATTTCGTTGTAATCACACACAAAATTGGCAAATCGCAATGCTTCAGAATCTGCTACTGCTATATTTCCAGAGGTTTGATAAGCTACATGAACTTCATGCCCCTGTTGATGCAATCTTATGAAAGTTCCACCCATACTAATAATATCATCGTCTGGATGTGGGCTGAATATAAGTACTCTTTTCTTAGCCGGGGTCTTTCTTTCTGGTCTGTTAGTATCGTCAGCTCCTGGTTTACCTCCTGGCCAGCCGGTTATGGTATGTTGTAATTTATTGAAAATTTGAATATTGATATCGTAGGCTGGCCCTTTGTCTGCCAATAAATCGCTCATTCCGTTTTCTATATAATCAGAGTCGGTAAGCTTTAGTATAGGTTTTTCTATTTTTTGTGCTAATCCCAAAACTGCTTTTCGGATTAATAAATCAGTCCATTCTATTTTTTCTACCAACCATGGAGTATTAATTCGGGTAAGTTTATGAGCTGCTCCCTGATCCAATACAAAAGTAGCATTTTTGTGTTCTTGCAAATAGGAAGCTGGCACCAGGTTGGTAACAGGACCTTCCACAGACTCTTTTATAATATTTGATTTAGATTCACCCCATGCTAATAGGATGACTCTTTTTGCTTCCATTATTTTCTTTACACCCAATGTAATAGCTGTTCTTGGGGTATTTGATAGTCCTAAAAACTCATTGCTTGCAGCTACTCTTGTAATATGATCTAACGCTACAAGACGGGTTTTGGAATTTTGTAAAGAACCCGATTCATTAAACCCTATATGACCATTACCACCAATACCTAGGACCTGCAGATCGATTCCGCCTAAGGCTTCTATTTTAAGTTCGTATTCAGTACAATAGTTTGCTATTTCTTCTTTAGATAATGTTCCGTCAGGAATGTGATAGTTTTCAGGAAGAATATCTACTTTATCAAACAATAATTCTTTCATAAAACGGACATAACTATGTATGGAATCTGGTTCCATAGGATAATATTCGTCAAGGTTAAAAGTGACTACATTTTTGAAACTCAAGCCTTCTTCTCTATGCATGCGTACCAATTCGGCATATAAACTCTTTGGTGATGAGCCTGTTGCCAGCCCTAGAATGCAAGGTTGTTTTTGAGACTGTTTTACACGTATAAGATCTGAGATCTCTTTTGCCACGGATTTCGAAGCTGAAAGTGAATCCGAGAAAATAACTGTTTCTATTTTTTCAAATCTTTTTTCAAATCCCGTAGAGGAATCTATTGTGCTCTTTAACATATTAATTTGGTTTTGTGATGTGCTAAAATTAAATTTATATATAGAATTTGTATTTCTAAATCTTCAATGAACTATTTCCTATTCTTACATTTTAATTTACTTGTTATAAAGTTAGATTATTCCCATAAATTTTCTGGATAAAGTTTCTTCATTTTTAATTCTGAAATAGCTTTTTGCACCTTTTTTTTATCTTCAGGATAGGTAACTCCGAACCATTTATCGTTAGATTTCAGTAATTTCACGTTAGCTTTTCCTGATGCTATACTATCGGCAACCAAAGTTGGTAAATAGTATTCTGCTTTTAAACTTCCTTTATTTTCTTCCAAAAATCTTGTAAAAGAATCATCAATAAGTTCAAAGCACTTTGGGGTGAATCCCCAAAAATTCATTGATACTGTTACATCCTCATCAATTGCTGTAAAGGTCTCATCTTCTTCTTTATACCTCAATTCTTCTTTATTTTTCTCTATGTGGGTTCTTTCAGTAACGTTTAATAAGTTTCCATTACAATCTACCTCACATACCCCTCGGGAAACATACCCATGGTCTGAAACCGTATTTTCCAACAAATAACCTATCATGCTGAAATTATAAGAGCTGGGGTCTGTTTCTTTTAGAAAATCATACATCGCCATAAAGGCATCTCTACCATAAAAATCATCAGCATTAATAATGGCAAAATTTTCGTGTATCACATCTTTAGTAAGTAATAATGCCTGCCCGGTACCCCATGGTTTAGTACGCTCCGGATTAAGATATTTTGCCGGAACAGTATCTATTTCCTGAAATACATATTCTATTTCGGCTTTACTTTTTAGTTTTTGCTCAAAGATCTCTTTAAATTCTTTTTCAAAATTCTTACGAATGATGAAAACAATTTTTTTAAACCCTGCTTGCAATGCATCATATAAAGAAAAATCTATAATAGTATCTCCTTGCGGTGTAAATGTGTCTATCTGTTTGAGACTTCCGTATCTACTGCCCATTCCAGCTGCTAAAACTACTAGTGTAGGTTGGTGATTTGTATTCATTTTTTAATGATGTTATTTAAAATTTTTTAGTTTTATAAAATTCCAGGAATTTATAGTTAACGACCTCCGCCAAAGGACCTCTTGGTAAAAATACTCATTTTAGACCGGAAGATTGGGGACTATTTCATTTTCTATTATATCTTCCTCAAGTACTTAAATATCTATACAGAAACCCTTCTTTCCCAAAATTAAGAATTAAAATAGCTATACAAACTAGTACCTACCTGTTTTTATATATGTACCACCAGTTGACCTGTTTTGCTTAGTTCAGCTCCCGTACAATAGAGCATTATTGATGTCAGCAAAAGTGTAGTACAAGGAATTTCCGGTTATTTCTCAAAAAAAATTGAGAATGATAAAGATATCACACTTTTTACAGCCTCCAAGTTTACTGATATACCCCTTTAAATATCCTGATAATTTCAGATTATTCTCACCTTTTATGAAGTCCTTTGCATAAAATCATGATGTTTGTTTTGATATTTTTTCATTTCTGGTAGCTTAATAAAGCTATTTCGGAACAATGAAAGTCAACTGGTGGTGAATATTCAAAAACAGGTAGGGGTAAGATTATGGAATTACTTTAATTATTAATTTTGGAAAAACGGTATTCAATATAAATGTACCACCAACTTAAAACAGAAGTGCAATGGGAGTATTTACCTGCAAAAAGTATTTCTGAGAATATAGTTTTGAGCGAGTAAAGTATTTTTTATCATTATCACAAATAGTGCATAAGGAATGTTTGGGAAGATTACTGAATATAATTCAAAGCTAGATTTATCTAGTGGAAAGGTAGACAGTAGCCATACTCCTATAAGATATTAATATCTGGTTATTTTATTATTTTTTAATCAAAAATTTACATCAAATGAAAAACAATTATTTTATTCTTTTATTTCTGTTCTTTTTACAGACAGCTTTGGCACAACAGTATAAGATGCCTGTAGCGTATGTAAATTCATTACAACCTGCACAATCCGGGCAGGAAGCCGGGCAGTCTATTGATAATAATGTAAATACTCTTTATCATTCTCAGTATAATTTGAGTACAGCACTTCCCGATCAGTTAAATTTCACATTTTCCAATCGGGTAAAAAGTATAAAAAGGTTAGTTTACAAACCTAGAACAACAGGTCCTAACGGAATCTGGACAAGTGTGAAGATTTCTTATTCCACGCAATCCGCTCCTACCGTTTTTACAACAGCAACCGGAGTGATTTCCTGGGCAGCGGATAATACGGCAAAAACAATAGATTTACCAACAGCAATTGTGCAGCCTGGTGTTATTAGAATTGATGTTCTAAGTGCTCAGAATAATTTTTCAAGTTGTGCCGAAATGGAATTTTACTCTACAGAACAGATGGATCCTGTACAAACAGAATGTACACTGGCAACCAACGAATTTTCAGCTTATGCAGATATCCCTGTATTGCCTCAGGTGGCAGGATCTTCGGCTTCAAGTTTCCAATCGGGAGAAAATATAGAAAATTCCTTTGATGGCGATGTAAGCACACTTTATCATTGCGACTGGAATGCAACAGCAGCCACTTTTCCTATTTCCTTGATTTATAAGTTTGATGGTCAGACAGCTATGAATTATTTAAGGTATACACCAAGACAGGATGGCGGACCAAACGGACTTTTTGGAAATGTAAAAATAAGCTATAATACAATTTCTAATCCTGCTTACGTTACTATTTCTACTCAAAATTTCGGGCAGACATCTGCCATAAAAACGGTAAACTTTCCTTCCGCAATTACTCCTTTAAATATAAAAATTGAAGTTCTTGATGGTAAAAATAATTTTGCAAGCTGTGCAGAAATGGAATTTTTTAAGACCAACTCTAATAGTTTTAATCCTTCAGCCTATTCAAACATTTTTAATGATGCTATTTTCAGTACTTTAAAACCAACTGTAACCCAGCAGGATATTAATGCAATTTCCTCACCTTTCATGAAAGGATTAGCTCAGTGTTTATTCAATAACACCTACAATAAAAAATACAGAGTGCAGACTTTTATGGCATATAAAACAATTGAATCAATAAATGCCCAATACAAAATAGGAAATTATAATGGATATGAAAACCCTACAGGAATAGCATTTCAGCCTAATACCACTGCTATTGTTTTTGCAAAAGATATTACGTCAGAAAACAAAGTTTACTTAAAAGTAAGAGATTTTGCTACTGAAGGAGCGTCTCCTGAAAAAACATATGAACTAAAAAATGGAATAAATATCCTCGCTATTACTAATAAAGGATTGGGATATATTTCATATTACACCGATGATGCAAACGCTGCCCCTGTAACTGTAAATATCACAGCAGGTATTGTAAATGGTATTTATAAAAAAGGTACGACGTCTGCAGAATGGGCAGAAATGCTGACTAATGATGTCTATCCAAAAATTGATATTGAAGGCTATTATACAAAACTGGTTACCAATAAGTCTGTGGTAAGTAATTTCCATTTCACAACCGCTCAGCCTTTGATAGATAAGTACGATGCAATTGCCAAGTCTGAAAGAGAAATGATGGGCTTCTTTAAACTCAATAAAAACGTTAAAAACAGACAGCTTGTTTATATGGAATCTACAGGAGGATGGTTTGCAGGAGGTATGGGAGTTCATTTAGATCTTACTTGGGGATTGTCTAATTCAAACTCAGCACCGGGACTTGATATTTGGGGTGTGGCACATGAATTAGGTCATATCAATCAGGTAAGACCAGGATTAAATTGGGTTGGTACAACAGAAATCACTAACAATTTATACTCTGCATGGGCCTATTATAATATGTATTCACCTACAGGCAGCAACAGGTTTACAAGGCTGGAAGGTGAAGTTGCCGATAAAACTGTCTTTCCTCAAGTAGCAGGAAACAGATTTGGAGAAATTATTATTCAGACACAAATTAACGGGAAAAGTGTTATGGATCAGTTCAGAACTGATTATGTGAATCCTGCTGATGCGAATTTCAGAAGCCTTGTTCCGTTTTGGCAATTAGAATTGTATTATCAATTGGCGGGTGCTTCAAAAGGCGCTTCAACCCTTCCATTGGATTCAGATATGTCTGATGAAGATACTCCTACAGTTACCCCTACAGTTCCGGGAGTAGATTATGCACATTGGTTTGCTACAGTAGCTGAGAAAGTAAGAAATACAAACGAAACTCAGCTTACACAAGGGCAACTGGTAATGAATTTTGTAAAAAACACCTGTGATGCCGTGCAGGAAGACCTTACGGATTTCTTCACAAACACCGGTTTTTTAAAGCCAATAAATGGAACAATATCAGATTATACCAATGCTCAAATGACCATTACGCAAAGCATGATTGATGATGTGAAAAGCTATGTTCTGGCAAAAGGATATGCTAAACCTGTATCTCCGGTTATCAATTATATTTCAGCGAATAGTGTAAATGCATTCAAGAATATGCAGCCTGTTTCGGGGGTTACAGGTGTGGGTGCACAGATTACAACCAATGCGCAAGGACAGTTTTTATTGGTAGATAATTCTAAATGGAATAATGCTGTTGCTTTTGAAACCTATAATGCAAGTAATCAGCTTATCAGTGTTTCTATTGTAGGAACAGGAGATACTACATTGGCAAATACGTATGTAGATTATCCTGCCAACGCACTGAATGTGTATGCTGTAGGATACAATGGACAAAAAATACTGGTTTATCCGGCATTTACATTAGCAGCTAAGGATATTAAAACAAATAATAATGAATTTAGTGTTTATCCGAATCCTTTAAAAAATGGCCAAAAATTAGTGATTGATATTAAAAATTCAGGAGAAAACCTGAAAGCAGAATTATATGATATGACAGGGAAATCACTTATTTCAGCAAAAGGCTCTTTACGTGAGATCAATAAGGAACTTAACGATAAAATTCAAGGTTTGAAAACCGGAATCTATCTTATTTCAATACATGATGGAACCAATACCTATCAATCTAAGATTATTAAAGAATAATATTTTATAAGTGTGACCAGTCCTGAAAAAGGCTGACTAGTTCAATCATTCAAATATATTTTAATCAGAGTAGGAAAATTCCTACTCTGATTTTTTTGTCTATTTTTAGTTTCATGCTATTTTTCAATAACAATGAGTAAAAATAACCTTTGCGTTTATATAATTAGAAAAGTTTAAATGAAGATTTTTAAGACGTAATTAACTGTTCAGCCAGTTAAGGCATTCAGCAATCTGTATTTTACTGATAAAAACTTCTGCATTCACTTCCGGTTCTGGAGAAAGTCTTAGCTCTACTTTTTGACTGGAATGTTTGATAATCTCAGAAACGGCTTCTTTATTAACGATAAACTTGCGGTTTATTTTAAAGAAGATCTCAGGATTCAGCTTCTGAATAATATCTTTAATGGTATCATCATAAATATAGGTCTGATGATCTTTTGTAGTCAGGAAAAGATATTTTCCTGAGGCAAAAAAATAAGCTGTGTTATGCTCGTCTATTGATTTAAGTTTATTCCCTTCTCTTACCATAAAACGTTTCATCATCTCATCATCCGGCTGTCTTAATGAGGAAATGGATTTAAGAACCGGTTCAGGATCAAAATTATTTCTTATAGAAATAAATTTCTGTAAAGCTTTATGTAAATCCTCTTCTTCAAAAGGTTTCAGAAGATAATCAATGGTGAAATGCCTGAAAACTCTCATGGCATATTCGTCAAATGCAGTAATGAAAATGATTGGGGTAAAAAGTTCTACATGCTCAAAGATTTCAAGGCTCATTCCATCACCAAGATGGATATCCATAAAAATAAGATCTGCAGAATCTTTTTCAAAAAAATCGATTGCCTGTTTTTTGGAACGAAGAATAACCGTCTCTGTAACAGGGACAACGCTTTGTATATCTAAAAGATTTTTCAGATAATTCACAGCCAGTAGCTCATCTTCTATAATGGCAATTTTCATAACGCTGCAAAAGTACAAAAAAACCGCTAAAACAATTAAGTTCAAGCGGTTTCCTCTGTATTGAATTTGATATGAAGTTTTATAAATTAGGGTTATTCTTCTTCGCACTCATTGGATATTCAATGGTATATCGCGGATCATTCTGCTGAAGAATATACTCTTTGCCACTGATTATATGGCTTATTTTTTTCTGATTTGCTCTTCTTAAGTCGAACCATCTTTGTCCTTCCAAAGCAAATTCTCTGAATCTTTCATCCAGAATAAAAGTCATAAATGCTGTAGAATCCATTGAAGATACTGCACTTTGCACTGAAGTGTATCCGTCCGGAGTATATCTGTTTTTTAATACTTTCAGAAGTGTTTCTTTAGCTTCCGCCAGTTTATTCAACTTTAATAATGCTTCAGATTTAATAAAGTATTGCTCTGCTGTTCTGAAAGACACTTTGAATTCTAAACTTCCTCCTTTGGTGACTTTATACTTACTTCCATTCTTTTCAAAATACATGCCAAACCTTTTATCTGCGGTAGTATTGTATGAAGAAATCAGTTCCGGAGATGCAAAACATAAGTTTTTTATAGAATTATCCCATGTATTATCCAAAGCCATGATAGATTCCGGGGAAGCATAATGGTTCGGTACTGTATTGGTGGTATTCAGATTGCTCAAATCTCCTTTTACTGCCAATACCTGATCTGCATAGTTTAAAGCTTTATTCCAGTCTCCTTCATATAAAGCAGCTCTTGCCTCAAATGCCAGCAATGCTGTTTTTGAAAATCTATAATTGACTCCCAGTGCCTGCTTCTGCTCCACCATCAGATCCTCAGCTTTTTTAAGATCTGAATGAACCTGTGTATATACTTCCTGTACAGAAGATGGCTTCAATACCTCTTCAAGATCAATTTCCAAGTTGATGGGAACTCCTCTGTCTGTAGAAGCCGTAGCACTGTTGTACGGTTTTCCATATAAATTCACCAAATCAAAATACAGGTAAGCACGCAAAGCATAAGCTTCTGCTAAAATCTGATTCTTTTCTGGAGAATCCTGCATTGTTTTGCTTCCTTCATTGATAATCTGGTTCAGGTAGAAATTAACAGAATAAAACCTTAGCCAGGGAAATTCATTAGAAGTTGGGTCGTTATTTGAATCTTTCCACATTGCCATTTCACGATAAGAAACAAAATCTACTCCATTGTCATCAATATTCACCTCATCGGTACGAAGGGCTACCAGCGATTTGTGAACCGGATATTTTGAATACGCTGATGTAAGTACTTGTCTGTAATCTTCAGCGGTAACAGGAATAACTTTTCCTTCGGGCTGAATATCTAAAAACCTGTCACATCCTATATTGATAAGGCTAATTGCTGTAAGTGCTATGATTGTTGTAATTTTTCTCATTGTTCTCAAGTTTTAAAAAGAAACATTAAATCCTACGGTTACGGACTTGGTGATAGGCTGTGCATAAATATTACCATAGGTCTCCGGATCAAAGTACCCGCTATATCCGTTACTGAATACAAAAAGGTTACGTCCTTCAACACTCAGTCTCAGACTGGAAATCCCCATAGGATTTGTAAATTCTTTAGGCAGTGTATACCCTAAACGGATGCTGCTGATTCTTATATAGCTGATCTCTTTTGCCCATATATCAAGTAAGCTGTATGCATTGGAACTGTTTCCGGCAAACCATTTATTCGCCATCCATCCGTCCGGATTAGCTTCCATATCCGGACTTGTGATACCCGGAAGTGAACTTCCTGCCTGATAAATATCTCTTGTATAGTTTCTTCCTCTATCCAGATCCATACCTCGGTAAGATGGTGTTCTCATTACAGTTTGCTTCAGATTGAATGTTGCAGAGATGGTAAGATCAAAATTACTTATCTTAAATGTGTTGATAATACCTCCTGTAAATTTCGGATCTCTGTCTCCCACATAAGTAAACAGGCTTCTCAGTTCAGCGCTTGAAAGTTTTGTGTCTACAAGCTGCCCTGGAAGGAAATCAGCATATACGTCATATAATTTAAAGAATTCAGCTGCTGATATTTTTTGGTCTCCTTTCCAGAATAATGGGTTTCCGTGCTCATCCATTCCGGCCGTTTTCAAAGCAAAAACAGCATTCACAGGCAGACCTTCTCTTGAAGGAAGAAACGAGTTATCACGAGGCTGCTCACTCAATACTCTACTCTTGTTATGTGCAAAGTTGATGGTAGTAGTCCACTTGAAATTATCATGATTAATGTTTCTGGTAGATAATGCCAATTCAAATCCTTTATTGGTCAGGCTTCCCCAGTTCATCATAGTATATTCAAACCCTGTTTCAAGAGGGGTTTCTCTCATACTGATCATATCGGTACCTTTTCTGCTGTAGACATCAGCGGTAAGACTCACACGATTATTGAACAATCCTAAATCAAGGCCAAGATTCGTGTTGGTAGTTTTCTCCCATCTTAATTTATCGTTTGGAGGACTTATTACAGTAATAACCCCTTCTTTTACACCTGGAAGAATTGTTGCATCATTATATTCTCCAATAAAGAATGGTGAAGTATTTCTGTCAATATTCCCTTGAAGACCATAAGATGCTCTCAATCTAAGGTTAGATACGGCAGGAATATTTTTCATAAAGTTCTCCTTCGTTACCAGCCATGATCCTGAAACTGCCCATATTGGAAGGTATTTATACTTTTTATTCACCCCGAACAGGTTCGTTCCGTCATATCTTACACTTCCGAAGAAAGTATATTTCTGATCATAAGTATAAGATGCTGTAGCAAACATAGAAGCGTAAGCATTCTCTATTGGCGGGTTTTCACGATAGGTTTCATATTTTTTATCGGATGCAAAATCTGAATTCGGGAACACAATAGCAGTACCTCTTCTTGAAGTTGGATCATATCCAAAGGCTCTTGTGATAGTTGTATTATCCTCTGTTTTTCGGATTTCTGTTCCTGCCATCAAATCGATTTCATGTTTTGAATTGATTTTCGTGCTGTATGCTGCCTGCAATTTCCAGTTGTACTGGAAGAAATCATTATCCCAGTTTTGCTTTACAGCACCTGCAGGTAAAAAGTAATTGTACTTACCGTCTTTGTAGTAACGGGTACCTTCTCTCATTTTTCGGGTGGAATAAGTGTTCTGTCCCGCAAATTTCTCAGTTTTATTAGCATCATACTGAATTCCTAACTGAGAGGTAAATCTTAAACTTTTGGAAGCTTTATATTCTAAATCTAAAATGGCTTTCAGAGAGTTATTTTTTAGAGAATAGCTCGTATTTTCCCTTTCTTCAAGGAAGTTGAAAGGAACATATAAATCCTCAAAACCGTCTATATCTCTATCATAATTATAGCTTCCGTCCGCATTAAAAGGCTTCAGGTAAGGATTGGCATTTCTTGAATAATTAATAGGATTGATTGAAGCATCAGCATCCGTTACAAAAGATGTACGTTCGCTCTGTGTTCCGAAAATAGAGATTCCTGCATTTAACTTATCGCTTAATTTATAATTGTTTTTTAAAGTCAGGTTATAACGTTTAAAACCTGTACCGATAGTTGTTCCTTCTTCATCATAGTATCCCAGGGAGAAATAATAATCTGCACGATCACTTCCTCCGGAAACACTTAATCCGTATTGTTTGTTGATGGCATTTCTGTACAACAGTTTGCCCCAGTCTGTATCGTTGCTTCTTAAACCGTTGATCTGCTGGCGTGTGAATGAATTCAATGCATCAAAACCTCCGTTTCTGAAAGCATCAAGCTGGCTGTTCTGAGTCAGAATTCTCATCACTTCCCCTTTATCTGCACGGTAAGTAAGATCTGCACGTTTTGCAAGCATCAGTTCCAGGTCTACTTTTTCAGAAGCATTTAAAAGGTTCAGTTTACCAAAATCAGGACGTGATGTCACAAAAGTATCTGCTGAAAAGTTCAGTTTCAGACTTCCTTTCTTTCCTTTTTTTGTGGTAATGGAAATTACCCCGTTTGCTGCTCTTGCTCCATAAATGGCTGTTGCAGCGGCATCTTTAAGGATGGTAATATCTTCAATATCATTAGGGTTCAATCCTGCGATAGAGAAGTTCTGAAGCTGGTCAATATTATCTTTATCGGTAAAGTTCGGAACATCGTTTCCTTCCAACGGAAGACCGTCAATTACCCATAGTGGATCCTGAGGACCGGAAAGAGAAGCTGTACCTCTGATTCTGACCTTCGCAGGACTACCAGGAGCACCGGTTTCGGGAGTTACTGCCACACCAGCAATCTGCCCTGCCAGCATTTGGTCTACACTGGCAACACCAGCCTGGCTGATGTTGTCCATTTTTACTGTAGAAACCGCTGAAGTCTGCTTACGCTTTTCAATTTTCTGGTAACCGGTGATGATTACTTCCTGGATTTTATTCTTATCTGTTACCTCAGAAGTTAGTCTGATGGTATAGTTGGTCTGCCCTTCATTAAGCTGAATTACTCTGGATTCATAACCAGGATAGCTTACTGATACCGTTTTTGTATCGGCAGGAATTTCCAATATAAATTTTCCGTCCTTATCGGTTACTGTACCTACTGATACACTTTCGATAATTCCTTCTAATTCTGTTTTTGTAGAGATAGATTGTGTCTCAATTTTTATAGAAGCACCGGTAATGATATGAGATGTATTTCCATCTTCTATTTTCCCAGTAATGGTTTTCTTTTGCTGAGCCATTGCCATGTTAGCAGCTAAAAGAGGTAAAAGTATTAGAGTTTTTTTCATTGCCGTTTATTTGTTTAAAGCCTCTTGAATACGAATGATTAAATCTGTGTAATGTGCTCTGGAGGCATCATCGCCTCTGTATCTTGTTCCGTTCAGTAAGTCCAGAACCTTCTGAAGTTCTGCCCTCTTGTAAGTAGTGACTTCTGATACTCTCTTCATGGATGAATAATTGATATTCCTCAACCCATGATCTTCTTCATGGAAATTACAGATGGTCGGGATGTTCAAATTATCATCTGCTTTCAATCCTTTCACTGCTGTTTTCTCAAATAATTTGTTTACTGAAACAATCAAAGCGTCCACATAATTTTTCTGAGTCATCTTCTCAAGCATTGTAAGGCTTCCTTTTTTATTAAAAATTGCCTTTCTTACCTGATCAAATAAATTTTCAACGGTGTAGATCTCTTCTTTCGATCCTGAAACCTGGTGTTTCATCTCGTTTTCAAGCAACCTCAGCAATCTGTCATCCATCAATAGGGAATAGATAGTCCCATACTGCATTCCTCTTGCCAGGGTATACGGCGTCTGCTCGTAGGGTCCCATTGGTGAGTCTTTAACCGGGTATGTTTTTTCTGTAATCGGATTAAAGAATAACCATTCCGGAAGGTTTATAGCATTTTTCACAAGATAATCAACCGCTCTTCTCTGAATTTCTGCAGGAACGGCTTCATACGCTTTCTTCTTATTACCGAAAACAGTATTGTTCAGGTAAATTCCTCCTACATTTGCCATCACGTGACCAGTATACAGATCCCACTGCCCAATTACTCCCAGATACAGTTTTCCGGCATCCGTGTATTCTTTACCGTCATCATACGTCCATTTCAGAAGATTATTGATCACAACTTTCAGGTTTTTCATTCCGTACTCGCTGGCTTTCATCGCATCATCACCTAAATCTTCAGACTGCGAACGCGGGTCAATGGTTTCCAGGTAGCTCTGCTGCTCACCGTAGAAATACATCGGGTCATCCCCATGTTTTTCAATCAGGTTTTTCAACGCTTTTTTCTCTACGAATTCATCCGGATACCAACGGTACCCCCACTCAATGGCATATTTATCGTAAAGACCAATTTTCGGAGTGATTGCTGTAACGCCATCTTCCGGCTGAGCTACGTAATTGTAACGTGCATAATCCATAATGGAAGGTGCCGTACCACCCATTTTGTCTGTAAATTCTTTGGAACGAAGCGACTCTACAGGGAAGGCAAAGGATGCTCCCATATTGTGCTTCAGTCCGAAAGTGTGTCCTACTTCATGAGATGAAACAAAACGGATGGCTTCACCCATATGTTCATCACTGAATTTATTTCCTCTTGCTTTCGGGTCGATAGGTCCTGTCTGAATTCTCATCCAGTCATGAAGAGAAGTCATTACATTATGCCACCAGATAATATCTGCTTCGATAATTTCTCCACTTCTAGGATCTACTACAGAGGGTCCCATTGCATTTGACTTTGGCGACGCGGCGTAAGTAATTACAGAATATCTTACATCATCAATATCAAAATCTTCATCTTTTTCCTCCGGCATTTTCGCAATCACTGCATTTTTGAATCCTGCTTGCTCAAACGCCGCCTGCCAGTCATGTACTCCGGCAATGATTTTTTCACGCCATTGTTTTGGTGTTGCCGGATCGATATAATAAACAATCGGTTTCTTAGGCTCTACCAGCTCACCTCTTAAATATTTTTCTTTGTCTTCGTCTTTGGGCTCAAGATTCCATTTGGTAATGAAAAACTTTTCATCCATTTTCTGCTGATTGTCATTAAACGACCAGTGTTTTTCGGAGAAAAATCCTACTCTTGAATCGGCTACTCTTGGTTTCATCGGTATTTTAGAAAGCAAAACCAGATTGGTTGTAACGCCTAATGTTACCGGAAGATCTACTCCACCTTCATTAACAGAAGTAGACAATTGAGACTTCACTACAAGGTTTTTAGGAAATGTTTTCACTCCTTCTATATAAGAAAGGCTTGATTTCACAGATCCTCCTAACCCTACATTCCCCAAAACATCGTTAAAGCTCTTTTGATTTCCATCAAAAACTTTGTTCACTTTAATGGCTACCGCTGTAGAATCATTGTTTTGTGCTTCAATATCAAAGACTTCAATAACAGATTCTGAAAAGTTGTCTTTCACAGATTTTGTAATAGCATCATTTTTTGGTGATGACACTTTAGGAACCACAGTTTTTACCCATACTTTTTTAGCTATACGATCTCGGTGAAAGGAGATAACCTTATTTTCATAATTCATTCCTTTATTCAAACCAGCCTCATTCACCTGCATTGGTACCTGAGATAGCTTGTTGACCACCAAAAACTGACGCCCCATCAAGCTGTCTGGAATTTCAAAATAAATATCCGTTTTTACCTGAATGGTATTAAAAAGTCCCTTTTTATAGGTTCCTTTTTTGATCAGATCTTCAATTTTTTTTGTTTTCTTTGACGAGGAAGTGTCTGTCTTGTCTGTTTTCTCCTTATTGACCTTTACTGTATCTTTATCTTTTTTCTGTGCTATTGCCATTGGTGAGGCCATAGCAAGACCTAAATACAGTGCGAGTCTGTAATTCTTCATTAAAATAGTCCGATTCATTCCAAATAGTAAATATCTTAGTTTCAGTAAGCAAAGCTATAGGTATAGCGAATCATATATATAATATTAGGGAGTGAATGGTGATATTTTGGGAGTGAATGGATTTTTTATTTTCACTTCATTAATGGTAAAAAACATATGAAATATTCACCATCTACAGAAATATGAAGAAGATTATTCTTAAAATACCCATAAACCTGATTCAAATAATCAATTCCGAATTTCTCTCCCTGCACCGGTTCCGTTTTGGGCTGCCAGGTATTCTTTACCGTAATACCTTCTGAATCTACTATAATGATAATTTCCAAAGGCTGATCTATTGTTGCAATATTGTGCTTTACAGCATTCTCTGTGACAATCTGCAATGATAAATACGGAATTCTTTTTTCAAGACTATTGGGATCATTAATAATTATCTCAAACTTTATCTCTTCATCAAACCTGCTTTTCAGAAGTTCCATATAATGTTGTATAAATTTGATTTCCTGAGAAACCTGAACAATATTTTCTTTCGGAGGTACGATCAGATATCTGTAGATCTTAGAAAGATTCATGGTAAACTTCTGTGCATTTTCTTTATTGATCCCGATCAGCATATAAAGGGAATTCAATGAATTGAAAAGGAAATGCGGATTGATATTGTTTTTGAGCTGCTGAAGCTGATTGATGACTTCGGCTTTGTGCATCTTTTCGTTCTCTATCAACAATAAATTCTTCTCAGACTGTATTTTTTCTTTTTCCTGATAAGCCAGATTGGTTGCCCTCTGGAACAATATAAAGACTGTTACAATAAGAAACAGGGCTGCCAGAAAAATATAAACGGTATAAGTTTTTATCTTACTGATGTTTTCATCGATGATAAAATTCACATGATTTACCACGGTATATCCGTCAAAATTATCGGTTTTCAATGGTTTTATAAATCGGGTTACTTCTACTCCTAGATATTCTGAAACAGATGTTCCTTTAGTATAGCCAGTTTCAGTTTTGCTAGCCAAAGTATCAGCAGGCTTAATATCTGTAAAATCAAAAATATTCTTTCCGATGTATTTTTTCTCAGGATGGGTAATGCAGATTCCTTCTTTGGTAAAGACATAGGCGTAAGTATTGGAACTTTTGTCAACATTGATAAAATATTGGTGGAGATCATCCAGACTTACTGTAGAACCATAATATAATTTGTTTTTATCAGGCAACACCAAAGAATCATAGCTTATCCAGTACATACTGTCTTTTTTGGTAATCAAAAGATCTTTGAAATGCCCTGGACCATTATTTTTTATCACAATGGATTTTTCCTTATTATCTTTATTCTTGAAAATATCAGACAAAGGATTGTTGCTCTCAGACTTTCCTGAACTCCTGTTTTCATAGTAATACCAGCTGTAAGGGAGCAAATTTCTTTTTTTGTTTAAATCATTTAAAACTAAAGAATAGTCCTTATAATTCTTCAACCCGTCTTTCTGAATGAGTGCACGAAGCAGATATTGATAATCTTCAATATTTCTGAATTCGTGTTCTATAGATTCATATTTTCGGAAGAATGTCTTCTTTGCAAAATCATCGGTATTTTTTCGGCTGTCTTCTGTAATCAAAAGACTCAAAACGGCAAATGCTGCCACAGCAATCAGGCAGGCAGATAAGGCAGTTATATAAATGGACTTTTTGGATAAAGCGTGCTTAAAATTAATAATCAAATTCCATGAATTGTAGGTTAATCTACATATAAATTATTCGTTCGCAAAGATATAACAAAGATCTCAGGACTATAAAGTGAATTAAATTTAGATTTTATTTTTTTTAAAAATCACCAGACAACACGCATTTATACATTAAAAATGGCATTTAAAGCCTTATTAAATTCATTACTTTTTAGCAAAAAAACTAAAATTATAAAACCAGATTAAGTCTTAAAGTTCGTTAATATCGTCATTCATACAACATATTCAGCTCTCTATATTTTGAAAATTAATTATCTTCGCCTACAAATCTTATTTGAAAATGAAGAAGATCATCTCCGGGATATCTATTTTTTGTGCCATCGCTATTTCAGCTCAGGAAGCGATCCAATTTCAGGAACTGCCTTTCAAGGATATTATTGCAAAAGCCAAGAAGGAAAAGAAGTTGGTTTTTATTGATGCATATGCTTCCTGGTGCGGCCCATGCAAAATGATGGAAAAAAATGTTTTCACACAAAAATCAGTGAGTGATTATTACAATACCAACTTCATTAATGCAAGATTTGATATGGAAAAAGGAGAAGGTAGAGACATTGCTTCTAAATTTGGAGTACGTTCTTATCCTACTTATCTTTTCCTAAACGGTGAAGGTGAACTTGTTTCCAGAAATACCGGATATATGGAAGAAAGTATGTTTGTGGCAATGGCTCAGGATATCAATTCGCCCGGAAATAAAAAAGGATCTTTTAAAGATCGCTTTGCCAATGGTGAAAAAGATCCTGAATTTCTGATCAACATCATGAAGCTGAATGCTAACACAGATTATGACTTCGCTAAAAAAGCTTCCGAAAGATATTTTCAAAATAAAAAGAAAACTGAAGAACTTACTAAAGATGAGATAGGATTTCTACTGTATTTTGTAAAATCATCAGAAGATACAAATTATAATGTATTTACATCCAGAAAAGCAGAGATCGTTAAATTTCTTCCCGAAGAAACATACAACGAATTTGATGCGCAGCTGAAATTAGGAAAAATAGTAGAACAGTCTATTGATGATAAAAATAAAAGAATCAACGATGACTATTTCATGAAAACAGCTGAACCATTAGTAGGAAAAGAAGCTGCTCAAAAAAAACTGAATCAGACGAAACTAAGCTACTACGAACAAAACAGTAATTTTCCGGAGTACGAAAAGGCAGCTTTAGAATATTATAAAAATTCAGATACATTTGACCCTAATGAACTTCTAAGAGCAGCATGGGTATTTGCAGACCATGTGAAGACACCAGTTTCTTTAAAGAAAGCCACAGAATGGGCAGAAAAATCTGTCATGAGAAGTGAAACTTCCGAAAACACTTATATACTTGCCAAACTCTATTATCTTACAGGAAATAAAGAAATGGCAAAAAACTATGCTGAAATGTCTAAAAATATGGCAGCTCAGGGGAATAAGGATTCTCAACTAGCAGATGAACTATTAAAGCAATTAAAATAAACATTACATATAGGATGAATTATAAATTATTAGCAGCAGGCATTTTAGCCTTCCTGTCAGCAAGTACATTGACTGCCCAGGAACAGGAACAAGGAGGACAGGATAAAAGTTTATACATAAAAGGAAATGCTTTATTTGCTCCGATAGGAATTTTAAACCTTGGAATAGAAAAACAGATAAGCCCTAAATATACACTCCAGGGAGATGTTTTCATTTCACCATGGAAGTCTTTTGCAGGACACAAATTGCAGTTCTATTCTATATCTGCAGAAGGAAGATATTATTTTAATGAAGCTTTCAAGCATTGGTATGTAGGAGCTAACGTTTCTGTTGCTTCTTACAATGCGTCCAAATGGAACTATTGGTCAGACGAGCCAATGACGGATGAACGTGGCCAGACCTTTATACAATCTAATCTTTACCAAAAAGGATATTCAATTATGTTGGGTATTACTGGTGGGTATCAATTTCAGTTATCCGAACGATGGAATCTCGATCTATACGCAACAGTGGGAACTGCTCAGAGTTTTTATAAAGGATATGACAAATCAACTGGACAGCGATATGATTTTGCAGAAAATTTTAATAAAAGCGGTGAAATTATTCCATACAGAGGTGGTGTAATGATTTCCTACAAATTAAAATAATACAATGAAGCCATTCGGAAGAAATCATATCATTATTTCTGTGATCACTTTTGTGATCCTTTTTTTAATGAATTATATCGGGAATGATCTTCCTGATAAATTACAAAGAGCCTTAATGACTGCTTTTGCTGGAGTCGTGGGTCTTACGATAGGATTATTTATATTAAATAAGGGCAAAAATGACAAAAATCCGCCCCAAAATTTTGATTAATTAATCTTCATATACCACATATCGGGTTCTGATTTTTTCGAAACTTTCCAGATCTTTTTTCCATGAAGCTTTAATTTCAGGAATTGACTTTCCATCAATGATCTGTTTTCTGAATTCATCAGTCCCGGATAAGGTATCGAACCAAAGGTTTTTCAGGAAAAAATCCTGCTGAGGATTTTTATAATTCTGATAGGCTTTAATAACCCATTCAAGGTTCAATTCTCTTAAATCATTAGGATAATTGGAAAGATTTTCACCATAGCATAATTTCCCGTTCAAAAAAGGGTCTTTAGCACCATAGCTTGGCTTCGGAGTAAACTGATAGGGGAGATTTTCTGTCCAGGGGGAACCATAGATCTGGAAAGGAAGATCTGTTCCTCTTCCTACGGAAACCTGAGTACCTTCAAAAAAACACAGACTTGGGTATAAATTGATTGCTTTATCATTGGGTAAATTAGGAGAAGGTTTATCAAGCATCGGATAACGTTGTTTTTTATGATAATTCTTCATCGGAATAAGTGTGTATTTAGCCTGAATACCATTTTTCAGCCACTTTTCACCATTTACCATTTTTCCATACTCTCCTATCGTCAATCCATATACAACAGGAACTTCATGCAATCCTACAAAGCTTGTCCATTTTTTTCTCAAAACAGGTCCATCAGTATACCCATCATGCGGATTGGGACGATCTAATACCATTACCTCCACATTATTTTCAGCACCCGCTTCCATCAGGTAAGACAATGTAGAAATATAAGTATAGAACCTCACTCCCACATCCTGAATATCAAAAACGACGATATCAATTCCCGAAAGCTGTTCCGGTTTGGGTTTTTTATTATTGCCGTAAAGAGAAACAATAGGAATTCCAGTTTTTACATCTACCCCGTTTTTCACTTTTGCACCGGCATCAGCATCTCCTCTGAAACCATGTTCAGGAGCAAAAATCGACTTGATCTTAACCCCATTTTTTACCAGAAAATCTACCAAATAAGTTCTGTCACTCATCAAACCTGTCTGATTGGTTACCACACCAATTGTTTTACCTTTTAACAGTGGTAAATAGATTTCAGGCTGGTCTGCACCGGTTTTAAAATCCGACTGAACTTGAGTCTGAGAATAATATTGGTTGAATACTCCTAAAAAAATTAGGCAAATCAGAAGTAAATTTTTAATTTTGAAATCTAAATTCATAAGCTTGAAATTTCCTTTATATTTCTCTAGAAAAATAGCATTTTCCAAAGATAACAAAAATAACCTTTCAAGGGTTATCATCTTCATTGGCAGGCTTTCCGTAGCATTAGGAATTATTGTTTCCTTAATTACCGTTGCCACTGGTTTTGGTTCCAAAAAAGCTATCAAAGAGAGGCTGGCAGATTTTAGCGGACATATAACGGTAAGATCTACCCGATCGAATTCTTCCTATAATACCTCTGTACTCGATAATCAGGGACTGAATATTGCCAAAATAAAAGAGCTTCCCGATGTAGAAAGCATCCAAAAATATGTGACAGTTACCGGAATTATGCGTAATGAGCACAATTTCGCAGGAATTATATTTAAAGGGATTGGAAAAGATTTCGATAGTTTAAGATTCAAAAAATTCCTTATTGCCGGAACGACCCCGAAAGTAACAGAAAAAGGCTTCAACAATGATGTTGCTATTTCACAAAAAGTAGCTAAAGATCTTCATCTTAAATTGAATGACAGTATTGTTACCGTATTTTTAAAAGCAGATCAAAAACCGCTTTATCGTAAATTCAGAGTGATTGGTATTTACAGAACAGATATTAAACTGATTGATGAACAGTTTGTTATTGGAGGAATCAATCATGCAAGAAAAATTCAGGATATGAAACCTGATGAAATTGGCGGAATTGATATCTTCCTGAAAAATGTAAATGACATCGACAAAGATTTTCCTGATATTGAAAAACTGATCGGTTATAAAAACTATGCTGAAAAAGCGACAGAAAAATTTCCTCAGATTACGGACTGGATCAGTATTTTTGATACCAATATTGCTTTAATTATCATTATCATGCTGATTGTAGTGGTAATCAATATTATTATGGTTCTTCTGATCCTTATTATTGAAAGAACAAATTCTATTGGTCTTCTAAAAACATTAGGAGCCAGCAATTCACAGATAAGAGCTACTTTCATCAATTATACCCTGATTATTATGATTCCGGGACTTTTATATGGAAATGCTATCGGTTTAGGACTTATTTTGATCCAGAAATTCTTTGGAGTGATCAAACTTAATCCGGAAAACTATTATGTAAGTACAGTTCCGGTAGATCTTAATCCAATTGCCATTATTTCTATTTCAGTAGGAATCCTTATTATCTCAGGATTGGCTTTGATTATTCCTAGCTACCTGATCAGTAAGATTTCTCCAGTGAAAGCCATTAAGTACAATTAACCCGATAATTGATAATTGATAATTGATAATTGATAATTGATAATTGAAAGTTACAGCTTGTTTTTGAGCTAATTTCACAGTTATCCACAACTTATCAACATGTTATCCACAGCGCAGATAATTTTAAAAGCCTTATCTTTGCGCCGCTTATAAAACATTTATGAAATACGCAAAAAATATCCTTGAAACTATAGGTAACACACCGCTGGTAAAGCTTAACAAAGTATTAGGTGAAGATTTTCCGGCATTAGTATTAGCAAAAGTAGAGACCTTCAATCCCGGAAACTCCGTAAAGGACAGAATGGCTCTTAAAATGATAGAAGATGCCGAAAAAGACGGCAGATTAAAACCAGGAGGAACTATTATCGAAGGAACTTCAGGAAATACAGGAATGGGGCTGGCATTGGCTGCGATCATCAAGGGGTACAAGTGTATCTTTGTGACCAATTCAAAACAGTCAAAAGAAAAATGTGATATTCTTCGTGCGGTAGGTGCTGAAGTAATCGTTTGTCCTACTGATGTGAAACCTACCGATCCACGTTCTTATTATTCGGTTTCCAAAAGACTGGCAAAAGAAACGGAGAACGGATGGTATGTAAATCAATATGACAACTTATCCAACAGAGCTGCCCATTACGAGTCTACAGCTCCCGAAATCTGGGAACAAACTGAAGGAAAACTAACTCATTTTGTGGTAGGAGCCGGAACAGGAGGTACGATCACAGGGTGTGGAACGTTCTTCAAAGAGAAAAATCAGGACATCAAAGTAATTGGGGTTGATACTTATGGTTCTATTCTGAAGGAATTCCACGAAACGGGTGAATTGCATTACGATCATGCTTACACTTATATTACAGAAGGTATCGGGGAAGATATTATTCCTGAAAACTATGATATGTCCGTGATTGACTATTTTGAAAAAGTAACAGATAAAGACGGCGCTATCTATGCTAGAAAACTGGCAAAAGAAGAAGGTATTTTCTGCGGCTATTCTGCCGGAAGTGCTATTGCATCTTTGATTCAAATGAAAGATCAGTTCACTAAAGATGATGTAATTGTTGTTTTACTTCATGACCACGGTTCAAGATATGTAGGAAAAATCTACAATGATGAGTGGATGAAGGAAATGGGCTGGCTGGAAGAAAGCAAATAAACTAATTTGTACATAATAAAAAAACGGAGCAAAATAATTTTGCTCCGTTTTTTATTTTTATTGATCTATTTTCACTCTCTCTTTTAATGTATTCTTGAGAAAACTATATTCTTTCTCACTCATTGCTTTCCTGGGAAACATATAGCTGTATTTTCCTTCAAGAGAAATAAATTCATGATTGCTGTCAAAGTATTCAAAATCTTTCCATTCGCTGGTTTCTTTTTCGCCATCAATATTCACTGTGAAAAAGTTATTATCAAATCTGATTTCGTATAGTTTACATTTTTCAAGCGTGCTCAGGTAATGATTCACCTGCTTTTTCCATCTTGAAACTTTATTAACACTAACCGACAGAAAAACAGCACAAAGCAACAATATAAAGCTCAGAAAGTATAAAACTCCCGTATTTTCTTTACTCAGAAGGTCTTTTAAAAGAAAAACAATGAAAACAATCACTGCTGCTACAATAGTGGCAATAGTTTTACTTTTCGTAGTAGGTGAAAAAAGCAGACTTCCCTGATTACCGCTAAAATAAATATCTTCAAAAATCTTTCTGTCTGGTTTTAGTGTAATCACCTTTTCTTCATTCATAATTATAGAGTTTGCTTTAAAAAGCTACAAAACTAAACTAAATATCCTCATATTGATCACTTATTGCAGAAAGTTTATTCATCAGTTCTCTGTTTCTGCGGTTCAAAGCATCCAGTTTTTTCAGCATATTATAAATCACTTCGAGGCCGGGTAGATTAATTTCAAGATCATAATGCCAGTTGGCAAATTTTTCCAGATCAGGCAGATCTTCATACATCAGATAATGAATATTATTTTCAGTATGAATATTCAATAGCCCATAGTCTACAAGCTCATCAAAAAAAGTGATTTCTATATTATAGATTTTTACGAGTTCTTCCCGTGATATTCTTTCACTCATAGCTTAGGAATTTTTTAGTTGTTCAAAAAGTTCTTTCTGCTTTTCAGTAAGATTAGTAGGCAGTTTCACTTCGTAGGTTACAAAAAGATCTCCGTATTCTCCTTCTTTTTTATAGACAGGAAAACCTTTTCCTTTTAGTCTTACCGTTATTCCTGTTTGGGTTTCCGGTTTTACTTTAAGGTTTACACTTCCTTCCAGCGTGTTTACTTTTACTTCTCCCCCTAAAACAGCAGTGTACAGATCAAGCACTACTTTGGTTTTAAGATCATCCCCAATTCTTTCAAAATCCGGATCGGCCGGAATATTGAAGGTAATGTATAAATCTCCGCTTGGACCTTCGTTTGCTCCCGGATTTCCATGTCCTTTCAGTTTGATCTGCTGCCCGTCATACACTCCGGCAGGAATGGTGATTCTTACTTTCTTGCCATTGATTTCAAAGGTTTGTGGATGAGTTGTTGCGGCATCCCTTAAATTCAGATTCAGTTCAGCTTTTATATCCTGTCCTTTGAATTTTCCTGAAGCTCTTCCTCTCGAACTTCTACCAAATCCTCCACCAGAGCCGCCGAACATATCCTGGAAGAAATCTGAAAAATCTTCCCCCTCACCAAAGTCGGCTCCGGAATATCCTCTGTTGGTACTTTGCTGTTGATATTGTCTTTGCTGTTGTTGGGCTTTTTCGTATTCTTCGCTATGCTTCCAGTTTTCTCCGTACTTGTCATATTTTGACCTGTTTTCCGGATTGCTGAGCACTTCATTAGCTTCGTTCAATTCCTTGAATTTCTTTTCCGCCTCTTTGTCTCCGGGATTGAGATCGGGATGATGTTTTCTTGCCTGTTTTCGGTAAGCTTTTTTAATATCATCCTGTGTTGCGTTTTTATCTACGCCTAAAATTTTATAGTAATCTATATAAGCCATAGAAATGAGATTTACCCAAATTTATGAATTTTAGGTCTGAAAATTGTATAACAGAATGTTAAAAATAAACCTATCTTTGATAAAAAGCACCACATGAAAGAGGTACTGAAAAACTACTCCGGAATCATATTTTTACTTTTGGGAATCACTATTGGAAGCATCATTGGAATTGTCGCCCCAGGTATTGTGGAATACATTAAGCCTTTGGGAGATATTTTTCTTAATCTTCTTTTTGTGAGTGTAGTTCCTTTGGTATTTTTTGCAGTTTCCAATTCTATTGCTTCTCTGGAGCAGCAATCTAAATTTGGTAAAATCATTCTTGTGATGGCACTTACCTTTTTATTCTTTATTCTCACAGCAGCAATTTTTACGATTTGTGCAGTATACCTTTTCCCGGTTTCAGGAGTTTCCGGAAGTTCCGAGATCATTACGGAAGCCACTAATGAGGACAGCTGGGGCAACAGAATTGTAAGTTTCTTTACCGTAGGAGAATTTACGGAGCTTTTTTCAAGAAGAAATATGCTGGCACTTTTGGTATTTGCTTTTTTAACAGGATTTGCAGCCAGAAAAACGGGTGAGCAGGGAAAGCCCTTCAGAGTTTTTATTGCTTCTGGATATGAAGTGATGAAAGAACTTCTTTTGCTGGTGATGAAACTTGCACCGATTGGTTTGGGAGCGTATTTTGCTTTTCAGGTAGCCACTTTAGGACCACAGCTTTTTGGGTTTTATGCTAAGCCTTTAGGATTGTATTATATTGCAGGAATTATTTACTTTCTGGTCTTCTTTTCTATTTATGCTTTTATGGCGAATGGACAGAAAGGAGTCAAAAGTTTCTGGACAAATGCCATTTACCCTACTTTAACAGCCATAAGTACTTGCAGTAGTTTTGCAACGATGCCAGCCAATTTACAGGCTGCCTCAAAAATCGGAATTCCTAATTCTATTGCCAATCTGGTCATTCCTATTGGAACCACATTGCATAAGAATGGATCTTCCATGTCTTCTATTATTAAGATCTATGTGGCGTTCTTAATCATTGGGAAAGATTTTTTTGATCCTGCCAACCTACTTCTGGCTTTAGGAATTACAGTCTTTGTGAGTATTGTAGCCGGTGGTATTCCTAATGGTGGATATATTGGTGAAATGCTGATGATCTCTGTTTACAAATTACCTCAGGAAGCTATTCCTGCTGTGATGATCATCGGGACGTTGGTAGATCCTCTGGCTACCGTTCTAAATGCTGTAGGAGATATCGTCGCCGCCATGTTTGTCAATCGGTTTGTTAAGGTCTGACCATAATTTAACCATTTTTCTTTTAACCCATGAACTCATTTTTCAAAAGCATTGGCTTACATAATAATCTTACTATTGACCTCAATATCAATAGTACAGAACTCATAGAGAGGTTATGGAAGGTGACTTATAAAACCAATACAACCTTTATCTCATTCGAAAGAGATTCTGCAATTCCCACTCGGTTTGAATATCGGGGAATGATTGATGCGAACAGTTTTACAATCAAAAGAAGGGCAAGATTATTTGACATGAATAGAAACTGTCCTGTATTTCACGGAACTATTTCCGATAAAAATGGAAAATCATCTGTGGCTATAGAATTTTTTCCATCATGGTTTCAGATCTTTAACTGGATTCTCGTTTTGTGTTTTTGTTTAATTATGATATTGGTCAATATAAAGGGTGACCAACAGAATTTCATGGTTGCAGCAGTCGCTTTAGTAATTGCTGTTACTCAGTATTTCATTTTAAAAAGGGGAATTTCAAGAGGTAAATATGAATTTGAAAGAGAGCTGATTTATATCGCTCAAAAGCCCTAAATATTTAATCTTTAAATTCTATTCACTTCGTTTTACAGGTTCCAGGTTTTCGTATTCATCGGCAGTAAAAAGCCTGTAGTGAACTTTAAAAGTCTTTCCTAAAGGAGTTTCCAGCGAGAAACCACCAGGTCCGAAGCCTTCTGTAACGTCGAGGGTAAAATGGGAATATTTCCAGTATTCGAAAAGGTCTCGGTCTATCCAAAACTCATACCCATTAATGGTGCCAATCATAGCATCATTCATTCTTGGAAAGAATCCTCCTTTTTCAAAACATTGCGGTTGTGTACCTTCACAACATCCTCCTGCCTGATAAAACATCAAAGGGCCGTATTGGTCTTCCAACTTGTGTATTACTTCAAGCGCCTGTTCCGTTGCGGAAAGTCTTGATATTTTTGTTTCCATTGTTTTTATTTTAGCTTAATACAAACCTTGTATTGATAAAAAATCCCGGTAAAATAAATTCTAACCGGGATCCCACAACACATCATCAATTAATTTGAACCGGCAATATCTAAAATGATTCTGCCGTCAATTTGACCTTTTTTTATTTTATCAAAAACATCATTGATGTCTTCTGATTTTACGGAAGTGACTGTAGCTTTTACCAATCCTTCATTGGCAAAATCCAATGCTTCCTGCATTTCTCTACGTGAGGGATAGGAAGGGCGGCGAGGAACGAGCCGGTGCGGAATGCAATGGAGCACCGAAACGAAGTGCAGCCCTGAATAGCCCGACCGATTTGCCCTGGGCAACGCCAAGGCAAGCGGGCACGTCCTAAATAATATTAAAAGAAACCTAGCTTATTCTTGTTATAAGAAATCAGCATGTTTTTGGTTTGACGGTAATGGTCGAGCATCATTTTATGGTTTTCTCTTCCGATTCCCGATTGTTTGTAGCCTCCGAAAGGTGCTCCGGCAGGATAAGAGTGATATTGGTTTACCCATACTCTTCCTGCTTCAATCTGGCGTGGAATATTGTACAGCTGGTGAGCATCTCTTGTCCACACTCCTGCCCCAAGTCCGTAAATGGTATCATTGGCAATTTTGACAGCATCTTCTTCATCTTTGAAAGTAGTAAATGCCAGCACCGGACCGAAAATTTCTTCCTGGAAAATTCTCATTCTGTTGTTTCCTTTGAAAATGGTAGGCTGGATGTAGTATCCTTCTTCCAGGTCTTCTCCTAAATGGTTGACTTCTCCTCCTACAAGTACTTCTGCACCTTCTTCTTTTCCAAGTTGAATGTAAGAGAGGATTTTGTCTTTCTGAATCTTTGAAGCCTGTGCTCCCATCATCACGGTTTTATCCAGTGGATTTCCTACTTTGATGGCTTTTACTCTTTCAATGACTCTTTCGATAAAGGCATCTGCAATACCTTCCTGAACAAGAAGTCTTGACGGGCATGTACAAATCTCTCCCTGATTAAGGGCAAAAAGCACTGCTCCTTCTATTGCTTTATCTAAAAACTCATCATCTGCATCCATTACAGAATTGAAGAACACATTAGGTGATTTCCCTCCCAGTTCCAGGGTTACAGGAATGATGTTTTCTGTGGCATACTGCATCACAAGACGTCCTGTAGCGGTAGATCCTGTAAATGCGGCCTTTGCAACTTTCGGATTGGTAACGAGAGCTCTTCCAAGTTCTGCTCCGAATCCGTTGACAATATTAATAACTCCTGCCGGTAAAAGGTCACCGATAAGCTCCATTAAAACCATAATGGAAACAGGAGTACTTTCTGCAGGTTTCAAAACGACACAGTTTCCTGCAGCTAATGCCGGAGCCAGTTTCCATACTGCCATTAATATCGGGAAATTCCAAGGAATGATCTGTGCGATAACACCAAGAGGTTCGTGAACAATCAGAGATACGGTGTCTTTGTCCAGTTCGTTATGAGATCCTTCATCGGCACGGATTACGGAAGCAAAGTATCTGAAATGATCTATTGCTAAAGGTAAATCTGCAGCCAAGGTTTCTCTTACAGCTTTTCCGTTATCTATTGTTTCTACCGTTGCCAGATACTCTAAATTCTGTTCTATTCTGTCTGCAATTTTATTCAGGATGATACTTCTTTCTGTGGAGGATGTATTTTTCCATGTTTGAAAAGCTTTTTCAGCGGCATCTACAGCGAGTTCTAAATCTTCTTTAGAGGAATGTGCTACCTGGGTAAAGTTTTTTCCGTCTACCGGAGAAACTACGTCAAAATATTGTCCTTTAATGGGTGGAGTGAATTTTCCATCAATATAGTTATCATATCTACTTTTAAACTCTGGACGCTGTAAAAGCGTTGTTGATCTTGGTTCTGTAATAGTGCTCATATTAATATTGCTTTTATTTTTCGATATTGCCAAATTACACTGAGAAGCCAAAAAGAGTATAGCACAATCGTATAAAAAAAGTGTAAAATAGTGCAGAGGGTTCAATTTTAGTATTTTATTAACAGCAACGTACTCTCAAATTTTCTATATTTGAGTTACTTCCGATTCAAAAAATTTTAGAAATGAATAACAATAGTAAGATATTATTAAATACTCCTGAATTACGTAAGGAAAACCAACTATTGAGTCTTGTTGAAAACCAGACAAAGTTCAATCTAAACAATTGTGAATTTAGTATTTATGAGACCCATAAGGCTGCTTTTGACGTAAAACTTCATTTTGAAAATATTGCATTTACGGCCATGCTCAGAGGAAAAAAACATATGAAACTGGATAAGAAAACTAATTATTTTGATTATTATCCGGGAGAAAGTATTCTGGTTGCTCCGGGAGAAACGATGGTAATTGATTTTCCTGAAGCGGATGAAACCCCTACACAGTGTATTTCTTTAAGTCTTAATCCTGATTTCATTGAGGATTCTCTTAATTACCTCAATTATAATCTTCCTAAAGTGGATGAGACTTCACAATGGAATATTCAGCTGGATGAGTATTTCCTGTTTAATAATAAAGCCCTTGCTTCTGCGACCAACAATATCATGAGAATTGCTATGGATGATAATTCGCAGAAGGATATTATGGCAGATTTTGCATTGAAAGAACTTCTGATCAGATTAATGCAGACCCAGGCAAGGAGTATGGTGGAAAAGAATATTGTTAAAAATAAATCCAGGATAGGCTTTGTAGTGGATTATATTAAAAGAAATCTACACCAGAAATTGTCTATTGACAGCATTGCAAAGCTGGCTTATGTAAGCAAGTCGAATTTCTTTAAAATGTTCAAAGACGAGCTGGGAACTTCCCCGAATGACTTTATTCTGCAAGAAAGAATCAATAGAGCAAAAGAATTACTTTCCAGCCAGATCAGCATCAAGGAAACAGCTTTTCAGACTGGGTTTTCAGATACGAACTATTTCACAAGGGTATTCAAACAATTGGAGGGAGTAACCCCTAAAAGTTATCAGGACAGAACGTTTATCCGATAATAGTTACAAAAAAAGAGCCCCATTACTGGGACTCTTCCGTAAAAAACAATAATTACAAAATTAGTAACCTTTGTTTTGTTCAATATTCGGGTTAGCCTGAATAGCGGTGATAGGAATTGGCCACTGCCACTTATCACTTCCTACAGGAAGGCTTTGTGCTACAGCTGGTGTACCTGTACCGTCAAAAAGGTCTCCTTTACCAGATCTCTGAACTGGAAGGTTTAATCTCTTCAATGTATACCATCTGTCATTTTCAAATGCAAGCTCCAGCCTTCTTTCTTTCAGGATCGCATCAAAAAGAGCCTGTCCTGTTTCTGTACCAGGAGTAAATGATGAATATCTTTCAGCTCTCAATTTATTTAATAGAACTAAAGCCTGTGCACTATTACCTGTTCTGTAATATGCTTCAGCTACATTCAATAATACTTCAGCAGATCTAAGATATTTAACCGGTACAATATTAGAAGGACCACCATTACCAGAATATTTTGTAACGTGGTTGTATTTTTGTCCGCTATATGTACCCACAGTAAAGTAAGCTCCTTTTCTAACATCATTTGATGTATAAGCTGTATATAAATCGTAATCTACAACAAATTCTGATCTTAAAGCCGGAACTGATTGATTGTAAGCAACTCCTACTGTATTCTGTTCAGCTGGCGAATTCGATATCTGGAATAAAACTCCGTCAGTAATTCTGGATATACCTTCATTTTCTTTCCAGATTCTGGTAAAGTTATCCAATGTTGTGATACTTGGAGAAAGTCCTAATGCCAATTCACCATATTTGATGGTATTAGCATAGTCTCCTCTGTAAAGGTCTATTCTTGATAATAATCCATATATAGCAGCTTTGCTTAATCTTCCTTTATCAGCATCATTCTGAGTGATATTATCCGCAGCAAATAACAGATCTGCTATAATTTTATCATATACCTGATCAACAGTCAGATTTCTGGATGAAGTATTATTTAAAGGAGAATATGTTTCTGAATAATAAATTCCGATCATATTTTTAGCTCCGGCAGATTGAGTTGGGATTTGAGAATATGCTCTTACAATATCAAAATGAGCTATTGCTCTTAATGCTCTTGCCTCAGCTTCCAAGTTTGTTTTCTGTGTTCCAGATAATACTCCGTTATTGATATATTTCAAAACAAAGTTAGCTCTGCTGATTACAAGATAAGCTGCACTAAACAAACCTGTTGTCTGTGAGTTATCTGATGAGAATTCGAAGTTTGATGCAGCAAAATTGGAATTTCTTCCTGTAGTTGTACGAACCAGGTTATCCGTGGTAAGATCACCCATGATAAGTTGACTTCCTGTATCACTTGTATAATACCCAGCTCCTTTAAGAGCTGTATAGGCACCATCCATAGCCTGTCTGAAGGTCTCAGGTCTGGTCATTGCCTGCTCCTGATCTTCATTGATTGATGAGATTTGATCTAAATTTCTGTCGCAAGACGTTAACGAAACAAAGGCAGTTAACGCAGCTAAACTTATTTTTATTATATTCTTTTTCATAAAGCTATTCGATATTAAAATTCTAATTGCAGCCCTACCAGGATTGTTCTTACAGCAGGGTAAGTATAAAGATTGTATGCTCCAGGAACAAATAATGCTGTTGAGTCAGCAGATCCTAAAGAAACTTCAGGCTCTCCGTGGAATTTAGTCACTGTAAATAAATTCTGCCCCTGTACATATGCTCTAAGTTTATTGATAGGTGATCCTTCTCCAAGGAACGCTTTATCAAATGTATATCCTAATGTAAGTGATCTTAGTCTCAAATAATCTGATTTTTCAATCCACTGATCAGAATCACGCATACCATTTGAATCTACTTTTTGGAATACACCTGTATCACCAGGGTTCTGCCAAATTTGAGCAGCAGCCTGCGCCATGTTTCTACCTGCAACAGCCAACGTTGGATCAACAGCTGCTAAGTACATATTATTATAAGTATATCCCCCTAGCTTGAATGCGAAATCTGCACTGAAATCAAGTCCTTTATACTGAACTGTAGTACCAAATCCACCGAAGCTTTTTGGGAATGGAGATTTATCAGTAAGCGGGACTGCATTAGATGCGCTGTAAACATCAGTAATATTTCCTGCTTTATCATAGTATAAAGCCTTTCCGTTACTTGAATCTACTCCAGCAAATCTAACATTATAGAATACATAAGGAGTTTCTCCTACTTTTAGATAAGTATCCCCTAAGTTTCTTTCAGTCTGGCCATCTGCTAGCCTGTCAAGAACAGACTTCTGGAAAGAGATGTTAGCATGTAGATTCCATTGGAAATCTTTTTGCTTGATCACATCTACACTAAGTTCAACTTCAAGGCCTTTCTGAGACATATCTCCTGCATTGATATATTGGTAGTATCCTCCTTCCTGTTTATCCAAAGGTACAAGCTGTACGAAGTCTTTTCTCTTATTTTGATATACTTCCACGGATCCACGAACTCTTCTGTTCCACATCGTAAAATCAACACCTAAGTTGGTAATCGCATTAGACTCCCATTTAAGATTGTTGTTACCAATAATATAATTACCTTTTGAAACTGTTCCTGGGTAAGAAGTACCATTAGTACCATATAAACCGTAGCTGATATTATTGACATTATAATAATCAGGTAAAGTACCATCATTACCTGTAGTACCGTACGATCCTCTAAGCTTTAAATCATTAATAAAACCTCCTTTCATAAAGTCTTCCTTCGCGATATTCCATGCAGCACTTGCAGACCAGAAAATACCACTTTGGTTGTTGGCACCGAATCTTGATGAAGCATCTCTTCTCAGGGATCCTGTTACCAGATATTTACCTTCATAGTCATAGTTGAGTATACCTGCTAAACTGAATAAGGTATTTCTTACCTTAACTCCGGTAAAAGTATTTCTGTCAGAAGGTGTTGTAATAGATGGAACATTTATTACCGGAGATTTCAATCCGTAAGCCCCCCCATTCATTGTTTCGTTATAGTTATCGTTATATTCGATAAATCCTAAGAAATCAAAGTTGTGACTTCCGTATGATTTTTTATAGTTAATGGAGTTATTCCAAGTATAGTTAAACGTATAGAACGAATTCTTGTTCAATGACCCTGTAGGAATTTTGTTGTTTAACGTTAAATCAAGGTTTGAACCTTTCTTCAACCACTGAGTTCCCATGTACCAATCAAAAAGTCCGTTAAAGTTTGTTTTAAACTTCAGACCATCAATAATTTTATATTCTGCGAATAAAGTTACCGGGATTCTTAACCTCTGATCATCCAGTCTGTAATTACGGATCTGCTCAACAACGTTAGAACCAGCCCTCATTGTTTGATTATAGCTACCATCAGCATTATAAACCGGCTCATATGGAGCATATTTATACATTGCTCCAAATGGGTTCTGCGTATTGTTTCTGTCCATAAAATTCTGAGTTTCCTGATACTGAACTCCAAGATTGATCCCAACGTTCAGTTTTTCACTCAGCTTATTCGTAAATCCAAAATTCCCTGTGTATCTCTTAAGTCCGTCGATATCTCGGATAATCCCGTTATCAGAATCATACCCTAAAGAGTAATAGAAAGTACTTTCTCTGGAACCTCCCTGTGCACTGAATAGGTAAGATTGGATGCTTGAAGGCTTCAACAGTTCTTTTTGCCAATTGTGATCATAGGCAGCAAGTTTGTCCATTTCCTGCTGAGATCTTGGCTTAAATCCTAGATATCCCAACTGATTCTGAAAGTTCATTAACTCCCTAGAGTTCATCATGGTGTAGTTGTTGTCCTTCAATCTCTCACTGAAACCGAATTTGGTCTCAAATGAGTAATGAGTTTTTCCGGCTTTTCCGGCTTTAGTAGTTACTACCACTACCCCATTTGCTCCTCTCGCACCATATTGTGCTGTAGCAGCCGCATCTTTAAGAATTGAAATAGACTCTACGTCTGCAGGGTTAATGGCACTAAACTGTCTTGCAGTCATATACATCCCATTTACTACATAAGTAGGTTCTGAAGAGCCACCAACACCGGCAACCCCTCTTACCTGAATTGTAGCAGCAGCACCTGGCTGCCCCGTAGTACTTTGTACAAATACCCCTGAAGCTCTACCCTGTAAAGAGTTACCAATAGATGTGGTAGGAGAGTTTCTTCTGATTTCATCACCACCAACAACAGCCTGAGCCTGGGTAATTTCATCTGCTTTTTTCTTCTGGTATCCAGTAACGATTACTTCATCGATCTTATTCTCCTTCAGAACAGAATCATTCTTAGATTTTTGCGCAAAAGCAGCTTGTCCTAAAAAAAACAAAGCTCCTGCACTTAATACATGTAACTTCACATTCATATTAACAGATTTTAATATATTCAAGGGACAAATATGTCGATAAATATCTATACCATCAATTCATTAAACGCTGAAAACAGGCTTCCAGAAAGGAGAGATTCACATTCATACTTAAAAAATGATGTAAAATCATTTTAATTGTATTTAAAAAATTAACGAAAAATAAGCCAATTTAAACATTAACGGAATTTTAATAAATTTTAAAATTAAAATCAATTTACATCAAATTGAAAAATTTAATTAATAAAATTAACCATAAATGAATTTAATTAATAAAATTTACAGTAAATCATTTTAGAATTTTGAGAAAAATGAAGAAAAAAACGATATATTTTCTTAAATTTTATATAAAAAACACACCTTAAAAGACGGAAACCCCTTATTTTAAGATAGTCTGCTAAAATTAAAATTAAAAAACAGTTAATACACCATATCCATAATTAGGTTAAAGCTAATAAATTCACTCTTCATATTTACTGTATTTTTTTAACTATTATGTCATTTAATTTAAAAATAACTCAACTGTAAAAACGATAGAATCTGATACCGTTTTTTTAACATCTGTAAAAAAGTAAAGCACCCCACAAATATGAGATGCTTTATATTTTATATGCAAAATAGTTCTCCTATTGATAACTGTAATATCGGGCTCCAATCAAAACCGGATTTTCAGCTTCAATAGAAACAAGGCCAAAGCCTTTATAGTTATTGTTCACAGATTCCTTCAACTGTTTTCTGTGAAGTTTCTCATAGGTGTTGAAGTCAACAGCAGTTCTATGGTTTAAAATTTCAAATAAATTCCATTTCTCTACTACTTTTTTCCAGTTTCCAGAAATTTTTCCGGCAAACACCTTTGATTTCGAACCACTTCCATACCCAACAAATCCTATTTCTTCTCCTGAAAGTTCTTCATTTTCGTTAAAAGATGTTTGTAATGCAGAAAGAAATGCCATAAAAACAGAAGCTGTATACATATTCCCTATCTCAGAAGAAGCTCTCTGTGTCTTTTCTATCTTATCATTGATTAATTTCAGATAGTTTTCAGATTTTGCAACCGCCTTTTGTTCATCTGCTGTTTCATAGGAAAGATTATTTTCAAGACTATAAATTTCCGTAAACACTCTTTTTCCATGGAAAGCATATGGAAGATGGAAAATAATATACTTCCAGTTTTTATAAGGTTTTTCCTGTCCGGTTATTTCTTTATAATGATAATAAGCTTCTTTTATTCTATCCTGATAACACTGGTTAGAATATTGTCCGTCAAAAACAGGTTCATCTGTAAAAATTTCAATTTTCTCAGGATAGTTTTCCGGAGCATCCTTCAGATCTTCTTTAAGATATGATCTTCTGGGTTTAAAAAAATCAAAAACACTTTCTGAAGCAACGCCCCAGTTATTCTCGATTTCAAGAAGATCTGGTTTTGATGAAACCAAAAGAGCTACAGCTCCTCCTCCCTGTGTATATTCTCCTGAAGAAGCTAATTCATATTTCGCATAGTCACTGGCAATCACTACTGCTTTTTTATCAGGATTCACTCTTACAAAATCTAAAGCGTTATGGAGTGCATCAACTGCTCCTACACAGGCAAAAGTCATATCAAGTACATCACAGTTTTTGAAACATCTTGTTCCAAATTCTTCTTCCAATACCTTTTCCACCATCTGTACAGCATAGGAAGCCGTAGGTTTTGCCGCATCTACAGCACTTTCTGTTCCCAGATATACTCTTGCTATTTCCTTAGGATTGATATCATAATCTTTTATAAGCTTCAGTAATGCTTCTGCTGCAAAGGTTGCAGCGTCTTCGTGAACATCAGAAAGTCCCATTTTATGAAGACCTAAGCCTTTTTCCAATTTTGCCAGTTCTATTCCTCTTTTTTCTGCTAAATCCTTAATCTCCAAATATAAACCAGGCACATAATAGCCCGCTGCTTCAATTCCAAAACTCATAATTGTCTAAATTTTAAACGAATTTATGAAAGATAATGCAAAAAACGATGGTTAAAAGTGCTGATTTTTACAGCATCATTAAAAATCAATATATTTTAGAATACAATCCTGCAATGTGGTGATAAAAAGAAAGCCGGCAAATCTGCCGGCTGTGTCTGTTTATTTATAGTTTTCAATTGCTTTATTGATAACATCAATCTGCTTATTGATGCTTGTAGCATTTTGTGGATTCTGCTTGAGCAGTTCCATTTTTTTACTCAAACCGTCTTTCAGCATTTGAACCATCATCATTTTAGCCTGTGGGTTGTCTGCCATCTGATTTTTGGCATATCCTGTTATTTTTGTGATGCTTTCAGTTGCTTTCAGGTTATCAGAAGTCATGATCCAGTTGAAACCATCTTCTGCTGCTTTTCCTAATTCCGGATTCTGGAATTTAATAAATGGATAAAAAGCGGCAAGAGGAGCAATGTTTTCTATCTGGGATGTGATCTTATTCTTTACAATAATCGGGAGTAGCTGTGCCTGCAGCGCATCTGAAGCTCCTTTCATATCAATTTTATCTGCCAGGTTATTGGCTCTTGACGGATCAATAGAAAGAAGTGCTCCCATTGAACTACCTTTCACTGCATTAGAAACTGCACTTACACCTTTTTCAAATAAAGGAAGGTATTTTTTGTCTTTTGTTTTTCCTAAAGCGGCAATAGCGGCTGCCTGAGTCAATGTTTTAGGATCATTGGAAGCTAACTTTTCAACCTCAGCACCTAATGTCTTCATTTGTTCAGGGTTGGTAAGATCTATTAAATTTAAAGCTTTTATTCTTACTCTGAAGAAAGGATCTTTTAATGCTGCGGCCAGCAATTTTACTACAGCGGGGCTTTTTCCAGCCTCATCTTTGATTCCGTTTAAGGCCAGATATCTGCTTTTGAACTCCTTTGAGTTGGTGAATTGCATCAGATTTTGTTCCGGAGTTTTTGTATCAGTAATTTCTGCCAATAAAACTCCATCCGCATTGATATTGACCAAATCCGGGGCTTTAGAAACATCAAAACTGAAGGTATTTTTTGCTTCCGCATTTACCCAGACATTGTATCTTTTAGGTTTTCCATTGTCATATACGTCTATAGCCAGAGGAAATTCAAATGGCTTTTCCTCAGTTTGATTAATGGTTACTGTCACCTGCTTTTTTACAGGTTCAAATGTAAACGAGGAATTTATTTTCGGGTTTCCACTTCCGAAATACCATTGATTAAAGAACCAGTTTAAGTCTTTACCAGATACTTTTTCAAAAGACAGTCTTAGCTGGTGTGCTTCTGCATTCTGATATTCGTTGGTTTTCAGATAATCATTCATTCCGGCAAAGAAGGCATCGTCTCCAAGGTAGTTTCTCAGCATATTTAAAATTCCGCCACCTTTCTGATAGGTTACCAGGTCAAAAACATCTTCGCGGGATTCATAATTGAACCTTACCAGATTTTTATTAAAATCGGATGAATTGTGAATATATTGATTCACGTCTGTCATCAGGTGATAATCTGCCTGATCTTTTCCATATTTATATTCATTCCAAAGGTATTCGGAATAGTTAGCAAAAGATTCGTTAACGGTAAGATTACTCCAGCTTTCTGCCGTTACCAGATCTCCAAACCAATGATGAAACAATTCGTGAGCGATGGTATCTTCCCATGTATTTTCATCAATAAGCTGTCCTGGTTTCTGAAGAATATCACTTCCGTGAAGAGTTGCAGTGGTATTTTCCATTGCTCCGCTTACGTAGTCTCTTCCTGAAATCTGAGCATATTTTGCCCATGGATAGTCGTAGTTCAGTTTTTTGGAAAAAAAGTCGATCATTTCCGGAGTATTTCCGTAAATCTGCTTAGCGTAAGGTTCGTATTCTTTTTCAATATAATAATCAACTGGAATATTTTTCCATTTGTCCTTTACAATGGCATACTCTCCTACTCCCATAAAGAAAAGGTAGGTAGAATGTCTCTTATCCATCACCCAGTGATCGGTTCTAAGGCCATTGGATTCTTTTTGGGACTCTTTTAGAATACCGTTGGAAAGGGTTACATATTTATCAGGAACCGTCATATAGATTTCCTGTGTTGTCTTTTGGTTAGGCTTATCAATAGTAGGAAACCATGCGGAGGAAGATTCTGTTTCTCCCTGTGTCCAGATTTGTGTCGGCTTATCCGATTCTGTTCCCTGAGGGTTGATGAAATACAGTCCTTTCGCATCGTTGATTGCCATACTTCCCTGCTGTTTCACTTCATTCGGGCGGGAGGTATATTTGATATAAACTGTATAATCCTGATTTTTCTGATATGTTTTATCCAGACTAATTTTCAGGATATCATTATTGTAATCGTATTTTAAAGGAGATTTTTTACCGTTATTATCTAGAGCCACTTCATGAATCAGCATTCCTTTTGCATCAAGTACAAGTTCGTTGGCAGCATAAAAATAAGGTGAGGCAGTAAGCCATTCTTCCCCATTCATCTGTTCTTTCTGATAATCAAAATTTACTTTCAGTTTGGTGTGTTTAAGTTCTGTTACTTTGGTTGGGGTAGCTCTGTATACTTTATCCCTTCCTGAAGTTTCAGTCTGTGCTGATACATTTGCGGAAAATAAAATCCCGAGTATAGCAATTGACAAAATGGCCTTTCTCATTGGTCTGCTTTATTATTTTTTTAGAATTATTTTTTAATGATGATATCAAATATATCATTGACTAAGTTTTCATAATCACCCGTTTTAAGCTGTTCTTTGGTTTTTGCAAAAGCTTTTTTCAGTTCGCTTTCAGGATTTTCATCATCTATTATTTCGGCTGAGGCTACACCTTTTAACTGAAGTACTGCATTTTTCAGGGCTTCAATGTCTGCATTTTCTTCGATATTGATTTTTAAATACTTCATGATTTATTTTTAAGCGTTTGAAATTAGTCTGCAACTATGCCATCTATCTCTTTCAAAAATTGAATACTATAGTTGCTTTTCAAATTTAAGAAACAATTACTAAAAGGAAGCTTAATTAGGCTTTTATCTCGTGATAATTTGTGGAGAAGATTATTTTGTAAGAGTCATTTTCCCGTTTTTGTAAAAAAATTTTATCCTGCAGTCTTTTTGATCATTGATATTATCAACACGAATTTTCAGGGGATCAATCCCATTCATTTTACATAATTGGGGACTTTCCCATGCTTTATAGAAAATAGGTTCTCTGAGGGTAAAATTAGGATTGGATTTAAGTTCTTCAAACATCCCGTATTCCAGGCAGATAACTCCGTTTTCAATCTTATTTTCTTTGAGTGCAGCATTCAATTTACCAAACAACTCATTATTAAACTTACTGGCATAGATCCATGAATCTTTTACGCTGATATTGGTAATAATAAACAAAAATGCTATTACTGACAGAAAAATACGGATTGTTTTCTGTTGTAATTTCAGTTGTATAGACAGCCAAATGACGCATGAAATAATAAACAGGGTATAAAAAAGTCTTATCGCTCCCAAATTCCGGTTTTCAAACCCGAAAAGTGACGGAATGTAGGAAGAAAAGAAATAAATACTCAGTCCCAGTACTACAGAAATCAAAGAAATAATACTCAGTTTTTTGAAGTCCCGGACTTTATCTTTAAAATCATAATTATTGAATAGTTTATAAACCGTCAAAGGTATAATTACTGATATAATCAACTCTAAGACATTCATTTTTATTAGATGCAATATGCCTTTATAAATTCCAACGAAAAAGTCATACAAAAACATTTTAAAAGAGAGAGTTATTACAAACATGACTCTTTTGATCTCAAATACTCTATTGACTTCATCTCTTTGATAGGAATGTTCAAATATATTAGGCTGAATCACTTTTCTGAAAATAAAAATTGCCCCTAATGTAAGAACGGCAAACAGAATTCTTTTTTTATTTTCTTTAATAATAAAAATAGGCAGAAGTATTAAAGGAAGAAATATTTCATAGCTCAATACCGAAGCAATGAAGAACACTGCGCTCAATACAATGTTTTTCCTGGCGTATGCAAAATAAATGCTTATGACAAAGAAAATTGTTGCCAGATTTGAGTTAAGCATTATTGAAGAAAACTGAATACTTGTTCCTATTATTGAACATGAATATAACAGAGTAATAAGAGATGCTACTTCTTTTGAAAGAATTTTTCTTGCAACCCAGTATATTGCTATTAATGCAAGCGGAAAAAAAAGCAGTCCGAAAAAATAGAAAGACTCGCTATTCTGTGCTAAAAAGCATAAAGTGGCTGTTACAAAACCTGACACAGGCCGTGCCGCCATGGTTGTAGTATCCAGCGAGGAATGGACAAAAGATAAATATGAGCCTGAAATATGCCCTAGCCTGTAAAGATTGGCCAAGTCATCTGTAAGCGCTGCTTTTTCTTTAAAAATGGATATAAAAATATACAAATAGTAAACAGCTATCAGAATATTCAGTAATATCTGATAATTATTTCTTTTTTCTTTCATGTGTGTTTCAGTTAATTTAGTTGTTTAACCACACCAAAAGTAATGGAAATATCAGAATAAAAAAAATATCAAAATATCCAAAGCGGAATATTAGATCGCTACAGGAGCTTTAATCCCTGGATACGGATCATAGTTTTCCAATGTAAAGTCTTCAAAATCGAAATCAAAGATATCTTTAACGTCTGGATTCAGCTTCATGACAGGAAGTGACTTAGGCTCTCTTCCAAGTTGTCTGTTCACCTGCTCAAAGTGATTATTATAAATATGAACATCACCAAAACTGTGAACATAATCTCCTACTTCCAGATCACAAACCTGTGCTACCATCATTAACAGCAAAGCATAGCTTGCAATATTAAACGGTACTCCAAGGAATACGTCTGCACTTCTCTGATAAAGCTGCAAAGAAAGTTTACCATCTGCTACATAAAACTGAAACAAAGCGTGGCAAGGCGCCAAGGCCATGTTAGGAATTTCCGCAACATTCCAGGCTGATACGATGAGTCTTCTGGAATCGGGGTTCTTTTTAATCTGGTCAATTACTTCTGTGATCTGATCTACTACTTTTCCGCCCGCTCCACTCCAGCTTCTCCACTGTGCTCCATATACCGGTCCCAGATCTCCATTTTCATCTGCCCACTCATCCCAGATGCTTACTCCGTTATCTTTAAGATATTTGATATTGGTTTCTCCTTTCAGAAACCAAAGCAATTCATAGATAATGGATTTTAAGTGCACTTTTTTTGTGGTTACCAAAGGAAATCCTTTAGACAGATCATATCTCAGCTGATATCCGAATACACTTCTTGTTCCAGTGCCTGTTCTGTCGGTTTTATCAGTTCCGTTGTCTAAAATATGCTGTAAAAGGTCTAGGTAATTCTGCATTTCTGAAAATTTAATTAATGTGCTATTTGATAAATTATAATAAGTGTCAAAGTTAATAAAAAAACAGCTGTGAAATTATTTCCACAACTGTTTAATATTATTTTTTCATCTGTTAATCCCAAAGGATCTGTTAAAAATCAATAATTAATTTTTAATAATCTTCTGGGTATTTTTCTCTTTACCATTATCCAATGACAAGATATATACTCCTTTAAGTAATGATTCTACATTAATGGTCTGAGATTTTGTCTCTCCCGAAAGCACCACTTTTCCAAGGGCGTCAGCAAGCTGGTACTTAAACTCTGAACGGGAAGAAGATTTGATCTTAATAATATCGTTTACCGGATTCGGATAAATACTGATCGTGTTATTATCCCCTAAAGATTCACCAACCAATGAAGCAATAGAACCTGGAGCAGCAACTCTCAATGTATAATCTTCAACCTGTCCATAGCTAAACGTTCCGCATGGTGAAGTAGGTAACGAACTGTATTTCAACACAACTCTCATTCTTGTATTTCCTGTAACTGCTGTAGTAGGGATTGTTATATTCCCCGAAACAGGAGTGGTAGTACTTGCAGCTTTTGACCAAGCCAGTTCTCCGGCATCTGTAAAGTCTCCATCTCCATTAAAGTCAACATAAACAGCATATGCTTCACTATATTTTATTGATGACCAATATGGAGTTATTGCAATAGAATAAGTATTTCCTTTTACTACATCACCAATAACAGAAGTAAAGTTCTCATATCCAGCTGTACCTGTTGAAGCATTATTGATATTTGCAAATGTCACATTGCTTATGCGTTCGTCTGCTGTGGAATTAGCTGAAGAGGAGCAATAAGTTGTTGTACTCCCGCCAGATTGAGTAGTCACATTCACGGCATTACTAGCTGGTGAAATATTTCCGGCAGCATCTTTTGCTTTTACTGTAAAACTATATGAAGTAGCTGGTGATAATCCTGTTACAGAATAAGTTGCAACAGAAGTAGAACCTAAAAGGCTTGATCCTTGATATACATCATATCCCGCTACTCCTACATTATCCGTGGCTCCACTCCATGATAATACCGTAGAGTTTTGGGTTGTAGAAGATGCTGCTAGCTGAGGTGCAGTAGGTGCCTGGGTATCTGTTCCTGTGCTACCTCCATTATATGCCTGGCCTAAACCTACCGCATAAAATGCATTTTGCGTAGCTATATGTTCTGGTGAACCTGTACCATAAAGATCTATTGCCGACTGGATTCCGTACGTCATTGCATTATTATAAGTAGAATTAGCTGTAAGGTAAGAGGTTTCTAACCTATATACAATCTTTGCTGCTTTTTCAAATCCTATTCCAGTAACATTGAAACTATTTCCGATATCATTTGTTCCGGAGCCTCCCATTACCAAACGATAAAACCAATGGTTCAGTACACCACTATTTGTATGAACTCCACAATAATCATTAGTGTTTCCATTAGGAGTACACGAATTACTTGCATCTTTCCAATAAGTACCTTTATAAGTATCCGGTTGCTGATTTAAGCCTGAGTTTGGATTGCTCATTGATCTTAGGTAATTAGGAGCAACCTTAACAATATCTTCTCCGATTATAAAATTTTGTTTTTCAGGCGCATAGGTATTTTCAACCACCGCTCCCCAAATATCGGAAAGTCCCTCATTGATAGCCCCCGATTCCCTTTGATACACCAAACCAGCTTCTGCATCACATACTGCATGCCCTAATTCATGGGCGGTGACATCAAACGCAGCAAGTGGTTTAAACGTAGCATTCCCATCACCATATACCATTGCACTTCCGGTCCAGGCTGCATTTCCCCAAGAAGAACTAGGAGCCTGAATATCTCGCACATGTACATAACTTTTAAGCGCAGCACCCTGGTCATTATAACTATTTCTATTAAATGTACTTTTGAAATAATCATATGTTTTCTCTACTCCCCAATGTACATCCAATGCCACATCGTTTCCAGTTGAAGAATGTTCCGCGGTTGTCCAGTTATTATCCGTATCCGTGAAATCTGTGTTTACAAGATTACCATAAGTGTTATTATTATTGTTATATGTACTTACACCACTACCTCTTGTATTATCTCTCAATACATATTTACCATTCACCAGAGTGGTTTCAATAGATTTTGCTCCACTATATCTTGTCTGGGCATTCCCTGCAACAAGAAATGATGTGGAACTCTGTTGTGGATTATTTTCCGGCCCGATAATAGCAAGGCTTTTTAATTCTTTTCCATGGGTATTCTCTCCCGCATGCTTCATAATAGGATCATTAAGCAATATGGCGCCTGATTTTGCATCTACATAAATATTAGACCTTAAGAAAGGTTCTGCAGAAAAAATATCAAACTTATATGATAATAAAAGCCTGTATTTACCATCGGAAGCTCTAACAGGAAGTAAAACAAGTTCACCTTTCGGCTGATAACCTATATCTTTCCCATGTTCCGTGGCAGACATTAAGACTTTTGCACCCATATATTTAATAGCGGTGTTAAGTGCTGTGGATTCCGAAACATCTGCTTTTGTATTTACATCACTAGTATCATACATCTCGCCATTCATGCTTACCAGACTGCCTTTTATATAATGTAACATATAATTAGCAGATTCAACTTTAATCCCGTTATGGTAAAGTTGGTATTTCTCATCAGAAAAATCACTGAACAATTTTGCAGATTTGATCTTGATCATCCTGGATCCAGCTGGAAGGGCTAAAATTTCTGAGAAAAACTTTTCATTGTCAGACAAAGCTAAATCTTTAGCAGCTGTTCCTGGGCTGAACACAATTAATGATGACCTGCCGTCATCACTATTAATTTTTTGCTCAACATATCTTTGAGCCTGTAAAGAAACACCACTTAGCAAAAGCGGAACAAAAATTGCAAAAATTAATTTGTTTTTCATAATAAATTATATTTAGGTGATTAACAATCCAAATATAATAAACAAACCAATCTAACAATCATAAATGATAAAATATCTTTATCAAATAATCAATAAAACACCAAATAAACACACAAAAAATCAACCAAAATAACATTAAACAATAAAAAATATAATAAAATACAATTAAAATAAAAAATACAATACAATAAAAAATAAAAACACGTTTATATTTTTTATTAAGAATCAAATATTAATCAATAAAAAAATTATCTAAACTTTCATTCTATTTACCTTTTTAATTGAATATATGATCATATTTTTAGAAAAAAAATAACAGAAAAAATATATTACATGGTATTAATTACACCGTACTATTACCAGATACATTTAATAATGTGATGAATATTATTAATTATAAACTTCTCTTCATTTTTTTTACCCAACATTTTTTTTACAAGAGGAGAATCTACAGAGACAGTTATAATCTTCTTGTCTCCGAGAAAAACTTCTCCCATGGAAACCGCAACATAAAACAATCCTTTATCAGTCTTTACCAATGCGCCGTTCTGAACTTTTCCTGAAGGCTCAGACGTTATTTTCTGCAAAACAGCCTGCTGGTTCAATACTTCATTCAACTGTCTTTGCAGATTATTTATTTCCTGCTGAAGCATTTCTCTTCCTGTTTCATATTTATCGCCCATTGAGCTTTTCGTATCGTTGTTGGAAGCTCGTGTTTCTGCGATAAGGTTTTCAAAATACTTGATTTTGTCGGTAGTTTTTGCTTTTATGATATTGATTATTTCCTGTTTATTCATTGAGTGATCATTGTTTTATGGTGAACGGTAAAAGCTATCTTGTCAAAATCATAGATTTTGAAAACCCCTCCAGCGGAGGGGAATTGAGTACTTTTAAAGATTAATCGTTAAGATTCCATTATTTCAGTCAGAATTTCAAGGGCTTTACTGCTTATTTTTCAAATACGGCATAATCAGAAACCTTGAAGCTGAAGTCCTTTCCATTACTGAAATCTCTTTTTGTTTTATCAAAAACATTTCTGAATGTTCCTGATACATGTTCGTCTTCAATAGAAAAGTTAACAGGTTCTTTTGACATATTCAGCACTACTAATACTTCGTCTTTTCCGTTTTTTCTTATATAAGCCAGAATCTTATCGTTTGCCGTTGTATTCAGCAGGTATGTAGTCACATTAGGGTCTCCTCCTTTTAAAGCAGGGTTAGAAGTTTTTAAATCTAATAATGTTTTATAAAAACCGGCCAGCTGATAAGTATTGGTCCACTTGATGACATCTTTCTCGAAAAACTCCAGTCTTTTCATATTCGGAAGCTCCTGCCCTGAGTATAATAACGGAACACCATTCCATGTAGCAGAAAATACAGCCATAGGTTTTGTGATGACTCCATATTTTTCATATTCGGTTCCGTTCCATGAGTTTTCGTCATGGTTTGCGGTAAACCAAGCTCTCATAGAAGTATCTCCGATATTGGAATACTGTCTCAGAAGATCTTTTAATTCCTGAAGAGGTTCATTTTTTTTGTAATAGTCAGCAGTCTTATGCATCCATTTCCAGGAATAGCTGGCATCGAAAACTTTTCCGTACTCCGGGCTTTCTAATTCATCGAATTCTCCCAGCCAGAAAAGAGGTTTCACTTTTTCTACTTCGGGGCGTGCCTGCTGCCAGAAATCTACTTCTACCCATGAAGCAAGGTCACATCGGAAACCATCAATATTGGTTTCTTTCACCCAGAATTTCATAGCATCTATCATAGCCAGACGCATTTCCGGATTTTTATAATCCAACTCAATAATATCGTCCATTCCGGAAGCAATATGAAATTTCCCATCGGGATCTTTCAGATAAAATTCGGGATGTGTTTTCGTCCATACATGATCCCATCCTGTATGATTAGCCACCCAGTCTATGATTACTTTGAATCCTAATCTGTGTGCCTCATTCACCATATCTTTAAAATCCTGCAGCGTTCCGAATTCGGGATTAATGGAAGTATAATCTGCTGCTGCATAAGGACTGCCCATGCTTCCTTTTTTATTCTGCTGGGCAATTGGGGTAATGGGCATAAACCAAAGTGTTTTTACTCCCATAGATTTCAGGCGGGGCATTTCTTTTGCAAATGCTTTGAAAGTTCCTTCCTGAGTATATTGTCTTACGTTTACTTCATAAATATTTGTAGTGTGTTTCCAATCTTTTGGCAGTTCTGTCATCTTCTTTGTATTTTTTTGAGTGGTACAGGAAACAATTCCCAGACCAATTACAGCTAATAAAATTAATTTTTTCATCAATATATTTTTAACAAAAGTAAGGAATGTTTTTTGGGTGGAAAGGAGAAATGATAAAATCAGCTTATTTGTAAATTACCTTTTTTACTATTTTACTTTTTGCCATAAAAAAGCCCCGGATCAGAATCCAGGGCCATATATTGTGTTGATTATCTTTCGTCGTCGTTGTCATCTTCATCATCAAAGACATCGTCATTATAGTCTTCTTCTTCCTCATCATCAAAGCTGTCATCATCTTCATCTGAAAAATTACCTCCTGCTCCGAAATCATCTTCAAAACCAAACTCGTCATCTGCCAAAGGCATTGCTGATTTCTTTTTAGATCCTCCTGCACTTCCGTTTTTGCTAGGAGCTTTCAATGGAACGTTTCCAAACCTGTATACAGTGATAGGATAATTAACGCCTTTTGTTTCTTCAATTACTTCTACAAGCTCACAGAAGAATTCCCAAAGATCAAGAAGTCCGTACTGGAACTGTGCTTTGTCGCCTACATTTGCAAAAGCTTCATCAATGTAAACATCTGACATAATCTCACCATCACCATCATCACTCATATCTTCTAATGGGACACTTTTTACGATTGTTCCGTCATCTTCTAACAGATTAAAAGTAGAAAGCTCATCTCCCTGCAGACTGAATGCACTTTTAATTCCTAAATGTAAGTTCCATAACGTTTGTTTTCCCTTAACTTCGATATCACGGAAAATATCCTCTTTCGCATCTAATATTACGCGGATTTTGTAAACCATATCAGTTTCTTAAATTACTTTTTTGCCTTTATAATTATGATAAATCTCTGTTGCAAATATATAATAAATGACATGTGACAAAAAAATATTTCAGGATTTTTTAAAATATTTTTTTTTCTTACATTTTGCCAGAATTATTTACTTTTTTCAAGCATAAAACTGAATTTGGTCCCTTCAAGGTAGACACTTTCTACGGTAATATTTTCGTTATGTGCTTCAAGGATGTGTTTTACGATCGCCAATCCAAGCCCGGAGCCTCCTTCTCTTCTGCTTCTGCTTGTTTCTACACGATAAAATCTTTCAAAGATTCTTGGAAGAATCTCAGATTTGATTCCCATTCCGTTGTCTATGACTTCTATCAGCACCTTATTTTTCAGGACGCTGGTTTTTACGATTACTTTTGCTTCCTGTCTGTTAGCATAATGAATAGCATTGGAAATAAGATTAATAAAAACCTGGGAAATCTTCTGTTTGTCAGCTTCCACAAAGATCTGTGGATGCAGGGTCTGAATCTGTAATGTTGTATTTCTTTTTTCAGCTTCAAGATCAAGAAGATCAAAAATCTCTTTGATCAGAAGGTTGACATCAAATTTTGAAACGGTAAGATTAATTTCGCCGGCTTCCAGCCTGTTGATCATATCCAGATCTTTCACAATAGCAATCAGTCTTTCTACAGATATGTCTATTCTTTCCAAATATTTATCTCTGATGGTGAGATTATCTACTCCACCGTCTCTTAAGGTTTCTACATATCCCTGGATAGAAAACAGAGGAGTTTTCAGCTCATGGGAAACGTTTCCGATATATTCTTTACGGTAGCTTTCCATCTCTTTCATCATATCAATTTCTGATACCTGCTGCTGATTGAGATCTGAAAATCTTTCTCCTAATTCTTTAATGGTGATATTTTCGTCATGATTCTGTACTATTTCCTGTGGAAGAAAACCGGAAAGTCCCTTTACCTGTTTTCTGCTGTAGTAATTGAAAAGGAGTTCCAATACGACACAGTTGATCATAAAGATCAGGACAATACAGATGAAAAGACCCGTTTTAAACAAAGGGGTCTCATAATAGATATCTTTCAGTGAATCGAAAACGACTACTAAAAGGAACATTACCAGTGTCAACAGACAGGAGGCAACGAGGGTAAGTCTGTAAAATTTCAATTTTACAACGTTTTAATGATTGAACGTAAAGTTAAGATTTTTAGCGAATTAAACGATCAGTTTGTATCCAATCCCTTTTAATGTCTGAATCGTATTGATTCCTAATTTTTCTCTAAGCCTTCTAATGTGAACATCAATAGTTCTCTCTCCTACAATCACATCATTACCCCAAACTTTTTCCAGAATTTCTTCTCTCTTGAAAACCTTTTCAGTATTGGAAGCCAAAAGGTAAAGCAAATCAAATTCTTTTTTGGGAAGAAGAAATTGCTGTCCGCTTTTGGAAACTCTGAAATTATCTTTATCGATAACAAGGTCTCCGATTTCGATTAGTTTAGCATTATCAGACACCTGAGAGGTTAGCTGTAATAATGCATTTACTTTAGAAATAAGGATTTTCGGTTTAATCAGTTTTACGACGTAATCATTAGCGCCTGCCTGAAAACCTGCTAACTGAGAAAACTCTTCGCTTCTTGCAGAAAGGAACACAATAAGTGTTTTTTGAAGTTCTTTCACTTTACGAAGTTCCTGACAGGTTTCTATACCATCTTTCTCAGGCATCATGACATCTAATAAGATAAGATCCGGAACAATCTCCTTTGCTTTTTCTATACCTTCATTACCATTGGTAGCTGTATAGATATCATACCCCTCCTTTTCCAAATTGTAAGACAGAATCTCTAAAATGTCCAGTTCATCGTCTATTAAAAGAATTTTTTTGCTCATCTTCTAGTTTAAGAATTCCCACAAAATTAATTATTTCAATTGATTTCATCTATCCGTCAAATGTTAACTAATTATTAAAAAACCACATTTTGACTTAAAATTATAAAATCAATAAAAAAATTAACAAATAAATACACACAAATCAAATATAAGGAATAATATTTAAAATTAAAACAAAAATTATAATTATATAAATAAAACATTGATAACTATAAAATCAGCTCATCCGTTAATACAAATTTCACAATTAATTAAGATTATCCTAAAGTTTTCCTAAAAACTTAGCCTTTATTTTGCCCTTGAAAAAGAAGTAAAAGAAGTAAAATGAAAAAACAACTCCACAAGAGCATTATGCTACTTGCCTTGTTTTCTGCTGGCTATGCTTTTGCACAAAGCCAAATTTTGGAAGGTAGGGTATTGGACGAGAAAGATAACACTCCTATAGAAGGGGTAAAAGTAAAAGTAAATGGACAGGAGGTAACGACTGACATTTCCGGATACTACTCTATCAACCTTTCCCCTGGTACCAATTACATTGTAACAGTAAGCTCCAATGGGTATAACAGAAAAGAGATCAGCGAGGTTATCATCAAAAACGAAGGTAATACTCATCTTGATATCGTTCTGGATAAGCCCTCTACTAAAGAAAAAGAAATTGAGGGAGTTGTCATAAAATCTAACGCAAGAAAAGAAACCATAGCCTCTACCATCGGTTTACAAAAAAACGCTGGTGTAGTTTCTCAGGTTATCGGTGTTGAAGCTATTAAAAGAAGTCCGGACAGAAACACAGGTGAAGTTCTGAAAAGAGTTTCCGGGGTGAGTTTATCTGAAGGAAAATATATCGTAGTAAGAGGTTTGTCAGACCGTTACAACCAAGCGATGTTAAATGGTATTCAGTTATCCAGTACGGAGCCTGACAGAAAGACTTTCTCTTTTGATCTTTTCCCTGCTAACGTTATCGAAACGCTTGTTATCAATAAAACCTTCATTCCTGAGTATACCGGAGAATGGGGAGGAGCTTTGATTCAGGTAAATACTAAAGATATTCCTAATAAGAATTTCTTCAATGTACAAGTGGGTGTAGGAGGAAATACGGCTACTATGGGACAGGAATTCCATATGCAGAAAGGTGGAAAATGGGACTTTTTAGGAATTGATGACGGTTACAGAAAGCTTCCTACCAATATGCCTGCAAAAAATGCTTTCAGTATTTTGACTGAAGCTCAAAAAACAGAGATTGGCAAAGGATATACAAAGAATTTGGGATACAACAGTATCGGTTATCCTGAAAATATCAGTTTACAGTTAGACGGAGGGTTTAATACCAAAGTATTCGGAAAAGATTTAGGGGTAATTGCAGTTTTAAACTACAGTAACAACAAAAGAAGAACTGAATCTACCAACCGTTTCTTTACCATCAACGACCAGCTTGCTGATACCAACTTCGATTATTTTACAGAAAAATACAGCAATGATATTATTTTAGGAGGAATGTTGAACTTAGCTTTAAAGCTGAACAGCAACAACAAAATTTCCCTAAAGAATATCATCACGAATAATACAGTGAACCACATGTCCTTCAGAACAGGAAAGGACTTTGAATTTGATCCGATCAACGGAACAAACATTATGGCAAGGGAGATTGGATTTAAAGAAACTACTTTCTATAACTCTACCCTTACCGGTAACCACAAAATTGATGTTCTTGGCGGACTTACCGTAAACTGGTACGGAAGTTTCGGGATTCTGGATCAGTATATTCCATTGCTTCAGCGTTTGCAGTATAACCAATACACAAACATGACAGGAAGCCCTTATCTAGCATTGATTTCCAATGGTCTTTCTCAAAAATCAGGAAGTGTATTCTACTCTACTTTAAGTGACTATCTATACAATGCAGGAGGTGACGTGTCAAAAACATTTACAATGTTTGGCCAGAAACAAACAATCAAAGGAGGTTATTTATTCCAGGTAAAAGACAGAATATACAACTCAAGACCATTCTCTGTAAGACTTGAAAAATTCAACCAGGGATTACTTTCCCAACCTTTTGAAACTATTTTCAATCCTGAGAATTTCGGAGGTAATGGTGGATTTACATTTGATGAAATTGCAGGAAACCAGTACAGATATATTGCCAATACAATCCTTAACGCAGGATATTTACAGTTTGACAATAACTTTACACCATGGTTAAGAGCAGTTTGGGGATTAAGAGTTGAAAACTTTGACCAATTGGTGGGAAGCACAAAGAAAAGTGACGACCGTTTTGTGAACACACGTGTTACAGACTTTTTACCAGCCGTTAACTTGACATTCAAGGTAAATCCTAAAATGAATATCCGTGTTGCAGGTTCACAAACTGTGGTAAGACCGGAATTCAGAGAGGTTTCTCCTTTAGCATATTATGATTTTGACCTTGGAGCCACTGTAATTGGTAATAAATCTATTGAAAGAACTAAAATCACGAGTGCCGACGTTCGTTGGGAATATTACCCAAGAAACGGAGAAATCATATCCGTAGCAGGTTTCTATAAAAACTTTAAAAAACCTATCGAATTATACTTCAACCAGTCTGGGGTAGGAACCAGTAATACCTTCAACTACCTTAACGTAGATAAAGCGGATGCTTACGGGGTAGAATTGGAAGTAAGAAAAAAACTGGATTTTGTAAGTGCTCTTAAAAACTTTACGCTGGGTGGAAACGTAGCTTTAATTAAAAATAAAGTAACAGACGAGGCTACTAAGATTGACAGACCAATGCAGGGGCAATCTCCATATACTGTTAACGTAAGCCTTCAGTATGATACTGAAAAATCAGGATGGTCTTCTACAGTATTATTCAACATGATCGGAAGAAGAATCCTTTATGTAGGAAATGATCAGGTACCACCAATCTGGGAAGCACCAAGACCTCTTTTAGACTTCCAGGTTGCTAAAAAGATCTGGAGCAATAAAGGAGAGATCAAGCTGAATGTTTCAGATATTCTGAACCGTCGTGCCAAATTCTACCATGACCTGAACGACAACGGTAAGTATGACAGCAAAGATGCTCTTGCTATTGAAAGACTTTCAGGAACCAATATCAGTTTAACACTGGGATACAATTTTTAATTTACTCAAAATAATCTAATAAATAATTTAATTCTTTATAACATGAAAAAGTTCGTTTTATATTCTTTAATGCTTGGCGCTATAGTATCAACTACCGCTTGTAGAAATATAGAAGAAGATGGACCTACCATTATTCAAAATGGAGGTAACGGAAACGGAGATACTGAAAACCTTATTCTTTCAGGAAAGATCACTTCCAGTATGACGCTTAAAGCTAACAAAATTTATAAGCTAAGAGGACTAGTATATGTAACTAACGGAGCTACTTTAACGATCGAGCCAGGTACAAAAATTGTAGGTGAGGCTGATAAAAACGGAGCTTTGATCATTACAAAAGGAAGCAAAATCATGGCAGAAGGTACTGCTGCCAACCCAATTATCTTCACTTCTGAAAAACCAAGTCCTAAGAGAGGAGACTGGGCAGGTGTAGTAATCTTAGGAAATGCTCCTACTAATGCTTCTTTCGGTGGAGCAAACGGAGTTGGAGAGATTGAAGGAGGTATCAACAACTCTGAAGGTCTTGGACTTTACGGTGGAAACAATGCTGCTGACAACAGTGGTGTATTAAAATATGTAAGAATAGAATATGCAGGATATGCATTCTTACCAGATAAAGAAATCAACGGACTTACTTTCGGTGGTGTAGGTAACGGAACTACAGTAGATTACGTAGAAGTTGCTTATGCTAATGATGACAGTTTCGAGTGGTTTGGAGGAACGGTAAACTGTTCTCACCTTATTTCTTACAAAGGTCTTGATGACGATTTCGATACTGACAATGGTTTCTCAGGAAATATTCAGTTTGGTATTGCAGTAAGAGATTCTCAGGTAGCAGACGTTTCAGGTTCTAACGCTTTTGAATCTGATAATGATGCTAACGGTTCTACTTTAACACCTCAAACTTCGGCTACGTTCTCTAACATGACGATCATCGGGCCAATCAACTCTGCAGCTCCAGGATCTATCAACGCATTATTCCAGAATGCATTACAGATCAGAAGAAACTCTTCTATCTCTGTATTCAACTCCGCATTCACAGGATTCCCTGTAGGTTTATTCATTGATGCTACGAAAGGAGCTCCAACGGATAACAATATTGTAGGTAACAAATTATTCTTTGAAAACAACGTTTTAGCAGGAAATACAACTCCTTTAAAATTCGGACCATCTACATCTACTCCGACAACGTATACATTAACAGATCTTACAAATTGGTTTAATGCTAAAGGAAATACAATCCTTGCTTCTACTGCTGATGTAAAACTTGCTGGTGCTTGGGCTCCTGCAGGAACTACACCAAACTTTACTCCTAATGCTGGTTCTCCGCTATTAACTGGAGGAGCATTCACTAATCCTAAATTAGCAACTTGGTTCACACAGGTTACTTACAGAGGTGCAGTAAAAGATGCCAACGATACTTGGTATGCAGGATGGACAAACTTCAACTTATAACATTATAGTACTTAGATTTAATTTCAAATAGAAGGCCTTCGGAAATATTTTCCGGGGGCTTTTTTTATCATTATGATCAATGAGTAGGGTTGTCTGCTGAAATCAATATTAAGAGGTGTTCATATTGTAAAAGCAGAAAAGGGAATATGAACAGTAGTTGTTTGGGTTGAACACTGATTGTTCTTTCATAAGTTTTGGCTAAAGCCGGACGAATGATTCTTCTATTTAATAAATGGGCTAAAACCCATTCCTATTGATAGAGAAGAGACCCGAAACCTCATCATTCATCATTTATAATTTATAATTTATAATTAAAAAAAAGCCACCAGAAAAACATCTGATGGCGATTACAAAAAACAAGTGTATAAAAAATATATACTTCAAATTAATTTCTCCAAAATAAGTTCCCGTCATTCATCAGGGCTTTTATTTCAGACATTCTGGAAACTGCTTCTGCGGAACATGAAGCATCCGCAAAAACAATGGCAGCTTCATCACCAGCTTTAGGCCATTGCTGATTTCCTTTTTCATCCAGAGGAAGAATACTTTGAGTAGCAAACTGCAAAGCTCTTGACAAGGCATATTCTGTAGCATAGCCGTACAATTCTGCAATCAGATTGGCTTTCTGCAGCATGCTTCCGGATCCGAAAGTACTCCAGTAATCCTGTACATTATCATTTCCGATCAACACATTAACCCCATATTTTTTCAGGGTTGGAATAGGCATCACCGTTCCTTTGAAAGGTACAGAAGAAGCGATTCCTACTTTTCCTGCAGCTAATCTTTCTGCGATCTGCTCAGTTTCTTTAGGTGAAAGATGCGCTAAAGCAAATGCATGACTTACAAATGTTTTTCCCTGAAGTGCCGGATTTTCGATTGCTTTGTCAATCAGATAATTGATTGTTTTCATTCCGGACTCTCCTACTTCGTGCAGGTGAATATCTATTCCTTTTTTATTGTCTAAAGCCAGCTGAACCGTAAAGTCCATTACCTTCTCAATACTTCCGTCAATACTCAATGGATCCAATCCACCGATGAAGCTCACACTTTTCAGTTGGGCTGCTTCTTTCATCAAAGGAGCCGATTCCGTGTAATATACTCCATGCTGCGGGAAGGCTACCAGTTCGGCTTTAAAAGAATCTTTTTTATTTTCAAGAGCCTGTTCAAGATGCTCCAGCGATTTCAGTCCTGATGTGGGATCAATATTGAAATGGGTTCTTGAAAAATGAGTTCCGTAATGCTGCTGCAGGCTGATCAATTGTTCTGCCCTGCTTACAGAAGTTTTCAACAACTCAGGAATGATTTCCTGTTCATAAGCAATCATATCTTTCACCGTTCTTCTTTTCGGAGAAAGTGCCTGCCATGGGAGACCGTACAATGTTTTATCCAGATGGATATGCATATCCCTAAAGGCTGGTAGCATCAGATATCCTTTAGCATCTATTGCTTTGGAAGCTTGATCATTCGCTTTGACTGTTTTTATTTTTCCGTCCTCAATTTCAATACTGAAAAGATCAGTTTTTGTTCCGATAACTTCTTCATTTTCGTATTCAAAACCTGTTTCCAGGCGGACATTTTTAAGGGAATATGTTCCTTTTGCAGTTAATTGATAGGGAAATTGCATGATTTTAAATTTAACAATACAAAATTAACCCAGCTTTAGGGTAAAACCGGTGTATCAATTATGTCTTGTTTTGTACAGATTATTCTTTGAATTGGGATGGCGTCATTCCCGTCTGTGCTTTAAAGAATTTTGAAAAGCTGGCATGGTCATAGAAACCGAGATCATATACGATATCTTTCACAGACATTTCGGAAACTTTTAAAAGTCTTTTGGCTTCCAATAAAATACGATCCTGAATAAGCGACGAAGCCGAGGCATTGAGATTCTTTTTGCAGACTATATTCAGATAATTGGCAGAGATATTCAGTTTATCTGCATAAAAAGAAACGGATCTTTCTGTTTTGAAATGTTCATCAATAAAATGCAGAAATTTTGAAATAATAGGATTTGAATTATAGACTTCAAAGTCTTTGAAAGCCCCTTCCACAGATTTACTTACCAGCAAACCAATCAATTCACTTCTTTTCTGAATCAATTCCCAAAATATCTTTTCATTGCTCAGCTCTTTTTTGATTTCCTGAAATTCATACAGAAAAGTTTCAAAAACTTCTTTGGAAAGATTGATCACCGGATGATTTTGGTAATAGGATGCGGAAAACCTTAAAGACGGCAGAAAACTTTCAAACCAATCTCTGCTGATCATCAACTGATAACCGATGGTTTCCTTTTCAATCACCCATTGGTGCACCTGATCTGGAAAAACAAGGTGAATCTGATAGTCTTTTACCTGATATTCTGTAAAATCTATGGTATGTGAACCGACTCCCTGCTCGAAAAGATTGATGATAAAAAAATCATGTTTGTGGGGATCATCAATGGAGCGTGCTCCGGAAAGATCATTAAACAGCAGATTACAGCCTTTCAGCTGATTTTCAATAAATTCCTGAATTCCCAAAATAGGAAAATGATCTGTATGGTAAGCCACTCTGCCTGATTTTCTCCTAAAATTACTAAAATTTGTAAGAGAAAAAATTAAAATAACCACAAAAGGAACAAAAGTTTTATCTTAACCACTCTATCTTCCGCTTCTACCTGCATTCTGTGGCTGTCTCCGAAAATCTTAATAAATTCTCTGGCTTTCCCCCGTAAAACTTTTACACCCTTTGCGGTTACAAAAAAACACAACTAAAATATATAAATTTATTTATCGCTTTGTATATTGGATTAAAAGACGATGTTTCCATCGTGTACTAATGATTCCACCTCTGAAATTCTTGATACCGCTTCTGCAGAACAACTTGCGTTGATCAATACAAAATCCGCTTTATCTCCTGATTTTGGCCATTGCTGGATTCCTTTATCATCTAACGGCAGTATATTTCCTGTTGCCAGTTTTAAACTTCTTGATAATAAAAATTCTGTGGAATATCCATACAACTGAGCCATTAAATTGGCTTTCTGAAGCACACTTCCTGTTCCGAAAGTATTCCAGTGATCTATAATGCTGTCATTTCCGGTGAGAACAGTTACGTTATGCTTGTAAAGCGTTGGTATAGGCATGATGAGCCTTCCGAAAGGGATTGTGGAGACAATTCCGATCTGTGCTTCACCCAATTTCTCAGCGATTTCTTCCTGTTTGGCGGCTTCTAATTTTCCAAGGACAAAACAGTGGCTTAGATAAGTTTTTCCTTTCAGTGAAGGGTTTTCATTTACTTTTTTAATCAGATATTCAACCGTTTTCAATCCGGAATCTCCGGTTTCATGCAGGTGAATATCTATTCCTTTTTTATTATCCAAAGCAAGCTGAACAGTAAAATCTAGCACTTTTTCAATATCTCCGTCTATGTTGAAAGGATCTACTCCTCCGATGAAATCAATATCCATCTTTGCCGCTTCTTTCAGATAAGGCACAGAATCCGTATAAAACACTCCATGCTGTGGAAAGGCAACCAATTCCGCTCCAAAGCTTTTCTTTTTATTTTCTAAAGCTTTCTGCAGGTTTTTTAATGACTGAAGTTTTGAAGTGGGTTCAATATTCACGTGGCTTCTAGCATAGGAAGTTCCTTTCAATTGCAATAGCTCGATCAGCTTTTCTGCTTTAAAGGTTGAATTCTTCAACATTTCAGGAAGCATTTTTTGCTCCAGTTCTATCATTCCTTTGATACCTCCGGTTCTTTTTCGAACCGCTTGCCACTGATCTCCATAAAAGGTTTTATCAAGGTGAATATGCATATCTTTAAATGCGGGAAGCATCAGCAGACCTTTTGCATCTACGGCCTTAGCATTGGGCTGATTGGGTGCAATCTTTGTAATTTTTCCGTTTTCAACTTCCACATAAAACAGATCAGTTTTGGTAGAGGCTACTTCCCCATCCTGGTACTCAAAACCTGTTTCCAGACGAACATTTTTCAGGCTCATTTTTCCCTTTACCGAAGTATTATTTTGATCTAAGAAAGGTGATGCATTCATCATATTAGGTATTAAAGTGAGTCCCGCTACAGCCAAAGCTGAATGCCGGATAAAATCTTTACGGGAGATGCCATTGCCTGAAGTCTTCATTTCCAATCTATTTAATACAAAATTAAAAAGAAGTGCTCTGACCGAGGTGTATGGTTTATTACAAAATTTGTATGATTTATGCTTTGTGATGATTTCTTAGGAGGAATGCTTTATGATCTGCTTAATTTACTTTTCAATACTACAATAAAGAAAGATATCCATTACAAAGAAACATGAAATTCTTTTGCATAAAAAAACCGGATCTAAAATCCGGTCTTGTTTATATTTATTTATTTGAATATTCAAATTTCCTTACAGCTTCCAGTGTCCTGTCAATCTCTTTATCTTTGATTGCATCACTGATGAAGTACGTTTCATAACCACTTGGTGGAAGATATACCCCATTCTGAAGCATCTGATGGAAGAAATTATTAAACAATGAATGATTTGCTTCCTGTGCCTCATCAAAGTTGGAAACGCTTTTGATATGAAAGAATACAGACATCATAGAACCTTTTCTGTTGATTCTGTGAGCGATTCCTTTTTCGTTCAGAATTTTTCCGATTTCAAAATCTAATGTTTCCGTTGTCTTCTCTAATCTGTTGAAAAATTCAGGATCATTTTTAATAAGCTGAAGTGTTTTTAATCCTGCTCTCATCGCTAAAGGATTTCCGCTTAATGTTCCAGCCTGGTATACTCCTCCTTTCGGTGCCAGGTGATCCATAATTTCATTTCTTCCTGCAAAAGCTCCTACCGGAAGACCTCCTCCGATTACTTTTCCGTAAGTCACTAAGTCTGCTTTTACATTGAAAAGTTCCTGAGCTCCTCCGAACGCTAATCTGAAACCAGTCATCACCTCATCAAAGATTAATAAAGCTCCGTTTTCGTCACAGATTTTTCTCAGTTTTTGTAAGAAATCATTTTCTGGCAATACACAACCCATATTCCCTGCAACAGGTTCTATAATTACCGCTGCAATCTCTCCCTGATTGTGACGGAATAAATCCTCAACCTGTTCAAAATCATTATAACGGGCTAACAAAGTATCTTTTGCTGTTCCGGCAGTTACCCCTGGAGAATTCGGGTTTCCGAATGTAGCAGCACCACTTCCCGCTTTGATCAGGAATGAATCTGAATGTCCATGATAACAACCTTCAAATTTTACAATTTTATCTCTTCCTGTATATCCTCTTGCCAGTCTGATTGCACTCATACATGCTTCTGTTCCTGAAGAAACCATTCTGATCTGGTCAATATTCGGAACATTTTCAATAATGAATTTTGCAATTTCTGTTTCCAGCTCTGTAGGTGCACCGAAAGAGAATCCTTTCTCTGCCTGTATTTTCAGTTCTTCTAATACTTCAGGATGGGTATGTCCTAAAATGGCTGGGCCCCATGAGTTGATATAATCAATGTAAGTATTATCATCTGCATCGGTAAGGTAAGCTCCTTTTGCCGATTTCATAAAAACGGGCACTCCTCCAACGGATTTGAATGCTCTTACCGGAGAGTTTACTCCTCCCGGAATGTATTTGTAGGCTTCATCAAATAAAGCCGAACTTCTCTGATACTTCATTTTTTCTTTTATTTTATTATTTAACCCTCAAAATAAAGGGTTCCATCTTCTCCTGCATAATTTTTCTGCCCATTAATTATTGTGTAATAAATCTGAAAAGGATTACCATTCTTCCAAACTATCATACCTGGCTCAAACTTTCCATATAAAACCTTATTATTGGGAAGAATTGTCTTAAAAATTAAATTCTTATTATTATTTGGATCAGGCTCCGAAAGAACAACCAGTTGGCTGTCATCTATCAGATTGATCATATTATACCGTATAGGATAAATTTCCCGCAGGTTTTCGTCTGCCAATCCAAACAGGCCTGAGATACTGGTCGTAAAAATATAGGGCTTTCCTTTATAAAACTGCCATCCCACGTATGCCATATCCGGTGTATTGAGGATTATTTTCTTAAGTTTAGGAATATAAATTCCAACATAGGTATCACCTGATAATATCTCCAAAAAACGGTCTTTATAATTCAATTGATAGCCATCATTATCATAGGGCTCCAGCATATCAAGATCATCATCATCAAGATCATCCCTACTTAATGTAAGTTTTACATTACTACTGTAAACCGGATCATTTTCCCAGCCGCGGTCTCTTATAGGATAGCTTTCCTGCTTAATATATCTATCAAGACGCATTTTTGTTTTGATGGAATAGTAATAATAATCCCACCCATCAAAAACCAGATATTTATCTCCATCTACAGATATGGGTGTATTTGAAATAAATGGCATGATCATAACTGCATTCCGATCTATGATTCCAAATCGACCATTTTGCTCTGCATGAAACCCTCCTATGGATTCGTCATATCTGCTTACACTACTATATTGAGGCTGTACAGCTATAAATTTATTGGTATCACACAATCCCCATAGCTTTCCTTTTCTGTAAGGAATATAATTTTGTTCCTGAGAAAATATTGTGCATGACATGAATATCAGAAATATCAACAGATATTTAGATTTCATATTTAAAATTCTCATGGTTTTGGGAGGGTATTAGTTTCGTGGTTTTTTGTCTATTAAATAAATCAACTGCCCTGCAGAAGGCTGCTGTCCTTCATCCATTCTGTTTTTAGCATATAATTTATTTAATTTGATTCCGAATTTTTGTGCAATATCATGCATATCTTCTCCGGATTCAGCTTTGTAAGTCGCTGTATTTCCTGTCGAATTTTTGGATTCAAGAAAAACGATATCATTTTTCTTTAAGCTTTCATTTTCCAGTTCATTCCATTTCATCAGTCTGCTTTCGCTTACTTTGAATTTGTTGGCAATGAATTTCACATCCGTATCTTCAGGAATGACAATATATTTCAGCCCATCATTCGGGTGACTTTTGATAAGAATAGAATTAAGAATTTCAGCTTTCGTTTTGATTCTCTCTACTCTTTTTTGTTGTTGTGCGTAGGAAGTCTGTTTATAAGGAACTTCTACTGTAACCGGCTCTTTGGCTTTTCTGGTAGCTTTTGAAGGTTCCAGCTGTGCCATGAAAGTCCTGTCGTCTTTCAGATCCGGGTACATTTTAAGAACTGCATACAATACTTCATTAGAATTGGTATTGTCGTATTCGTATAATTTATACTTCTCAATTTTAGTGATAAGAATGGAAGCATAGCGTGGGTTGGTAGCATAACCTGCTTTTTTTAACCCGTAAGCCCATGCTTTGTAATCTTTCATATCCAGATTGAAAAGATTCGTGTAATATTTTCTGGTAGCTAAAAATATAGAGTGGTCTTCGTAAGACTGTTTTGGATCTTCATACACACGGAAGCACTCATTAGGAGCATCATCGGTATGTTTCATCGTTTTACCGGTCCAGTCTTCTTTACATTTTATACCGAAGTGGTTTTTACCTTCCAGTGCCAGTCTGCTCTGCCCGCCCCCGGTTTCCAATAATCCCTGGGCAAGGGTAATAGAAGCAGGAATTTTATATTTTTCCATTTCTTCTACGGCATATTTAGCAAACTTCTGAATATACTGATCTTCGGTTGCCCAAGATTGGGCAGAAAATTTTGATAAAACTAAAAGGCTTATGGATAGGAAAAGTCTTTTCATCTTATAATTTTTATTGTTTTAAAATGAAAGATGGAACACTAAGTGTTTCATGTTTTTCAATTTTACTTATATAATTAAATTTCTATTCTGTTTTTCTAAAAGCAGATTAGCTCCCTCAATTCCCTGCAATCCGCCAGTATGAAAGCACAAAATCCTGCTGTTCTCAGGAAAATAATCTTCTTCAATAAGTTCGAAAACTTTCTCCATCATTTTTCCTGTATAAATCGGTTCTAAAGGAATACCATATTTCTCTTTGAAATCATTGATAAAACGGATGTTTTCATCACTTATTTTACCATAACCTCCAAAACATGAATCTATTAGATTGAAATTCTGTCTCAAAGTTAATTCAAAAATTTTATTCTCCAGTGAAGCATCGTCAACGACTTTAAATCCTATAACTTTCTGATTGTCTTCACAAAATTTCGAAATTCCTGCAATGGTTCCTCCGGTTCCAACTGCGGTGCAAAGATAGTCAAAATCTTTTGTTTGTTCGTTGAGCATCATTTTCACCCCTTCTACAGCGTCTTCATTGGTACCACCTTCCGGAACTACTAACGCCTCCGGAAACTCGTGCTGAAGGAATTCTGTGAGTTTTTCTTTGTGGCGATATTCTTCACGGGTGACAAATTTCAGGTTCATTCCGTTTCTTTTGGCAAACAGTAAAGTAGGATTATCACGCCATTTATGCTGCAGTTCTTCTCCTCTGATAATGCCCAGTGTCGGAATATCTGCCATATTACCAACTGCTGAAACAGCGGCTATATGATTAGAGAAAGCTCCTCCAAAAGTAATAATATAAGGATTATCGGGATTTTTTTCCAGATAGTGATTAATATTGTAAAAAAGCTTCCAGTATTTGTTGCCTGAAATCAGTGGATGAATCTGATCTTCCCTTTTAATGAACAGTTTTATATTTTTATGAATGGGAATTTCCTGAATAAGGACAGGTTCTGTTGGAAGTTTTAATAGCATTTCAGTTTTGACGATTCATTGTTTATTCTTTTGCAAAAGTAGGAAAAGATTTAATCTTGCGGGATTTTGTTTGTTTTCCCACAGATCATACAGATTTTCACGGGTGACTGTTTTGATAATTTTAGGTTTTGGCTAAAGCCGAATGAATTTTTTATTTATTTGATAAACGGGCTAAAGCCCGTTCCTATTGAATATAAAGAACATCAAAATTGATATCCAAAAACCATATCCCAAACCCCAACGTTCACTTTACAAATATTTCCTGAAACTCCAGAATTTTCTTTTTTTGAGATAATTCAGGTTCTTTTCATTAGCATAGGCTTCTCTTTCAAATGAGATTCTTTTGTAGGCCAGATAACCGTCTTTGAGCTTGAAAAACCAGTAATAATATTCAATGACGTAGAAAATATAGAAGAAAACGACAAGCATTTCCAGCTGTTGCCGCAAATGGATTTTTTCGTGATTGATCAATACATTATTTTCCTTATCTTCGGGTTTCCTAATGAAGATAAAGGGAAATAGAGCAATGCCATTAATTTTTAATTTTTTTAAAGGCTTTTGGCACACAATTATCATAGTAACAAATATAAAAAGTTTTTTGACTAGCGTTTAACTTATGGCCCATTATGACATCAAAGAAGGTGAGGACTTCTACTATAATGAACAGGGGTACAAGGTTTTTACAGAAAAATTTCATCTGAAAAGAGGATATTGCTGTAAAAGCGGTTGCAGACACTGTCCTTACGGGTACGATAAAAAGACTGATACATTCATTAAAAGCGATAAAAAAAATAAATAAAATGAAAAAATATATTTTTATCTTGTTGGCATCTGCTACATTAGGTCTAACTTCATGCAGCCCTTTTCAAGTACGTTCAGATTATGCTGAAACAGCCAACTTCAATTCTTTCAAAACTTATAAGATAAGAATTGATGATTTAAAATTGAATGATATTGACAAAGACAGAGTACTGAACGAACTGTCCAGACAGCTTCAGAGCAAAGGTCTTCAGTCTGGAGAAAATCCTGATCTGATTATCAACTTAAAAGCAAATCATAAGAAAGTAACCGATATTAATTCAGCTTCACCTTACGGAATGTGGGGATGGGGTGGATCATTCGGATGGGGTGTTGGCATGAGCAGAACATGGACCACGAATTATAATGAAGGAGCTTTGATCGTAGACCTTATTGATGCTAAAACCAACAAATTGGTCTGGCAAGGTATCGGAAGCGGAATTTCTGTAGATTCACCAAAAGCAAAACAGAGACAGATTCCTGAAATCCTGGCTGAGATTATGAAAAATTATCCACCACAAAGAAAATAAGATGTAAGTCATCCATTATATAAGCCGGTACTTTTGTACTGGCTTTTTTTTATGATCTTTTCCTACGGATTACATGAATTTTCAAAAATGTCCTTTTTATTTTTAAAGTTTTGGCTAAAGCCGGATGTAGAAATATAATTTATAAGGCGGGCTAAAGCCCACCCCTATTGAATTTAGAAAATATTGAGATTAAAATCTAAAACGCAAAAACTTTAAACCCGTATCTCACAAACCCGAAGCCCGCAACCCAGAAACTCACATGTATCGCTTCTTACATGCAGTACATTTAAAATTAACGATTACGTAATTTTTTATTCACAAAATTGTGGTATTCTTGTTGAAACTTGTATTGATATGAAAAAAATCATCTTATTTTCTGTATTTGCAGGACTTGCCCACGCTCAAGCTCCTGCAGGATACTACAATTCTGCCAACGGACTGAGCGGTGCGGCACTAAAAACTGCATTAAGCAGCATCATCTCCAGCGGACATCAGGATAAAGGCTACAACGGATTGTGGACGGCCTATAAAACTACTGATATTGATAAGGACTACGAAAATGATGGTTCTATCCTTGATATGTATTCTGAAAAGCCTAACGGTACTGATCCTTACAAATACACTCCTGGAACCAACCAATGTGGTACGTATTCTACGGAAGGAAATTGCTATAACAGAGAGCACGTTGTTCCTCAAAGTCTTTTTAGTGAGGCTTCTCCAATGGTTGCGGATATTCATTTTATCCGAGCTACGGACGGAAAGGTAAACGGAATGAGAAGTAATTATCCTTACGGAAAAGTTGGAAGTGCTTCTTTCACTTCAATGAATGGATCAAAGCTTGGAACATCGGCTTCTTCAGGATATTCGGGGACGGTTTTTGAGCCGATTGACGAGTTTAAAGGGGATGTTGCCCGTATGATTTTCTATTTTGTAACGCGCTATCAAAGCAAACTTTCTTCTTTTTCATCAGGGAATATGCTGGGAAGTCCTACTTTCCCGGGGCTGCAGACATGGGAACTGAATGTTCTTCTTGCCTGGCATAATCAGGATCCGGTTTCTCAGGCTGAGATTAAGAGAAATAATGCGTCTTATACTTATCAGGGTAACAGAAATCCGTTTATTGACAATCCTGGTTATGTAAATCAAATCTGGGGCTCTCAACAGCCTTCAGGCGATACTCAGGCACCTACTGCAGCAACGGGTCTGAATGTTTCAGGAAAAACTTCCAGCAGCATTTCTCTTGCCTGGACAGCTTCTACTGATAATGTAGGGGTTACTGCGTATAACGTTTATATGAATGGGAGCCTGAAAACTACAGTTAGTTCAAATTCAACAACCATTTCAGGTCTTACTTCTTCTACTACTTACAGCTTTTATGTTGTTGCGAAGGATGCAGCAGGAAATTCTTCATCAAATAGTTCTACTGTTTCCGGGACAACCAATGCAGGAACAACTACTCCGGCTACGAACTGTGTGAATGAAAGTTTTGAAACTATTCCAGCTGCCAGCGCTTCTTATTCAAACAGAACATGGAGCAATAATGGTATTTCCTGGACGGCTACAGATGCAAGAACTGATCAGACTCTTAATAATAAAGCGATTACGGTACGAAATGGTTCATTAACCTCAAGCAGTTCTGCTAATGGTATCGGATCTTTAACAGTAACTACACAGCTTAAATTTACAGGTTCTAATGATACTTTTGATGTAAAGGTAAATGGCACAACTGTGGGAACGATTCCTTACAGTGCTTCGGCAGCAACTACAACCATCAATAATATTAATATTTCCGGAAATGTAGTGGTAAGTCTTGTGAATAATTCAACCAGCAACAGAGTGGCTATTGATGATCTTGCATGGACCTGCTATTCCGGTTCTTCAGCAAGAATGGCTCAAAGTACAGCTGCAGAAACAGCGTCTAATAGTTTTAAAATCTCTCCAAATCCTATTACCAATCAGGAGATTTTTGTAAAAGGAGATCTTCAGAAGGTAAAGAAAGCTGAGATTTATAATCTTCAGGGGAAAACTCTTCAGACGGTAGATCAGCCTTTCAGAAATGGAAATTCTATTAAAACAAGAAATTTGGGTCAGGGAGTTTATATTTTGAAACTGGATCAGGTGACGATACAGTTTATAGTGAAATAAGTTTGAACAATAATTTAATATAAAAAATGCCGGTCTTTTTAGATTGGCATTTTTGTTTTTTACAGATTAATGTTTTTTTGACGCAAAGGTTTTATTTTTATGATTCCTTATTTTAGGGAGCAAAGAGGAATCAGCAAGCTGATTTGACTAATCGAATGTTTTATTTTTTTGTTTGTTTTTATCGTAATTCAATGAATTTTATCCAGATCAGGATATCCTGATCCTTTCAGGAGGTCTTTCCATTCTTTATTTCTGAAGACAAAGAGATTGCAGCGGTATTCGTCTGGTTTGTTATCTATTTTGGTTTCGCAATAGTAATAGAGCATATCTTTGTTTCTCCAGATCGCCACTTCCTGTCTGAGTTTGTTATGCGTCTGGATGATCTCATTATCTTTCACTTCTGATTCAAATCCTTCACGGATGGTATCAAAGCTAGGTTTCTGAAGTGTTTTATTCAGATTATCCAGGAGTGCCGTTTTTTCTTCCTCTGTATAAATATCAAGCTGATACATTCCCAATTGGTCTTCTTTTTCATTGGCGAGAGGGCCTATTTCCTCGTCTACTTTTCCAAAGTGTAGAATTACTTTATTGGTATTCTTATCATTTTTCCCTTCCAGATCTATTCCGTTGAAATGTAACAGTTCTTTTGATGAAAAAGCCAATTTTTCATTTCCAATTAAGGTAACGTCATTGGTGCGTACTGCTTCTTTTTCAGTTGCACCAGCAGATTTTAGAATTTCATTGATATTTTGTCCTACAGCAATTTTGGCAAGGTTAAAGGGTTCTGTCTGAGTACTCCCCTTTGTTTCAACAACAGATGCGGGCGCTTTATTTCTTTGATCACCGCATGAAACAAAAGTCAAACAGATTATTGGTAGTATATATTTCAATCTTTTCATAATGTTAGTGTTAGCATCAGGTTATCAATAATAGAACAGAAAAACATGGATTCAAGTATACGGAAATACTTTTTTATTTGTTTTTGTTCTATTTTAACTCCGTTTATTTAATTCATATACTTATAAGCAAGGGTAAAACTATCTAAGACAGAGAATGTACCTGGGTCTGAAGAATTCTCCACTCTGGTTCCTTTCTTTACGACAATCAGTTTGGTATTGGTATATTTTGTATTGCTTTGGGTCAATTCCTGTGTTTGAGTTAAAAACAGCCATTTATTTTTAGCTGATGCATCCCAAAAGTAAGCAACTCCGGTTTTATCTGTAGATCTTTTTTCCGGGTTACCGTATGTTTTAGTCAGATAATCGATCAGTTTTTTTCCTTCGTCTTCTTTAGCGAGGTTCAATACAAATCCCAGATATTGATTGTTCTGATAAGAGTTTACAAATAACGCCAGATTATTGTTGGAATACTCATACCCTTTAGGCACTGCATATTCGGAAAATGTGGCTGTTCCCAGCTTATAATTATTAATATTGGCCTGTTTATAAGATAATAATCCGTAATTGGCTTCTGTCTCCTTTTCTCCCTTCAAACTGTTATCCGACAGTTTTTCATCAAATTTAAAGGATTCTAAATCGGTCTGTCCATTGCAGGACACGATAGCCAACAAACTAAATAATGAGATAAGATTTTTCATTGTATGAATATTAATCATTTTTAATCCACAGAATAAAATACATAAAGCCTGCAGCTATTATTCCTAAAATATTATATACTATGTATGGTTTTTCTTTTTTTAACACCCATCTATTCTATTTTAAAAACTGGTAGAAATATCTGAATATTGCTTCAATAATTTGATCTTTTTTCTCAATTCTTCTTTTTCCTTATGAAGTGGATCTTAGTTCATATACTTATACCATGGAGAGGCAGGAGGTGCGGGATATTTCAATCCAAAAACGGCATTATTACGGTAGGCATCTTTGGTTACAGAAATATACTTATTTCTTATTTTTCCATCATCTTCAATAGAGATACTTAATATGGAATAGTTTTTTCCATCATCCCAAAAGAAAGAAGTAGGATATATAAAAGAATTTTTCTCATTTTGATTCCATGTAACTTTTTCAGGAGAAAGTTTTTTAAGCTTTTCAAAAATGGGTTTTACCAGTTTGGCATCTACAGTTGCTTTATCTGTAATAGAAGCGGTAGGTTTCCCATGCTTTTTTACTATTCTTTCCACAAATTCCAGAGAATATTTTCCAGCAGCATTGGTATCGAGGGCCCCTACTTTTCCTTTGTATACTGTAATCCTTGTACCCATCATATTATCTAATGGTATATTTCCATAGGTTACTCCTTTGTTTTCATTGGCATAATATTGAATGATCTCCGGTTTTGTTGCATCCTTCAGAAATAAATCTTTGTTTTCAAAATCATACTTCTTTGCATCATCACCTAATGCAACTGATGATAGGTCAAATGATTTATTTCCACAACAGATATTGATCAATACTACAAAAATCAATATCAGCACTCTTGCTTTTTTCATCATGTTCAATATTTTATCAAAATTACTGATTTTCTTTTTCTTTAATTATTTTAGACCAATCGGTAAACATTTTAGTAATGGTATTGGCATTGATCAGGCTGAAAAAAAACATTCCGGCAAAGACTGTAAGCCAGCAATAGGCTAGTTTTACTCCATTTTTATCGGTAATAAAAAAAAGTATAAATATAGTGAGTGCTCCTATTATAAATGTAAAAAGCAAAGTATACATCAATACATGAATGATATACATATTGAATTTTAACTTTCTAAAGATCCATCCTATCACAGCAATCGGAACAAACAACAAAAGCGGCAGAAACATCGCTCCGAAAATGGTTACTTCCGGGTAATTGGCTATTTGACCTTCCAATCCGAAGAAAGTATTAAAACTGAACCCCGTCATACTGTTTTTCTTCGTTGGTAATTTCCAGTAATGTTTTGTCTTTATAGCCTAACATTTTTGCCAATATTACATTGGGAAATTCATGAATTCCGATGTTATAAAGGTTAACACTGTCGTTAAAAAATTCTCTTCTGTCTGCTATTTTGTTCTCCAGATCGGAAATCCTTTTCTGCAGTTCAAGAAAATTATTATTAGACTTCAGTTCGGGATAGTTTTCTGAAACAGCAAAGAATGAAGAAAGTGCTTTTGAGGTTTCATTGGCAAGCTCTGTTCTTTTATCTGCATCAGTACTGTTATTATAAAAAGTTCTGAGTTCTGTAAGGCGGGCAAGAAGTTTTTCCTCATAGTTCATAAAGTGTTTGGCAACGGTGACAAGATTGGGAATCTCATCCGCACGTTGTTTCAACACTACATCAATATTTCCGTAGGCTTTATCAACATTAAATTTAAGCATGACCAACTTGTTATAAAGATTGATCAAAAAGCTGATGATAACTACTCCCAGCAGAATAAGTAATATGATTGCGACCGTCTGATTCATTATTGTGTAAGTATATAAATAATTATTAAAAAGATAATGGAACAGGTAAACATAAATGACCTCAGCAATGGCTGGTATTTGTTCCAAACCGTGATTCCTGATGAGGAAGTAATCCCGAGGACTTTATAATGTTCATCTTTTCTGATGAAAGGGGTTCCGTTTCTGGAATCGGCATAGCCTACCAGCAGCATCTTCTGCCCTTCTTTTAAAAGGGTTTCTTTATACCTTTTACCGCTGTGGCTGCTTATATTGGTTTCTCCCAGCAAAACCAGCTCTATCCCTTCCGGCTGTACTTCTATGATTCCGCTATCATCTTTTACCTGAAAAACATTGCACTGGGTCTCTCTGTGAATGGTGCGGTACGTTTCTTTACCATCCGAATCTCTGTTTATATTTTCTATAGTATAATAATACCCGATACAGACTTCATTTTTCACTGGTGAGAATAAAGAATTCTTCATGATTAAAGCGCCTTCAATTTCTACCAGTCCTTTGGCTACTGAATGAATTTTTGAAGTTGGGAGCAATGACTGTAAACGTAAAAAACGTTTTCCGGCACTGGGTTTCATTAAAGTAATAAAGATCAGAATAAAAACCACTAAAGGAATAATTATTATTGCCTTTTCCGCATAGCTGTCATAGTTATTGGCAATTTCATAAGCATATTCATGTAATGGCATTTTTTCTTTGAAAATAATCCATAATATAAAATAAATAAAACATGATGCTATTATTCCCAGAATAATATATCCTATATATGATCTTCCTTTATTACCTCCCATCTACTTTATCCGAACATTTTACTTTCCAAAAATTCAATAAAATACTTTTGTAAAGTTATTCTATTTAATGTCTTATTCCGGTATTATTTTCTTTTTCTAAATGACTTCAAATTCTTCTTTTCCTTGTGGAATATGAAACATCAGCTCCAGCATCAGCTCTTCACCGGTTTGTTCTTTATAAAGAAAAAATGCTGGCTCCCCGCTTAATTTTTTATAGGTTGCCAGTTTTCCATTACCATAGATTTTTAAAATCCTGTCTTCTGGCAGCGGCATCATTGTAAAGCCATTATTAAAATCCTCTAATAAGCTGTTGAGCCTTGCTTTTGTATCTGCATCGCTTAAATACATTGATAACGCCATATTTTTTTCACGATTCTTGATCATCTCAAAGTAAGATTCATATTGTTTTGAGCCGATAAGCCCACTTATTTTTTTGTATGCTGAATCCAGTTTGGTACCAAGGTAAGAATTATCTTTTGAAATAGACAGCAGATCACGGCTTTGTTCCCAACTTATCATTTCATAGGGAATTTCAGCCTGAAAAGCTGATTTATGACTTAATGAAGGTAGTTTCTTTGCAATTTCCTCTTCTGAAAACTGAAAATTGCTACAATCTTTTTCATGAACAAATTTATCATTAAAAACATCAAATAATCTGACAGTATATTGAAATGCTGTTCTTGAATCTATATGCTGTTCTCCTGCAACCGGCAGAAGCTTAATCTCAATTTTCTGCTCACCAGAATTACTTATTCCGAAATTAATAGGAACATTGGGTGACATTTGTCCTTCTGTTTCCATGGCAATGACAGGAATATCATTCACCAAAACTTCAAACTGGCAATAAACAGCAGTAAAATCAATGGTATAGTAAGGTTCTTTAGCCATTATTATTATTTATTGTAAAACATATCGAGACTGCGGTAAGAAACCCATTCTTTATATTTAGGACTGTTTTTATCTAAAGCAAAAATCTTCAATGTATTTTCATTGGGTTTCTTAGAAAGATTAACGGTATGGATAGTGAAGAAGGTTGTTTTGGCTTCTTTATCCTCCCAGACCTGTATTGTTTCTTCTATATGATCTGTTTTAAATTCTCCGTTTTCATCAAGGAAAATGGGTCTTTCTTTTGTATTTACTTTTTTATCTGAAAAGTCTGCTTTATGTCCTGTTTTTTTTTCAATTGCACTCAGAATGGCATCTGTATTCGGATTATTCTGCAGTACCATTTCGTAGCACCATACTTTCTTATCATTCTTTGAATAAAAAACGGAAATATCATCCGTAGCAGATTGTAAGGTATTATTGAATAACAACAGGTTCAGATTTTTATCTTTTGGAAATTGAAATTCAACATAGTCCATTGAGGTATTAAAATCGCCTGAGGCGTTGTCATTAACAGTTAATCCAATTCCTTTAAGTAAGTCTTCTCCATTGGTTCCGAATTTAATATCTTTAAAATCCATTTTTCCCTGGGTTTGATTTACTGTCTTACTGGTTACGTTTGTCTTCTCTGTCTGTGAAATGGATTTTTTTGTTCCTTTTTCCTGACAGTTCATTAAAACAAAACTTAACGCGATCTGACATATAACAATCTTTTTCATTCAACTTTTTTATTTAATTTTCTTCTTTATCGTACAGACTGTAAGGGTAATTTTCTACCTTTTTATTGTTTTTTATTCGGAATTTCAAGTATTCGGAATACTTTGTAGTCTGTGTAGCATTTATGATCAGTGTTGTAAAGTTAGTATTTAAACATAACAAATCTGATTCTTTTGTTTTTTCTCCTTGTATTTCGGCATTTCCGATATTCAGAATGTACAGCTTTCCGGAAGTTTCCCAGATGATATTCCTTTCTGTTTCGTTTCCTTTATCGAAAGCCGATTTTCCCAGTTTTTCAAGAAGGAGTTTTTCCAGTTTTTCACTCTCCTTTCGGGTATATAGATGGATTTTATAACCATTTATATCTTTTGAATCTCCTAAAAGTTCAAGATAATTTTTCCCGGCATAAGTCGCGGAATTACTTTTAATTTCGTTGGCAAAATACTGTCCATATAAGCTAAAAGTATTCATATCTTTTACCTGATAGGCAATGAGGTTTTCATCCAACGCAGATTTCTTCTCTGTATAGTCAGGTCCATTTAAAACTTTTTCTTTTTTTACAGGAAAAAGAACATTAGATAAATCCTCTTTTGCAGTACTGCATGATATAAACAGAGACATGATTAAAAGTAGAAACATATTTTTAGTTTTTCTTTTTTTCCCAAAGTAATATTTTATTATCATAACCTGCTAATTCTGCTAAATATTTCATAATATTAAATCCGTCAAAAAATGTACGGGTTTTGTTGTAATTCACCGGAGTCCAGTCTGAGCTTACTTTTTTATAGGTAAATCCGGCTTTTACCATGACCACTATTGTTCCCACACATGGGTCTATGCTTAAACTTGGAATATAATAAATTCCGGCTGCGGAATCATATTTTAATTTATGCCCTGAAGTAATTCCCATTGTTGCTCCTGCAGTTAGTTTTCCTTCTACATGTCCTTCCAGCTCTGGTTTTTTTGTAGTTCCGATGACCACAAACATTCCTTTTAATTCAAGTCCTGATTTTAATTCGACTGTGATGTTTGAGCTCAAGTCAAAATTAACTTCCTTATCTCCTTTAACGGTACTGAATGAACCATCTATTACACCGTCTACTTTTCCTTTTACTTCAAGATCAATGTACATTTTAAAGTTGATGACCACATGTTCTGTTTCATATCCTTTGCTTGCCCATTCTCTGACCATATTGAAGATCTGAAGAGCAAGTACATTTCCTGTTCCGGCTGTAGCTACCGCAACCCCTGCCTGAATAACTAAAGCAAGAAGATCAAAAACAATAGCGAGTTCAACCAAAGGCTTAGCTTCGATGAAAAGCATTAGTTTGGTTCCTATGTCAGAATGGGCTTCATTCACATCTGCTTCCCATTCTGCTCCAAAATATAATGCGGGGGCATTTAATTTTATTTCAAACGGTAACTTTCTTCCTACTCCTTTGGATACAACACCTTTTGTCTGTGATGTAATTCCCTGCGACATTTTTTTTACGGAAGAAATAATAGAGAAGAGTTTACTGATCTTGTCTTTATATTTCAGAGTAAGCTCCGGTTTACTGTGATAGTTTCCATCTTTTTGTTTATCATAAGAAGCTTTAAGCTCAACCCCGAATTCTACATCTGTATATTTCCCTTTTTCTTCATTGGCAAGACTTAATGCTTTACTTCTAAGTTCTTTATGTTTGTCAGGAGTCATTTTCTGCCACTTTATACTTAAGCTGTTGCTCAGGTTAATAAAAAAGGCAAACCTCCATTTTATATCCGGATATGCTTTTATTAATACTGTAGTTCTTTTCTCATTGCTGTAATATCTACAGGTATGTACATGCAGATGAAACTGATTAGGACTGGTAGATGCAGGCCATATATATTGCATAAGGGTCATGGATTGAGCATCAAAGCCAATTCCTCCTCCAAAATTATATCTGTCCAGCGGAGAATACACTTCGTAAGGGAATGATGGAGTCTGAAAACTTTTCTTCGTATCTCCTTTATCTATTGCCTGCCCTACGTCTACGATATAGATTTCTTTTTTATGCTTGTTTTTGGTATCTCTGAAACAACTTTTGGTATCAAAGCCTGTAACATCAATGATGAGTTCTTTTTTAGTGGCTGAAGTAGGAGCTACTACAGCATAATTGATCGTCTGGGCATCATGAGCATTGAATACGAATGAGATATCTACTCTACGGTTGTTTTCGTAGTCTTTCTCGTTTTTATATTTGATATTATCTCTTCCCATTTTATCATCAGTAGGGTCTACTTCTCCTTTTCCTACTGAGATGATTCTTCTGGGATCCAGTCCGCCATCTGCAAAGAATTTTTTGACGACGTCTGCTCTTTTTTGGGAAAGTCCTTTGTTATAATTTTCTTTTCCTATCACGCAGGCATAGCCGCTTAGATTCATGGTAGCATCTTTATGCTCCAGAAGGAATTTGAGTACATTATTCAGAATAGCAACACCGTCTTTATCTATGACTGTGGAATCAAATTTAAAAAAGATCGTTCTTTGAATATGCTCCTGTAAGGCCGCTGATTTTATCTGCTTTACGCCGTCCCCGTTTTTAAATACGGTAGCTATTGTATTGTTCGCTTTTCCATCCTTCGTTTCATTTTCAGTGATCTTGATCGCTTCAAATTTACAGGGTTCCAGCCTGACGGAGTTTACATCCGGTTTATATACTTTGGTAGGAGTCTGGTTTTGGGCTCCGTTGGTATTAGTTGTAACAACTTTATTTTTTACATTAAGATAGATGGCGTGAAGATCATCACCTAATTTATCTTTAATGTATTGTTTAGAGGCGGTATCTTTTACTTTAACATAAAATTCTTCTACATTCTGGATATTGTCTACATAAGCCATCCAGGTAAAGGTGTTTTCTATTTTCAGATTGACTTCCCCGTCTATTACCTGTACATTGTTGTAGGTATGCACCAGTTTATCTGCTTTTGCTGTCTGCTGATTCCAAAGCTCAATACTGACTGCATTTCCGTTCAGACCTTCTGTCATCAGGTTAAGATGTACAATGTGTCCGTAGGAAATGTATTCGATTTTTTTATTGTTTTTTATGCTTTTGCTGTTTTTTTGTGTGGACCACTTGCTGCTTACAATTTTGGGTTCACACCAGCCTTTTACAAATATTCCTGTATCACTTTTAGTATCTCTAACTCCGGAAAGACTGGCTTCAATATAAAACTGATAGCTTCCGCAATATTGTTTATCTATTAAAAATTTATATCCTCCTGCAGAAGTCATCTGGTTGATAATAATTTTTCGGCTGCTGTTCTGCCTCATCCAGGTAAGAGGTTTCTTTTTGTCTGCATCTGTGGTATCCGGCAGCCATTCGCCCACGCCAAACTGCACCCATTGATCTGGCTTTATGGTAATCCTCTGTCCTAATACAGACATTTTGGGATAGTACAATCCGCTTACAACTTTTATTTTCTTTACGCCTTTTGCCATTTTCTTGTCATTTAGATTGTACCATCTTGTCCTCCTCCTGAAGGCTGCTCGTTATACATTTCCTCTGAGTCCACCAACGGATTGATCTGCTGCTGAACGTCTTTATCTGCATTTTTAAAATTCTGCTGGCTGGCCTCTGCTCTCTGTCCGTGGTCTATAATCTCAATGCATGGAGTTCCGGCAACCGCACATACTGCTTTGCTGTCTTCTACAATAATGTATCCGCCATTGCTGAGCTGCACTTTATCATAAAACTTCTGCCATTCTGTAACCATAATTTTGCAGGGTGGTGGTGGCCCTCCCATTTTGGTACAGTTTCCAAATGTATTTTTTTCAAAGGTAGCTCCTCCTATTTCTTTCGTGGTGACGATCAGTTTTTTGGAACCGCTTTTATCATTGGCATATTCTTTTTGGTGTGTAAGTACTTTGAGCTTGTCCGGAGCCTGTCCGAACTGGCATTTGCACATAGCGCCCTGTACTACAATATGTTTTTCTGCCATATTAATTTTATCTTTAGTGAAATGGTTTTTTATTTTTCATCAATTCCTGAAACTGATACTGAAATCTTTTTCTCTTCCTGCAGCATGATACTGCATTCCAGATAAAGAGATTCCGGAAGTGAAGTTTCTCTTTTCAGGTAGCTTATGATTCTGAAAGTTCCTTCTTCATTCATCACAGGGTTATCTTCTATAATCAATGAAAAAGGTGATTTTCTTATAAAATCATCAATATCTCTTTCTTCATATAATGTTCCTGATCCTTCTATGGTAATTAAACCTGTTTCTTCTTTCAGCGGATCGGTTTCCAGTGTCAATTTATATTTGGGCTCAATGGCATTATCCACTATGGGAAAAGTTGTCGTTATCTCTGTTTTATATTCTTTTCCGAAGCTTTGGTATATCCCAAAGAATAAAGCACGGATGAAGTAATCATTTTTGATATAAAGGTTGATGGCTTCAGGTTCACTGATTACTTTTTCAATCTTTTCGCAGTATTCGTCTACGGTTTCACCTTCAAATTCTTTATATAATTCTTCTTTTACGGCCGTCCATCTTTTTGGAAAAATCTCAGCATTTTCTACGGTTTCAAATTTCCCATGTTCATCTGTACTGATCTGTAAGGGAAATAAAACCGCAGATGTTCTGTAGGCCAGCAGATCTGCAATTTCATTGACTTCTTCTTCGTTGAGATAAAGATTAGATGTTCTGTCTATTTCAAAAAACTGGTGTCCTTTCTCTGTTTTCAGCCAGCGGACTGATGTTTCATATTTTAATTCGTTTTTGGATTCTCCTTTTTCAATGGTAATGACTACACTGTATTTTCGTAATGCATTTTCCGGCTGAAGCGTAAGGCTGTTTCCTTTTCCGAATTTTACTAAACTATTTTTATCTGCAACAGCTGTTCTGGGAACAAAAAGTTCTTTCTGCCCGTTAAGATTGATCAGGATCATATCCTTAACAGTACAGTGGTTATTATGAAAGTGTTTTAATGCGTCTTTATCCAATCCGTACAGCGTGGCTATACTTTTTAAAGTTTCATCTTTATGAACGGTATGTATGTTATATTTCTGCATAATAAATCACCCTCTTACCTTATGACCAAATACTTTTTCATGTTATCAGAGATTGCCGCTCAATTCCGGTTTTATATTATTTTGATTTATATTTTTTAAGCTCCCAGATATTATCGGCATCAATTTTCTGTATAGGGAATTCATTATTTCCCTGTTTTACAACCAATTTTCTATTGGTAAGATCTTCATTCATCTGAAGAACAATTTCTATTGGTTTATTTTCATCTAGTTTTTTAAATAATGAAAATATCTCATCTTCATCTAAATATTTTACTTCAAAAACAGTTTGCTTACCATTTTTGTCTTCAAATAAATAAGATAACAGACGTGGGATTGCTCTTTTCTTAAAAGGATTTTTGTTAATGGTCTCATTAAATAATGTTTCTTCCTCTCCATTATACATTTCCAAAGTCACATTTTTGAAAGTGTGATTAGGAATTTCTATTATGGTTCTCCAATTGTATTTTTTACGATAGGTATCCCAGATTCCAAACTGAATTCCTTTTTCTTTATATTCTCTCTCCAGTTCGGGGTCATCTAATTTTCTAAACTGATCAAAATATTCTTTCTGAGAAACCGTAGGATTTCCGGGAACATAATCTTTCATGGAAACAGAGGTTTCTTTTGCCTGATATCGTCCTATTTCTACCTGCTGATCATTACCATACATCCAAACGACTACCACTCCCCCGGGTGCCAGACCTACAACAACTGAGGAGTAACTTTGTTTTTCATTGGTTCTCCAATTCACTGTTCCTTCCTTAAAAAGCTCTTTTATTTTATCTACAGGTAAATCCCAACTTCCGGTATAAAATTTATTTTCACTAAAAGAAGCCCAGGTGACCTCAAGTTTAACAGGAACTGCTTTTAAATCACTTCCTTGGCTATGCATGGAGCCACTATACCCCCAACCTGTATGGGAACTCCCGGAACAAGGGATATACACACTACTGCCATCTTCAAGAAAAAGATGACCCTGATAAATATTCATAGGATATAAGAGAGGAGAACTTTCCGTAGGAAGCCATTTATATTTTTCCATTTTATTTTGGCATGAGATTAATGTACTGATGAAAAGTAAACAATAAATTATATTCGTTTTAAAATGCATTTCTTTTTGAGATTTTAATTAAAATATCTTCGGTGAGGTAATATAAAATAAAGCAGTGTGAAACATACTATCAAACATATATTTGCAATCAGTTTATTTTTATTTTTTTTATATTTCCAATAAAATATTTCCACAAAAACATAACCAAACAAAGCAAAAAACAAATATAATGGGACTTCATCTAAATCATAGGTTTGTCCTTTGAATCCGCTTTCTGCAAACATAAAATAAAACCCTAAATAAGGGATTACTAATATAATAAATCTGAACAGTATATGTTTTACAGGTATTTTTCATGAGTTAAAAGCCATTACTCGAAATCTTTTTATTTGTAACGTTTTTTTGTCAAAGGTGAAATGAGGGTTATACCCAATATCTCCAAATTTTGAATTCCAGTGTAGATATCTGTTTCTTAAATACATTAATAAATTGTGATCTTGTACAATTCTATTAAACTTCTCCGCAGTTATTTTTTTTGCTGCTAATTGTTTTCTTAGTATTTCTATTTCCGTATTCGTATAATAGGTCATCTCAGGAGCTAATCCATTGATATAGTCATCGAGTCTCTTTTTAACCTTAGTTAAATCAAGCTGATAATATTCATCCTCTTTTCCATTAGAAATTTTATATGCCAAACTCAAATTATCCATTTTTATAGTATTTGAATAATTTGTATTAACCTGTTCACTCATTATATGCAGGGGAATAAAGCTGTACTTGTTACTAATCTTTGCTCTGTTAATATAAGTCTCATGCCATGAATTCGGGCCTACAACTTCACTGCGCTTAAACCACCCTTGCTCAATAAGATTATTTAAATCTATATTTAAGGCTCTATTATAGTCTTCATCGCTCAAACCATCCCCTATGGTATTATCAAAATCCATTATCTGTTTACTTTCCGGCATATTATGGGTATAACAGCCACCTACATCAGAATGAACGCCTGGTAGAAAAAAATCTTCACCTCCGGGGGCAAGCCTTACTCTTGTAAGCATAAAGTTCTCTCTATGCTCATCTGAAGCACACAAATGAATAATTTTTTTTGCTTTTAATGTATTTAAATTCAGCTCCTCTACATCATTATTAAAATTGGGATGTACTGTAAATTCGCCCGCATTGGGATCATAAGAAGACACGGTATCATATACCCCAAGAAATCTAATTTGAATAGATTCATATTCTACTTTATTGTTATCTAAAATAAATCCTAACAATCCATTTTTTGGCTTGGTTTGATTAACTTCATATACAAAATTTCTTGCAGCAGCAGCACCTCTGCTAAAACCAAAAACATCTAATGTAATTGTATTGATTCCAGATTTACCTTTGAGATCATTAATTTTCTCGGCCACTAATCTACACCCTTTTTGCACCTTGGCTATCACCCCTGTACTACCCGCTCCATAAGCTACACCTTTATGGTTTGTGGGCTTATCTACATCACTTTGAAGATCTTCCGTTGCAATACCTTCGATGTAGACTTTACTTATATATCTACTTTTATCTTCAAGATAATGATACTCTTTTCTTGCTACATTTGATAAATCGTTGGTATAGCTGTCATCAGATTTGTTAGAGTTTTTTTTGTAGGCTGCTTTCTCTTCAGCGGTAGGTTTATATCCTGGTTCATTTCCCGCAGCTTGTGAATTTTTTCTGTTGTTCTGTGTACCGTCAAAAAAAACTCCAATTCTAATATCTATTTGCCCTTTTGGTGGTGGAGGTGGTGAATAGTCTCCAAAAACTATATTCGACATATGTCCCTATTTATCTTATATTACATATTTATCCATCTGTTTTACCGGATATTTTTTCCCATTCTGTTCTATGTATACATCTGCATTGCTTCCGTTACTAATATCAATAACAATATCAGTATTGATTTTTTTATCCAGCTTTTCATTAAAGATTTTAAACATATCCGTTTTCTCAAAATCTAATGGAAGAAATGTACCATTAGAAATTTTACTGGTCTCTTTTACATATTCAGGATTACCTGTAAACACAATCTGTGAACTTTCTTTTTTTCCGTCTTTATTTTTCCATTGGAAATAAAAAAGATAAGGTACAGCTCTCTTCTTAGATGGTAAAGCAGCAGCAGGATTATCCTGCAGTGTACTTTCACGTTCTCCATTAGCCATATAAAAATTTCTTTTCTCAAGAGTACTCCCTGCCGGTAAAATAAGCTTAGGAGTCCAGTTCAGTTTTTCTCTGAAAGTTTCATACAAATTGGGATCCGGATATCCTTCTGCTTTTATTTTTTGGCTTATAATAGGATTTACAATTCCCGGATCACTGAGAATATCTTCTCTATATTTTGGTTCAAAGACATATTTAAATTTATCATAAGCTTCTGCCTGTGTAATCTTTATTTCCTTTCCCTGAAAATTTCCTACTTCCACCTGATGCCCATCTCCATATAACCAAAGTACTAATTTTCCTTTTGGTCCCAATCCAATCACAAAAGTTTCATAGGTTCCTTTCTTTAAGGAATCAAAATAAGTCTGGCTAAATCCTTCATTAAATAATTGGGTAATTTTCTTAGTATCCAGCTCCCAGTGTCCTGCATAAAATTTATCTTCCACCAGAGAATACCAGGTAAATTCTAAAGTATGAGGAACTTTTACAAGGTTATCAGTTCCGCCACCATATTTACCGGGTTCTCCCCAGCCTCCATCGGCAATTCCCCAGATATCGGAAAATGGAAATTGATAATCATCGGCTATCAGTTCTCCATAATAAGCCTGCATTGGATATTCATTAGGAGCAGATAATGTCCCTGTCCATTTAAATTTTTCTTCCATTTTTTTATTTTGACAACTTATTAATGAGAAACTTCCTATGATGAAAAAAATCAGGATCTTTAATTTATTTATTCCCATGAGACATTATTTTCTTATTACTTGCTAAAACCAGATTATCTCTGTGAGCTTCCACATTGATTTTCTTTGCTATTTTCTCCACCTTTTTTCCTACGCTCAGATGGTAAGAATCTTTGACTGTGATGCGCAGATTGGTTGCTGTTTTGATGATCGCCATATCAGAAAAGTTTTGATTTTTCAGCACTATTGAATTCTACGATCTTTCCGCTCTGCATGGTCATGTTTTCCAGTTCGCTGAACATAGAAATTTCGCCTGCTATTTCGTTGGATGTTTCAGATTGTCTTTTGAATTCTTTTTCAATCATTTCAGTTCGGGTATCGGAGGTCTCCGTAATATCTCCCGAAGCTGTAAGTTTCATATCTTTTCCTGCTATGGAAACTATATTATCGTTGGCGGTACTGGTGATACTTGCGCCTGCTCCTATCGAAATTTCTTTTCCTGCAGTGATATTGATATTATCCCCTGCATTTAAAGTAAAGTTTTTTGGGGCTTTCATGCTGATATTACCCTGTCCGTCCATGAAATAAGTGTTTCCGCTTGGATCAAGAATGGTTACACTTCCTTCTTCGTCATTCATTAAAATTCGGATTCCGCTTCTGGTCTGGATAGATTTCAAGTGATTGTTAACACCACCGCCTAAAGCAATCCCTCCGTGAAACATACCTCCCATTACGAAAGGTCTGTCCGGATGGCTGTGTACAAAATTGACCATCACCTGATCTCCCACTTCCGGAATGGCCACATAACCACGGTTTTGGGTAATTTGGTCTGTTCCTCCGGCATCTGGGCTCATCATACGGATAAAATGGGTGGTATCATTCGTTTGCCAGTCAAATCTCACCTGTATTCTTCCCTGTCCTTCAGGATCTGTGTTGGAAATTACAGTGGCAGTCTGTGGTTCAGCCTTTGGAGTGGTAAATTCAGGTTTTGGAAGAAATCCTGTGTCTGCTGCTATTCCTACGAAGCTTCCGTTATAATGACCTATGGTGTCAAATTCATGTTCTGCTTCTGTAATCATGATTCTTGTGAAATAAGAGGTTTCATTAGAATCCTGTTTACGCATCTGCACATCTGCTACACAACCTGGATGAAGAAAAGGAACTGTTGTATTTCCTGAAATGGAAAAAACATTGACAGCTTCACTTCCGGAAGCACTTTTTTGAGAATACTCTACATCAAGATGAGTAGTAGCTTTGATGGGTGCCATCTGTAAAGCCGGTGTTTTATAAATAGTTTCGTTATGACTGTAAGCTGTTTTTGCCAGGTCACCCACATGTTTGATGGGTGTGGAACCAGAAGTCAGCCTTTCATTTTTATTGCTGTTGTATCCGTAGAATTGAGGCTTTGTATGGACTGCTTTCAATTCAACTTTTATATCATTGGCACTGCTTCCATAAGTAAGGGTAATGGGTTTGTTCTGAGCGGGAAGCTTTCCAAAATGTAATACTTCACCATCATAGAAAAACTGCTCGCCATAAGCTTCTGCTATTCTCGCCAGATAGTTATAATGGGTTTCATCGTACTGGCTGCTATAGATAATCTGAGAAAAATTATTGGCATCTACTCTTACGTCAAATCGGCTTTTATCAATTCCCTGTTTAATCACTTCCTCCGCAATGATTCCTACATTAACAGGCTGTGCACCTCCAAAGCTCTGAATATGCGGCGCTCCGTCAAGAAGAATGGTTGGACTGTACCCTGTGAGTACAATATTTCCTAAGCTCATATGCTCCTGACTGAATCCTACTCCGGTAATCACTCCTACGAAAGTTCTCTCCGGGCTGTTATCTATATCTTTATAAGAAATAACGGCTGTTAGTCTTTTTCCTAGGAATTTATTGGCTTCTTCCAGAGAATGGGTCTGTCTGCCTCCCAGAGTATCGTGTGCCAGCGTTAATGTAAATTCATGATGTCGTCTGGTACTTTGTTTAAGCCTGAAATGCTTATAGAACTTGATAATTTTCCCTTCTATGACGAGAGAAAGTTTTACCAGACGGTTGATACCTGTATGATGGTTTGCGGAAATACCATCTGCATTCTGCGTCGGACGAAAAGACGTCGATTGTGAGTTTCCAGGTGTATTTGACATATTTTTAGTGATTTGATTAGTTTTTCAAACGATTATTCAACAGATCGGGAGTTTAAAAATAAAAACAAAACATCCTGCAGAATATAGTTTTAGGTAAAAAAAGACCGTCTTATGAGGGACAGTCTTTTATTTTTAGCTCATGAAAGACCTAGCTCATTGGCCAAAGTCCGTCATAAAATGAATTTCCATACGTAATGCTTTCAGCACTTACTACAAAGCTGATCAGCATGTTATTGCTGTTTATAGCATCAAAGTCTACTTCATGCTGAATAACATACCCGTTTTCCCACTTCAAAGAGATCAGTGTTCCTTCTTCGTGAGATTTATTAAACTGGATTTCTCCGTTTGTAGGTTTATATTTGCTGTTTAGTAAGCTTTCTAAAACATCAGATTTTTCTGTTGCTTCAATGGTTACTTTAATCAATGCGTTAGACGGATCAGATGCTACACGCCCTGATACATCTGTAGATCTTGATACGCTGTAATTAAGCTTTAATAACTTTTGACCTTCACCTCCATTAAATTTTAAGATTCCTCTTGAATTTCCTACCATATTCTTACATTTTAATCATTTACTAGTGTTCCCTGATATAGGATTTATGTAACAAAGATAGACTTCATGTTCTAATGTAAAAAGTTTTTAGCCTACTCTTTCAGAAATTGTAGTAGTTCTACGACATTTTCTAAAATTCCGATTTGAAAATCAATTATAGAATTTTAAACTAATTTATTTTATTTTTTATTGAAAATTTTTCATAAAAATTCACATAAACGGGATAACAAAATAAATAAAATTAATTATTTAACTTACAATCAAACACTTACTTCATTTTTTCCTATGAATTAATGATGTTTATATATGTACCCAATTATCATAATGATGAGATTAACGATGATCATAATCATTAAAATATTGCCATATTTCCTTTTCTTATCGATAAAACTCAGCCCTAAAGTAAAAAAGAATAACAATAAGGTATAAACGGCCGGATACATTTGAAAAGCTTCAGCAAACTTTCCTTCAAACACCAATACAATAGCCCGCTGGGCACCACATCCAAGGCATTCTACTCCCAGGAATTTCTTACTGGGGCAGGTAAGCATGAAGTCATTAATATCCATTTCTGAGTTTTATGAGGGTGTTTAAGAAGAAATTTTGGCTCTGGTATACTGATGCGGGAAAAAGCAGTCTTCATTCATTTCAAAAGATCCCTGAACAGCAATGTATGGATTCCTCAGAATCTCTCTTGCCACAAAAATAAGGTCTGCTTCACCTTTCTGAAGAATTTCTTCAGCCTGCTCCACTTTGGTAATCAGACCTACTGCTCCGGTTTTCACTTCAGCTTCATTTCTCACCTGTGATGAAAAAGGAACCTGATAACCGTCAAAAACCGATATTTTCGCTCCATGAATATTTCCACCGCTGGATACATCTACAAGATCAACAGCGTGTTCTTTTAAAATTTTGGCCAATTCTACACTGCTCTGAATATCCCAGCCATTCTCTGCATATTCTGTTCCTGAGATTCTTACAAAAAAGGCTGTATTTTCATCCAGTTCTTCATTTACAGCATCTACAATTTCGATCAGAAACCTGATTCTGTTTTCAAAACTTCCGCCGTACTCATCTGTTCTGATATTAGAAAGCGGCGACAAAAACTGATGGATAAGATATCCATGTGCTCCATGAATTTCAATAACATCAAAACCAGCTTCTACAGCTTTTCGGGCAGCTTTTTTAAAATTCTGCACCTGTTCCTTCACCTCATCCGTCGTTAATGTATGTGGAATTCTTTCTGTTGGATGGTAAGGAATAGGACTAGGAGCAACGGTTTCCCAGCCTTCTTCCAGAGAAATCTGCAGGTTATTCCATGTAGAACCTTTTCTTCCGGCATGTGCCAGCTGGATTCCTATTTTACTTTCTGAATTTTTATGAACAAAATCTACAATTTTCTGCAGTTTCTCTGCCTGTTCATCATTCCAGATTCCCATGCAGTGATTGGTAATTCTTCCTTTGGGCTCCACTCCGGTAGCTTCTATGATCAATAGCCCTGTACCTCCTTGTGACCTACTCCCGTAGTGCACAAAATGGAAATCATTAGCCTCGCCATTTTCACATGAATACATACACATGGGAGACATTACCCATCTGTTTTTCAACTCTACATTTCTGAATTTTATTGGTGTATATAACATTTTATTTTTTTAAAATTGAACTTCTGTACAGGAGGAATAAAATATTGCCTACCTCATTAAAAAGAACTAATTTTACGCCCCTTTTTTAGTTGACAATATATGAAAAAAGACATACAGATCAGTTACGAATATTTTAAAAATAGCAGTGAACTGAGCGATATAGAAAAACAATTATTTGAAAGAGCCAAGGAGGCTCGTGAGAATGCTTATGCACCTTATTCTCAGTTTTTGGTAGGATGTTCCGTATTATTGGAAAACGGAGAAATCTATTCCGGGAACAATCAGGAAAATGCAGCCTATCCATCCGGACTATGCGCAGAAAGAACGACTGTTTTTTGGGTAGCGGCCAATTTTCCGGATATGAAAATTAAAAAGATTTTTGTGGTAGGAGGTCCTAAAGAGTTTCATGAGAAAAACCCTCCGATCCCTCCTTGTGGAGCCTGTCGCCAGAGTTTAATTGAGTATGAAACCAAGCAGAATGAAAATATAGACCTTTATTTTTCAAGTATGAATGAGGAGGTTGTAAAAGTGCAAGCGGTGAAGGATCTGCTTCCTTTTTATTTTGATTCTACTTTTTTATAAGGAAAGATAAAAGACTTAATTTATAAAAATGAAGGGTCTGATAGGATGCTTTACATTTCAGCATAAAAAAAGCTGTTTCATATTTTGAAACAGCTTTTTTATTATTCTTCGGATTCTACATCATCATCTTCGTCTTCGTACTGCTCAAGATAGTAGCTAAAACTAAAGTCTTCCACTTCTTCTTCGGCATCTTCCAGTGTTGTCAGTAGATCTTCAAAAATTTCAAGCTGATCTACAGTCATGTTAACGAATTCTAAATGGAGTGGCATTTCCAATTCTCCGGTGATGGTATCAAAAAGAGCATCAAGATTGTCACCGAAATGCTCAGGAAGCTGAATTTTTTCCTTTAGCTGGCTGTAAAAATCTTCATAGTCACCTATCTCTGTAAAATCTATATATATTGTCTTCATATTGAACTAAATTTCCAGTTTTTATTCATTAAAAAAGTTTTGCATTTTTTGCAGAAATCCGTTTCTTCATTGGTAGGATTTTTACCTTCTGCATCTCGCATAAAACACATTTTTTCCGGGCAATGCGGCAACCCTTGTGTATGACCCAGCTCATGAATGGCTATCTTGAAAAACTGCTCATCCTTGTTTTCTTTGCTTAGTCTGAAATTTGAAGCCACACAAGCTTTCCCAAGTGTATAGCCTAATCCCATAATTCCAAAATCTTTGATCTTTCCTCTGGTGGCACTGATATCTTTTGTGGTAAGACCTATTGTAACAAAATCGGCTTTTGTTTCCTTACTTAAAAATTTAATGATAGAATCGGCTCTATACCGGTTTCTTTCTTTATAATACGTATTTTCAGGAAAGTCTATGGCATCCAGAACTTTTACGTTCGGATATACATTTTTTATTCCTTCGGTTACTTTTGCTACAGTTTCATGATTAATATCTTTAAATGGCTGTATAAGTATTGTTACGGCTGGTTTTTCTTTCTTTTCCTTGACTACATCTTTCTTTTCCGAACATGAGTATGTCAGAAGCAAAACAAGTAAAAGGTAAAGAAATCTAATATTTTTCAAAATTAATATTTATAATAATTATAATGCAAATTATACACTAGTCATTGCGAGGAGCTCTGCGACGAAGCAATCTCAGAAAACATCCATAATATTTTCAATGTCATCTGTAAGATCTTTCCAATCAGGATTTATACTATTGATTAAATCCAGTTTCTTTTGTCTCGAGCCTGCTTTTATCTGTTTTTCTCTAAATATAGCATCACCTATTTCTTGAAAGGATTCCCAATATACAAGTAAATACAAATTATATCTTGAAGTAAAACTTTGAGAATAATATGACTCCTTATGCTGTTGAACGCGTTTGGGCAGATTTGAAGTAACACCAGTGTAAAGAGTTGTGCAATTCTTATTAGTCATGATATAGACAAAACCTGGTTTCACCTGTAATTATTTTTTTAGAGATTGCTTTGTCGCTTTCGCTCCTCGCAATGACAGAATATTACTGTTTTTCAAAACTTTTATAATGATTTTTGGTAAGGTATACATCACCATTTTGAGTGTAGATGATACGATCAGCATTTCTTCCGCCACAATGATAGTTTACATCTGCTTCAAAGTATTTTTCTCCATCTGGCAAACGTCCTTCTCTGTTTCCGAACTTATCTCCGCCAATCGCTTTTCCGGGAAGTACTTCACAAAGATTTCCTCTGGAAGGATCCCATCCCTGTTTTCTGGCTTCATTTTTCGTGATAAAATAATCCGGAAGCTTATGATTTTGCTTCACATAGCTGATTACCGTTTTTTCTTCTGTAAGCTGATCTATAGAAACCTGAGCAGATGAATTTCCATCTGAAGAGGTACTGCCATAGCTCACTGTTTCAGTCTTTACAGAATCCGCATGATCTTTCTTATCCTCAATAAAGTTTCTGTAGACGTACATTATTGACATTCCGAAAAGAAGTCCCAGACATATAAAAAATACTGATCTTATTTTACCGTTCATAACTTGTATTTTATGGAATAATATTTTTTAAGCTCTCCAATCTTCAGGAATATCACAAACCGGAATAGGATCCATTTTATGTTTTGCTGCTTTATGCATTCTATCAAAGATCAGAAACACTTCTTTATCTCTTCCTTCATAATCCTCGGCAGTTTTCGTCCCATATTCTTTCTGAATTTCTTCCAGCTCAGGATAAGTAGCACCAATCTGCTGCTCATCTGTTCTGTCCACATCCCAAAGTCCATCCGTAGGAATTGCTTCCTGAATGCTTTTAATTAAATTAAGCCCTTTGGCAAGTTGATACACTTCAGTTTTATAAAGGTCTGCGATTGGAGAAACGTCTACTCCACCATCTCCGTATTTTGTATAAAAACCAATTCCAAAGTCTTCAACTTTATTTCCTGTTCCACAAACAAGAAGTCCGTTCAGCTGTCCGTAATAGTATAATGTAAGCATTCTCAGACGCGATCTTGTATTGGCAAAAGCCAGTTTTTCGTTAGGATACAGATCATCTTTTACATCAAAAGTTTTGTATAATTCCTCAAAAGCAGGCGTTAAATCTACTGACATTGTTTCTACGTTAGGGAATCTTGATTTAAGGTCGTTCATATGATCCTGCGCACGGTCTACCTGATCTGCTTTCTGGCGGATTGGCATTTCGATCAATAATGTTTTCAGCCCGGTCATTGCTGCCAGTGTGGAAACTACTCCGGAATCTACTCCTCCGGAAACCCCGATTACATATCCGTTTACTCTTGCTTTTGCAGCATAATCTTTTAACCAGCTTACGATATGATCTATCACTTTTTGTGTCTGCATCGTTTATATTTTTTAGTCTATTCCAAATTCCTGAGGGTATTTCACCACTCCTTTTTTATCTTTTAATCCATCTTTTACCAATTCTACTGCCATTCCGTTTTCTTCCGGAATATCGAATGGAAAAGAAATTCCAAAATTACTCGTTTTTTTGTAACCAAAGCGTGGATAATATTTTTCGTGCCCGATTAATATCACAGATTCATATCCCAATTCTTTTGCGATATGATGTCCCTGAAGAATCAATTTTCCTCCAATCCCCTGACTTTGAAATTCAGGTTTCACGGAAACAGGCGCCAATGCAAGAGAATCAAACGATTCTTTGTTATTGATAATTTTAATTTTTGTGAACAGAATATGTCCTGCAATTGTACCATTTTCATCTTCTGCTACCAATGATAATTCCGGGATGAAGGCATCAGATGTTCTCAATTTTTCTACCAGAAACTGTTCCTGATGATCACTGTGTTCCATATCCTTAAAAGCCTCTTCTGTAAGCTGAAAGACCTGTTGATAGTCTTTTTTTTCTTCCTGTCGTATTATTATCATTTTTCACTATATTTTTCACGCTTCAACTCGTACCAGAAACAAATTCCGTCTGGTTCTTCAAATTCGCTGGTTTTTTCAAATCCTAATTTTCTTAAAATATGATTGGAAGCATCGTGTTCAGAATGAGCATAGGCGTAAATTACTTCCGCATTCAGGTCATTAAAACCATAATCCAGAGAAGCTATTCCAGATTCCACGGCATATCCTTTACCCCATGATTCCGGAAGAAAACGATAGCCCAGTTCCAATACATTTTTATAGCCATTCGTTTCATGCGTCAATAATTTTAAACCGCTCCATCCTATCAGAAGTCCGCTTTCTTTTTCTACAACTCCCAATCTTCCCACACCATTTTCCTCATATTGCTTCTGAATCATTCTGATTACATTTTTTGACTCATTGATATCCGTCAAAACCGGTACACCAATATATTTCATGACTTCAGGATCAGAATCCAGAAGAAATAGGCGTTCAAAATCTTCATCTTCTAATTTTCTTAAAATCAGTCGTTTTGTTTCTATTTTCATAATCATTAGTTTTTATTCTCCAACTCCAAAAATGGTCACCTCTGTTTTTGTTCCTTTTTTGATATCCAAGTCTTTTATCGTATTCCCGCTGATGTTCAGGGTTTGTAAGAGAGGATTACCAGAAATATCAATTTTTTGAAGTTTATTATGTTCCAGATTTAGTTTTCTTAATCTTTTGAACGGAGTCAGGTCTATTTTTTTTAATTGATTTAAAGATAATGTTAATTGATCAATTTTTGGAATCCCTGCCAGCGAAATACTTTCCAACAGATTATTATCCAGATATAGTGAGGTTAGATTTTTAAGGTTTTCTGCTTTGAATGAAGAGATTTTGCATCCTGTACACGAAAACAGTTCAAGCTGATCAAGATTATTTACCACAATATTAGAAATCGTATTATCATCCAGAACAATCATTTTCACGTTTTTAAAAAGACGCATATCTTCTGTAAAAGTAATTCCTTTCTGAACAAGGAATAGATTGGTAACCATTTCGGCTTCCTGAGATTCAAGGATTCCATTTTTATTCAGATCAAAATTTTCCAGTACTGCTTTTTCAAAGTTTTTATCTTTAAACTCAAGCTTTTGTCCAAAGAAAAGAGAAAGTCCTGAAATAATAAAGATAACTGTAAATATTTTAATTTTCATCATGAATTGTGCATTTAATCCTTATTTTTGTCAACTTAAATTCCATGTAAAAATAATGAAGATTTTTAGATATATTGCGCTTTCTTCTATTTTGGCTGCCGGACTTATTTCCTGCAAAAAAGAAACTGAAAATCAATGGAAGGTAGAAGTAAAACAGACTGCCGAAAAAGTTGATATCACAGATATTTCCAAAGAATTCTACAATCCGAATATTCCTTTGGATAAGTTTAAGGCTCAATTTCCATGGTTTCAGGGAAGTGTTTCTGATACTGATTTTGGAAAAAGAAGAGCTGATGCTGAAGAGATAAAAATATACAAGGAAGCTATTGGAAAAATAGATCAGACAAAGCTGCAAACGGAGCTTCAAAGTTTATTTTCACATATTAAATATTACTTTCCACAGTTTAAAAGTCCAAAAGTATATTTGTTCTCATCTGCCCTGCAAATGGTTCAGGATCCTATATTTTATGACGAAAAAGGTAATCTTTTATTTATAGACATCACCGGTTTCATGGGAGACGGAAATACCAATTATAAAGGATTGGAACTATATTTCCAGAAATCGATGAACCCACAGAATATTGTTCCGAAAGTATCCCAGCTTTTTGCTGAAAACATTGTAACAGAATCTCCTGATCACCAGAAATTCATTGATCAGATTATTCTGAACGGAAAGGTTATGATTCTTCAGGATGCTTTTCTTCCTGATACTCCTGATTATCTGAAAATGAATTATACCCAGAAGCAATATGACTGGGCAACGGGCAATGAAGCCAATATCTGGAACTATTTTGTAGAAAGCAATCTGATCTTCGGAGATGACCCAAGACTTGGAGAACGTTTTATTTCGCCGGGACCATTCTCGAAATTTTATACAGAGATTGACAATGAATCTTCACCACGAATCGGAATTTTTACAGGATGGCAGATTTGTAGGGCATACCTTAAGGAAAAGCCTGAAACAAAATTAACTGCATTCCTAAAAATGGATGCTACCACAATTTTTAATCAGTCCGGTTACAAACCAAAGTTAAAATAATTCTATAAAATTAAATATTTTAATCCTTTAGTATAAGCTAAAGGATTTTTTTTAAATAATATTTAAACACACATACTACTTTGTATTGCATACTACCTTTTTATTATATAGATTTGCATTAAATCAATCACACAATGAAAAATATTATTGAAATTCAAAACTTAAATTATGGATTTTCACAGAAGAAGAAAATTCTAAAAAACCTCAGTATTTCGATACCGAAAGGCAGTATTTTTGGTTTTCTGGGAGCCAATGGAGCAGGAAAATCTACAACAATGAAAATGCTTATAGGAAGTATTCCGGACGAAAAGAAAAATATACAAATTTTCGGAGAAAATCTTTCAGTACTTTATCCGGAGGGTTTTAACAGAATCGGAAGTCTTATCGACACTGCTACGTATTATGATCATTTATCCGGCTGGGATAATCTGATGATCATCTCTCAATTAAGAAGTCTTCCAAAATCGGAATGTGAAAGAGTATTGCATCTTGTAGACCTTTGGGAAAGCAGAAATCTGAAAATGAAGAAATATTCCTTAGGAATGAAACAAAGACTCTCCATTGCGATGACTCTTTTGGGGAAACCTGAACTGTTGATTCTGGATGAACCCGTCAATGGTTTGGATCCTAATGGAATGATGGAAATCCGTGAATTATTGATAAAACTTAATCGAGAAGAAGGAGTAACAATATTTATCTCAAGCCATTTACTGCAGGAAATTGAAAAAATGATTACTCATCTTGCCATTATTTCGCATGGAGAAATAAAATTTACTGGAAGCATAAAAGAATTGAATGAGTTGTACCGATACAATCACATCAAAATTGGATTGAATGATGCCCACAAGCATATGAGTGAAATCCCAGAGAATTATTCCCCCAAATTAATTGATGAGAATACAATAGAAATTACTTCCAAATCAAAGGAGGATATTATTGACCTTGTGAAAAAGCTGGTTTTAAAGAATGCTGAGATTTTTGAAATCAAAAGCAGCGCAGGCTTGGAAGATTGGTTTATGGAAATTACAAAAAATTAAAATCACACAAATGAAAAAATTAATCACTGCCATCAATATAGAATGGCTAAAAATAAAAGGTTTAGGGCTAGTTTACATGGCTATTGTATTAGGAGCATTAATACCGCTGATCAATTTTATTCCGTCTTTTTTTAACCCGGATAGTACTACTAAAGAATCATTTAAATATTCCATTTTTGAAGCAGCCATAGGTGGAGGTCCTTTGAAATATTTTACATTTTTCATTCTGCTTCTATTTCTGATCATTGCGGCGAACAGACTTGCACAAACTGATCATAAAAATAACGGATGGCAACTGATGGAAACACAGCCTGTCAATAAATTTCAGCTTTATTTTTCGAAATATATTATTTTATTATCCCTGAGCTTTATTTGCATTTTCTCCTATTTTACTTTTAATATAGTTTTATCGTTAACAGAATATTATATTCATCCAAATCCTGCAAAGCTACTGACCTTTGATGTATTATGGATGCTTAAAACCTATACAAGAATTGTCGCTGCTATTCTCGGAATTGCTGCGTTACAGCTATGTTTTTCTGTAGTTTTCCAGGGGTTTATCTGGTCTTTTCTTATTGGTGCATTAGGATTGGGGTCAAATATTTATTCAATAGTGGAAAAAAAAAGTTTCTTCTTTAATCCATACGGTTCATTATATACATTCTGGAATGCTCCGGAAATAAGAGATCTGAATCATTTTATTTCTCACTCAGAGTATATGAGCTTTTTCTGGATGGTTGTTTTCCTAACTATTGGATATTTCTGGTACAGTAAAAAAGGGTTTAAAAATGCTTTCCTTAACAATAAAAAACAAATTGCCATTTCAACGGTTCTATTAATTGCAGGAACTGGTCTACTCTACTTTATACAAAAACCAAAACCTTATAAAAACGGTGGATCAGAAACTTTAATCACGGGAACATTAACAACAAATCTTAAAATTGATTCTGTGAAAATTTTTTCAAAGGAATTTCATAAAAAAATAGGATCTGCTGCAGTTAAGAACAATTCTTTCAGTTGGTCTACCACTCAAAATCTTCCTTTAGATGAATATACCCTTCAAATCGGCAATAAAAACCTTGAGATTGTTATGGGAAATGGTGACTGGTTTGATTTCGACTTTAAATTAAATAGCACCAACATAGAATTTAATTTAAAATCAAATAGAAAATCTGATCAGGTTTATAATAACACTGAGAGTTCTTTCGGGACAGAATTTTATTATACTCTGAACAATCAGAATTTAAATAATAACCCAGCAAAATTTTATGAAATAGCTATGTCTGACTGGGAAAACAATAAAAGAATTTTAGATGATTATGCAGATGCTGAAAATAATGCCCTTTCAGAAGAATATAAGGCATATAGAAAACAACTAATGGCGGTTCAGTACCTGAATGAAATAAATAACTACAGAAAAATGACTTCGTGGTCTGATCCTAAATTTGCTGCTCCAAAAATATTTCTGAATGAACTCAACGGAAATATTTTAAAACCCACTCTGCTTTTGAGTAAAAATGATGATTATCTGCAATATAAATTGGATCAAATGCTTACAGATGATGATCAGCGTTCTAATCCGGACAGTATTTTATTTGTAAAAATCGACCGGCTGCCTAAAGGGCAGATGAAAGACCAGCTGCTATCCAAACATTTATTAAAAAGTCTTGATCTTCAAACCGAAAGCACGACAAGAAATAAGCTTTTTACAGCTCAGATTGGCAATGTGAATAATATTGACTATAAAAATTTGCTTCATGCAAAACTTGAACAGATTAACATATCTCAAAAAGGATCACCGTTTCAAGATTTGAAACTTCTACAGGATAATGGAAGTTTTCAAAATCTTTCAAAATATAAAGGAAAATATGTTGTAATAGATTTCTGGGCAACCTGGTGTGGTCCCTGCAAGCAAATCCGCCCTGTATTTGAAACAAGAAGTTATCAGTATAGAAATTATAAAAATATACAGTTTATTTCAATCAGTTTAGATCAGAATAAATCAAAATGGCAGAATTATATCAAGACAAAGTCTTCAAATATTCCACAATACTGGCTTGAAAATGCGGAACAATTCATGAATAAATACAAAATACAATATATTCCAAGATTTATCATTATTGATCCTGAAGGTAAAATATTTAACTTTAATAGCCCATTTCCTGATGAAGATAATTTTGTAGAAGCTTTAGATAAGCTGAAGAAGTATTAACTTTGCACGAAATTAGAAACAAAAGAAAGTTATGAGAAAAACTCAGATTACGATAGATGTAGAACTTGATGAAAATCACGTACCAGAAAACATCACATGGAACGCTCAGGATGGAGGTATTGAAAAACAAGATACTAAGGCAACGATGATTTCTGTTTGGGACGAAAAAACAAGAGAAGCTCTAAGGATAGATCTTTGGACCAAAGAAATGCCTGTAGATCAAATGAAAATGTTTATCCATCAGATTTTAATATCTTTAGGAAGTACCTACCAGAGAGCAACAGGTGAAGAGGACGTAGCACAATGGATGGAAGAAATTGCAGAAGAGTTTGCTGTAAAATCTGCTATTAAGTAAAAAAAATAAATATGCAATAAGCTTTAGGCAGTAAGCGGTAAGCTTTTTGCATTTAGCTAGAGCAAATTTTAATAAAAACAATTAGTATTAGGCAGTAATTATATTGTTTAATGCTAAAAGTCTAAAAGCAAAAAATTATGAATTTTAATACAAAAGTAATTCACGGAGGGCAGCACCATGAGTCTGCAACAGGTTCTGTAAATGTACCTGTATTTTTAACCTCTACATTTGCACAGAAAAGCCCGGGTGTACATTCCGGATATGAATATTCAAGAGCTGCCAATCCTACAAGACAGGCATTGGAAGATTCTTTGGCAAGTATTGAAAACGGAGCTAGAGGTCTTGCTTTCGGTTCTGGTCTTGCTGCCATCGACTGTGTTTTGAAATTATTAAATCCAGGCGATGAAGTAATTGCCGTAGATGATCTTTACGGAGGAACTTACAGAATGTTCACAAGACTTTTCGAAAAATATCAACTGAAGTTTACTTTCGTGAATTTTGATGATGTTTCTAAAATTGCGGATGTTATTACTGATAAAACAAAACTGATCTGGGTAGAGACACCAACGAACCCATTGATGAAATTAGTTGATATCAAAGCAGTTGTAGACATTGCTAAAGGAAAAGATATTTTAGTGGCTGTAGATAATACTTTTGCAACACCTTATATCCAGAGACCCATTGATCTGGGAGCTGATATTGTAATGCACTCTGCTACGAAATATTTAGGAGGACACTCTGATGTGATTGCAGGAGCTCTTATCGCTAAAGATGCTGAATTGGGAGATAAGCTTCACTTCATTCAGTTTGCAAGTGGTGGTATTTTAGGACCTCACGACTCTTATCTTGTATTGAGAGGGATCAAAACGTTAGCACTAAGAATGCAGAGACATTCAGACAATGGTCTTGCGGTAGCAAAATACCTTGAAACCCATCCTGCTGTAGATAAAGTAATTTATCCTGGATTAGAATCTCACCCTCAGTATGAATTGGCAAAGTCTCAAATGAAAGAATCAGGTGGAATGGTTTCATTCACTTTTAAATCCGGAAAGAAAGAAGATGCTGTCAAATTCTTAGAAAAAGTAAGAGTATTCACCCTTGCTGAATCTTTAGGAGGGGTAGAATCTTTGGCTAACCACCCTGCTCTGATGACACATGCTTCAATTCCTGCAGAAAAACGTGCAGAACTGGGAATCACAGATGACCTTGTTCGTTTAAGCGTAGGTATTGAGGATGCAGAAGATCTTATTGCAGATCTTGAGAAAGCTTTTTCTTAACATACATAAACTAAAATGAGAAGGGTTATCAAATCCTTCTCATTTTATTATAACACCACCCATACTCAATACTATGAAAAATACAAGAAAAGCAGTTCTTTCTGACTTACCACAACTAGCAGAATTATTTGATCAGTACAGAATATTTTATCATAAAACATCAGATATTCCCGCTGCAGCCAATTTTCTTCAGGAAAGGCTTGAAAATAAAGATTCTGAAATTTTTGTTGCTGAAGAAAATGGTTTACTGACAGGTTTCGTACAATTATATCCTATTTTTTCATCTACAAGAATGCAACGTTACTGGCTACTGAATGACCTCTACGTGAATGAGATTCATAGAGGAAAAGGATATTCTAAAGAACTGATTGAACAATCTAAAGACCTCTGCCGTTCTTCAAAAGCCTGCGGTATTCTTTTAGAAACAGGAAAAAGTAATGATATAGGGAATCAACTTTACCCCGCCTGTGGTTTTGAACTGTATGATTCCGTGAACTTCTATGAGTGGAGTAATTCATGAGTAATAAGTAATTTTATTTTAATATCTAAATTACCTTCTTTACATCAATACCCAATAACCCGAAACCTAAAATAAAAAACAAAACCTGATATGAGCGAATTTCAAAAATACATCCAGAGATATTTAGATCAGATTCCAGCCGGAGACTGGTTGAACGAATTAAAAATATCGGCTGACAAAACCATAGGAATTTATTCCAACCTTACTGAAGAACAGTCTAACTTTGCTTACGCAGAAGGAAAATGGACTTTGAAAGGACTACTACTCCACTTATCTGATACAGAAAGAGTTTTCCAATACAGAATATTAGCTTTCGCCAGAGGAGAAAAAAAGAATCTTCCGGGATTTGATGAAAATGAATATGCAGACCAATCTTTTGCAGATGAAAGAACCCTTGAATCTCTTCTGGAGGAATATAAACTGGTAAGAAAATCTTCTCAGATTTTATTAGAAACACTTCATCCTTACGCTTTACAGAACACAGGTACAGCCAATGGCCATGAAATTACCGTGGAAACCATCGGAAAGCTTATTGTAGGTCACAATTACCACCATCTGAATATTATTGAGGAAAGGTATTTATCTAAGTTGGGATGGATGTAGGAAAACGAATTCCCTTTGTCAGCCTGTTAATTTTTGTACTCTCTCTTTGTTTTACAGCCTTTAAAGTTGAAGATATGGGAGAAATCAAAGATTATAAATCATTTGAAGCTTTTCTTATAGGTCCGATTAGTTTTTTAGGCGGGGGCTTATTTGAATTTCTGGTATGGACAGCTAATATATGGTTCTTTATTGCAGTTATATTCTTCTATAAAAGAAATTTTTCAATTGCATTGATTTTGGCTACAATCGCTTTTTTAATTGCAGGAACATTTTTTTTCTGGAAGGAAATTTTAGCTGCAGAAAATGGAAGAATGGGAAGAATATACAGTTTGGAACCTGGTTATTTTCTATGGATCACTTCTACTTTATTTTTAATCGTTGGTTCGTTTTATTTAATTATAAAATCCAAACTTACCAGTAATAAAATGTCATTCTAATTTCCAATGAGGTCACTAACAAATTTAAAGATCACTGAGAGTATTCAATCTAAAAAATTAGTTTTTGAAGAAAGCTCATATGATAAGTTTGATGCTATTTCAATCTATTTGGGTTTTTCAGTATTAGCAGGGATTTCTTTATTCATTTTAAAAGAAGTGACTCCTTCTCTTAATAATAGTCTAGAATATTCAATTCTTATAGGTTTATTCATCTTTAGTGTATATGTATTTTACTGTAAATCCACCGAAAAATATTTAAAGCAAATTACATTTAAGATTCATAAAGAAGAAGCAAAAAAGAGAATCATTGAGTATGGGAAAAAATATCATTATAGAATTTCAAAGATTTCAGGAAATCTGATTTTCCTTAATGAGCCCAGTGATATTTACAGCTTGGGTAAAGATTATGAACAGACTACCATTATTTTCTTTAAAGATAATGCCATTCTTTATACTCTGATTAAAGAAGCTTCGCGTTCAAATTTCCCAGTACTACTTTCTCAACATCTGACCAAAAGGGATTTCAAAAAAATATTGCAATCAAACTATATTGAGCCTGCAAAGCACACAACTTATTTTAATTCTTTTTTTCATGGTTTATAATCATTGTGAGTATATGATTTAGCCCCATCCGCCACATTTACATCCCAATTTTTTGCCTAAAATTCATAGATTTTCTACCTTTATCCATTCTTTGAATTCACATACAATTATGGAACATATTATTGAAATATTAAAATCCGGCGGAACAATTCTTTATCCTACAGATACCATCTGGGGAATTGGTTGTGATGCCACCAATATAGAAGCAGTCAATAAAATTTTTGACATCAAAAAGCGCGAAAAAAATAAATCCATGATCATCCTTGTTGAGTCAGAGAAAAGACTTCAGGATCTTGTGGATGTTCCTGAGATGGCCTGGGAAATTATTGATCTCAGCGAAAAACCGGTAACGATTGTTTATGAAAATCCAAAAGGTTTACCTAAAGAACTTCTTGCAGAGGACGGAAGCATCGGAATCCGATTGGTAAAAAATGATTTCTGTAAAAAACTGATCACAAAACTGAACAGACCTTTAGTATCTACTTCTGCCAACTTCAGTGGTGAGAAAAGTCCTTTGAAATTCTCTGATATATCTGAAGAGATGATCAGCCTTGTGGATTATGCCGTAGAAGAAGACAGAGAAAAAATTTCAAAATATTCAGGTTCTTCGGTGATCAAAATATGGAGTGACAATAGAATAAAAGTGCTTCGGGAATAAGAATCCTGAGTTTTTATATATACTTTTTAGAGTCTTGCCCGTTCATATCGGCAGGATTTCTTTTTTTTAGTTCTATCTTTGCAAACTCAACTCATAAATTATTTGCTATGAATCATCAGGAATTTGCTCAAATGTGGGTTAATGCATGGAATTCTCATGATTTAGAGGATATACTCTCCCATTATTCGGATGATATTGAGATCTCAACTCCCATGATTGCTTTGGCTACAGGCGGTAAAGAAAGTTCTTTACAAGGAAAAGAAGCTGTCCGCGAATACTGGAGAAAGGCTTTGGAAAAATTTCCGGATCTCCATTTTGATCTTATTCATTCCACAGCGGGAGTAGATTCGGTAGCATTATTTTATAAGTCGATTATGGATAAACATGCTGTTGAAGTCATGTTTTTTAATGAAGATGGAAAAATTAGTAAAATGTATGCTCATTATGATTAATGGGTAACATACGTAGAAATTGTCACTATTATTAACGATGAAAATTAATCTTAATCAAAATAAGAATTTAAAACTATTTAAAATAATTTCTGAAGCAGCAGAAAGGAATAACCAATCCGTATATATTGTGGGCGGTTATGTACGTGACCTTCTGATGAACAGAAAAGTTTCCACAGATATAGACTTTGTAACAGAACAAAGCGGTATTGAACTTGCTCAAAATGTAGCGCAGGATATAGATCCTAAATTAAAGGTTTCCGTATTCAAAACGTATGGTACAGCCATGATCAAGTATAAAGACCTTGAGCTTGAGTTTGTGGGAGCAAGAAAGGAAAGCTATACTGAAAACAGCCGAAAACCGGAAGTAGAAGGCGGAAGCCTGGAAGATGACCAGAAACGAAGAGATTTCACCATCAATGCGATGGCAATTTCTTTAAATAAAGAGAACTTCGGAGAACTGGTAGATCCTTTCAATGGGATTGAAGATCTTGAAAAAGAAATCTTAAGAACACCTCTAGAACCTGCCCAAACTTACTCTGATGATCCGTTGAGGATGATGAGAGCCGTACGTTTTGCTTCAACTTTAAATTTTAAAATCGAGGAAAACTCTCTGCAGGCTATCCAGCAGGAAGCAGAAAGAATCAAGATTGTTTCTATGGAAAGAATCATGGTAGAATTCAATAAAATTATGCTTTCTGAAAAACCTTCTGTCGGATTAAGGCTAATGGAACAAACCGGTCTTATGAAACTGGTTATCCCTGAACTGATAGAACTGAAAGGAGTGGAAGAAGTAGAGGGACAAACTCACAAGGATAATTTTTACCATACTTTAGAGGTTGTAGATAATATTTCTGTGAATACAGATAATCTTTGGCTTCGCTGGGCTGCCCTACTCCATGATATTGGAAAAGCACCTACAAAAAAGTTTGTGGAAGGAACCGGATGGACGTTTCACGGACACGAATTTTTGGGTTCAAAAATGGTAAAAACACTTTTCCAAAGATTAAAACTGCCTTTGGGAAGTGACATGAAATACGTACAGAAAATGGTAAAGCTTTCATCAAGACCCATTGCTCTGATCACTGATGATGCTTCAGATGCTGCATTAAGAAGGCTTTTATTTGATGCCGGTGAAAACCTTGAAGACCTTTTTACCCTTTGCAAGGCAGATATTACCACCAAAAACTCTAAAAAACAGGAGAAATTCAAAAGAAATTTTGAATATGTAGCAGTAAAAATCAAAGAGGTGGAAGAAAAAGATCAGGTAAGAAACTTCCAGCCACCCATTACCGGTGAGGAGATTATGGAAATGTTTAATCTTAAACCAGGCCGTGAAATTGGTATTTTGAAAGAAAAAGTAAAAGAAGCTATTTTGGAAGGCGAAATTCCTAATGAAAAAGAAGAAGCCACAAAGTTTGTCATTGCTGAAGCTGAGAAACTGGGATTAACAATCTGATTCAACAGATAAATAATAAAATAGAAAAAGCCCGGCGGGATGTTCCATCCCGCCGGGCTTTTTTATAGAGGTATAAAAACAAAGCCGGCCGGCTTCAAAAGAAACCGACCGGAAAAAAACACAAATGATGAAAAAATAAAAAATTATATTTTTAGAAGTATAAATTACTATGGATTCAGGAAAGTTCCGTTAGCTCCAAGACCTCCTGTTTTAACAGATCCCATTTTGTTACCTGTAGATGCTGAATATATTACCATTTCACTTTCTGCTGTAAATTGCTTAACATCTGATGCAAAGATTCTTCCGTCAATAACGTTAAATCCATAAAGAGTAAAATAAGGTCCACCATCTGCAGCAGTTAATAATGGGGTTGTAGGAATTGCAGGTGTAGCTAAACCTGTTGTATACACTTTGTTTCCAGAGCTGAAGTAGATTTTATCGTTATCAATCTGAAGGTTTGTAGCATTTGGAATTCCTGTCAGCGTAATTACCGGCGTCATAGCTCCTGTGCTTGAAATCTTATAAATGTAAGAATCTGCTGTTGTTGAAGAAACTGTATAAACATTAGATTTGTATGAAATAGTACTGTTAATCTTTCCATTAGGAACAGTAATTTCAGTTTTACTATCATTAGAAGTATTGATATAAGTAATCATATTTCCAAATCCTGATGTAGCATTCTGCACAAAAACATTTCCACCTGCTTCTACAGTTTTATCAGCTCCGCCTGTCATGGTAATTTTGCTTACAAATGAATTATCAGAAACTTTATATTTCGTTACACTTGTTGCATTCGTAGAGAAATTCAGGTTGGCAACATAGATAAAGTCATTCGCAAAAGTAATTCCTCTTGGGTTATCAATCTGGTCCGTAATTACAGCTAATCTTTTGAATGTATAACGGTCTACTACAACAATTTTATTTGAGTTGTTGATGACAAGATAAGCCTTGTTTCCATTAAGACCGATAGTCTGAAGAACGTCACCCAGAATTTCTTTATTGTTGTTATATCCATACACATCGTCCTGTTTCAAGCTTAAATCTCTTGTCAGGAATGTTACTTTAGCACCCTGGCTGTTGAAATTCCCTTCATTAGCAATAAAATATCCGTTCTGATAAGTGATCGGAGAGACTTCAAATTCCTGAGAATCACTTGTACATGAAGAAATGTTAAACAATAACACTACTGCAAATAGGACAGTTAAAAGTTTAGTTATTTTCATAATTTATTCAATTTTAATTTTTAAAAATTTATTGCTGCGTATACGCTATAATTTCTTTTGGGTAAAGGATAAAAAGAAACTGTTTTATAATAAGTATCCGTAAGATTATTCACTTTAAACCCTAAGGTATATTTTTTTTCTAAAGTTGCAGAAACACCCATATTTAAAAGAAAATAAGGATCTATAGCATCTGATCTCTTTTCATCACTTGTGGTATAGGTAATACCATTCAGGAGTGCCTGAGCAAAAAACTTAAAGAAACCATATTCATAATCTACATTTACATTTCCTCTGTGCATAGGAACGTAAGGTCTTTGCATCTTTGTTTCTTTGTCAATAGATTTTGCATAATAGTATCCTGCATTCGCGCGGATTTTATGATTGCCCAGCTGTTTGCTGAAAGACAGTTGAGATTCCAGTCCGTAAGATTCAGATTTATTGACATTGAATGCCTGCCAGTAGCCCAAAGCAGTTGGAAGCCATACAATAAGATCGGTCACATTCATATAATAAGGAGACAAAGTAAGTCTGAAATCCCCTACTTTGAATTCATTTGTCATATCTACCTGAGTAGAAGTTTCCGGTCTTAAATCTTTATTTCCTCCCGGTTCATAATAAATATCATTGAAGGACGGATATCTGAAGTTTTTTGACACATTCACACTTACATCATACCATTTTGCAGCACTCCATTTTCCGGAGAATGAATACATCAACGGTGAGTTTACATCTTCCACAAAATCTTTCTTGAATCCACCTTCAAAACGAAGGTCTTTCGTCGCAAAATACCTCAACAATCCTGATATTGAGCCCACATTTCTGCTGACACTGGCTATTCCGCTTTGGTATCCTTCTCCTTTATTGATCTGAAATTCTCCGATAATATTAAAATTCCATTTTGAATTCAGGAAATAATTGAAATCATTTTTAAAAATATAATTCTTCCCTGTTCCGCCACTGGATTTAGGCAGATTTAATGAACCGAAATACTGAAAATTCTCCTCTGTATAAGCCGCTTTAAGGGAATTGCTGAACTTTGCTTTGTTCCAGTCCCAGGAAAGAAGACTTCTTACACTTTGCGTTTTATATTTCGTTTTTGTTCCCGTTTCCTCATACACAGGATAATGCTGTGAAGAATCAAAAAACTGGCTCTGCCACGAAATTTTATGATCATTCGTTATTTTATAGGATGCTCCTACATTGAATGTTGTATTGTAATAATTTCCGTTTCTGTTGATGTAATTCAGATCACTTACCTTATAATTATTTTCACTTACAGAATAATTTCCGGAAGCTTTAAAACTGAACTTATCATTGCTGTAAGAACCTTTTATAAAATTATTATAGGTATTAAAAGAAGCGACTTCTGAAAATAAGGAACCATGGAACCCTTTATTAAAATCAAGGGTATTATTCAGGTGGATACTTCCTCCGATAGCACCACTTCCGTATATTACACTTCCTCCGCCGGCTTTTATTCCGATCTGATCGTAGCCAAACAAAGCAATATTATTGATATCTCCCTGTCCCAAAAAGTTGGAATTGATATTAATTCCGTTCCATACAAAAGCGGTCTGCTGTGCGGTAGTTCCTCTGAAAGATGGTGAAGAAACAGCACCACGGCCATTTTCTTTGATAAAAACCTGCGACTGAAATCTCAGGAGTTCGGAAAGGTTACTGGAGTTTTTCTCAGCATCTTCTGCCGAAATTGTTTTTACAGGATGAAAAAGCTTCACCCTATTCATCTGGTTGTCGAAGACATAAATAGTATCTATGGCTTTCTCTTGTCCAAAAAGAAAACAGCCATATGATGAAAAAAGCAGTACTAAAGATCTTTTTATATCCATACTTTTTTACTTTTCCTCCGAAAGCAATATGTTTTTTAATTATAATTCTGGCAGGTCTCCTGACTTTCGCATTCTGCTCCTTCCCGTTTTAAGACAGTGGCTTTTTGCAGAAACTTTTGTTGCGATTTACAGTTGCGGGGACAGTCCGGGAGTTACACCCGATTCCCTTTTCATTCCAAAATACTGGAAACCAAAATTTTTGCAAAGATAGTTTTTTATATGTATTCGCCAAAAAACCACCCTACGCTTAAAAAAACCTATCTTTTTAATTCAGTAAATAAAAAAGAACAGCCGCTTTCAATATTGAAAACGGCCATTCATCCCACTACTTTACTATTTATATATGTTATTTTTTTATAAACTTATAGCTTTCCTGTTTTCCTTCCTTCAAAGAATATCTAAGAATATAGTCTCCTTTTGACAAGGATGAAACATCAATCTGCCCTTCAACAGTATTGAATGTTTTCACCCTTTGTCCAACCAAATTATAAATTTCAGCTTTCTCTATTCTTCCTTTTCCTTTAAAATAAAGCATATCAGCTGTCGGATTAGGATAAATACCTATGCTGTTTTTCTCTTTTACAGTATCGTTCACTGATAAAAACGCTGTAATATCCAGATAGAAAGCGATCATCTGCCCTGAAGCATTCGTCCCTGTTCCGGCAATTTTCTTTCCGTCCTGTGAAATGGCCAAAGGAAGTCCCATCGTTACTCCATTGGTTGCAATTCCTAAGGATACGGCATAATCATTCAGATTGATCCTTCCGGTAGATGAAGTCCAGATAAAGCCTTCTCCCGACATAGGAGGTGCTCCAAATGCTCTGTAAAATCCAATTACCACTTTCCCATCAGCCGAAATCCCTGTTGCCCCTCCTTTGAAACTGAATGAGGCATTAGGATGTGTTATATAAGTAAGTCCGCTTACAGCATTCCATACATAGGGATTAGGGTTTGCTGACCCTATAATGGTATTCCCGTCTGCAGAAATTCCACCTGCTTCGCCTACATTATTTCCGTTATTATCAGTAATAAAGCTTTCTACCCCATCCTGCCATTTTGCACCGCTTCTGGTACCTGTTGGTTCATCCTGCCACCCAACAATCACCGTTCCCGCTGCATTGATGGCATTGGCTCTTGAGCTGCGTCCAGGAACCATACTTCCCAAATCTACCATTCCGTTTGCCTCATCCCATTTTACAGCGTGTGCATTTGCTGCGGTAAGAAAACCCAGACCTACAATGGTATTTCCGTTTGTAGTCATTCCCCAGGTAGAGCTTACACTTCCGTCCCATCCGGTGGGAACAAGCCCTCCTCTGTTTACCCAGGTAGAACTCGCTACATCATAAGTTGATATTTCATTGAATCCCGTGGCCGCATTGGTAATGGAAGACGAGATTTTAGTTCCGTCATTGGAAACAATAGTTCTTCCCGCAGCCGGATATCCGTTTGATATTGAACCTATCTGTACAAGTCCCCCGGCAGTATCCCATTTGTAGACTCCTCCGGCACTTGTATGCATACTTACCACTCCATTATCCGAAACTGCTCCTACATTATAATTTCCTAAACCTATTACAGTAAGCTGAGCTTCCGCAATACTAAAATTCAGGAAAAAACAAGCGGTCAATATTTTCATTGACATTCTGTAAAAATTTTTCATATTTTATTATATTTAGGCTTTCGAATTGGTGAAAACAATATTAATACAATATTCACCCTTCTAAAAGAAATAGACTTTCATAATTCGTGAATTTCAAAAGAATTTAATTTTTAAAACACTAATAAACAACAACATAAGAATAAACTTTTTGAATATGGATTTTACCGGAATTATTCAAAAAAACACAAAAAACAAATTATTTACTCATCAATTATTTCACAACAACAGAAGAATCCTACTGTTTGTTTTCATTTTCAGCTCTCTTTTTATCAGTGGACAGTCTGGTCCGGACTTTACTATTTTAGTCGATAAGGCTTTTCTTAAACTCTATCAGAACTCAGATGAATGTATAAGTTATACTCAGGGAATTCTCGTGAGTGATCAGAATACGGAACATAAAATTGTTCTCCAAAACATTATTTCACAAGCATATGCTATGAAGGGCGATTATGTACAATCAGTGAACATTTTTGCTCAAAATGAAGATACTGATCAAAAAAACGGACTTTCTTATTTCATGCAGATTTTCAGTGGTTATAATCTTGCGGATCAATATCAAAATCTGGGTTTATACAATCAGTCAAAAAGGATTATCAGTCATCTTTTATCTGATCAGAAACTTCTTAAAAGCACTGATCCGGCTCTGAGAATCACCACGGCAAAGTTGTACCAGCTTCAGGCATTAAACTCAGGAATCAACAGGGACTATCCTATGGCTTTACAAAATCTGGATAAAAGCAATCAATACCTCAGCGATCATAATGAAGAGAACAAAATTTTAAAAATAGAAAACAAAATTTTCCAGGCTTCTTATCTGCTGAAACAAAATAAACTAACGGAATATAAAACACTTATAGACAGTATTATTTCAGATCTTGAACATCAGAAAAGCAAACCCTTTCTGCTAGGATTGGCTTACGAAAATCTTTCCCAATATTATTTTCTGAAACAGGATTATACAACAGCCATTGAAAAGCTGGAAACCAGACTTGCATTAATTGAAAACCTGCCTTTTAACAATTTAAAAATTAAAATTTACGAGTCACTTTCCCACAACTATTACGCGATTCATAATGATACAAAATACCATCAGTATAATAAACTTTACAATGATTTAAAGGCAAAAACGGATTCAAGTTCCAAAGAAGGAATACGATATCTTATAAAACTTGTTGAAAGCAACCAGAATAAGAATATAGAATTTCAAAAACATATACTTCTAAGATCTTCTTCGTCTTTAATATTCGTTTTATCATTCATTATTATTGCCTTGTTTACTTATTTTTTATTCATTAAAAGCAAAAATAAAGACTTAAAAAAACAGTTTGATTTCTTTAAAAAGCAAATCATCCAGAAACCTCAACCGGTTATCCTAAACAAAACGCCTGCAGTAGCAAAAGATTCCGGATCTGCGAAAATTTCAAAGGAAAAAGAGGATGAAATTCTCCAAAAGCTTGAGGAATTTGAAAAATCTGACGGATACTTAAATAAAAATATGTCTTTATCTCTGCTTTCTTCTCAAATGGAAATCAATACAAGATACCTTTCGGAAGTCATCAACAATAAGGAGAAAAATTTTAACGGAGATATTAATAAACTCAGGATTAATCATATTGTACAGCTCTTAAGAAATGATGCAGCTTTTCTTAATTATAAGGTAAGCTATCTTGCGGAATATTCAGGATTTTCGTCACACAGTGCTTTTACCACCGTTTTCAAATCTGTTACCGGAATGTCTCCCAATGTTTATATTCAGGAAATCAGTAAAACCAAAGCTATATGAAACCGTTTTTTAAAATAACCCTCTTATTCCTGTTTTGTTGTATTACTTTCACGAAAGCACAAAAGGTGCCAGACAGCGTCTTAATAAAAAAGGCTAAACTTGAAATTTATGATAACCCTGATAACACCATTAAAATTGGAGAACAGTTATTAAAGAAATCTCCTGATATCAAGACCTCTATTAGTCTCTACATGCTTCTTTCAACGGCCAATATTGCTAAAAGAAATTTTGATAGATCTTTAAAATATATTTTAAAAGCAAAAGAACTTTCTCAGAAAACCAATGACCCAAAAAGTCAGGCAGGAGTTCTTATCTCAGTCGCTATTCAGTATCAGCAAATGGAACTTTTCAGCAAATGCCTTGAAACGCTGAATGAAGCAGATCAGTATATCGAAAAAATTCCGGAAAAGAACCCTGAAAAATATATTGAAACTGCCGCCAGCTACGCGATAAAGGGAATGGTATATAAAAGCCAGTCGAATCCGGAAATTGCTTTGGAAAAGTTACTGATCTCGATACAGAATTATGATAAAGTTCCCGTGAAGAAAACCACCTATTCCAATATGAGTGTGGTGTACTACAATATCGGTTACTGTTATCTTAATCTCAATCAAATAGATAAAGCACAGGAGGCATTTTTGCAAGCTATCAACTATGCCCGAAAGAATTATGCTAAAAGCCTGGAAGCATTTGCATTAAAAGGAATTTCTGAAATACACAAACAAAGACATGAAAATCAATCTGCTATTAATCTTTTATTAAAAGCTGAAATCCTTTGTAAAAACACAGGAGATATCATCCTGAATGAAGGGCTTTACAAGGAATTAGCCGAAAATTATCTTGCGATGGGACAGCAGAATCTCTATCAGCAGTATAATAAAAAATCCTTAGAAATGCGCTTTAAAAGAAAGCAGAATGAATTGAAATCTATTAATCAGGTAATCGACAATCACAATAAGGAAACTTCTTTAAAAAGTGAAAAACTGAAGTCTTATTATCGTTACATTAAAATAGGTGCAGTACTGCTGGGAGGTGTTTTGATCATTATTCTTTTATATTTTATTGTCAAAATAAGAAAACAGAATAAAAAGTTTCATAAAGAGATTCAGCAAATGATAAGAAACTCATAAGCGATAAAAACAAAAAACATTCCGGGATGGAATGTTTTTTATATTGTAGTAATTTAAACTTATCAAAAAAATGTTAGTTGAACCATTAAGGATAATTTAAGAAATAAAGTATAGTTAAGATAAATCGTTCTGATTTTTAAGCTTAAAGCGGAGTCTATCTTAATACTCTTAACACCTTAATACAATCTTAATGGTTCCAAAAATTTTTAAACAGAGGTTTGTTCTATAATCTTTAATTATCTGCCAATAACTTCCGTAATCGGGTTTCCTACATTTCCGCTTGGGAACTGAATTTTCAATAAAGAAGATACCGTAGGCGCAATATCTGTCATATGGTATTCTTTGTTACTTTCTCCCTGCTTCACACCCCATCCCATAAAGATTAATGGAATATGAGAATCATAAGAGTTCCAAACGCTATGTGTGGTTCCTGTTTTAGAATATGGCGGAAGCATAGAGTCATGAGAAATTAACTGGATATCTCCACTTCTCTGTCTGTTGATCCCGTTGATAATTCTTTGTTTGATAGGCTCCGGAATGCTTGACTCCTGCACTTTATCTACAGAAACAGCATATAAAACCGTAGGATCCTTCTCAATTTCTTTTACCGCAAAATTTCTTACATCATCCAATTCAAGCTTACTGTCTGCCAATACTTTTCTGTCAAAATAAATCTGGTAGTTATCAATAGCGTTGATCAGTTTATCTGCACCAAATTTCTCTTTCAGTTTTTGGTTCAGATTCTTTTCTGCATCTTCACCGAAGAAACCTGTCGGAATTTTATGTTCTTTCAGGAATCCTACAGAATGTGCTCCACCATGGTCAGCAGAAAGGAAAACAGTATACTCCCCTTTTCCTACTTTTGAATCCAGATATTTGAAGAATTCTGCTAAATCCTGATCTAATCTGATATAAACATCTTCTACTTCAATAGAATTCGGACCAAATTTATGCCCGGCATAATCTGTAGAAGCAAGGTTGATCGCTAAGAAGTCTGTAATATTATCTCCACCCAGTTTTTCACCTTCTACAGATGCTTCTGCCAGCTTCAGTGTCAGTGTATTTCCGAAAGGTGTATAACGGATATTATCTTTTTTAGTCTGATAATCCTTTGCTAAATTGCTGTAAGGGAATGTAGGCGTTTTTGCACTTCCCAAAAGACCTTCCCAAGAGGAATTGTCTGGTGCACTTTCTGTATATTCGTTGATTGGAAGTAAGGTATTCCAACCGTTGGCTACTAATTTTTCAGGAAGATTCTGAGAATTAAATGATTTTACCCACTGAGGAAGATCATTCATGTACCATGTACTGGTAATGAAATTTCCTGTGCTGTCATCAAACCAGAAAGCTCCGTTTGGTGTATGTCCTGCAGGAAGAATTGAGGCACGGTCTTTCAAAGAAACCCCCACTACTTTTCCCTGAAAGTTGGTTGCCAGTCTCAATTCGTCAGTCACTGTTGTAGACCAAAGGTTTTTTGGAGAGTGGCTTCCAATTTTTGTATTGGTAGTTCCTACGGGCTGAACGCTCTCATCCGCGGTACAGTAAACCCCTTTACCGGTTTCTTTATCCGTCCAGTCGTTTCCTGCAATCCCGTGAATTGCCGGTACAGATCCTGTATAGATACATGTATGTCCCAAAGCAGTAATGGTAGGTACATACGGAATATGTACGTTATTCAAAGAATATCCTGTATTCAAAAGTCTTTTGAAACCGTCATTTCCATACTTACTATAAAAACGGTACAAATAGTCCCAACGCATCTGGTCTACTACCAGACCTACGACTAATTTAGGTCTTTCCAGTTGAGTATTTCTGTTCTTCTGTGCATTGATTGTAACTACGGACAATAAAGTAGCTGCCGCAATTGAAATGTTCCTAAGCATCCAAGTAAATTTTTATTGCCAACAAATTTAAGGGTTTTGAAAGTTTTGGAGTGTGAAATTTTATTTAATTTTGATTATTCTACAATTCATCAATCAATCTGCTATGATTCTAGGCGCATACTTACACTTTAAAGAAAATTTGGCAGAAAAAATAGTAAAAAATCTCAACACTATCATTTAAAAATCTATTCAAAAATTCAATAACTTAAAAATATTTGACGTGGAAATAAGAAAATTACAAAAATTGACTTACAACCCAAGTATAGATTGGGGACTTAATGGCTATACAACAGAAATTATCTATTCAGTTTCCTCTATCGAATTTGGAGGAGCCTTTGAATTTATTTTAAAGGAAAAACCTTTACCTTATAACAAAATATGGGACACAACTTCTGAAGATATTGAAGAGCTCAATACCATTATTGAACAGGAAAACTCTTTCGGTGCTTATGTACATGAAGAACTTGCCGGCTGGATCATTTGTGAACACAGAACATGGAACAACAGTTTTTATATTGAAAATATCCTTATCGATGAAAAACACAGACGGGAGGGAATCGGTATTATGCTGATTAAAAGTGCCATTAAAGAAGCCCGAAAACTACACTGCAGAGTTATTGAACTGGAGACTCAAAATACCAACTATCCTGCCATACAGTTCTACAGAAGAATGGGATTTAATATAACGGGACTGAATACAAGGCTTTACAATAATTCAGAAGAGCTCGCTCTTTTTATGACTTTAGATCTGGAATAAATTAATGATAAAATTGATATTATAATAAATCATCTACTCTTTATTAATTAGAACACTTGTCGGTGTTCTAATTTTTCTATACATTAGTAATCAACAAATTAAAATATGATTACTATGAAAAATTTAAAAAAATTAAAGAGAAATCAGCTTGTTCTGATCAGTGGTGGTGACACTCCGTACGCAGTATGTGATATAGATGGCAACTGCCCTCCAACTATAGGTTCTTACTATTGTAGTGATGGTACTTGTTACAGAGTTTCCGGAGGTGGTGGTGGTAATCCCGGATGTAATGAACCAATGCGTCTTTGCCAGGAATGGGAAACCGGATGCGGATGCGTTTATATGTAAAAAATATTTGTCAGATAAAATTTTGTTGAGGGCGGTTTTTACCGCTCTTTTTGATTTTATAAAATGATATCAATCTTATAATATGCTACATTTTTATTAATTTCGCGAAAGCTTGATTACCATAAATGGATACTAAGAAAAATGTGCTGGAAAAAATGTCAAGCCAGGAACTTGAAAAGTACATCAAACCCAATAGTAAATTTGTTCCGCAGGCAGTACATTATGCTTATGAAATCTTACAGTCAAGAGGAAGAAAATTCACTGATGAAGAATCTGCACAGATTACCTCCAGAACGGTTGACCTCGGCAAGAAACAGGAAATAATAATACATCCAAACCATACAAAAGCTTCCCATATTATGTATTTATGCGGGGCATTAGGCATTGCAGGATTTATCTGGTCTTATGATCCTTTCAATTCCGGGTTATCTATTTTTGTCGGAACGGCAACATTAGCCTTTATTTTTGGAATGGGATATCTTATAGGAAAGGGAAATGAAGTGGTAAAATATATTCTTATCATCACTTTTGCATTGGGCCTTTTTGGTCTTCCTTCCATTCTCACCAATCTGTTTATCAACCCTGTACTAGGAATAATCAGTATCATACAGACAATCTTACAAATCTGGGTCATTATCCTGTTGGTAAGAATTCCAAAGAACAGCCAATCATAATTTCTATGTATGGAAAATCTTCTGAAATATATCCGATCTCTCACTCCATTTTCTGATGAAAGCTGGAATATACTTCAACCTGCTTTATTAAAAAGAACTTACAGAAAAAATGAACTGTTGCTGTGGGAAGGGGAAACCTGTCAATCCTTATTTTACATTGATAAAGGATTTTGCAAAAGCTATTACGAAATAGAAGGAACTGTTAAAAACATTGGATTTTTCTTTGAAAATGAGATTGCAACTAATATCAGCAGTTTTGGAAGCGGACAGAAGTCAGAGTTTAATATCATTGCCTGTGAAGTTTTAGATGTTGTAATTTTTGATAAAACAAAATTATTTGAAGCCACTGGAAAGACACCTGAAATTGAGGCATTAGGACGCCATTGTATCCGACAGTTTGCATCCAGACAGGAAGAGTTTTCCAATTTATTCAAGCTTTATACAGCCCAGCAAAGACTGGAATATATTGAAACCCAATATCCCGAAATGCTGCAACGCATCCCTCTCACACAACTGGCTTCATTCCTTGGAGTTGCCAGAGAAACATTGAGCAGAATCCGGAAACGAAGAATGTCTCGTTGATTCAACTTTATAAGTAATAAAAAGCCCTTCACAATTGTTATTACTATATGAAAACAATTGCTATTCTATTCATTTTTTTCACATCCCTGACTGTCGCTTCAGCTCAGAATCATCCCTCTGAAAGCTTTTATGAAACCTCAGATCATGTAAAGATTAAATATAAGATCTCCGGAAAAGGAGAAGCCTGTTTCTATATTCCCGGAGGTCCCGGGCAGGGATATCCCTCTTTTGAATTGATGGGAGGAAACAATCTGGAAAAAAACATGCAGATGGTTTATATGGATCAGCGGGGATCTGGTGAATCCGGCACTTCTGAAAATTATCACCTTGACAAAATGGTTCAGGATATTGAAGAACTGAGACAGCATCTCCAATTGAAAAAAATCTTTCTGCTGGCTCATTCTTTTGGTGGTATCATAGCAGTCAGTTATGCAAAAAAATATCCCCAGCATACCAAAGGACTCATTCTGGCCAATGTCACCCTGCATTTTCTGAATGATGAATCCGTAAAAGAACAAATTGAATACGGAAACAGCCTTTTACAGACAAAAAACAGAGCTGTTCCTAAAGACAGTCTATCTTCAGAACTATCAAAAATCAGCAGTACATTAAGAAAAAAAAGGATCGGGTATAAATTTCTGACCGAAGATATTGAAACCATAAAAGAATCAGATAAAATTGATTCTCTTCATCCCCGTATCATCGATTTCGGAATGGCAGTCATCTCAAAACCTAAAGACTTCCCGGAATATTATGCAGATTACGCTCCAACCACAAAAGACATTCGAGTTCCCGTATTGATTATTACCGGTACAAAGGATAAGGCAGTTGGCACCCAACATTATAAAACCTTCCGTTTTCCTAATCAGAAAATAATATCCATTGATGGTGGGCATCTTTTGTACTATGAAAAAAATAAAGAATTTGTGAATGCTGTCAGTCGGTTTGTGAATACAACAAAGTGATATCCTATTGATAGGCCTAAAATGATAAAAGTTTCAGCGCGGCCTTCGGCCGCGCTGAAACTTTTTCCCACTATCAAAAACTCCTGTAAACACTTCATCAACTGTCGCCACCCCCTTCCGAACTCCCTTTAGACACTTGTATAAGCCTCTCAAGGTACTACTTGTTCAAGGGGCTTTACCCCCTTATCTAACGGTCTATACCCACTTCATCACCCCTCTGGAACCCCTTGCCCAAGGGTCTCTACCCCCTTAGGCAACCGGGTATACCCCCTTGGGTAAGGGGGTAAAGGGACTTATAGAAGGGGGTGTCGGAAGTTTTGAAAAAAATTGTGTTTACCTTAAGACTTTCAAAAACAAACCCGGTTGTTTCAAATTGAAACAACCGGGTTTTATCTAGTTTAATTCCTGCTTAAAGCGGGTAATTATTAAAATTTAAGATCTCCATTCACTTCTCTTACTGCATTAGCAGCTTCAGCGAACTTCAACTGCTCTTCAGCAGTCAATGTTACGTTTACAATTGATTCTACTCCGTTTGCTCCGATAATAGCCGGAACACCTAAGCAGATATCGTTTTGTCCGTATTCTCCTTCAAGCATTAAAGAACAAGGGATCATTTTCTTTTGGTCACATGCAATTGCCTGAACCATTACAGAAACTGCTGCACCTGGAGCATACCAAGCTGAAGTTCCTAATAATTTTGTAAGAGTAGCTCCTCCTACTTTAGTTTCTTCAATTACATATTTTTGTTGGTCATCACTTAAGAACTCAGTTACAGGAACACCATTTCTTGTAGCTTTGCTCAATAATGGAAGCATACCCGTATCACTGTGAGCAGCGATTACCATTCCGTCCACATCAGAAATTGGAGCTTCTAGTGCTTCAGCCAATCTGTATTTGAATCTTGCAGAGTCTAATGCACCACCCATTCCGATGATTTTGTGCTTAGGAAGACCTGAAGTTTTGTGAACAAGGTAAGCCATAGTATCCATTGGGTTAGAAACCACGATAATGATTACTTCCGGAGAATGTTTTACTAAGTTTTCAGTAACTTCTTTCACGATACCAGCGTTGATACCGATCAATTCTTCTCTTGTCATTCCAGGTTTTCTAGGAATTCCTGAAGTGATTACTGCTACATGAGAACCTGCAGTTTTGCTGTAATCTCCTGTTGTACCCGTAATTTTTGTATCAAATCCGTTAAGAGATGCTGTCTGCATCAAATCCATTGCTTTACCTTCAGCAAACCCTTCTTTAATGTCTACCAAAACTACTTCTGAACAGAAGTTCTTCATTGCGATGTATTCCGCACAGCTTGCTCCTACAGCGCCTGCACCTACTACAGTTACTTTCATATTGTTACTTTTTAAAAATTATTTTTTGTTAGTTAAGTTTAAATTTGAAACTCCCCAAATTTAACAATTCCTGAAAAATTGCGCAATTTTTCAGGAATTTAATTAGAATTAAAATAAATTAGTTGACGTTCAGTAAAAACGTGTATAATTTTTTAGCGCCGGAAAGCACTTCATTGTAGTTTTCCTCCGTTACTTCTGTATCCAGAACTTCCTTGAAATTCTTCCACATAGGGCCTGTATTTTCCTGATAACATCCGAAAAAGTTGAAAGTAACCTCATCAAAACCTTCCGTTTTAGAAAGCTGCTTGGCAATTACATTTCCTCCAAGCGTAGAACCTTCAATCACATACATTGCTCCAAGTGCTTCATGTTCATTGCTGAATTCAAGAGTATGAGAAATTTCCTGATTTTCCAGAGAAAGGCTTTTCAGATCCTTTTCAATAAGCGAAAGCTTTTTTCTTGCATCCAGCTGAAGTTTTTCTGCATACTTATCAGAAAGGCTGCTGAAAATTTGATCTTCACTGTGAAGAAGCATCAGGTAATTGGTGTGAATTATCTTTTTATAATCCTCTAAAGTGAAAGTTTTATTAAAAATCTTTTCAGAATTAAAAAGTTTTTCTGCTGCATCGTGATAATCTGCCGTATTCTGTTTAAGATATTCTGATACCATACATAACGTTTTAAAAGTTTCTCAAATATAAGGCTTTTTGAACGTTAAAATAAAAGAAGTACCCTCTTCATTGCTTTCAAAATCAACATTTCCGCCAATTCTTTTCATGATACGGTGTACGATAGACAATCCTATCCCATTTCCTTTGAATTTCTTGGCATTATCCATCCTGTTGAAAATTTTAAACATCTTATGTTTCTCCTCATCAGGAATACCAATTCCATTATCAGAAATCCTGTAAATAATAGTCTGCCCGTCTTCAGTTCCTTCAATTTCCACCTTTGGATGATCTTTGTGAGAAGAATATTTTACGGCATTATTGATGATATTAAGAAATACCTGATGAAGCATGGTTTTATCAGCTAAAACATCCGGACATTCTTTAATAATAACTTCACTGGCCGGACTTCCATACGTCATCTTGGCATTTTCGGAGATTTTCCGAATTGTAGAAACTGTTTTCAGACTTTCAAGCTGAACTTCACTGTGCTTGGCGCGGCTAAGCTGCAATACATCCTGCATCATTTCAGCCATACTATCAATCTCTTCGATAATTGAATTGATTTTAATTTTGCTTTTTTCAGAATCTCCTACAAGATTTCCCAAAAGCATCTGAGCATTCAGTTTCATGACCGTCAAAGGAGTTCCTAAATCATGAGAAATAGTATAGGAAAAGCTATCCAGTTCTTCATTTACTTTCTTAAGTTCATCATTAAGACTTTTGATGACATTATAATTTTTGTGGGATGTTTCCAGAATCAAATCTCTTACGGCATGCACTGCACTTATATTTCGCGAGTTCCATCTTGTGGAATACCCTTTTATATTTTCTGTAAAAATCTGGAAAGAAGTTCTGGGTGATATCATTTGTTTTTCCTCTCCGTTTTGAGAAAAAACAGCTACTCTTTTTTCAGGATTTCCCGCCCAGTCAATATGTTCATCAAACTCTTTACGGAACCAGATCAGCATCTCATTTTTCTCTCTTTCGATGAAATAAATAATTACTCCAGCGGTATTTTTAGAAAGATTCAGCTCATCACCGTAGTCTTTAAGGAAACTTCGGCTTACGTAAATACGGTCATTGGTATGTCCCAACCCCCACTGTACAATCTTTGCAATGCTTTCAATATCCGGTGTACTGCCAGATATCACAATACTTTCATCCGAAATAATGGCCAATCCATCTGCATCCGGTAAGTTTTGTATCTCTGTTTTACTTTCAATAAGAGAATCAAGCAGATGATTATGTTTTAAAAATTTCGTTTTGAGTTCAGCTATTTTTTCATTCAGTTCCAGCCGGTAATTCAGCTCACGTTTGGATTTGAATGACGAATAGGCATTTGCTGCCAATGTTGTAAAAATTCCGGCCTGCACTCTATCTTCCAGGTCGATATGCTTTGATTCCACATTCTGGCAGGTTACCAACCCCCAGAGATGATCATCAATAATAATAGACACACTGAAGCTTGAAGCAGCTCCTGAATTTTTAAGATACTGCCCATGAATAGGCGACATCCCTCTGGATGCTGAAAAAGTAAGATCAATATGTTCAGAACTTTTGCTTAAAATAGGAACTGTATCTGCATATACATTACTGAAAATCCTTTTTCGTTTCTTCAGATAGAGATCGCGTGCCTGTTTCGGAATATCAGATTCTGGATAGTGAAGACCCAGAAAGCTTTCCATATTTTCATTTTTCTTTTCTACAATTACTTTTCCGGACCCGTCCATCATGAATTTATAAACCATCATACGGTCATAGTTCACTACCTTCGTTAAGGTTTCCAGAAGGTGATTCCAGAGTTCCTTTTCATTATCAATGATGTAAAAATTATCGTATTTATTGGAAATCCTTTTGTCAGGATTGATCAGTACTTCTTCAAATTCCAGGAAGATATGGGCTTCACTTCTGAAAACAGAAAAGTGATATTCTTTTTCGTTGATGAAAATCTTGTCAAAATAGGTTTCGTTTTTACGTCTGGTAAATCTTTCCAGTGAAGTATATATTTCCGAATTGATAATACTCTGAAAACTTTCCGGAAAGTCTGTAAGCTTCCTGTCGAAAAGCTTTTCCGGACTTTCGATTGTAAATATATCCGAGATATTCCTGCTAAAAAAAGTGATGGTACGCGAATCCGCATCAATGCCAATCAAGTAACCAAAACTTTGTATAGAACCCGGAATATGGATAGGTTCTTCATGACATTCTACAAAATTCATATATCTCTTCAGTCTATTAATCAAATATAGCGTTTTTTTGAACAATTTTCATTTTTGTGGTATCTGAATTCAAAGTTCACTCTACCAAGCATTCATGGGTGATATTTGGTACAAAAAAGACTAAAAAATGCTTTAAAACATTCTTTATTTTTCCCTGTTTTTAATATCATATCTCTAATATATACAAAAAAAAATTTAAAAATCAAACTGTTCAATCTTTAACCATGATTCATAACATGGATTACATATTATTAATCGTAATAATTGTTTTATTTAAACAAATTTCGCTAAATTTATATCACCAAATAATGAATATGACGAAAATTCATTGAATTATTCACAATAAATTCAATATAAAATTTAAATTCAAATAATACTATTATGAAAAAGTTCCCATTAATTTTATTTTCTCTGGTTCTCTCCATAGGATTATGGAATCCATCAGAAGCCTGTACAAGGGTAGTTTATAAAGGTCCCCAAAATACCGTTATCACAGCCCGTTCTATGGACTGGCGTGATGAAATTCCTGCCAACTTATGGGTTTTACCCAAAGGTATAGACCGCAACGGCCAGGTAGGTTCTAAATCTGTAAAATGGACCGCCAAATACGGGAGTCTTATCAGCTCTTCATGGGATATTGCTTCAGCAGACGGGATGAACGAAAAAGGATTGGCAGCCAACTTGCTTTGGTTAGGAGAATCCCAATACCCGAAATTTGATGGAAAAGGAAGCAAAAAGGGAATTGCTATTTCATTATGGGCACAATATTATCTTGACAATTTTGCTACCGTAAAAGAAGCGGTAGAGTTTTCACGAAAAGAACCGTTTGTTATTGTAAGTGATTATATTCCGGGAACAGAAAGATTCACCACCGTGCATCTTTCCATTTCTGACGCTTCAGGAGACAATGCAGTATTTGAATATATTGACGGAAAACTGGTTATTCATCATGATCCTTCTTATACGGTAATGACCAACTCTCCTGTTTTCGAAGAACAGCTGGCACTTAACAATTACTGGAAAGGGATTCCGGGAACAGTAATGCTACCGGGAACCAACCGTGCTGCGGACCGTTTCGTAAGAGCTTCTTATTACATCAATGCAATTCCTCAGACGGCAGATACCCGTACTGCAATAGCCAGTGTTTTCAGTGTGATCAGAAACTGCTCTGTTCCCTATGGAATCACTTCTGCAACAGAACCTAATATTTCATCAACAAGATGGCGTTCTGTTTCTGATCAGAAAAACCTGGTGTATTATTTTGAAACGGTTTTCACACCCAATACTTTCTGGGTAGATCTTAAAGATTTTGATTTGAGTCCTAAAGGAAAAGTGATGAAACTGGATCTGAGTAACAATAACACTTACAACGGTAAATCCAATGCGAATTTTAAAGAATCTGCACCGTTCACATTCTTAGGATTAAAATAGATATTTCACCACAAAACGCTTACCTGAAGTAAATAATCTGCTCTGGCAGAGGAAAGGATTTAAGTATGTCAAATGATGATATCAAACCGCTGTCATCAGGTAAAAACTTTATGGTAAATAAAGTTCCACAATAAAAAAACAAAAAAGATATGGCCTTTTTTTCAATTAAAAAGAAAAGCCTGATCGTATGCATGCTGGCCTGCGGGTTATCTGCTTATGCACAAAATCAGGATTCTCTGAAGACCACGTCTCCTCCACAAGAAGAAGACAATGTAAAATATCCGCAGCTGCAGATCAAAGGCCTCTTTCAGGCGCGTTATCTGGTAGGGATGAGTAAAGATGTTGATGTAAACGGACTTCATCATACCGATGGTTCAGGAACTGATAATAATTTTATGCTCAAATACATGAGGATTCAGGTTCGGGCACAGATCAGTAAACGAACTGAAGTGGTTGTTTTGGCCAACCTTGCCGATTTTAAAAATGATCCCAAAAGCAGAGTTCTTGAAAATGCTTATCTGAAGTACACTTTCAATCCTAAATTAGCCATTACCGTAGGACAGTTCAGACCATGGTTTGGTATTGAAGAGACTTATCCGATTGATATTATTAAATCTTTAGACTGGTCCAATCAATACACAGAATTCGGAAAACTGGGCTGGACAAGCTTCCAGATCGGGATGTCTGCTACGGGACAGCTTCAGCTTGGAGAAATACCATTCCAATATGCAGTTTCTATAGTCAACGGAAATGGAAAGAATCAAATCAATGATAACGATAACGGAAAACAATATTCTACCCGTCTGGTTTTTGGGCTTTCCAAAAAATATAATTTCAACGTAGGATTAAACGCGGGTACCGGAGAAGTTTTCAGCAAAAAAGTATATGCTCTGGGAGTAGATCTTAGCTCACTGATCCAGTTTGATCCAAAATGGAGCCTTGATATGCAGCTGGAAGCTAAACAAGCTACCAACCACGTCCTGTACAATTTCATTGCTCCTGAATTGAGACCTGATAATCCAGATCAGTATCTGATCCGCGGTGCTTATTTCCTTCCAAATTTAAGATACGAGATCAATCATAAAAATCTAAGTGCCTTCGAATTATCCTGCCGTTACGAATATCTTGATACCAATTTCAGAATGGCTTCCAACCCAAGACAGACAATTACTCCAATGTTCGGTTTGGAATTTCTGAAAAATTACGGTGCAAGAATTCAGCTGGGTGTACAGTTTGACCGCTACAAATATCAGGTAGAAAACACCTCACAATACAACAATAATCTATTTATAGTGCAAGTACAAAGTAGGTTTTAAACGATTAAATAGTTAGCATCATGAAAGAAATTAATATCAAAAACGTAGCGATCACATTTGCTGTTGCGTTAATCATATGGTTCATTCCGGCTCCGGAGGGCGTTGCCGAGAATGCATGGCATCTGTTTGCCATTTTTGCAGCCACTATTTTAGGAATCATTCTTAAAGCAGCACCCATGGGTACCATGTGTATGATGGCCATTGGTTTTACAGCCCTTACACAAGTTGTTGCTCCGGGAGATGCCGGAAAATCTATCACTAAAGCACTTTCCGGTTTTGGAGACAAAGTAATCTGGTTAATCGGGATTTCATTCTTTATCGCAAGAGGATTTATCAAAACAGGGCTTGGAAATCGTATTGCCTTTTTATTCATCAGAGTTTTTGGAAAAAGCTCACTGGGATTGGCTTATGGGCTAGGGCTTGCCGATGTTTGTCTGGCACCTGCTATTCCAAGTAATACAGCAAGAGGAGGTGGAATTATCTACCCGATCATGAAATCCATGGCTATAAGTTTTGATTCCGTTCCTGAAAAACCGGAAACCCATAGAAAATTAGGATCATTCTTAACTTTGAACAGTTACTACATGAACCTCATCGCTTCTTCAATGTTCCTTACAGGGACAGCCAGTAATCCAATGTGTCAAAAATTTGCAGCCAACCTTGGTATTGATATTACGTGGATGTCATGGGCTGCCGCAGGTTTCATTCCCGGTGCAGTAGCCTTCTTTGTGGTTCCTTTGGTATTGTATAAATTATATCCGCCTGAACTGAAAAAAACAGGTGATGCTCCGAAAATGGCCGCTCAGAAATTAAAAGAAATGGGACCTATTTCCAGAAACGAATGGTTGATGTTATTGGCATTCTTCATTCTGTTGGCTCTTTGGATATTTGGTGGAGCACTTTCCATTGATGCCACTACTACAGCATTTATCGGATTAACCTTATTGCTGTTAACTTCAGTATTAACCTGGGAAGATGTAAAAAGTGAAAAAGGAGCATGGGATACTATCGTTTGGTTCGCTGTACTGGTAATGATGGCGAGCTCTTTAAATGAATTGGGATTCATTGGCTGGTTCAGTAACCTTATTAAGGTGCAAATTGGAGGTTTGAGCTGGCAGGTAGCCTTCCCTGTTATTATTCTGGTTTATTTCTTCAGTCACTATATTTTTGCCAGTGCTACGGCTCACGTTGCTGCCATGTATGCGGCATTGCTGGGTGTAGGGGTTTCTTTAGGAATTCCACCTATGTTATTGGCGATGATGCTTGGTTTCATGGGATCTATTTATGGAGTGCTTACGCATTACGGACACGGTCCGGCTCCGGTATTCTTCGGAAGCGGATATGTAGATCTGAAAGCATGGTGGGTCAGAGGTCTTGAAATAGGAATCGTTCTATTGATCATTTACATGGTTGTAGGAGGATTGTGGATGAAAGTCTTAGGATATTATTAATCATAAAATCAAAAATATGTTATCAACATTGTCAAGAAAAATGCTGATGTGCCTTACCGGACTCTTTTTGGGATTCTTCCTGTTGATTCATTTCCTTGGAAATCTTCAGCTTTTCCTTCCGCAAGAGCAGGCACACCTGCAGTTTAATGCCTATTCGCATTTCTTATCAGGAAATATCATTATCAAAATAGTTTCCTACGTTTTGTATGCCAGTATCATTCTGCATGCAGTAGACGGCTTGATTATCACGTTAAAAAACAAAAAATCCGGCGGAGATTATAAGACCGACAGACGTGGAAGAGCCAGCCAGTGGGCTTCCAGAAATATGGGAATTCTCGGAACATTAATCCTGATCTTCCTTGTAATTCATTTTCAGAATTTCTGGTATATCTACAAATTCGGAAATCCTCCTTTGGATGAAAACGGAAATAAAGATCTCTATATTCTGGTAGTAAATATCTTTAAAGAATGGTGGTACGTTATCATTTATGTGTTATCAATGATCGCTCTGTGTTATCATCTTATTCATGGGATACACAGTGCTGTAAGAACCTTGGGACTTTACCATCCTAAGTTTGTAAAATGGTTTAAGACTGTTGGGATTGCTTATTCAATCATTATCTGTGTAGGTTTTGCATTGATGCCCATCTATGTATTTTTTACTTATCAATAAACAGAACGATCATGATTTTAGATTCAAAAATACCACAAGGCCCATTGGAACATAAATGGGAAAATTATAAAAAGAAAGCAAGACTCGTTAACCCTGCCAACCGTAAAAAGCTGGATGTCATTGTTGTAGGAACGGGATTAGCAGGAAGTTCAATCGCAGCTTCTTTGGGAGAAATGGGATATAACGTGAAATCATTCTGTTTCCAGGACAGTCCGAGAAGAGCGCACTCTGTGGCAGCACAGGGAGGTGTGAATGCCGCAAAAAACTATAAAAACGATGGTGACAGTGTCTACAGAATGTTTGTAGACACCTTGAAAGGAGGAGACTTCAGAGCCAGGGAAGCCAATGTATACCGAATGGCAGAATGTTCTCTGAACCTCATCGATCAGGCTGTAGCACAAGGCGTACCTTTTGGACGTGAATATGGAGGATATCTGAACAACCGTTCATTCGGAGGCGTTCAGGTAAGCCGTACTTTCTATGCCAGAGGACAAACCGGACAACAGCTTCTTCTGGGAGCTTATCAGGCTTTGATGAGGCAGGTTGGAAAAGGTTCTGTACAATTGTTTTCAAGGCATGAAATGCTGGATCTTGTTACCGTTGACGGCAAAGCCAGAGGAATTATCGTAAGGAATTTAGACACAGGAGATATTGAAAGACATGCAGCACACGCTGTAATATTGGCAACGGGAGGGTACGGAAAGATCTATTATCTGTCCACTCTTGCCATGGGATGTAATGGTTCTGCAATCTGGAGAGCTCATAAAAAAGGAGCTTTAATGGCTTCCCCAAGCTGGATTCAGGTGCATCCTACTTCCCTGCCGCAATCCGGAGATTATCAGTCTAAACTGACTTTAATGTCTGAATCATTACGTAATGACGGCCGAATCTGGGTTCCGTTAAAAGAAGGTGAAACCAGACCACCCAATGCCATTCCTGAAAATGAAAGGGATTATTATCTGGAAAGAAGATATCCTGCCTTCGGAAACCTAGCTCCTAGAGATATTTCTTCCCGTGCAGCCAAAGAAAGAATTGATGCAGGTTTTGGAATAGGGCCGTTGAAAAATGCGGTTTATCTTGATTTTTCAAAAGCAATCAATGAGCAGGGAAAAGATAAGATTCAGGAAAAATATGGGAATTTATTTGATATGTATCTTAAAATAACGGGATACGATGCATATAAAGAACCCATGATGATCTCCCCTTCTGCCCACTTTTCCATGGGCGGCCTTTGGGTAGATTATGAACTGATGACGACTGTTCCTGGATTGTTTGCTTTAGGTGAGGCTAATTTTGCAGATCACGGAGCGAACAGATTAGGAGCCAACTCACTTTTACAGGCTTCTGTAGACGGATATTTCATTGCTCCTTACACCATTGCCAATTATCTGGCTGATGAAATTCACACCGGAAAAATCTCACCGGATACTCCTGAATTTGAACAGGCTGAAAATGCAGTTAAAAAACAGATCAACGATTTTATCAATATCAAAGGAACTAAAACCGTTGATTATTTCCACAAAACATTAGGAAAACTCCTGTATGATTATTGCGGACTGGCCAGAAATGAAGAAGGGCTGAAATATGCCATTCAGGAAATCCGAAAACTGAAACAGGAGTTCTACAAAGACGTACGAGTTTCCGGACAGGAAGATAAAATGAATACCGAACTGGAAAAAGCAGGTCGTGTAGCCGATTATTTCGAAATAGGAGAACTGATGTGCTATGATGCGTTAACCCGTAACGAATCCTGTGGGGCTCATTTCAGAGAAGAATTCCAGACTCCGGACGGAGAAGCTATGAGAAATGATACAGAATATCAATTCATTTCTGCGTGGGCATGGGCAGGTGAAAACACCGAACCTGAGCTGATCAGAGAGCCTCTGATTTTTGAAGAGATTCAGCCAACGGTAAGAAGTTACAAATAAAAAGCAAAAAATTATGGATTTACATCTTAAGATATGGAGACAGAAAGACAGAAAAAGTGAAGGAAAACTGGTGGGTTATGACCTTAAAGGATTGAATTCTCATATGTCTTTCTTAGAAATGCTGGATACCTTAAACGAAAAACTGATCATTGAAGGTGATGAACCTGTAGAATTTGATCACGACTGCCGTGAAGGAATCTGCGGACAATGTGGGATGATGATTAACGGTATTGCCCATGGTCCTTTGAAAAATACGACTACCTGCCAGCTTCATTTACGGTCTTTCAAGGACGGAGAAACCATTCTGATAGAACCGTTTCGTTCCGAAGCTTTTCCGGTAAAAAAAGATTTGAAAGTAGACCGTTCTGCTTTTGACAGAATTATATCTTCGGGAGGTTTTGTGTCTGTCAATACAGGTCAGGCTCCAGATGCTACAGCCATTCCGGTAACCCATCAAACGGCTGAAGAAGCTTTTGATTCTGCGGCTTGTATTGGATGTGGAGCTTGTGTTGCCACCTGTAAAAACGGAAGTGCAGCCTTGTTTACCTCTGCAAAAATTACCCACATGGCACTTCTTCCTCAAGGGAAAGAAGAAAGAAGCAAAAGAGTGCTGGATATGATTGCCCAAATGGATATAGAATTATTCGGACACTGCTCCAATACCGAAGCCTGTGAAGTGGAATGTCCACAGGGAATTTCTGTACTGAATATCGCAAGAATGAATTTTGAATATAACAGAGCTCTGTTTTTCAGGAAGAAAAATTAGTCTGAGAAACAATAGTAATAAACAAAATGGCAAATTTGAAAGTAATCAAATTCGCCATTTTTATTTTTTAGAATTGAAAATTCATATTCCTATACATCAATCATCGCCACCACCCTCGCCGGAGCGGCAGAACCACCCACAATTTTAAGCGGAAATACACAAATTTTAAATCCTGATGGAGGCAGCGCTCTCAGATTGGTTAGCTGTTCGATGTGTAAATATTCTTTTTCAATTCCTACGCGATGCCCTTCCCAGAAGAATTCGGGATCATTGAGTTCTTTGGCTTTCTGAGCCATATATTTCAAAGGAAGATCCCAGCCCCATTGGTCAATTCCCATTACTTTTACGCCTTGGTCAATCAGCCATTCTGTAGCTTCTTTGCTCATTCCCGTTCCTTTTTCTACGAAATCCGATGTGCCCATCATTTTATCACGATCCGTTCTGATGAGTACAATATTTCCTTCCTGTATTGTGATTCCGTTTTTATCGAGATCTTTTTTCAGATCATCAATGGTGATGGCAACAAAATCTTCTTTATGGGTACAGTTGATCACAATTCCGTCTCCATAACACCATTCCAGCGGAATCTGATCTATTGTTTTCGCTGGCTTGCCTTCTACTACAGGACCATAATGCCATGGAGCATCAATATGAGTGGTGGCATGAAGTCCCATATTTTTGATGGTATCATCTGCCCAGCCTATCCAGTTTTTAGGAAAAAGTCTTGACGGCAGTCTTAATGCCAACCTAATCAACCAGTGTGATTTTCTATGTGCTTTATGTTTGATTTTCACCCGCATGAACCATGGGTCACCTGCATTGTACTGAATCGGTTTTGTTAAATCGACAAGTGTTGTTTTCATATGATTTAGCTAAGAAGACAAAGATAGCCAATGAAGAGAAGAAGGCAAAGCGTAAATTTAAAACCCTTTGGGAATCATAATTTTCTTTGGATCGTTCTCATCATACATGATTTCAATGTTTCCATATTTAGGAACAGAAGAAAGATTTAAAAGGCTGACAACTTTCTTAAAGACGGCAATATGTTCAGTTCCTCTGAAATCTTTAAAACTCACCTGAAACATAATTTGAGGCTGATCATTCACCATGAGCCCGGTCTGGCTTACACTAATGATATTGGCTTCCGCATTTCTTCCTGAGAAGAGAATTCGTTCTTCTTTCTTATTTTTAAAAAGCTTACTGATCAGCAATTGAAAAACCAATATATAAATAACGGTCATCACTCCACTGAAAATAATGGGATGCATGAAGGTCAGAAATCTCCAGCCAAAATCAAAAGATTCCCGCATATAGAAATAATAATATAATCCGGCTACATAAGCAATTAAGAATATAATGAATGCAACTCTCAGAATGATTCCAAAGGAATTAAAACCTACTTTCTGGTCACTTAAAATAAAGTAAGGTTCCTGTGATACTTTGGGGTTCAGCAATACCTTTACTTTATTTCCGACAGCAAATCTTTTTTCCTGTGGCTTGGAATCGTGAAACATCATTTGATGTTCAATCAATGCATTTCTAAGGTTAGGAAATGAAAGAACAATCTGAATGACATTCATATTGGTTTTCGGAATATATTTCAGAAGTTTATAATCAATGATCTTTCCTCCTCTCGGAATTCCGTTCCTCAGTATAGACTGGATGGTACTTTTCTCCTTAAAGGTTTTGATGAAAAGAATATTAATAAAGAAGGCAATCACATACATCCATATGAGCAAAGAAAAACCGAGATACCCATAGCTCACGGCTAATGAATTTCTCGGTTCTGTTGCGAGTTCCTCCCCCATCATATAAATGAAAATCGGAAAAGGAGCGCAGAAAAAAAAGAAAAAAGCTCCCCAGAAAATGATCATAAATTTCATAGCCGCTATTTTTAATCAGCAATAAAGTTATAATTTCTTATTGAACGGGAGACATCTTTTTATACCTCTTTCTCGAAATAAAGTCTGTAGTATTTTCCTTTATCATCCTCACCCATTTCAAGCTTTTGTCTGTCTCCGTGGATGTAGATGTGGAAATTTTTGTCTAATTTAATGATGCTTTTAAAGTGTCTCTGTGTCTTTTTTACGGCTGCTTCACTGATCGGGAATTCTTCAGCGATATTCACCTGCATATCCTGTTCGTAATCTGTTTTAAAGTTCACGAAACTTTCAATCACATGTTCGTCACCCAGAACTTCACTTGCAAATTCATCCAGCTTAAACTCTTCTTTTTCTTTGAAGAAATTAATGGACTTATTCAGGAAATCCGCCTGATCTGCCTTGGAAACTTCAAATTCCTGAGGAAGCTGTTTTGTGATATAATCTTTATAGACCATCAAAGCTTCCTGCGTGTGGAAATATTCATCATCACGTTGTTTTACCTTCAGGAAATCTTCAAACCAGTAATACATATCCCCGTTTTTGTTGTTATCAACTACAGAAAGTACATATCCTGTTTCTTTATTGTTGTTATAGATCAAAGCAGCTTTATCAATTTTGGATAAACCAATTCCCTGGTCTTTTTCAATATCAAATGTTTCTTCGGAAGGATTAATTTTCAGGAAAGATTCTCTCTTCTCTGTTTTAAAGATCCCGATTTTGTCTACTTTGTCCGGACGGTCACTTTCATCTTCAAAAAGAACGATGAAAAGCTCTCCACTCTGAACTCTTGGGTTTTCTGCCGCTTCAAAAAGGTGTTTTGCAATGTTCTCAGTTTCCCAGATAAACTTGGCTTTATCATCAAAAATTTCCGATACAGCGCTATAAACCGGATTATTCACCAGGTAAGTATCACTATAAAAATGGAAGGTTTCTTCCGATTTAAAAGAACCTAAAAAGTAATCTTCAAGCATTTCTGCCATTCCTTCTTCCAGTTTCAATTCTTCCTGGGAAATCGTCAGAGAATCCCCGTTGATCTTATTTCCTACTCTGTGTACTATTATTTTTGAAAACATTTTTCTGAATATTTGGACTGCAAAGATATTCATTCTTATCCTTTCTGCGAAACTTAAAAAATGTCATTTTGTACCGGATAAATTTTACCACCCCGTCAAAAATTCATTGAATTTTCGCCACCCCTCCAGGGGAAGGGAATTCTCGGTCATTCATTTGTGATGGCAGGTAGCACAAGTTTTTGTTTTTTATTTTCAATTTGATAAAAACCATATCATTTTGACATGTTTTTTTGTTTAAAAAATTAAGCTTAAAAATCACAAAACACTATATACCAATATCTTAAACCAAACTCATTTCTAACGGAATATCATTGGCATCATCATTTGAAAACATAGAAAAATGGACTTAAAAACATTAAACAGAATAGATAAGCTCAGAAGGTTAAAAAGCAAAGGACCAGAGACTCCAAAGTGGCTGAAGCCTTATCACATGCTATTTTTCGCTTTTTTAACCATTTTCATCTTTGGTGCCATCATCAAATTGTTGGAAAACAATCACATCTAAAATATAATATTATGAATTATCTGCAAGCAGTAAAGGAAATCACAGACGTGGTTCCCGACTTTGAAAAGGAAGTGAAAGAAATCAAAATTCAAAACTCATACAGTATCATCCGCACTTTTACGGAACGTATTAAAAATATGATCCGCCAGAATGACAGAAGCCTGCTGTTCAGAAGTTTACAGAAAATGGACAAAATTTACACTGACGGTGATACGGTATTAAAGAATGCTATTGAGACTACTTTTATCTATTCTCTGGACAATTGTACCGCTTTCTGCAGTGAGGAATACAGAAAAGTGATTTTCAGTCACATTTCTGCCAATCTACAGAAGGTGTATTCAAGACAAATTTACAGCCACGGTATATAACGGTTTTATTACATTATTGAGTCGTTTCATTACAAAGTGTTTAAATTAAACAAAAATCAAAATAACTCACAGTCAATAGATTATGAAAAATAAAATAAGAAGAATTTCCGACTGGAAAACGTGGAAAACCACGACTAACAGACATAATACAGAGATATTATTCACTCACATTGCGGTGATAGTAGGTGTTTTTATTTTTGCGGCCTGTCTTTAAATTTTGGTATACATTTCGCTGCATTAATAAGTGTTTGAAAAATTATTAATTATGATGAAAGAACAAATGCAAACTATTAATCAAAAATTAGCTGTTGAGTACTTAAAATTTTTCTATCCGCCACTTCGTAATGAAATCATACAGTTGTCTGTTCAGGACAATTTTGCAGGAATCATGCAGGCAACCGTAAACTATTTAAAGAACCTGTTACAGGAGTCTAAGATCAGTATTATTGCCCATCATATTAAGTTGATGGACTGGCTTTACAGAAATGGGAATTCTTATGTAAGAGACATGATTGAAAACATGTTCGTAAGATCTTTCGAAAGCTTCAAAAAGCACGCAAAAATCCAACATTGGAAACTCCTTTACCAATATATGCCTGTCAGCTTCCAAATCATTTATAACGAGCAGCAGAAGCAGGATCAGATCTATTTTGGAAAATAAATTAAAGCAAAAAGGCGAAATGGTAAATTTAATTTTTACCCTTTCGCCTTTATTTTTTTCACTTTTCACTCTATTAAATATAACTTCTACTCCAATTTATTTCAAAACCCCTATTTTTGCAAAAATGTACCCATGAAATACCTTTTTTATGCCTTGATGACGGCATTGTCACTCATCTCATGTGAAAATAATGATAATACTCATGATGACCCGAGACCAATTGATAAAGAAATGTATCAATTTGAATTTAAAAGCTACGCTGTAAAGGAAACTATTCTTTATAGAGGGTCATTTGGTGATAAGTCCAATCCTCAGGAATCCATCTTAAGCAATTACTGGAGCATGTATAAAGAGCCAGCATGGAAGAAAATAGTTCTTAACCTGAAGGATAATTCTATACAACTTATAGCCGGAAATTCAGCTGATGCAACGTACAGCATTAAAATCATCAATGATTCGGTATTTATTAATGATAAAGGCTCTAACCTAAATTATATAGGGGACTTTAATAAAGGAAACTCTAGTTTTATTTTGAAGAGAACATTACAGTATATGAAACGTGAACCAAGAGGTAACGGTAATGGATTAACGGTTGTTCAGAGTGTATCTTTTGGTACTAGCCAATATAGCAATATGTTTGGAATTCTTTTTATCACTCCATCTGATATGACAAAATCTGAAGATCAGGTTTTATGGAGTAATATTGAGTATTATTATAAGAAGTTGTAATCAACTGATCAATACATAAAAAATCCCTCAAATAGATTCATTTGAGGGATTTTTTATTTTTTGTATTATCCTATTTTGTCACAAATATCTTTTGTATAGTCTGTGACTCTTCATTACTGAGTTTTGAAGCTTTTTCCAGCTTGGCAATGAAAGTGGTAACCTCTTCCGGAGTGGCTGGTGATCCCAGATTTTCTCCCTTAGCATCAAAAGAATCTGCCAATACTTCTCCTTTTGGATTTAGAATCAACCAGAACGGAAGCCCAGCATTTTCACCTTTATATTTATTCATCAGCTCTTGTCCACCAGGGTTTTCAAGGCTTTTTTTATCTCCTCTTTCCTGAACGTCCACATAGGCAGTGACAAATCTTTTATCAAAAATGGGTTTAGTTTCAGGAAGATCCATATTTTTTTCCATCACTTTGCACCATTTGCACCATGAAGCATGGAATACCAATAAAACATTTTTCTTACCTGCTTTAGCTTCTGTGAAAGCTTTATTTAATACAACATCTGCTTTTTCCTGAGCTGCTCCCAACTGAAACAACAAAAGGGTAACAATGACAATAATTTTAGAGTATTTCATTCTGAATTTTTATTTTAAATCTACACGAATTTAGGTATTTTTCTCTAACAATATAACTTCATAGATTAATCAATTTAGTTAAACATTTTGTAATTTAGTCTATCATAAAGCGCACCTTTATTATTGTAAAAAAAGAAATATAAACTTCTAACAGATCCACACCATGATAGAAATAAAAAAATATTCTGATCAGTCAGTACACTCTGAGCCAAGGAGGGTTATCAGGTACACTTTATTCTGGTGTCATCAAGGAAGCGCTGAAATTCTGATTGATGAAAATATTTTTATCCTGAAAACCAGTCAGGTCGTAACCATTACTTCAGGGCAGTTTCATCAATTAAAATCGGTGGAAGGAGAACTTACTGCATTGGAATTCACCCTGGATTTTTTCTGTAAAAGCGACAGTGATATTGAGCTTATTTTTCACAACGGACTTTTCTGTCATTTCGGAATGAATGAAATGATTACGGTACAGCATCCTGAAATGTTTTCTGAAACATTGAACACCATAGAAAAAGAAATTCAGGAACAACCTTACCAATACCTGATCTCTACACATTCTCTTGTTGAATTGCTGTTGGTGGAAATCAACCGCAGTAAAATAGCCAACGGTGATGAAATCTGGAAACCGGACGCTTTATTCCTAAGGTTCCTTGAAAGTGTAAGAAATCATTTTAAAGATAATTATCAGGTTTCTCAATTTGCTGATATTCTTGGAACCACTGAAACAAAACTGAATGAAGTTTCAAAGCTTCATACCAACAAAACTGCCCAGAATGTGATCTATAGCCTTACCGTTTCCGAAGCCAAGAGACTTTTACTTTATGAAAAGCTTACCGTAAAAGAAATCGCTTATCAGCTTGGTTTCAATGATCCTTTTTATTTTTCAAATTTCTTTAAAAAACATACTTCACGCTCTCCTAAAGATTATCAAAAGGCAGTAAAGGAAATCTGAAAGAAGAAATCAGCAGCCTCTTATTAACTTCCAGCCTCCAACTTCCCTCTTCCCTCTTCCCTCTTAAATATTATATGCTTTTTCCGGAATTGTCTATTCTTTAGATGATGGCTTTCGTTGAACTTTGTACTGTCATTAAGACTTAAAAATTAGAAGTATGAAAACTCAACAGGATGCCGCCATTTTTTTATTAAGAATAACCCTGGCTTTCGGATTTTTATCTGCTGTGGCAAGCAGGCTGAATCTTTGGGGAATCCGATCTTCCGGATGGAAAAATTTCGTCCATTATACCGCTGAAACAAATTCATTTTTACCACAGTCTTGGGCATCTTCTATTGCCGTATTATCTACTGTTGCTGAATTGTCAATGGGAGTTCTGCTTCTTCTGGGATATCAGATAAAAAAAACGGCTTTTTGTGCTTCTGTGCTTACTTTATTATTTGCTGTTGCGATGAGTATTTCTTATGGAATTAAAGAACCTCTGGACTATTCGGTTTTCGTATTCAGTGCCGGAGCTTTTCTTCTGAGTTCCTTTTCCCATTACGAATGGAGTTTAGACCATTTTTAAATCAATAACAATTAAAATTTATATATCATGAACACCAACATCCACGATTACATCGTAAAAACAGAACAGAAAGAATGGCAGCCTTTAATTGAAAAAGGGATTCATTACGGAGGTATTTTTGTGAAATCTTTGAAATTTGATCCTGAAAAAAACCGTTCTACCAGCATTCTTTTAAAGTTTGAACCCGGAGCCAGCTATCCTTATCACAATCATCCTGCAGGTGAGGAATTGTTTATCATGGAAGGTGATGCTACAATTGCGGGAGCCCGGCTTGACAAGGGAGATTATTTGTATACTCCGCCAAATTTTAAACATTCCGTGAAATCTGAGAAAGGCTGCACCATTCTTTTTATAGTGCCTGAGGAAGTGGAAATTCTTTAAACCCATTACAAAAAAACCACAGTAAAAATTTACTGTGGTTTATCATAATTTAAAAAAAAATTGGATTGGAATTATTTTAAAGCTGTTTTATCCGGTGATATGGGTCTGAAATCAATTAACGTTTTTTTCTTTCTTATAAGATCCACCAGAGTCTGCACTGAAAAAGTGATAATAATATAAAAGACAATAAGTACAGATACGTAGCCAATTTCATGCTGTCTGTATCCGAAAATCCCTTTTCCCCATGAGATCAGAATCCATTGGATCATGTACATTGAGGTTAAATTTTTACTGCAGTATCTTAGAACACGCATGAAGGCATTTTCTTTAACATTTGCTGTAATGGTATTGATCAGCCATAAAAAAAACAATGTCCAGCCTGCAAAATAAATAACGCCTCCAGGCCCCATATGATAAAAACCATTGTAATTATAGTCACCATACAGAAAAACCAACGGTGCTCCTATCGCAATGAACAGAAGCCCTACATACAGCATTTTTCTAAATATCTGCTTGATATCGTAGTTTAGCTCCTGAAACCATTTACCGAAAAACATTCCGATGATAATAAAAGCCATCCATGGGAAAACAGGAAAATAGACATACGCCGGATAATCTGTATTGAAAAGAAGATCCAGAACATAATTGATTACAGGAATATCCAGGTTAATTCCGCTCACTTCTCTGGATATCAGTGCAACAAATAAGCCTATAGCCAGCATGGCATATTTATTTTTCACATACTCTCTGATAAACCCTACGAACAGTAAAGACATCCCTGCCAGCTGTAAAATATCCCCCAGCTGTACCAGATATACATACTGCTGTTCTATAGGCGCATGCCATCCGTATTTCTGGATAAAATTATCCGGGGCAAAATTAAAAATCACAGGAATCATAAACTTCATGAAATTCATGAATAGCCCTGCAAATACCAATAAAACACCTCGTTTCAATGCGCTTTTAAGACTTTGATGACTGGAGGTCATGAAAGTGATTCCCATACAGATCAGGAAAATGGAAGTACCTCTTCCGAGAAAAACAATAAAACTGCCGATGGCTGTTTCATATTGTGATTTTACATTGGCATACACCAATAAGGTATGTATAATGATCATTCCGATGACGCTTATACCTTTTATTAAATCCAGAGTGAGGATTCTTTTGTTTTGTTGTTCCATAGTTTTTTAGTGGAAATTGGATTAGATGGATAAAATTGTATTCATTAATTATTATTTAAACAATATTTTTATTTATTCTAAATAAAAATCAAATATACAAATTAAAACCACTCCTCATAATCCATTAATCAATTTTCATAAAATATTAATACTTAAAGATTTATTCCAGCATTAATAGATAATTATGACAAAATTTTACACTTATTAAAACCAATAAATGACTGTGGAATCTGACAAAAATGAAATGATTAATTTTTTACATAAAAAAACTCTCCCGATTGGAAGAGTTGTACTATAACGATTATGATTTAGGCAATTCTGGAGGACGCATTTTGTATTTGTAACTGTTTAGCGTTTTCAAAAATGCTACGATATCAAAAACTTCATCATCGGTAAGATTCAGCTTTTCTACCATTCCTGATTTGTGTGGAAATTTAGGATCATTGATTTGATCTGCTTTTGGGGTTTCTCTGCCCATTCCCGCATTATACATCATCACAATGTTGGCTAATTCAGGGAAAAGTCCGTTGTGCATATAAGGTTTGTTCTCCGAAACTTCTCTCAGTGTAGGCGTTTTAAATTTTCCTACATCTTCATTCTTTTTAGTGACAATATATCTTCCCAGATCTTCATATTTCCTTCCGTAATAGGTCAATCCCAAATTATGGAACTTCTGATCAGAGAAATAAGGAGTGTTGTGACAATTGATACAATTCGCTTTTGTTCGGAATAAATGAAGACCATTGATTTCAGAATCTGTTAAAGCATCTTTTTTCCCAGAAACGAATTTATCAAACTTTGATGGCGGACTGATCAGAGATCGTTCAAATGTAGCCACAGCTTTTGCAATTCTCTCTTCTGTCACTTCTCCATTCCCGAAAGCTTTTATAAAGAAAGGTTTGTAGTCCTTAATTTTTTTGATATTTTTTGTCGCCATTGACATATGGAGATTCATCTCTACCGGATTTTCGATAGGCGCTTTCACCTGCTCTTCCAAAGTGGCTGAACGACCGTCCCAGAAGAATGTTTTGGCATATCCTATATTTACCAGTGTGGGTGCATTTCTGGTTCCCGTCTGCCTGTCATGACCAAAAGAAACTCTGCTTCCGTCTGACCATCCTATTTCGGGATTGTGGCAGTTGGCACAGGAAATTTGTCCGCTTTTGGATAATCTGGGATCAAAGAATAACATTTTTCCCAGTTCCATTTTATCTTCGGAATAGGGATTATCTTCAGGAAAATTCATTGCAGATAAAGGTCCGATATCCTGAAAACCTTCTTTAGCTTCATCAAATAAATGAGGAGTCGGCCATTTGCTCTGGTCTCCGCTGCTGTACAATGTACGAAGTTCCTCCACAGTATATCCCGTAGGGTTGTTATTAGAGGTATAACTTAGTAAAGATATTATTCCGGCCATTGCCAGAAAAGCAATATATCTGTCTTTCATTATTTTTAATAATACACATTCAATCCTACCAAGGCAACATGATTAGCTCTGCCATTGTAGTCAACCTGATTTTTATAAGTACTGTTCATCAGCCAGGTCTGAGAAAAACTTCCAAACAGCTCATATCTTATTTTGCTTTGATCAAAAATATAACTTGCGTTAAAATTAAGGCCAATTTTAGGTGTTGCATCGTATGCAAAGTCCGGCTGAGCTATTTTAGTTGCAAAGATATTCTCTTTTGTACTCTGATAAGGTTGATAATTAAATTCTTTTTGCAAAGGTACGTAAAGATTCTGCGAAAGACCGATTGCCAGTTTATGAGAGGGCTGTAAAGCAAACTCTTTTTCTGCTCCTAGACGATAATTGAAGAAAGCCAGTTTCCTATCCATTACCACAGATAAATCTCTTACACGATTTTTTCCATAAGCTGCATCGAAAAGAATTTTAAAAGCTTCATTTTTATGATTAAACCAAACTACACTATTCTGCCAGAAAAGATTTTTCTGTTCCAGGCGGTATGTTCTGTACTCCAAAGGATAGTTATAATTCGTATCCAGCTGATCCTGATAAGTCATCATAGAAGCCCATTTTTTTCCGTTATAATTTCCTAAAAAATTAAGGTAGAAACTGTGAAGATCAGTTTTCAGTCCGGAATATTTTGTATAGTCTTTCTGCCAGTTATTTCCGGCATCCTGATATTCAAAAACTCTGTAGAAGCGTTCAATCAGGTTTTTATAATCATATCCTGCCGAAAAATGGGTATCAGCACTGTTGAAAGCATATTCTCCTCCCCAGATATAACCTCCCATTTTATATTCGGAAGTTTTATAATCTGTATTTCCGATATACTGATTACCATAACCTTCATTATAACGGATATAAATGCTGTCATTTGCAGGAACATTTCCTTTGATATTCACAAACATGATATTGTTAGCCTTGTAATGATGTACATAGCTCAATTTCCCGAAAATAGCATGCTGCTTCCATTTCAATCCTAATTTTGCAAACGCTTTGTATTTATAATCATCTACTTTGGGTCTTGGATCTGCATTTTGACGGTAGGATTTGGCATACATACCTTCTCCTCCCAATTGAAGAATCACTGGCTTTACAGGATTATAGGCAAACTGCCCATTGATAAAATAGCTTTGTTTCTGCCATCTTGCTGTACGGGGAACCCAATAATAAGAAGGATTGTAGATAAAAGAAGAATTGGCAGTTCTTTCATCACTCAGAATATAAGGAACATCTTCTTCAGTTGTTTTATCTGCTTTAAGTCTTCCTGATAATACAATTTTATCATTGAGTTTATAAACACCTTCAGACAGGAAACTAAAGCTTCCTGTTTCTCCCGCAGTCTGTACTCTTTTAAAATTTTGTTTTGTGGAAGAATACTGAAAAGTTGTCCGTGAAAAATCCAAAGGTTGAAAAAATGCAATATAAGGATCATTTATCCTGATATTCTTTTCTACAGAACTGATGTTAATGCTATCTAATTGAGTAGCCTGAGCATGGAAGAGCTGACTGCCTAATGCTGTCAAGCCCAACATACTGTATTGAAAAATTTTAATCGTCTTATTTTTATTATTGTGCATATCCTCGAGGGTTTGCTTTAATCGTTACAAAATCATTGGCAGAATTATTCGTATCCTGCAATACCACACGTCCATTGATAATTTCCTTTGTTTTACGGATTACAGAAAATCCGGTAAAAGTTCCTTCTGCCTGTCCTAATGAGTTGACAATGAAAGTTCTTGAAGCATCTATATCTGCCGGAAAATCTTTTGGAGCTTTTTGTTCTTTGTCTGTAATATCTATTCCGTCTATGATAAATTTCTTAGGAATTTGTAAAAACAGAGTTCCGGTAGGAGCTTTAGGAGCTGCTACTTTTTGCCAGCTTGCGATCTCAGCATCTGTTGCTCTTAGAATTCCCAGTCCCAGCATTGAATTTACATTCAGAATTAAGTCATTAGAGGCAATACTCCAAAAATTGATTAACATATCCGGCACCATAATATTTTGGATATCCCACGCAAAAGGTTTCTTGCCAATACTGGTATTATAATCTCCCATATAAGTTTCAAAATCTGCATGACTCAGATCTACCGTTTTATCCGGTTCCTGTATTGCTACACCTACACCGTTTATATCATTAAAAGGCATTTTATGGTTAATAGCAGTTTGAGCAATAACAATACTTTTCCCTGGTAAAATAGGATATTGGCTGCCGTTTCCTGGTATCTTAATGAATATATTGGAATACACATAGTCTGTATTGGCTGCAGCTCCGCCACCAGCTGTTTTGCTCCAGTCATACTGTCCGTTTGATAAGGTAAAGCTGGTCACATTATTATTCGTATTCCCTTCCATAAATGCCAGATATAACCCATCAGCATAAATTGTCTGGTCAGAGTTATTGTGAACTTCAATAAACTGGTCTCTCAAATTGGCTCCTAATTTTGTATCAGAACCTGCATAATAATATTGTTTGATAACAAGATCTCCAATATTTCCACTGGTAATTCTAATCAATTTTGAAGAAGTATTGGTATTAATGGTTACCTTTTCATCAAAACCTCCAAAGTGTACAATTTCATAGCTGGTTTCTTCTCCAATCTGTTGCTCATATTCACTTTGTTTCAATTGTAATTCAGCCTGAACACTATAGTTTCCTGGTAGAACCGCATTTAATTTCAGATCACCATTAGCATCTGTTTTTCCAATAATCTGATCATTTGTTATTCCATTTTTAAGAATAACAGTTACGTTCGCAACTCCTTTATCTGCAACGGAAGGATACTTTGAAGCATCATATTTAATATTGATGGTAAACGGAACAGGTTTAATCTCATTATTTGATCCAAAATCATCATCTCTGTTGCACCCTATTAGTGCAAGAGTGGGAATTATAAGTAATAGTATTAATCGTTTCATTATGTTCATGTTTATTTTTAGTATTATTAAAATCTGTATGAAATATTCCCTCCAAACGAAGTAGATGTAAAGTTTCCGTATACAGCCCCTCTTTCATCATATGCTTTTAAATTGAAAACATTACTTACATAGATTGATAGTCTGAAACCACTTAAGAAATCTTTTGTAACCCTTAAATGAACATTGTGCAAGGTTTTATTATATAATCCTGAAAGCTTTTCATCTGAAGGCTTTAGGAAAAGTCCCTGGTATTTAGGATTTGTACGGTCATTTTCAGGAATCATCTGTGATTCTCCGTCATGCTTTATAAATCCAATCGGATAAATATCATTAGCACCATTCAATGTTCTGTCAGAAAGGAAATGATCTGTTCTAAGACCAATGATTAATCCGGATGAAGCTAAGTGATAGTCAAAACTGAAACTTGCTCTGGCCATAGATCTCTTATTCTTAGAGTCGTTATAAATCCCATATTCGTAGTCTTTGTCCTTTATGACAGGAGCACTGATTTTGTAAAGACCTTCGTCTTTCTCCCCGGAAGTTTCTACATAACTGGCATTGAAACCAATAACTAGATTTAAGGCTTCTATTTTTTTGAAACTTGCCATTAGTTCCAATCCTTTATCTACTGATGAATATCCGTTGACAATTCTATTTTGGAGATAATTGAACTTTTCCGTTCCTACGATTTCGAAAGTAGGCACTTCTGTTCCTACAATATTGACATTCACTTTGGCTTTGTCCATAATTTTATGAACACTTTCTGTGGTAAAGCCATCAAATAATCTGTTGTAATAAGCAGTAAGGTTAACGGTTGCAAAAGGAAATCTGTAATCCACTCCTATTTCCGTTTTCCAGCTTCGTGAAGGTTTCAGATTAGCATTATCACCGGGAGTCACTACTGTCTGCATGATAGCTGCTGAATAATATCCTGGTAAACGATAATCTCCTAAAAGGAAGTCAAAATACCTTGGTGCGGTATAAATCTGATTCAGTGAAGGAGCTTTGGAAGTAAGTCCCAAACCACCTCTTACAGAAAATCTCCCCATCTGATAGGAAGTATTCACCCTCGGTGAATAGGTAGAGTATGAATTCTGCAAATCATAACGAAGTCCCAGGTTGGTTCTTAAGATATGTTTATTAGCAAAAGATTTTGTAATATTATCCTGAATATAAAATGCATACTGCTTGTTGGCAAACACATTATCGCGGTAATTAAAATCCCTCATTCCATTGGAGCCCTGCCCTGAGGCATTAATCGTTGTGAGCTGTCCTGCTGTTCCATAACGTCCTTTTCCAAAGTTGTTTCCATATCTGAAATTGACTCCTACACTGTACATGTGTACCCATTTGGATGCTGTTATTTTACTACCATTCACACTTAAGTCAGTGAAAATATTAAGAGGCTTACCATCAGAAAAGGCTTGATTTTCATAACTTGGCGGTGTATAAGGAGCATAGTAAACCCCATCTGAGCTTGAGTTTCCATAAGGACGCGCACCCTGGTTTAGCCAGAATCTTCTCTCTGTAAGCTGTGTTGAATAGCTGATCCCTAAATCTACACTTATCGTTCTGAAAAATGGTTTACTTCCGTTTTGATTAAAATTATAACTGATATTATTTCCTAATGAAAAACTCTTATTATTCACATTCACAATGACTCCGTCAAGATCATCCGGATCTCTTTTTCCTTTACTGGTATTGGTAGAAAACCCTGCTGAAAGTTTATTGCTGAATCCGTTTTTACTTTTTGATGACCATAGGAAATTAACATTTGTTCTATCATATCCCACCAGGCTGGTTCTTGGGTCCGAAAGAGAATTCATGTAGTCTATGGAAACATTAAGTGCGTTATTGTTTTTAAGCTTAAAACCTTTGTTAAGACCTACCTGATAAGTTCCTTCTCTGAGAGAGGCATCCAAACGAAGAGGTGATGCTTTGGCAATGGTGGTTACTTTAATTAGCCCAGACGTTAAATCTCCGTATTTAGCATCCGGAACTCCCTGTATTACTTCAATACTTTCGATATTCTCTGTTGGGATTTCTCTTAAATCAACTCCATAATTAGGCTGACCTGGTGTTAGATTTCCACCACGACCTGAAAACGTAAAATCAATTGCAAAAGGACTGCTGTTTGCAGAATCATAGCTTTGCATATTTTCGTTATTGGACAGGGCAATATCATTAACCATCAACTGTACTCCGAATGCTCTGTTTCCAAAGTCATCTCCTCCCGGAATATTACCAGAACTGGTTACTGAAGGACCACTAGCCGTTCTGAACACAATATTTTTAAACTGGGTATTGTCAAACTGCTGTACGTATTGACCCGGTAATTGCTGCAACACATCTCCTAGAGAGAAAGACTGAAGATTCTGAAGAGCTTCCTGTTGAATAGCAATTTCAGAAAACTGTTTTTTTCTTGCGGTAAGCTGTACTCCTTCGATTCTGATTTCTGATTTTGTGACCTCTTTTACTTTATCTGGAAGGATTTTTAAATTCAAGACTTCACCTTCTTTTAAGATGATTGTTTCTTCTTTATTCTTATCATTAAGAAAAGTCAGCTCACATTTTCCTGTAAAAGACATTTTAAAGTTTTCGGGAAATATCCGTGTACACTTTCCAGTTGCATCATTGTTGATAATAGCTCCTTTCTTAACTTCTCCATTATGATAAAATTCTACTTTTTGTGCAGACAAGAATCCGCCTGCTGTCAGAAAAACAGCACCTGCTAATAACGATAATTTCACCCTTAAAATATTTAGATCACAAAATTAATTATAATTATTCTAAATAAAAAGTAAGTTTCTGGAATTATTTAAGTTATTTTAGCTTAAAATAATATTATATATATAATTCACTACATAAAGAATGAAAACAAAAAAAGCATTAAAAACTAATACTAGATTTTAATGCTTTTTTTATTGGAGTATCTATGCTTTTTTATTTAAAAAAGGCTTTATTTTTTTTTATTAACATTTTGCCCCGTGTATGGTTCAACAACACTGGTTGGACTATTCTCAGACCAACATTTTAAATATTCTTGCGATGCTACCGAATTTGTATGATAAACCATAGGACCTTTATAAAGACCTGCTTGTGGATCTGCAGGTATCCAAAAATATAAGTCATCATTGAGTATATTCTCTTCTATAAAATCACTCCCAACAAATCTTGGATCATATATTGAAAGATCACTTCTATCACAAGACCATATTTCAAGATAGCTCCCAATATATCGTTCACAATCAATATACCATCCACCAGGTGAAAGTTTTGATTTTGGATTTTTAATTGAAATTTTATTTCCTATAAATAGTATCCCTTTATCATTATATGTATAAATATCTCCCACTTTAAGTGTGTCGTAAATTTTTATTTCAGTGCCTTTTTTAACTTGCACCATAAATTTTTTATTAATATTTATTGCAGAGATAATTGGGGTGTTACTTTCTTTTCTATCTACAGAATCTATTTCCGAACTACATCCATAAATGATCAATGAAGAAATTAACAAAAGGCTTAATAATAGTGTAATCTTTTTCATGGTATTATTTTACATTAAGTCACAAATATAGGAAAAAAACTATAGATTTATTTATTCTAACTAAAAATAAATTTCAAAATTATTGTAACTTAAAATTAAAGAACATCCACATACAATTTCCCACATAAAGAATAAAATAACAATGTGAATTACCACAAATAATGACTTTCAGGATACATTTATAAACATTAAGCTCTATCTTTTCACCTTAAAATATGTTATCAAAAAACAGCAAATAAAAACCACTTTCTCTGGTTTGAAAGTGGTTTTTATTTAATTTGAATAAAGAATATTAATAAAAAAACGACTCCTATTACTGGAGTCGTTTCTTTTTTATTCTTCAGAAAAATTATTTTTTTAAATCTGCTTTTACATCTTTATAACCATCTGAAACTGCATCTGCGCCCTTTACAGCAACATTCTTCACACTTTTCGCACCTTTTGTAGCCGTTTTTCCAACCCATTTTGTGCTGTTTTTAACACCTGTTTTTGTAGCACTTGCCCCTTTTCGAGTTTTATCTCCAACCCATTCTGCACCATCTTTCACTCCTTTTCCTGTTGCTTTTGCTCCTCTTTGAATGGCATTACCTACATTTTTTGCTTCCTGTTTTACAGTTTCCTGAGCATTAATAGCTATTGCAAATAATCCAAAAGCTAATAAGGTGAATAATTTCTTTTTCATATTGTCATTTTTTTTTAATTAACTTGGTGAATATAGCACAAAACAAGCCAAATATTTATCCCGCTTATTCGTGCCCTTACTGTACCATATAAAATTTTCAGCTTGAAAAAGACTTCGATTAAAATCATCAACATAAATACAACTCAAATATTGAATTTGGTAATTGTAAAAGGATTAAAAATAAAAAAAAGATTATCCATTAAAGATTCTGATGACAATCTCCCGCAACAAACAGGCAAGATTTTCTTTATTAATTTTTTCTTGGAAAATGCCTTCAGCAATCGTTTTATAAATTAATATTAACTGTAAATCCTAAGCTTACGCCGATCTCCTGTTTACTGTCATGTCTTTATTTTGATTTACCAATTAAAAGCTTTGAATTTGTTGACTTATTTATAAATATCAAATAATCAAAAGAGTTAGCAACATTGGTTTTTGTGAATTCACTTTTATCTGTACCAGACCCTGTTTTGCGAAATAGAATATCATCCAATATCCAATGGCCAAGTTTGTTGCCATCTTTTCTGATGGCTTTCAGATCCAGAATAAAAATTGGAATGTTGAGTGAGTTGAGCTTATATTCTAATGTTTTTGGACCGGCTTTTTCTGAATTATAGGTACCAAGCTTCCCATCAATACTTGCAGAATAAGTACCTTCATAAAAGGCAAATCCAAAATTCACAAAATCCTGACCATACATTTCATTGATCCAATACCCCATTCTGTCTGAATTTAATTTTGCGATGTGATAATTATGAGCAGAGACCATTACTTTAGAATTCAAATGGTTTTCCTTTAGCCATTTAACATTCTCCGCCATGAATTTGTCTCTCCTGGTAAAACTTTGTTGGATATATTGTCTAATAATATCTACATTTTGCAGGAAGCGCAATTTTTCATCTGGACCTTTTATTGATGTACTTTTTTCTTTTATTAAAACAAGATACTCCGATAAAATTTTCTGACTTTTTTTAGAATACGTTCTGAAGCCTCTGTTATTTTCTTTTAAAGCTGTTTCCAGATCATTTATCTCTTGCTCAGGCAACTGATTTTCCTGATATGTTTTTCTTATTTGATCTATCGCTCCTGTAGCATACTGCATATCAAAACCATCAAAAAAAACTTTTGAATCATGATTTTCATTGTATTTTTTTAACCACTCAACAAAATTTAAAGTTTCTTCGGTTTGCCACAGCCAAAAATACATTCCTTTTAAAATATCTTTTGGATTTCCTTTTTCTTCCTGAATATATTGATTCATTAAAAAGCTTTCAGGCATATTGGCTTCGAGCGAAAAGACATTGAAATTTTTCTGAGTGATCAAAAATTCACTCATTCTATATTTCATTTGATATATTTCACTCGAACCATGAGTAGATTCTCCTAATCCAACTATTTTAGAATTTCCAATGAGCTTATTTAAGATGAGCAAATCACTATTATCTTTTTCGTCAGGATTAAAAGTTTTTATTGGATATATAAACTTTGAAATATATTCTTTCTCTTCAGAATTTAAATCATTTTTTGATTGTGCACTGATGGTTACAAAAAACAGAACCAAAATAAAGGATAATTTCAAATTCATTTACTACTTATAATTAGATTACAATTTTACAAAAAAAATATTACTTAAAAAATCCAGTATAAGTTTAAATAATGTTCGATATCAGCGTCTATTTTTTAAGTCATAAATCATTTGCTATAACTGATATCCTAACAATTTTCTAATCTGGTAAAAAAAGCGTTCAATCAATCTAAGATCTTCTGTGACGATTTCTGCATTACCTCTGAGTTCTTTGTTAAAAGGAAGTTTTTTGTTGTAAGATGTTTTCAACCCTTTTGGAAGGATAATATCAACATAATAATTACCGCTTTCGTCAGGAGAAATAGAAATATTCTGCACTTTTCCCTCTATAATACCATATTCCTGAAACCGGTAGTTATCCAGTTTTATCAGCACTTTTTCGCCTGGGGCCACTTTGCCTGAATTGACAGTAGGAATCTGCATTCTTCCGACCAGTGCTTCTTTATTCTTAGGTAAAACGGTCACAATGACCTCTCCTGATTTCACAAACTGATTTTCACCAAAGAACTGCTGAAAACTTACCATCCCATTTGTTGAAGAAATAATGAGATAGTTTTGTTCCCATTGTCTCAGGGATTTTCTAAGCTGCTCAAAAAGCTGTAGCATCTGGGAAGAATAATTGCTCTTATCTTTTTCAGAACTGATATTTGCAGCGCTTTTGGTTTTGTTAAGATTAGAAATACCTTCCTGTAATTGTGATAAAGAAATAGTGATATTTTTTAAATTCTGTTCTTCCTGTAAAAATTTGATTTTTTCATTTTCCAGTTCCATTGCGGCAATCACGCCCTGATCATATAAGTTTTGGGAGCGCTGATAGTTTTTCTTGGTCAGTTCATATTTTACCTTTTCAAGACTTCTCTGTTGCTCTAAAGTGGCAATTCTGCTTTTGTATTCAGATAAACTCTGGTTGGCTGCGAGGTTTTCCGGAGCATAAGGCTGTAGTCTTGTAAACAGTTTTTCATCCTGAAAAGCTTTTGAAAACTGGTTATAATCACCCTGGAGCTCACCTAATCTAAAACCAGATGTTTCACCTATCGGAAAGGAAAACATCTGATCCGTAGCAATGGAATCCATCAATTTTCTAAGTTTCAAAACATCCTGATAATTGGCCGTAGATTGCAAAACCATTAAAACATCATTTTTCCTGACTTCCTGATGGTCTTTAATTAAAATTTTTTCGATCTTAGAATTAACTCTTGCCTGAAGCTTTTCTGGCGGTTCTTGTGAGGTCACAATAATGGGGGCCGGAACGAATTCCGGATATTTGATAAACCAACTCATGATCAAAACCATTATAAGAATAATGAAAATAACAGAGTTTCCCCAACGGATCATCCAGTGCGGCGGTTGTGTCAGAACATCCTGAACGCTCTCTGAGCGCAGTTCAATACTATCTAATATGTCTTTTTTAGTTTCCAAGTTCCAGTTGATTTTTAACGAGCCTGTAATATTCACCTTTTAGAGCAACTAATTCTGTATGATTGCCTTCTTCCACTACTTTCCCTTTGTCTAAAACAATAATTTTATCAGCGTGTTTTACAGTTGATAAACGGTGCGCGATAACAACTGCTGTTTTTCCTTTGAAGAATTGTTCCAGGTTTTCCATAATGACTTTTTCATTATTGGCATCCAAAGCGGAAGTTGCTTCATCAAAAAAGATATATTCCGGAGATTTATAAACCGCTCTTGCTATGAAAAGTCTTTGCTTTTGTCCGCCTGAAACCCCGACACCTTCGTTGCCGATTTTGGTATTATAGCTTAGTGGGAGGCCTTCCACAAAATCTTTGATATTGGCAATCTCAACGGCTTTTCTTAATTTTGATTTGTCAATATAATCTTCACCAATGGCGATATTATTAGCAATCGTATCATTGAAAACATAACCTTCCTGCATGACAACTCCACAATGGTCTCTCCAAAATCTTGGCGATATTTTTTGTAAATCAGTATTTCCAATTTTGATCTCTCCTGAATTGGGTTCATAAAATTTCATTAATAACTTTAGTAAAGTCGTTTTCCCACTTCCACTGGCTCCAACAATGGCCGTGGTTTTCTGATAAGGAATTGTTACATCCAAATTCTCGAAAACAAAAGAATTAGAACCAATATACCGGAAAGAGACATCCTGAATTTCCAGATCTTTTTGAGGAATTTCTGTAGTGTATTGTTCATCGGCGCTTTCTTCATCCTCTTTATCGTGGATTTCACCTAATCTTTCAAGCGAAATTTTAGCATCTTGAGTCTGACGGATGAATTCTACTAATTGAAATAACGGACTGTTCAGCTGTCCGATAATATATTGAACTGAGAGCATCATTCCAAGGGTCAGATTTCCACTCAACACTAACTTGGCTGAAAGAAAGCTTACTAAAATATCTTTCATCTGATTAATGAAGTTCCCGCCAACTGATTGCCATTGCTCTAAGGATAGTGATTTGATCTGGATTTTAAATAATTTGATCTGCAGAAACTCCCAGTCCCAGCGTTTTTGCTTTTCAGCATTATGCATTTTTATTTCCTGCATCCCATTAATGAGTTCGATCACTTTGCTTTGTTCCTGCGAAACCTGAGAAAATCTTTTGTAATCCAACTCTTTTCTCTTTTTTAGAAAAAAAGTAATCCAGCCAATATATAAAACAGCACCAGCCAAATAAACCAAGAACAATTTATAATCATAAAACAGTAAAACGATACTGTAAATAATCAGATTAACCAACGAAAACAATGTATTGAGCGAAGAATTGGTCAATAATTGCTCAATTCTGTGATGGTCGTTGATTCTCTGCATAATATCTCCTGTCATTCTTGTATCAAAAAAACTGATAGGAAGTTTCATCAGCTTGATAAAAAAATCAGAAATGATGGAAATATTGATTCTTGTAGAAAGATGAAGTAAAATCCAGCTTCGGATAACCTCGATACCTGTTCTCCCCAAAAATACCATAATCTGAGCCAGCAGAACCAAATAAATGAAATTAAGATCCTGATTCTGAATCCCTACATCTACAATGCTTTGGGTAAGAAATGGCAGAATTAATGATAATAAACTACCTGCCAACAAACCAACAGACAGCTGAAATACCAGCGATTTATATTTCAATAAATATCTGGATAAAAAGCTAAAACTGGTTTTGCTATTGGCTTCATCAAATTCATTCTGATAAAAAGCGGGGGTCGTTTCCAATAGTAATGCAACCCCCTCTTCTGTGGTTTCATTGGCATTTTCACCTATCCAGAATTTAATGAACTCTTCTTTTTCATAGGTTATTAATCCATAGCTTGGGTCAGAAACATATACCTTTCCTAATTTGTCAATTTTGTACACAACTACAAAATGAACTTTATTCCAGTGGACAATGCATGGCAGAGGAATTTCTTCCACAAATGTCTGGAAATCAGTTTTTATCCCAAGACTTTTAAATCCTAAATTTTCTGCAGCATTGCTTAGGCCTAGTAAACTACTGCCTTCTCTTGTTGTTTCTGATAAATTTCTTATTTGCTGGAGTTGAATGGCCTTACCATAATATTTGCTGATAATCCGCAAACAGGTGGGACCACAGTCTTTGAAGTCTGGTTGTTTATATGAAGGAAACATCTGGGTTATTTATGGAAGAGTTTTCATACTATTTTCTATAGCATGCTTTGATTTGTAATATCTAAATAGAAAATCATAACAAACCATCTCGTGTGCTCTATTTTTAGATTTGAACAAACGATTCATCATCATATGAATGTGGCTTGCCATAAGGCTATTGATATTAACATCTAAGGATTTTGAATGATGCAATGCTAAAATTTCATCTTTTAAATTTATAATTCTCTCATTTCTCTCATTAATTATTTCATAAATATTATTTGTGTTTTTACCTTCAATTGCATTTGTAATATCCTGCCTGTAGGCTCTGAACTTATCGCTCAGATTAGAATTCAAAATTTTTGTTTTCCCAAATTCTGTTTTAAAAGCAATACTTAACTGCTCCATAAAATTCTTTTTATCAGACAATTGATACTGGAATAGATTCAAAAAATCATCAATTGACTTTAAACCGAATAGCCATCTTAGATTTTCGTCCTTAAAGTTTTCCAAATAATTTACCGTCATCACACTATCCAAAAAAAATAACTGCTCTGAAACCTCCATTGTTTTAAGACCATATCTTTCTGTTTCCTTATTATAAGTATCCAGCTGAACTTTCCAAATAATAAATTCTTCAATTAAAGGCAGTAAAATATCGTGCATTCTTGAAGTAATTTCATGTAAAAGAGTGGGATCCGTACATTTGAATCTTATGCGTAAGTGATATTTTGGATCGTTATACCGAATAAAAAACCATTGATCTATAACATTTTCTTCAATCAGCTGATCTGCAAGAGGTTTGATCTTATCTACAAGTATTTCATCTGCAGATTTTGTCCCCATATACAGCTTATAATAAATCCAATTGCCTCCAGGTATGTTATATGCTCTCATATTGTTGTGCATTCTATTAATTTTTGTAAAATGACATTATAATTTCATTGGAAAAGTTATGTCCGGAAGAATCTTTAACGACTTGTTTGCCTTGATTAAAGATAAATTCAGTCAACTTAAAATTGGGTCTGGTTTTGACGGTTTCAACAAACATCTCCACAGAGGTCAGGTTTTTTAAATTGATCAGCAGTTCATTATCCCCTTCACTTAAAAGGATTAAATCAGGAAGAGAAAATTGCTGCTTGAAATTTTCCACTTTTTTTTGCAGATCATTTTGTTTTTTTCCTTCAATTAAAGATTTTATATCATCAATACTGAAATGCCAGGAAGCATAGGAAAGAATGATATTTTTATATTCTATTCTGGGAATAAATTTATATAGGTGATCAAAATTGCTTACATCGATATATAATGCAGAATAATTATTCAATTGCATATCACTTAAAAAATGATAGATTGGAAGAGTATTACTGTTGGAATAATTATGAGCATTTGTTAATCTCGGCAATATCTCTTTATTATGAGCTTTGGATCGCAAAACAATTTTATTATTTCTCACAGATATCATGATATCGTCTAAACTTATTTGATTGTCTAAAGCTTTGTTAGAACGAGCCAAATATGGAATTTCAAAATTTCTGAAATCTGGTCTGGATAAGATGTTCCCTACTCTCGCTTCCGGAAGATGAACTATTTCTGCAAGAATTTTTTCCGAATTATACTCTGTTTCAAAATGGATTATCTCGTTAACCAATTTATTTATATTTTCATCACTGTGGCAAAATCTTGCTAATAAATTGGCTCCGCTTCCACCTCCACCTCCTGAGAATTTTATCTTGGAAATATTGTTTTCTTCAATCATTTCAATCATTAAAGATATTGTTTCAGGTAAATCATCATACGTAACTTCTGGCAGAAAGGCAAAATCCTTGTCTTCTAATGTTATTATTACATGATTTTGTTGAATAGCGTTTATTATCTTTTTCTGAATGACATCATCAATTACTGTCCATTTTACTTCTTTTGGCTCCTTTATATCCTTGTCCGGCTGCAGGATTAACAAATCATCAATTAAAGGATTATCATCATTGGATTGTGTATTAAAACCATATCCAATACCTATTTCCGGATCTAAAACTTTGGATACAGGCATTTCATGGTCTTCATATCTTTCATAAAAGGCTTCCTTAAATTGATCCAAATAATTTTTAGCCTTATTTTTTCTTAATCGATTAACAAATCTGATAGCCTGTTCAATATCTTTTATAATTTTTTTATCGATAGAATTATATTGAGTTGATATCACTAAATCACATTGAAAAAGGTATTTAAGATCAAAAGGAATTTCTTTTTTCCCAATCTTATTACTTATATCAATGTATTTTTCTAATGAGTTTCCAATTATCTGGTCTATACTCTCCAATTCTTTCTCAATTGAATCTATAAATGTGAGATATTCATTCTGAGATTCAAATTTTTCTTTTAATACATTGGTGAGCTGATTTATATATTCAAGCCCGGATACGGATGGTTCAATTTCACTTACAAGAATTTGGTTTTCAATTAATTCTTCTACAAAATCCCTTGCTTCTTCATACTCGATATCTTCCCCAACCAGATTGTCAATAATCTCACTAATATATAATCCCTTTTTAGAAACAGTTATGATTTCCTCTAGATATTCTGAAAAGTCAACAGCCACAATGTCATAATGTCTGATATTGTCTTTATAAAAGTATTCTATATATCTTAACTTGTCTCCAATTCTGTAAATACTGGAATTAGGATAGAATTTCAAACAGTCTCTTATTTGTTTGATCTCTAACAACTTATCAGATAGAGCAACTGCATAATTCATGTCCAGCCTGGTATGGCGTTGATGGTTTGTTGGGCTATCCAGTATGATTTGGGTTTGGTCAGAAAAACTTCCAACAGAACAACCTGCAAATAATCCATATGGAGTACATCTGGAGGACATTCTTGAAAGATATTTTAAAACGCTGTGCTTTAATTTCATTTTTTTCTCAGCATCAGTAATTTCACCATTCATCCATCTATCAATTTGAGAAGACAGAGAAGGAGATGCTAAAAATATGGCCTCACGAATAGTTTCATTTTGGCAAGTATCAATCAATTGCTGATCAGATATAATTTCTGCAGATGTTAGATCTTTAAAAAAATCTAATGATAAAAGAGGTGTTCTTAATACGAACTTTTCAAAAGGAAGATATTGTGATCTTTTCATAATCAATGTTAACTTTTATTCTAAAAGGAAAATAGAATCCCATTGTATTGAAGAACTGTTGTTTAATAAGCTATCGGCAAAAAAAACGCCTATTCCTGCTATTCCGTCTAAAAGTCCTAAAGCAGCTTGTTTATCACCTGTACCTGTATTCTTTAGGTAACCAGCCAACCCTTTCTCTTCAGTAGAAAGAGATAAAGTGAGTTGAGTAAATTTTTTATATAATTCCAAAAATCTAGGATCTTCAGTTATTAAGTACCATTTTTTATGATAATAAGCGACAGAAATGGTTCCGTGACAAAATCCCGGATCACAACTTTCTTCATGTAATAATGCTGTTCCAAGCGAATCTCTCTTCAATGTGGATAAAGCTATTTCCTTAGAAATATGAATTAAACTTTCATTATTTAATGTCTTCCCGGCTTTATAAAGTCCATAAGAGACTGATTGATCCCCATAGCACCAACCCAGATGGATATTGTAAAGGGCAGTTTTTTTGTTCACTGCTATGCTCGGAAATAAGCAAAATCCGTCTTCCTGTTCATTTTGAAACAGTAAAACTGTTTTTACGCTGCTTTCTAAAGCATCCTTCACTTTATTATTATGAGGGTAAATTTCTAAAAACTTTGAAAATAATAAAATAAATGAAATATGTCCGTGTGCCAGGCCAAGATTGGTTTTGTGCAAATCTGTTGAAGCTTGCTCAATATCTTTAACTTCTAATGCCTTTTTATAATCCCGTTCTACTACTTCTGATAGTTTTTCAAATAAGATTGTGATTTTTTCTGAATAGATTTCTTTCTTATCTCTGGAAAGAAAATAATGGGCAAGGCCGGAAACTCCATGAAGAAAATCTACCTGTTCCATGATGTAGTCACTTTCGATATTATCTATGTAGGAGAGAAAATGGTCAACAGTATCTAATAATATTTCATCGAATGTTTCAAGAGCTTCGGAAAAATCAATATTGATGTCTCCCGACTTTTCTAAAAAATTCAGCATATAAGCTATTCCTGCAAGTCCCAGGCAATAAGTTTTAGGAATGGTCTCTTCACCTTCATTTAGTTTTTCAAAAATTACATTAAGTACCTCTTCTATTTTAGTCAAATATTTTTGCTCGTTAGTATGTTTATATAACATATAATAGAAGATAGGAATACCACTAATTCCTGTAAGTAAAGAAAGATCTGAAATATAAGGTTCTTTATGCCAGCTTTGGTCTATTACACTTTCTATCTCTAATAATTTATTCTCTATACTCATTACGCTTTTATAATACAAGCTCTATAAAATTATAGAGCTTGTTGGTTAATAGTTTTTATCCCGTGTTTAGTTTGCAGGCTCTATACAGTTGTTAGTTTTTGAAGGTCCATCACCTCCGTTAGTACACCAACAACAAGTAAAATCATTCCAAGAACTGCTTGCCGAAGCTTTACCTCCGTTAATAGAAGCAGACTGTTCTTTTGTTAATTTTACAACTCTCTCTTTGTTTAATGATAATTTTTTTTGTTTCATGATAAAAAATTTAATAGTTCTAGTTTTTAAATTCTATAATTAGCTACAAGCAAAGCATACAGATTTAGCACAAGTATTCCAAGAATCGATTGTACCATCACCACCAGTACAAAGTCCACAAGTAAAATTATGTCTTGTACTTACTGCTAGTTCCTTTCCACCTTTTATGCTGGAAGATTGAAGATCTGTCAATTTGCTAACTTTCTCTTTGTTTAATTTTAATTTTTGTTTCATAGTGTGAAAATTTAATTGTTGATTTTAATAATTAAAGTCGACTTTATATAGTTATTTGATCCGGATAAAATTTAATTAGGATATACAATCGCTCTATTGAGCTCAACAGGGTTATTGTATTTCTTTATATTTCTTCGTAAAGATTCATTGATTTCCCTCATATTAAGAGCGCTTACTTTTGTACCATCATTCAAAAAGAATTCTTCATTTTTAGAATCACCAACACTATTCTGAATAAAATTCACCGGCGATTCATAAAATTTCACCTTAGTACTTTTATATTTCTCCCATTCAACAGCAACGGCCTGTTGTTTGGATATTTCTATAAATTGATTTTCTTTTTTTCCATTGTATTTTTCAGACTTTACCAGTTCAAATCTATAATTACTCTTATCATCATAGAGTTCTACAATTAAACCAGGTAATCCATGAAATTTATATGGACCTTCCTGAAAAGGGATTTCTGTTGTAAACCAAGCTGTCCAGGTTCGTTCTCCCCAATTGGTTATGGCTTTTTGCAAAATCAGTTCTTTTATTTTCTTTTTTTCACCTGTCAATTTCCAGTTTTGGGAATCTTTCGTTTGTAATTTTAGAATCGTATTTTCCAATAAGTCATATTCATCATAATTATTGTCACCAATTTTATGGGTGATAATGGTTGAAGTATTTAACTTCATATTTTTTGGAAAAGGGATATTATTGTTGATTAAAGAGTCTGCAATAAAAAAATCTCTTGTATAATACAGCACCTCATTTTTATTAATGTCTAAAAGATAATTCTCCTTTGTGGTAAGATTTGAAGTTGAATCCTTTTTGTACTCAACATCATATACAAATCTGTGTGTTTGAGAATTGGCGAAAAAAAATGATAATAACATTAATAAAAAGCTACTCTTGATATAATTTTTCATCTATAAATTTTTGTTCTTCTTCTGATAATAAAATGCTGTTGTTTTGCTTTTCCAGCTTAGGAATGTTCTCCCATATTCTTTTAGTTAAGTCAATCTTTTTCTGAAGACCGGTTGTTTCTGTCTCAGTAAATTTTTGAAAGATTATTTCTCTGCTAAAGCTGTTTTTTTGCTTCTTTCCGTCATATGTACAATAACTGAAACCTTTGGTTCCCGAAATAGAAGGAACATACTTGCCATTTATTTTGTAAAAATCATAATAAGTAACACCGTTTCCGACTTTGAATTCGTACTCTAATCCATTTTTAGTTTTTACTTTATAAGACGGATACTTGCTTTGATCATACTGCAGCTCATAATGAATAATGGTTTTATCCATTTTTTGATACACAATGGTTCCTGTAACCTCTATTTCCGGATTACTGATTTTATAAACAATAGTCTGTTCATCGTTAGAATCATCAACAATTCTGCCTGAAAACTTGGCATCTTTTGTCTTGAAATAATAATTAACCCGAGCTAGTTCGTAGTTGAAAAAAATGTTCCCAACAAAATCTTTGGACTGATTCAAAGATTGTCCTTTGCAAAAATCATTTTCGGAAATAGTGGATTTGAAATATTTTACAGAATCTATTTCCATTTGGATGAAATTATCAAACCTTTTATTGAAAGCCTCCTTATAATTGTAAGTATTGGACTCCATCCAAAGTTTACCATTGGTTATCAGAAGAAAGCTTAAATTATCATCATCGCTATTTTTTTGTCTGTAAAGCACATCATATAGAGACCGGTGATCATAATATCGTTTCTCATAATTTTTTAAAACATCTGAAAAGATCTTCTTGATATCAATATTTATTATTTTAACCTCTTCAATATCTTTATATAATGGTTTTAATTTTATCGTTGAATTATAATTGGCCAATTTTTCCGTTTGATAACCTGAGGCTGAAACTTCCAAATGGTTTGAATTTTCAGGCAACAAAATGAAACCATCATCATTGCTATATAACACCGTGTTTGATAAAATAATTCTTGCGTGTGGAACTGGATTTCCGCTTTCTGAATCTACAATTTTTAACCTCAAAGATTGTGCATGAAAAAATCCTAAAATTAAAAAGAGAAGAAGAATAGTGTAGAATTTTGCTTGTGTCATGTTTACTCGTTTCGATTGCAAACATACACCGTTATAATCAGGAACAAAAAAACTTAAATATAGATTTATAAATTTATAGATTTGATATATAAATTTATACCTTATAATGGCTATAATCCATTAAAAACAGCTAACAAAATTTAATCATCATATTGATTTCCAATTAGATAAAATAAAAAAACACATAATATCAAGAAAAGAATATCATTTACAAGAAAAAAGAAAATTTTAGAAGATAAAAATGATGAGTTATTCCTGAGATTGATCAATTTCTTTGATATAAGTCCTTAAAATGGTTCCTGTTTTTTTTCGGAAAGCGGAAGCAAAAGCCTGCTCATTATTGTAGCCTAATTCTTCAGCAACAACAGTTAATTTATAAGAACGGAATTTTTTATCCTGTACTAATCTGTTCAAAGCATAATCTATTCGAAGATCATTGAGATAAGAAGCAAAGTTCTTTTCTTTATAAGTATTCACCACATCGGATAAGTATGCAGAATTTGTTTTAAAATCTTTTGCAAGACTGCTTAAAGTAATTCCCTTTTGTAAAAACAATTCGTTGTTCTCAAATCGTTCTAATTCTTTCAGAATCTTTTGTACAGTATTCTCTGAAATATTTCTAATTACAGATTTTTCAATTTTTGAAGCGGTCTCAATTTTAGAAGGAATAAAATCATTTCTTTCTTCTTTTTCCTCTATTTCTGATTTCTTTTCATTAATAGATTTTATTAAATCCTGCGCTATTTTTCGATATTTCTTTTCTGATTTTCTAGATTTATAAAAGAAAAAACCTACAGCAATTAATGCCAACAGTAAAATGCCTAAACCGGAAAACAGAAAGTATTTCTTTTTTTCTAAGTCATTGATAATGTTTTCTTTCTCTTTTAAGAGTTTGGGAGCATCGTATTTTCTTGGCAATTCTCGCGATACATATTTAAATTGAGAATCAAGAATCTTATCAACTGTCAGGAATCTTTCAATATAATAAAGTTGTTTTTCATTATCTTTTTTCTCTTTGTAATAATCTACAAGATAAGTATAAACATCACGAAGTTCAGGAAAAGTATTATTCGTTTTTTGAATAATAGAATCAATTTTAACAAAATTTTCTGCAGCTTTATCTTTTTCATTTGATTTTAGGTATGATTCTCCTAAATATAACATAGTATAATTAGCGTCAAAATCAAGATTATTCTGTAAAAAATATTTTTTGCAGATTTCTAAGTTTGATATCGCATTGTGATAATTTTTAGTTTCAAAATTATATCTGCCCAACAAGATTAAATACTTGTTATATCTTATTTCTGCCTTATTTTTTGATGCATCATGTAGTCCATCTTTTATTAGTTTTAATGCTTTATCATACTCATAAATGTCAATATATGCATCTGCCAAACTTATTTGAATGTGTTCAATATCTTGGGGAGTCAAAAATTCAGGATGTCCGTAATAGTATTTCAGAACCTTTACGGTCTCTTTATGTTTTCCAATATATCCATTTAGATAAGCAATTTGAAGATCAGCGATAGCAATCTGTCGTTTGTTGTTTTTTTCTTTGGCATGGCTTAGCGCAATTACAAAATTATCCAACGCTAATTTTTCGTTATCATAATCAAAATACAGTTTACCTCTTAGCAGATAGATACGAGCAGGATATCTATCATCATGCAGTCTATGACTAATGTATTCTAAACTATCTATGTATTTTAGGGAGGCGGCTAAATTCTGATTATACTGCATGAATACATACCCTTCAGCAATATTATTGATGATCATCTCTTTCTTTGCCTTTTTCAAGTAGTATTCAGCAATGATTTTAGATTCTTTAATTTTATTATTGTCTTTGTAATTATAGAATTTTTCTTCTAATTCTAAATAGTCATACTTAGACAAAGTATCAATTAAAACTTTATTTTGAGAATAATATTGGTTGTATGCTAATAAAAGAAAGAAAAAATATTTTAGACTTTTCATAAACTACAGTATGCAGTACAAAAATATCCATTTTATTGATCACAAGTAATATAATAAAAACTATTTTTAATATTATAAGTGAAATTTATTTTTTAATACTATAATTGAAAATCATCATTCCAAAAAAAATCAATTTACAATACTCAAATCTTTATAAATAAAAAACTATAGATTTATAAATTTATAGTTCTAGTTCCAGCAGGATTCGAAAAATATTATTTTATTTGCATAATTAAATAAGTTAAAAATTTCAAAATGGAGAAGAACATTAATGAGAAAAAGCTTTCGCTTAACAAAGTAAAAATCTCAAAAATTATCAATTTAAATTCTATCAAAGGAGGAAAAGGTTTAGAAGAAAAGATCAGGACTTGTGCTTTTCCAGACAATGCTAGTAAGGATCCACAGCAGCCAATCAAAATTTAATCAAAAAATTTTTGAATTTTACCTCGGGGAAGAAGAGTTAAGATTTGAAAAGACATAGCGCTTTTCTTCGAAATAAAAAATTATTTCCAGTAATACCCAGTGGGCTTGCCCCGAGGTTGTTTATCCTAATATCAAATGAAAATATATATATTTATTTTTCTTTCACTATCCTTAGGTGCGCAAAAAACAAATTTAGCCCCTTCTGTGCCTGCTATTGATCATTATTTTGGCTCCCCAATTACTGATGATTACAGAAATCTAGAAAATTTAAAAGATTCCGCAACTGCTCGATGGATGAAATCGCAGACAGATTACGCTAATTTTTTGATTAATAAAATCCCTAATAGAGATTATTATCTTAAAAAACGCTTAGAATTTGACAAAAGGCAGGGGTATTCAGTATCTGATTTAGAAATAACTGATAATGATAAATATTTCTACTTGAAAAAAGGTGCTGAAGAAAGAACTGCAAAAGTTTACTATCGAAATGGTTTTAACGGAACGGAACAGTTACTGTATGATCCGGAGAGTTTCATATCCTCTTTTAAAGATTCCTCAAATAAATCTAAACATCAATTTTTAGTCAATCTATTAAGTCCCAGCTGGGATGGAAGCAGATTGGCTGTTTCATTAACTGAAGATGGCAAAGAAATCTCTCAGGTTATTGTAATAGATGTAGAAAATAAATATGTTCATCCGGAAGTTGTGACTAACACCAATCCTTCCAGCATTGGAGGTATTAAATGGTTACAGGGTAATTCAGGATTTTTTTATGTTTATTATCCTGTCATTGACAGTAACTCTAAAGATTATGTAAAAAATGTTCAAACAATTTTATATAAAATCGGTGAAAATCCAAAAAAGTTAAATAATGTATTTTCCAGATCTAATAATCCAAATCTAAATATAGAAGAAAATACATACCCGGCTATTATGGCATTTAATGCCGATGACAAATATTATGTTGGAAATCTGGTAGATTCAGAAGATTTTAGGAGAACATTTATTATCAGTAAGCAAGACTTATTAAATGGTAAAAAGACCTGGAAACCTTTGTATACCAAAGAAGATAAAATACCATCTATGCGGTTAGCTGGAGATGATATCTATTTTTTATCCGGCTATAATAATACTTTAAATTACAAACTCTGTAAGACCAGCGCTAAGAATCCAAACTTCAAAAATCCGCAAATATTAGTCCCTGAAATGGCAGATGAAGTAATAACAGGATATGCCGTAACGAAAGATGGAATATATTATACCAGGACAAAAAATGGTGTAGAAGCAAAATTATATTTGTACAAAGAGGGAAAAGAACACAATATAAAAACCCCATTTGTATCCGGAAATATATATTTGGAAGCGAAAGGAAAAGATTTTTCGGATATATGGATCAGCTGTTCAGGCTGGGCCAATGATGAGCAAAGATTTAAATATGACCTGCTAAAGAGTGAATTTACCCCGGAAAATATTGCTCCGATCATTGATTATCCAGAATTCAAAGATATTGTAGTTGAGGAAATTACGGTAAAGTCTTACGATGGCGTAGAGGTTCCATTATCTTTAATTTACAATAAAAACATTAAAAGGAATGGAGAGATTCCAATCCTTATGAATGGTTATGGTGCTTATGCAGAATCCTATTTTCCATACTTTTCTATCAGTTACCTATTGTGGGCGAATCAAGGGGGAATTGTTGCTGTTCCGCACGTAAGAGGTGGTGGAGAAAAAGGAGAACAATGGCATATTGACGGGCAAAAATCCAAAAAATCAAATTCTTGGAAAGACTTGATTGCCTGTACCGAATACTTAATTAATAAAAATTATACATCACCAAAGAAAGTAGCCATCCTGGGAGGAAGTGCAGGCGGAATATTAATGGGAAGAGCAATGACCGAAAGGCCAGACCTTTTTGGTGCTGTAATTATAGAATCAGGAGTTCTAAATACTTTGAGAAACGAACTTGGAGGTGTAGGGAAATCTGCAGCTCAAGAATATGGTAATCTAAATAATTCTGCTGATTTTAAAGGGCTATTGGAAATGGATGCTTACCATCACATAAAAAAAGGAGTAAAATATCCTGCAACTCTTATCACATCGGGGATTAATGACCCCAGGGTAGCTCCCTGGATCCCTGCAAAATTTGTTGCCAAATTGTTAGCGGATAATTCTTCTAATAATCCTATTTTGTTGAAAATAGATTATGCCGGAGGTCACGGAGGGGATATACCAACAGTACAGCGATATGCTAATATTGGAGATATTTTTGCGTTTGCGTTATGGCAGTTAGGGGTACCAGATTATCAGCCAACCGGAGATATTACTAAATAATCAGTACACTTTTTTTGTGTCCTTCATATACAATTTAATTTTGTAATTCTCTTGTTCTATTGGAAGTTGACCATTAGTCGGTACCAATAGCTCATTAAAAACACAAAAATAAAATAAGAGAGAATATCAAAAATGAAAAACCCCATAAACAGTTGTTTATGGGGTTTTCTATATTTTATTAATTATTATTAATCAAATAATTATTTTACTTCTTCGAAGTCTGCATCCTGTACATCTTCAGCTCCGGCGTTTCCACCAGCGTTCTGAGCTCCAGCACCTGCATCAGCACCTGGCTGTTGACCAGCTGCATATAATTCTTCAGAAGCTGCCATCCATGCTGCATCTAACGCTTCAGTTTTAGCTTTTACGTCATCAACATTTTTAGCTTCGAAAGCTGTTTTTAATTCTGCGTGAGCTGCTTCGATTGCTGCTTTTTTGTCAGCAGAAAGTTTTTCACCAAACTCTTTCAATTGCTTTTCAGTCTGGAAGATCAATCCGTCAGCTTTGTTGAAAATTTCAACTTCTTCTTTTCTCTTAGCATCCGCTGCAGAGTTTTCCTGAGCTTCTTTCTTCATTCTTTCGATTTCTTCGTCAGAAAGACCTGAAGAAGCCTGAATTTTGATAGTCTGCTCTTTACCAGTTCCTTTATCTTTAGCAGATACACTTAGAATACCATTAGCATCAATATCGAATGTTACTTCAATTTGAGGAACTCCTCTTGGTGCTGGTGGAATATCCTGAAGATCGAATCTACCGATTTCTTTGTTATCATTGAACATTGATCTTTCCCCTTGTCCTACTCTAATGCTTACAGCTGGCTGGTTATCAGAAGCTGTAGAGAATACTTCAGATTTTTTAGTTGGGATCGTAGTATTCGCTTCAATTAATTTAGTGAATACAGAACCCATTGTTTCGATACCTAAAGAAAGCGGAGTAACGTCAAGTAGTAAAACATCTTTTACATCACCTGTCAATACACCTCCCTGAATAGCTGCACCAATAGCTACAACCTCATCCGGGTTAACTCCTTTAGATGGTTTTTTACCGAAGAATTTTTCTACTTCTTCCTGGATGATTGGGATTCTTGTAGAACCACCTACCAAAATTACTTCGTCAATATCAGAAGTTGATAAACCAGCGTCTTTTAATGCTTTAGCAACAGGCTCCATAGATCTTCTTACAAGATCAGCAGATAATTGCTCGAATTTAGCTTTCGTTAAACTCTTCACTAAGTGTTTAGGACCTGTAGCAGTAGCTGTGATATATGGTAAGTTGATCTCAGTCTGAGGAGAAGAAGATAATTCAATTTTCGCTTTTTCAGCCGCTTCTTTTAATCTTTGAAGAGCAATAGCGTCAGATTTTAAATCTACACCTTCTTCAGCTTTGAACTCATCAGCCATCCAGTTGATGATCACATCATCAAAGTCATCACCTCCTAAGTGAGTATCACCGTTTGTAGACAATACCTCGAATACACCATCTCCTAAATCAAGGATAGAGATATCGAAAGTACCACCTCCAAGGTCATATACTGCGATTTTCTGATCTTTATGGTTTTTATCAAGGCCGTAAGCTAACGCTGCAGCTGTAGGTTCGTTGATAATTCTTTCTACTTTAAGACCTGCAATTTCTCCGGCTTCTTTAGTAGCTTGTCTCTGTGCATCGTTAAAGTATGCAGGAACAGTGATTACCGCTCTTGTTACTTCCTGTCCAAGATAATCTTCAGCAGTTTTCTTCATTTTCTGAAGTGTCATTGCAGAAATTTCCTGTGGAGTATATTCTCTATCGTCGATTTTTACTTTTACAGTATCGTTTGGTCCGGAAACCACTTTATAAGGTACTCTTGTGATTTCAGAAGCATCATCTTTGAAGTGAGTTCCGATAAATCTTTTGATAGAGTAAACAGTTTTTGTTGGATTCGTTACAGCCTGTCTTTTTGCAGGATCACCTACTTTTCTCTCTCCATCTTCCGTAAAAGCTACGATAGAAGGAGTAGTTCTCTTACCTTCTGCGTTAGGAATAACAACAGGGTCTTTACCCTCCATTACAGCAACACAAGAGTTGGTTGTTCCTAAGTCAATTCCAATTATTTTACTCATAATATTTTATATTTTTTCTATTTTAATTTAATTTACACTCTCAATTTCTCAATATCTGTACCATTTGAAGAATTATGACAAAATGACACAATAAAAATAAAAACCCCGATAAATCGAGGTTTTGCATAATTTAATATGGAAATTTTTTCTGGCAAACTTCTTTAAGGAAGCAGATTTGGCTCATCTATTTTCCATATCTTTAGGAAAATATACACATCCAATGAAAAAAATCTTTTTACAAATTCTGTATTGTGTACTTTTCAGTTGTAGCACCATACAAGCTCAAAAGATTGCCCCCTTTATCACTATATCAACAGAAAATACAGCGCTTGTTTATTCCACAAATCCCCAGAATCAACTCGTTCAATTATATTTTGGAAAAGCACTAAAAAATCCTTTGGAATATGCTCAGCTCAAATCACCTACTCTTTCTTCTCTTATTACTCAAGGTACAGGTCCCGTTCGTGAGCCGGCAATGGGAGTACTGCATGCTGATAATAATCCGTCATTGGAACTTCAATACCTTAATTATAATACAAAAACAGAAGAAAACATTCAATCTACGGAAATCAGGCTCAAAGACCCACAATATCCTTTTTATGTAACGTTGCACTTTAAAGCATATAAAAATGAAAATGTAATTGAACAATGGACAGAAATAGAACATGAGGAAAAAAAACCCGTTATTCTAAAATATTTCTCTTCAGCATTTCTCCAATTATCTGCTCAAAACTACTATCTCACACACTTTTTTGGTGATTGGGCCAATGAGATGCGCATACAGGAAAGTTTACTTCCGGAAGGAATTCATAATATAGAATCTAAATTAGGAACACGGGCAACAAATTTTGACTTACCATCATTTATGCTTTCAATAAATGCTCCGGCTACTGAGGAGCAGGGAAATGTATTAGCCGGCACACTGGCATGGAGCGGAAATTTTAAATTAGGTTTTGAAAATATTCGTTATAGCGAAGACATTGGACATCTTCTTCAGATTCTACCAGGTATTAATAACTACTCATCTGAATATTCACTAGCTCCCAAAACCTCATTTATTACGCCTTCCTTTATCTATACCTATTCTTATTCAGGGAAAGGACAGGCTTCCAGAAATCTTCATCAATGGGCAGCCAATTATGGGGTTTATAAAGGAAAAGAAAATAAATCAACACTTTTGAATAACTGGGAAGCCACTTATTTTGACTTTAATGAGCAAAAACTCACCACCCTATTAAACGAAGCACAAAATTTAGGCGTACATGTTTTTCTTCTGGATGACGGCTGGTTTGGAAATAAATATCCCAGAAACGATGACCAATCCGGGTTGGGAGACTGGCAGGTTAATCGAAAAAAATTACCCAATGGTCTACCGTTCCTAGTTAATGAGGCAAAAAAACATCATGTAAAGTTGGGCATTTGGGTAGAACCCGAAATGGTAAGTCCTAAAAGCGAATTATATGAAAAACATCCTGATTGGATTTTAAAATTAAACAATAGACCGGAAAATCTGCGAAGATCACAATTGGTACTGGATCTTACCAATCCTAAAGTTCAGGAACACGTTTTTAAAGTCATCGATAATATTCTTCAGGAGAATCCGGATATCACTTATATCAAATGGGACTGTAACCGTTATATGACCAATGTCTTCTCAGAATATTTGAAAGACAAACAAAATAATCTGTACATTGATTTTACTTTGAATCTTTATAAAATATTACAAAAGATCCGGCAAAAATATCCTGATGTAGAGCTGATGTGGTGCAGCGGTGGCGGCGGCCGTGCTGAATATGGAGGTTTAAAATACGCCAATGAATTTTGGCCTAGTGACAATACAGACCCTCTGCAAAGAATATTTATCCAATATGGGTATTCCTACTTTTTTCCTATGGGAATCCAATGTGCCCACGTAACCAACTGGGGGAAGCAATCTTTAAAGTTTAAATTGGATGTAGCCATGAGTGGAAAGCTTGGCTTCGATATACAGATTGGTAAAATGAACAGCCAGGAGCTAAAACTTTCTCAAAAAGCTCTGGAAAATTATAAAAATATTCAAAACCTTCTCAATACTGGTGAAATATACCGATTAATAGCCCCTTACAACAATCACCAGACGGCCTGGATGCTTACCGATAAATCCAAAAATAAAGCAGTACTCTATGCCTATAATCTGAATACTCAATTGGGCGACTATTTTGTCCCTATATATTGCATGGGGCTTGATCCAGATAAAAAATATCTGCTAACAGAACTCAATCTGGAAAATGAGTCTCAACCACAGTTACCTCAGAATGGAAAAGTATTTTCAGGTGATTACCTGATGAAAGCAGGTCTTCAATGGTTTTTAAACGGAAGCATAAAAAGTAGTATCATTGAACTAAAAGCCGTAAATTAAATCCACTTTAATCGGTACATAAAATTAATCAAAGTTTAACCTAAGAAATAGAGGAAGAGTCTTTACTAATCATTATTTTTGATAAAATATACACATTTAGAATGTCAATACACTTTAATCCAAGAGATATTACATGGCTTGCCTTTAATGAAAGAGTTTTGCAGGAAGCTATGGATGAAAAAGTTCCCTTACATTTAAGAATACGTTTCCTCGGAATTTTCTCCAATAATTTAGATGAATTTTTCAGAGTACGTGTTGCCGGATTAAAGCGTGCCATGGACTTTAAGGAAAAAGTGATTGCAGAGTCTTTTTACCAGCCCCCTTCCAAAATCCTTCAGCGAATCAATGAGATCGTAATGAGACAGCAGCTGAATTTCGATAAAACCTGGAAAAAAATCCAGACCGAAATGGCTGATCATAAAGTTTCCATTAAAAACTCAAAAAATCTGACAGCAAAACAAAAAGAATTTGTCAGACAATATTTCGATGAAGTGGTAGAATCTAATGTGATTCCGATTCTCTTACATGAAAATACGCCAATGCCTTATCTGAGAGACAAAAGTCTTTATCTGGGTGTTGCTATGAGAAAAAAAGACTGGCAATATTCCAGCAATTATGCCATTATTGAAATTCCTTCCCGTTTTGTAGGAAGATTTGTATTGCTGCCAACGGAAGATCCGGAAGAAAAAAATGTAATGTTGTTAGAGGATGTCATCACATTCAACCTTCCACATATCTTCTCTTATTTCGGATATGATGAATTCTCTGCCAACGCTTTTAAGGTAACAAAAGATGCCGAGCTGGATCTGGATAATGATATCAGAACCAACTTCGCTGAAAAGATAGAAAAGGGACTCAAAAACAGAAGAAAAGGAAAACCTACCCGTTTCGTTTTTGATAAAGATATGGATAAGGCCCTGCTGGAACTCCTAATCAGAAAACTGAACCTGACGAAGAAAGACAGTATCATCCCCGGAGGAAAAATTCATAATTTCAAGCATTTCATGGACTTTCCTGATGTGTTTGAAAAGTATGAAAGACCTGTGGAAAGAACTTCTTTTACCCATCAGGCGTTTGAACATGGAGAAAGGGTAACAGATGTTATTCTAAAAGAAGACGTCCTTCTTACTTTCCCTTACCACAAGTATAATCCTGTTATTGACCTTCTGCGTGAAGCTGCTATGGATCCGGATGTAAAATCAATACAGATCACCGCTTACCGTCTGGCGAGCAGTTCAAAAATTATCAATGCCCTGATCTATGCTGCCAGAAATGGTAAGGAAGTGACTGTAATGCTGGAGCTTCAGGCAAGATTTGATGAAGAATCTAATCTGGAATGGAAAGATATGCTGGAACCGGAAGGAATTACCGTCCTTGTCGGGATTCCCAACAAAAAAGTACACGCCAAACTTTGTGTAATCAAAAAGAGAGCACACAATAAAACTATCCAGTATGGATTTGTAAGCACCGGAAATTTCAACGAAAAAACAGCCAGAATATATGGTGACCACCTGCTGCTGACTGCCGACCGCGGCATCATGGCAGACATCAACAAAGTATTCAATGTACTGAAAAAACCGAAAGATGATTTCATTCCGATTTTGAAAACTTGTAAAAATTTATTAGTTTGCCCTCAATTTATGCGTGAAAAGATTGTTCACCATATTGATAAAGAAATTGAAGAAGCCAAAGCCGGACGCAGGGCAGAAATCATCGTAAAGGTAAATTCTATGAGCGACAGACTGCTAATAGAAAAACTATATGATGCTGCCAAAACCGGAGTGGTTATCAAATTAATAGTAAGAGGAATCTATTGTGCCGTAAACCAGAAGGATTTTAAAGAAAAAATAAAAGCCATAAGTATTGTAGACGAATATCTGGAACATGCCAGAGTAATGTACTTCTACAATAAAGGATCAGAAGATATGTACATTTCTTCCGCTGACTGGATGACCAGAAACCTGGATTACAGGATTGAAGCAGCCGCTAAAATCACTGACAAAAACCTTAAGAAAGAATTAAAAGATATTCTTGATATTCAACTTAGGGATAATGTAAAAGCCAGAATTCTGGACAAACGACTGAGCAATGAATATATACGAAATGATAAAAAAGAATGTCGTTCACAAATAGAAACCTATAAATATTTAAAAGCTAAAACAACTAAAAAATGAAGATAGCAGCGATAGACATAGGGAGTAATGCAGCCCGCCTTCTTATCAATGAAGTAAAGATCAATAACAGAAAACCTGAATTCATCAAGCTAAACCTTCTCAGAATTCCTCTGAGACTGGGAATGGATGTTTTTACCATTGGAAAAATAGGTCCGGAAAGAGAGAAAATGGTTATTGATTCCATGAAAATCTTCAGTGACCTTATGAAAATATACAAAGTAGATCATTACAGAGCCTGTGCTACCAGCGCCATGCGTGATGCAGCCAATGGTAATGAAATTATCAATCTGGTAAAAAATACATCAGGAATTGATATTGAAATTATTTCCGGTGATGAAGAAGCTACTCTTATTTATGAAAACCATGTCGCAGAAGGTCTTGACAAAGAATTCGCCTATTTATACATTGACGTAGGTGGGGGTTCTACTGAGCTTACCTTTTACGAAAATGGTAAAATGGTTTACGAAAAATCGTTCAATATCGGAACTATCCGTCTTCTCAACAATCTGGTTACCACAGAAAACTGGAAAGAAATGAAGGATGAAATCAAGGACAATATTGTCAGCAAAAAACCAATTGTTGCGATTGGATCGGGAGGAAACATCAACAAAGTATTCTCCATGAGCAAAACCAAAGACGGAAAACCAATGTCTTTATCTCATTTGAAAAAGGTTTACAAAGAATTCAATGAACTTTCCGTGGAAGAAAGAATGACGAATTACAACCTGAGAGAAGACCGCGCTGACGTACTGGTACATGCTCTAAGCATTTTCAATAATGTAATGTCATGGTCTGATATCAACAGAATCTTTGTTCCAAAAATTTCGGTGGCAGACGGATTAATTCACAATATTTACAGCCAGCTGCAACATAAAAAATAACAGCAAAAACGATAGTATTGAAAGCCAGCCATTTTTGTGCTGGCTTTTATTTTAAAGACTTTTCTCACTGTCATTGCGAGGAGCAAAGCGACGAAGCAATCTCCATATTTTCAAATAATTTGTAATAAAACCTCCTTCTGTCATTAAGTTTTGGCTAAATCCCACCCTTATTGAATTATTGAATCAAGATATTTAAGACAACATCTTTTATCTTTTATCTTTTATCTTTTATCTTTTATCTTTTATCTTTTATCTTTTATCTTTTATCTAAAAAATTTAAAGTAAAACCTCACCCTCATCCGTCATACCCATATCAATAGCAAAGCAATGAACCCAATCAAAATAATTATTACAGGAGCTACGGGAATGGTAGGCGAAGGTGTTTTAATGGAATGTCTTGAAAACCCTAATGTTTCTGAAATCCTGAGCATAAGCAGAAAACCCTCCGGAAAAATACATCCCAAGCTGAAAGAATATCTTATCTCTGACTTTTTATCCATCGATCTTCATGATGAAAAACTGAAAGGGTATGATGCCTGTTTTTTCTGTGCAGGAATCAGCAGTGTAGGGATGAATGAAGCAGATTACACCAAAATTACTTACGATACAACCATTCACTTTGCGAAAGCTGTTTTGAATCAAAATCCGGACATGGTATTCAGCTATGTTTCCGGAGCAAGTACAGACAGCACAGAGAGTGGAAAACTGATGTGGGCACGCGTAAAAGGCAAAACAGAAAATGATCTGAAAAAAATGAATTTCAAAGGAGCTTATAATTTCCGTCCCGGATTCATGAAACCTGTTGAAGGTCAATTGAATGTAAAATGGTTTTTTAAACCTTTTATTTGGATTTTTCCTGTTTTTTTTCAATCAAAATCATTAACTTTACACGAAGTGGGTAGAGCAATGATCAAAGTGACACAAAACGGATACCCTACATCTACTTTAGAAATTAGAGACATTAAAAATTTAGCGATATGAGAGACATGTTAAAAAGAATTGTTCTGGTTATTTTTGTACTCTTGCTTGTGACTGCTGTTTCAGGATATTTTTATATGCAGAAGCATCCTTTGGAAGGAAATAAATCAGGAACGATTTTAAACTTTTCCGGAAAATCCGGAAAATAATTTTATTCTAAAGTTCCTCATTCCAACATAATTTTGTCTTTTATTCGAAAACAAACCTATTTTTTAAACATTTCTTAAAATTCCATTAAAATAGTTGCGAAACTTAAAGTTCATTTTTGCATTTATCTAATTGAAGTAAAAAATGATCAACAACTACCTATTAAAAGGGTCTGTGATAGCCGCATTCTTTTTCCAGAGCGGTCTTTTCGGACAGACACTGATTCATTACTGGAATTTTAACGATAACTCTTCTGCGGCTACAGTCACTACACCTTCGTCTACTTTGGTGAACGGTTCTCTTGCGGCTATAGCAGGAGGAACAAGCGTAATTGATTTTGCCGGAGGTACCGGACAAAATTTTAATTCTCAAAATTTAAATGCAAGAAACGGTGATGGCTCCGGAACTCATTTAAGATTCAATAATCCCATTGGAGGAGCTCTACAATTTAATCTTCCTACAACAGGATATAATAATGTAATTGTTAAGTTTACTACCAGAAGATCTGCACAGGGGGCAGGAACTCAAGCCTGGTCTTATTCTACCAACGGAACTACTTTTGTACAACTTCAGACGGTAAGTCCTCAGGATGCCGATCCACAGCTTGTTACACTGGACTTTTCTGCTATACAGGGAGCTAGTAACAACCCGAATTTTAAATTAAAAGTAGAGTTTTCCGCTACAGGAGGAGGAACAGGGGGAAACAATCGTTTTGATAACTTTACAGTAGATGCAACACCTCTTGGAAATGTTGATACTACCCCACCAACAGTCACTTACCTTCCTGCAAATAACACAAATAATGTTTCAACGACTGTAAATCCTACCTTATCTTTTAATGAAAATGTAAGATTAACCGATAATTCCGCGATCAACGATTCTAATGCACAAAACCTCATCGATTTCCGTCTTGGAAATGCGACAGGTACCCAAGTTCCCTTCACAACGACTTTCAGCAACAATACCATTACTGTAATCCCAACTTCCGGACTTGCGCTGGGACAGACTTATTATGTAGCTCTTAAGCCTAATATGGTTGAAGATTTCAATGACAATGGAGTTACTTCCGTTACTTCCAGCACTTTTGCAACTGTCGGAACAACCATTTCTTTAGAAAAGAATTTCATCAAAGTCAATGAAAATGCAGGAAATCTCGCATTTAAAATCAATATCACCAATCCATCAAACGCTACTGTCAATCTTGTTGTAAAGCCAGCGCCTTTCAGTACCGCTGACAGCAATGATTTTACTTTAGCCAATCAAACAATCAATATTACTCCATCTACAACGAGTTATACGGTTAATATTCCAATTATTGATGACACCTTGGCAGAACAACAGTCAGAATATTTTGTTGTAAGCCTTGAAAATCCGGTTGGAGCTACTATTTCAGGAGACAATTCTGCAACTGTTTATATTGTAGATAATGATAAACCGGCTCCGGTTCCTTCCAATCAGATTCAGCTGAATTATCTCCTAAGTTTTGATCCTTCAGGAAGCAATAGCAGTTCTACAGAAATTGTAGTTCATGATCCATCCACACAACGTTTATTCACCATCAGCTCCATTACGGATGTTTTTGATATTATTGATTTCAGTACTCCTGCAACACCATCAGTAGTAAAAACAGTGAATATGGCTCCTTATGGAGGAATCACAAGTATTGCTGTAAAAAACGGAATCATTGCAGCCGCATCTCCTAACACCGATCCTCAGCAAAACGGTTCTGTAGTATTCTTTGATATTAATGGAAATTTCCTGAAACAAGTAACTGTAGGAGCTCTACCTGACATGGTAACGTTTTCACCGGATGGAACAAAAGTGGTTACTGCCAATGAAGGAGAACCTAATGATGCTTATACGGTAGATCCTGAAGGAACCATCAGCATCATTGATATTTCCGGAGGGATCGGAAACCTTACCCAAACTAATGTAACCACTCTTAATTTCAATAGCTTTGATTCTCAGGTAGCAGCATTAACCGCTACTGGCTTAAGAAAAGTAAGAACAAATAATACCCTTTCTCAGGATCTGGAACCTGAATATGTAACCATCAGCGCTGACAGTCAGAAAGCATGGGTAACGCTTCAAGAAAACAATGCCATTGCTGAGATTAATCTGGCAACCAAAACCGTTACAGGAGTCTGGGGATTAGGCAAAAAAGACATGAGCCTTCCGGGGAACGGATTTGATGCTTCAGACAATAATGGAGAAGTTTTAATTGCCAACTGGCCGGTAAAAGCCTACTATGTTCCGGATGCTGTACAAAATTATAAGGTAGGAAGCACCAACTATATTGTAACTGCTAATGAAGGTGATGAAAAAGATCTTTCAGGATTCAGCGAAAGAACTACCGTTGGCGCTAACACTTATATTTTAGATCCAGTTCTTTTCCCGAATTCCAATATTTTAAAGGCTTCCTATAACCTTGGAAGATTCAGGGTTTCATCTGCTACAGGAAATACAGACGGAGATGCAGAGTTTGAAGAAATGGCGGCTTTAGGAGCGCGTTCATTCTCCATTTTCAATGCTGATACCAAACAGATTGTATATGACAGTGGAGATCAGTTTGAACGATATATTGCTGCTAATCATCCATTAATTTTCAATGCGGATAATGAATCCAACGGTGCTAAAAACAGAAGCCGCGCCAAAGGTCCTGAGCCGGAAGGAGTAGCTTTAGGAAAGATCAACGGGCAGACTTATGCTTTCATCACATTGGAAAGAACAGGAGGAGTTATGGTGTATAATATCACGGATCCTAATAACCCTACTTTTACTGATTATAAACACTCCCGCTCGACATCAGCATACGGAGGTGATAACGGCCCTGAAGGAATCACCTACATTGCTCCTGAAAATACAACCACCAATAAAGGTTATGTGATTGTTGCCAATGAAATCAGCGGAACGTTGTCTATGTATGAAGTGGCAATGCCAGCAACACTTGGAACTGGTGAAATAAAAACTGAGCAAGCAACCTTCAATGTATTCCCCAATCCTGTCAACAAAGGAAATACCCTTTACTTTAACAGAAAACAGGATTACGAATTGTACGATATGTCCGGAAAGTTAATCGGAAAAGAAAAGAATGCTTTAACAATAAACACTTCTACCCTTTCTACAGGAGTTTATCTTGTAAAAACTTCGGAAGGGCACATCAAAAGGGTTATTGTAAAGTAAAATATACTATTTAGTTGATTGAAAAGGCTTCGGATCTTCCGGATCTTTTTTGTTATGGAGAAATTTAAGATGATTTAACTTTTAAAATTCTTGAAAAAATCATTTTATATCTATATTTACCTTCAACAAAACCCAATTCACAATGAAAAATATGAAAACAGGAGGAATTTTAATTCTCCTTTTACTCGGAACAGGAACCGCTTTCTCACAATCCAGAAAAGTAGAATCCCAAAAAGGTGTAGAAAAAAAAGAGAGTAACAAGATGGTACATGTAGAAGGTGTGGGCCATACCCTCAATTATGCTCTCAATGGAGGAACAGTTGAGGTAGAGGGTGGTGATAACACATTAACAATCAAAGGAAGTGCAAAGAAGATTGAGGTTTCTGGAACAGGTAATAAAGTATATGTTGACAAAGTGGATAGAATTTCTATGGAAGGTGGTGATAACACTGTTTACTACAGAACTTCTGGAACAAAATCAGGAAAACCGGATGTTTCTATTACGGGAGTAGGAAATAAAGTTGTAAAACAGTAAGCTGGAGAACGTCATCAGAAACCACACCGATTTTCAAAATCGGTGTGGTTTAATATAAAAAAAGACAGGCCTTAAAAAAAGCCTGTCTTTTTAAAAATATCTCAGATATAATTTTACTCTACGTTGATTACCTTTTCGATTTCCGGAGCATGTTGTTTGATTGTATTTTCAACACCTAGTTTTAAGGTTGAAAAATTCAGTGAACAACCGGAACAGTTACCCAAAAGTTTCACAAACACCTGATTATCTTTCACATCAATAAGCTCAATATCACCTCCATCTTTATTCAAAAATGGTCTGATGCTTTCGAGAGCTTCCATTACTCTTGTTACTGTATCTTCGTGTGTTATGTTTGTTTCCATATTTTTCAGTTCGATTCGGTTTCTTCAAATTTTATTGAAAGTTATTATTATTTTGCTTTTGGAGAGCATCCTGCCATCGTTGAAATCTTCACTGCTTCAGTAGGAGGAAGACTTTTATTTCTTTCCACTAAGCTTTCTACCATTTTTCTGGCTGTTTCTGTGTAGATCTCTGCAATTTTAGATCCTTCCTGAAGCGCAGCTGGTCTTCCTACGTCTCCCGCTTCTCTGATACTTTGGATCAAAGGAATCTCTCCTAATACAGGAATTCCAAGATCTTCAGCTAAATATTGCGCTCCCTGGTTTCCAAAGATATAATATTTATTGTCAGGAAGTTCTTCCGGTGTAAAATACGCCATATTTTCGATTAATCCAAGAACCGGAATATTGATGCTTTCCATCTGGAACATTGCAATCCCTTTTCTTACGTCTGCCAATGCAACATGCTGAGGTGTACTTACAATCACCGCTCCTGTTACCGGCACTTCCTGAATGATAGATAAGTGAATATCACCTGTTCCCGGAGGAAGGTCAATTAATAAGAAATCCAATTCTCCCCATGCAGCATCTCTGATCATCTGGTTTAATGCTTTTGAAGCCATAGGACCTCTCCACACTACTGCCTGATTAGCTCCTGAGAAATAACCGATTGAAAGCATTTTTACCCCATAATTTTCAACAGGTTTCATCAAACTCTTTCCGTTTACTTCTACAGAAATTGGTTTTTCACCTTCTGTATCAAACATGGTAGGAACTGAAGGACCGTAGATATCAGCATCTAATAATCCTACTTTGAAGCCCATTTTAGCCAATGTTACTGCCATATTTGCAGACACTGTAGATTTTCCTACTCCTCCTTTTCCAGAAGCAATAGCGATAATATTTTGAATTCCCGGAATCTGTTTTCCTTTGATCTGACTTTGCTGAATTTCACTAGGCTCCGGAGAAACGATCTTAAGTTTTAAATGAACGTCTTCTCCAAACTCACTGGCAAAAGCCTGTTTCATGGCAGCCTCCAGTTTTTTCTTTTCGTGCATTGCAGGTGAATGAGCAGTCATGTCAATATAAACATCATTACCCATAATTTGAAAATTACTCACCAAGTCGTCTACTTCTATTTCTTTAAGGAAATCCTGAACCTTTTCTTTCGTCAACATATAAATATAAATTGTTTACAAATTTACGCATTTTTCACCTATTTAGAATAAGTAAACACAATCATAGATAAATTCTTTTGTAAACACAGACCTTCAGCTCTTTATATACTGGCAAGTTATTATCTGAAATAGGTTACCAGCGGGATATTTTTGTTCCAGAACTCACTGGATTTTAACAGCCAGGAAGTGGAAAAGAAAAACAGGGATGTGGTTTCAAAAATAAGGGTAGAATAGACCAGAAACTGATTATCAGAATCCGAATCAGCACCTAAAAGAGCAATAAGCCCAATACAGGCAAGACTGATCAGTATTCCCCAGCCACAGATTTTATAATACAGATTTCTACGGCTTTTCTTGAGTGCTTCTTCTTCGGAAATGGTTTCCCCATCCTGTTTTTTATCACTTTTTTGAAAGAAATAAAGACAAAAAACGGCAAAAGAAAGGAAAAGCAATCCTGCACTGATATAGTGTACCCAAGTGAACCAGTTCTGGTAGTTTACTTGATCAATATTAATGTAAATATTGCCTCCATACCCTTTAAATCTTGTGGGAAATACAGCAACCAGTACCGCCATCACTCCAGCAAAATTGGAAAGCATGTTTTCATATTTGTCTTTCCCTCTGTAGGTAGCAAATAATCCGCCTAGGATACATAAGGTTCCTACAAAGATCACATGTCCGAAACTGTAGTAATAATGACTGATACTTACTTTAAACGGATGTTCGTCATTCAGAAAATAAGTGGTCATAACAAGAAGAAATGAAAGGAGAAATCCTAGCAGTCCGATAAACATTCGTAATTGATAATAGGAGATCAGAACTCCGTTATTATCATCGTGAGCTGGTTTTTTAAAATTAGTTTCCATGAGTTTGGTTTTGAGGTTATCGTTGTTTTGAAACTGAAGTTATAATGGAATTGTTATTTTGTCAATAATTTTCACATTCTTGTCCGGATCCAGTTTAAAATTGTCTTTGATAAATTTCTTCGGATCTTCTGTAAGCATTTCTCTTTGAAGGAAAAAAGCCTGTTTCTTTTTTAATAATTTCATCCATTGGTATGTTTTCCTGATGGCTACTACATAGATGACAATTTCTTTATCTGTTATTTTAAATTTCAAGAAGTTTTTATTTCCTGTATTTATTTTTCCTGAAGAGATTTCTGTGATATAAAATTTGAAAAGATAGTAGCCTAGAAGAATATACCACCCGAAAAGTATGGATTGTAAAAGTGCAGAAATAATAACCTGCGCAATCAGGTAATTATTTCCGGCCGGAACTTTAAAAAAGTTTTTTAAGCTCTCAACAAAAGACAAATGGCTATCCTGTAAAGAAAGGATTTCATATTCGGGAAATACCGCAAATACCCATAATTGAATACCAAACGACAGCAAAAACAAAGCGATCCGCATCATTTTGCTTTTCCATTGTTCTTCATCTGAACATTCTGTACTGGTAACTTTGGTGATAATAAACCAAAATACGATAGGAATTAGTAATAATACAAGCCATTTCATAAGAGAATCCGAGTAACAAAAGATACAGGCCACGATTGATGAAAGGAAAAACAGCAATACCGTGAATTCGTAATTAATGATAAAGAAAATAAGATTCCAGAATGTTTTCTTGCCGGATTTTTCTTTAGACGGGTATTTACCATCCAGTTCATATTTCAATTCTGTAGTGGTTGTATTTTGTAAGATGGGAAGCTTAATTTCATTTTTTAAGAAGTGGGTAATATGACCGAAGGCTCCTCCCCCGCCTGAAGTAATATAGTGTTTGATTTCTTTATCATAACCTTTCACATTTTCATCCAATTTATAATGGGAATAATGATGAATATCTCCTGTAAGCACTACATCAAAAATAATCTCTGACTTTATATTACTGGCCTCCAGTTTTCTTACCGCTTCTTTCATCGTTCTGATAATGTATTCAAGACTGTCCATGCGCTGTCTTCTCTTATGTCTGTCTTTTATGTCATAATTGTACCAGTAAGGTTCTGCAATGAGCAGTATCACGTGGTTGACATCATTCCCTTTTGATATTTTCTCTACATATTCTGTAAAAAATGTCATTTGAGGAATATCAATATCACCCAGCAGCTGATTGTCAATACCCATCAGGTGAACATTTTTTCTCAATGAATAGGCAAAATAGCTTCTGTTCTGCACTGTTCTGTAATCACTGATTTTACTTCTCTGGCACATGAGTCTGAAAAAAGCACTTAACCCATCATACCAGTCATGGTTTCCTGGTGTGGCAATAAGAATAGGTCCCAATTCTCTTGTATCCGGAGCTACCAATCTCAAAGGTCCTTTGAAACGGTCTCTATAATTAATCTCCGAGCCTACGGGATACACCAGATCACCTCCTACCACCAGAACAGATCCTCTTTTCAGTTTAATTTCAGCCTCGTTCTCCACATCCCTATCAAATTCATTTTTAAAAGAATAGGTATAGCTGTCTCTTGTTAAATGATAAAAAACAGAGGTAGTGGCATCAAAACCATCGCCCGTATCTGCAATGAAATCAAACCAGAATTCTTCTTCCGATTCATCACAATTATTCTCTATCAGTTCTTTTCCCGTATCTTTTCCTAATGCAGTCTGCATTTCTCTTTTATCAATGATAGAAAGAATATCCGCCGAAAGAGAAACCATTCTGAAACTATTCATCAGCCCGGTAAAATCAAACCATTTAACAGGCTTCTGAGGAATAAAATAATAGGGGTATTTTTCATAAATATCTTTGAATATTTTCACTTTTTTAGCAGAATACAGACTGTCTTTAAAGTAAAATATCAAAAACGCAGCTGCAACGAGCAGCAGAAGGTAAAAAAACAGTGTTTCCATCGTGTTATTGATTGAGTTTGTCTTCGTTTTTCCAATCTTTTATATTAAAACGTTTCTTTAATATGCAGAACAGGAAATTATTAGTTGATCATCAAATTTATGAAATTTCAAATTCGATTCAAATAACACTTTTGTGGTATTTTATTGATGAATAAAAATATTTATGGCCAGATATTTAAAATAAAATAATTAGATTTATTGACACTTTCATCATCATAAATAACGATTATGACAACCAATACCTACCCTTCCAAATATGCATTACCCAAAGGACTTTTCACCGTTGGGAAAACAAATTTTAAATGGTATGATCTTGCATTAGATCCTGCAGAAATCTCTTCACAGGATATTCTTAAGGCTCAAACATGTATTGAAAATGCAAAGGAAAATTTTCAGAATATTGATGATCTCGGATTTGTCATTATGCACCGTTGCGGAGAGCACTATCTGCTATTAGTCTGTACGTGGCGAAGTGAAAATGAGTTGTGGGAAAGTGTCTATTATGATGGTTCCGGTGAGTTTGAAATATGGGACAGAAACAAAACCCACCTCCCGACTTATTGTGTTTGGGAAATGGGTATTGTATATCATGAATCCCAGTCCTGGAAGAAGTATCTGGGCTCTGGGCGGGAAGAAAAAGACAAAGAGGAATATCTCAATGATTTCTTTGAGGGAGAGGTGTAAGTATTGTGTATTGTCATTGACTCTGTCGAATCTTCGATTTCTGACGAAGGAAGAATCCCGTAGAAAGAAGAGATTCTTTATTCCACTTCGTTTCATTCAGAATGACATGAAGCATAAAAATGACTTAAGTCCAAATTATCAGTTTGCTCTGTTTTTTTCATCAAACTTTACATTACGGTCCATTCCTTTTACTTTTTTATTTCCAAAAGTATAGGTAGCAGACACCGTAAGTCTTCTGGCATCGTAATAATTATTATAAGAATGTGTTCCTGTGGTATAATAGATTTCACCCTGACTTTTACCTTGCTTCAGAATATCGGAGACAAATATGTTCAGCTGAAGACTTTTTTCCATAAGATTCAGTTTCAGTCCTGAAGTAAGATTTCCCGCAAACTTCATATATGAATTTCCGGAGTTGGAAGGTAGACGGAACCAGTAGTTGAGAATCAGCTGTATTGTTTTACTTTGATTGAGTGATATATTATTCTGAAAATCGAAATCATAGCTATTTCCTTTTCTGGAAAGGGCGTCCGTTGCAAAAACATCCGTGTTCATGTAGGAATAATTAGAAGAGTAGTTGGCTTCCCATTTTTTGAAAAAAGTATCTGAATAATTAAGAGAAACTCCCATACTATTCTGATTGTAATAATTTTCAAAAGTGCTCACTCTGTTTTCACCTTTCAGGTTGGCCAATTGACCAAATGCATCCACTGTTCTCTGAAAATAAGCTGATGCCGACAATTTTCCTTTATAAACATAAGAAAGTTCAAAATTATGATTGATAGACGGCTTCAGGAAAGGGTTTCCGGTAAAATAAGAATTGATGTTGATGTACCAGCGATACGGATTAATAGCACGGAATCCTGGTCTGTTGATTCTTTTAGAATAATTCAGGTTAAAAGTATGATTTTCATTACTTTTATAGCTGATATAAGCTGTAGGAAAAAACTTTCCGTAAGAATTTTCGGTCTGCTGTCCGGACGTTAAAGAATTTCCGTTCACCACAGAATATTCGTAGCGTAAACCTGCCTTTGCCGACCATTTTTCGTTGAATGATTTTTCAAAACTGATATAAGCTGCATAATTTTTTTCATTATATTCAAACTCATTGCTTTTCAGTGGATCTGTACTATATTCTCCGTTCGTTAAGTTCTTATAAAATATATTGGAATTATTATCAAAATTAGTGAATTTCACTCCTGTTTCTGTCTTTGCAAACGAATAAGGCAATGTAAGATCCGCCTGTCCGGAATAAATTTTATAATCTACCATAGAAGGTGATTTTACAACAAACCGATCACCAGAACTTTCCGTAGTGGTAAAATCAATCGTAGTTTGCGGAGTATTGGAAAAATAATTCCCTGTAATGCTCAATTTGTTATCTTGTTTCCCGAATTTAAGGTCATAATAGGCGCTTGCAGTATGTTGTCTGCTGGTAGCTCTGTGTTCCGCATCAGTAAGGAGGGTATTTGTATAATTACCATTCTGGAAATAGTTTGAAGTATTTGTAATATCCATATTGGAATGCCCGAATCCGACATCATAAATAAACCCGATATTAGATTTCTTACCCAACTGATAATCCAGACTTAGGTTGACACCCAGCCCGTCTCCAAAATCCCTTCTGTTATCATTACTTTTAAGACCATCTGCACCTTCTATCCAATAGTTTTCGTAAGAGTGTTTTTCATTTTTATTCTGTCTTAACTTTAGTGAAGTTCGCAGTTTTTCATTCTGATAATTTACTGTCACACTGTTTGAATTTCCGGTATAGGTCTGCTGCTGAAGACTGGAAGTTAGACTTCCGCTCCATCCAAGATTTTGATTTTTATTTAAAACAATATTGATCAGACCGCTGTTTCCCTGCGCTTCATACTTGGCGGGAGGTGAAGTAATGACTTCAATTTTTTCTATATTTTCGGATCTGAGGCTTTTCAGATAAGTAACCAGTTCAGCATCAGATAAATTCAAAATCCTGTCATTGATCATTACTGCTACTCCACTTTTCCCGACAATAGAAACTCCTGTGTTGTCATCTACTTTCACCAAAGGAGTTGTTGCAAGAGCATCTGCGCCATCCATTCCTTGTGATGCTACAGAATTGGATACATTGAAAACTAATCTGTCTGCTTTTCTCTCAATCAGTTTTTTTCTGGCAGTAAGCGTAACGCCTTCTATCTGTTTTTCTTTTCTTTTTTCAACAGAAAAATCCTGCTTCACCTCTCCGTTGATGATAATATCTTTACTGGATATTTCTATACCATCCTGTATAAGTTTAATATGATAGTTTCCGTTTTCTGAAAGTTTCAAAGAGTAATTTCCTTTTTCGTCTGAAATGGCGGTATGCTTTTTCTGATCTTTTAAGGCAACCACCTCAACATAAGGAACAGAATTTCCGGTTTGGGTGATCTTCCCTGTTATACTTTGAGCAAATGCAACTATCGGCAACAGCATGATCACAGCAATTAATATCTTCTTCATGAATTATATCGTTTTTAATAAGACAAACTGCAATCGTCTTTTATTACATCTGTCTTACTGTTTTTCAATATCTTCGCCTTTATAAAATCAAAACATGAAAAAAGGGCTCATTGCATTTTCTATATTTATTACCCAGATCATTTCTGCACAGAATTACTCCCAATATGTTAATCCATTTATAGGAACCGGAGGCCATGGCCACACTTTCCCCGGGGCTATTGTTCCTTTCGGAATGGTGCAGCTTTCTCCTGATACAAGAATTGACGGAAGCTGGGATGGATGCAGTGGATATCATTATTCGGATTCTGTGATCTATGGTTTTTCACATACCCACCTGAACGGTACAGGAGTTTCGGATTATGGAGATATTATGTTGATGCCGACCATGGGAAATCCAAGTCTAAACAGCAAAGACTATTCTTCAAAATTTTCGCATAAAAATGAAAAAGCAACAGCCGGATTTTATGCAGTCAAATTAGATAAAAACAATATTGATGTACGTCTGACAACCACCAAGAGAGTTGGTTATCATGAATACACCTTCAACAATGCAGGAAATGCCAATATCATTTTAGACCTCAACCACAGAGATAAACTTCTGGAAGGTGAAGTGAAAATTATTGATGATAAAACCATTGAGGTATTGAGAAGAAGTGAAGCGTGGGCTACCAACCAATATATCTACGCAAGGATTGAATTTTCAAAACCGATGAAAATTTCAAAAAAAGAGACTAACGGAAAACAGGAAACCCATCTTTTCACTGGAACAAAACTTGCCTTGGCATTTTCAGCTCAAGTTAAAAAAGGAGAAAAGATCAATGTAAAAGTTTCTATTTCTCCTACAGGTTATGAAGGTGCAGGAAAAAATATGCTGGCAGAAGGAGAATCGAAGGATTTTGAAACTGTAAGAAAACAAGCACAAACCGAGTGGGATAAAGAGCTTTCAAAAATTGAAGTAAAATCTGATGATAAAAATAAATTAGCCGTTTTTTATACCGCTCTTTACCATGTTTTCACCCAGCCGAACATCAATATGGATGTGGATGGAAAATACAGAGGCAGAGACAACAAGCTGTATAACGCCAATGGTTTTGATTATTATACGGTATTCTCACTTTGGGATACCTTCAGAGGCGCTCATCCCTTGATGACTTTAATTGACAGAAAAAGAACAGCTGATTTTATCAATACTTTCATCAAACAATACGAGCAGGGAGGAAAACTTCCGGTTTGGGAACTGGCTTCCAACGAAACAGAATGTATGATAGGTTACCATTCTGTTTCGGTCATTGCGGATGCTATGGCGAAAGGAATTCAGGGATTTGATTACGAAAAGGCATTTCAGGCTGCAAAAGGTTCTGCCATGCAGGATATTTTTGGGTTGAATGCCTACAAACAGAATAATTATATCAGCATAGATGATGAGCATGAAAGTGTTTCCAAAACTGTAGAATATGCTTATGATGACTGGTGTATTGCTCAGATGGCAAAAATTTTAGGCAAAAAAGAAGATTATCAGTATTTCATGAAACGTTCTCAGAACTGGAAAAACCTTTACAATCCAAAAACAGGTTTTATGCAGCCAAGAAAAAACGGAAACTGGTATGAGCCTTTTGATCCGAGAGAAGTGAATAATAATTATACGGAAGGAAACTCATGGCATTATTCATATTCTGTACAGCAGGATATTCCGGGGTTGATTACAGCGCATGGTGGAAAAGAAAAATTTGAACAGTTCATTGATGCTATTTTTACCGCTCCGGATAAAACAACAGGAAGAGAACAGGTGGATATCACTGGATTGATGGGACAGTACGCTCAGGGAAATGAGCCAAGTCACCATATTGCTTATCTATACAATTTTGTAGATAAACCTGAAAAAACAGATGCTAAAATCAAATACATCCTGGACAATTTTTATAAAAATACCCCAGACGGCCTGATTGGAAATGAAGACTGCGGCCAGATGAGTGCATGGTATATTTTAAGCTCCATGGGAATTTATTCCGTTACGCCTGGACTACCGGAATGGGAAACAACAACACCTTATTTTGATGAAATTAAAATTCATCTTGAAGACGGTACTACAAGAACTATTACCAAAAATACCAGCAGAGCAGAACTTAAAAAACTAGGCTTCGAAAATGTGAAACCTGTTAAAGATTTTAAATATGCCGAACAAACGGCTTCCCCAGTAATTTCGGCCGACAGAATCTTTGATTTTTCTACCAAAGTTGAGATTACCCCACTGAATCCCAACGACAAAGTTTATTATATGACAATAGATGACAGTGACAGTAATAAAAGAAAAACTTTCTCTACTTATAAAGCTCCGTTCTCTATCACCAAAACCACACAGGTAATGGCTTACGCTGAAAGAAACGGAGAAAAAAGTTCTGTAACCACCGCTAATTTCAACAGAAGACCTAATTATTGGGATATCAATATTTTGTCAAAAGTGACTCCACAATACAGTGCCACCGGAAAACTTGCTCTTATTGACGGAATAAGAGGAGATATAAACTGGAGAAAAGGTGAATGGCAAGGTTATCAGGGGCAAAATTTTGAAGCAGTTATTGATCTTAAATCACCCCAAAACATCAAACTTTTATCATCTTCTTATCTTCAGGACAGCAGAGCATGGATTCTGATGCCTAAAAAGGTAGAATATTATGCTTCCATGAACGGAAAAGATTTTATCCTTCTGAAGACGATTGACAATGATATTGATCCTAAAGATGAGAAAGTACAGATCAAAGAGTTTTCTACAGAAATTCTTCCTACCGAAGCCCGATACATCAAAGTAAAAGCATACTATTTCGGAAAACTTCCGGAATGGCATCAGGGAGCAGGCGGTGACGCTTATATTTTTATTGATGAGATTACAGTGAAGTAAGGAAGATGGAAGAGTGAAGCTGGAGGCTTCTATTTGCCGAATTACTTTTTAAAGCTGGCTTGCAGAAATTTTATATTTAAAAAATTAATAAAATAGATTGATATTAATCTATAGACTTTCAAAACTTCCTTCTTCCGACATCCAGCTTCCAACAAAAATGGCCTTCGAAAATTTGAAGGCCATTTTTTAATTCATTCTTTCAGACCATTGCAGGATTGCCGGAAGTTCTATATCAGAAAATTCGATGTGGATTACTCTTCTTTTCTTTCCATTGGTGGTTCGGTTGGAGCCATGTAGCGTTAAAGGTTTCATCATCATAATTCCGCCTTTTTGTACGTTGCAGATTTCTTCTGTTTCTACACTCCAGTCAATGGTTTCTAGTCTGTAGATACCTTTTGCATGAGATTTTGGGACTACTTTTAATGCTCCATTACTTTCATCGGTATCATCCAGATGGATTCTGATGGTATAGATATTTTCCAAAATATCCAGTGGGGGCTGTACTGCAAACTGATTTTGTTTGGTAGTCCATGGACCAAAATTAGCAAGCTCAAGCTTTTTATCCACAGAAATAGTCAGATCCTGATGATAGGCTACATACCAGTTGGAAGTTTCAGGCTTATCAAAATAAATACTTTTGACCACAAAATATTTCTCTCCAAAGATTTCCTTTACCACTTTCCTGATGTTCTCATTAAATACAAGGTCTTTGATTTCCGGAACTTCTTTTAAAAACTGCCTTATGGCGAAAAGATCTTCAGACTTTCGGAAGTTCTCTTTTGAGGTATCTATATTTTGCAGAACAACGTTGATATCTTCAAGTTCTTCCTGCGAAAATACATTATCAATAACAGCAAAGCCATATTCTTCAATATGGCTTTTTATATTTTTTAAGTTATTTAAACTCATTGATATTTAAATTTTGTCTAATGGTTCAGTCAGCTGTCCTTCCCATTTCGAAACCGCTGTAGTTGCCAGTGTGTTTCCTAATACGTTGGTCATACTTCTACCCATATCACAGAAATGGTCAATTGGTAAAATTAAGGCAATTCCTTCCGGAGGAATACCGAACATAGAACAGGTTGCAACGATAATTACCAGAGAAGCTCTCGGAACCCCAGCAATTCCTTTTGAAGTAAGCATTAATACCAAAAGCATGGTAATCTGCTGTCCGATCGTCATTTCAATCCCGTAGATCTGTGCAATAAAGATTGAAGCAAAGGTCATATACATCATACTTCCATCCAGGTTAAACGAGTATCCTAAAGGTAAAATAAAAGATACTACTCTACTATTACAACCGAATTTTTCAAGCTCTTCCACCAATTTCGGGAATACAGCTTCTGAACTCGTTGTAGAGAAAGCAATCAGTAAGGGTTCTTTAATTCTTTTTAATAAGTCAAAAAGACGGTTTCCTAAAATGAAATACCCTACTAGTAATAAAACCAGCCAAAGAACTGCTATTGCAAAGAAGAAGTCTCTTAAATAGATAGCATATACTTTAAAGATTTCAAAACCATTGGTTGCCACTACTGCTGCAATAGCTCCCAGTACCCCAAGCGGAGCAAACCACATGATATACCCTACCATTTTAAGGATAGCATGAGCAATGATATCAAAAAGCTTTACTACTGGTTTAGCATATTCTTCGCCCAAATTAGCAAGTGCAACTCCAAACATTACGGCAAATACAACAATCTGCAATACTTCATTGGTAGCAAAGGCTTCAAATAAACTTTTAGGAATCATATGCTTTACGAAATCTTCCATAGAAAAGCTTTTACTGTTCTTAAGAAGCTCATCAGCAGAGGAAACATCCTGAATCGGTAATTTGGTAACATGTCCCGGCTCAAGCCAGTTCACAAGGATTAGCCCGATAAAAAGAGAAACCAGAGAAGCAGAAATAAACCAAAGCATTGCTTTTGTTCCTACCCTTCCAATCATTTTAATATCACTCATTTTGGCAATTCCCACTACCAAAGTTGTAAAAACCAAAGGCGCAATAATCATTTGGACCAATCTGATAAAAACCGTTCCTAACAGTTTTATGTTCTTGGAAAAAGGTTCTGCACTTTCCGGATAACTCACATGCACAACACCTCCAATCCCTACACCCACAACAAGGGCAATGATAATTGCTATAAAAAGTTTATTCTGTCCTTTCATATATAAGTTTCAATTTGCGCAAATATAATAGTTTTAGAATTGGCAGTATATTTTAAAAATGTTGATAAATTTCACATTATGTGTGCTAAGTTTTTAATACCTGAAAATTAAAACCTTGATTTAGAAAATATTGTAAAAAAAAATAAAAACATTTATTGAATTTTTATTCTTTTGGTACAAATTTTATTATTACATTTGAGTGTATAACAACATTAAAATAAATATACAAAATGAAAAAAACTATTGCAATGGCAGCATTAGCTGTAGCTGTATCTTTCGGTGCTATTTCTTGTAAAAAGAAAGTTTCTGATGCCGATCTTCAGACTCAGGCTACAACGGTAGTAACCTCTAATCCCAATGCTTCTGTGGAAGTAAAAGAAGGTGTAGCTCACTTAAGTGGAACTTTTGCAGATCAGCAGTCGAAAGATGCGATGATTGCAAAATTAAAAGCGATCAGCGGAGTAAAAGACGTAATGGATATGTCTACAATAGCTGCTGCTCCAACTGCAGCGCCTGTTGAAACGGCTTCTGCTGTAGATCCTGCTGTTCAGAAAAAAGTTCAGGATGCAGTGAAGGATTTCCCTTCTGTAAAAGTAGAAGTTGTAAACGGACAGCTTACTCTTACAGGTAATGTTTCTGGTTTACAGGCTAGAAAAATCAAAGAATCTGTAGATGCTTTGAAAATCGGAAAGTATAACAACAACCTAATCGTAAAATAATTTAAGATGAGCGAATTACAAGATAAATATTCAAGCGTAGTTTCAGCGGCTCAGTCTGCAGGGATCTCCAATCTTCAGGTTCAGGAGCAGGACGGTATTCTTTATGTTACCGGAAGTGCTTCCAATACTGCGGCTAAAGATGCTGTATGGAATGCTTTAGGAGCTATTGATTCTACTTATTCTGCTTCAGATATCAATATTGATGTACAGGTTGCAGGTCTTACTTCAGGTGCTTCTTTAACGGTTGCTACTGAAGATTCTAACCTGAATATCAGACAGGAGCCTTCTACTGAAGCTGCTGTTGTAGGTAAAGCTGCTAAAGGTTCTTCTGTAACTTTAATTGAACAGACTTCTGATGACTGGTGGAAAGTGAAAACTGACGACGGACAGGAAGGATATGCTTATTCAAGATATTTAAGAGCTTAATTTTTATTAAATAATAATAAATTTTCACAAAAAAAGCATAGAAACATCCCAACTTTGGGATGTTTTTATATTTTTACCGATCTGAAAAGAAACTAATGAAGAAAATTATGTTGCTATTGGCTTTGATATTCACAGCCATTATACTGCATGCACAAAAATTACACATCGACGGGAAAATATCGGATCCTGAAAAAAAAGCGATAGAAAATGCCACCGTTTATCTTTTGAAACAAAAAGATTCATCCATTATCAATTATACGGCAACCAATAAGGAAGGGAAATTCTCACTGAAGATTAATGATATGAAAGAACCTTCCATCCTGAAAATTGATGCTGATAAATTATCTTCCTATTCTAAAAAATTTGAGAAAATTGATCAATCTTTATCGTTAGGAGATATTCAGCTTGAGAAACAGAATATCGTCAACAATATTGATGAGGTAAAAATCAAAGCATCTCCCGTAAAAATCAAAAAAGACACCATTGAATTCAACGCAGCTTCAATAAAAGTACGTCCCGATAGTAAAATTGAGGAACTTCTGAAGCAGATCCCTGGGGTAGAGATCAATAATGATGGAAAAATTACTGTCAACGGAAAAGAAGTGGATCAGATTATGATCAACGGAAAACCTTTCTTTGACAAAGACGGAAAAATAGCCCTTCAAAATTTACCCGCGGATATCATCAAGAATATTCAGTTCACCACCACCAAAACAAAGGAGGAAGAGCTCAGTGGAAAAGCAGCGAAATCCCAAAATACAACCATCAACTTTAATATTGATGAAAAGAAAAATAAAGGATTACTGACAAGGCTTACGGTAGGCTACGGTTCAGACAAACGGTATGAAACAAGCGGATTGGCCAGTTATTTTAAAGGGGATACGAAAATAAGTTTACTGGCTTCTTCCAATAATATCAATTCACAGGGATTCTCCCGGGATGAGGTTTTTGACAGCATGGGGAATGGCCGAAATGCCTGGATGATGCAGGGAGGATCTGTCTCTACAGTAGGGAATGTAACGTATTACAGCCAGGGTGGCGGCGGCACGAAAGGAATTCAAAGATCTACAACAATTGGTTTAAACTATAGTGATAAGCTGGGAAAAGATGCTGACCTGGACTCTTTCAGTCTGATGCATACCGATTCTAATACAGAATCCAGATCCAAAGTTTCAAGATCTACCCTTCTACCGGATTATACGCTTCAGACCAATTCTGAAAGCAATGGAGAAAATGAATCCAAACAATACAACGTTGATACTTCAGTTAAAATAAAGCTGGATTCTATGACAAGCATTTATCTATCGCCGAGGTTCTCTAAAAACAGCAGCTTTAGCTTTAATAACTCCAAATCTTCTTCTTTAAGAAATGGCAGCCTTCTGAATGAAAGTAATTCTTATTCAAGCAATGATTCCGAAAGCAATTCATTTAATCCCTACCTATATTTTTCAAGAAAATTTAAGAAAAAAGGACGTTCAGTTTCAGCTAATATAACAAGCTCAATTTCAGAATCTAAAAGAGATAATCTGAACCAGTCTCAGAATACTTTTTACCAACAAAGCGGCACTACTGTGGATAACAGGGACCAGTTAGCCAAAAATAAAAATCAGAATAACACGTTTAACTTCAATGCCGGATATACGGAACCCATTTCCGATTCATCCAGCGTCAGTTTTGAAGTAAAATATGAAACAAGATCTGCCAGAGATCTAAGGAATGTAAATGATTTTGATAATACGACAGGTGATTATACCAAATACAACCAGCTTTTATCCAACAATATGAGGCAGAGAATCAATCAGATTTCTCCTGAACTTACCTATCAGATCAACAAAAATAAGTTGAATTTCTGGGCTTCTGTAAAGCTTGATATTTCGGATATGAAAGTAAATTCTATCTTTAATGGGCAGCAGTATGATCTGCAGAAAAATTTTGCCCTGCCTGAATATAACGTAAACCTTTACTATCAGCTTGGCGAAGGAAAAAATCTTAGTATTTACAACTACGCCAACTTCACTATACCAACCGCTGAGCAGCTTACACCGTATAAGGATGAATCTAATCCATTGGCCACATATCAGGGAAATCCTGATTTGAAAAATACATGGTCAAACAACCTTTCAGTGTATTTCAGCAATTATAATAAAGTAAAAGATCTCAGCTACTACATCAATGTTGGCTTTACCTACAGAAATAATGATATCATCAATTTTACAAAATATGATAATGCAGGAAAGCAAATTGTCACCTATGATAACGTAAGTGGAAATAAAAGCATCAACGCCGGAGCAGGATTAAGCAAAATTCTGAAATGGAAAAACAATAAACTAACCATCAGCCCAAGATTCAACATGAATTATGCTTACAATAATGGTTTTATTGATGGGCAGGCATTTACCAGCAATTCATATAGCCTTAATCCGGGTATTAACCTGACGTATGAGATCAAGGATAAAATGACGATCAGGCCTTCTTACAGACTTGGATATAGCTTCTCCAATTACACCAATTATAGTGTAACCAATGTCAATACAGCGAATCAGTCATTGAAACTTGAACTCACCAATTATCTATTTAAAGGCAACTTCGTATTTGGAAATGACTTTGAATACAATACCAACTCAAATATTGCTCCGGGCTTTAAAAAGGATTTTTACTTCTGGAATACGAGCTTAGGATATTCATTCTATAAAAAACAGTTTACAGCAAAAGTGAAAATCTATGATGTATTAAACCAAAATCAAAGCGTAAGAAGAACCATCACAGATTCTTATTTTGAAGACCGTGAAGACCTCATCCTGAAAAGATACATCATGTTCTCCATCAGCATGAAACTGAATAAATTTGCAGGTAAAAAAGCGCAATAAAGCAACACCACACTTTTATATATATATTTTTGATAATGGCCGGATCTTTCCGGCTATTTTTATGAATAAACTGTATTTCAATCCTGAACGCCATTACAACTGAAGACGAAAAATTCTCCTCTTCCGGAGGGGTGGCGAAAATTCGAAGAATTTTTGACGGGGTGGTTTCCCACAAAATTTAATCATACTCATCCAATAAATACTAATAACATTAACCTTTTAAACAAGATTTATCCATAAACCTGTTTTTATTTTTAAATTAGCGGTAAATTTTTTTTATGAAAATCCATATTTCAATATTATGTATCCTTTTTTTCATTCTTGGAAAAGCCCAGAAGACGGAACAGAAAGATACTTTCGTTAAAGACAATTTCACCAAGAAAGAATTTTATATTCCTATGCGTGATGGAGTGAAGCTTTTCACAGCGGTGTATATCCCCAAAGATATATCCAACAAAAACAAATATCCGTTTCTGATGCAGAGAACCTGTTACAGCATCGCCCCGTACGGAGAGAATGAATATAAAACAAAGGTAGGTCCCAACACCTATCTTATGAAAGACAAGTATATTTTCGTGTATCAGGATGTGCGTGGAAGATATATGAGTGAAGGTACATTTACCAATATGACTCCGCAGGTTGAGCGTAAAACCAAAAAAGATGTGGATGAAAGCACAGATACATATGATACCATCGAATGGCTTTTGAAAAATATCAAGGACAATAATGGAAAAGCAGGTCAGTTTGGAACCTCTTATCCTGGATTTTATACTGCTGTAGGAACATTGTCACAGCACCCTGCTTTGGTAGCATCTTCACCTCAGGCACCTATTTCTGATTTCTGGAATGATGATTTCCTTCACAACGGAAGATTTATGTTAGGGTATTTCAGAACGTTCCCAGTTTTCGGAGTTCAGAAAACACAACCGGAAAAACAGGCTTGGTATATGGATTCTTTCATTAAGCAGACTTCTGAAGACGGTTTGAAGTTCTATAGAGATATGGGTACTCTGAAAGATGGTTATGAAAAATATTATAAGAACAATTTCTTCATGACAGAAATTATGAATCATCCCAACTATGATGAATTCTGGCAGAAAAGAGGACTTCTCCCTCATTTGAAGAACATTAACCATGCAGTAATGACTGTTGGTGGATGGTTTGATGCTGAAGATCTTTCCGGTCCTCTGAATATTTATAAAACCATTGAAAAAACAAGTCCTAAAGCTAAAAACACCATTGTAATGGGACCTTTCTCTCATGGTGGATGGTCTCAGGAACAGGGAAAACATTTCCACAGTGAAACCTATTTTGGTGACAGCATTGCAACATATTATCAGAAAAATATTGAAACAAGATTCTTCAACCATTATTTAAAGGGGAACACCAAAGAAGATGCAGGACTTCCTGAAGCTTTGATGTATGACACCGGAGCTAAAGAATGGAAAGAATTTGCATCTTATCCACCTAAAAATGCTCAGAAAGTTAATTTCTATCTGGTTGATAAAACCTTAAAAAAATCATCAGGACAAGGATATTCTGAATATTACAGTGATCCTAATAACCCTGTGTTAAGCTCTGATCATTTAAAAGATTTTAATGGATTCACTCCAAAAAATTATATGTCGGAAGACCAGAGATTTGCAGTCGGAAGACCTGATGTATTAACGTTCACTACCGATGTACTGACTGATGATATTACGTTTGCCGGAGAGATCATGGCCAAACTGAATATTGCTTCCACTTCTACAGATGCTGATTTTGCAGTAAAATTAATTGACGTTTACCCTGAAGATTTCAAACCTGCAGAAAAAAAAGATGGGGTTATCTATGGCAACTACCACCAAATGGTAAGAAGTGAGATCATGCCTGCAAGGTTCAGAAATACGAAAGAAAAGGGAGAAGCCTTAGTTCCGAACCAGAAAACGGCTGTTAATTTCAGACTTCAGGATGTGGTTCATACCTTCAAAAAAGGACATAAAATCCAAATCCAGATCAGCAGTACGTGGTTCCCGCTTTTCGCGATCAACCCGCAAAAGTTTATGGATAATCCAAATTTTGCCAATAAAGAGGATTACACCAAAGCATTTATTAAAGTATATGATGACAGCTCTATCGAAGCTGAAGTTTTAAAATAAATTGAAAAAGCTGTTCGTTTGAACAGCTTTTTTATTTTTGAGAGCTTGAAGTTTTTAGCTAAAGCCAGATGATTTTGTTCTTTTGTTCAAATGGGCTAAAGCCCACTTCTATTGATATTAAAACAGGCTCATAATTTATTCTTCAATGGTCCTGAAGGTCAGATTTACTCTGGGAGTTTTCACTCTTGTAGTGGGAGGAAGTCTGTGGAGCCAGTTGTCCTGGGTAGTTCCTTTCATAATCAATAAGCTTCCGTTTTCTAAGAATATTTCTGCCTTTTCTTTGGTTGTTTTATGTTTGAATAAAAACTTTCTTTCCGCTCCAAAGGTCAGAGAAGCAATAGCTCCGTGTTTCTTCAGATCTGTTTCACCATCGCTGTGGTAAGCCATTCCTTCGCTTCCATCGTGGTACAGATTCAGAAGGCATGAATTGTAAGTCTCACCGGAAACCTCTTCACATTTCTTCTTCAGTTCCAATAATTCGGGCGTCCAGAATTTGGCATACTTTGTTCTTTTCGAATAGGTATATTCAAAAGCCTTTTCTCCAAACCAAGCTACTTTCCTTTTGGTTAAAATCAGTTTTCCAAAGATCAGTGCTTCATCATTCTCCCATGGAATTTGGTTGAGCAGATAATCATAATAAAAATCTGATTTTTCTTTTGAGAAAACCTTACCGTAATAATGAACGGTTCCGTCGTGCGGAAGGATATTGAGAGGATAATCTGCTATTTCTTCGAAGAGACTCATCATAATTTTTTAATTAAATGCTTTTATATTTAAACACAAATTACACCAATATTTTTCACAAATGACACGAATTTCACATCAATAGGAACGGACTATAATCCTGAGCTTAGACGAAGGGAGCCCGTTTAATTAAAAATAAGAAATTCCAATTGGCTTTAGCCGAAACGTATCCGCATATTTTATTTCAGGAATAAATATGTGAGCCTTCCCAACCTACAATCAGCTGCTTCCTTTCACTTCCCCATCTGTAGCCGCCGAGATGTCCTGTAGACTGAATCACACGGTGACACGGTATAAGAAATGCAACTGGATTACTTCCAATAGCTGTACCAACAGCTCTGGATGCTTTAGGATTTCCAATTTTTTCAGCAAGGCCGCCATAGGTAGACAGTTTTCCCATTGGAATGGTCAGCAGGCTTTCCCATACTTTCAGCTGAAAATCGGTTCCTTTTAAATGTAATTTTATGGTATTGAGTTTTGTCCAGTCTTTATCGAATATGGACAAGGCATTCTTTTGAAGGGTATCTTCCTGTTCAACAAAAGAAGCATTAGGGAACTTTTGTTTCAGTTCCCCGAATGCTTTTTCTTTATCGTCTTCAAAAGCCATATAGCAGATTCCTTTTTCAGTAGAAGCTACTAACAGATTTCCAAAAGGGCTTCCGGAAAAACTATAATGAATACTAAGGCTTTTTCCTCCGTTTTTATATTCTGCCGGAGACATTCCTTCAATCTTTACAAACAGATCATGAAGTCTGCTCGTGCTTGAAAAACCTGTCTCGTATGCAGCATCAAACAAACTTGCTTTTTCTTCCTTTAATAAATTTTTAGCATGTTCAAGGCTGATGAACTGTAAAAATTTTTTCGGACTTGTTCCTGCCCAATCAGTAAATATCTTCTGAAAATGAGCCGGACTCAAGTGAATATTCTCTGCCACTTCCTCCAAACTTGGCTGAAGCCTGAAATTGCTCTGGATATACTCTATCGCCTTAGCAATTCTGTTATAATCGATTTGACTTTGTGTGGACATTGTATTATTATTTTACCTCACAAATTTCCAAAGAATATACGGCAGAAAAAATCCGATTCTTGCGGAATATTAGTTGTTGTTATAAATATCGTAATAAGCAAGCATTTTGTAATATAGCTTAGCAGAAAGGAAAGCCGTTGGCTTAGCCATTGGAGAATCCATTAATTCTACAATGTCAAAGGCTACTACATTACATTTTTCAAATACTTTTCTTAATAATTCCAACGTTGGATACCATTGTAATCCACCTGGCTCAGGCGTTCCTGTAGAAGGAGCAATAGAAGGATCAAAAGCATCTAAATCAATCGTGATATACACATTTCCTGATACTTTCTCCAATACATCATTGATCCAGTTTTCATTATTCGCGATTTCGTGAGCAAAAAATACTCTTCCTTCCGGTAAATACTCCACTTCTTCAACATCCATAGAACGGATTCCCACCTGTACTAAGTTATGCTTCTGATTAGCTTCAAAAACCGCACACGCGTGGTTTGAAGTAGAACCGTGGAAATCAGGACGTAAATCTGTGTGAGCATCTAACTGAAGAACCGTAAGGTTTTCAAATTTCTCTCCTACTGCACGGATAGAACCGATAGAAACAGAGTGCTCTCCACCAAAAAGAGTGAATAATTTACCATCATTGTTCAAAAGTTCTTTTGTTTTCTGATAAACTGCTTCCGTCATTGCTTCTGGAGAAGATTTTTCAGAAACTTCACCAGCTAAGTAAACTCCCTGTAGATAAGGTTCTGTTTGAGTTTCAATATCATAAAGCTCCATGTTTTCAGAAGCGTTTAAAAATAATTCCGGGCCTTTATCAGCTCCTTTACCCCATGTTGAAGTTCCATCGTAAGGAACAGTTACCAACATTACTTTCGAATTCTCTAACGTTGCGTTTTCTTCGGGAATTCCTGCGTATGTTTTCATATATAATTATTAATTAAAAAATTAAATGATTGAAAAATTAAAAGATTCCACAAAGATACAAAGAGTTTGCGAGTTGGAGCGTAAGAGTATCGGAGAGTTTATAGCTACCAGACTTTCCCTTTACGACCTTTTACCTGCCACCTTTTCCCTTTCCACTCTCAACTCAAATAGCTATTTTTGTACAAAACTCATTATATGCCTTTAAAAGCTGTTCTTTTCGATATGGATGGGGTAATTGTAGATACAGAACCCCTGCATAGAAAAGCTTATTTCAAAACGTTTGATGAACTGGAAATTGCTGTTTCCGAAGATTTATATACTTCATTTACCGGAGCTTCCACCAAAAGAGTTTCTGAGACATTAATTAAAGAATTTAATTTGAATCAGACTTATGAAGCCATTGCAGGAATCAAAAGGTCTCATTTCAAAGACTATTTTTATAATGATGATGAATTTGATTTGATTCCGGGCGTAAGACAACTTATTGAACATTATCACGAAAATGGAATAAAGCTAATCCTCGCTTCTTCTGCTACGATGGTAACGATCAATATGGTTTTTGAAAAGTTTGGACTGGAGAAATATTTCAGCGGAAAGATCAGCGGTGCAGATTTAAAAGAATCAAAACCTCATCCTGAAGTTTTTTTACTGGCTGCAGAAATGGCAGGAGAACCTGTTGAAAACTGCATGGTGATTGAAGATTCTACCAACGGAATTCTGGCTGCCCACAGAGCAAAAATCTTCTGTGCAGCTTACAGAAGTCCACATTCAAAAAACCAGGATTATACGTTAGCCGATACTGTAGTTTCTGATTACGAGGAATTGGAACTGGATAAGATTTCAACATATTTTTAAATAAAAAAGCTCTCAGATCTTTCTGAGAGCTTTTGTTTATTATAAGTTTTGGCTAAAGCCAATTGACTTTTTATATTGATTGTAAATGGGCTAAAGCCCATTTCTATTGATCATAGAATTATTTATAACCAAGAATTTTCAAAATATCTTCCGGTTCCTGTTTTTCACGGAAAATTTCGTATTGCAATTCACCGTTTTCATCCTTTTGGATCAGAACGTGTCTAGGCTGAGGCATCAAACAGTGGTGTACTCCGCCATATCCTCCGATGGTTTCCTGATAAGCCCCAGTATGGAAAAATCCGATATACAAAGGTTTTGTATCACTGAAAACAGGCAAATAAATCGCGTTGGTATGCTGTTCCGAGTTATAATAATCGTCCGAGTCACAAGTCAATCCTCCAAGAAAAACTCTTTCATAAGTATCTTCCCAACGGTTAAGTGGAAGCATGATAAAGTGTCTTGAGATTGCCCAGGTATCAGGAAGAGTAGTCATGAAAGAAGAATCAATCATATTCCATTTCTCTCTGTCGTTCTGACGTTTCTGAGAAATAATTTTGTAAAGGTTTGCCCCGCTTTCTCCTACAGTAAAGCTTCCGAACTCAGTGTAGATATTAGGTTCTTCTACTCCTTCTTCTTCACAGAATTTTTTGATCTGAGAAACAATTTCTTCTACCATATACTGATAGTCATAATCAAAATTCAAAGAAGTTTTAATTGGGAAACCACCTCCGATGTTCAATGAATCTACTTCAGGAGCAATTTTCTTCAAACGTGCATATACACGAAGACATTTGTACAATTCATTCCAGTAGTAAGAAGTATCTTTAATCCCGGTATTGATGAAGAAGTGAAGCATTTTCAATCTTGCATTCGGGTGTTCAGCGATCTTCTGGCTGTAGTAAGGAATAATATCTTTATATCCGATTCCTAATCTTGAGGTATAGAATTCGAACTTCGGCTCTTCCTCTGATGCAATTCTGATTCCGATATTGAATGTAGAATCTATACTTTCTGTAAGTTTATCCAATTCTCTGTAGTTATCCAGAATCGGAGTAATATTTTCAAAACCACTGTTGATCATATCTGAAATCTTTGTCAGATAATCATCAGTTTTGAATCCATTACAGATTACCTCAATGCTTTTATCTACCTTCTCTTTTTCATAAAGAGATTTTACAATATCCATATCATAAGCAGACGATGTTTCTATCGAAATATCATTCTTCAAAGCTTCTTCCAATACGAAATTGAAATGACTGGATTTTGTACAGTAACAGTAGGTATAATTCTTTTTATATTCAATTTTTTCAAAAGCCTCTTTAAACCAGCTTTTGGCTTTCTGAATATTTTGAGAAATTCTCGGCAGATAGCTAATCTTTAGCGGAGTGCCAAATTGTTCAACTACATCCATCAATGGAACGTCGTGAAACAACAAATTGTTCTCAGATACATTAAATTCCTCAGTAGGGAAATACAATGTCTGATCAATAAGTTCCGAGTACTTTATTTTCATTTCTAAACAAGTGAATTAAGAAATGCAAAATTGCTAAAAAAGTTTCATTTTTAGGTGTTAAAATTATTATAATTTTAATTTAAAACTCAATATTAAATCTCACAAAAATTTACCTCTGATAATCAATACGTAAACTTTTGAATATACTCGTTTCTTTTGGTGTCTGAAATCCCTAATACCTGCTGAATATAAGCATCTGTAGATCCATACTTTTTGTTGATCTCCTCAAAAGCAGCATCAAGGTATCTTTTTTCTACCCAGCTCAGCTTTTCCAGTACCTTCAAATCCATCTTTGGATAAAGGAAATGCAGGTTATTGGCAAGACGGAGTCGCTTCTGAACAAGGTCTTTTCTGTAGTTATTAGATAGAAGATATTCGTTGTAAATAGTTTCTTTATCAAATTTCAGGATTGTAAGAATTAATGCTGTTGTAATTCCTGTTCTGTCTTTTCCGGCTGTACAGTGATAGAGAATCGGATCTTTGGATTCCAGAATTTCTGTAATGATCCTCTTTATTGTTTCAGGATTTTCTGTAACGTATTCGCGATAGAAATCGATCATTCTTTTATCAGCATCGGCAGCATTTACTTTGCCTTGAAGAACCAATTTTCTGGCCTGAGCCAACTGATCACCTTCATCTTCAAACGCTGAATATTTTTTATAACCTGTTTCTGAAGGCAGTTGATCCGGTTTTTCAGCAATTTCTTTTGAATTTCTAAGATCAATAATTTCTTTGATCCCCAGTTTTTCAAATTTGTCAAAAGATTCCTTTTTAAGCTTATGAAGATGAGCACTTCGGTAGAACTTTCCTTCTTTTAAGGTTCTTCCATCTACATTTTTAATATTTCCAACAGTTCGGAAATTCGTTACTTTTTTTATTTGAATCACTTTTTCAGTTTCATTTTTTCCATATTCAGGAGTTTCAAAATGCTGCGTTTTACATGAGAAAAAACAGCATAATGAAATGATGAAAACTGATATTTTGATTAGTTTCTTCAATTGTTTTTAATAGGTTTTGGTTAAAGCCAATGGATTTGTATATTTTTATTAAACGGGCTCACTTCGTCTAAGCTCAGGATTATAGCCCGTTTCTATTGATAATAATCACTCTAATAAATTGCAGGATATTCTATCTCCTTGATTCCTACAAATAATAAAACAGCTCCCGATTCATATTCCACGGCAATTTCATCTTCAACAGCAAAATTCCGGGTTCCTATTCTTGAAGTAATGCTTAGGTTCTCATTAGTCAAAGGCCAATTCAGTCCTTTTGTGGTCATATTATTCACTGATGGAAATGGATAGAGAGAAATCATTTTATTTTTTACTCCTTTCAATGTAAAATGATTGGGAATAAAATAATATTCTGAAAATTCATCATAAAATTTGATATTCATCTGATCTTTGAATGCATAAGCAACCGTAAGATTTCCCAGAAAATGGTCCTGTTCACCTCCGCTTCCTCCGAAAACATCAATCTCTGAAAAACCTCTTTCCTGAATGATTTCCAACGCTTTATGAAAATCTGTTTTTTCCTGATCTAATGTAAGGATGAATTTTCCCTCATACATATCTTCATCTGATCCGGAGTGTGAATCAAAATCACCGGAAATAAAATCCAGCTTATCCAGTGGAAAACCCATTTTTTTTAAATAATGGAAAGCACCATCTGTACAGGCAATTAAACCATATTTTTCCGGATTAGGTAATGATTTTGGAGCATCTCCGTTGATGAAAAGTAATGCTTTATCTCTCATTCGGGTTCCAGTATTCTTCCGGTTCGTTGTTCAGTTTTGAAATATATCTGGCCAATACAAAAAGATAATCTGAAAGCCTGTTTAAATATTTAATCAATTCGGGGCGTACTTCTTCTGATTCATTCAAAAACACCAATGAACGCTCTGCTCTTCTGCAGATGGTTCTTGCTGCGTGTAAAAAAGTCGCTGATTTTCCTCCGCCGGGCAAAATAAAATACTGAAGCGGTTCCAGTTTTTCCTCAAAAGCATCCATCCATTGTTCCAGTTCTTCAATTTCTGTTTCTGAAATGATGATCGGAAGACGTGATTTTCCGTTTGCCAGCATCAACTTATCTACAGGGGTTGCAGCTTCTGAACCTACCGTAAATAAATCAAACTGTATTTTTTTCAGCTGTTTCAACACTTCTTCATCTTCGATATGACTTTTTGCAATCCCGATGAATGAATTCAGCTCGTCTATATTTCCATAACTGTCTACTCTTGCACTGGCTTTGGAAACTCTTGTTCCACCATATAATGCTGTCTGACCTTTATCTCCTGTTTTCGTATAAATTTTCATACTACTAAAATACCTTTTTTTGTACAATGTAAAAAGTAAAATGCAGTAATAACGTCTATCCTATCTGAAAAAAACATTCCCTGACATTAAGAATAATGTCAGGGAATGTTTGCATAAGTTGGTTTTTATATCTTTTGAAATTGTTTCCTCTTTGTTCAGTATGACAAAGCAAATTCCAATTCCTTTATTTATAGATTAAAAAGTATAATTAACATTCAGCTGAAAAGTTGTTCCGTTAAATCCAAACTGATTGACCTCCCAAGGATACTTAAACCTTCCTCCAAGATCTGTTACTACATCTCCTTTGCTGTCTATCACATCCGGATAAATATTAAATAAATTATTTACCACTCCGGAAACTTTAAGGTCGTTTGTAATTTTATATGTTAAAACTAAATCTGTAATTACCTTACCAGAGAATGTCTGATCTTTAGCAGGATCTGTGGCGTGCTGCCATGTAACAGAACCAAAATAAGTATTATTAAAGTTAAAATTAAACTTTGAAATATCATACGAAAGACTAAGAATAGTTTTTGTTTTTGGTCTTGCAGTGGTAATTCTGGACTGTTCTTTTCTGTCAAAAAAGTTTTCTGAGTAACCATTTTCAGCCAAAATAGGAGGAACCGCAATATTATCTACTATTTTTGTTTCGTTATAATTGAAAGCGGCAATAATTCCCAATCTTCCTTTGCCAATAGCAGAAGTATTATAATTAGCTACAAAATCTACCCCTTGAGTAACGGTATTTACTGCATTAGTGAAAAACTTCAAAGAGGTTATTTTGTTATTGTCTAATATTACTTCTACAGGGTTTGTTAGATCCGGACTCCCCGGAGCACCGGTTTTGTACCCAATATCTCCTGAGAAAAGTACTCTGTCTTTAATTTTTATTCTATAATAATCTGCTGTGATCGTCAGGTTTTTGAAAGGTTTTATCGCAAATCCCCCAGTAATGTTAAAGGCTTTTTCAGCATTTAATTTTGGTACGCCAAGATCTGATCTTACAATTTGAGAATCATTATTAAAAGTACCCTGATTAGCTACCGTATTCCCTGTAATTTTGGTTTGAACATTGGAATAATAAATCTGGTGTAATGAAGGTGCACGGAATCCTGTAGAAACAGATCCACGGAAAACCAATTTATCATCTAACAATTTATATCTTGCATTTGCTTTCCATGAAACATTATTTCCAAAATCACTGAAATTTTCATATCTCACAGTTCCTCCAATTAACAGGTTTTTTGTAACATCCCATTCAGCATTCAAATAAGCTCCAATATTCTGGCGGTTTTTATTGACTTCATTTTGAGGCTGCAGTCCCGGGAATGATTCTGCTCCACTCCCTATATAAGAGGCTTCCTCCCCTGCTCTTGCTTTATAGTTTTCATTACGAACTTCAACACCAGCTCCTAACACAAACGTACCAAAATTTCGGTTGATATCTATGTTTCCTATAATATTACTAAACTGATGACCTCCTGCTCTAAAACGGGTTGGCGAATTGGCACCCAAAGATGTATTAATAGTATTTGCGACAGCATAATCTACAGCATTAGAGCCAAAGGTTGCACTCCCATCAAAATTCCATTTTCCAAACATGCCTTTCCACCCGGAGGTTAAATTATAATCATAAACATCTGTTTTAAATTGCGGTTGAAATCCATTGTAAGGTTGTCCTTGTGGAGTTAATAAACCAAAATCTGAAGGTACCCAATACGGTGTTCTATACAAAGCATAACTGGTTCCATTTCTATAAGTTGTACCTCCAAAAGCATAAAACTTACCCGTTTCACCTGTTGGTAACTCAAAATTCACAAACATATTGGCAACTTTTGTCTCCGGCTGCCCAATAATCATTCCTAAACCAGGATTAGCTTGCGTCCAGGCATTATCCACACCAAAAAGTTCATCTTTTGTAACAGAGCCTGCTCGGTTGGTTTTATTTTGGGAAGAATATCCCAGTGTAAGGTTTAGACTTCCATTTTTGGCAACTCTGATTCCTGTATTAAAATCTGCTCCGATATTAAAGCCGTCTCCTTTCGAAGTAATCCCTGAAAAAAGATTGACTGTACTTTTTCCAACGCTGTTTTTAAGAATAATATTGATTACTCCTGCAATAGCATCAGACCCATATTGTGCAGATGCACCATCTCTCAACACTTCTACATTCTGTAAGGCTGCAGATGGAATACTTTTCAGATCCGTACCTACCTCACCTTTTCCCGGTGTATCATTTACATAAATTAAAGCACTTTGATTTTTTCTTTTACCATTCACCAAAACCAATGTTCTGGAAGGTCCTAATCCTCTTAAATCCGCAGGATCAAAGTGAGCCGTTGCATCAGAAACAGTTTGCTGTGATGAATTAAAAGAGGGAACAGCATATGTTAAAGCTTTATCAAAAGTAATTTGTCCTGTAGATTTTAGCTGTACTGCTGAAATATTATCAATAGGAATTGCTGAAGTAATGATCGTTCTAGGCTTGGTTCTACCAGTGGTAACCACCACTTCATCTATTTTATTTTGTTTTATGCTGTCCTGAGCATATACCACAGTGCCCGATCCGCTTAATACTAATGCACAAATTTTTATATTAAATAAATTCTTTCTCATGTCAATTGTTAATAATTCAATAAATCTAGTAAAAATATTGATATTAAACACAAAAATAATATATATAATAACAATTCGCTCTTCTATTAACAAAAATTATATTATTTCATAAAAACAAGAATTGATTTGCAAAATATAAAGTTATTTATTAATAATATAAAAATAAATAAAGCAATAACACCCTATTTGTATTAAAAAAATAATTAGTTAACATCAGAAATAAACATGATTTCATTCTTATGGGTAAGTAGTTTTCAGTAAATTGTGATCGCTTTGCTTATGGCACGCAATGACAGTGTACAAAAAATGGCCGGGAGAAACCGGCCATATCCAAATTATTTATTTACCTCTACGTATTGTATGATGGTCTGATTTTTTGGGTTGTAGATTATCGTACTACTGTTGGGAAATCTTTTCAGTTTATAATACTGAATGTTTTTATCGGACTTTATATCTTCCAGAATACTTGCATCAAAAGTATTGTCAGGAAGGAATTTTGATATAAAACTTATTTTATCTATAATATTCTGTCCATCAATCTTACGGGCAGTTTTATCAGATTTACTTTCATCAGAAGTAGGTTGTCCTTCTAAAAATGGGAGCAATACCGCAATATCTGCTTTGTATTTAAAAATATACCCTTCAGATCTTCCGGGAATTTTAATTTTCTTCCCTTTTTCATCAGAAACAATGGAAGTTCCTGCACCAGGGAAAACGGTATTAAATTTAACGTCTTCGGAATTGGTTAGAGAATTAATAGATTCATTCACTGTTTTCTTTACCGTTTCTTCTACAGCCTGCTGTGCTTTCTGCTGCACAGTTTCTGTTGTTTTCTGAACAGTCTGGTCAATTTTCTCCTCTATCTTATTGCATGATACTACTAAAAAAGCAGTGACAATAGGCAAAATATACTTCTTCATAATTCTATTAATTGCGTTTTTTTCAGTAATACACTACTCTTCTAACGCAAAAGTGGAGCCAATATTTGAAGATTAAAAAATTATTTTTTCAATATCAAAAATCCTACTGACAAACTGTTGTCATAACCCTCTCTTACCTTTGTATCAACAACAAACAAAATAAATAACATTATGACAACTACAGCAACAGCCACTAAACAATTCATGACTTCTGAACAGCTATTAAATGATTGGCAGGGACACAGAAATCTTACAAGAAGAGTGATTGAAGCTTTTCCTGAAAAAGAATTATTTGAATTTTCAGTAGGTGGAATGAGACCGTTTGCAAAACTGGCGGTGGAACTGATTGGTATTGGAGGGCCTGCTTTAAAAGGAATTGTGGAAGGAACTATGGAAGCTTATAACGAAGAAGCATTCAATCCAAAAACAAAAGAAGAACTTTTAAAAAAGTGGGATGAAGAAACAGGCGTGATTAATCATTATTTTAACCTGATTTCTGAGGAGCGTTTCCAGGAAACCTTCAATCTGTTTGGAGAGTATGAATTCCCGGTATATCAGAACATTCTTTATTTTGTAGATAATGAAGTTCACCACCGTGGACAGGGATATGTTTATCTGAGAGCTTTAGGAATAGAACCTCCTTTCTTCTGGGAAAGATTCTAATAAAAACAAAAAGGTAAAATTGCAAAAAGGCAGAAATCCTGAAATAAAATACAACTGCAATGTCATTTATTAATAGTGATTTTATTCAACCTCAACAACTCATATCATTTTTGCGACAAAACAAATTTAGCTTTTTTGCAATTTTGCCTTTAGCTTATTAACCATTTCATTTATTTGCCTCAATTAAGTCTTTAAACCTCAACAGCTGTCTTGTTGGGGTTTTATTATTGATGTCTTTCTATCATTTTCACTAACAGGTCATTCAATCGTGTACGAAGACTTTCCGGTTCCAAAACAGTAGCATAGTCTGCAAAAGTGATAACCCAACGTGGAAACCCATCGTTAATCCATTCTGTTTCAAAAGTGAGTTCTACTCCATTTTCTGTCTCAACTTCTTCGGTCAGTCCATAGTATTTTTTAGAATTCACCAGATGATTCATTATCTTTTTGTCAACCAGAAGTTTGGCTTTAACTTTATTCCCGTTTGATTTTTTACGGTAATCATTTACCTGTCCGTATTCCTGCAAATAAGGATTCTGTGTTTTTGAAATTTCTAAAATCCTGTCGATACGAAACTGTCTGAAATCTTTTCTCAATGTACAGTATGCCATGATGTACCAAATATTAAACTCAAAAAACATCCCAACCGTTTCGATAGTTCTGTTATCCACCCTTCCGTCTACAGTTTTATATCTTATATGGAGTTGGGTTTTCTCTGCAATACTTTCCAGAATAATAGGAATCACATTTTTAAGAGAATCTCCGGAATCTGTATGAAAGCTGAAAACATCAATCTGTTTTTCAATATTCTGAATCAGGTTTTTATCAGAATGCCTTAATACCGAACGTACTTTTTCCATGGCTGCCTGATAATGATTTCCCAAGCTTTGATGAGAAAATTTCTGCATCAGTTTTTCAGCGGTGATGAAGCTTAAAACTTCTTCTTTGGTAAACATAATGGGAGGAAGTTTGTAACCATCCATTAAAGAATAACCATTCCCAGCTTCTCCAACAATAGGAATTCCCGCATTTTCAAGGGTTTTCACATCACGGTAAATGGTTCTGATACTTACATCGAATTTTTCAGCAAGATCCTGAGCCCGCACAATAGGTTTAGATTGCAGCTGGGTAAGAATAGCTGTTACCCGATCGAGTTTTTTTAAATAGTGATCGTTCATTATCTAACAAAGCTAAAATTCTTTTTTGAGAAATGAGACGGCTTTTTTTATTAATTTTATTTTTCACCAAACAGTCTTTTCTTTATGCTTCATACTCATTTTGTTCAGTCTATTGAAAAAATTTTAAAACCGGAACAGGCAGTGATAGACGCACTTGTTTCCAGTCTGGAATCCAAAATGTACAGGAAGGGAGATTTTCTGTTAAAAGCAGATGAAACCTGCAGGTATTTTTATTTTATTGAAAAAGGGCTTGTAAAACTGTTTTTTGATAATGGAGATAAAGATTTCATCATGACCTTTTTTGCTGAAGATGCATTTTTTGCAGAACTGAGCGGTTTTCTTACCGGACAGCCGTCAAAATATATGATCGTTGCTCTGGAACCTACTCAGGTTCTCCGGATACACAGAGATGTGATTGAAGGGTTATGCAAAAAATACCACACCGCAGAAACACTTTTCAGTAAACTCTATTCTAAAGCTCCGGTGAATATGATGGGCAGAATTAGTGAAATGCTTGAAGACGATGGGAAAAAGCGGTATCATAATTTTCTGAAACAAAGACCTGATCTTATTCAGCGCATCAGCCTTGGAGATCTTGCAGATTATATTGGTATCACTCAGGTTTCTTTAAGCAGAATCAGAGCGCAAAAACTTTAATGGAAGGATGCTGGAAGAAAGAAGTTATTGTAGCCAGAATAGAAGTTATTTACCTAATAGTCACTTCCAGCATCCCGCTCCCATCCTCCAGCTTCAAAAATCTTTCCTTTTAAAATTTATCATTTGTAAAAAAATTCAGGAAAATTACCTTCTACATTTGTCATATAATTAATCACAAAAATAAATATTATGTCACAAAGAATCAACGCATTTGCGATCGGAAACAAGGCTGTAAACGCACTTCACACTATGGGATTTCAGGTACAAAATTCCTCACTGGACAATTCATTTCTGGAACTGATGTATTTCCGTGTTTCACAGATGAACGGATGCGCTTTCTGTTTAGATATGCATTCTAAAGAATTACTGGCAAAAGGTGAAACTGAACAGAGAATATTTCTGGTAAGCGCATGGAGAGAATGCTCATTTTATACAGACAAAGAAAAAGCAGGATTTCTATGGGCTGAAACCTTAACGGCTCTGAATGGTAAAGAAGTAAATGATGAAATTTATTCAAAAGTAAGTCATTACTTCTCTGAAACTGAAATGGTAGATTTAACAATGGCTGTGATTGCTATCAATAGCTATAACAGAATCAATATTGCTTTCGGAGCAGATGTAGGCACGTATCAGGTTCCGGAAAAAGCCCATTAATCACAATTATAAAAATATAAAAGCTCAGCCTTACCGCTGAGTTTTTTATTTAATTTTCTTTAAAAGTATTCACCAGTTTATCGAGATTTAAACTTCGGGCTGAAGCATCAAAAATCTCACGATAGGTTCCTTCTTTATTGTATAATTCATCATGGGTTCCATTTTCAACGACTCTTCCTTTTTTCATGACATAAATGATATCAGAATCAAGAATCTGTGACAGTGAGTGGGAAATGATGATAACGGTTCTTCCTTCTTTTATCGCATCTAAAGAGTTTTTAATCTGTTCAGTGGCTATGGCATCTAAGCTGGCTGTGGGCTCATCCAAAAAGATAATTGGAGGATTTTTAAGAAACAGTCTGGCAATCGCAATTCTCTGCTGCTGCCCTCCTGAAAGTTGAGTAGCATCATGCTGGTATTTGTCAGGAAGATCCATAATCTGGTCATGCAGATACGCTTTTTTTGCGGCTTCTTCAATTTCTTCAAAACTGGCATTCATATCTCCGTATCGGATATTATCTTCTATACTTCCCTGAAAGATATGATTTCTCTGAAGTACCAGCCCCAGATCACTTCTCAGAAAAGTATTGTCAAATTCATTAAGATTGACTCCGTCTAAGAGAATTTCTCCGGAATCCGGAAGATAGAATTTACATAAAAGATTAATAACTGTAGATTTTCCAGCACCACTTAATCCTACCAAAGCTGTCGTTTTTCCGTTTTCAATTTTCATGGAAACATCATGCAAAGCTTTTGTACCATTGGGATATGTGAAATCAACATTTTTCAATTCAAAAGTTCCTTTGATTTCTTTTTCAACAAAATTCCCGTTGGATTCTGTTTCATTATCTGCATTCAGAATATCAAAATACCCTTCAGCATAGATCATGGCATCATTCATATCATCATAAATCCTGTGAAGCTGGCGAATGGGAGCAGAAACGTTGTTAAAAAGCATGATATGAAGCATGATTGCTCCAATAGTCATCTGCTGATCAAGCACAAGATAAACAGTTAAAAGGATAATTAAAACCACTCCGAACTGCTCTATAAAGGTCTTTAAACCATCATAAATAAAGTTCGTTTTCCTGGTAATCATCTGGCTTTCCATCAACTCCATCTGAAGATCGTACTGTTTTTTTCCTTCAAATTTTTCACGGACAAAACTTTTAATCACCATGATTGAATTGATCAGATTCAGAAGTCCTGAGGTCTTTTTTTCTCTTTGATTTCTAAGCTGACGGCGAACTCCGCCCAGCTTTTTAGCTTGCAGAGAACTGATGTAAAAGTAAATCGGAACAATGATTGTAGAAACAAGCCCAACATACACGTTCTGCATGTACATAATGATCAGCGCAATGATCGCATTGGAAAAAAGAGGAAGAATATCAATAAAGAAATTCTGAACCAGTCTTGTCAGACTCTCTATTCCACGGTCTATTCTGATCTGTAATTTCCCGGATTCATGGTTTTCATCATTAAAATAAGCAACTCTATAGGTCAGAATCTTATCAATCGCGGATTGTGCCAATACAGAGCTTACATTAATCCTGATTTTTTCGCCATAAAATTTTTGCCCGAAATTGATAAAAATGTTGAGCAATTCTTTTCCCAGTAAAATAATGGAAATGATAATGAGAATATGAATCCCCTCCGTCATCGGATGCGGAAGATGGGTAAGATTAGTGACCTCATCCACGGTATATTTCAAAACAATCGGGTTCACCTGCGCTGCAAGAGCTCCCAGAAAAGTAAGAAACAGTGTTCCGTAAATCATGGGACGATAAGGTTTGATAAATGGAACGAGCTGCTTATAGATTCCGAATAAGGTTACGGTTCTGTTAAAAGGTTTAGCCATAAATAGAAGTCATTTTTAAATGAAAAACGTACCGCTTTCAAAAGAAAAAGGTACGAATTATTATTAAACTGTTCATCTAAGATTTATTTAAAAATCTTTCAATGTACCATCGTCATTGATGTATTTGAATTGATAGTTTGGATCAATTATCTTCCCTCCCATTTGTACAAAAGGCCCCCACATTCCTGACCAATCCTCAAAATCATTTTCAAGAGATGTATCCCAACGGACTACAGTTGAATTTTTATGAAACTTTACATTCACTATAATACCGTATTCATTATCCAAGAAAACTTTGGTTCCTACTTGAAAATCTTCATATCTATAAAGATCATCCATCTATCCTTCAAATAGATAAGTTGTAAGGTAGTGCAGCTCTTTTCTGCTGGCTTCTTTAGATTCTGCTTCTGCCTGCTCCAGAGAATAATTAGTATTGATTTCCTTTTTCTGGAAAATAAATGAGTTGTTGGCATTTTTATCCACAACATCATTAAAGATATGTTCAATTTCAGAATTCGCTAATGAAGCAAAGCTGATATCTTCAAAACCATACATCAGTCTCAAATCATCAAATTGTCTGAAGTTTTCATCTACAAATCCCTGCAGCTGAGCCTTTGAATCAAAATTACCTGCCCAAATATTATAAGCGTATTTCTTCTTTTTAGGTTTATCCAAAATACTTTGATAGACGAAGTTTTCACCCAAATAGGCTTCTCTTACCTGTGGATCGTTTGCCAAATCTTCCGGAAGTCCCTCTTTCAGGATCTTTCCTTCAAACATAATATAGGTTTTATTAGTAATAGCAAGAGTTTGCTGTACGTTGTGGTCGGTAATCAGAATTCCGATATTCTTATCAACAAGGCTTCTTACAATTTTCTGGATATCTTCTACGGCAATCGGGTCTACCCCAGCGAAAGGCTCATCCAGAAGGATAAAGTTCGGGCTTGTAGCAAGACAACGAGCAATTTCAGTTCTACGTCTTTCTCCTCCGGAAAGAAGATCTCCTCTGTTTTTACGAACGTGTTGTAAAGAAAACTCTTCAATCAGTTCATCACATTTGATCTGCTGCTCACGCTTCGAAAGCTTGGTCAGCTGTAATACTCCCATGATGTTTTCTTCTACAGACAACTTTCTGAAAACCGAAGCTTCCTGCGCCAGATACCCTATTCCCTTTTGGGCTCTTCGGTACATGGCATCTGTAGTAATCTCCTGTTTATCCAGGAAAATCTTTCCTGAAGTGGGCTTAACCAACCCTACAATCATATAAAACGATGTGGTTTTTCCTGCTCCATTGGGACCCAGCAAACCAACAATTTCTCCCTGTTGAACCTGTACAGAAACGCCTTTTACAACTTTTTTAGGACCGTATTCCTTGATTAAGTTTTCTCCTCGTAAAATCATAGGGCAAATATATCAAAAATATAAACTCGCAGAGAGGCGAAAAAGTAAAAAAGAGAAAAGACAAAATCATAAAATTGTCATAAAAGAATTTACCTTTTCATCGTTTCATCGTTTTTCTTCTTGTAACTTTTTATCATTTTAAACTACTTATCATAAAACATATCAATCAATTACAAATAATAAGAAATGGAAAATTACGGTTATACAAAAACAGAAAATGTACAAAACCAGGAAAGCAATGTTCCATACCGTTCAGAGAAGAAAATCCCTGCTGCTTTATTGGGAATTCTTGTGGGATGGCTGGCTTTAAATAAATTTTACCTGGGCTATAAAAAGGAAGCTATTATTCAGCTGGTTCTTAATGTAGTTACTTTAGGAGCAGCAACTGTTATTCCTTTTATTGAGGGAATTTTATATCTTTTTATGAGTGACAAGCAATTTGATGATACTTATGTATATGGAAAAAAGGGTTGGTTATAAAATCAATATTCATATTCTTTATTAAAATAAAACAGGCCGTTCTCATTCGAACGGCCTATTTGTTTTTATATTGGATACGATCATTCTGGAGGACAAGCCAAATGGTTGATTGTACATGGATGCCAGATTCCTTTACACCATGTTCCACAATTAGGATTATCAATAATAATGTCGCCCCCTTTGATCTTCTTCAATTGATTTCTCTCAATCTTTTTAAGATTTTTCATAAATAATTCTTTTTGATGTTTTAATGATTTCGTTTCTCGAAATTAGTTTAACTCAAAAATAATATTTTTATCTATGAAGAACTTACTGACAAAGGCTATTAACGTAACATTAACGTTTATATCCTGATCAATAATCCTTTAGCTTTTATTTATTCAATAAGATAGCCGCTTCTTTCGCAAAATAGGTGAAGATCATGTCTGCTCCTGCTCTTTTGAAACATGTCAGACTTTCAATGATCGTTTTGTCATTATCCAACCAGCCGTTTTGAGCAGCCGCTTTTACCATGGCATATTCTCCACTTACGTTGTATACTGCAATCGGAAGGTCAATAGCTTCACGTACTTTGGAAACGATATCCAAATAAGGAAGACCTGGTTTAATCATAATCATATCTGCACCTTCATGAATATCTTTGAAAACCTCATTCAATGCTTCACGGGTATTGTGAAAATCCATTTGATAAGTCTTTTTATCTTTTGGAATTTCCATATCATCTTTCGGAGCACTGTCTAAAGCACTTCTGAAAGGTCCATAGAAAGAACTTGCATATTTGGCAGCATAGCTTACAATTCCCACATCTGTAAATCCGCTTTCTTCCAATGCTTCACGAATGATCTGCACTCTTCCGTCCATCATATCACTTGGAGCTACAAGATCTGCCCCTGCTTCTGCATGAGATACTGACATTCTTGCCAGTGCGTCATTGGTAGCATCATTCAATACTTTTCCGTTTTCAATGATTCCGTCGTGTCCGTAGATGGAATAAGGATCCAACGCTACATCAGGCATCACAATCATTCCCGGAACCGCATCTTTGATTGCTTTAATGGTATTTTGCATTAATCCGTCTTTGTTCCAGGCTTCTTTTCCTGTATTGTCTTTCAGATGTTCTGACACCTTCATGTACAAATTGACAGCTTTTACTCCCAAAGAAAATAATTCCTTACATTCCTTTACTGTTAAATCTATACTCCGCCTAAAAATTCCCGGCATAGACGGGATTGCCTCCTGCTTGTTTTCGCCCTCCATTACGAAGATCGGCATTACAAAATCATCAGTTGTAAGCACATTTTCTCTTACCAAACTTCTGATAGATTCATTAACTCTAAGTCTTCTATTTCTTGAATGTATCATTTTGGAATACTTTTTGAATAAGTTTCTACAAATTTAATATAAGTTCTACAAAAAACTATTGTATGAAATTGTAGAATTTATTATATTTGTTATATATATTCGAGAAATTATAAATTTGATGAAAAAACTTTTACTTTTATTTCTATTTGTAGGCACTTTTGTTGGATTTTCCAACAATTTAAAAGCTCAGCTTAAAGAGCCGGGTTCCATCACTCAAAAGGCAGATGATGGGGTATTGCTTGCCTATCCAAATCCTGCAAAGGATTTTCTTATCGTTAAGGCAAAAGATCCATCTTTAAAGATCAAGAGTGTGACTTTTTATTCAATTTTGGGTATGCAGGTTGCCAGTTATACAGTAAACATGAACTCCGGTGAGATTAATATTGAAAAATTAAAGCCCGGAAAATATATGATACGCTATATTTTAAGTGACAACACACAGAAAGTTACTCAAATTGTAAAACAATAAATTAAAATCCTGATAATCATCAGGATTTTTTCTTTTTACATTAATTCTGTTTTAATATTTCCGTAACTTTCGGGACTTTTTAATACTAATAGTAAAAAGAACAATTTTAATGCTAAAAGCTGAACATATTAAAAAGACCTATAATGCCGGTAAAAAGGTCGCACTGGATGATTTCAGCATCCATGTCCCGAAAGGCTGTATTTATGGTCTTTTAGGTCCCAACGGAGCCGGGAAAACTTCTTTTATCCGTATCATCAACCAAATTACTCAGGCCGACTCAGGAGATATTTTCATCAATGGAGAAAAACTGAATCCCAGTCATATCAAAGACATCGGTTATATGCCCGAAGAAAGAGGATTGTATAAAAACATGAGTGTTGGTGATCAAATTCTATATTTCGGTGAACTTAAAGGGATGAGTAAAAGTGATGCTCAGAATGAAGCTAAAAAATGGTTTGAAAAGCTTCACATTGATCAATGGTGGAAGAAAAAGCTTTCCGAGCTGTCTAAAGGAATGGCACAGAAGATTCAGTTTGTAGTTACCGTTCTTCACAGACCTCACCTTTTAATTCTTGATGAACCTTTTTCAGGTTTTGATCCCGTTAATGCTAATTTAATCAAAGATCAGATCATTGATCTTAAAAATAATGGAACAACTATTATTCTTTCTACCCACAGAATGGAAAGTGTGGAAGAAATGTGTGACTATGTTGCTTTGATCAACAATTCTAAAAAGATTATTGACGGAAGGGTTTTTGACGTAAGAGAAAAATTCAAAAAAAATATTTTTGGAGTTACCCTTTCTGAGGTAAGCAACGATCAGTTTGACAGCTTCAAAAGCAAGTATGATATTTTCAATTTATCCAATGAAAATAATCTTATTTCTTTTGACCTGAAAAATGAAGAAAGCCAGAATAATGTTCTTCTTGATCTTGTACAGGTAGGTAAAGTGAGATCATTCGACGAAAGAATTCCTAGTATGAATGAGGTGTTTATTAACGCTGTAAGTAACCATTCTTAATTTTATGAATAATATTTTTTTAATTACCAAGAGAGAGTTTCTTACGCAGGTTAAGAAAAAATCTTTCATCATATTGACACTCCTTGCTCCGGTAATGATTATTGCTTTTGGAGCAGTAATCGGATTGATGTTTAAGGCGAATGAATCTCACAGTATTATAGAAGTGGTTGATAAAAGCGGACTATTTACCAATCAGCTAAAATCTAATGATAAATTAAATTACGTTTTTGTTTCTGCTGCAGATGAAAAATCTAAGATCAACAATTTAAAGGGAAATGAATCTCTGGATGGTATTTTGATTCTTCCTGAGCTGAAAAATCAAAATTTTGATGCCCTTGAAAAGGACACAAGATTAGTGATCAACAGTAAAATAGGATTTGATACAAAGCAGAAAATCGTTTCTGACATCAGCGATGTTGTTAAAAAAGAAAAAATTAAGCAACTGGGTATTCAGGAGACACAGCTAAATGATCTTGATAAAAATTTCACATTAAAAACCATCAATGTTACGGATAATAATAAAGAAGATTCTGATCTTGCTTTTGGAGTGAAATCCGGGCTAAGTATGGTATTGATGTATGTTACTTTTATGTTTATCATTATTTATGGGGTAAGGGTAATGCGAAGTGTGCTTGAGGAAAAAAACAACCGTGTTGTAGAGATCATCATTTCTTCTGTAAAACCTTTTGAACTGATGATGGGTAAAATTCTGGGAGTAACAATGGTTGCATTGACACAGTTTCTGATCTGGATCACAATGTCTGTAATAGGAGCACTGGTTTTAAACACAGGCTTCTCTCCTCTTCAGAAGAATATTCCGGGAGGAAGCGAAGAACTTGCGAGTAAACTGGATATGGGACAGCTTGCTACCCAGATTTCTCACAGTTTACTGGAACTGAATTTCCCATTGATTATCTTTGTATTCATCGTTTACTTCCTTTTAGGATATATTTTTTACAGTTCTATTTATGCCGCAATTGGTTCTGCTGTGGATAATGAAACAGAAACACAGCAATTCACTTTATTTGCAATTTTACCATTAACATTAGGGATGTATGGAAGCTTCACATTAATGAACAATCCGGACGGACCATTAGGTTTCTGGCTGTCGATCATTCCGTTTACATCACCTGTTGCAATGATTGCCAGAATTCCGTTTGGAGTTCCTATATGGCAGATTGTATTATCTATCGTATTGTTACTGGCAACTACTATTTTTATGATCTTCCTGGCGGGAAAGATCTATCGTGTAGGTATTCTGATGTATGGAAATAAAGCTACTATGAAAGAGCTTTGGAAGTGGATAAGAGGGTAAAATAATTAAGAAGGCAAAGAAAGAAGTGTTCCTATTTCCTTTGATAATTAAAAACATATAAACAAAAAAATCCCGGAAACTTAATTTCCGGGATTTTTATTTTGAAATATTCTAGTTGAATATATAGCTTAACGTAAGTGCTAAAACCTGCTCTGATTTTTTCTTACTACTACCCTTGGTTTCATTTCTTAGACCAGGATAAGTATCGGCAAGACCTAAATCATATTTTACTGCTACTTCAAGTTGTCTTTTGTAGCTATATCCGATTCCTAATCCTAATCCCCAGTTAAAGCTGTTTGCTTTCCCGTTTACGCCTGCCGGCTGTGAAGGATCAGTAACATCCGGATCATAATAAGGTCTGTTTGCTGGAATATCTTTAACGTTCTGACTTAGCAGAAAGTTAAATCTTGGCCCTAATAATCCAAAGAACTCAGATTCAGCTTCTGAAAAATACCCTTTAAAATAAAGAGGTACGCTCAGATAGTTATTTGCGTATAGAGCATCATAACCATTTACACCTTTAGAATCTTTATTTTTCCCTGTCTCTCCTGCACCATAGTATAGAACTTCGGGTTGTATAAAGAATTGATTTGTTTTCCCTACTGGGATTAAAGCTAAAGCTCCACCTTGAAAAGTATATCTTGGGCCCGAAGGGTTATGGGCATTGGATACTCTGGAGTAGTTTAGGCCGCCTGTAACACCAAATCTTGTGCTTTCCCATTGCACTTGTGCAAAAGATAAAGCAGAAAGAGTCAGGGCTGAGGCTAATAAAAGTTTTTTCATATGTTTTGGTTTTGTATTTTATCCTAAGATTTTTGCTACAGTAGCACCGATATCAGCAGGAGAATCTACTACATTGATACCATTTTCTCTCATGATTTCCATTTTTGCCTGAGCTGTATCTTCAGCACCACCTACGATAGCACCTGCGTGCCCCATAGTTCTTCCTTTTGGAGCAGTTTGTCCAGCAATGAAACCTACAACCGGCTTATTAGATCCGCTTGCTTTGTACCATCTTGCAGCTTCAGCTTCAAGACCTCCACCGATTTCACCGATCATTACCACCGCTTCAGTTTCAGGATCGTTGATAAACAGCTCTAATGCTTCTCTAGTAGTCGTTCCAATGATTGGGTCACCACCAATACCAATAGCAGTAGAGATACCGTAACCTGCTCTTACTACCTGATCAGCAGCTTCGTAAGTAAGAGTACCTGATTTTGAAACGATACCTACTTTACCTTTTTTGAAAACGAAACCTGGCATAATACCAATTTTAGCTTCTTCAGAAGTAATGATTCCAGGGCAGTTTGGTCCGATTAATCTGCAGTCTCTGTCTGCGATGTAAGATTTTACTTTTACCATATCAGCTACAGGAATACCTTCAGTAATACATACAATCACTTTGATTCCTGCTTCGGCAGCTTCCATAATAGCGTCTGCTGCGAATGCCGGTGGTACGAAAATGATACTTACATTTGCTCCTGCTTTTTCAACAGCGTCAGCAACTGTATTAAATACCGGTTTTCCTAAGTGCTCGCTACCTCCTTTTCCTGGAGTAACACCACCTACTACGTTTGTTCCGTATTCAATCATCTGACCAGCGTGGAAAGTTCCTTCGTTCCCTGTAAATCCTTGTACAATTACTTTAGAATCTTTGTTTACTAAAATTGACATTTTATTGTTGTTTTAATTTATTTATTTTCAGTTTATACGTCAGACAAAAATAATGATTATTTGTCGTTAAAAAAATTTTTAAATCTGATTTTATTCATCATATTTTTTCAACAGATCGATTAAATCCTGTTCCTTAAGTCTGTTATAATTAATATTTTCAATAAGTGGCTCAAGTTCGGGTTTTTCAACCATTAATTGTTTTAATTTCTTCCTGTTATTGACCAAAATATTCAAAGGTTGTCTTATATCTCCTTTGAACAAGACATCTGATACAAGGGTAGATCCATCATAGCCGTGGCGTCTATATGCTTTCACCCATTTTATTTTTTTACCATCATACACAAGCTCCACCAAAGTTTTAGTTGATTCTAAAGGAAAATAAATGAAAATCCTTGGTTTACCTTTAAGATCTGTAAATTCTATTTTCTGAATTTCAGAAGGCTGGTACTTAATAGCTTTTCCATCTTCCAAAATCTTAACTTTTCTGTCGCTAATCGTTATCTCATCAATCTGATTACTATCAAAAAGGTTTGTTATAAAAGGTATTTTAGCATCTACTATTCTGTTGTCGCTAAATGTAACCTTTGATTCAACCTGTGATTTCTGAGCGAAACTTATTGAATATATAAAAAGAAATAGAGCTAGTAAATTCTTCATCACAGTTTTCTCAGCTTTACTTCTTTTTTCAGATAAGTTTTGAAATCTTCTGCAAACATCCCGATATAGGTTCCTTTTTCAAGATCTCTGTTTACTCCTGTTTTTCCCAAAAGTACAGATCCTGACTCAATTTTGTTCCCGGAAGCGATTCCTACCTGTCCCCATAATGTCACCTCATCTCCAATGATACAACATCCTGCAATTCCTACTTGAGAAGCAATCAGACATTTTTTCCCGATAACGGTGTCGTGTCCGATCTGAATCTGGTTATCCAAAACAGAGCCCTCACCAATAATGGTAGAGTCTGTAACTCCTCTGTCAATGGTACATCCATTTCCAATCTCTACATTGTTTTCGATGATCACATTTCCTACCGAAATCAGGCGGTCAAAATTTCCGTTTAATTTTCTGTAATAAAACGCATCACCTCCTAACACTGTATTGGATTGAATAATGACATTATCTCCGATTTCTGTACGGTCGCCGATTACAACATTAGGGAAGATAAGGGTATTTTTTCCGATTTTCACATTGTTTCCAATCACTGCTGAAGAGTGAATCTTTGTGCCTTCTCCTATTTCAACATCGTGAAGTTCTTCTGTGAAATTATATATTCTGGTAAAATGAGTATTGATTTTATTAAAGTCTCTGAAAGGATCATCAGAAACTAAAAGTGCCTTGCCTTCCGGACATTCTACTTCTTTATCAATTAAAATAATAGTTGCTGCAGAGTTTAAAGCTTTGTCATAATATTTAGGATGGTTCACAAAAACGATATCCCCTGGCTTTACCATGTGAATTTCATTAGTTCCCAATACTTCAAAGTCTTCAGGTCCAACAAATACTGAACCTATTAAATCTGCAATCGTTTTAAGCTTTTGCGGAGAATGGAATCTCATAACAATAGATTTTCTTATAAAACAAAATTCGGACTGCTAATGCAAACCGAATTTATGTAAATTTTATTTATTCTTTTACTCTTTCTAAGTAGCTACCGTCTTCAGTACTTACTTTAATTCTGTCTCCCGGTTCGATGAACAAAGGAACCATAACTCTTGCTCCTGTTTCAACGATTGCGTTTTTAAGAGCGTTTGTTGCAGTGTTTCCTTTTACACCCGGATCAGCTTCAATCACATCCAGATATACTGACTGTGGAAGTTCAGCAGAAAGTGGAGTTTCATCAGCTTCTTTTAAAATGATTGTTACTTCTTCACCAGCTTTCATAAACTGAGAGTTTTCGATCATTTCTTTGTTGATGTATAATTGAGAGAAGTCATCATTGTTCATGAAGTGGAATCCGTTCTCATCATCATAAAGATACTGGAATTTTCTTGTGATTACTTTTACTTCATCAATTTTGTGTCCTGCAGAGAAAGTGTTATCAATTACTTTTCCGTTAGTCACTGATTTTAATTTTGTTCTTACGAAAGCAGGTCCTTTTCCTGGTTTTACGTGAAGAAATTCGATTACTTTAAAAATATCATTGCTATATTCGATGCAAAGACCTTTTCTGATATCGTTACTTGTTGCCATTAATTTTGTAGATATTTATTTTCTTTTATTAAACTGTATTCCCTGCCCTTGCGGCATCATTCTGTTAAATGTATTATTATTGAACGTATTCACATTATTATTCAATCTGTTTACATTCATCTGAAGATCAGATTTATACTGATCGGCTGTTCCTAAAATTGAACTTCCGGTATTTTTCTGTTTCAGAATACTATTTAAGTTATTCTTTGCAATACTATCATTAGGTACTTCAGAAATTTTTCTTTCTATGGTAAAAGGTTTTTCTTTTTTCCCGGTTTCAGACTTTTCTGTTTGCTGTCCAAACAAAAAAGATGTTGCAGAAAGCGCTGTAAGTACAAGTAAACTTTTCATAGCCTGATAGTATTTGTTATTAAATTATTCTCTATCCTTTCCGGTTCCGTATCCTTTTACGATACCTCTTGGTGAGTTTTGAATAAACTGTAAGATTTCATCTCTTTCAGCCGTTGGAAGCATTTCTTTTTCAATATGAGAAATAGCCTGAGAAACGTTCATCTTCATTTGGAAGATTGCTCTGTAGATTTTCTGGATTTCAAAAATTTTCTCATTGGTAAATCCTCTTCTTCTTAAGCCTACAGAATTGATACCTGCATAAGACATTGGCTCTCTTGCTACTTTTACGTAAGGCGGAATATCTTTTCTTACCAAAGTACCTCCGGAAATCATCACATGCTTCCCGATTTTACCAAATTGATGAACAGCTGATAAACCTCCCATTACCGTATAATCTCCAATCTCCACGTGGCCTGCAATACCACACCCGTTTACGATGATTACGTGATCTCCGATAACACAGTCATGTGCAATGTGTGAAGTTGCCATAATAAGGCAGTGAGCACCTATTTTGGTATACCCTAAGGCTTTTGTCCCTCTGTTTACGGTAACACACTCTCTGATTGTCGTTTCGTCACCGATAATTACCTGAGTATCTTCACCATCAAACTTCAGATCCTGGGGAATTGCAGAGATTACAGTCCCGGGAAAGATCCTACAGTTCTTCCCTATTCTTGCACCATCCATGATGGTTACATTAGGACCAATCCAGGTTCCTTCTCCAATTTCTACATCCCCTGCAATTGTAGTAAAAGGTTCTACGATTACATTTTTGCTGATTTTCGCACGTTTATCTACGGCTGCTAATTGATGAATCATTTAATCAACTTTATTTTTTGCAACTTGAGCCATAAGCTCTGCTTCTACTGCTACTGCATCTCCTACATATCCATACCCCTGCATATGAACAATTCCTCTTCTGATAGGCTCTATCAATTCAATTTTGAATATTAGTGTGTCTCCCGGAATTACTTTTCTCTTGAATTTCACTTTATCAATTTTGATGAAATAAGTAGAGTAATTTTCAGGATCCGGAACGCTTGCCAATACAAGAATACCTCCTGTCTGTGCTAATGCTTCTACCTGAAGTACTCCTGGCATTACAGGTTCTTTAGGGAAGTGTCCCACAAAGAATGGCTCGTTCATGGTTACATTTTTCAACCCTACTACGTGAGAGTCTGAAAGTTCAAGAACTTTATCAATCAATAAGAACGGAGGTCTGTGAGGCATAAGCTTCATAATTCCGTTGATATCAAATACTGGTTCTTTTGTCAGGTCAAAATCCGGAACGTTTTTCTTTTTCTGCAATTTCCACTGGCGGTTTAGTTTTTTCGCAAACTGAGTATTCACATAGTGTCCCGGTTTGTTGGCAATAACTTTACCTTTTATTTTCACCCCTGCCAAAGCAAGGTCACCTATTACATCGAGTAATTTGTGTCTTGCCGCTTCGTTAGGATAATTTAAATTAAGATTATCTAGAATACCGTTTGGTCTGATGGATACATTATCTTTTCCAAAGGCTTTCTTTAATTTTTCTGTAGTTTCAGGAGTAAGATCTTTATCTACGTATACAATGGCATTGGAAATATCTCCACCTTTGATCAAACCATGATCTAAAAGCATTTCCAATTCATGCAGGAAGCTAAATGTTCTAGCTGATGAGATTTCGTCTTTAAATTCTGAAATATTTTTAAGAGTAGCATTCTGAGTACCTAAAACTTTAGTCCCAAAATCTACCATTGTTGTTACTTCGTAAGTATCTGAAGGAATGATTGTGATTTCCGAACCAGTAGCCGGATCACTGTATGTAAGAACTTCTTTTACCACAAGATATTCTCTTGCTACGCTTTGTTCTGCTACTCCAACACTTTCGATAGCTTCCACAAAGTATTTTGAAGATCCGTCCAGGATAGGAGGTTCTGAGGCATCCATTTCTAAAACTGCGTTATCAATATCACAACCAACAAGAGCTGCTAAAAGGTGTTCGCAAGTAGTAATTTTTACTCCTAATTTTTCTAATGTAGTACCTCTTTCTGTTGCTACAACATAATTTACATCTGCTTCTACCTGAGGGTGTCCCTCCAGGTCTGTTCTTACAAATACAAAACCTGTATTTTCTTTAGCAGGTTTAATGGTAAGTTTTACTTCTTTACCAGTGTGAAGACCAATTCCAGAAAGAGTAACCTCCTGCTGAAGTGTTTTTTGCATATCACTCATTAGTATTATCTTTTGAGTTATTCTCAAGATTATTTATTCTATTTACTATTCCAGGTAAGTTCCTGAAATGAACATAGCTTCTCAAATAGTCATTGTAGCTGATTGCTGGTGAGCCATACAATGTTTCTCTATCATTAACGCTGGAATTCACGCCACTCTGGGCCTGAATTTTCACTTGATTTCCTATTTTGATATGTCCTACAACTCCTACCTGACCACCAATCTGGTTCCAGTCACCAATAGTGGTAGAACCTGCAATTCCTGCCTGTGCAGCAATTACATTGTTCTGACCTATTTTTACGTTGTGGGCAATCTGAATCAGGTTATCAATTTTAGTCCCTTTTCCTATAATGGTAGAACCAATTGTAGCTCTGTCGATACTACAGTTTGAACCAATTTCTACATCGTCTTCAATGATTACATTTCCAAGCTGTGGTATTTTTTTGAAGCCTTCGGCTGTTGGCTGGAAACCAAAACCATCACCTCCAATTACCGTATTGGAATGAATCACACAATTATCCCCAATAATACAGTAGTCATAAATTCTGGCACCACTGTCTATCTTACAGTTTTTACCAATTTTTACTCCTTTGCCTATATATACATGTGGATAGATCTGTGACCCTTCCCCGATTTTAGCTTTCTCAGAAACATAAGTAAATGCTCCAATATAGGCTTTATCTCCTATTATTGCTGTATCGTGGATGGATGAGCCATCCTCAACACCTTCTTTTCTTCCCTGCATTTCCTGATATAAATTCATCAGAATCTGAAAAGAAAGATAGGCATCTTTTACAACGATTAAGGTAGGGTTATAACTATTTTTATCCAGAAGTTGTTCCGAAACGATAATAACAGAGCAGTTTGAGGTATCCAAAAAATGAGAAAATCTATCTTGTGCTATAAAAGAAAGATGTCCTGATTCACCATTTTCAATTGGTGAAACCCCTGTAATAAGTGCATTCTCGTCACCTATTATTTTTCCGTCAATAAAACTTGCAATTTGCGAAGCTGTAAATTCCATATTCTGCAAAGATAAGAAATTCTAGAATTTGCAAACATTTTTTGGTTTCAGATCGTAAATTTTAATATTATTTAAGAGTCTAGTCCGGAGATATCTCTTGGAAACATAAGGATATAGCGGGTTGTTTTATTTACAATTAACCCTGATAAAAGCTGATCTTCTGACTCATGAAGCCTTGTTCTCTTACCATTTTTATGCAATAAATAAATGGGTTGTTTCTCCGCATGATAGGGCAAAAGTTTTCGCTTTATTTCGTGAACCAGTTCTTTTCCATTATTGATTCCGAAAAATTCATTACTATTTTTCACTTTTTCATCAATTATTTCCTTTCCAAAAGGATGTGATGAAATAATTGTTTTAGGTAAATTTCTCTGAATTACACATTTACACCAATATGAAAGAACAAAGTCATCCGAATTCTGCCATTCTTTCATCGCCTGGATCACATCATTATCATCAAGCTTGGTAAATCTTTCTACATCTTCGTCTGTAGCACCGCTCTTTTCCCGGTATAAAAAATATTTCAGATTATCGGTCGCAGGAAGCTCTGTGCCTTGGGAAATCAGATATTTTGCTCTTTCAAGGATTTTAACCAAAAGGAATTCGGCCAAAGCTGAAGTTTTATGATAATACACCTGCCAGTACATAAACATTCTGGCAGTCAGAAAATTTTCAATAGAATAAATTCCTTTTGCATCAATCACCAGCTCCCCTTCTTCACATACATTCATCATGGAAATAATTCTCTGTGTATTAATATTTCCTTCAGATACTCCTGTAAAAAAGCTGTCTCTTTTCAAATAATCAAGACGGTCAACATCCAGTTGGGAAGAGATCAGCTGATTGAAAAATTTTCTATGGTATTTTCCCTGAAACATTTCAATAGCCATGGAAAGCTGGCCTTCAAATTCTTCATTCAGCTTATTCATCAATAATAGAGATAGATTTTCATGATGCCAGTCGTCCATCAGCATACTTTCCAATGCATGAGAAAACGGACCATGACCAATATCATGCATCAGAATAGCCAGCATCGCTCCTTTTTCCTCTTCTTCAGAAATTTTCACGCCTTTCTGCTTCAATGTTTCCAAAGCAGTAAACATAAGATGCATTGCTCCCAGCGCGTGATGAAATCTTGTATGAGTAGCTCCCGGAAAGATCAGGTTCAAAAGTCCCGTCTGCCCAATTCTCCTCAATCTCTGAAAGTAAGGGTGCTCAATGATATCAAATAAAATTTCGTGTGGAATTTTGATAAATCCGTGAACAGGATCGTTGATAATTTTTAGCTTATTCTGCATTGAAACGTCAATATTAGGAACAAAGTTAGGCATTTTAAATTTGAGTTCTGGTTAATTTCATGTTAAAAGAAGATCTGCCCCCGTTCAGTATTTATTCTTTAAAAACGCTTGTCACTATTGTATTTTAAGGCTATCTTTGAGAGAGAAAACACGATAACTTTTAATGAGAAAATACGTTCTTTTCCTTCTACTATTTTTAAGTTTACATTTTTCTGCACAAATTATAACCGAAACCCAAAAACTGGAGTCTCTCTGCAGAATATGGGGGTTTTTAAAATATTATCATCCTGATGTTGCCAAAGGAAATCTGAACTGGGACAAACAGCTTTTTCAAAAAATAGATGAGCTTGAATATATTAATGATAAACAGTCACTGAACACTATTTATTCTGAATGGATTAAAAGTCTCGGAGAAGTTCCTGTATGCAAAGAATGTTCAGTAAAGGAAAATAAAGTGTATTTTCTTAAAAACTTTGACCTGAGCTGGATTGACAATTCTCAAATTTTCTCCGATGATGTATCTCAAAAACTTCGATATATTGAAAACAACAGGAATCTTGGAGACAATCACTATTTTGGAAAAGGAGGAAGAAAAATATATTTCAGGAATGAAAAATCCTATGGTTCTAAATTTACGTCTAAAAGAAATAGCTTACTGGAGTTGTTCAGATACTGGAATTACGTAGAATATTTCTTTCCTTATAAATATGAAACTGATCAAAACTGGAATAATGTTCTTACAGAAATGATCCCCAGGTTTCTTTTGATTGATAATGATGAAAATTATCACTTGGCACTGGCAGAGCTGGTGACCAAAACGGATGACTCACATGCTTATCTTTCATCAAAAGAAATTCAACTTAATCAATTTGGAAAAAGAAAAGTTCCTGCAGAATACTCCTATGCTGAAGGAAAATTAGTGATTACAAAAATAAAAGACACCCGCCCCAAAAACAATAGTCCTTTACATACAGGGGATGTCATTTATGATATTGAAGGTAAAACAATTCCTCAAATGATCAACAGTCTTGGAAAATACATTCCTGCATCCAACTCATGGGGCAAAGTAAGCAAAATAAAGGATAAGCTTCTCTTCAGCAATAATGATTCTATTTCTTTAAAGATTGAAAGAGATGGACAAAATCTGGAAATAAAAGCCAGAACTTATCTTATCAGAGATATTATCCATGAAAAAACTCCGACTCCTAAAAAATGGAAATTCGTTGATGATGAGAAAAAAATCGGGTATGTCAATATGGAAATCATAGAAAAGGAAGATTTGGACGAAATGTATGGAGATCTAAAATCTGCAAAATCTATTATTTTTGATCTTAGAAATTATCCGAAACAAACAATCATTCCTTTAAGTTATCTCCTGCTTCCGGAGCCTAAGGTTTATTATCAGTTTACTTTTCCGGACACCAATTATCCCGGTAAGTTTTACAGCAGAAAAAATGTTACCGGCAGAAAGAATCCCGAATACTATAAAGGAAATGTAATCGTTCTAGTAGATGAGAATACCCAAAGCCAGGCAGAAACAACGACAATGATGTTTAAGCAGCACCCGAAAGCGAAAATTATCGGAAGTAATACTTCAGGAGCCAACGGAGATGTCATTATGTTTAAAATTGCTGATCTTGATACCCGCTTTACGGGTCTTGGAGCGTATTATCCGGATGGCAGGGAAACTCAGAGAATAGGTATTATTCCGGACATTCTTATAAAACCCAGCATAGAAGGGCTTAAAAATGGAAAAGATGAAATCCTGGAAAAGGCTTTGGAATATATAAGAACCACCAATTGAATGAAACAAAAATGTGAAATATCAAACGATATTTTCATTTAACTAATATTTAACTTTTAATATCTCTATTTTGTGAGATTTTAAAAGGATTTGGTCAACATTTTGATACTATAACCGTGTAAAAAATAAATTATGTCAGAAAAGATATTATGGATAGATGATGAAATAGATTTACTTAAACCTCATATCGTATTTTTAGAAAAGAAGGGTTATCAGGTAACCCCTGTTAATAATGTGAATGAGGCTTTGGAACTTATGGATTCAGAGAAATTTGCTTTAACATTAATAGACGAAAATATGCCCGGTATTTCCGGTTTGGAGGCTATTCCAATGATTAAGGAAAAAGATAATGCCTTAAAAATTGTAATGGTTACCAAAAGCGAAGAGGAGCATATTATGGAAGAAGCCATTGGATCTCAAATCGCCGACTATATATTAAAGCCCGTAAATCCTAATCAGATATTACTTTCCCTCAAGAAAAATCTTCAGCAGGATAATCTGGTGGAGCAAAAAACAATTTTACAGTACCAGCAGGAGTTCAGAAACCTTTCTATGGAGCTTTCTTACCTGAGAACGTATCAGGAATGGGCGGAATATTATAAAAAGATTCTCAGTTGGGAAATCAAATTTGATAAAGTAGCAGATAATGAATTTGCTGATCTTTTGCAATCTCAGAAAGAAGAAGCCAATATTCAGTTTGCTAAGTTCATTGAGAAAAATTATGCAGACTGGCTTATTGACTCAGACAAACCTCTAATGAGCCACACGCTCTTCAAAGAAAAAGTAAAACCAGAAGTAGAAAAAGAAAAAGTTCTCTTACTAATGGTAGACAATCTTCGTTATGATCAGTGGAAAGTTATTGAACCTTTGTTTACAAAGTATTACAATAAAATCTCGGAAGATTACTACTACAGTATCCTTCCTACCGCTACACAATATGCAAGAAACTCTTTCTTTGCAGGATTAATGCCGTCTGAGATTGAGAAACGTTTCCCTGATAAATGGTTTAATGATAATGAAGAAGGAAACAAAAATGAATTTGAACGTGACTTTCTGGAGGATCAGATGAAAAGAATTGGTCTGGGATCAAAATCCATGAAGTATCTTAAAGTACTGAACGCAGATTTTGAAAGAAAAATTTATGATGATTTCAACCAGCATAAAAATAACGATCTGCTGGTAATTGTATACAACTTTATTGATATCCTTTCCCATGCGAAAACAGATAACCATATCGTAGATCAGTTGATCCGTGATGATAAAACCTTCCGTTCTCTTACCTACAACTGGTTTGAAAACTCTTCTTTACTGAAGATTATTAAAACAGCTGCAGAAAACGGTTATAAATTGGTTATTACTACAGACCACGGAACGGTATATGTTAAAAAGCCTAGTAAAGTTGTGGGAGACAGAGAAACTTCTACCAACATCAGATACAAAACAGGTAAAAGCTTAACGTATGATGACAGTGATGTATGGGCGATTACAAATCCGGAAAAGCTTTTCCTTCCGAAAGGAAACTTAAGTTCGAAATATATTTTTGCTAAAAACAATATATTCCTGGCTTATCCTAAAAATTATAATCATTTCGTTAATTACTATAAAGAGACTTATCAGCATGGAGGAATTTCACTGGAAGAGTGTATTATTCCTTTCAGCGTTCTAGAACCCAAGTAGTTTTCTTCATAGTTTATTTAATCTTGAGTTAAAAGCGGAAAAAATCGAATGATTTTTTTCGCTTTTTTGTTTAAGGCATTTATTTTGCATACAAAAAGGCACACACATTAATAATATACATTTATGAAAAAACACATTTTTATTGCAGCAGCATCTACCGCATTATTTTTGACTTCATGTAATAAAGAAAAAAAAGCAACAGATTCAACTTCTGCCACTGCGGACAGTATTGCTTCTAAACCTTCTGATTCCGCAGCTGTTGCTGGAACTAAGGATGAAATTGTAAAAAGTACTTCGAAAGACAAAAGCGGAAAAACTTTGGAGATGACTTTCAACAATACCAAAAATACAGCTACAGTAGTATTCAACAAAGAAACCATTGAATTGCAAGGACAAAAACCTGCATCAGGGATTTGGTATAAGAATGATCATTATGAATTGAGAGGAAAAGGTGAGGAAATAGAACTAACAAAAGATGGTAAAACCGTTTTTAAAAAATAAAATCTCTTCCTAAAAATATAAAAAGTCGGCTTTGAAATTCAAAACCGGCTTTTTTATTTCCCTACATTTGAAAAAAATTATTCTTGCTTATGAAATTAATCACTTATAATGTCAACGGAATCAGAGCTGCTTTCACAAAAGATTTCCTCGGCTGGCTGAAGGCTGCTGACCCGGATATCATCTGTATTCAGGAGAGTAAAGCCGGAAACGATCAGATAGACATCGAAAGCCTTGAAAAATTAGGTTATCACAGTTATTGGCACTCAGCCGTTAAAAAAGGCTATAGCGGGGTCGGAATTGCCTCCAAAATTAAACCTAATCATGTAGAGTATGGCTGTGGTATCGAAAGCTATGATAATGAAGGAAGAATCATTCGTGCAGATTTTGACGGATTTTCAGCTATTTCTGTATATGTTCCTTCCGCTTCTAATATTGAAAGACTGGATTTCAAAATGCAGTTCTGCCATGACTTTCTGGAGTATATCAAAAATTTAAAGAAAGAAATTCCCAATCTGATTATATCCGGTGACTTTAATATTTGCCATGAAGCAATTGATATTCACAATCCGGAGGGCTTAAAGAATGTTTCAGGATTTCTTCCTATGGAAAGAGAGTGGATGACCAATTTTATGAATGAATGTGAACTAATAGATAGCTTCAGGTTCTTCAATGGTGATCCTGACAATTATACCTGGTGGAGTTACAGACAAAATTCCAGAGCGAGAAATAAAGGCTGGAGGCTGGATTATAACTTCACTTCTTACAGCTTAAAAGATAAGCTCTCAAGGGCTGCTATTTTAAAGGAAGCCGTGCATTCTGACCATTGCCCTGCTTTATTGGAATTGGATGTATAATCAACAAGATATTGATGCATACAAAAAGCCAGCTGAATCAGCTGGCTTTTTTTTAATTTAAATCATAAAATTAATCGACAATTTCATATTCGACCGGAATTGTACCATGATTGATATCTCCGATCTCATCGAACGCAGCTTTAGACATGTCTAAAGATCTTGATGAATGAAAAGGTCCTCTGTCATTAATCCTCACTATTACCTCTTTACCATTCTTAAGGTTCGTAACCTTAACGTTTGTTCCAAATGGAAGCGTTCTGTTTGCTGCAGTAAACTTTGAGTTATCAAAGATTTCTCCGCTAGCAGTTTTTCTACCGTTAAATTTATCGTGGTAGTACGATGCATAACTTGTTTTTTTCGCATCTAAGGCATTACTCGTAAAAGAATAAACACCCAGGGTTGAAATCATCATTATGATTACGAGAATGAATCTTTTCATCATGTTGAACTTTTATATGGTTTTGACGGAGCAAATGTATCAGGAATCTTTATAAAACCCTATTCAATATGTTAAAAACAGTTAACAAAACACTAACAAAATGTTAACTAAACCTGTAAGCCCCTATGGATAGGGCTTTTAAATCACACTGTTAAAAAGTGTTAAAAAAAACTTCAAAAAGTTAACATAATTAACTAACCCGTACATAATTAAAATTTATAAAATATAAAAACAATTGAAAATCAATAGCTTACAAAATTTATAAAGTTAAAATAAAAACCACAAAATTTATTTTCAACATTTAAAGTCTTAAAAACCGGATATTGGATAAACTTTCTTACAGAAGAAGTTTCGCTTCATAAAATAAGATTTACAGACTGGTTTTTAACACCATTTATTTTGTTAAAATTTAGATGCTGATTTATCTATTGATCTAAAATTAGATTTTAATGGCTCAAAAAATGAATTAATGATGATGCATTACCAAAAAAATTAAATGAACACAAGTCCTTTTTAAAAAGTAAAAACCAATGATTTCTCATTGGTTTTTATTATGTAACTAAATAAATTTCTTTATTTTAAGTATTCTAAAACATAGTCATATGTTCCGTTCGGATATACTACAGACATACTTGGAGATCCTGTAACAGCAGCTCCTGTAGATGTATCATATGAATATAATTCTCTAGAATATACTGTATTAGTACCCGCTTTATAAATAGTAATTCCGTACATAGCAGTAATTCCAGTAGGAGCAGGAATTGTTACTGCAGTAGTAGTACCATTTGCAGCGAAAGTTCCTTTTATACCATAAATTTGTGCGTTATTTACTTGTCTGTTTGTAACAGTTTCAGTAGTAAGAATATTTTCTTTACCTGACCCGCCTAATGGCAACCATTGTCCAGAAGCAGAAGAAAATGCTGGTGTTGGAGTAGGGTTACTGAAATAGTAAAAACCTACACCCACAGTTTGACCTCCAATACCTGAACCTGAAGCAGGAGTAGTACCCGCAACTGAGTTATAAACGATCATACCATCGTATGCAGTAGGGAACTTTAGTCCATTAGTTACTTGCGTAGTAAATGTAAAATTAGTCAGGTTTGTTCTTGGAAAAGCTAAACCTTTTCCTAAACTGTTTGATGCCGGGAAACTTGAAGCATCTAAGTAAACTGATTCTCCACCTATGGTTGCATTAATTGTATTATTTGTTTTGATCTGTGCATTAGAAAAGATACCCACAGCTAATAATACAAGAGCAGAAATTTTTTTATTTGTGTTCATTTCAATATTATTTTAAATTATAAACTTGTGCAATACCATGCACCACTGATGAAAGTATACTCTAATGCCGAACCTGATACGGCTGGAGACGTAGTTGTAGTAGGATGAACACCAGTAACACTAAAACCAGAACCACCTGTAGCATCAACTATTCTGAATTTATCTCCAGCTACTGAAGTTCCTACTGCAGGAGCTGCGATAGTTACGTTAGTAGTTACTATCATTGATTCATTTTTGTTAATAGTTGTTCCTTGTGCAACGTTAGTATACCCGACAGTTGTAACTGCACCTCCACCTACAGGTTTCCATTCAGGAACTGAATTATCAAAATAATAGAACCCAGGACCAGTAATTTTAACTTTTCTAGATCCAGTACCAGTACCTCCAGTAATGTAAACAATTGCTCCATTCTGAGGTGCACCATATGTACCACTAGTATCATCCTTAGAAGATAATTCCGCTGCCGTCATACGAGGGACTAATAAGGCATCAGGTCTAGCAGGATCAGTAGTGTTAGCTACTACATCTAGCGTTGCGGCAGGCGTGGTCGTGTTAATCCCCACTCGCCCTTGCTGAGCCTTAGAAAAAGCCGAAAGGCCAACAAGCATAATTGCTGTTAATAAAATTTTTTTCATAAGTTTTTAAAGATTTTTAATTACATTTTTTTTCATCAATATTTCCAAAAAGGAAAATGCATCCCAACTTGTGAATACTATATATAAACTAAAATAACTATTTCAATTCAGTTTTTAGTCTCATTCTAATGATTAACTCATTGAAAGCACATTATTTAAAAATATTGTTTATTGCGCAAATTTAAGATATAATTTTTGAATTTATCTAAATAAAAAAAGAAAATTAAAAAATCTTAATTTTACGAAATCTTAACAATTTGATTATCAACTAAATAAAAATAAATAGCAGAGAAAATTCTATGTTAAAATTTATTAATCTATTAATTTTATAAACCTTATTTTGAACTGATTAATAAGTGTTTAGCTATACCAATTCTCCATATAAATCAAACTCTTCTGCTGAAGTAATTTTGACCTCTGCAAATTCGCCTATAGAAATATAAGTATCTTCTGCAGAAACCAATACAGTATTGTCTACATCAGGTGAGTCATATTCTGTTCTTCCGATAAAATAATTCCCTTCTTTACGGTCAAAAACACATTTGAATATTTTCCCTATTTTTTCCTGATTTTTTTCCCATGAAATCTGAGACTGCAGTTCCATAATTTCTTCTACCCTCGCCTCTTTTACTTCCTGCGGAATATCATCTTCCAATACATATGCTGTAGTATTCTCTTCATGAGAATAAGTAAAGCAGCCTAATCTGTCAAATTTCTGTTCTCTTACCCAGTCTTTAAGCTCCTGGAATCTTTCTTCTGTTTCACCAGGATACCCGACAATAAGTGTTGTTCTGATTGCCATATCAGGAACTTTTTCTCTGAATTTTCCTAAAAGAGCATCTGTTTTTTCGTGGGTTGTACCTCTCTTCATTGATTTCAACAAATCGGAATTGATATGCTGAAGCGGGATATCTATATAATTACAAATCTTAGGTTCTTCACGAATAATATCCAGAACATCTTCCGGGAAACCGCTTGGAAAAGCATAATGAAGACGGATCCATTCTACACCCTCTACTTTTACCAGTTCTTTTAAAAGGTCACCCAATGCTCTTTTTTTATAAAGGTCAAGACCATAATAAGTAAGATCCTGCGCAATAAGAATTAATTCTTTCGTTCCTTTTTTTGCTAGTTTCTGAGCTTCAGAAACCAGTTTTTCGATAGGGGTTGAAATGTGCCCTCCTCTCATCAATGGAATCGCACAGAAAGAACACGGTCTGTCACAGCCTTCTGAAATTTTAAGGTATGCATAATGTTTTGGAGTAGTTGTCAGCCTTTCACCTACCAATTCATGTTTATAATCTGCTCCAAGGTGCTTTAGCAGCATCGGAAGATCTCGTGTTCCAAAATACTGGTCAACATCCGGAATTTCTTTTATCAAATCCGGCTTATATCTTTCTGATAAACATCCTGTAACGAATACTTTTTCAACCTCACCTCTATTTTTAGCCTCTACATAATCTAAAATAGTATTGATGGATTCTTCTTTAGCATTATCAATAAATCCGCAGGTATTGATTACAACAATGTCACCACGGTCTTCGTGAACCACTTCTTTGCCATTGGCCTTCAACTGGCTCATTAATACTTCAGAATCATATACATTCTTGGAACATCCAAGAGTGACTACATTGATTTTCTTCTTCCCTACAGATTTTGTACGCATCGTTTTGATTTTGAGTCTGCAAAGATACAAAATATTGAAGAGTTAGGAATTAAAAAATAAAAACCACTTTAGAAAAGTGGTTTTCAGGGATATAACTTTAAAAGTTTTTTTCTTTAAATGCAGGGGCATTCTGATCTTTTTCAGAAAGTATAGCATCCTTTTCATCAACTTTCCAGTCTATACCAAGATCCGGATCATTGTATTTTACGCTGCCTTCTGATTCTTTATTATAAAAATTATCACATTTATAGGAAAATACGGCATGGGTACTCAACACAGAAAATCCGTGACCAAAACCTCTTGGTACATATAGCTGAAGTTTATTTTCAGCCGTGAGTTCTATTCCGAACCATTTTCCGAATGTGGGAGAATCTTCTCTAAGATCTACCGCTACATCCCATACGCTGCCTTCAAGACAAGATACCAGTTTTGCCTGTGCATGTTCTCCTTTCTGAAGGTGGAGGCCTCTAAGTACTCCATAAGAAGATTTGGAAATATTATCCTGTACAAAGTGTCCGTTCATTCCTGTAAGTTCTTCGAATCTTTTTTCGTTGTACTTTTCAAAGAAGTATCCTCTATCATCTTCAAATACGGTAGGCTCTAGGATATAACAATCTTTAAGCGGGGTTTCTTTAATTTTCATAGTAGTAACAAATTCTATTTCAATACGGTTTTTAATGTTTTAAATAAAATTTTGATATCGTTTTTGAAAGACATATTTTCAAAATAATCAAGATTCATTTTTACCTTGCTTGGGAACAATACTTCATCATTATATGCTAAAGGATCCTTCTGGTTTCTCAGAAGTTCTTCTTCATCTCTATATTTTATGCTTGCTTCACAAGTTAATCCTGGTTTCAGCTCCAGTACTTTTCTGTCTTTTCCTGTAAGTTTATCATAATATCCTTCGATATCAGGTCTGGGACCAACAAAACTCATATCACCTTTCAAAATATTAAACAATTGCGGAAGTTCATCAAATTTAAATTTCCTGAGAGCCTGCCCTGTTCCGGAACATGTTCTCTTATGTTCATGAATTGTTTTAAATTTAAAAATGGTAAAAGGTTTTCCGTACTGTCCTATTCGGGTTTGAAAAAAAATCCCATTAGAAGAGGTGTCCAGACTTGCAATCACAAACAAAATGATCAGTATTGGCATAAACAGCAGCACAAATAGTACTGCTAAGATAAAATCAAAAATTACTTTCCAATATTTATACTGATTCATTTAATTTAACAATATTAAACTCCAAAGTAAGTATGGATTACTTTTGTTATTCTTTCTCTGTCGTCATCTGACAAATTAGAGCCTGATGGAAGACACAACCCATTATCAAAAAGCTTTTCAGAAATATTTTCTCCATAGTAAGGAGCTGATTCAAAAACCGGCTGCAGATGCATTGGCTTCCAAAGCGGTCTTGATTCGATATTATCTTCTAAAAATGCAAGTCTTAAATCTTCTCTGTTTTTTCCTGTAGTTTCCGGATCGATAATTATTGCGGATAACCAATGATTTGAATAAAAATCATTTCCTGGTTCGGAAAATACGGTTACTCCATCAATATTTTTGAAGATGTCAAGATAAAAATCATGCATTGCTCTACGGGCATCAACTCTGTCTTTAAGCACTTCCATCTGTCCTCTTCCTATCCCTGCTACGATATTACTCATTCTGTAGTTGAAACCAATATGTGAATGCTGATAGTGAGGAGCGTTATCTCTAGCCTGTGTAGAAAGGAAAACAACTTTATCTTTATCCTCCTGAGTATGGCAAACCAAAGCTCCTCCTCCTGAAGTTGTGATAATTTTGTTTCCATTAAAACTTAAGATTCCAAAACGGCCAAATGTTCCACATGCTTGTCCTTTGTATTTAGAGCCGAGAGCTTCTGCAGCATCTTCTATTACTGGAATTTGAAATTCCTGAGCAATAGCCGTAATTTCATCCATCTTTGCCGGCATACCATATAGGTGAACCACAATAATAGCTTTAGGCTTTTTTCCTTTTTGAATTCTGTCTTCGATAGCTTCTCTTAATGCTTTTGGGCACATGTTCCAAGTGTCTGGTTCACTATCTATAAAAACAGGGATTGCCCCACAGTAAGCAATAGGATTGGCTGAGGCTGAAAAAGTCATAGACTGGCAGATTACCTCATCGTTATGCTGTACTCCGCATTCTATAAGGGAAAGGTGTAGTGCCGCAGTCCCTGCTGAAAGAGCAGCTACTTTTGCATTTTCACCTAAAAACATTTCCAGGTCATTTTCAAAACCGTTAACATTAGGTCCTAATGGAGCTACCCAATTTTCGTCAAATGCTTCGTGGATATATTTTAATTCATTACCTCCCATATGTGGTGAGGATAACCAGATTTTAGTATTCATATTATTCGTGAAATTTTATAGGTTTAGCTGGAATTCCTACTGCTGTACAGTTTGCAGGAAGACTTTTATAAACTACTGCCCCTGCTCCAACAATAGTATTTTCACCAATTTCAAGAAGGTTTATAATTTTCGCACCTGTCCCTACATAAACTGCCTCATTTATAACTACTTCTCCTGAAATGTTAACTGTCGGCATGAATGAGCAATAATCTTTTATTATTGTATCGTGCCCTACTGTACAAGAAAGATTAAGAATTACAAAATCTTTTATTTCTATATTTACTGTAATAATAACCCCTGCACAAATAATATTTCCTTTTCCAATTTTTGTATCATCTTGCCCAATAATTACTGATGGATGTATTAAAGATGGAAATTCAATATTAGGATTATTTATTCCCTGTATAATTTTTTTCTTTGTTTTAGGATCTCCTATCGCTACTGCAATGCATAAAGGATGCTCTACCTCATTTATTTCTTCAATTTTCCCTAAATATGGAACTCCATTAATATCATGATCATAATGTTTATCATCATAAAATCCTTGAATCTCAAATTGTTGATCTTTTTGGTTGATATGATCGATCAGCATTTTCACCTCACGTCCAAATCCTCCTGCTCCAATAATTGCTATTTTTTTCATATTTTAAATTTTTCTTAAAAAAAATTTTCTAAAATTTACTTATCTCCAAGCGGAATAATTATTATTATAAAACCACCTGTCTCTCAACAACGAATGCTTCTGCCTTCTTTACACCTATAGTAGCTCCTCTATACATAGCTAATGCTTCAAAGGCTTCTAATGATCTTGAATGAGGAAATTCCTTTATTTGTGAACCGAAAAACTTCATTGCTTCAGTTTTTTTTGAAAATACATCAGTAACGTCAACAAAGTGATTGGGTACAAATGCTTTCTCTTGCATTGGTGTCCACTCTGTTTCAGATAGTGTTTCGTAACAATATATATTTAAGATTTTGTTTTCTCCTTGTGGCCTTGCAGCTACTAAAGAAGCACGATAAATAGCTTTATGATCCTGATGAATATCTCCTGGGTGTGGAAGATACAAATGAGTGGGGTTTATTTTTTGAAATATTTTAGAAATTTCCAAAGAAATTTTAAATTCAGGAAAGGCATTAAGAGCGGGGGCAGGAAATTCTAAAAAAAAAGTTTCTTTTACTCCCAAAAACTGATGTGCTGCCATAGCTTCAGAACGTGTACTTTTAACCTGATCTGCTGAATAAAGCTCGGGTGCTCCTTCCGAAGCATTTGTTGCAATTACTATAGTTACTTCATCTCCAGCTTTTATATGTCTGGCAATCGTTGCTCCGCATCCAATGATTTCATCGTCAGCATGGGGTGCCACTATTACTACTCTATTCATTTATTATTTTTTAAAATGTTTTTTATTTTATATATTTCATCTTCTATATTGTAACCCAATTTATCTCCAACATTAATTGAAATACCAAGATCTCCTTTGAATTGATATTCTTCTATCCACAGTAATCCCTCACCTGTCTGGATCAGAAGTTCTTGTTTTTCATTTTTCAACAAAACTCTTCCTATTACTCCTTTGAACTGAATATATTTTTCCGGTCGGCAAGACCAGATAATCAGTTTCTCATCCTTGCAATAAGTATAAGCTCCCGGGTGTGGTTTGGAAGCAGCTTTAATCAACCTGTTTATAAATCCGGCATTATCATTCCAATTGATAAGTCCATCTTCTTCTTTTCTTACTCCATAATGAGAAGCTAAGTGCTCACATTGAGGAATAGGATTCCATAAACCATTCTTCAATTCAGGAAGCCATTGATCCAATGCCAGTTCAATATTTTCCAAAATCTTGGTTTCAACACTTTCTGCATTGTCATCTTCTTGAACTTTGAAGATAGATTGCACAAAAACCGGTCCGTCATCAGCACCTTTTCCCATTAGAAAAAACGTAGCTGAACCATAAGACTGCTCCAACGTTATCCATGCCAAAGGAGCTCTTCCTCTTCCTACCGGAAGCATTGTGGGATGAAAACCAACACAGCCTAATTTCGAAACAGAAAACCAATCGTCCTGCAATAACTGAGAAAATCCAACAGCAAAAATTATGTCAGCCTTTTTTTCAGCAGCCCATTTAAGATTTTCTTCATCATTAATTTTGGTAAAACTTTTGTAATTTATACCAAGATCATAAGATAATGCAGCCAAGTCTGCCCATCCGGAAATCTTATCTTTATCTTTAGGTTCATGCCCAAGGACTCCAACTACTTCCAGACCATTTTCAATTAATTTTTGAATAATCTTAGCTGTGGAATTCACAGCTCCTATTACTAATATTTTATACATTTGGGCGGTTTATATATTTATCTTCACCATTAAACAATATCAGAAATGTTTTAAGTATGATTTTAGTATCTAATAAAAAACTTTGATTTTCGACATATTCTCTATCATACTTCCATCTTTCTTCCCAGGATAAATGAATATTTCCATTAATTTGCGCCAATCCAGTAAGGCCAGGAACCACCTGAATTCTTTTTTTCCCGTCTTCATTGAATTCTGTAAGTTGTCTCGGTAAACATGGACGTGGACCAACTAAAGACATATCACCATTAAATACATTAATAATCTGGGGAAGTTCATCTATTTTAAAACGTCTTAAATAGTATCCTATTCTGGTTACCTCTGCATCTCCTTTTAGTATTTCTCTATCTGCCACCCTCTCCCTATCATACATTGTTCTTATCTTATATATCTTAAATACTCTTCCCTGATAACCTAATCTTTCCTGAAAGAAAAAGAACTTTCCAGGGCTGTCTATTCTAACTAAAATATAAACGATCAGAAATATAGGGAATAAAAATATAATGATTGAAAGTGCTATAAAAACATCCAATAACCTTTTGATAAATGTCTTATACATCATTATTATAATTTACATATGTTTAAAAATATATACGGAAATAATTTCATTTTAATTCTCATAGTTCTATTCCAAAATTAAAAAAATCTGTTCAAATAGATTGATTACAAAAAATTCTATCAATTCTATTTATAAAATGTCCCAATATTTTATTCTCTGGACATATTTTTTATGTTTCCAGTAAACTTATTAAGTTTTGTATTTACTGTTTTTTCTCTTATATATAACCCTGTGTTATAATTAAGAATATTATTATCTTCAATGTTCACATTTCCTTTCATTCCCAAATTTACAATAACCCCAAAACCATTAAATTCCTTGTTACCTGTAATGATTTCATTATTTTTAACAAAAAAACTATTATAATTAATCGTATTGTCTTTAGAATTTAAAGAGATACCTGTATTAAAGGCACTAATCTTGTTATCCGTTATATATATTGGTTTATTAATCTGTTTATTCTTTAAAATAAAACAGATTCCCATTGAAGATCCGGTTCCTTTAAAAACATTTTGAACTACAGATACATCATCAAAATATCCCAAAATAAAAATGTTATTATAAGAATTATTTATTTTATTATTTTTAATGGAAATGTTTTCTGTTTTCGTTTTTTCAAACTGATTCTGAAGCATGATTGCAGAATTGAGTCCTGATAAGGTTGTAATACTGTTATTTTCAATACTAATATTTCTAAAATAGGGACTATTACCCGTAGTGGAGCTCGTTATACATGATGTATCATCTGGATTTTTTATAGAAATATTATTGTCTGTAATACTTATATTTTCTGAACTTCCATTAAATCTTACAGCCCCCCACATAATGTTATTAAAAGTATTTCCTTTTATTAATAAATTATCACAATCATCATAAAAATCAATAGCATACAGACGATGCTGTCCTGAATTACTTCTGCCTGCGTTATTAATGTAATTATCTACAATACTTACTTTTCCTCCGTTCTTTCCTAATCCATATCCTGAAATAGCAGCTATACCGAAATCTGGATTTTCATATGTTTCATTATCAAATCTGTTTTTACTGACTGATATGACTGCATTTCGGGATGACCCAAAAACTACATGTTCCAGCAAATATTTTTGATTTTGTTTTTTTGAACTAAAAAAATTATTATTTATGGATACATTCCCATAGCTTTCTGTTATTTGGATTGACCGGGTATATAAATTCAAAAATTTGGAATTTTTAACTTCAATGTTTTCACACCCTTTAAAGCCCAATCCTCCATTAAAAATATTGGGATAATCTTCTTTAATATAGGTCTGAAGCTTCGAACGAAACATTTCTACACTAAAGCCATCAATTCTAATATTCTTAGAATTCAAAAAGTTTATAAAAAACCCAGAAAATCTTTTATTGGAATACAAAGTTGAATTTTTAAAAGATAATTCAAGATTATTTATATTCTTTACAGTTATCTCTTTTTCGAGTTCAATATTATAACCGTCAACAACTCCAACCGCATTCTTATTTGACACATCCTGAAAAAACTTAATCAGAGAAACATTATGATCCTTCTGCGTTTTTGAAGCATACGCAGAATAGTATATTATTGGTTTTTGTCCCAATAAAACATTACATAAAAGAATACATATTAAAATAAATTTCTCTTTGTTCATAAGCTAAGCTTCTATTATTTTGAAATAAGACTGTTCAACTTGAAATTCTTTTTTCAAAAAATTCAAGCTATTTTGTCTCAACACTTCAAATTTAGCGCCATCCATTTCTTTCAAAGTATCAATAGCATTAATCATTGATTTTAAATCATCTGAATGAACAGCCATACCACAATTATTTTTTACAATATCAGTTCCTATATCTGTATTAGAATCTGTAGCAGCCAGTACCGGCATTTTAAACTCCAAATAAGAAAGCAATCTTGACGGATAATTTGGAATCAAAAAATCCTTATGTAAAAAAATAAGTCCTATATCACAGGATTGAACCAAAAGATCATAATCTGATTTCGGAATTGCCGGAAGTAGTAATACATTTTCAGGTTTAAAACTATCAAACCAGTTTTTCAGTTTATCATATTCTGTTCCTGAACCAGCTATAACAAAAAATATATCTTTATCTCTGGACTTCGCCTGCAACGTTTCTATAAGAAAATCTATTCCCTGAGGTCTGCCTAAATTTCCGCCATATATAAATACCCTTCTGTTATAAGGTATCTGGTATTTTTCCCGAATCTTCTTTTTATTATCTTCTGAAATATCTGCAACCAATTGCAAGTCTATAGAGTTTGGATTAATCTCTACTTTTTCTTTAGATATATAGGAATTATGATTGAGAACAAATTTTACATTTGCCTCAGACATACATCCAATTTTATCAGATATATTATATAGTTCTCTTTCCTTATTTCTGAAATATTTATATAAAATTCCTTTTTTTGATAACAGCTTCATGTCTACTGCATTTTGTGGAAATATATCTTTCAGAAGCAAATATGATTTGGCGTTATCTCTTTGTTTTATGTATTTAATAACTCCTGTAAATGTAATAGGCGGTGTAGAGTAGATTATAAGGTCAAACTTCACTTTTGAAAAATATTTTTTTATTGCATTTAAAAATAATTTTTCAATCGCTAACGTTGAAATTCCTTTCTCAATAAAGTTTGTTTTTTGGATATTGAGTGTTTTTACATTCAGGAAAGTTGCATTTCCTTCTTTTCTTTCAGTTGTTTTTTGACCTTCACGTCTTTCTATCGGGCTTACAATATATACATTATGATTATGGTTTGAAAACTCACGCATCAAATCATGGTAAATACCTCGCTCTTTTAACGTATTTATTTTAGCCAGGGTAAGAAATAATATATTCATTTTTTATATCTTTCTCCAAACTACTCTATTAATATAATCTGTATAGCTGAGGATTATTCTCACTACTTTTTCTGATACATTTGGCATGGAATAATCGGATACTTGTCTATAGTTTCTTTCACTTCCGGTTGTCTGTTGTTTTAATTGAACTAGTCCTTGTAAGATTCTTTCCGGAGATAAGCCCACCATCATTACTGATGCTTCCTCCATAGCTTCAGGTCTTTCATGTGCTTCTCTGATATTAAGAGCTCTAAAATTTAAAATTGATGATTCTTCTGAAATTGTACCAGAATCTGAAAGTACCGCATAACTTCGCATTTGAAGAGCATTGTAGTCATGGAATCCCAGTGGTTTCAGAAATTGAATTTCAGGTCTAACCTCCAACTGCATTTTATCGATCATATTTCTTGTTCTTGGATGTGTAGAAACAATAATCGGATATTGATATTCTTCTGCAATAGCATTAAGGCTGCTGATTAATCCTCTAAAATTTTTATCGGAGTTAATATTTTCTTCTCTATGAGATGAAACAACAAAATATTTCCCTTCTTCAAGGTTGAGTCTTGTAAGAACTTCAGAATCTTTAATTTTCGGAAGATAATGATTCAAAACTTCATACATTGGAGATCCAGTCTTAATAATCCTGTCTGCAGGAAGCCCTTCCCTTAGAAGGTATTCTCTTGCAATATCTGAGTATGTCAAATTGACATCAGAAGTATGATCAACAATTTTGCGGTTTGTTTCTTCAGGTACTCTTTGATCAAAACATCTGTTTCCTGCTTCCATATGGAAAATCGGAATTTGTCTTTTTTTGGCAGGAATAGCACATAAACAAGAGTTAGTGTCTCCAAGTACTAAAAACGCATCAGGTTTTAGTTCTTCAAGAAGCGGATCTATTTTAATAAGAATATTTCCTACAGTCTCCGTTGCTGTTTTTCCTGCTGCTTCAAGAAAATAATCGGGTTTTCTTAACCCCAGATCATCGAAAAAAATCTGATTAAGTTCATAATCGTAATTTTGCCCGGTATGGACAATAATATGTTCTACAGCTTCAGATGCGTCTAAAGCTGATAATACTCTTGATAGTCTAATGATTTCCGGTCGTGTTCCTACGACTGTCATTACTTTTAATTTCTTCATCATAACAAAATAAAATTATAGATATAATTACTGCTGTAAAGCTCCAAAACTCCATATTCGCAAAGATACTGTATGAAGTAAGAACCAACACAAAGTATTGGATAAAAAATAAAAAAAAGGGTAAATAACAGATATTTTTTTTGATATACCTTATTTTGAATTTCCCAAAATCTTTAAAATAGAAAAATAATAAAATAACACCCACTATTCCCATACTCATCAATACCTCAACAAAAATATTATGTGGATACATACCATCTTCAAACAAAATACGCCCACCAAAAGGAATATTATCTTTAAAAACATTCCATCCCTTTAATAAATAATAGGACCGTCCACCTCCGTTTCCTTCAAAAATTGCATTATACATCCTGTTTACAAATTCAAAGTCTGATGCTGATGTTTGCTTTAGAAAATAAATGCTGATAATAAAAATAAGTGCAAAAGCTACTAAAGCGATCCAATATTTTATTTTGTTGATATATAACAGTAGTACTAATAAAATAATAAATGCGGCCAGCATAGGGCTTCTTGCAGAAGAACTGAAAATAGTAAATCCACCTATTAATGTACCTAAAATTGGTTTTAGCCATTTTTGAGGTGATTGAAAATAATAGAAAATTGACAATATCAGCAATGACAAACCATAATGCCCAACACTTATATAGTAACTGACAAATATTCCACTTGATTTTTCAAAGTGCTGAAATACAAATATTGTCCATAAACAACTTACTCCCAAAATAATTAATAGGAAGTTGAATATAAGAGAATTCAGTTTCACCGTGATCTCTTTTGTAAAGCTAATTCCTAAAACAGCTATATAAGGGATCAGGTTCAAAAAAATGATCCTTATATAAGTTCTATTTTCTTCATTGATTGTATCCGGTAAGTAAGTGTCATTTTTAAAACTATAAATAGCTTTGAATAAATAGAACATCCAGAAAAGGAATGTACAGATAATTGTAAATTTCCTTTTCTTAATGTTCTCAAAATTTTGATAAATAACATAACAGCCTAACAATAAGACTGTAATACGGAAAGGAACAGAAAAATAATTATTTGAATCTGCATTTACTAAAATAGCGAACGAGTATGAAAATATATACCCGAAGGTTAGTAAAAAGATAAATCCAATATTATTTTTTTTTACCAATTCCATATTAGACATTTAAAAAATAAGTATCTGAATCCTCAGGATTAAAAGGTTCATTGATCCAAAAGATTGTATATAATTCTTCGTCTCCTATATTTTTAATATTATGGGTGTACCATACCGGCATATCTACATAAGCGGGCTCTGCACCATCCAGATAAAAATCATGAACTTCATCAGTATCTATTTTTCTAAGCTGTATTAGAGCTTTTCCTTTTATTACTGCGAATCTTTCTATTTTTCTTGTATGAAAGTGGTTTCCTCTTGTGATACCAGGAACTGTAGTAGAGAATGAGCATTGTCCTCCTATTCCCAATCTGATTACTTCTACAAAAGCTCCTCTTGGATCAGTATGTTGTGTAAATTTTACGGGATAGTGGTTTTTAATATCAAAATAACATCTGAATGTATTGAAGAGATTCAGATCAAACTTTGATTCCAATACAGGGATCTCTCCGTTTTCAAAATAAAGTTTTTTATAATTTTCAAGTTTCAGAAGTACTTCTGAAACTTTATTTACAGAAGTATGTGAAACTTCATATACATTATTCGTTTTACCACCTTCTATCTGACTGATAATTTCCTGAACCAATTCTCCCACATAGATTAGCTTTACTTCGCCATCATTGTCAATTACCGGAGTTTCTCCATGGGTAAGTTTATAACAAAAAGTTGCAATGAAAGAATTATAGTTTGGTTTGCCAAAAGGGCCAAATACATTTGGGATAATCATTCCTGTAAATTTCCCTCCAGCAGCTTCTGCCCATTGGGCAAAAATTTCACGTCCTTCTTTTTTTGATTTTCCGTAAAGGTTGTCTTTTTCTTCCTGAGAGGACGATGAAAAAAGAACATGAGCTTTCGATCCGGTTCTCTCCAATGATGTTGTAAGTTCTCTTACTAATTTTACATTGTTCTCATAAATGACTTCAGGATCCGGATGACGGTTCATTGCAGCAAGATGTACAATAACATCACATTGCCCAACAAAAGCGTCTAATTTTTCAGGAAAATCAAAGAATTCTTTATGGAAATCAACTCTCTCAAATTCTTCAGGTCTTAACCCTAATGTATTGTATAAATGTGAACCAACAAAACCATTCTGGCCTGTAATTCCAATTTTTTTCATCATACTAATTTTTTAAAATAATTTATTGGAAACCGATAATCATCATCAATCTCCCCTAGAGAATGATCAACCATTACCAGTAATTTTGATTTTTCTACTTTTGCCTGAATTGCACTTGCATACCCTTTGGGCATATGCAATACATCTAATTGGTCAGCATTCAATTCGAACTCCAATATATCAGTTTCTTCGTTCGGATTTTCCCAACTATCAATTTTTATCAACCGTATGATAAAACTTCCATATACTGCAGAAAACCATCTTTGCTCTACTTTATGCCCAGTCCATCCTCTTATCAATTCAGTATTGACATTTTCTATATAGTATAGTCTTTTAATATTTGATAGATCTAATTTGTTATTAAAGAATAAATTTCCTCTGATATCCGAGTAATTTTCACCTTTTATAATTTCAGGTTGGCCCATAAAATATTATATTATTTCTTCTAAATGTTTTTTATACCACTGAAGAGTCAGCTTAATCCCTTTTTCTATATCTACTACAGGTTTCCAGCCTAATTGCTGTTTAACTTTTTTATAGCTTACAGCTCTTCTTTTAATATTATCAATATCTCTTTCTTTGTGCACCACAACCGCTAAATGTGGAACTTGTTTTTTTAAAATAGTAATTAATGAATTAATAGATATTTCCTGACCTGTACTAATATTATAAATTTCATTCACTGAATCTGGTGACACAGCAGATAAAATAGTAGCATCTACAGCATCTTCTATGAATGTAAAGTCACGGGTTTGCTCGCCATCCCCAAATACCGTCAGATTTGACCCGGTAAGAGCATTATAAATAAACTTTCCTAAAACTCCACAATACTCATTACTAAAAGACTGTCCATAACCATACACATTGGAATATCTTAAAATGGTAACTGGTATATTATGTTTTTTTGCATACAACAGAGCATAATTTTCACTCAAAAGCTTAGTGGCGGCATAATTGCTCAAAATATTGGGGGCAGAGCTTTCATCAAATGGAGCTTCATTATTGTTTATATCCCCATAAATTGACGAGGATGAAGTGATAATGAACCGGGCAAGTTTATTGGGATTTGAGTCTTTTAAATAATTCAATATTCTCAATGTACTTAAGGCATTAACTTCGAGATCGTGTTCAGGTTTTTCTCCTGATACAGATATGTGTGAACAGGCTAAATGAAAAACATAATCACAATCATCTAAATGATCAACATAGTTTTCAACATTTAAAACATCTGTTTTTATAAAAATAATTTTCTGCATGTATGCAGAAAGTCTGTCAGGACTGCTATTACAACAATTATCTACTACTACAACCATACAATCGTAACGATCAACCAATGACTTAACCAGATTGTGACCTACGAATCCCATTCCTCCTGTTACGATAATTTTTTTCCTGTCTACCCCCCCTAAAAGCATATTATTTAGATTTTAATTAAAGGATAAAATTCTATTCATATCCAATTGACATTTTAGCAATAATATCATAACTTAAATTTTCTTTAGAGGTCTTTTCTGCACCTTTTTTCATCTTGTTTAAAAGACCTGGCACTGAAATAATCTTTTCTAATGTTTCAGCAAATCTAGTTGGAGTAATATCATTTTGTTCTATTTTGATAACATTTTCATTAAAGTTAAGATAAGACATATCCTGATTTCCTGAATCACCTGCAATTAAAGGCAGGTGCATTCCTATTGCCTGCTGCCATAAAACAGACTGACTTGCCGGGAAAACAGCAATATCAGAAATTGCCATATATTCATAGAAAGCTTCTGAATCAAGCCATCCTGTAAACTGAATATTATGTCCTGCTGCCCTATCTTTTAATTGATTAAAATATTGATCAGCTCCCGCTGCTGGAGCTCCAAAAACAATCAGGTGTAAATGAGCTTTATTTAAAAGCCTGACAGCCTCAATTATCACCTCTGTTCTTTTTTTCTGATCCAGTTTTCCACCTGTTATCAGTACAATATCATCTTTTGCAATTCCTAACTTTTCTCTAAAAGTATTTCGATCTACTTTTTCTTTTATAATTTCTGAGAAACTACAATCACACCCCAGCGGCAATAATTTGGTTTCGTTTACGGGTACTTTATAAACCTCAAGCAAAAACTTCGAGCTTCCCGGTGTAGCATAAAATATTTTAAAAATATGCTTTTTATATCTATTCAAGACATTTCTCCAAATAATTTTATGAAGAATATTCAGAGAAAGCCAATTTTGCGCGGAATTACTATAGTCAATTTCAGAATATAATATAATATTACAGCCTTCCTTTTTTTTATATTTTACAGCATCTTTAAGATTCAGCTGAATAGCATTAAAAAAAATAAAATCAGGTTTTTCTATACAGAGAATGTTATAGAAGTTTTCAAATTTTTTAATACGTTTTTTTAAATTTAACTGGTAAGGTTGTCTATATATTTTTATCCCATTACTCATCTTTACAGACGCCTCCCGATATGTATAATAATGATGATTATAAAAATCAAAAACGTTATCTGTAACTGAGCAAATAATAAAAACCTGGAAACCCAACTTAATATATTGTTTTGCCAATTCATTTTCAATATAAGTCAAATTATCTCCAAAAAAATCAGTTACTATTGCTATCTTCATGGGTTTAAAAGAATTATATTAAAAGTTAAATTAGAATATATTAATCCGGGTATTGCATGATATCTTCTCCCAAAACTTCTTTCCTGATTAATGGAAGTTTTAATAATAATTTTTTCATTCCTTCTACATCCTGCTGTTCTGTATTATGGGAATGATAATCTTCAATTTTAGAGATATCTTCTACTCCTTCAGAGAAATACTGGGCATAATTAAGGTCTCTGTTATCTGCAGGAATTCTGTAGAAATCTCCCATATCTTCTGCCTTAATCATTTCCTCGCGTGTACAAAGAGTTTCATAAAGCTTCTCTCCATGTCTTGTACCAATAATTTTTATAGGATTGTCTGATTTAAACATTTCCTTTAAAGCGACAGCAAGATCTCCAATAGTTCCTGCAGGAGCTTTATTAACAAATAAATCACCAGGATTTCCATGTTCAAAAGCAAATAGTACCAGATCAACAGCTTCTTCCAATGACATTAAAAATCTTGTCATATTCGGATCTGTTATTGTAATAGGTTCCTCATTTTTGATTTGTTTTATAAACAATGGAATTACAGAACCTCTGGATGCCATTACATTTCCATATCTTGTAAGACATACAACAGTTTCTACCAGATTTCTGGAAGCTGCAACTGCTACTTTTTCCATCATTGCTTTGGAAATACCCATAGCGTTAATAGGATATGCAGCTTTATCAGTGCTAAGGCAGATTACTTTTTTTACTTTATTTTGAGCAGCTGCATCTATTACGTTTTGAGTTCCTTCTACATTTGTTTTCACAGCCTGCATTGGAAAAAACTCACAAGATGGTACTTGTTTTAGCGCTGCAGCATGAAAAACATAGTCTACTCCTCTCATAGCAGGCTCTAGACTTTTATAATCTCTTACATCACCAATATAAAATTTCAGTTTATCATTTTTAAACTGGTTTCTCATATCATCCTGCTTCTTTTCATCACGGGAAAAGATTCGAATTTCTTTAAAATGCTCTGTATTTATAAACTTTCTTAAAACAGCAGTTCCAAATGAACCTGTTCCTCCGGTGATAAGAAGTACTTTATCTTTTATTTGCATGTGTTTTTGTTGTATATGGTTTATTTACTCTAAACAGGGTAAAATCTTCTATTATTATTTTATTAGTTTTTCCTTCTCTTCAAAAGTAGGATAATTTATTAAAACGGCTTTGTAAACTCCTTTGAATACAAAAAGGCTTCCTGCAGCAACACCTATAATCCCGTGCTTATCGATTACCTGCTTAATATCATTCAAAGTACCTGCTCCTCCCAAAACAGTAAGGGGAAGTGATATTTTTTCTCTTACTTTATCTATAAGGCTCATATCATATCCCTTCATCACACCATCCTGATCTATTGAATTGATAACAATTTCTCCAGCACCCAGTTTCTGTGCTTCCTCAACAAATTTAAAAGGATTGATTCCTGTAGCCTTTTTTCCATTATGGGTATATACTTCATATCCCCCAAAAAGCTTTTTCTTAACGTCTAAAACAACGATTACGCTTTGTGAACCAACTCTTTCTGCAATCTCTGTAATCAGTTTCGGATTTTGGAGTACAGCGGAGGATAATGCAATCTTTTCAATTCCCAATCCAAAAATTCTCTGAGCTTGTTCTAAAGTCTTTACTCCTCCTCCATAACATAAAGGCATTCTGGATTGATTAGCAATTCTTTCTATTAAACTGTAATTGGGTTCCAAACCTTTTGCTGTAGCATCAATATCAAAAATGGCAAGTTCGTCAACTTCTTTTTCATTAAAAATTCTTACCGCATTGATAGGGTCTCCCACATATTTGGGATTTTTGAAATTAACAGTTTTTACAAGTCCGTTATCCTGGATCAGAAGACTCGGTATAATTCTTGGCCTTAGCATGTATATTTAAAGTTTTGCAAAGTTGTGTAATAAGATTTCACCATAATGGTGGCTTTTCTCTGGATGAAACTGTATTCCATATTTATTTTCATGGTGAGCTGCTGATGCAAATTCTCCACCATAATCTGTAATTGCCATAATATCCTCCTGATTATTACAGTGAAAATAGTAGGTATGAAGAAAATAAAAAATGGAGTTGTTTTCTAGACCTTTAAATAATTCAATATCTTTTACCGGCTTTACATCATTCCAGCCCATGTGTGGAAGTCTGGTTACCTGATGAATTTTTGTTTCATCGAATTTTTTAACAGTAGCATCTATCCACTTCAAACCATCGAGTTTTCCTTCATCGCTGTTATTAGCCATCATCTGCATTCCTACACAGATACCAATAACAGGGACTTTCTGCCCTAATACAAGTTCGTCCAGTTTATCTCTCATTCCTGAATTGTTCAACTGGGTCATTGCATGGTCAAAGTGACCAACACCCGGAAGGATAAGTTTTTCCGCTCCTTCAAGATCATCTTTTGTTTTTGCAATCTTCACGGGAACATCCACTCTTTTATATACATTAACGAAGGCATTGATATTTCCAACACCGTAATCAATAATTGTTATCATCTGAATAATCTTTTTTCAAGACCAAGTTTTCTCATAGTCTGTGCACCAATTCCTATAAGTGATCTTTTATTCTTATAATCATGATAGGTTTTATTTTCACCTTCAAATAACTTCTGAAGTTCGTCCGTAGTAAGGTCTAATTTATGAGCTACATATTCAAACTCTTTCTGTAAAAACTCTTCAGATAGTTCTGGTCTTGACACTCTATCTAATGCTTCTTCTCTTGTCATCTGCCCTGTCAGAACTAAACTCGAAAAATGAGCTCTTCTTTTTTGATATCCGAATTTTCTAGGTAGCCAATAATCTTCGAAAAACCTTGTAAATCTTGACTCGTGGTGTTTATGCTGGAAACTCTCCCAACCATACTTGTCAAGCAACAATTTTTCTACATCATTTTTAATATAAGGCAGACAGTTTAATGGTTTATAAACCTGCATTCCTAAGACATACTTATAGTAAAGTTTATAGCTCATGATATCTACTATAGGAAAAGATTTAAGATCTCTTTTCCCGAATTTTTTATGGATATCCATGATTAAAGTTTTGTCTATCCCTGGGTAAGCTCCCCATTCTTCGGGTTCTCTACAACATTCTGTTGAGAAATTTCCTCCAGTAAGAACGTATTTAATTTTATTCTTTTTTGCGAATTTATAAAGCCCTGAAAAGAAAGCAATATCCTGAGGCATATCCTGATCTGCAATCTGTGATTTCAGGAAGGCAACCTGAAGGTCTTTCATTTCTTCCCAATTGATTACCTCTGTATATAAATCCAAATTAAGTCCATTAACTAATTTTTCAATATTACTTACTGCTCGGTCTGTATTCCAGCCAGCGTCTACGTGAAAGATAAGAGGTCTAAGTCCCATTATTTCTTTCGCTACATAGGCTGCATATGAGCTGTCAAGTCCCCCGCTAAGTCCTATAATACAGTCAAAGTCTCTATTCTTACCATCTTTTTTTATCTTCTCAGCCTCCTGTTCAAGTTCTTTGAGCCCCCTTTCATCCGTATGCCAGGTTGGTAAAATACTTTCTGTATAGTTAATATAATAATCACTCTCTCCTTTCTCATTAAAAACAATATTAGGATCTGAAGTATCCATAATTGTTTTGGTACAGATCTGATATTTTCTGTCTTCTTTCATCCCTATGCTATTTTGGTTTTTGTTCATAAGTTTAAATCAAAATTATCATTAAATTTCAACTTCTGTGTTTATGTTATTCTAAAAATGTGATAACGTTTTATTAATAAGATGATCCCAATCAAGATATTTTGAAGCGGTTTTCGCTGCTAATGCTTTTCTGTTCTCCAGTTCATCTTTTTTATAAATAATTTCTTCAATGCTTTTTTTAATATTTTCAGAATTTATTTCGTCTTTTTTCAATTCTGTTATTGCATTAAATTCATTAAGATATTGTATAGACTGTTCACCTGTATCCCCTACAATTAATGCTAAGCCTGAAGCTATTGCCTGCTGCCAGACAATAGATTGACTTGCAGGAAAAACTGCAAGATCTGCCGCGGACAAATGTTCATAAACTCCCCCATTATCCAACCATCCTACATAATGAATATTTGGGTTGTTCTGTGATAAAGTTAGCAATATTTCTTTATACTCTTTATTATACTGATCTGCATCACCAACAATAATGAGATGAACGTTAGGATCATTAATTTCATTAAATGCCTGAAGTAACAGATCTATTTTTTTTGCAGGTGTGAACTTACCTCCCGAAAATATCACTATATTTTCATCTGTGATTCCCAACCTTTCTCTTATTTCCTTTCTTTTTCCTGAAGCTTTAATTTCTTTTACGCGATCAATATCTGCTCCCAAAGGCAAAACTTCCATTTCTTTTTCAGGAATCTGATATACTTCGTTCAAAAATTTTGTACTACCAGGAACTATAGGATAAAATTTCGATATATGCTTGCGGATAGGATCCATATACAAGCGTTTTCTAATGATTTTATGCAAAATACTGAGAGACAGCCAATTATTAGCAGAATTAGAATAATCACAATGATAGTCCATAATCATTTTAACATGGGGATTCTTCTTCTTATATTTTAACATTTCAAACATATTGGGCATAATATCATGAATATATAGCAAATCAGGTTTGAAGTCTTCAACAATATCTGTAATATCAGTATATTTTTTTATTTTACCTAATAAATTAAATTTAAAAGGAAGCTTTATAATTTTTGCTCCATGATCATAATAGATTCTTTTGGGTTTAGAATTATCATGAATATTGTTATAATAATCAAATACATTTTCATAAGTTGAAGTAATTACTGTCACCTCATGCCCATGTTTTCGATAATACTTTACTAAAAGATTTTCCTGATATTCTAAATTTTCTATGTATAGCTCACAGAGCATTAAGATCTTCATTATTTTTTAATTATGTTGTTGTTATTAAGTAGGAGCATAAAGAACAGCAGACCTCCTGAAACTAAGGTTGTAAAAAGAGATACATTCATTAACACAACACAAGCCACACTTATAAGTAATATACCGAGTAACTTGTTAGTATTCAAAGAAAATGAATCAAATAGATAAAATATGAACGAACAGAAAAACCCAATAAGAATAATTCCGGGAAGCCCAATAGAAGACAAGCCATCTGTGATGAAGAAATTAGCATTTGCATTAAATTTATCAATATCTATAAAATAAGTTCCTACTTCTATTCCCAATTGGTCCTGATAAGGATATTCTACAAATTTATTGATGATTGAAATATGGCTAAAATAAGTATATGGATGATTCTCTAAAAAAACATTATAATAAACAGTCATCAACGTACTTGTATACAAAGTTCTAAACAGAAAAATTCCTGAAAGAGCAAAAACCACATCATTGACGAATGGAATATCAACAAATTCATTACAAAATAGAAGAACGATTGTAGGAATTATTATAAATTTAAAAAATCTAAAAATCTTCGCTCTGTTGTTTGTTGATGAAAATAATTTGAAAATTAAGTATATAAATACAATAGAGAAGATGTACTGTTTATTAGCCATAGTCATATATAAAATGACCAAACCTGAAATACCTATTATCTTCTTTATCTTATCATTTTCAATGAAACCTATACATAAAATAAAGGGAAAAAATGCATTACTAAGCCATAATATAATATGCCCTGCAAAAGCAGACTGTTCCTGAATCTCCTGTCCAGCGAAACGAGTCTGATACACCTCTTCAGAAGCAAGAATATTAACAAACGTTAAATTATCACGATATAAAAAAACAATATAAGCCAACATGGTAAATACTAAAAAATAGTAAAGTGTCCAGAACAGACGATAGGGTACATTAAATGGCTTAGATTTGAAAAGTTTAATTTTATAGAAGCTACATAATCCCCAAAAACCTAGACAATAGCAGAAAGAAATTGTAATTTTGTCATTAAAAATGATCTGTTTATCAAAAAAAGTTCCGGTGATCATTGGTATATATGTAAATACATAAAGTATCCATACTCCAAACATACTTGGTCTTGTGATTTCCTTTGGTATGAATAATGAGGGGAGCGTCGCGAAAATAATATAAAAACTCCAGATCTCCAGTGTTGGCTCATCACTCTCCAAACCAAAATACCCCCAAGTAGGCACTAGGTAGGAAAAATAACCAATTCCCACCAAGATACTTAATATCAAAGAGGAAATAATTAGTTTATATCTGGATTCAAAATTTATATTTTTTACATTCATTAATTTGAAATTTTTTGTCTTGCGATCCTATAAGATAATGCTATAAAAATAATATTAAAAATTAAAGCGTTTATAGTGAATAAAATCAAGGATGCTGAAGCATTATTAAAAATCTTAAACCCTAAAAAAATCATAATTCCTCCTATAACTGCATTCAAAAACTGAAGCCTCATAAGTATCTTTTGTCTTTCTCTGATATTGAATAGAACATTCAATGGTGTAGCAATAAATTCCACGAGCAATAAAACAGATAAAATTCTAGCAAACATTCCTGCTTCATACCATTTTTCTCCAAATACTACTACAAACAGATACGGTGAAACGATAAACAGAAAAAGGTATATTGGTAATGACATAATAACCAATTTTTTGAATGTAGATTTATACAGATCTATACAATTTCCGTTTTTTCTAATTTCATCTATCGCATCATTCCTAAAAACATTTCCTATAGCTGTAGTAATAACGATATTAGGAAGCCTCAACATTCTATTGGCCATTGAGAAAAATCCTACAATAGTAGTACTATATATTATAGAGAATAAAATAGGTATAAATTGCTGACTGGCAGTTAATGACAAATCAGAAAAAAGCATATATCTAGGGAAAGAAATATATTCTTTACCTACTCTCTTGATATCTTTAAATACAAAAATTCCTTTCTTTAACTCCGGCTCTGAATAAATGATATAAAAACTGGAAATAATTATTCCTAAAATCAAGGCAAATATCATTCCTTCACCTAATTTCATAAAACCTAAAGCTACACTACAAATTGTCGTAATGATAACCTGAAGCGCATTGGCAAATGTTATTTTTTTATATTCTTTTTTCCTTTGCAACCAATAAACTGAAGCAGAAAAAACAGCAATAAAAAATATATAAAGAGGAGCCAGATAAATCCACCAGTAATTAAGAATCTGCAATTCTAACCGGTCTTTAAAAAACTCCTTTAAAATAATTATTATTCCTAAATATATTAACGAGACAAAAAAGCCAATGAACAATATAAGTTGAAATAACTTTTTGGCCTCACTGTCTTTTTCAGGAAGCCCTATTGCCAGTTCAAATCTCCCTGTAGAAACTACTCCAGAGATTACCATATAACTCGTAAAAAGAGAAAGTAATCCAAATGCTTCCACAGAATAAAGTCTGGAAAGCAATGGAGAAAAAGCAATGACAATAATCTGACTAATAATGGTACCACTAGCCAATATTGCAACATTCCTAAAGAACGAATTAGATTTTACTCTATTTATGATACCTCTAAAATCCAAAATTATTTAAATAATTTTTCATTCATATTTTTTGTCAATTCCATTGAATTTTTCAGCTAGTTTATGTCTGCCGTTGGTAAGATAATGAAACGATCAATAATGTATTGAATAATTTAATCTCACTTATATAGAAACTAAAACCTTTTGAAAAAAATTGCTTTAATTATTTAAGAGCATATATTTTCTCAATAATATCTACTACTTTCAATCCTTCCAAAGCGTTGGTTGTAATAGTATTTCTTCCTTTCAGTACATCTACCACATTTTCGATGATATAGTGGTGATTGGCTGCAGAACCTTTATAGGCACCATAGTCATTTCCTGGGTTTGTAGGAGGAAGTTCCGGCATTACATAATCTTTAACATTACATACCTCTACTTTATCCATATATTGTCCTCCAATTTTGACAGCTCCATTTTCGGCAATGATTGTCATTGAACTTTCAAGATTCTGATTCCATACAGAAGTAGAATAATTTAAAGCTCCCATTCCTCCATTTACAAAATCAAAGCTAATAAAGCCTGAGTCTTCAAAATCAGTAAGATCTTTATGATTAAAATCTGCAAACTTTCCTTTAATATTAGTGATATCACCAAATAGCCAGTACATGATATCGATAAAGTGAGAGAACTGTGTGAACAGTGTTCCTCCATCCAGCTCAAGCTTTCCGTGCCATGATTCTGGTTTATAATATCTTTCATCACGATTCCAATAGCAATTAAGCTGAACCATATATATTTCGCCTAATTTTCCGCTTTCTACCATCTCTTTTACCCATGCCGAAGGTGGAGAATAGCGGTTTTGCATTACAGCAAAAACTTGTTTATGCTTGTGCAGTGCCTGGAAAATAAGTTTTTCAGCATCCTGTTTGTTCAAAGCCATTGGCTTTTCTACAACAATATGTTTTCCGGCATCAATTGCTTTATAAGACTGTTCAAAGTGGAATCCGTTTGGAGAAGCAATATTGATAACATCTACTTCAATTCCGGATTTCAAAAACTCATCCAAAGATGCAAAGAAAGGAACATCATAGCTTTCAATTCCTAAAACAGATTTATCTTTTACATCGATTAGAGCTACAAGCTCACATTCCTCATTTCTTGAGATCATTTCGGCATGTCTTTTCCCGATATGCCCGCAGCCTACTACTGCAAATTTTATTTTTTCAGCTATTTGCATTTTTTAAATTTTTGAAACTTTATTATTATCAAGTTTATATTGTTCTCCGCTTTCTTCACATACAGCGATACCTTCTTCATTGAAATTAAGACGATGTCCGAATTCACTCATCCATCCTATTTGTCTTGCAGGATTTCCTACCACCAATGCGTAATCAGGAACCTCTTTTGTTACTACAGCTCCAGCTCCGATAAATGCATATTTTCCAATATCATGTCCACAAACGATAGTTGCATTAGCTCCAATGGAGGCACCAATTCCAACGTGTGTTTTCAGGTATTCATTTTTCCTGTTTACAGCACTTCTTGGATTGATCACATTGGTAAAAACCATAGATGGGCCTAAGAAAACGTCATCATCGCATGTCACTCCCTCATAAATAGAAACGTTATTCTGAACTTTTACATTTTTTCCTAAAACGACTTTAGGGGAAATCACTACATTTTGACCAATGTTACATTTTTCTCCTAAAATACAATCTGGCATGATATGTGAAAAGTGCCAGATTTTAGTTCCGGCTCCTATCTTACATCCTTCATCGATAACGGCTGTTTCGTGTGCAAAAAAATCCGACATATTATATTGATTATTATTGATTAAAAAAATTTTTGATCTCGGAAATAATATAATCTGAGGATTCCTGATCAAATTCTGTGTGTACAGGAAGCGAAAGAACTTCTGAGCAAAGTATTTCTGTAACCGGAAGACTAAAGCCTTCTTCTACATACTGCTGAAAAGCCTCCTGTTTATATAACGGAAGTGGATAATAAATCATACTTGGAATATTTTTTTCACCAAGATATTGTTGTAATGCATCCCTTTTTCCGTTTTTCACTCTAAGAGTATATTGATGAAAAACATGGGTAGAGTTTTTTGCTCTTTCCGGAACCTGAATTTCGGATATACCGGTAAGGTTTTCATCGTAATAAGTCGCCATTTTATTTCTGGCTTCTGAATATTCATCAAGTTTCTTCAACTTCACTTTAAGAACAGCTGCCTGGATGGTATCCAGTCTTGAGTTACAACCCAAAACTTTGTGATGATATTTTTTTTGCTGTCCATGATTTGCTATCATTCTGATTTTTAGAGCCAGATCATCATTATTGGTCATTATAGCACCTCCATCTCCATAGCAACCTAAATTTTTTGATGGAAAAAAAGAAGTACACCCGATATCTCCTATCGTACCTGTTTTTTTTACTGTTCCATTTGAGAAGGTATAATCTGAACCAATAGCCTGAGCATTATCTTCAATGACAAACAGGTTATGTTTTTTGGCAAATTCAAGGATATTCTCCATGTTAGCACTTTGTCCGTATAAGTGAACCGGAACTATGGCTTTTGTATTGGAAGTTATATATTTTTCCAGCCCTTTAAGCTCAATTTCAAAAGTATTTTCATCCACATCTACCATAACAGGTTTCAATCCTAAAAGACCAATGACTTCTGCAGTGGCTACATAAGTAAATGCCGGACAAAGTACTTCGTCACCTGGTTTCAGATCCAGAGCCATCATTGCGATCTGCAATGCGTCCGTGCCGTTAGCACAAGGAATTACATGCTTTACATCTAAGTACTTTTCAAAATCCTGCTGAAATTCTTTTACTGCAGGACCATTGATGAATGCTGTATTATCGATACATTCCTGAATACCGGCATCGATTTCAGTTTTTATTTTCTGATATTGACCTTTAAGATCAACCATTTGAATTTTCATATTTATATCTGTTTTGGATATCACACAAAAAGTGGTTCTTTATTTTTGTATAAGCTCACTTATTTTGTTCCCAATTGCAAAACAAGATGTTGCAGCCGGGGAAGGTGCATTTCTTACATGGATGATATTTCCGTTTTTCACGATATCAAAATCATCAATTAATGCCCCGTTTCTGTCACAAGCTTGTGCTCTTACTCCGGCTCCTCCTGTTACAAGATCACTTTCCTGTATTTCGGGCATCAGTTTTTGTAAAGCTTTTGTGAAGGCAGATTTTGAAAGAGAGCGGTGAACCTCTCCCATACCTGTTTTTCCATATTTTGCAACAATTTTTCTGAAACCAGGCCATGTAAGGGTCTGCATTGTTTCATTGAAATCGAAATCAAAAAACTTGTACCCTTCTTTTCGGAAAGCTAAAACAGCATTAGGACCAGCTTCAATATTTCCATCAATCATCCTTGTAAAATGAACACCGAGGAAAGGGAAATTAGGATCAGGAACAGGATAAATCAAGTGTTTTACAAGATGTTTTTTCTCATCTTTTATTTTGTAATACTCGCCTCTGAAAGGAATGATAATGACATCATTTTTCTCATTGGTCATTTTTGTGATTTTATCTGAGTAAAGTCCCGCACATGAAATTAATTGCTTTGCTTTGAATTCTGATTGACTGGTTGTAACAATCACTTCAGAATCGGTATTTCTAATGTTTTTTACTTCATTATTGAATTTAACTTCTCCTCCAAGCTCTTCAAAGAGTTCTTTGATCTTTTTAGCAACTCCAGGATAGTCTATGATTCCGGTTTGCGGTACTTTAATCGCTTTTATTCCTTCACAATGGGGTTCAATTTCACGGAATTCTTCTCTTGAAAGGTATTTCAGATCCTGAAGACCGTTATCTATTCCTCTTTTATAAATATTATCAAGAAGAGGTAGCTCTTCCTGCGAGGTAGCTACAATAATTTTACCGCAAAGATCATATTTGATCCCATATTTTTCAGCAAAATTGATTACTGAGTTGTATCCTTCTATACAGTTGGTTGCTTTAAGACTTCCTGGTTTATAATATATACCACTATGAATTACTCCACTGTTATGTCCAGACTGGTGTAATGCTACATCTTTTTCTTTTTCTAAAATAAGAATTTTAGAATCTGGATTTTTAAGTTTAGCCTGATAAGCTGTTGCCAACCCTACTAAACCTGCACCAACTATTACAATATCATAATTCATTCTCAATTACAGTCTAGCATCAACCAAATTTCTGTCTAAGCATGCTTTGGTATCAAACACCACTGCATTTTCTTTTTTCAGTGTATTAAGATCCATCTCAAGGAACTCATTATGGGAAACAGCAATGATAAGAGAATCATATTTTTTCCCTTCAATAAGCTGATCAAGGATATTGATACCATATTCATGGTGTACTTCTTCTTTACTTGCCCAAGGATCATAAATATCTACATTTACTCCAAAGTCTGAAAGCTCTCTGTAGATATCTACCACTTTTGTGTTTCTTACATCCGGACAGTTTTCCTTAAAGGTAACCCCTAAGATTAAAGCTTCTGAATTTTTGATCACTCCTCCTTTTGCAATAAGAAGTTTTACTACTTTGGAAGCAACAAATTTTGCGATAGAATCGTTTACACGTCTACCAGATAAAATAACATCAGGATGGTATCCTAACTGTTCTGCTTTATGTGCTAAATAATAAGGATCTACTGAAATACAGTGTCCTCCTACTAATCCTGGTTTATATTTCAGGAAGTTATATTTTGTTCCTGCAGCTTCCAATACATCATTGGTATCAATACCCACTCTATCAAAAATTAAAGCCAGTTCGTTTACAAAAGAGATATTAACGTCTCTCTGTGCATTTTCGATAGCTTTAGAAGCTTCTGCTACTTTAATACTTGGTGCTTTATGGGTACCTGCAGTAATAATTTTTTTATAAAGATTATCTACTTCTTCTGCAATTTCTTCTGTAGAACCAGAGGTTACTTTCTTTACACTTGTAAGTGTATTCACTTTATCCCCAGGATTAATTCTCTCTGGTGAATATCCTACATAAAAGTCTTCATTAAATTTCAGACCTGAATATTTCTCAAGAACCGGCACACACTCTTCTTCTGTACAACCAGGGAAAACTGTAGATTCATATATAATGATATCTCCTTTTTTAATAATTTCTCCCAGCATTTTTGAAGCAGAAATCAAAGGGTTTAGATCCGGTGCATTATATTTATCAATAGGTGTAGGCACTGTTACAATAAAAACATTAGCATCTGCAATTTCAGAAAGCTGGCTTGTAGATCTGTATCCTATAGTTCCGTTTGATTCTTTAAATCTTTCAAGACCACTGTTCAGTTTGTCAAGGTCTGCCTCTAAAGTAATATCCTCTCCGTCATTAAGCTGCTCTACACGTTGTGCGTTGATATCAAATCCTAATACAGGGTAATGAGCCGCAAATTCTAATGACAATGGAAGTCCTACATAGCCTTGCCCAATAACTGCTATTTTATATGTTTTCATCATTTACTAAGTTTATTTTTTAATTTTTCAAACCAAGATTTCTCAACATGATTATTGTATCCATAACCATATTTGTTACTATATCCCAGATTTTCTCTGCTTACATCATTAAGTACAAATCCTACATTTCTGATCTTCTTCTGATCAATATTAATATTTGCAAAGTCAAGCAATGTCTTTTCAGTATATTTAGATCTTGATACGTAGATTGTAACATCTGCTAGATCAGCAATAAGGAATGTATCTGTAACCAGAAGCAATGGAGCAGTATCCAGAATGATATAATCATATTTCCCTTTCAACTCATCCAAAAGTATTTCATAACGACCATTGGATAATAATTCTGTTGGATTAGGTGGGATCATCCCTGAGTAGATCACATCCAAATGAGGATTAAAAGATGATACATGAACAATATCTTCAAGTTTTGTATGATCAGAATAAAGATACTCTGTAAGTCCTGTAAGTCCCTTTCTGGCAGGATTATATCTTTGAAGCTGTGGGTTTCTAATATCGGAACCAATAATTATTACTTTCTTCTTAGGATTAGCTAATGTTAAAGCCAAATTAACGGAAGCAAAGGTTTTCCCTTCTCCTTTTACCGTAGATGTAACAAACACAATTTTCCCTTTTTTCTCTTTAGGCAGCATGAAATTCATATTGGTAATAAGAATTCTGAATGCTTCAGCCATAGGAGTAACATCATTTACTTTTACAATATCTGAATCTCCTTTTTCCAGGCTAGGAAGTTCTGCTATAATAGGTGCATGTACTAGTTTCTCTAAATCATGTTTCGTAACAATTTTATTATTTAGAAGCTGAGATACATAAATAATAATGAAAGGCACTAACAATCCTAACACTAATGCAGCAATAAAGATAATACTACTTTTAGGAGAAATAGGTGCTGCAGAAGCATAAGCAGCATCAATAATTTTCGCTTTTGGAGCTGTAATAGATTGGCCGATAGCTGTTTCTTCTCTTTTCTGAAGTAAAAGCAGGTACAAATTCTCTTTAATTTGTTGCTGTCTTTCTATACTTCTGAACATTTTTTCAATAGAAGGCAGCTTTGATATCTTCCCTGAAACTTTATTTTGTTCTCCTAGATATTCATTTCTGGCAAGTTCAAGACCTACTCTATTTCTTTGAAGGCTCTGCATAATAGAATTACGCATTCCATTTATTTGTTTTGTAACATCTACTACGGCTGGGTTTTCTGCTGTAGCAGATTCTAACAATCTATTTCTTTGTAGAACAAGCTGGTTGTATGTGGAAATACCAGAGGTTGCGTCAGGATTATTCAATCCAACATTTGCAGGTAAAACCTGATATTGTCCTTGTTTAGAAACATAGCCAATTAATGCATTTGTAAGCTCCAACTGTGCATCCACATCCAATTGTTTAGCTCTTGCTGCTGCAGAGCTTTCCAGATTAATCTTAGCTTCTGTTTCTAAATCTGTAAGATTATTTTTTGATTTGAAACTTTCTTTCTGATTCTCTACTTCACCAAGTTCTCCAGATAATTTTTTGATTCTGTCCTCAATAAAATCCAGAGTCTTTTTTGATTCTGAGTTTTTATCTAAAATAGCATCATTATTATAAGCTACTACAAGACTATTGATAATATCTTTTGCTTTTGATATCTGAGGGTATTTATAAGCTAACTTCAAAACCGTAGTTTCTTTATTAACTAATGCTACCGTAAGAGGTCCTTGAAGGTTGTTAACTTTAGCTTCCACAGAAGAAATCTGAATATCAAGATTCTTTGTATCTACACCTTTAACTTCTGCTGGATTAAATGTAAGATTTTTTGTTATAATTATATTTGCATATGGTAAACTGATTGTTTTTCCATAAGTTGTAATAATTTCTTTTTTAAGATCCTCAGAACTTAATGTAAGCTTTTCTCCATCTAGAGAAAGTTTAACTGTATTTGTTTGAGATTTACTCGGTTTTTCTGAAATTACTTTTACGTCAATCGGTGAAGTTTCTTTATACAGCTCTAAAGTTGAAATTCTTCCTTTTGCAGTAATATTAGTTTGAAGGTTTTGATTAAGAATAACTTCACGCATCATCTTTTTCGACTTCAAAATTTCTATTTCATTAGCAATACTGTTTGTCTTAAGACCTCCAATTCCCGATAAATCGGGTAAAATGCCTAAATCATTTGCCATCATTGGCGAAGAAGAATTCTTTGCATCTTTAATTAATATCGTAGACTGTACATCATATACAGGAACCATAAATTTCAGTGAAATATATCCTATAATCAAAGCGATAAATGCACTGAGAATAAACCACGGCCATCTTCGGATAAATGGTTTTATGATTTCATTGATATTAATATTGTTTGAGCTGTTTTCTGTTTCTGAAAATTGCGAAGATTGCTGGTTATCCATCAATTTTTATTTCTTATTAAATAAACTTACTACTACTGCTATGGCGGTAACACCTATGGAAATTGCTGTTAAGTAAAGTCCTGTGTTCGGGTTTTGTTTTGCGATAAGGTCTTTTGTATTATTAGAAGAAACAATAATTGCATCTCCTTGTTTTAGATTATAATACGGAGAATTAATAAGGTTTGCATCATGTAAGTTTACACGGCCATGTGTAACAACTCCATTCTCAGTTCTAATAACCAATACTTCTTCTCTTTTCCCATATACTGTCAAATCACCAGCAAGTCCTAAAGCATTCAATATAGTGGCCTGACCATTTGATATAGTATAATCACCTTGTCTGTTTACTTCTCCCAATACTGTAACTTTGAAATTGGCGAGCCTTACATTTACTGTTGGGTTAATAACATATTTTGTCATTCTTTCCCTTAGCTCATCCTTAAATTCAGTTAATGATTTATCAGTTGTATTTAGTTTTCCTATTACAGGAAAGTCTATATTCCCATTGGCATCTACGATATAAGTAGGCCCAATAAGTGTTGTTGCTCCTTGATTAGGAGTATTACCTCCTGCTAAGGTATTTGTCTGTATCAGTTCAGAAGCAGAATAATTTTGATTGAACGATTTTACAACGTCCATGTCTTTTGCGGTAACCAGAATTACTAACTGATCTCCGGTTTGGATTGTCGATTTTGAATTTTTTGCAGAAGCTTCCAAAGCTACGTTTTCTATATTCTGCATATAGTTCAAATCATTTTGAGCTTTCTGGTTAGTCTTACAAGAAACCAACAAAAATGCCAGAAATATTGCTAATGCTTTACCCTTCATATTTTAAAAATTGTACAAATATACATTTATATTTTTTACTTGTCTAGTGCCTCATAAATAGAATTATTGCTTCTAAATTCAGGGACAATTGTTTTCAATATTTTAACTACTTCCACCTTGTCTCTTCTTAAGGAAGCCTTAGTAATTTGTTTAGTAAGTGTATCTATTTCTTCAAATCCCATAGAAGGATCTTTGGAGATCATAATCTTATCATTGTGAGTTGGAAGTGTTTTCGCATCATCACTTAAGAGCTCTTCATAGAGTTTTTCTCCAGGTCTGAGTCCTGTATAAATAATTTTAATATCAATATTAGGTTCGAACCCTGATAATTTTATCATTCTCCTCGCAAGATCAAGAATTTTAACTGGTTCGCCCATATCAAAGACAAAAATCTCACCTCCTTCTCCCATAGTTCCAGCCTGAAGTACAAGCTCACAAGCTTCCGGAATAGTCATGAAATATCTTACAATCTCAGGATGAGTTATGGTTACCGGCCCTCCGGCTTCAATCTGTTTTTTAAAGTGCGGAATTACTGAACCATTAGAACCTAATACATTTCCAAATCTTGTTGTAATAAATTTGGTTACGTTACCATCCACATTTTGAAGCGACTGTACAAAAAGTTCTGCAGCACGTTTTGAAGCCCCCATTACATTCGTCGGATTTACAGCTTTATCTGTAGATACCATAACAAATCTGTTTACTTTATACTTGCTGGATAGCCTTGCAACAATTTTTGAACCTAATATATTAACAAAAATAGCTTCATGAGGATTTTCTTCTACCAAAGGCACATGTTTATAGGCAGCAGCGTGATATACCATTGAAAAGTTGTACATCTGGAATAGAGCTTCCATTCTATGTTGGTTAGAAACATCTCCTAAAACAAATTTGAAAGCAATATGAGGATATTTTTCTCTCATTTCAAGTTCAATTTCGTAAAGTGGTGTTTCCGCCTGATCTAATATAACAATTAAAGAAGGATTAAAGTTAGCAACCTGTCTTACAATTTCACTCCCAATGGACCCTGCTCCTCCGGTTACCAGAACCGTTTTATCAAAATGTCTGCTTTTTACTTTTTCGTTTTGGATTTTAATCGGTTTTCTATTCAGTAGATCTTCAATCTGAAGATTTCTGATAGATCCTCCCAAATCACTATCTCTTAATTTCTGTACAGATGGAGCTTTGAAAACATTCAGGTCTTTTTCAAGAAATAAGTTTACCCAAGAGTTCACTTCATCTCTTGCCATCATTTCTTTCACAATGAGCACACCGTCTATGATAAGGTCCTCTTTTGTATGTTCTTCAATTTTTTTCTTTTCATAGATTGGTTTCCCAAGCAATGAAGCTCTTTTTGAGTCTGTTCTCTGAGTAAGAAACCCTACCACCTGATAGGGAAGGCTTGGGTTATCAAGAATTGCTCTTGCAATAGCAATTGACTGTTCATCAATCCCTAGTACAAGAATTCTTTTCTTCAAGGCACTTCTTCTGTATTCTCTTACAATATGAAAAAATTCTTTCACATATAATCTAAAGAGAAATAATCCCATAAAAGAAATTACAAAATATAGTACCAGATAGGGAGTAAGTATAAACTTACTGCCAGTGGTCCAGAAATAAAGTATGTTTATTGCTCCGATCGCTATCATTGTACAAAAACAAGATATCAGAAGCTTAAACAAGTCTATAAATGTCGAATGGCGGATAATTCCTGCATAGGTTTTAAACGCATACATGAAAGCAGTATTCATCAGAATAATAAAAACGAAAATCACGCTTTTATCTTCATGATATATAAATTCCTGCTTGGTAATTTTTTCGATAATGTAAGTAGAAAGAAATAAAGATATAACCAGAATAATAATGTCTATTACAAGAATTATCCATCTAGGAAGATACCTTACGTCTGAGAGATTGACAACATTATCCCCTCCAAATAATTTTTTCCTAAGAGAATTGTACATTGTCTATATTGGTGTTCATATTTAATTAAAGTCTAATATCTGATCATACAATCAAAGATAATTCCGATACAATCATGCAAAAATAAATAAATTTATCTCAATATGTTGAAATCAAAAATAAATTTGATGTTACATTTATGAAATCTTACAATTTCATCACAACACAGCTAAACTGACAGACAAAAATCATACCATAAAAAATCTTACAGAAGTGATATTTATTGGTAAAAACCCTCTATTGTAGCTGTTTTATATTTAAAATAATTATTAAATATCTATATATCAATCTTTTTCAATGAACTTTTTGTTTTATCTAAATAAATCACGGTCTAGTTTTTTTAATTCGTTAAAATTCTAGTCAAAAATATCAATTATTTTCTCATATTCAAAACCTTTGCTCATTAAATATTTTATTGTCTTGGTTTTTTTTTGATATTCTTTCAAGCCGGTTTGCTTGGAATAATAATCTTCAAAAATCTTTCTGATAGTTTTTTCATAATCAGGCTCATATATCTCATCAAAACAAGAATTGATTAACCTCTCAGAAATCTGTTTTTGCTTCAGATTCATTTTTATTTTAGTTCTGCCCCAATGTTTGATATAGAATTTACCTCTGATATAGCTTCGTGTAAACCTTTCTTCATTCAGGTAATTTTCTTTCAGCAGATATAAAATGATTTCTTCCTTTGCTTCATCAATAAGCAAAAATTCTCTCATCTTCTGTTCCACTTCTGCATGACAGCGATCCTGGTAAACACAGTAATTGACCAGCTTTTGTTTGATTTCCTCGAAAGTATATGATTTTTTGTCCATTTGAATAAAAAAAGAATGAGCAGTCTGCCCATTCTTTATATGATATTGGAATGCCTGTTAGTAATTGAACAAAGCTTTTCCTTCCATTAATTCGTTCACTTTCTTTCTTACTGATGAAAGAACTTCTTCATTTTTGATATTATCCACTACTTCAGAAATCAATCCTGCGATAGTATCCATATCATTTTCTTTCAATCCTCTTGTTGTAATAGCAGCAGTTCCTAATCTGATCCCAGATGTAGTAAATGGAGATTTATCATCGAAAGGAACCATGTTTTTGTTACAAGTAATATCAGCAAGCACTAATGCTTTTTCTGTTTCCTTACCATTTACACCTTTGTTTCTAAGGTCAACCAGCATTAAGTGATTATCTGTACCACCGCTTACGATATCAAATCCTCTGTCGATCATCGCTTTTGATAATGCCTGAGCGTTCGCTTTAACCTGTTTTGCATAGGTTTCGAACTGAACATCTAAAGCTTCACCGAAAGCTACTGCTTTACCAGCAATTACATGCTCAAGCGGACCTCCCTGAATACCTGGGAATACAGCTCCGTCTAATACCTGGCTCATCATTTTGATTTCTCCTTTTGGAGTTTTGTGGCCATATGTATTTTCGAAATCTTTACCCATCATGATCATTCCTCCTCTTGGCCCTCTAAGGGTTTTGTGAGTAGTGGTAGTTACTACATGACAGTGTTCGAATGGTGAGTTTAATAATCCTTTTGCTACTAAACCAGCCGGGTGGGCAATGTCTGCCCAAAGCGTTGCACCTACTTCATCTGCTACCTCTCTGAATTTCGCATAATCTAAATCTCTTGAATAGGCTGAGAAACCTGCGATAAGCATTTTGGGTTTTTCTCTCAAAGCCACTTCTCTCATCTGGTCATAGTCGATAAGACCTGTTTCCTGCTGAACTCCGTAAGAAACTACATTATACTGAATACCAGAAAAATTAACTGCAGAACCGTGAGTAAGGTGTCCTCCCATTGAAAGATCCATACCCATGATTTTGTCACCTGGTTTCAAAACTGCAAGATAAATGGCAGCGTTCGCCTGAGAACCGGAATGTGGCTGAACATTCACATAATCTACTCCGAAAAGTTCTTTTGCTCTGTTGATAGCCAATGTTTCAACCTCGTCTACTACTTCACATCCTCCGTAATATCTTTTTCCGGGATATCCTTCAGCATATTTATTTGTCAGTACACTTCCCATTGCTTTCATCACGTTTTCAGAAACGAAATTTTCTGATGCGATAAGCTCTAATCCATGGGTTTGTCTTTGTCTTTCCTTTTCAATCAGGTCGAAAATAATATCCATTTTACTTTTAGTTTTTGAAATTTCCACCCCAAATGTACGGAATTTTCGTCGAGATTTCTCTATTGAAAAAATGATTTTTAAACGCTAAAAAATGAAAATATATGTGTTTTATTTCTTCGGAAAGTCTTTAAAATTCTTCATCAGAAAGTTCTTTATTCACCACGGCACCCGCAAAATTACCCTGTGCTATTGCATTGGCTACAGAACGCATCATGGTTACATTGTCTCCGCAGGCAAAAAGTCCGGGAATATTTGTTTTCTGCATCATATCTACTTTAATAAATCCCTGTTCAGTAAGTTCACATCCCAAATCGTCCGCTACATTTACATTCTGTTTAAAAGGAATTTTAGCATATAAAGCCTGTAAAGATACTTCCTGTCCGTTTTTGAAAACCAGTTTTTGAATATAGCCGTTTTCATGTTGTATTCCTTCGATTTCATCTTCGTTAAGCATGATTTTGTTCTGATCCAGTTTTTCAATCTGTTCTTTTGAAAGTGCAGCCTTTCCATTGGTGAACAAAGTAAGATTTTTGGTCAGATTAAAAATCAGTTTTGAGAATTCGTAAGCCATTTCTCCATTAGAAAGAATACCGGTAACTTCGTTTTTCACTTCATAGCCATGGCAGTATGGACAATGTATTACAGAAATACCCCAACATTCTGCAAATCCAGGAATATCCGGCATTATGTCTTTCACTCCGGATGCCAGAATCAGCTTTTTAGCATAAAACTTTTCACCAGATGAAATTTCAACCTCAAAACCTTCCATTGCTTTCACTGTTTTTATGACTGTTCCATTATAAAACCGGACGGTGTCATATTTTTCTACATCTTCTTTTGCCAGTTTTGCAATTTTTGCTGGTGTTTTCCCGTCATGGGTAACGAAATTATGTGAATGTGGAGTCTGTCTGTTACAGGGTTTTCCATTGTCAATAATCAGGACATTTCTTAAAGATCTTCCTAAAGACATTCCTGCGGATAACCCAGAGTAGCTTCCTCCTATAATAATGACATCAAAGTTTTTGTTTTCCATAGTTCAATTGATAATTGATAATTGATAATTGATAATGCAAAGTTAACCTAAAATCAACTAATGCAATATAGTTGCAATAATATTTATCTATTAACTTTATCTTATCAACAAATCATCATTTTCATCTTTACTAAAAACTACTTCCATTCATTTTTAACTTCGATAATTTCGTCATGGATTCTTTTATTGACATCTATTTTCGCTCCCTGCAAACTAAAAATAGCAGTTCCTCTTTCTCTTGCGTACGGATTGGTGATAGAGTCTTTTAATTTTGAAACTTTAAAAAAGGAACCGGATTCTTCAAGCTCCTTTCCTGCTTCGGGAGCATCTTTTACCCTGATCACATTTTTATATTTTTTGCTTAAATCTATCCAATTGATATAATCTGCATGAAACGACATTGCAACAACACCGGCCTTTGAATAATAATTAATCGCTCCAGCCTGTCCGTAATTATCACACAACACCATGGTATTTCCAGATTTTGACAGTCGGGAATATTCTTTATCTACTTTTTGAGCCAGTTCTTTCCAGCCCTGCATATCGGCAAAATCCTGTGGCAAGGGATGATCTTTCCCATCTTCCCAGCGAAGCAGTCCAAATTTTTTGTATTCGTCCTGATGGGATTCTATATATTGAGGACTTCTATTCGGAAAGGCTACATTATATAAAGGAAGAAATAAAAGTACCGGAATAAGTATGCTGACCGGTTTCAAAAACCTCTTCCATCCTTTTTCAAATACATGACCGAGAAAAACAGAACCACAAGCAATATACACAGGATATAGCCCTATTGCATAATAATCTTTTGCTTTGAAAAATAAAAACAGGGTAATGGTTATGATATAACTCCAGAAGAAAAACCGGAATTTCTCAAAAGGTTTATAGAGTAACAAAGCTCCCCACCCTGCAATAATTACGAAGATAACGCCTATAAAAAATAAAATCTGAGATTTCATAAAATCCATGCGGTCTACATGTACAAGCTGTTTTTCGGAAAGCTCTTTCATATGATGAATAACCGGAAACTGGTTTTGATACTGCCAAAGAAGATTGGGAAAAATAATCATTAAGACTAAAAGCGCAGCCCAATACACATGACCCTGCATAAAAATCTTCCTTTGCTCTGTTAATAATAGAGCAGGAATAAGTCCCAATAAGGAAAAAGCAATATTGTATTTATTTAATATTCCTATTCCGAAAATGACAGCTCCTACATAAATCCACTTTACTTGTTGGGAATTAACATATTTAATCAGGCTATAATAAAGGAACAACCACAGCAAAATTTCTAAAGATGTTGGCTGAAACAGCATATTTACCCGAAGAAGTACTGAAAATAATATTCCTAAAGAGGCTAGTACTTTGGCAAACAGGCTTCCATTGAGTTCTTCAACCACCTTCCATGTCAATGTAATGGTTAAAGCACCAAACAAAGCTGGAAAAAATTTAACCCAAAATATGGAATTTCCCAGCATTTTGATCATCCAGGCCAGCCAGGAGTTGACAGGAGGAACGGAGAGATATCCCCACGCAAGATGATTAGCCTGATCAAGATGCAGGTATTCATCTCTGTGCAGTTCATACTCAGGGCTTATCAATGAGTATTGGAGTACAAACTTTGCAATAATAAAAAGAAACAGGATCCAATAGTCTTTTTTCATGGAGGTATAGTTTGAAATTTAAAATTAAGACATTTTAAATTTACTTTTTGTTACATTCCTGCTATTTTATAATACTATATGTCCATAAAAAAGAATCCCGGAGAAAAAAATTCCTCCAGGATTCACAGTTTAAAAGTGTATAGTGTAGTTTATTATTTTTGCTTAGATTTCTCTTTCAGCTCTTCTTTATCTTTATCGGATGGATTCCATACTTTAATTTCAGTATCTTTAGTAATATTTGATCCTGAAAGAATCTGAACGTTGATACCGTCACTTGCTCCCAGTTTCACGTATACTTTTTTGAATTTACCGTCTTGTTGTTTTACTTCTACGAAAGGTACGTCTTTTCCTTGTTTCTTTTCATATTGAACTAAAGATTCATCCAATAATAGTGCATTTTTCTGAGAACTCAAAACAATTTCACCATTGGCAGAAAAACCTGCTCTAATATACTCATTATTAGGATTAGTTACGTTTCCTTCTACCGGAAATTTAATAGTTCCTGCATTATCCTTTCCTTTAGGAGCAATCATGGTTAGTTTTCCAGGGAAAGTTTTATTTTGTAATGCACCGATTACAATATTCATATCCATACCTTCGCTTAACTTTCCTGCTTGAGCTTCATCAATTTCACCTTTAAAGATCAGAACATTTAAATCTGCCACTGAACAGATTGTAGTTCCGGCATTAAAGTTATTGGCTTCAATCACCTGGCTTCCTGCTTTTACAGGTACTTCAAGTACGGTACCTGAAGCTTTGGAACGGATCTCTGTCGTAGCTAAGCCCTGCCCTTTAAGTTCAGGTGTTGCTCCCGTTTTAGCGATCTGCAATCTTTTTTGAGCGGTATTCAATTGCTGCTGAGCATTTTTCAACGTCTGCTGCTGTGAGAATAATTGCTGCTGAGAATTAAGATACTCCTGTTTAGAAGTTACTCCCTGCTTATACAGTTTATCCTGCATTTCATATTGCTTCTGCATGTTTCCTACATTCATCTGAGCATTGCTGATCTGGATCTGTGCATTCTGTACTTCCTGCTGAGCTGCGTTTACTTCAGAGATACTAGGAACAATCTTCACTGTAGCAATCAGCTGGCCTACTTCTACTTTATCTCCTTCTTTTACTAAGATTTTTTCTATAATCCCTGCAATATTGGGTTTGATTTCAATTTCTTCTTTTGGAACAATTTTCCCTGTAGCCATTACTTTATCATCCATATTCTGAATAGTAGGCTTACGGGTAAGGAAAGCTTCTCCTTCTTGAGAATTAGATTTGATAAGATAGCCAATCCCTGAGAACAATGCCACTGCAAATAAAAGCCCCAACAGTATATAAATGGCTTTTTTCCAGGTGAATTTCTTTTTCATATGTATAGTTTATTTTTTATTAAATAGATTAAAAGATTTAAAATTCAAAAAATTGATTCTCTATTTTTTTTTATTTTTAAATCTTAAAATGGTTTTATTTTCAAATTAATTACTCTGTTCTTAAGGCCTCAATAGGTCTGATTTTTACAGCTCTCTGTGCTGGGATCATCCCGATGATCAATCCTAAAGTTACCATAACAGCCATCGCAGCAAATACGTTTCCATAGTTGACTGTCGGATTATAGAACGGAAATACGTCCTGTCCCTGGGTAACGATGTTAAGTATCATCAGTACAAAAATCCCGAACATAAAGCCTAATAGCCCCGAGGAGAGCGTAATCACAACACTTTCCAGCAAAATCTGATTTCTTACTTCTGCTGGCTTCGCTCCCAATGCTCTTCTGATGCCAATCTCCTTTGTTCTTTCTTTTACCGTAATCAAGAGAATATTCGAAATAGCAATTACTCCCGCAAGAATGGTAAGCGTACCCACGATGATTGTTAACAACTGCATTCCCGTAAGAAAACCAGTGATTCTTTTAAATTCTTTTCCAAAGTTGAAACTTCCAAAAGCGTTGGTATCTTCAGGAGAAACTTTATTTTTTGTTTTTAAAACCTGTTTTACATCTTCTTCTACAGAATTCACATTGGCATTAGGTTTACTTACAATAGCAAACATATCAATCTGATCTCCTGCATTATACATTTTTGTATAAGTAGAAAGCGGGATAAAAACTGTTTGATCATTCTCGAATCCTCCTCCTTTTTTCACACGGAAAACTCCGATTACGTTAAAGAACAATCCTTTAATATTGATCGATTTTCCTATTGGGTTCTCTTTTTTCTTGGCATCAAAGAAGTTTTTATAAATTTCTTCTCCTATCACCACTACATTTTTATTTCCTGAAACATCGGCATCATTGATGTAGCGCCCGAAAATCAGTTTCTTTTCTGAAATTTTATTTCCTACAGAATAGTCCCCGGTAAGCGAATATGTTCCGTTCTTTCCGTTTCTGGACATGGCTTCCCCGGGAGTTCCGGTAAAGCTTCCCCGCGCATTTTGAGGCGAAATATAATCTATGGCAGTTACTTTTCTTTTCAGCATTTCCATATCAACCAAGTTCAGGTGAACTTCTCTTCCTTTAGGAAATCCTTCATAGGGAATAGAGGTTTTCTGCGCCCACAAAAAAATTGAATTGGTAGCAAAACCGGAAAATATTTTATCAAAACCATTCTCCATTCCTTTTGCTGCTCCAAGAAGGCTCACATACAAAAACATTCCCCATCCTACGCCTATCATGGTAAGAAATGTTCGGAGTTTATTATTCTTCAATGAATAATAAATTTCCTGCCAAGTATCTTTTTTAAATATGATATTCACCTTATTGAATTATAAGTTATAAATTATGGATTATGAATTTCACTAATCTGTTTATTTTTTTCACAAATTATTCTGTTCTTAAAGCTTCGATTGGTTTAATTCTCGAGGCTCTGTATGCAGGAACAAAACCTGCAATTAGTCCTGAAAAAATCAGTGCGATAAATGCCATTATGATGGCTCCCCACCCTACGCTTGGGCTTTTAATAAAAAACTCTTCAAGACTGTTCCCAATAAGGCTTAATGTCAAAACCCCTATTCCTACTCCAATAAGTCCGGACACCATTGTAATGACAACGCTTTCCTGAACAATCAGACCTACAATTCCGCTTGGTTTTGCTCCAATTGCTTTTCGTACCCCAATTTCCTTGGTTCTTTCTTTTACGATATACACCATGATGTTACTGATTCCGATAATTCCTGCCAGCAGTGTTCCCAAGCCAATGAACCCAACAATGGCTGTAAGTACCGCCATAAAAGTGAAGGTACCATTCATATTTTGGGCATTATTCCAGACACGTACACCGTTTTCATCATCAGGAGAAACACTTTTTCTCGCTTTTAATTTATCTTTAAGCTCATCACCATACTTAATGGCCTGATCCGGAGTCAGTTTATCATTGTATGTTATATAGGCTATATTTACTGTATCAGATCCTTTTTTCATCTGCTGCAAAGTAGTAATCGGAACAGTAATATGTCTCTCATCTCTATCTCCTCCATCATCTGAAAAAACTCCAATGACCTTATACATTGTTCCATTAATATCGAGTTCTTTTCCTATCGGGCTCCCATTTTTGATCAAGTCTCTCTGAACCATTCTTCCAATCACCGCAACATTTAATTTCCTTTCCAGGTCCATAGCCGTCAGATACCTGCCGTCAATAATTTTTCTGTTTTCAATGACCTGCTCTCCGGGTTCAGCCCCATTAATCTGATAAAGACCACTTTCTTTTCCATATTTCACCATCAAATTGGCACTATATCTAGGACTGGAAGGCCCTGCTTTTTTCTTATCTGCATTAATTAGAAAATCATAGTCTGAGTTATTCATTGTTATATTTCGGTCAGACTGAAGACCTTTATAAGCTAAAGAGGCTTTTCCTGTAGAAAAAATAATAAGATTCTTAGCATCTCCTGCAAATCCGTCAGAGAATGCATTCTGAAGGCCCTTTCCAATTCCGAAAAGCACAATGAAAATAAACAGTCCCAAAGCTACCGTAAACCCTGAAAGTACTGTCCGAAGTACATTACTACGGATAGAACTGAATATTTCCTGCCAACGATCTAGGTCAAACATTTTTTATTGGTATTTAAAGATTGAAAAATTTAAAGATTAAAAACTGAACCGTTAAATTTTCAAATTATCTCGTTTTCAAATTTTCAAATTCCTAAAGCACAATCTGCTTAATAAACTCATCACTTTCAATAATTCCGTCCTTCAGCACTACATTTCTTTTAGTTTGTGCAGCAACATCCGGTTCGTGGGTTACAACAATGATTGTTTTCCCTTCATTATTAATATCCTGAAGCAGTTTCATAATATCATGAGTGGTTTTGGAGTCCAGTGCTCCTGTAGGCTCATCTGCAAGTACAACTTTTGGATTGGTAATCAAGGCTCTTGCAATAGCCACTCTCTGTTTCTGTCCTCCGGAAAGCTCACTTGGAAGGTGATTGGCCCATTGTGCTAACCCTACCTTTTCAAGGTATTCCATTGCTTTCAGATTTCGCTCTTTTCTCGGTACATTCTGATAGTACAGAGGAAGTGCTACATTTTCCAAAGCTGTTTTATAATTGATAAGGTTAAAAGACTGAAAAATAAATCCTAAAAATCTACTTCTGTATTCTGCAGCTTTTACTTCAGATAAATGTTCGATAGGAACTCCATCCAATTCATAGGTTCCTGAATCTTTTTCATCCAGAATCCCAATAATATTAAGAAGCGTAGATTTTCCGGAACCGGAACTTCCCATAATAGAAACAAACTCCCCTTCAGAAATATTCAGATTAATTCCTTTGAGAACATGAAGCTTGCTTTTCCCTGTATCGTATGACTTATTTAAATCCTGAATTACTAACATTAAGTGATGTATGTTTTATACCCAATAAGTAGATGATATTTTCAAATTGTTACAAGAATAAAAATTTATTCAAATATTTTTTTGTTTAACAGATTAAACCTTTATTCATAGTACTTTATTAAATTTTGTTTAACTGTAACTACGGTTTTCCATCTATTTACCCCTTAGATAGCGGTCTAGCCTATTATTCGAGCCAGTTTCATGTAAATGTGGAAAACTTTTCAGGCTAAAAGTCAACCGATTAGTATTTACCTCTTTCAAAATCAGTTCTTTTTTTCGAACTTTGCTATTAGTTCTTTACAAGAAATATGAATTTGTGGAAGTGAATAACTTTATTTAACAACTCACAGATAAACAGAAAGTTAAGTATTTCAGGAACGTTATCCACAAGGATCTAAATTATTTAATTATAAAGATATTTAATATGGGAATTTTTGATAAAAGAGTAAGTTATAAGCCATTTGAATACCCGGAGGTTCTTCAATTTGTAGAGGCAATCAACAAATCGTTCTGGGTACATTCCGAAGTGGACTTTACTGCAGATGTTCAGGATTTTCATTCGCAGTTGGAACCACATGAAAAGCATGCTGTGAAAAATGCGCTGTTAGCCATTGCACAGATCGAGGTGTCTGTAAAGACATTCTGGGGGAATTTATACAACCACCTACCAAAGCCGGAATTCAATGGATTAGGATCTACTTTTGCAGAATGCGAATTCCGTCATTCTGAAGCATATTCCCGTTTATTAGAGGTATTAGGATATAACGACGAATTCCTTAATGTGATCGAAATTCCTGCGGTAAAAGGAAGAATAGAGTTCTTAGGAAATGCTTTAAAACATGCTAATTCTGCAACCCCTAAAGAGTATGTTTCTGCTTTACTGTTATTCAGTATTTTAGTAGAAAATGTTTCTCTTTTCTCGCAGTTTGCCATCATCCTTTCTTTCACAAGATTCAAAGGATTCATGAAAAATGTTTCCAATATCATCGCATGGACTTCAGTAGATGAGCAGATTCACGCTAATGCAGGAATCTACCTGATCAACAAAATCCGTGAGGAACAACCTGACTTATTAACAGACAGCGATATTGAAGATATCTACACGTTAGTAGACGAATCTATCGCAAGAGAAGGTGATATCCTTAGCTGGATCTTCGAATTGGGAGAAATTGACAATGTTTCTAAAGAAGATTTATTAAACTTCATGAAATACCGTGTAGATGACAGCTTGAAAAAAATCAACATGAAAACAAGATACAACATCACTCCTGAACAATACAAACCAATGGTATGGTTCGAAGAGGAAGTTTTCGCAAATTCATTAGATGATTTCTTTGCAAAAAGACCTGTAGATTATACGAAGCACGATAAAAGTATTACTGCAAACGATTTGTTTTAATACGGAGACGCGAGCGAAGCGAGCGTCAAAGCAGTCAGTATCAGGATTAATCCTTTTCTGATTCATAAGTGGAATTGCTGTTCATTAATAAAGCACAAATACCAAAGAAATGATCAATGTAATAGTAAGCTATACGGTAAACCCCGAATTTGTTCCAAACAATAAAACCAATATCCAAAAGTTTCTGGAAGATTTTAAAAATCTGGATCAATCAACATTTGAATACAAGGTTTTTGTAAAGGAAGACGGTGTTACTTTTGTCCATTATTCAAACTACATTAATGAAGAAGTTCAGCATGAAGTTTTGAATGTTCCGTCTTTTAAAGAATTTCAAAGACTAAGAGACGAAAGCGGGTTGAACGGTTCCCACAAAGTAGAAATTTTACAATCAATAATATAAAAAAACAAAATTCCGGAGTGATTCTCTCACTTCGGAATTCGAAAATATAACATCTATGGAAGAGCAAAATTCAAATATATGGTGGCTCAATGAAGAGTCTGAGCAAATGCTGAACAGAGGATATCTGTTGAAAGGTGAAACGGTAGACGGAGCTATCGACAGAATTACCACTGCTGCTGCAAAAAGGTTGTACAAACCAGAACTTCAAGCAGCATTCAAAGAGATGATCACAAAAGGATGGATCAGTTTCTCTTCTCCTGTATGGGCTAATATGGGTACAGAAAGAGGTCTTCCTATCTCATGTTTCAACGCTCACATTCCGGACAGCATTGAAGGGATTACTCACAAAATGGGTGAAGTTATCATGCAGACTAAAATCGGAGGAGGTACTTCAGGATATTTTGGAGAATTGAGAAACAGAGGAACAGCGGTAACGGATAACGGAAAGTCTTCAGGAGCAGTTTCATTCATGAAGCTTTTTGATACAGCTATGGATGTTGTTTCACAAGGAGGCGTAAGAAGAGGAGCTTTTGCTGCTTACTTAGATATTGACCACGGAGATATTGAAGAATTTTTATCCATTAAAGATATCGGTAGTCCTATTCAGAACTTATTTACCGGAGTATGTGTACCAGACTACTGGATGCAGGACATGATTGACGGTGATATGGAAAAACGTAAAGTTTGGGCAAGAGTATTGGAAAGCCGCCAGCAAAAAGGTCTTCCGTATATTTTCTTCACAGACAACGTGAACAGAAACAAACCTCAGGTGTATAAAGATTTAGGAATGACGGTAAACGCAAGTAACCTTTGTTCTGAAATCATGCTTCCTTCTACAATGGAAGAGTCTTTCATCTGCTGTCTGTCTTCTATGAACCTTGAGTTATACGATGAGTGGAAAGATACAGATGCTGTAAAATTAGCAGTATACTTCCTTGATGCTGTATTATCTGAGTTTATCGACAAAACTGATGGTAACTATTACCTACAGGGGGCAAGAAACTTTGCTATGCGTCACAGAGCGCTGGGATTAGGAGTTTTAGGTTACCATTCTTATTTACAGAAAAATATGATTCCGTTTGAAAGCTTCGAGGCGACTCAGTTTAACGCAAGAGCATTCAGACATATCAAAGAACAGGCTGAGCAGGCTTCAAGAGAACTTGCTAACATCTATGGAGAACCGGAAGTATTGAAAGGGTACGGATTAAGAAATACCACTACAATGGCAATTGCTCCTACGACTTCAAGTTCAGCAATTTTAGGACAGACTTCCCCAGGAATTGAGCCTTTCTCTTCTAACTATTATAAAGCAGGTCTTGCGAAAGGAAACTTTATGCGTAAAAACAAATACCTTGCAAAACTATTAAAAGAAAAAGGGTTGGATAACGAAGAAACATGGAGAACCATCATGTTGAACCACGGATCTGTACAACACCTGAATGAGCTTACTCCTGAAGAAAAAGCAGTATTCAAAACATTCAAAGAAATTTCTCCGATGGAGGTTATTTCTCAGGCTGCACAAAGGCAGCAATACATCGATCAGGCACAATCTCTGAATCTTCAGATTCCTTCTACAATGCCTGTGAAAGATGTCAACTACCTTTATATTGAAGCTTGGAAAAAAGGAGTAAAAACACTTTACTACCAAAGAAGTTCATCTGTTTCAAAAGAAATGATGGTTAACTTCGTATCATGTTCAAGCTGTGAGGCATAGGATCAAGTAATAAACACGCTATATTTTGCAAAAGCATACCGAGAGGTGTGCTTTTGTCGTTTTCATAGGCCTGGATTGATAGTTCAGATTGCACAGATTCTCACAGATGATTGGGTAAAAATTGAAAAAAATTCACTTCAGCTCCTAATGTTGATAGGTTTTGGCTAAAGCTGTCGGGATTGGTCTTTATTTTTTAAACGGGCTAAAGCCCGTTCCTATTGAATAATTACAATGTGTATATAATTATTGGAGGCTAACCACACATTATGCAGATTTCCACAGATAACTGCATGTATTTAAAATGGTTTAGTAAGAATAAAAACGCACTTCTTTTATCGGCAAAATTCATCATTCATCATTCATCATTCATCATTTATAGTTCATGAAAAAGGTCCGGAAAGAAAATCCGAACCTTTGAAAAAGAATTATATGAAGTAAAATGTAAAAGCGTCATTAAAAGTTGTATCGAACTCCCAGCTGAGCCTGGAATCTTGATGCAAACTGATCAATGGTATAAGGCAGTCCCGGAGTTTTGAAATTATAGGTAGGATCTCCCGCAGAAGGTTGTCCTGTTGCTACATTTCCCACCTTCGTTAGACCGACACTTGCCGTAGAGTTGAAAGTATTTGGCACAAAATAAACTTTCCCCCAGTCTTTGTTCAGCAAGTTGGTAAAATTGATGATACTCAATGAGATCTGTATATTATTCTTAGATTTTTTACTCAGCCTGATCTCATCCATGATCCTGATATCTGCCTGAATATTCCATGGAGTAACATCGCCATTTCTTTCTGTGAACTTCCCTCGTCTGGATTTCAGATAGTCATTACTGTTGACAAAGTTTTCATAATCCGCAATCTGCTGCTGAGCAGTTACTACGACGTTTCCTGCAGCATCTTTTATAGGAACAATATATTTGGAAGCTTCTGCAGCATCTTTAAAGATATATGAAAGTCCTGCAGCCTGTCCGGTATTGGCAATCGTACTGTTTACAAATCCCCATGAAAATGGATTTCCGGACTGCGCATTGAAATATACATTGGTGTATAATCTGTTGGTATCAGAAATATTAAAAGCATATCCAAGATTGGCTACTACTCTGTTTTTGATCGCAAAATTGGAAGTTGTCAGCTTCGGATCGTTAGGGGTAAGAGACTGGTTCATCTGCCAGTTACTTTCCATGGAGTTTCTGATACCGTTGGTAATATCTTTAGCATCTCCGTAAGTATAAGCCACAAAGAAATTAAATCCGAAATCATACGACTTTGAAAGCTGTGCCGTCAGGTTATAACGGTATCCCTCTTTTGTATTCGATAAAAGATAGGCGTTAGAAAAATTATTGTTGATATTTGTGGTATAGATCGGCATTTCATGATTCGTATCATAGCTGTAATACGTCACATTATCGGTCTTATTCACCTGTTGGAATTTCAGGTCATAAAGTACTTTTGTGTAGATCCCTTCTAAGGTCAGCTTATATCCTGCTAAAGTATAATCGAAAGCTAATGAACTTCTCCACACTCTTGGCATTTTAAAATTGTTATCAACAAGGTCTACCTGTACTTTTGAAGAGTTTTGCCATTTCGGGAAATTGGCACTATTCAATGGATCTCCGTTGGCAGCAAGCTGTGCGGGTGTTGGTGCATTGTAATCATAACTTCCAAAACCTACTCCATCATTGTAATACGCATATCCTAACCACGCAAAAGGAATTCTTCCCACAAAAATACCTGATCCACCTCTTAATACCATAGATCTGTTTTCTGTAAGATCAATTGTAAATCCAAGTCTTGGGGAGAATGTAGGTTTATTCAGATAGTTGTTGGTAAGCTGACTTAAAGGAGTGTAATTGTAAGTATTTCCAGCATTTGGATCCTGAGAAGAATTGGATACCAATGGACTTAATTGCGGTTTATTCGGTAAGTCTGTATAATCTACTCTTACTCCCGGTGAAAGTCTCACTCTTCCCCAATTGATTTCATCCTGAAGATACATGGAAAGAAGATTTACCTTATACTGAGCATACGGATTATCAAAAAGCGTCTCTCTGCTGTCTCCGTTGAAAGGATAAGTACCTCTTATTCTTGAAGGTGTTCCATTATAAAAATCAGTCAGGTTTTTATAGGAAATTCTTCCGTTTAAAGCATTCACAAAACCATAATCGATATTGTACAGCTCATTGTGAGTTCCTAACAAGAAAGTATGATTTCCTGTTTTGTAGGTAAGATTATCTGTGATTTCGAAAGTCTTTTGTTTCATATTGAAAACGGTAGCCTCTCTGTCATTTCCAAGAAGAATAGTTCCTCCGTTGTAAGCAATTTCTACCTGTGGAAACATGGCATTACCGGAAGTAGGATCTCTGTAATCATGAATGGAAGAATATCCTACCACCAAGTTATTACTCCATTTATCATTAAAACGGCTTTTCAATTCAAGTGTAGTGGTGGACGCCGTATTTTTCTGAACAAAATCCATGCTGGAGAACCTGAAGTTGGCTCCGTCTCTTTCCAGGTTGGATGCCTGTGAAAATACCGTGTTATTCTTAATGGATAAAGTATGTTTGTCATTAATTTTCCAGTCTAACTTATTGAAAAGTTTAGAACTTTCAGAGAAGTTATTGTACTGGTTAAAGCTTCCCACATTGAATCCGTATTTATTTCGTACAAAATCTGAAATCTGCTGTGCAGTCTGTTCATTCACCAATGCTCCCGGATCGTTGGCATTATAGAATACAGGATCTGTTCTTTTGGTATATTCTAAATTTGTGAATAAGAAAACTTTATCTCTTACAATAGGCAATCCCACTCTTCCACCATAGATGAAGTCTTCAAAGTCACTCGGCATTTTAGAATTGTCTCCTACTCTGTTTCTACCAGTAATAGCCGCGTTTCTTCCGTATGCATAGATGGATCCTGTAACATCATTACTTCCGCTTCGGGTTACCGCATTAATACTTCCGCCAAGGAAATTCCCCAATTTTACATCATAAGGCGCAATATAAACCTGCACATCCTGAATAGCATCCAGACTTATAGAATTGGAACGCGTACTGCTTCCCGGCATTCCTGAAGTACCTGTCTGCCCTCCCAATGAAGGACTGAAACCAATAGCATCGTTATTGATAGAACCATCAATCGTTACGTTATTATAACGGAAATTAGTTCCGTTGAAAGAGTTGTTAGCACTCTGAGGAACTAGTTTTGTAACATCCTGAATTCCGCGGTTAATATTCGGAAGACCGGAAATCTGGGCCTGGCTGATCCCTACTCCATATTTTGCGGTCGTTTTTTTGGAAGTAATTTTTACCTCATCAATTGTCTTTTCTTTATTTCCAATTTCTACTACAGGTAAATCGTTACTTCCTAAAGAAAGCTGAAGATTAGGATTTTCATAGATTACCTGTGATCCGTCAGAGATTTCAATTTTATAAGGTCCTCCCGGCTGAAGATTATCCAAACTGAACTGTCCTTTGCTGTTACTTTTCGTTTCAAAGGTACTATTGGTAGGTATGTGTATTACCTTTACTGTAACTTCGGAAGAGATTCCCTTTAATCTTCCAAAAATTTTAGAGCTGGTTTCCTGTGAAAATGCAAACCCAAACGATAACAGAGCAAAAGCACAGATGATTTTTTTCTTCATATTTTATTCGCTATAAACTTGGTGTAAAATTAGATCTACAAAAAATGAAGTATGGTAACATAGAATTAACATTACGTAACAGAATGTTTAATATTTCCTTAAAAAAAACTTAATAGAAAGAGGTTCAAAATCTTAAAAAATTTTCTAGACAACACTCAAAAAACGCTCTATTTTTAAGGTATTTCAAAAGGTTTCAATTTCTTAAAATTCTACTATGAACAACTATTTTCTGTTGAAGTACTTTCCGGAGAAATCATAGAATGCTCTGATTTTTTTGGTTTATATTTGTGTTTATTGTTTAATACCAAAACTACAGATATGAAATTCGGACAAGTAGAAGACCCTTCAAAAATAGATTTCACATTACCCAAAGATCATCCTAAAACCAAAGAAATGCTGGCTCTTAATAAAAAAGGGCTGGAAAACATTTCTATCGGATGCGCCAAATGGAATAAAACCGACCTTAAAGGATTTTATCCTAAAGGAACTAAGGATGAACTGACGTATTATGCCACTCAGTTTAATTCTATTGAACTGAATGCTACTTTCTACGGAATGCCTACTCCTGATCAGGTAACCACCTGGAAAGAAAAGACTCCGGCAGATTTTAAATTCTTTCCGAAGATCACCAATACGGTTTCTCATTTCAGAAGATTGATTGATGTGACAGATCCGGTGACACAGTTTGCTTCTTCCGTTATCAATTTTGATGAAAAACTGGGAATGGCTTTCCTTCAGCTTCATGATAATTTTAAACCTAAAGATTATGACAGACTGGAAAAGTTTGTAAAAGAATGGCCAAAAGAAGTGCCATTAGCTATTGAACTCAGAAATACGGAATGGTTTACCAATGAAGAAATTCTGAATACAACCTGTGACCTTTTTGAAGCTCATAACATTACCAATATTATTGTAGATACTGCAGGAAGAAGAGATATGCTTCATATGCGTCTTACAACTCCTAATGCATTTATCCGTTATGTGGGTGCCAATGCGGAAAGTGATTATGAAAGACTGGATGACTGGCTGAAGCATCTTACTCAATGGAAGAAAAATGGTCTTCAGAATCTTTACTTTTTCGTGCATCAGAATATTGAAAAAGCCTCTCCATTATTATCAGCTTATTTCATCAAGAAAGTAAATGAGGAATGGAAAACTGATATTCATATTCCTCAAATGGCTACAGAGAGTACAGGGACACTTTTTTAATGAGATCAATTCAAATAGAATAATTTCGATATACTTTTAACCAGCAATTCAATCCTTTTCATTACAAAAACTCGTATATTAGAGTATAATGTTTTTCGTTAATCATTATACTTTAAAAAACATAAATCATGGAAAAGGAAATTTGTACAATCAGTGTTGTTAATAACTGGCTTGGTGATGAATATATTTTTTATGACAACAATACCATAAAAAGAGTATATGACAGCCAAAGTCTGAATTCCGATAAAACGGAATGGATTGCCCCTAAAAGTATTAATAAACATACTAAGGACAAACTCATAAGAGCGTGTCCTGAAGAATGTAAAGAACAGGTCATGCAGATTCTGGATTATCCTTAACAAAACAAAAAATGGGGAATGAGCAGTAAAGTCTCATTCCTTTTTTATTTATTTTTTCGAAGAAGCAGTACCAGATTGAGGAACAGAAGAAGAAAATCCAGTGTAATCCAGATGCCCAGTTTAGTATTATCATAATTATAGGCATCTACCTGTTTTTTGGCAGTCTCAGAAAGTTTCATACTTTGGTTGATGTAGTTCTGAACTTCTACAATCTGATCAATATTTTTATTGGGCACAGAATGTTGAGAAAAGTATACAAGATTTTTCTTTCCGAGATACCCTGCAATCCAATATTCATCAGACTTATCCATTTTCAGATATTCTATTCTGTAATATTCCGGACGTATTTTCCCGATATGTTTTGGTTCAAGGGTAGTATTTTTATCGGTTTTATTGACATTAATAAGGTAGAAGTCTAATGTCTGAGGTAGTTTATTCACAACCTGCAGTCCAACAGAATTATCTACAAATGCCACCGCACTTTTCTTGATAAACCAGTACGTAAAAACAGAAATTGAAAAGACCAGTGTTACAATACGAAACAGTTTTGCCCACTTCGCCATACTTCCTGATGTAACCTTAAACAGGACCAAAGAAAGAACAGAAGCAAGGAATATTATAAAAATAATGAGTGTCATATTTTACAAAGATACTTCTTCTCTCTATTTTATCTATATTTGCGCCCAAATTTTTAATCCTAACTAACCATGAAAAAAACATTCTCGGTACTACTTTCCTTCTGTATCGTGCTTATTTGCGCTCAGGTAAAATTCGAAAAAGGATACATCATCAATGGCAATGATGTAAAAAAAGAGGTACTCATCAAAAATCAGGGATGGGTAAGTACTCCTGAAAATTTCATTTACAAAACAGATGAAACTTCAACAGAAAACACCGGTACTCCCATTTCAATTAAAGAATTTGGAATTTATAATGAGGTAAAGTTTATTAGTTACAATGGTGATATTGATTATTCATCTGATCATCTTGATGACCTTTCCAACAATAAAGAACCTGAATTTAAAAAAGGAATCGTTTTCTTAAAAGAAGTAGTAAAAGGAAATAAAAATCTGTATTTCTATCAGAAACAAAATTTTGAAAGATATTTTTATTCGGATTCTGATTCTTCTATTCAGCCATTGATCTACAAAAAATATTACTTCAACGGCAGCAGTTCACAGATTGCAACCAATGATGATTATATCAATCAATTGAAAACAATTTTTTCGGGCGATAGCAACGCACAGGCTCTGGCAGCAAAAACAAAATATACCACCAGCGATCTAAAAAAGATCTTCAGTGTATACAACAGTAAATTTTCCGGAGCAGCCTCAGATAGTGAGCAGTCTTTCACAGACGCTAAAAAGAAAGCAAAATTTAACCTGAACATAAGACCGGGGGCTAATTTCTACTCTCCGCTGAAAATAGAGCAAACATACCGCAATGAGGGTTTCTCTTCTAAAACAGGGGTAAGAATAGGTGTAGAGGCGGAAATTGTGTTACCATTCAACAAAAATAAATGGTCATTAGTTTTGGAACCTACCTACACTCTTTACAACAATAAGTCGACCATTAAAACAAGTGATAATTTATATAGTATGCATCTGGAGAATTATGCATTCTTCAGTCTTCCGCTTAGCTTAAGACATTATATGTTTATCAATGATGATTCAAAAATATTTATCAATGCCGGGATTAATATTCTTTCGTTTAAAACCAGCTCATCTGAGAGCATTGATCTAGATTATGATGGGACGGTTTTTGACAAATTGCAATTATCTCCGTCCCAAAATTTTAAAAGTGTTGTATTTGGTGTGGGCTTCAACTATAAGAATAAGTACAGCATTGAAGCAAGATATAATACAAATACTAATCTACTGGATGAAAAAAGAAATTCTGCGACTGCAGATCTTAAATATGTATCCTTAATTCTTGGATATAATATTTTTTAATCTACATTCCATTCTTTATAAAACTGGTCGAGGAAATTCAACATATAATAGTGTCTTTCTTCGGCCATTTCTTTTCCTTTTTTGGTATTCATCATATCTTTCAGAAGCAATAGTTTTTCGTAGAAATGGTTAATGGTAGTTCCATCAGACTTTTTATATTCTTCTTTTGACATTCCTAATTTGGGTTTTATATCCGGGTGATACATCAAATTATTCTTAAACCCTCCAAAGTTGAATGTTCTGGCAATTCCAATAGCTCCTATGGCATCAATACGGTCGGCATCTTGCACAATTTGCAGTTCAATGGATGGGTTTACCGGTGCCTGATCCTTGTTTTTGAACGAAATATTTTCGATTACAAATAAAACCTTCTGAATGGTTTCTTCAGAAACATTCTGTTGTTCAAGGAATGTTCTGGATATTTTGGGAGCGATGGTTTCGTCACCATTATGAAATTTGGGATCTGCAATATCATGAAGAAGAGCAGACAGCTCTACTACTTCTTTGTCACAATCTTCTGTTTCTGCTATCTGAGCAGCCAGTTTCCAGACTCTTTCAATATGGAACCAGTCATGTCCTGCTTCGGCTCCTTCTAATTTTTCTTTTACAAATGCTACTGTGTTGTCAATCGTACTTTTCATTTATCTATCAGTTCATTTAAAATAATATCCCAAAGCTTGCTGTTGTAACTTCTGAAAAAATTGATATGTCCGATTTCTTTTTTCTCAGATTCTGAAACCGTCACCAGTCTGTAAGTTGGTTTTAGATTAGGATAGGTATTATTTAATAAGCTTAATACTCCTCTTTCTGTCAGCCAGATATCATCTTCAGCCCGAATTACAAATACTTTCTGCGTTAAATTTTCAGAGAAATTCTCAATTTTTTCCAACAGCCTGTTGGTTGATTTCTTGTTTAAAATTAAGGTTCTCCAGTCATATGCGCAATTTTTTGGAAGACTTTCTCCCAATCCAAACCAATGTGCAGGAAAATATCCTAACAATGAAGTTGTTAATGGCTGGGCAATTCCAAAGCCTAAATAAGCTTCCACTTTTGTCATTCCTCTAAGGTTTCCAACGAAGGCATTTTGTGTTCCTACAAAGACAAATTCTTCAAATATTTCAGAATCCTGATTCATTCCCAGGATCAGTGCTCCTACAGAATGACCAAGGCAGTACTTTTTGTATTCTTTAAAATCTTTTTTGATATATTGAGTTAAAGCTTTATAGTCTTTTGAGCCCCATACCCGCATTGAGCCATGGAATCCTCTCATATTTTTCGGCTTGGAAAGTCCTATTCCCCTGTAATCATAGGTAATTACGGTGAAGCCCTGTTCAGAGAAATAGCTGGCAAAAGAAAAATAAACCTGTTGTTTTACTCCTGTTGCAGAGTTGATCAGCAGGAGTTTCCCATTATCTTTTTCCGGTTTAAAAAGATGGACAGCCAGAGGAGTATGATCTTCTGTGGTTAATATTAGTTTTTCCATAGTATAAAAAGAAAAAATCCACTATAAAAGTGGACATTTTACTTATATTTTTATGTTAAGTTTCAGACTTTTGATATGTCGTAAATAGTTTTAGGAAAAGAAATCTGAGATTCTTGGCAATCCTGTCTGAGAGCCTTTACCTCCGGAAACTCTTGATGAAACTTCATTCCCGAATTTCACGCATTCCTCAATAGAATTCCCATGGCAGAGCGCGATAGCAAATCCTGAAGTAAATGCATCTCCCATTCCCATCTTATAAACTTTTTCGTCTTTATCGTTTCTGTAGTACTTCATCTCCATACCATCAAAATAAATGGTTGAGTTGGTATCATCTCTTACAAAAACTTTATTGAAATATTTCTTAAGAACTTCTTCTCTTTTTTCTTCTCCGAAAATAGTATAGAGTTCGTTGCTCTTCGCTACAATAAAGTCGACCATTTCTAAAATATCTTCTCTGACTCTCATTGCGGGAGAAGCATATAAACCTACTTTCTTTCCGTACTGCTTAGCTTTTTTAACCGTATGTTCTACTACATCCATAGAAACCTCAAGCTGTACCAGCACAAGATCTGTTGTATGAAAATATTTATCTGCTTCGTCTATGTGTGATTTGCTAAGGTATTTATTGGCTGCCGGCACTACCACAATAGCTGCATTTCCATGAGATGTTGTTACATAGGCAGTTCCTGTAGCTTCTTTATCTGTTTCATGAACAAATCCTACATTCACATTTTCACCTACCAGATTCCTCATGATCTGCTGCCCGAGAGGATCCATTCCTACACATCCAATAAAATACACACTTGCTCCAAGTCTGGCAGTACCTACGGACTGATTGGCTCCTTTACCTCCAAAATAACTGTCTGACTTGACGGCTAGAACGGTTTCATTAGGCGAAGGAAGTTTTTCGGTTTCAAGAACCAAATCTATGGATGAGCTGCCTACAACAATAATACGAGGTTGTTCTGATGAGAAATTCATTGTGTTTTGTATTAGCTTTAAAATTTATACCTGACAAAAATTGCGCTTCAAAAATAACTAATTTAAAATTAACTTATTTCAATAAATTCAGTAATTATTTTAACTGGTTGTTGATCTTTGCTGTAAGCTATATAACTTGCATAAAATCCTTCTCCATATCCGGTTTCAAAAGCAAATATAGTTCCGGGATGTTCTTTTGCTGGTTTCAGGAAGGCATATTGATCTATAGCTCCGTTTTCATCAAAAAAATAATCATGGAAAAACTCTTCGTAGATTCCCATGAAATCACCTCCTTTATTTTGATACAATCTCTGCTCCAGATCATTGAGGCTATTTTGGGTGTCAACATCCATGAAGCATCCCATACCACTTTCTACAGGATATCCAAAAACTTCTTCTTTCGCAAGATCTTTTATATTCTGTCCCGCTGTAGTGGCCATTTTCCATTCTTTAATTTCAGAATTATTGAAAATAATTTCAGTATAGGCTACACAATTGCTTTCTCTTTCTTTATGCAACATTACAGAGAAATCTCCTTTCGGAAATTCTGTAGTGAAAGGAAGCATATCATTGGTGATCAATGGATCGCAGGCAACCAGCTTACCACTGGAAAGGTAAATCTTTCCTACTTCAAAACTTTCAAGTAATGGGCTTTCTACAAAGTCTTTCGAGAATAGTTTTTTTATGTTTTCTATGTGTGTCATTGTATTTATTCTTTTAAACCATCAGGCTGGATACAATTGTTCATGTGTATCCAGCCTGAGATTTTGACAAAATTTATTGTCTATGTTTTATAAACTTTTCAGTTTTTCTTCAAGGATCGCAATCTTATCCAAAGCATCTTTCTGTTTTTGACGCTCCACCTCTACAACTTCAGGTTTTGCATTTGCCACAAATTTCTCATTGGAAAGCTTCTTTTCTACTGAAACTAAAAATCCTTTTAAATATTTTACTTCTTCTTCGGTTTTTGCCTTTTCTTCTCCTAAATCTAAGTTTTCACTTAAAGGAATAGAAACTTCTGTGGCTCCTACCAGGAAGGTAAAACTTGGCTTATCCGTCTTCTGTCCAAAGTGGATTTCAGAAATATTAGCCAGTTTTCTTATTACAGCTTCATTAGTAAATTCAGCAGCATTAGTATAAACCTCAGCGGCTTCCCTTGGTGAGATTCCTTTTGTCTGACGGTAGTTTCTAACTCCAGAAATCAATTCTGCTGCCGTTTCGAAGTTTTTAATAATCGTTTCATCAAATGCCTCTGCTTCTTTCTGCTGAGCAATCACCAAAGCTTCATCAATACTTCTTTCTGAGATCGTCTGCCATAATTCTTCTGTTAAGAAAGGCATGAACGGATGAAGAAGCTTCATTAGTTCTTCAAAGAAATAGATGGTTTTGTTATATACTTCTTTAGAAATTCCTTCTCCATAATTTGGCTTGATGGCTTCAAGATACCAACCACAAAAATCATCCCAAATTAATTTATAGATCAAATGAAGGGCATCAGAAATTCTGAATTTCTCAAACTGATCATTAATTTCAGCAATTGTTTTGTTCAATTTATTTTCAAACCATTCAATAGCCTGATTATCTGTAGCAATAGCTGGCTTATCTTCATGATTCCACATATTGATCAGACGGAATGCATTCCAGATCTTCGTCATGAAATTTCTTCCCTGAAGCATTAAATCTTCATCAAAAAGAAGGTCATTTCCAGCTGCAGAGCTCAATAGAATACCTACACGTACTCCATCTGCTCCGTATTTATCCATTAATTCAAGAGGATCCGGAGAGTTTCCAAGAGATTTTGACATCTTTCTTCTCTGCTTATCTCTTACAATTCCTGTAAAATAAACATTCTTGAACGGAACTTCTTTTCTGTATTCCAATCCGGCCATGATCATTCTGGCTACCCAGAAGAAAATAATATCCGGACCTGTAACAAGATCAGATGTTGGATAATAATAGTTGATATCTTTATTTTCAGGATCAAGCAATCCGTCAAATACAGACATTGGCCATAACCATGATGAGAACCATGTATCTAGTGCATCATCATCCTGTCTAAGGTTTTCTATAATAAGGCCTGAGTTTCCTGTTTTCTGTTTTGCTAATTCTAAAGCTTCTTCTTTAGTTTCAGCAACTACAAAATCATTTTCTCCTTCTCCATAATAATACGCAGGAATCTGCTGTCCCCACCAAAGCTGACGGGAGATATTCCAGTCACGGATGTTTTCCATCCAGTGCTTATAGGTATTTTTGAACTTTTCAGGATAAAACTTAACCTCATCATCCATTACCACATCCAAAGCTGGCTTAGCAATTTCAGACATTTTAAGGAACCACTGTACTGAAACTTTAGGCTCAATAACAGCACCTGTTCTCTCTGAAGTTCCCACTTTATTTACATAATCTTCAGCTTTAAGCAAAAGATCTTTTTCTTCAAGTTCTTTAGCGATCTGCTTTCTTACGTCAAATCTGTTTTTCCCGGCATAATGTAAACCATGCTCGTTAAGATTTCCGTCATCATCAAGAGCATCAATCATTTTCAACTGATGTTTCTGTCCGATTTCATAGTCATTGATATCGTGAGCAGGAGTAATTTTCAACGCTCCGGTTCCGAACTCAATATCAACATATTCGTCCTCAATGATTGGAACTACTCTGCCAACAATCGGTACGATTACATTTTTACCTTTCAGGTGAGCATATCTTTCATCATTAGGATTGATACATACAGCGGTATCCCCAAAAATAGTTTCAGGACGTGTAGTAGCAACTGAAAGAAATTCTTCAGATCCTTCGATTTTATATTTAAGGAAATATAATTTTCCGTTTTGTTCTTTAAATATTACTTCTTCGTCAGAGATGTTGGTTTTCGCTTCCGGATCCCAGTTCACCATTCTGTAGCCTCTGTAGATTAATCCTTTGTTATAAAGATCTACGAAACTTTTGATAACCTGCTGCGAAAGTTTATCCTCCAGAGTGAAGCGGGTTCTGTCCCAGTCACATGAACATCCCAACTTTTTCAGCTGCTCAAGGATCGTTCCTCCATATTTATTGGTCCAGTCCCATGCATGAGTTAAAAACTCTTCACGGGTAATATCTGACTTATTGACTCCTTCAGACTTCAGTTTAGCAACAACTTTAGCTTCAGTAGCAATTGAAGCGTGATCTGTTCCCGGAATCCAACAAGCATTAAATCCGCGCATTCTTGCACGACGGACCAGAACATCTTGAAGGGTATTGTTCAACATATGCCCCATGTGCAGTATCCCCGTCACGTTTGGCGGAGGAATGACTATGGTATATGGTGGTTTGTCATTGGGTTCTGAATGGAAAAATTTGTTTTCCAACCAGTAACTGTACCATTTTTGTTCTGTTTCCTGTGGATTGTACTTTTCTGAAATCTGCATAAATTCTATTTCTTTGGCTTGCAATTTGCAAAAATAGTCTAAAGAAAAAAATTTTTAAGCATGAATTAAAATAATTTTTAACTTTGTTTCACAAAATTTATCTAACAAACATATTAACATTCAAGAATATGAAAAAACTAATTGCAGGAATTGCATTATTCGGGACATTTGCTCTTGCATCTGCACAAACTATTACATTTGATAAAACGACTTTCGATTATGGTACTGTTAAGCCTAATGGTGATGGTACAAGATTCTTTACAGTAACGAATTCTGGTGATAAGCCTTTGATTCTTTCAAATGTAAAACCTTCTTGTGGATGTACAACTCCTGAGTTCAGCCAAGATCCGATTATGCCTGGGAAATCAGCTAAGATCAAAGTTGGATACAACACTGCTATTCCTGGTCCTTTCAACAAAATGATTGAGGTTTTCTCTAACGACCCTGCAAACAACAGAAGTGTAATCTACATCAAAGGTAACGTAGATGCTAACGCACCTGAGCCAAAAGTATTGACTCCTGCTGAGCAGAAAGAAGCTGCTAAAGCTGAGAAAAAAGCTGCAAAACTAGCTAAAAAGGCTGCCGCGAAGTAATCTCTACTCAAAAAAAATAAAAGAACCGTCTCCATTGAGGCGGTTTTTTTATTACATTTATATTAGAATAGGTTGCAGATGATAAGTGATAGGCGACAGGAAATAGTGTTGAAATTTATCATCTGTATTTAGGTTTTGGCTGAAGCCTTTGGACTTATTTCTCTTTAAAATGACTGGGCTAAAGCCCACCCCTATTGAATTTTAATAATATAATTTTTTAATATATGGATACCGATTTCTCAGATGACTTTAAAATAAATGGAAAATTTTCAATAAAAAAAACTTCAACCTCTTATAAAGGAAAACTTACTAAAGAAGAAGGAGCAGCAATGCTGATTCAGGAGAAAGAAAAGCTTCGTGAACTGCAGGAAAAATTATATGCTGATGGAAGCAAGTCTCTTCTTGTTGTGCTTCAGGCAATGGACGCTGCAGGGAAAGACAGTATGATAGAGCATGTTTTCGGAGGAGTAAATCCTCAGGGCTGTAATGTGACCAGCTTTAAAACGCCAAGCTCTAAGGAGTATTCTCATGATTTTTTATGGAGACACTACCTTGCACTGCCACAGAAAGGAATGATTGGAATTTTCAACCGTTCTCATTATGAAAGTGTCCTAGTTTGCAAAGTACACCCTGAATATAATTTAAGTGAAAAAACATGGTCTTCAGTAAAAGATTTTGACAATAAATTCTGGGAAAACAGATATGAAAGCATCCGGAATTTTGAAAAACACCTCGCTCAAAATGGAACAACCGTTGTAAAGATCTTTTTACATGTCTCTAAGGATGAACAGAAAAAAAGGCTTTTAGACAGAATTGATGAACAGGAAAAAAACTGGAAATTCTCTGCAGGAGATCTTCCGGAAAGAGCTTTATTTGACCAATATATGGAGGCTTATGAAACAGCTATTAACGAAACGTCAAAAGATCATGCTCCATGGTATGTACTCCCTGCTGACAACAAATGGTTTGCAAGAGTAGCTGCTATACAGATTATTATTGATACTCTGGAGAAAATGGATCTTAAATACCCCACCCTTTCTGATAAGGACAAACAAGATCTGCAGGAATCTAAAAGACAATTGGAAAGTGAATAAATTGGGATGAAAGGAGGAAGCTTGAAGAGTGGAGGTTTAAAATCATTACGGTTAAAAAACTTCATTCTTCCAGCCTCTAACTTTCAGCTTTTTTAAAAAAAATCACGAGAAAATCTATAAGCCGGATTCTGTACTTCCGAAGAAGTGCCTGTTATTTATCTACGTGTTACATTGCTGCAACACTTGAGCTGATTACCCCTCGGTTTTCAGGACGAGCCGCCCCTATTTCCATTGCTGAAAAGAACCGATATACTTACCATTGCACCGCAAAGAGTTTACCTGGTTTCACTACAGCCGAACTGTACCTGCTTTCTGTTGCACTTGTCCTACCCTCACGGGTGACGGATGTTATCCGCTTTGCTGCTCTATGGTGTCCGGACTTTCCTACCTCCCGAAAACGGGAAATCAACAAGCCGATTTTCTCGCGGTGGCAAAGATACATAAATTTCGTAAAGAAAGCTGATAAAGCACAAGATGCAGAGAGATCAAGTATACTTGTCCAATTTTGGTATTTTTATCTTTCCACTATTTTGTATTATATTTTTCACCAGTTACCACTTTATTATTATCTTCGTGCCATTATATATCTATGGATTCCAGAGAAAAAGAATTTGCGCAACTTATCAAAGATAATCAGGGGCTGATTATTAAGGTATCGCGTCTTTACACCAATTCTCTGGAGGATGAAGAGGATCTTTTCCAGGAAATTGTGTTACAGCTCTGGAGAAGTTATGATTCTTTTAAAGGAAATTCCAAGATTTCCACATGGATGTATCGTGTAGCGCTCAATACCGCCATTACCCTCTTTAGAAAAAAAAGCAAAAGCCTTCCTACGAACGAGTTAGACATCAACCACAGAGATTTTGTGGAAGATGATGATGAAAAACAACAACAGGTATCACTTTTGTATACTGTAATCAAGACTCTTCCTAATGTGGAAAGAGCTATTGTCATGATGTATCTTGACGATCTGCCTTACAAGGATATTGCAGAAAACCTCGGAATCACTGAAGTTAATGCACGTGTGAAAATGAACAGATTAAAGAAAACCCTTAAAGAACAGATGGAAAAATATGCCTGAATTTGATTTAGATAGTTTTAAAAAAACATGGCAGGAACAGCCTGTTCAGCCTAAATATGACAACAAGGAGATTCTTCAGATGTTGAATAGAAAATCACGTAATTACGTAAAATATATTTTCTGGATCAGTGTTGTAGAATTTCTTTTCTTTTCGGTATTGGGACTATTTTATCTTTTTCCAGAGGAAGAATCGGACAGTTTCCGTAAAATGCTGGAAAGGCTTGGTGCTCAGGAAGCTCCTGAAGTAGAGAACAACTTCGGTCATGTTTATTTAGCTATAAAGATCTTGAGTCTATTGATCACAGCCTATTTTGTATTTAAATTTTATCAGAATTACCGAAAAATTAAGATTGAGGAAAATCTGAAGGGACTAATCACCAGGATCATTAAATTCAAAACAACGGTCAATGCATTTATTCTAATCAGTATTGTATTATTAGTAGTCTTTACTTTTGTACTGACAGCATTTATATTTTACACTTTAAATTCTCAAAATATACAGCCTAGCGGCTCCAATCTCACTATCATTATTGTAGGAATAGTTGTGAGCACTTTACTGGCAATTTCCATGATCTGGTTTTATTACAGATTGGTTTATGGTACTATTATCAGAAAACTTGATAAAAACCTAAACCAGCTTAAAGAAATAGATTCGCAGGAAAGTTAATATTCATAGGCATAGTTCGGGATATAATCATTAATTTTAGCCCACCAAATCTTAAACTATGCCCTTATCTTATGTATATGGAACTTCTGATGTTCCATTATTAGGACAGACCATCGGATCCAATCTTAAAAGGACTGTCGAAAAATCCCCCCATCAGGAAGCGTTAGTCTGTGTTCATCAGAACTACAGAGCTACTTACCAGGAATTTTATAATCAGACCACTGCTGTTGCGAAAGCTTTACTTCTTTTAGGAGCAAAAGCCGGCGACCGAATAGGGATCTGGTCTTCCAACCGCTATGAATGGGTACTTTTACAGTTTGCTACGGCGAGAATAGGAACTATTTTAGTTAATATCAATCCTGCTTACAGAACTCATGAGTTGACGTATGTACTCAATCAATCTGAAATTCGTTTTATTTTTTCTTCTTTAAGTTTCAAATCCAGCAACTACAAAGAAATGGTGGAATATGCCAAGGAGGTATGCCCTACTCTTGAGCATGAAATTTTCTTTGATGAAAACTGGGAAGAATTTGTGAATAACGGCCAGGATATTTCAGATGAATTTCTTCACAGTTTTGAGGAACATGTACAATTCGATGATCCTGTTAATATTCAATATACATCCGGAACTACAGGTTTCCCGAAAGGTGTTACTCTTTCTCATCATAATATTCTCAACAATGGTTATTTTATTGGTATCAGATTAAAATATACGGAAAAAGACCGTGTATGTATACCGGTTCCTTTTTACCACTGCTTTGGTATGGTCATCGGAAATATGTGCTGCGTGGCTCACGGTGCCTGTATGGTCATTCCCAATGACAGCTTTGATCCGGATATTACCTTAAAAGCCGTTTCAGACGAAAAATGTACATCTTTGTATGGTGTCCCAACGATGTTTATTGCTGAACTGGCAGTAAAAGATTTTGATACTTATGATTTTTCAAGCTTAAGAACAGGTGTTATGGCTGGTTCAGTATGTCCTCCGGAGATCATGAAAAAGGTGGAGAGCCTTATGAATATAAAAGAAATGAGCATTTGCTATGGAATGACAGAGACATCACCCGTATCTACTCAGACTTTAATAGGAACGCCATTGGAGAAGCAGGTAAGTACTGTAGGAACTGTTCAGGATCATCTTGAAATAAAAATTGTGGATGAAAATGGCAGAACTCTTCAGCGTGGGGAACATGGTGAGCTTTGTACAAGAGGCTACTCTGTCATGCTGAAATACTGGAATGATCCTGAAAATACCAAAAAGGTACTGGATGATGCCCGCTGGATGCACACCGGAGATATGGCGGTAATGGATAAAGACGGTTATATTACGATTTCAGGAAGAATTAAAGACCTCATCATCCGTGGTGGAGAAAATATCTCCCCTAAGGAAATTGAAGATTTTTTATATACTTATACCAACATTCTGGATGTTCAGATTATTGGAGTTCCGAGTGAAAGATTCGGGGAAGAAGTAATGGCCTGGGTAAAAGTGAGAAAAGGATTTGTCCTCTCTGCAGAAGAACTTGAGGAATATTGTAAAGGAAGAATTGCCCACTACAAAGTTCCAAAATACTGGAAGTTTGTAGATGAATTCCCAATGACTATTTCCGGAAAAATAAGAAAGGTGGAGATGCGTGAAATCTCCATGAAGGAGTTAGGATTGGATTATATGAAAAGTAATCACTAAGATTGTTAGTATCATAAAAAGCTCCAATCAATAATTTTAGCATCTCCTTCATATCAATAAGCTTCATTTTTGCTAAAAAGAAATTAATAACTCTATTTTTCTTAGAAAAATAGAGTTATTTAATACACAAATATGTGAAAAACATAGAATACAAGCACTTTTCAAAAACTTAGTTTTAATGAAAATTTAACATGTATTTTTTGAAATAAATTTAAAAAAAACCAATAAATACGATTAAAACAAGAATATATAGTAAATATTTTTTTTCATTTTTTTCCTCACCATGTGATTAATATGAAATAAAATAATATATTTACAAAAAACTAACTCATGAAAATTATATCGGTACTAGGTGCCCTTTTGCTTAGTATAACCCTTTACTCTCAAAAAATCTCAGGGAAAGTTACCGATGAAAGCAACCAAGCTATTTCTTACTGCTCCATAAGCCTGGAGAATATAAATACCAGCACGATTACCGATATTAATGGGAACTATTCAATAGATATCCCCGAAAATGCAAAAAAAAATGACTATATCATATTTGAATCTAATGGGTATGACGATAAAAAAGTTACTGTACAAGAAATAATTACAGATGCCCATATCAAATTAGGCAAAAAGATTAATATTATTCCGGAAATTAGTATAACAGGGAAAAAAACAAAAAATGAAGCACTGGGCAATACAAAAAGCCCCATGCTTACTTTCTCTAAAATGTTTGATAAAAATGTTCCAACCATAGAGCAAGGACAAATATTTGACATTTATAAATGGACGAAACTTAACAGCTATAATTTTTTCATTATTCCGAGTTCTAAATTCAAGGAAATTACTTTAAAGCTCAATATATATTCTGTAAAGGATAATTTACCACAGAAATCTCTGCTTTATGAAAATATAATATTCAAAACGAGCACCACAGGATGGCAAACCATTGATCTTCAAAAGTATAAATTAATTTACACGGATCTTGATCAACTGGCGATTACCTTACAGCTTGTTGAAAGCGTACCTCAGGATAATGCAGACTTCGTATTTGGAATCTCTGCAAAAAAAACATTGTCTAATGATCTTCTGTTCCGCTATCAAAGTCAAGGGAAATGGGATGCCAGTAAAGGAAGTTTTATCTCCAATATTGATGTTAATTATATGAAAGATAAAAATGAAAATACTCCGAAGAATATAAGCCAAACAGACAACAACACTGAAGATCAATCACTTGTTGATTATTATAAAAATAAAGAGAAGGCAGGGAAAACTGTCTATGGAAAAAATAAATCCGGAAAGTATATTGATCTTAAGAATGCTAAAATATATTATGAAGAATATGGAAGTGGGGAACCGCTTGTACTACTTCATGGAAACAATGGCAGTATATCAGATTTTTATAATCAGATTCCTGATTTGGCAAAACAATTCAAAGTAATTGTATTAGATACAAGAGGGCAAGGAAGAAGTACAGATCTTTCCACGGAAGATTATACTTATGAAAAGTTTTCTGATGACTTACTCGCAGTAACAAAAGAACTTAACATCAACAAATTCAATATTGTTGGATGGAGCGATGGCGGAATTACGGGTTTATTATTTACCATTAATCATCCTGAATTAGTTAATAAGTTGATCGTTATTGGAGCTAATCTCAATCCGGAAGGCATAGAAACTAAAACGCTGGATATCTTTAAAAAGCAACTTGAAATAAAAGATGCTCCTAACCAAAGATTAATAAAACTGATGGTTCAGCAGCCACATATCGAGACAAATCAACTAAAAACCATAAAAAATCCTGTTTTGGTAATCGCAGGAAGCAATGATGTGATCAAAGAAGAACATACGAAATTGATCAATAGCAGCCTACCAAATTCACAGCTCCTGATCGTTCCTGATGCATCTCATTATGTTCCGTTTGAGAAACCAGACATACTTAATAAGTCGATCATCAAATTTTTAAAAATATAATTTAATTGATAATAAAGCGGAAACCGAAAAGCTAACGAGTAGGTACAAATTAAAATTTTTAAACCATGAGCAAAAAGCTTACAAAAAAGTTAACTCTTAAAAAAGAGAAGTTATCTCAATTAAACTCTGAAGAAATGAAATCAGTAAAAGCTGGAAAAGAGCTAGTAACATCTGTTTTTGATTGTTCGCACTGGACATGTACTGCTGGAAGCAGCAGATCTACTAACCTTTGCGTTTGTCCTGCTTAGTAAATCAGAAACATTTTACAAAAACTGTAGCTACTCCGTAAGGGGTAGCTGCTTTTAATAGCTCTATTATGGCAAATAAATTAAAAATAGGCCTTTTAGAATTTGGCATAAGAGAAAACTCGCTCAACAATTCTAAGAAATCATTATACGATATCATTGACTATGCTACAAGAGCGGACGAACTGGGTTTCTCCAGATTCTGGGTTACAGAAAACTACTTTTCAAAAGCACATGACATGGCCTGGTCTACTCCTGAAATGCTGATTCCTATCTTATTAGGATTAACAGAAAAAATAAAAATAGGAATTGCAGGAGTTATTTTACCCTTACAAAGCCCTTTCAGAGTGGCTCACAATTATAAGCTGCTATCCAGTTTATATCCCAAAAGATTAGACCTCGGGTTCGTTAAAGGTCTCGTAGGTGAATATGATCTTAAATATTTCAACGTGGATGTAGATAAAGAAAATTATTTTTCATCCTTCCTTCCCAAACTGGAATCTACATTAAGCTTTTTGAGAGATGAAAGTGAGTTTCTCAAAAAAGATTTGATTATCCCTCCTTACAAAGGAAATATTCCGGATGTATGGTATATGGGATCTTCACACTCAGGTTTAAAAGTTGCTTTAGAGCATGATCTTAATTTTGCACGATCCATATTTCATGGAGAATCAAACAAAGAATATCTTAAAGAAGAATTACAAAATTTCAGAGCAGAATACAAAGCAAAACATGGAAAAGAACCTTCAATGGTCCTTACTTTTTCAGGTTGCTGTCATAAAACAAAACAAAAGGCAATCAACGTTGCTAAAAAAAGTACCAACAACGATATAAGCAACATAAGCCTTGTAGGAGACGGAAGTTTCTTTCAGGAAAAACTGCTGGAATTTAAAGAACTCTACGGATATAATGAATTTATGTTCAATAATATCTCGAGATCACACAAAGATTCCTTAACAGCTATTGAAATATTAAGCCAATATGTATAAAGATAAAATCGACTTCTTTTTAACCCAAATTTCAGAAAAATGTAATGAAGACAAAGGTGAAAACATCACATTCAGCCTGGGAAACGGATATTACTCATTATTTTACAACAATGATGTTGAGATTGAAAAAATTGAGGATCTTATTGACATGGCGTCAGAAGCTTCTTATTCATCATTTGCTACCGGAAGCCTAGCCATCATTTACTTCATGAGACTTCTGCATAATTCCAATATTATTACGGACGAAGATATTGAAAGCATAGAAGAAGATTCTATTGAATTTTTCCTGGAACTACTTTCTGCCGCTGCTGATAAAAAAGAGTACGATTTATTCACAGGTCTGATTGGATTAGGAATCTATTTTCTTGAAATTCAAAAACTGGATGCTGTTGCAAAAATAGTATCTCACATAGACCATTTAAAACATGAAAGAAACCAATCCTTTTTCTGGATTGATCATATAGTAAAAGAAAACAATATTATTGACCTTGGCCTTGCCCACGGCCAGCCTTCTATCATATCCTTTTTAGCCGAATGCTATCATAAAGGCTGCGAGAAGGAAACATGTTCAAAACTGATCAGGGGAAGTGTCAACTTTCTAAAGGAACTTTACGAAGAAAATAAAGATGCACAATTCATATTTCCTTCAAAACTCAATATTGCCACAGGAGAAAAACAGTTATCCGAAAGACTGGCATGGTGCTATGGTGATTTAGGAGTTGCAATAAGCATCTGGAAAGCTTACACCGTTTTACAGGATGAAGAGCTGAAAACGATGTGCCATTCCATGATTTTGAATGTATCAAAAGTAAAAGCAGACAATTCCGGGGTTTTCTATAGTCAAAAAAATGAGTGTATAGACACAGGAATATGCCACGGGACATCCGGAATTTCTCATATATTCAATAAATTCCACAGGATATTTCAAAATGAAGAGCTGAAAGAGGCTCATGATTACTGGATGTCTCTAACCTTACAACAACTGGATAAAGGAGCAAAATTTCCTTTCGATCTTAAGAATGACGAATGGGCAGAACATACAGGACTTCTGGAAGGTATTTCCGGAGTAGGAATGGTATTGCTGGACTATCAGTATCCCGATAAAGCAAAAGATTGGGACAAAATTTATTTAATGAACATAGGATGAAATATAACGATATAGAAAAACTCAACTTTTACCTGCTGAGAACTCCCTTTCTTCCACAGAAAAACATAGATCAGTGGGAAGAGGATATCCATACAGAAAGTTTCCGTAATACCATTTATTTATCATCACCGGATTTATATGAGCAGCTCATTCATTGGGACGAACAAAAACTGTCCAAAGAAAAAGTTGATAAAATAAAAAAATCTCTGTTGAAGTATTGGCTGAGAACTCATTTCAGAACCATTCCTTTTGGCACCAATGCCGGCGTAAGTATGGGCGAATGGAGTGACAGCACTCATATTACTCTGGATAAAGATCAGGATAAAATATTTGCGAGACTGGATATGCAGCTTTTGCATGACATTACCGTAAAGCTGGAAGAGAATATGCAGGTGAGAAAAGTTTGTAAATTCTATACCAACAATACCATCTACAGCACTAAAAATAAATACCGCTATATTGAGCCTACTATCAAGGATTCAGGGTTGAAATATGAGATTATTTCTACCGAAAAAAACAAATATCTGAATTCTATCATAAAAGCCTGTCAGGATGGCTTAAAGCTTTCAGAGATAATAGAAATATTAGTTAATCAGGATATTTCTTATGAAGACAGTTTCGACTATATCAACGAATTGATAGATTCAAAAATTCTTGTCAGTGAACTTTCACCAAAGGTTACTGACAAGAATTTTCAAAATTTCATCTATCAGTTTTTAAAAGATTTAAAGATTCCTGCGGATGAAGAAAACAAAGAAAACGCAGAACTGGTCCAAAGCCTGATTACCATCTTTGAAATTGTACAGAAAGCTAACGAAACCAATAGTACGTTTCTTGCTGTTGATCAGATTTCTGAGATATTAACCTCAATCGGGATTAAAAATCACAAAAAGAATATCCTTCAGACAGACTTACTGAAAGGGAAAACATCCAATACACTGGATAAAAATATTTTTAAAGACTTTAAAAAAGTACTTTCTACAGTCTTTCAGATTGGAGCTGCAGATACTATTGACGCTCTGGATAATTTTAAAAAGGAATTCATCGCAAGGTATGATCAGCAGGAAATTCCGATACTATTAGCTCTTGATCCGCTGTCTGGGATCAATTATCCTTTGCATTCTGATAATGAAAATTCTAATCTGACAGATGGAATTCAGTTTAAGTCTGAAAATACTACAAACATTATCCAGGGATCTTTGAAGTGGAATCAGTTTTTAGGAGAAAAGCTCATTGATGCCCTAAAAGACAATCAGAATTTAATACAGATAACACAGGAAGAAGTTACTCCATTTTTAGAGGAGAATAAAAATATTCCTTTTTCAATGTCTTCACTGGTCCATATCTATGAAGACCTGGAAGGAAAACCCGTCATTTTCCATAAATACAGTGATGGACCTTCATCTTCTACTTATATGGGACGTTTTTGCCATATGGATAACCAGTTGGAGGAATCAGTAAAAAATGCTCTGTTGGAAGAAGAGTCTTTCTTTGACGGACAGATCATTGCTGAAGTGGTACACAATCCGCAGCCAAGGGTTGGAAATATTACGATCCGACCTCATCTGAGAAAATATGAAATTCCTATCATCAATCGTCACAACACGGATGGTGAGCCCATTTATCTGAATGACATTATGATTTCTGTAAAAAACGACAGAATTGTTCTTCGTTCTAAAAAATATAATAAAGAAGTTATTCCAAGTCTTTCGTCTGCGCATAATTATAACCTGCATAAAGTACCGATGTATCATTTTCTATGTGATCTTCAGTACCAGCATACAACTCCTTCCTATAACTGGAACTGGGGCATGTTTGTGAATTATGAATATCTGCCCAGGATAATGATCAACAATGTGATTCTGTCCAGAGCTTCATGGCTATTGGATTATCATAAAATTTTCAATGGAAAGAAGGCTTCTATTGAGGCTTTCAAAGAGTATTTAAAGGAGAAAAACATTCCTGAAATCTGTGTTTTCACAGAAAAAGACATGGAACTTCCCGTATTTACCAATAATCCTCTTTCACTGGAAATTCTTTTTGACCATTTACTGAAAGAAAAACAGATAAGAGTTCTGGAAAACCTTTCCAGCCATTACAAAACTGTTACTAAGGATAAACAAGGAAATCATCACAGCAATGAATTTCTTGTTCCATGGAATAATTTCAGCAGCAAAAAGAAAGATAAATTGACCCTTTTCCCTGTGAAAAATACAGTGACCCGAAATTTTGTTCCGGGAAGTGAGTGGCTTTTCTATAAAATTTATTGCAGTACAAAGGTTTCGGACCAGATTATTAAAGATACCCTCTATAAATTCGCCAATGGACTTGTTAAAAAAGGGGTTATCAAAAAATGGTTCTTCATCCGTTACAGCGATCCGGATATGCACATCAGAATAAGATTTCTGACTGCGTCACAAGATCATACCCTTTCTAACCAGATTTATCAGTTGCTTGACAAATATCTTACCCGAGAAATGATTATCCATAAAATTGTTCTGGACACCTACAATAGGGAGATTGAGCGATATGGTGAAACCACAATAGACCAGATGGAATCTATTTTTTACTTTGACAGTGAATGCGTCTGCCAGTTACTGAAAGAAGCCGAATACACCGAAACTCCTATCTGGAAAGCTTCCGTTGCCGGAATCAACAGGATTCTGGATGATTTCGGCTATAACATGGCGGAAAAAAGAGATATCCTGCAGCAACTCTCCAATGGATATGGGAGCATGCTGGATGATCATTCTAAACAGACATTAAAAGATAAATATAGAGATCACAGGCATCAGACCCTGGAACTTCTGGCAGGCACAGATGAGTACTCTAAAATTCTGGATATAAGGTCTAAAAAAACAGCCCGTTATATTGCTGAAGTTATGGAACTGCAATCCCAGCAAATGGTAAAATCATTAGTGGTAAGCTATATTCATATGTTTATCAACAGAACATTTGCTTCAAAACCGAATATCCACGAGTCTATTTTATACTACTTCTTACATAAAAGCTATGACTCGTTACTGAATATTAAAAAACTGACGTAAGATGACCAGAATCGCATTAATAAACTGTTATTTTGGCAAAAGCTGGCCTGAGTATTTCAACCATTTTTTATACAGCTGCAAATACAATCCGGATGTTGATTTTTTATTATTCACCAACCTGGAAGCGCCTTTTCATCTACCGAATGTTCATTTTATAAAGATCAGCAGCCTTGCTGAATTCAGTGCAATAGCAAGCGAAAAACTGAATTTATCCATCAACATTTTGGATGGTTACAAATTGTGTGATTTTAAACCTACTTATGGATTGATATTTCAGGATTATTTAAAGGGATATGACTTTTGGGGATACTGTGACATTGATATTATTTTCGGGAATATCCGGTATTTTATCACGGAGAAGCTATTGAAAAAATATGATGTTATTTCGCCCCACAAAAACTATCCTGCGGGATTCTTCACCCTGTTGAAAAACAATGAACAGTGCATTAACCTTTTCAAACAGAGTAAAGATTATGCGCATATTCTACAAAATACACGTCATTTCTGTTTTGATGAATGTAACTTTGAGTTTAATCTTGTTCATACCAAAGATATTACTGAGATCCAAACTGAAATTGAAAGTTTCACTCTCGTGGTAAGAAAGCTGGAACTTCAAAAGGAAATTAAATATTATCACAAAAATATTGTTCAGGAGTTTGTTTATTCCAATGTAACCCATCATTGGGTGGAGGGTAATATTTTCAATACTGTAACCGAAAAACAATATCTGCTGATTCATCTTATCAATCTGAAGGACAATCCGCATTTCTTTATAGATCGTTTTGAACCTAAGGGCAACTTTTCAATTTCTCCAAAAGGGATTCATTATAAATCTAACAAGGTTTCCTATCCCTTAAAAAAGATCAGGAGAAATATAGAGAGAAGAGTAACCAATACCCGTTACAGATTTTTATTATGGAAATCCAGGCTTCTTGCTTACAACCAAAAACAGCATGTGAATTTTCTGGAAGAACAGTCTTACAAGATCGGAAAAACTCATATTACCTTTTATCCGCAGGACAAAAATAAACTGATCATAATTAACGAAGGCGAGAATGCGCTCCATTATAATCAGTTTTCTCTTTATAAGCTTAAGGGCAATCAATGGATAGGAGTAAGTAAAAAAAATATCAGTACGATTGATTTTCATTATAAAAACGAAGAAAATATTCCCTATAAAATAAGCATCAAGAACATAAAGAATCGTATCACAGAGAATGCCTACTATATTTATTAAAAAAATTCAGCATTTATGATTGCAAAATATGAGTATCTCCTGTCCTTTAATTTTTTGTTGAAGAAATTTGTACAGCAGCATAAAAAAGCAGGAAAAATAAAAGACTATACCCTACCGCTGGAAGATTATAACTTCTTCAGTTTTTACAATATACTACAAGATGATTTTGACATTGAGGCAATGGTAATAAGGCTGGACGAGTGGGAAGATATTGAAGAACTTAGCTTTCCCGCTATTGCTTTCTTAAAGATCAATGGAGGAATCTTTGTCCTGATGAATGATTATAAAGGTGGAAAAATACATTGGGAAAGTAAAGAATATGGAAAACAGGTGAATACATTCAGCCTGTTTAAAAGGATAAGTGACAATATATTTCTGATTTCTTAGGGATATCAGATGAATTTAAAATACAAAAAAGGTGAATAGATCTATTCACCTTTTTTATGTTTATAAACTTAAAGTTCTTTTCTTAATCTTGCGACAGGAATATTGAGCTGTTCACGATATTTTGCAATCGTTCTTCTGGCAATATTATACCCCTGCTCTTTCAGAATGACGACTAATGCATCATCTGTAAGCGGTTTTCTCTTATTTTCTTTGCTGATTACTTCCTGAAGATGGGTTTTGATCTCTTTGGTAGAAACTTCTTCTCCATCATCATTAGTTAAGCTGTCTGAGAACAGATCTTTTAGGTATACGATACCATTAGGAGTATCTGCATACTTACTTTTTACCACCCTTGAAATCGTGGAGATATCAAATCCTGTAATATCTGCAACATCCTTCAGAATCATTGGTTTCAGAGACTTTTCGTCTCCGGTAATGAAATAATCCTTCTGGAACTTCACAATGGCTGTAATCGTCTGTAATAAGGTATTCTGACGTTGATTAATAGCATCAATATACCATTTTGCAGCATCCAGTTTTTGCTTGATAAATAATGCAGCCTGCTTATGTTCTGATGAATTCTTATCATGAGAATAAGTAGTCAGAATATCTTTATATTCTTCAGAAACTCTTAAGGTAGGTGCATTTTTGCTGTTCAGCATTGGAATTACCTGCCCATCTTTCACCTGAATCACAAAATCCGGAATAATCTCCTGATTGATTGTAATGGTCTGGGTATCAAAGTTCCCTCCTACTTTAGGAGATAGTTTTGAGATTTCATCCAGTGCATCTTTCAGATCTTCTTCTTCAATATCATATTTCTGAATGATCTTATTATAGTGCTTATTCGTTAAGGCTTCAAACTGATGTCTTAAGATATTGGCCGCCAAAGACACCGCTTTGTCTGAGCTTACTTTCTTTTCAATCTGTAATAATAAACATTCCTGCAGACCTCTTGCTCCTACTCCTGATGGATCCAGTTTCTGAACATAGTTTTCAAGAATATCCTCTACTCTTTCTTTTGTGGTATAAATTCCCTGTGAGAAAGCCAGATCATCAACAATAGACTTGATCTCTCTTCTCAGATAGCCGTCTGTATCTAAGTTTCCGATAAGATATTCTGCAATCTTAAGATCTTCTTCATTGATATTCACCAAGTGAATCTGTTCCGTAAGATAGTCATATAAAGATTGTCCCTCCGTTAGAAGGCTTTCATTATCAAATTCCTCATCATCCGGAGAGTAGTTGCTGGATGCAGTTTTATAGCTTGGTTCGTCATCATAGATATATTCATTGACGTCGAAATCTGTTTCAATGCTTTCTGTACCCTCATCCTGATAAGCGTCTTCCAGAGAAGAATAATCATCCTCTTTAGAATCTTCTTTTGCAATTTCCAAAGCCGGGTTTTCTTCTAACTCTCTCTCCAACTCCTCTTCAAATTCAAGAGTATGAAGTTGAATAAGCTTCATCAACTGGATCTGCTGAGGGGCCAGCTTCTGTCCTAATTTGAGTTGTAAGTGTTGTTTAAGCATATTCTAATTTACGTTTTAACATAACATATTCTACGAATTTAATAAATTTATTTGATAAAAAACGCATTTAGCATGATTTTTGCATGACTTACCTTAATATAATAAACTATTAAATAATAAAAAAAGCCTTAACTTGTGATTAAGGCTTTTTTTATTGTTCTAGAATTCAGCGCTTTTCGGTGTTCTAGGGAAAGGAATTACATCTCTGATATTCGTCATTCCTGTTACGAAAAGAACTAGTCTTTCCAATCCTAAACCAAAGCCTGCATGCGGCACAGAACCGAATTTTCGGGTATCAAGGTACCACCAAAGCTCGTGTTCATCTACATGCATATCTGTCATTTTCTGTTTTAATACATCTAATCTTGCTTCTCTTTCTGATCCACCGATAATCTCACCGATACCCGGGAAAAGAACATCCATAGCAGCAACGGTTTTGTTGTCATCGTTCAGTTTCATATAGAAAGCTTTGATTTCTTTCGGATAGTCAAATAATACTACCGGGCTTTCAAAATGCTTTTCTACAAGGTATCTTTCATGCTCAGACTGAAGATCTGTTCCCCATTTTTCAACCGGGTAAGCAAATTTTCCTTTTTTATTTTCTTTAGAGTTCAATAAGATTTCGATAGCTTCTGTATAGCTTACACGCTTGAAACGTTTAGCGATTACATTCTGAAGTTTTTCGATAAGACCTTCTTTTGCTCTTTCTTTTTCCGGTTTTGTCTTTTGTTCTTCCGCAAAACGGCTGTCTAAGAACTCAAGATCATCTTTACAGTTATCCAATACGTACTGGATCACATATTTTAAGAAATCTTCCGCAAGGTCGATGTTATCTTCAAGGTTGTTGAATGCTACTTCCGGCTCAATCATCCAGAACTCAGCAAGATGTCTTGTTGTGTTAGAATTTTCAGCACGGAAAGTAGGTCCGAAAGTATAGATTCTTCCCAATCCCATTGCTGCAGTTTCTCCTTCAAGCTGACCTGAAACGGTAAGGTTGGTTTTCTTACCGAAGAAATCCTGTGAAAAATCAATTTCTCCTTCTTCAGTTTTCGGCATATTGTTCAGGTCAAAGTTCGTTACTCCAAACATTTCACCTGCTCCTTCTGCATCCGCTCCTGTAATAACCGGAGTGTTGATATAGAAAAACTGGTTCTGGTTGAAGAACGAGTGAACCGCAAAGCTTACTGCATGGCGCACTCTGAACACTGCTCCGAAAAGGTTGGTTCTGAATCTTAAGTGTGCCTGCTCACGAAGCTTTTCAAGGCTGTGTTTCTTAGGCTGAAGAATCGTACTCTGAAGCTCTTCTGTAAAGTTATCTCCTAAAACAATGATCTTTTTAGCAATAATTTCCACAGATTGTCCTGCTCCCTGGCTTTCTACCACTTCACCTACTACTTTAAGGGAAGAAGCTGTACTGATATTCTTAAGGATCGCTTCATCAAAATTTTCGAAATCAACAACTATCTGCAAATTATTAATCGTAGAACCATCATTAAGCGCAATAAAGCGATTAGCACGGAAGGATCTTACCCATCCGTAAACTGTAATGTCATGATGTAATACTTTCTTGTAATCCTTTAGGACTTCTTTGATCGTTTGCTTTTTCATTTGTTGATGATAAATTTTTTATATAAAAATTAATGTCCGCAAAGTTACAAAAAAACAGCGCAACTTGATGATTGCGCTGTCTTTAAAAATCATTTAACAAGCATTTAAACTTTCTGTTCAGGAATTTCACCTTTTTTCTTCTGCTTACTCTTCTGCATTTTCAGGTTACATTTCCACTCAATATTGTCCTGAACTTCAATAAAATCCGTATTGATCCGGAATGAACACTTTACACTATCACTTTTAAAAAAAATAAAATTTTATTTTACTCTGAGCTTTCATGGAATTAGTTTTACTGAAATGGTTATTAGTTTTTAAGTGATAACTCTGTGGTACATTACCGGCCATACATCCATTTTTAGACTATACTATACTTTTAAACATTGTGGAGGATTCACCGGATTTTGTTTTTAAATGCTTATGATTTTTAAATAATCACTACACTTTATATTTTTAAATTTCTGAACAATTATCTCATTATTTACATTCTATTTTCTTGGTTATTATTTTAGGTTTTTATCCTCTTTATTATTAATTTTTATTGATTCAATTCCTGACTTAAGATGGTAATGAATCAACAGTTTTGAATTGATATCCTGTATTGTGCACATACAAAATAAATGGTTGTGTTTTTACCTGAAGCAAAGATGCAGGAACTGGAATAACGGCACAAGTGTATGGTATATAGATTCATAAATTTATATACCTAAAATCATGAATCTATAAATACAAATAAAATGAAAATGAATAAGTTAAACTTATTTTCCGGTCATGTTTTCAATTTCTTTCAGATAGATAGAAAGAGGTGTTCCTGTTCGTTTTTTGAAGGCTAAAGTGAAAGCCTGTTCATTATTATACCCTAATTCTTCGGCAATAAAAGGAATTTTATAGGATCTGAATTTTCTGTCATTGGCCAGTCGGCTGATGGCGTAATCAATACGAAGATCATTAAGATACGTTGCAAAGTTTTTTCCTTTGTGAGTATTGATCATTTCCGACAGATATTTCGAGTTGGTTTTTATTTTTTTGGCAAGACTTCCCAGTGTGATTCCTTTATTCAAAAACTGATCTTTGTTTTCAAATATTTCAAGTTCTTTTAAAATACTTTGAGCAATATCCTCCGAAATTGTTCTGGTAGTCCTGTCTTCTAAGTTTCCTGTATTTTCTATCGGAAGAGTTTCAGAGAAGGTTTCTTTTTCTGGTTCAGATTTATAGTCTCTATCAAATCTTCTTTCATTAGCCGAAAGAATTAAATCCTGAGCAATCTTTTTATAGTTCTTTTCAGACTTTTTATATTTAAAATAAACGTTGATGAACAACAAGTGTGATATCAATAAAAGACTCAACACTATATAAAACAGACTCTTTCTTTTTGTAAGCTCATTGGTAATACTTTCCTTTTCCTGCTGAAGTTCCGGCGTATCATATCTTCTCGGAAGCTCTCTGGAAATATATCTGAACTGGTTATCCAGAACATTATCCACCTTTAAAAACCGCTCTACATAATACAGCTGCTTCTCGGTATCACTGTTTTCTTTATAATAATCAATCAGATAGGTGTATACATCTCTCAGTTCAGGATAAATGTAGTTTGTTTTAAGAACCATAGAATCTATCTTTCGGAAAAAATCTACGGCTTTGTCTTTTTGCTGAAGGCCTGCATAAGATTTTCCCAAATATAAAAGGGTATAATGCAGGCTTCTTTTATCACTATTATTATTCGTAAAGAAATATTTCTCACATTCTAACAGGCTGCCAATGGCTTTCTGGTATTCTTTTGAATGCAGATTATAATACCCCAAAAGCCCAAGGTTCTCATAATAGCGGTAAAGATCTTTATTTTTCCTGGATTCTTGTAATCCATCCTGTATCAGGATATAGGCAGAATCCATCTTATTGATTTCTATGTAAGCATCAGCCAGATTCAGTTTGAGCGTTTTTTTCTCATCCTCATTCATATAATCAGCATCATAAACGTAATGCCTTAGAACTTTAGCTGTTTCTTCATGTTTTCCGATATAATTATTCAGATAGGCAATACTGATATGGGCCATCGCAATCTGCCTCTTATTTCCTTTTTCTTTTGCATACTTCAGCCCTAAGATATAATTATTCAATGCAGGCTGGAGATTGTCATTTCTAAAATAAAGATTCCCTCTTAACAGATAAATTCTGGCCGGGTACGTATTTTCTTTGGAGTTTTGGGTGATATGTTGTAAGCTGTCAAGATATTTTAGTGCATCCGGTAAGTTTGCTTCGAAGTGAAGCATCACATATCCTTCAGCAGTATGAGTCGCATCTTTTTCAGATTTTGCCTTTTTAAGATAATAATCTGCAATACTTTTACTGTTTCCCTCTCCCATACGAGTACTATAGAATTCTTTTTCCAATTCCTCATAAGTTCGTTTTTCCGGAGTATTTTTTTCTAAATTATTGACCTGTGCATGAAAAAACACCATCCCAATAATTAAAAACAGTAGTGAAAATTTTATTTTCATCATTCATCCTAGCTATATTACAAAAATATTATTTTTCTTCAGTAGATGCACCAATCCTTTTATTTTTTTCCGTGGATGGGGAATAATTTTATTAAAACCAATGCTGATAAACTCACAAAAGAGAGTACAGTATGAAGACTGCACCCTCTCAAAATCATTTCCATTCTACTTTTCCTTCCAAGTAATATACCTTCCCTTTATCCTCATAAAGAAGATCATATCCTTGAGATGTCAGATAAAAATGGCACACTTTGGTTTCATTTCTTTCTTTAAAATCTATAACCGCAGGACACATTTTCGCCCGATCCATTTTCTTTACAATAAGGTCAAAGCTCTTCTGAATATTCTTTTTGCTGTATAGAGACAGCATCCTATCATCTATAAAACGGACATATTTCAAAGAAGAAAGAGGATACGTAATCAACTTAAAAGGCTGTTCTTCCAGCTTGGCTGCATTTTCATTGAAAAAATTAGTGATTGAAAGGCTATCGCTCGTAATTTTCTTCACCACACTTGATTCATATCTCTTTCCATCTGCAAATTCCATACTGTAGATCGCTTCCATTTTAATAGCAAAACCTTTTCCAGATTTTCTTAAATCTTTAAGATCTGTAAACTCTTTTCCTTTTTTGAGGACGATCAAAACATTTCCTTCCCCAAAATCACAGTCATAATATTTTTTATAGTCAAAGGTTTCTTCTGTTGGAGTATTCACTGTATCATTGATGGCATTTTGAGAGAAAATGCGGCCTGAAAACAGTAATAAAAATAATATCAGTTTATAATTTTTCATGGTTGAATTATTTAATGGTTTAAAATCATTTAAAAGACCAGGTTAATTCCTATTCCGAAGCGGAATCCTTCAATTGGGAATGGTTTATAGGTATTATATTCGAAGTTGTACCCGAATTCTGCACAAAAGAAATGGTAGAAATTGATTCCTGCCTTGGGCGAAACTGCATAAGGTGAAATTCCTGCACCTGCATATAAAGAGGATACCTCTGCTCCATCCCGAAACGATACAACCTTTCTGAAATAATCAAACTCGGGAATAACCAGCAGTTTTCTTTCATCCCACCAATTAAAGTGACCTCTTAAACTGTAATAATTATACCCATCAGTAAGTTTTGTTCCTATTGACAAAAATGTCTTTCTATCCATTGAAGTTCCTTCAATTCTTGTACATAGAAGCATTGCCAGTCCTCTTTTCTCCTTAATTTCTTCAAATTGGGCCTGCAGAAAGCCACAAAGAAATACTGTGATTATTAGAGTGAGCTTTTTCATGCCTAATTTGTTTTCTTTTTCTTAAAATTCCAGTTGATCAAAGGAAGCTTTCTCATTCCACCCTCCAATTTGTATTCCTCTGAAATCATCGCATTTATTGTACAATCCAATCTGTATTCCTCTGCATTTCTTCCCAATATTGGCCAATGGCGCTACAGAAACGCCTTTCATCTCATGATGCACATTAAAAAATGGAGACACAGACATCCCGTTGATTACCGCATAGGTATCTATATTACTAGAAATACTGATTTCCAATCCATTGGTGACTGTAGGTTCCATATTGATTATCGACAATTGAAGTCCGTTGATTGTATTCATCTTTTCACGGGGAACAATGACATAATCATAACTGCCTGGTAATTTTAAGTTAACAAGCATCAATGGTGGAAGAAAAATGCCCACAAAATTGAATCCCATTCCCAATCCATTTACTTTTTTAGGTTTAAAATGGTCTTCTTCATCAAAATATTTAAATAAAATCCCATTGACATTTCGGACATTCTTTGAGGGGGAAGCTGCGATTAATCTCGGCTTTAAAGAATCAACTTTTAAACTGTCTGATGCATGAACCAGACTACTGAATAAAAGAACTGCTATTACTAAAATTCGTGTTTTCATAACTCTTATTTTAAAATTATAGTTCAAAATTATCAGCAGAAGTTCCTGTTCCGAATGTGAAAAAAAATTAAAAAAAATACTACATTTGTGAAAATCACAAAACTATGCACCAGGAAGCTCTGCTTAAGGAAATCCGAAGAAAAATCGGTGAGAAATCTTTAAATGATGAGATCGCCAATATTCTTAATATCAGCTATGATGCAGCTCACAGAAGGACTTCTATGAAAGCCAAGTTCAGTTTTGAGGAAGCACTGGAGCTCGCCAGATACTATCAAATCTCGCTGGATCAGTTTCTGGGAACTGAAAATCAGTTGGTGGTCAAAAGAACACAGCCTGTAAAAACCACCGAAGATCTTTTAAACTATTTCGAGAACTCTCTGAAGATTTTGAATGTTTTTCAGAATATCACCAATTCCAAAGTATTTTACTCTGCAAAAGACATCCCATTTTTTTATACCATTTCAGATTCCATTCTGTCCCGTTTCAAGTTTTATGTCTGGATGAATCTACTGAATCAGGATAAGTTCCTGAGCCCGTTTCATGAGTTTAATATGGAATATCATTCTGTAAAAAATGATCTATTGAAAGACCTTTACGATAAACAAAACGTAACAGAAATATGGAATGACACTACGATTATGAGTGCATTGAGACAAATCTCATTCTATTATGAAATGGGGTTATTAAAGAAAAATGATGTGGATCTTATTCTGGAAGACCTGAGACAATTACTGGAAGGACTTGAAATAAAAACGCTGGAAAAAACTAATTTTCAGATTTATGTGAATGATTTAGTAATTTTAAACAACAGTATTTTATTTAAAAATGAAGAACAATGTTCCTTTTTTGTCCCTTTCAGCATGTTTGGATATATGATGACCAATGATAAAATCACGTGTGAAGATTCTCTGAGCTATTTTGAGCATCAGATTAAAAATTCAAGATCACTGAATGAATCCGGAAACCGTGAAAGGAAAATGTTTTTCAATAAAATGTATGAACAGATTGACCGATTAAAACAAAATTTATCATGAATACGCTTCGTAACGGCGAATACTTTGGAAACACCAATCAAATGGTCAATTTAGAAGGATTGACCATCACCGATACAGAATATACTCATCCTTACGTAGACTGGCATTATCATGAAAATGCTTATTTCACTTTTCTTCTGCAAGGCAATATGACGGAAGGAAACAGAAAAGAAGTCTATGGCTGTTCTGCAGGAACCTTATTATATCACCATTGGGAAGATCCACATTACAATATTAAACCTGATGTTTTTACAAGAGGTTTTCATATAGAGCTCACTCAAAGCTGGTTTGACCGGTTTGATATTCAGAAAAATAAAGTGGAAGGAAGTTTTAATATAAAAGATCCGGCACTGAAACTTCTGGTGTATCAGATGTTTAAAGAAACCAAAAGCAATGACAATTCTTTTGAACTCACTGTCAATCAGCTGCTGTTACATCTTTTCAGTCAGTTAACCCATCAAAAAGAAAGTGCTGAAAGAAAACCTTTGTGGGTAGGCCAGATCAATGAAATTCTGCATGAAAGCTTTACGGAAAACCTTAATCTTACGGAACTTTCCAAAACACTGAACATCCATCCTATTCATCTCAGCAGGGATTTTCATAAGTATTTCCATTGTAATCTGGGCGAATACCTAAGAAAATTAAAGCTCAATAAATCTCTTGAACTTCTCACTTTGCCTAATTCTTTGACAGATATTGCTCTGGAATGCGGTTTTTCAGATCAAAGTCATTTTATCAGATGTTTCAAAGAAAATATAGGAATTACTCCTTTGAAATACAGGAATCTTCTGAAAAATTATTAAAATCTATCTGAATACAATCACCATTCACGATTTGGATACATCATTCCCCGATTCGGCTACATTTCCCTTTCCTTAAGTTTCCATCTTTGTACCATCATTTAAACAAAAAAATATTTAAAAATGGAAACAAAAAAAGTATGGTTCGTGACAGGAGCTTCAAAAGGCTTAGGATTCGAGTTGGTAAAAAAATTACTATCCGAAGGATTTCAGGTTGCTGCTACAAGCCGTACCGTTGAATCCCTGATCTCCACTATCGGAGAATCTTCAGAAAACTTCCTTCCTCTCAGCGTCAATATTACAGACAATAATGACATTAAATCTGCTATTGAAAAAACAGTGAATCATTTCGGAAAAATTGATGTGGTGGTCAACAATGCAGGCTATGGACAAATCGGAACACTGGAAGAACTTACCGATGAGGAAGCAAGAGAAAATTATGCAGTGAATGTTTTCGGAACCTTAAATGTGATTAGAAATGCCATGCCTTATCTTCGTGAACAAAGATCAGGAAACATCTTCAATATTTCTTCTGTGGGCGGCTATTCTGCTAATTTTCCGGGCTGGGGAATCTATTGTTCAACAAAATTTGCCGTTGCCGGATTTACAGAAGCACTGGCTGAAGAAGTAAAAGATTTTGGAGTTCACGCTACCGTTGTTTATCCAGGATATTTCCGTACAGATTTCTTAACCAAAGATTCTGTAAAAACACCTTCTAATCCTATTCAGGCTTATGAAGCAGCAAGAAATTCGGAACAGGCTCATCTTAATGAAATCAATGGAAATCAGCCCAATGATCCTGAAAAAGCAGCTGATGTTCTGATCCAGATCAGTAAAGAGAAAAATCCTCCGGTACATTTATTATTAGGGGTAGGAACGGTGGAATTTCTGAATAATAAAATTGATATTTTAAAGAAAGATGCTGAGAAATGGGAAACTCTTACCGTTTCTACTGCGATTTAATCTGGTAATATTCTTCGACTCCGCTCAGGATGACATTCCCACTACTTATATTTTAATTTAATCGACTAAATTAAATATAAACCTTTAGAAAAGTCTGTCTGGACGGAGTCGAAGACTTTTTGAATCAATACGTTATCCTTTTTACAAAAACAACTAACTTCGCTCTATGAAACAGCCTATTCGTTTTAATTCCATTTCAGATTTTCATGCTTTCTGTAGTCTGCCTAGTCCTGAACATCCTCTGATCAGCCTGATAGATTACAGCAAAGTCAATTATATTATTGAAAATGATGAATTGAAATGGATTCAGAATTTTTACTCCATTGGCCTGAAAAAAAATGTCAGCCCGAAATTCAATTATGGGCAGCAGCAATATGATTTCGATTCAGGAGTCCTGTGCTTTGTTTCGCCTCAGCAATATTTAAGTCTTGAGGTCAATCCTGAGGTTGAAGTAAACCCCACCGGATTTTTATTGCTTATTCATCCTGATTTTCTGTGGAATACTTCTTTAACAAAGAAAATAAAATCTTATGATTTCTTTAGTTATCAGGTAAAAGAAGCTCTTTTTCTTTCCGATAAAGAAGAGAAAACTCTTGTTGATATTTTTAAAAATATTGAAAGAGAATATCAATCAAATACCGATAGATTTACGCAGGAACTAATTATTTCACAGATTGAATTATTACTGGTTTACTCAGACCGTTTTTATGAACGTCAATTTTTCACCAGGAAAAAATCGAGTCACGAATTATTATACAAGTTCGAAGATATCCTTTCTCAATATTTCGAAAACGGAAATCTCCTTGAAAATGGGATTCCTTCGGTAAAAACCATTGCTGATCAGATGAATATTTCGCCTAATTATCTGGGAACGCTGCTCCGATTGCATACTCAGCAAAATACACAGCAGCATATTCAGAATAAATTAATTGATTCTGCGAAAGAACGTTTGAGTACCACCAGTTTATCTGTAAGCGAAATTGCTTATGAATTAGGATTCGAACATCCACAATCTTTCAGTAAGCTCTTTAAACAGAAAACCCATCAGTCTCCGGGAGAATTCAGAAAGTTATTTAATTAAAATCTGTAGAGATCAATAATACATTAGAAATGTTAATTTCATTCTATTTTACCATAAGGAAGTTCATTATTTTTGTTTAAATACTTTTTTAAGATGAAACCTATCCTATTATTGATCTTTATCTTTATATTTTATTCTTATCAGGGACAAACTAAGGATATTGTCAATCCTGAGAAAATTGAGAATCCAATTCAAAAAAAATACTCCGGAAAAATTGTTTTTCTTCCCCAAAACATTGTGCTGGAAAATCTGAAAGATTCAGACATCCTCACTTCTTCTGTATTTCAGGAAAACGGAGATCTTGGAATTCAGGCCTTCTTTGATAATTCTCTGGTCAACTATCTGCATCAGATTGAACCCAGCTGGACAGTGGATGAATTGCTGAAAAAAGGAAATTATCAATTTTCATTTTATGTAGACGGAAAGCTCATCTACAAGGAAAACCTTAATACAGGCGCAGGTACTCCGGACAGTAAAAAAATCAAAACTACATTACGGATTCCTCTTGTCAGCAGTAAAAATGAAGATTCATGGGGAAGGTATCTATGGATGCGTTTTTATATGGCTCACAACGGAATTGATGCACTGACAGCAGAAAATCACCTATTGAAAATTGAAATCAAACCTTATCTCAATGCTTCTATCATCAAAACAGGACCTATAATTGCAGAAGGACAAATCAACCTTACTGTTCCTTCTCAGAATATTCCGGAACAGCAGATTGCACTTCAGCCTATCCAATCCAATAGCGGATGGATAATTTCTCAGGAAAAAATCAATACGGAAATCATCAGAACCCTGAATAAGAAAATTGCAGAAAACAGGTTTAAAAATATAACCGGCATTGTCGTTATAAAAGAAGGGAAATTGCTTCTTGAAGAATATTTCAACGGATCCGGAAGAGATTCTTTACAAGATACACGATCTGTAGGAAAATCTTTTTCTTCAGCTTTAACGGGAATCGCGATCAAAGATGGATATTTAAAGAGTGAAAATCAAAATCTGAAGGAATTTTATAACCTGAAGCCCTTTAAAAATTATTCTTCACAAAAAGATAATGTCACGATAAAGAGCTTATTGACAATGAGCTCAGGATTTGACGGAAACGATGAAAATTATGAATCTCCCGGGAATGAAGAAAATATGTATCCCACTGAAAAATGGATTAAGTTTATATTAGATCTGCCTATGACAGAGAATACAATAGGGAAAAACTGGAGTTATTTCACTGCTGGGGTTGTATTAACAGGAGATATTTTAGATAAAAAAGTTCCACAAGGTTTGGAAAAATATGCTGATAAGAAGTTATTTCAACCTCTTGGAATCACTAATTATAAATGGCAGTTTACACCACAGCAAAAGCCTTCACTGGCTGGAGGATTGCGTATGAAAGCACTTGATTTCGCAAAATTCGGGCAACTGTATAAAAATAACGGAGTGTGGAATGGAAAAACAATCCTGAGTAAGGACTGGATTAAAAAATCTTTCACCAATTATTTCACTGATAATTCTGATTTTGAAGGATATGGATATTTATTCTGGAGAAAAGTTTACACGGTGGGCAACAACCGCTATGAAGCTTTCCAATCCAGTGGAAATGGGGGAAATAAAATCATTATATTCACTCAAATACCAGTTGTCATAGTAATTACTGCACAAGCCTATAATAAGCCATATGCACACCAGCAATCTGAAAAAATAGTACAGGAATATCTTTTACCCGCCTTAAAAATGAGTAATGAGTAATGAATAATCAGTAATAATGTGGAAAAGTGAGAAAGAATAACTTATTGCTTACTGAAAGCTATTCGTCTTTCTTGGATGGAATAAGGAATACATCAATAAGACCTTCAGGAAGCTCCATTTTGATTGTTCTTTCTTCTCTGTCAACTTCAAGAATCCAGTCTTTGATCATAGGAATAACCACTTCTTTTCCATCCAGATTGGTAACAAAATACACCTGCGCTGTCTGATCATTTACAGATCTAATCACTCCACAGTTGTTATCATTTTGATCGAAAATTTCAAATCCGATGATTTCATGGTAATAGAATTGTTTTCCTGAAAGTTTAGGCAAAGAGGTAAGCGGAAGGTAAACACTTTTACCCAACACCTGATCTACTAGAGCCTCAGAAGAGTTTTTGAATGCAAGATTCAGAGCATCAAGTTTGCTCCAGGATGATTTTTCAATAAAAAATGGAACCAATAATCCGTTGATTTCAACGAATATTGATTCCAATTTATTGTAAAGCTCGGGTTGATCGGTATCCAATTTAAGGATTACGTTACCCGCAAGTCCATGTCTGCGTGTGATTTTTCCTAAAAAATAGCAATCTTCTTTACGCATAACAGGGTTTGTTCTTAAGCTTCAGTGTTTTCTTCAGTTTCAGCAGCAGGAGTTTCTCCTTCTGTAGCTTCAGCAACAACTTCTTCAGCAGGTGCGTTTGCAGCTTCTTCAGCAGCTTTAGCATCAGCATCAGCTTGTGCAGCAGCAGCAACTCTAGCTTCGTTTACTTTTACTTCAGCTTCTAAAGCAGCTTTCTTAGCATCAGCTTTAGCAGTTGCTAAACCTTCTACTTTACCTTGTACTTTAGAATCTTTAGCTTCTACCCAAGCATTGAATCTTTTTTCAGCTTCAGCTTCGTCAAAAGCACCTTTAGCTACACCACCTTGTAAGTGTTTTTTGTAAAGAGCACCTTTGTAAGATAGGATAGCTCTAGCAGTATCAGTAGGCTGAGCACCGTTGTTTAACCACTGTACAGCAGAATCAACGTTCAATTCGATAGTTGCCGGGTTAGTAATTGGGTTGTAAGTTCCTAGTTTTTCGATGAATTTACCATCTCTTCTAGCTCTAGAATCTGCAACCACGATGTGGAAAAAAGGTTTTCCTTTTTTACCGTGTCTTTGTAATCTGATTTTTACTGACATAATGTTTGAATTTTACGGGAACTCGTCCCAGTTAAATATTTAAGAGTGCAAAGATAGTAAAAAAGTTTGAAGTAAAAAGCTCTGAGTAAAAAGTTTTATAAATTCAGATTATTTTTTCTAACCAAGCAGGGCTAAAGAAAATATTGTTGAAATAATTACGGAAATTAAAACAGCCATAAAAACAGCAAAATTACCCCGTGTTTTTCCTGTAATACCATAAATCACCAGATAATTGATGATATAAGCAGGTACCAGAAGAAAGAAGGAGAACTGTCCTGTAAATGAGATTATAGCTTTTAAAAAAAGAAGTCCGGTAACAGAAGCTGCTACAATTCCTAAAAGGCTTTTAAAAATTATTTTATCATCTATTTTATCATTCTCTTTTACTTTTGAAAACTGATCAAATTTATCCAGAATAAAAATTTTCAGATCTCCGCTACCTATCATTTCTGAAGAGACATTTTCAAGAATAGTATTTATCTTTTCTCCTTTCTGTACCCTTTTGTGTACTTCAAATGAGATTCTCCCTTTTTCTTTGACTAAAACTTTCCTGTATTCTGCTTCTTTTACAAATTCATCATAATTGAATTTCTGACTGATTACTTCCCGCAATTCATCATTGATTGTACCGGTATGATCAGTCATATGAAGATAAGCAGCATGCAAATCTTCTTCATTATAATTTCTGTAAATATTCTTCATTTTATACCGTTCCCATATAAAAAAGCCCCAGACATTGCTGGTTTTCCTCAATAGTCAAAGAATCTTTCAGCTCCTCAACAATTTTAGGAGAGCTCCAGTAGCATCCTACATTATTCGCTGTACAGGTAAGATACATATTCTGAACGGCCATTGAAGTCGCTGCTATTTCTTCCCATTCAGGAACCATTCCGCTGAAATTGACTACGATGGAAACTACAACATTGGCTTTATTGATTTTAAAACCTATGTCTGCATATTTTTTTTCTAAGAAAAGCTGTTCGGGTGTAATTGCTTTATAGATTGCCTGCATTTCTGATGCCAGCTTTGCTTTTTCTTCCCCTTTGAATATTTTGAAACGCCAAGGTTTAGTACGTTTATGATTGGGAGCAAATGTGGCAGAGTTTACAATTTCCTCTACAACTTCCTGAGATATCTCTGTGTCTGTATAATCTTTTGGGAAAATACTTCTTCTTTGCTCTATAATTTCTTTTAAAATGGATGCATTATTCATGAAACAAAATTACGAAAAAGATGGAAGCAGGAGGCAGGATAAAGGAAGTTTAATGTGAGCCAGAATAATAGAGATCGCAGAAACTTATCAAATTTACTTTTTACTTATAAAACCTCTATAATCTTCTGATGGATTTGGTTCAGGGTAAATTCATCGCCCGGCTTCATCCCCATCATTTTTTTGGCCATAGGACTTTCGGGAGAGATCGCGTAGAACCTGTCTCCCTCAAAAAAGAACTCACCCAATGACACCGATATATAAAACCTTGCTTTATTAGTAATGACCAATGAGCCGAGCTGCACTCTTTCTGTAGCCGTATTCAGGACTTTTGCCATATTTCTTTTAAGATCATTCAAAGCCCCCAGTTGTCGCTGCATCTGATAAATCTCCTCCTGCATCTCTTCTCTCATGCTGTCATATTTCGGAGTTTTTTTAATGTCACGGCTGGCTTCCAGGGTAAATTCAATAAAGTTTTTAAGCTTTTCAATTTTCTCTGCGATGGTGGTCTTCACAAAGTCTCTGATATCACTTTTTTCAAATACGATCTTCTCCATACAATCTATTCTTTATATAAAGATAATATTTTTAGAATAATATTTCCTGAGCTTAACATAAAATAATGCTCAGAAAATAACCATCATCTTCTAAAATTTATTTTTAGATTTGCCTTTTTAAAACTAAAACCATGTTTAAAGCACCATTTTCATTTGATGGAAGAATCAGAAGGACAGAATACGGATTGTCCTATCTTCTATATCTGGTATTTTCTGTACCTTTTAATATTTATATCAAAAATAATGAACCATCAGCAGTTCTTACTTTTGTATTCGTTATTTTTCTTATTCCATTTCTTTGGTTTCTTCTTGCACAAGGGGCAAAAAGATGTCACGACAGGGGAAATTCCGGTTGGTATCAATTAATTCCTTTCTATAGTTTATGGATGTTATTCGCAGACAGCGATCATGGTCCTAATGAGTATGGTCCTAATCCTAAAGGTGAAGGAAACTATAACTCGATCAACGAGATTGGTAAGAAAGAATTGTAATAAAAAAGCCTTGTAAAATTTACAAGGCTTTTATTTTATTTTTCAGCTAGTTTCTTCAGATCACCCAGTCCCTGGCTAAACATTTTATCCATATTACCGTTCATCAACGGTTTCATAACCTTCATCATAGGAGTCAGTTCGTTATCTATCATCCAGGTCACTTTGGTACCGCTTCCTTCCGGAACCATAATGAAATTGGCTTTCATATCTCCTTCAAAAGGTTCTACGAAGTGAAGTTTTGTACCCATTTTCTGATTCGGAATCAGCTCAGTAATAGATTGTTCTCCTTCCCCTACATTTTTATCTCCTTTCCAATGATAGGAATCTCCTACTTTATCTCCGTTTCCGGAATAGGTAATGACAATATTTTTATCAGCTTTGGAAAAAGGATCCCACTGGTTATACCCTTTTAAGTTACCTGTATAGGCCCATACTTTTTCCTGTGGTGCATTGATAACAATAGATTTTTCATAATGGTAATCTTTACTGAAAGCCAACATGGCAATTACAGCATAGATAAGGATCAGTACGATAATAGTACCAATAATTTTTAAGAGTGTTTTCATAGTCTATATATTTAAGGTTATTTATTTTAATAATGATTTTCAAATCTGTTTTCAAAATTAAATATTCCCACATCACTCCCTCTTTCCATATGACAAGATTAATTAAAGATAAGGTATTTTTGTCATAACTTGCCACTGAGGCATTATTTTTGAGCATTTCAGCTGTGGTTCCCGATGAATCATTAAATTTACCTTACATAAAAAGATCAAAAATGAATATTTTAACAGAAAAATTTAACACGCCATATCATTCAGCTCCATTCAATACCATTAAAAATGAAGATTATCTTCCTGCATTTAAGGATTTGATTCAAAAATCTGAAGCGGAAATTGATGCTATTGTCAATAATCCTGATGCACCCACTTTTGAAAATGTAATTGAAGCATTAGCATATTCAGGGGAACAGCTGGACGTGGTTTCTAATATTTTCTTCAATTTAAATTCTGCAGAAACCAGCGACGAAATTCAGCAGATTGCACAGGAAGTTTCTCCTATCCTAACAGAATATTCTTCAAAAATTTCTCAAAACGAAGCCCTTTTCAACAAGATCAAGAAAGTATATGATGAAAGGGAAAAATATAATCTCAATGAAGAGCAGGAAATGCTTTTGAATGAAACCTACAAAGGTTTTGTAAGAAGCGGCGCTTTATTGAATGAGAAAGACAAAGAAAAACTAAAGAAAATAAGTATGGATCTTTCTTTAAAATCTTTACAGTTCGGACAAAATGTACTGGCTTCCACCAATGCTTATTTTAAACATCTCACGAATAAAGAGGATCTTGCAGGAATTCCTGAAGCCATCATCGATCAATATGCTGAGGAAGCTAAAGAAAGAAATCTTGAAGGCTGGGTTGTGACTTTACAATATCCAAGTTATATCCCGTTTATGACCTATGCTGAAAACCGCAAACTGAGAAAGGAACTGGCTTTAGCAAATGGTAAAAAATCCTTTGACGGAGGAGAATTTGACAATCAGAATCTGATCAAAGAACTTCTGAATTTAAAGCAACAAAAAGCTGAGCTTATCGGGTATAAAAATTATGCAGATTTTGTACTGGAAGAGAGAATGGCTAAATCTCCGGTAAAAGTTCTTGATTTTTTAAACGAACTTTTAACGAAAGCAAAACCTTATGCTGATAAAGAAATTGAAGAATTGAAATCTTTAGCAAAAGCTGACGGAATTGACGAAATGCAAGGTTACGACCACGCATTTTATGCTGAAAAGCTTCGTAAAGCTAAATTTGATCTTAATGATGAAGAATTAAAACCTTATTTTCCACTCAACCAGGTACAGGATGCTGTATTTGGACTGGCTGGAAAACTTTTCGGACTGACTTTTGAGGAAAGAAATGATATTCCGAAATACCATGAAGATGTAAAAGTATACGAAGTAAAAGAAAACGGGACTTATAAATCTCTTTTATACGTCGATTATTTTCCAAGAAAAGGGAAAAGAGCCGGAGCATGGATGACCAGCTATAAAAATCAATACAAGCAAAACAGCGAAAATTCCCGTCCGCATATTTCAATCGTCTGCAATTTCAGCAAACCGACAAAAGATGCGCCTAGCTTACTGACATTCCAGGAGGTGACTACTTTATTCCATGAGTTCGGGCATGCTCTTCACGGAATGATGGCCGATACTCAATACCCTAGCCTTTCCGGAACTTCTGTAAAATGGGATTTTGTGGAACTTCCGTCACAGTTCCTGGAAAACTTCTGCTATGAACCGGAATTCTTAAAAACGTTTGCAAAGCATTATAAAACCGGAGCAGTACTTCCTGACGAAAAAATTGAAAAAATTGAGCAGTCTAAAAACTTTATGGAGGGATATCAAACCTTAAGACAACTAGGTTTCGGACTTCTGGATATGAATTATCATACAAAAGTAGCAGAATTGGAGAACGAGAGTGTAAAGGAATTTGAAGATAAATATACCAAAGCAACCACTCTTTATCCTTCTAACTCAGAAACAGCTATGAGCCCAAGTTTCTCCCATATTTTTCAGGGCGGATATTCAGCAGGATACTATTCTTACAAATGGGCGGAAGTTCTGGATGCTGATGCGTTCCAGTATTTCAAAGAAAACGGAATCTTCAATCCTGAGATTGCAGCCAAATATAAAGTATTGCTTTCTTCAGGCGGAACTAAAGACCCAATGGAACTTTACAAGAGTTTCAGAGGCAGCGAACCGAAAGTGGAAAGCTTACTGAAAAGAGCATTTGGATAATCAACAGAAACTGATTGAACACATCAAGAAAATACAATATAAAAAGAACAGTGATTGCTGTTCTTTTTTGTTTTATCAGCTTTATATCTCAATGAAAATATATAAATTAGTCTGCAGACAAGCACAAATTAACTGTAGAAAATTATGAGAAAAAGGTTGGTAATAAAAGGATTTTTAATCCTCAGTATATTGTACATCTATGCATGTTCAAATCCCAAGCAAACTATAAAAGAAGATTTGCAGAATAAAGATTTAAAAGGGTTTATTGGAAAACGTATAACTATTATTGGTCAAACAATAAATATGAAAATGGGAGCTCTATTGATTACGGAAAATGGAGAAAACATATGGATGGAAGGACTAGATAGCTGGCCAGACGGATATTATGTAAATGAACACGATGCTAAAACCGTAAAAGTAACAGGAGTTTTAATAGAAAAAAATGATTTACCTGTTTTTATTCCTGATGAGAAAAACTCAGTAATTCAGCAGGGAATACCTAATCCAAAAAAAAGTAATCTTAAAGAAGCAAGTCGTAGATATTTATTTAAAGATTATAAATACAGTATCATAAAATAATAAACAACTGTAATATTTTTGATAAAGAATAAATAAGAATTCAAAAATATATCAGAAGATATTTTCCGTCATTTTTCTATAAATTTGAAGCCGCTTTAAGATCTTATCAACCTTAGTTAGTTAATAAGAAAAATCTTAAAGCAAACAAGAGGATTAATCATTAATAATAATCTTGACCAATATTTAAATAATCAAAATTTCACATGACTATCCAAGAACAAATCCAGGAGTATATCAACAGCCATCCTGAAATAAAGCGTAATGATATGCAGGAACTCCACAACATCATTCTGAATCTCATGCCAGAATGCCAACTTTGGTTTCTGGATGGTAAAAACAGTGAGAATAAAACCGTTTCCAATCCTAATATTGGATATGGATTGTATACCATGCAATATGCAGGTGGAAAAACCAGAGACTTTTACCAGATTGGAATGAGTGCCAATACAACAGGTATTTCGGTTTATATTATGAATATCAGTGATAAAACTTATTTATCCAAAACCTATGGAGAAAAAATAGGTAAAGCCAGCGTAACGGGATATTGTATTAAATTCAAAACATTGAAAGATATCAACATTGAAATCCTGAAAGCTGCAATACTGGATGGACTTAAAGAGTAAAAAGCTAAATTTGCACATTATAAGTAAGCATCCATTCTGTAATTTTAAATAATGAGTACGATAACAACAAGATTAGAAAACGTAAAAAAACTTCAGGCTAAAAGATGGGAAAATGAAGATCACTGGGATACTTTGAACGATCTTTTAGTGAAAGAATTAGAGGAAATTTTACTTATTGAACCTGAAAATACTTCGGCTTTAATCAATATTGGTGCTATTTATTCTGATATGGGAGAAAACGAAATAGCTCTGGAGTATTTAAAAAAGGCATTGAATTTAGGTTCCAAAGACAAAAATCTGTTTGTAAACCTTGCCATTGTGCTTGTTTATATGGAGAAACACCAGGAAGAGTATCTGGAATATCTGGAAGAAGCCGAGGATAAAACGGAAGATCTGCTTACTTTTAAAGCGTATTTCGATCCTCAATCCCGTTAAAAAACCAATTCAATTAAAACTTAAAATCATGTTATTAGCTATATTATTACCCTTCTTATCTTTCATGGTTCGTGGAAAGGTTCTCACCGGAATTATCTGTCTGATTTTGCAGATTACCCTGATCGGATGGCTTCCTGCTGCCATCTGGGCTGTGCTTTCTTTAAATAATGCAAGAGCTGACAAAAGAAATGACAGGCTCATAAAAGCCATGCGGGAAAACAAAAGATAAAGCTTGCCCAGATCAACCACAAACAACTGATTTAAAACCAATTAATAAACAACATCTATTATTTTTCAAATTTTTGATTTATAAATTTCATTAAAAATATTTGCAAAACCAAAAAGTTGCACATATATTTGCAACCATATGGTTTCATTTAAAAATTATCATCCATGAGAAGAGATATTTTTCAGGCTATAGCAGATCCTACACGCAGAGCTATTATTGCATTAATAGCGGTACAGGCAATGACACCGAATGCCATAGCTGAGCATTTTGACACCACCAGACAGGCCGTTTCAAAACATCTGAAAATCCTGACTGAGTGTGAACTGATTACCCAAAATCACCAGGGAAGAGAAATATATTACTTTTTAGAAATTGATAAAATGAAAGAAATAGATCATTGGCTGGAACAATTCAGAAAGATTTGGGAAAGTCGTTTTGAGCAGCTTGACACTTTACTGGCAACATTGAAAAGCCAGCAGAAATAAAGGTTGACACCATAAAACCACAGTGTTTTTTTATCATTTTAACCAAAACAAATTATAAACAATATTATGAAACATCTTCTTCAGTTCGATTTTCTTGCTGACAAGGAAAAGAACACCTTAACGATCAGACGTGAATTTATGGCAGGCCGACAAATGGTTTGGGATTGTTACACAAAGAGTGACCTACTCGACCGCTGGTTTGCCCCAAAACCATTGACTACAAAAACAAAATCAATGGAATTTCATGAAGGCGGACACTGGCATTATGCTATGGTAGAGCCCAATGGAACAGAATATTGGGGCTGGGTCGGTTATCACAAGATCAACCCTATCGATTCTTATACTTCCAGCGATGCTTTCTGTAATGAACAGGGAGAAATCAACGCAAGTTTGCCTCAGGCAGAATGGATAGTCACTTTCACAGATAAAAATGAAAATACCTTTGTGGAAACTATTGTTACCTATCAATCTTTAGCGGATCTTGAAACCATTATCGAGATGGGAATGGAACAGGGAATGAAGGCCACACTGGAAAAACTTGACGAATTATTATTAACATTAAAATCATAAAAAATGAGCCAAAAAATCACAGTTTCTGCTACCATCAATGCAGATGCAAAAAAAGTATGGAATTACTACACCAATCCTGAACACATCACCCAATGGAACTTTGCTGATCCTTCATGGCAATGTCCTTCTGCTTCCAACGATATGAAAGTCGGGGGAAAATATGCTGCAAGAATGGAAGCTAAAGACGGAAGTTTCGGTTTCGATTTTGAAGCGGTTTATGATGAAATAAAGGATGGTGAAAACTTTAAGTACACCATGCCGGACGGAAGACAGGTACAGGTTGATTTTAAAGAAAATGCAGGTCAAACTCATGTAGATGTTGCTTTCGATCCGGAAAATCAGAATCCTGAAGAAATGCAGAAAGGAGGCTGGCAGGCTATTCTTGATAATTTTAAAAAATATACGGAATCGAATTAAACAGATTTCAATTGAAAAACAATGAAATAAAGCTGGATGTAGAACATCCAGCTTTTGTTTTGAATTGATGCCAACATATGAATTTGATATAATTATCGTAAATTTACACTAGATCTCGCTCTCATCAGAGAAACTACCAGAATAGTAAATTCCTTTTACTGAAACATTTTAACATCAAAAAACATAAATTATTAATGTCATGAAAGAAAATAAATACGACAATCCTTCATTTTTTGATCAGTACGAAAAAATGCTTCGTTCTCAGATTGGATTGGAAGGAGCTGGCGAGTGGCATACATTGAAAAATATGTTCCCGGATTTTCAAGGAAAAAATATTCTCGACCTTGGCTGTGGTTTCGGATGGCATTGCCGCTATGTGATGGAAAACGGAGCCCGATCTGTCATTGGAATTGATCTTTCAGAAAAAATGCTTGCAAAAGCTAAAGAGATCAATAATATGGAAGGCATTCAATATGAAAGAAAAGCATTGGAAGAAGTGCATTATCCTGCTGAAAAATTTGATCTGATATTGAGTTCTTTGACCTTACATTATGTAGAATCCTTCGATACTTTGGTTCATAATATTTACCAATGGCTTACTCCCGGAGGATCATTTGTATTTTCTGTAGAACATCCTGTTTTTACTGCAGAAGGCGGTCAGGATTGGGTATATGATAAAAATGGCGAGAAAATCTACTGGCCGGTGGATCGTTATTTTATAGAAGGAAAAAGGAATACTACTTTTCTTGGAGAAAATGTCATCAAATACCATCGTACTTTAACGTCTTATCTAAATACCTTATTAAAACACGGCTTCAAAATCAAAGAAGTCATTGAGCCGGAGCCAAGTCAGGAAATGTTGAAAGAAATTCCGGAAATGAAAGAGGAGCTCCGCAGACCTATGATGTTGTTAATCTCTGTAGAAAAATAACGTTGAAACGGGTATAACAAAATAGCCTTAAAAAGAGTTCATAAGTGATTATAATGTATATTTGTTTCGTTACAAACAACAGATTATGAAGCTTTTGACATTTTTCTTCCTATTCATTTTTTCAATCCAACTTTCTGCTCAGCAATACGAGAAAGAACTTGATGATTATTTTACGGCACTGACCAATCTGAAAAATTTCAACGGAAATGTGAAGATTGCAAAAAACAATAAGATTCTTCTTGATAAAACATATAATATTCCGGATGAGGACAAAGCTTTACAGGTCAATAAAAACAGTAAATTCATTATAGCTTCGGTCTCAAAAATCTTTGTTAAGTATGGAATTTTAAAATTGGTTGAGCAAGGAAAATTAAAGCTGTCAGATCCCCTCAACAAATACATCAGTGATTTTCCCAATGGTGAAAAAATTTCAATTGAAAATCTGTTATTTCATCAATCCGGACTTCCAAGAGAAATCAAAGATTATGAAAAGTATGACCACCTCAGCCTTGAAAAAATAATAGAACTTGCCAAACAGGAGCCATTGCAATTTCAGCCCGGAACCCAGACTTTATATTCAAATGTAGGAAACTTTATCCTGCATGATCTCATTGGGAAATTGTCTGATAAAGGATATTGGAATTTTATCCAGACTGAAATCATCAAAAAATATCATTTAAAAAATACCAGTGAATTCAATTCTGCACAATCACTATCTGATTTTGCTTACGGATTTTCAAGTGAGAACGGTAAAATTATAGCTGTTCCCCATACCAGCATCAACCGCTTTGAAACAGGAAATTATGTATCAACTACGGATGATCTTTATAGTTTTAGCCAACAGCTCATTTCAGGGAAGAATCTCAGAAAAGATCTTGTTCTTACCATGTTTGGAAAAGACAGCCAATTAGTACAGGCAGGAGGAAGACCCGGCTATAGGGCTTATTACTATCAAAACCTAAAATCGGGAATCACATTTATTTTTACATCAAATTTCACGGATATTCCTTTTCAGAAAGTAACTGAAGACATTATTCATCTTTTGAATGATCAACCCTACAGCATTCCTCAGAAAATCAGCAGAAAAACAATTGAAGTTTCGGATGAAATTCTAAAACAGTACACCGGAAAATTTGCACTTGAAGCAGACCATTCACAAATTTTCACCATTATTCTGGAAAATAATTTTCTGTATATTCTTGATAAAGACGGAGAAAAAACGAAAATTTATCCTGAGTCTCAAACTTCTTTTTTTGATAATCCGGAGTCAGAAGACGGCTATCAATTTGTAAACACCCATGATGATCAATATGACTTAGTCATTATTTCAACCGGCGTAAAATTAAAGGCTAAACGGGTACAATAAAAACATATATTCTTTGTCTAAGCTGTCCTGATTAATTTTTTAAAATTTAAAAATACAAATAACTATATTGCATAACATAGTAATGAAAATAAATTATATCTTTGCATAACAAATTACATCAATATGATTATTAAAAAATTAATAGCCACTTTTGCTCTGCTTCCATTTTTAATCAATACTGTGGATGCTCAGGCACTATCAAAAGGATATGAAAAGAAAATTGACAGTATTATCCAGACTGAATTCGGGAATAAAAATGAACCCGGAGGTGTTTTTCTGATCACTCAACACGGAAAAAATCTGTATAGGAAAGCATTTGGGAAAGCGAATCTTGAACTCAATGTCAATATGACACCGGATAATGTTTTTCAAATCGGATCAATGACCAAACAGTTTACTGCTGTGTCCATTCTGATGCTCGAGCAGCAGGGAAAACTCAATACCAATGATCCTGTTTCCAAATATATTAAAGATTATCCTAACGGAGATAAAATCACCATTCATCATCTTTTGACCCATACTTCAGGAATAAAAGATTTCACAAAAATAAAATCGCTTTCCTCTATTGCCCAAAAAGAAATGAAACCTGAAGAAATGGTTAATTTCTTTAAAAATGAACCTGTGGATTTTGCTCCCGGAGAGAAGTTTGATTACAACAATTCCGGATACGTTGTTTTGGGATACATCATTGAGCTTGTCTCCGGAACTTCCTATGAAGATTTTATTAAGAAAAATATTTTTGACAAAGCTGGAATGAATCATTCTTATTATGCTTCTGACAGAAAAGTGATTCCTCAAAGAGCTTACGGCTATCACAAAAAAGAACAGGGATTTGTGAATAAAACAGTTATCAGTTTCAGTGTACCATTTTCTTCCGGTTCACTAATGTCTACTACAGATGATATGCTGAAATGGCAGCAGGCTTTGAATCAAAATTTATTACTGAATTCAAAAGAAACACAAAAGGCTTTTCAAAAATATAAACTGAATAATGGTGAAGAATTTACATACGGATACGGATGGCATTTGAAAGAAATCAATGGAGTTCCTGACCGCGAACATGGAGGAAGCGTATTTGGATTTAAAAGCATGGGTGTTTACATTCCTGCTGAAGATATTTATGTGATTGGGCTCAGCAACTGCGACTGCCACTCTCCTACCGAAATAACCAAAAATATTGCAAAAGCAACTTTAAATGAAATTAAAACCTCATCCAAGAAACCCTAAAAGCAATATTTATTTTTTATGCCTCATTTCAGGAAGAACATGATTGGGAACTTTAAAAACTTTATTTTAGAGTCAGAAAATAATAACCTGATTATGAAACCACGGCCCTACTTTTTCATATTCTTACTGCTAATAGGCGTATCTTGCAGTAAATCAGAAAAATCTAATCCTGCAAAAAATATGAGATCTACCAATCCTGTTGTCTATTTTGAAATTCCTGTGAATGATTTGGAGCGTGCTGAAAAATTTTATTCCGCTGTTTTCAACTTTAGTTTTGATAAAGAAATCATAGACAGCTATGAGATGGCTTTGTTTCCTTTCGAAGAAAAAAACAGTGGTATTACAGGAGCTTTGGCCAAAGGAGAGGTTTATAAACCATCCAAAAACGGAGTTATTATTTACTTTAAAACAGAGAGTATTGACCAAACATTGGAAAAAGCCGTTCAACACGGAGGAAATATTTTATATCCCAAAAGAATTGATGAAAAATACGGATTTGCTGTAGCAGAATTTGAAGACTCGGAAGGTAACAGAATTGCACTTCATGAAACCGTAAAATAGCTATACCATTCATCGCATATTAAATTTTTTAATGCGGTTGACGCATATTTTGTATATTTAAATAACCATTTGAAATCTGATTTGGTAAATAACTATGGCGGAAGAACTTTATTTCATCAAGACCAATCCAACTGTTGCCAAAATTAATTTGTACAATAAGCTCAGCCGTGAAGAAGAAAACATTCTGAAATTTCTTCAGCCTGAAGCAAAAAACACCCTTGAAACGATTAAAGAAAAGATCAAGGATTCTGTTGAAGAACTTACCCAGGAAGAACTTCTGCTTATTTTTCAGTGGTTTCATAAAGTCTATTCTTCAGATCACGAGGAAACCAAAACACAGCTTTTCATCAATGGCATAGATCTTTTTTATGAAATTCCGACTACCGTTCATGTTGAAAAATTTCTTCAGATCCTTTCAGATTATGAAAAGCTTCTGCAGCAGGACATGAATTATATTGTTGATTCCAAAAATTTCAATCAGTTTCTGATCTATGGGATATTCCTGACTGAGATTATCAACAAGGAACAGCATCCGGATAATATCCTTTGCGAATATCTGAAACCGGATAACCAATCTCTATATCTTCTGGCAGAAAACCAATGTAATTTGAAAGAGTTTGATCACACCCTGATCCCGGATCTTCAGCATTATTTTGCAGATCTGTATGATCTTACTAAGTTTTACAAAGGTTCTATCATTAAGCTTGAGCAAGAGTAATTTTTCGCATCTCATGTAACATCTTGCATTCAATAATTGTCTTCTATACATAACCGAAAGAAAACTGCTGCTCAAAATGCAGTAAGAATAAGTATTGAATCAGGATAAAAACTATAACACAGCCAGCAGTCTCCTTTTACGATGTGGAACTGCTGGCTTTTTTATGAATCTTCCTGACTGCAAAAAAATAATACAAAATACCTCCCACAAAATAAGCCAGCATATCAAGAAAGTCTCCGGTAAAATGAGTAGATAGTTTCGGACAAATCACTTCAAATAAAAAAGACAGATACAACACTGAGGTTAGTACAAATTTTAAATCAGGTTTCCATTGATAGCCAAGAACTCCATTCATTATATATTCTATCAGATAGCAATACATAGGAACTGAAATACAATCCGTAAAATAATCATTGATAACGGGAATAACAATTCCGTTTCTTCTCAGTAGAATAATTATCCCCCAGACTACCAGCCCCAGCAGAAACCAAAATGAAATCCTTTTTTTCATCACATATGTAATATAGCCATTATTACTCCAAGAATTATCTGCAATATTTTTGATATAACTTCCTGAGGGTCTGTTTTATTTTCTTTGTTGGTATTCTCTGCTGAATCATAATTGAATTTCTGTTTACCTTCCATTGTCATAAGATTTGATATTGCAAATATATCAAATTAGAACAATTGTTCTAATTTTAAAAATATGATTTATATCCATTCTTATATTCTTATATTTGGGTTATGAAGACAAAGGATAAAATTCTGTCTAAAGCACTGGAATTATTTAATGATAAAGGGTATAACAATATTACCACAAGGCATATTGCGGCTGAACTTCATATGAGTGCGGGAAATCTGCATTATCACTTCAAACATTCGGAAGACATCGTTAAGGTCCTTTTCTCAGAGCTTACCTTAAAAATGGATGAACTGCTGAATGAGATGAAAAAAAGGGAGAATAAAACGCTGGAAGACCTTTACAAGTTTACTTATTCTACGTGCGAAATTTTTTATTCTTTCCGTTTTATATTCATCAATTTTATAGATATTCTGAATCAGAATCCTGACATCGAATCTAAATATGAAGGAATCAATTTCAGCAGAAAAGAAGAATTTCAGCTGATTTTTTCCGGTCTTCAGAAGAACCATATATTTCAAAAAGATGTTCCTCATTTTATTATAGAAGGGCTTGTGGAGCAGATTTTCATCATAGCTGACAACTGGCTTACGCACAACAGACTTATTTCGAAACTTAATCCGAAAGAAGCGGTTCAGCATTATACGCTGCTGCAGATGAATCTTTTTTATCCACTTCTCAACAAAGAACAGCAAAAGCTTTATGAACAACATTACATCAGATAATCAAATCACCATCAGAAAAGGAGTTAGTGCTGATCTTCCGGAAATGCTGCAGCTTTTTACAGCAACGATAGATGAGATATGTAAACAAGACTATAATCTTCAACAGCTCGAAGCCTGGAAATCCGGTACCGAGAATGAGGAAAGATGGATGAAGGTAATCAGAGATCAATATGTTTTAATGGCTGCCATAGAAAATAAAATAGTGGGTTTTTGTACGCTCGATCAGGGAAATTATATTGATCTGCTTTTTGTGCACAAAGATCATCAGCATAAAGGAATCGCATCTCTGCTTTACCAAAAGGTTGAAAAAGAAGCTCTGCGATGCAATGAGAAAGAACTTACTGCTGATGTAAGCAAAACAGCCAGACCATTTTTTGAAAAAGCAGGATTTCAAATTGTTCAGGAACAGACTGTCAACGTAAAAGGAATTGCAATGACCAATTATAAAATGGTAAAACACCTCATCTCCTAGTTTCAGGCTTATGGAATTACATTCAGAATATAATGAATACAGAATTTCAGTTCCTCAGGAATTTGAAAACGTATTTACTCATTTTTACTTTGCTGAAAATACCTCTGAAACATCCATAACCAAAACCCTTTTACCCACTTATCAGACAATTCTGTTATTTTGTTTTGGGGAAAGTGCTACCATGTCTACCCGTGAAAAAACCATCATAGATGTTGATAAATGTATGGTCTTCGGGCCAGTGAGACAAGCATTTGAGTATACCCTTCCCGCTGGCTGTTCTATTTTGGTTGCTAATTTTAAAGATGATGCATTCTTCAGATTCTTTGGCAAGATCTCCATTAAACAATCGATAAAACATCCGGATGAACTGCTGGAAGAAAATTGTTTTACAGAGCTTTGGCATCAACTTACTCAATTAAATTCAGCCACAGAACAGGTAGATCATATTCTTGAATTCTGTAAACCTTATCTACAGGATCGGGATATGACCAGCCTGCTTTTGAGCAGTTTTGAGAATGACCTTTTAAATCCTGTTAAAGTCATTGCAGAACAAACGCACCAGACGGAAAGAAACATACAGCGAAAGCAGAAAGAACAGTTTGGATATTCTTTAAAAGAACTTACCCGTTACAACCGTTTTTTAAAAGCTATCCAACTCATTGAAAAAGAAACCGAAAAACAAAGTCACGTCAAATGGTTTACCATTATTGATGAATGTGGTTACTACGATCAAAGCCAGCTCATTCATGATTTCAAGCATTTTATCAACATCTCACCAGCTCAGTATTTAAAATTTCAGCAGGAAATCTGTAATCCAAAGTCGAAATAGGCAGTTTCGTTTTCTTACAATTTTTGGAAAGTACGCTGCGCTAATTTTGTCTCATTAATCTTAACAATCAAAACAATGAGACATTTAATCATTTACGCACACCCTAACGAAAGCAGTTTAAATCATACTCTTTTAAACACTGTTATTGAAACACTTCAATCCCATAATGAGGAAATTATTGTGAGAGATCTGTATAAAATCGGTTTCGATCCAGTACTTTCTCTCGCAGATATGCAAGGACAGCGAATGGGAGAAATATCTGATGATATAAAAACTGAACAGGAGCATATTTCGTGGGCAGAACAGATTACTTTTATTTATCCTATTTGGTGGACTGGGCTTCCCGCTATGATGAAAGGCTATATAGACCGTGTTTTCAGTTATGGATTTGCTTACCGCTATGACCAGGGAATACAGAAAGGGCTTCTGAAAGGCAAAAAAACCGTTATCATCAATACCCATGGAAAATCTCATGAAGAATATGAAAAAACAGGCATGGATAAAGCACTTACACTCACTTCTGACAATGGCATTTTCATTTATTCCGGGCTGGAAATCATCAAACATTTATTTTTTGATAAAGCAGATAAAGCTTCTCAGGAAAATCTGGAAATCTGGAAAGATCAGATAAGAAATTTATACTCTGATTATGTATTAAATTAGGTGGCTGTATACAATTTTATACTGTTGTCATTCTGACGAAGGAAGAATCTCATGTAAAGCTTAGATTCTTCATTTCACTTCATTACATTCAGAATGACAGAGTCATAATAATTAAATATTATGATTAGTGTAAAATTGTATATAATTACCTTAAATTATTAATTTTTTTCTATGAAAACACCTATTGAAAAACAAAGCTTCCACCCGGTTTTACTGACTTCTTATCAAGTGACCAAGAAAATAATAAAATACAGTTTCTATATCTTTCTCCTGTATTTTGCTTTTAAGTGATTTATGGCATGAAATTGGCTTCAAAAACCGCAAGTAAAATTGTTTTGAACCATTATTTTAAGCCATTAAGATTGATGGATGGTTAAGTTTTTTCTTAAAAAACAAATCTTGTTATAACCCTGCAATGTATCTTAATGGTTTAGATATTGGCTCTTCAGGAAAATCCTGTATATTGATCACAATGAAACATCTTAACAGCATATTACGTCTTCCATTCTTCAGTGAATATTATGCACCGAGCTATCGTTCGGGAAGACTTTCTATATCTGTAATCCAATAAAATAATCTAACATATATATAGAGCCCGGACATTATCTGTCCGGGCTTTTTTCATTTTAAAACTATTCAACATGATTCATCCATTACAAGAAAATGTGGTTATCATCCTGCCGGAAAACGGTTTGGAAGAAAAACTGGCTCAAGCCGAAAAAGAAAACAGAAAGCTTTCCATCAAACTGGGCTTTGATCCCACCGCTCCGGATCTGCATCTGGGACATGCCGTAGTCTTAAAAAAGCTGAAACAGTTTCAGGATCTGGGACATCAGATTATTATTGTTGTAGGAAGCTTTACGGCCAGAATTGGCGATCCCACCGGGAAAAATAAGGCAAGAAAACCTTTGAGTACTGAGGATGTTCAGCATAATGCACACACTTATATCAATCAGCTCTCCAAGGTAATTGATGTACAGAAGACAAAGATTGTTTTCAATTCTGATTGGTTAGATACTTTGAACTTTTCAGAGGTGATCCAGCTGCTTTCAAAAGTGACCGTTGCCCAACTGCTGCACAGAAATGATTTTAATAAAAGGTTTACAGAAAATACACCTATTGCCATGCATGAACTGGTATATCCTATTCTTCAGGGTTTTGATTCTGTGAAAATAGCATGTGATATTGAAATGGGCGGTACGGATCAGCTTTTCAATTGTACGATGGGAAGACAGCTTCAGGAAGTCCATCAGATGCCTGCGCAGATTGTGATGTGCATGCCCTTGCTGAGAGGTCTTGACGGAAAAGAAAAAATGAGCAAATCACTGAACAATATTATCGGATTGACAGATGAACCCAATGAGATGTTTGGAAAAACGATGTCGATTCCGGATGCTTTGATTGACGAATTTATAAACCTCACAACAGATTTTTCTGTGGAAGAAAAAACAGCACTTCTTTTGAGAATAAAAGAGGGTGAAAATCCTATGAATATTAAAAAACTGATTGCAAAGAATATAATCAGCCAATACCATGATCCTGCTTCTGCCGAAAATGCAGAACAATTTTTTATCAATCAATTTCAGAATAAAAATTTTGAAGAGAAAGTATATGAACCGGTTCTTATTGATTCATTGAAAAGCATTGAAAATAAAATTTCTCTAGTTGAGCTTTGTCATCAGCTTAAAAATGACCACAGCAAATCGGCGATCCGGAGATTAATTGAGAGCGGAGGAATTCAGATCAATACAATCAAAATAACAGATGCAAATGAAGAAATGGAACTGATCCCTCAAACTAAAATAAAAATCGGAAAAAGGGGCTTCTTTGAGTTGATATAAGGATGGAAGATGGGAGCTTGAAGAAGGAGGTTTTGTAAGACGATGAATTGATGAAAGTTTTTTGATTGAGGTATTTTTTGAAGGAGCTTTTTGAATTAAAAGACAAAAAGTTCTTGACAACACAAAAATAACTTCCAGCTTCCCTCCTCCATCTTCCAGCATATTTCAATATCTTCGTCCTGTTAAAAAACTATTTCCAATGAGCTACATCATGGTTGACATAGAGTCGGATGGTCCTATTCCCGGTGATTTTTCAATGGTCTGTTTCGGGGCAGTACTCGTGAATGAGGAACTGGACACTACTTTTTATGGAAAATTAAAGCCTGTTTCTGATAAGTTCAACCCTGATGCTTTAGCAGTTTCGGGCTTCAGCAGGGAAGAAACAATGAGTTTTGATGATCCCGAGGAGGTAATGCTTGCTTTTGAAGACTGGATTAAAAATCATTCTAAAGGCAGACCCATTTTCATCAGTGATAATAATGGTTTCGACTGGATGTTTATCTGCTGGTATTTTCATCATTTTATCGGAAGAAATCCTTTTGGCTTTTCTTCCAGAAGACTTTCTGATCTGTACTGTGGACTGGAAAAGGATACTTTTGCCCAATGGAAGCATCTCCGCAAGACGGAACACACGCACAATCCTGTAGACGATGCCAGAGGAAATGCTGAAGTTTTATTGTACATGAAAGAAGAAATGGGACTGAAAATTGTATTAAAGTAAGAACTCTATCTAATTTTATTTTTGAATATGAATCCTGACCTGCATTATAAACAAGCCGATGAAACTGACATTGATTTTCTTCTCAATCTCAGAATGAAAACAATGAATCCTCATTATGAAGCTTCGGGGCTTTCTACAGACAGAGAAACAACCCTTCAAAGAGTTCTGTATCAGTTTGAAAAAGCAAATATTATTTTTTTAGATAATCAGCCCATCGGTCTGTTAAAAGTAGACAGGACATTTACCAATATTGAGGTGCTGCAACTTCAGATTGATCCCAGCCAGCAAGGTAAGGGTCTTGGGAGAAAGATTTTGGAAGATATTTTAGAGGAAGCTTCACTGGCAGGAAAAACGGTTTCGCTAAGTGTTTTAAAGACTAATAAAGCACAGAATCTTTATCAAAGTCTTGGGTTCAGAATTGTGGATGAAGATCAGTATTCTTATTTTATGGAAACGGAAAGGGAGTAAATTGAAATTATTTATGTTTTGGCTAAAGTCGTTGGAATTTTTTCTTTGATTTAAACCCAAATTTCACAAATAAAATAGGCACAAATAGTCACAATTATCTGTAAGATCTGAGAATCTGAGATTGCTTCACTACGTTCGCAATGACGGTTTATTGATTTGTCATGGTTACATAGATCAATCTTCCGCCCTCTTCTGAGGAAAGCAATATTTTTTTTCCATCGGTAAGTTCTACCATAGAACCTGGCGGAATTTCTTTTTGTTCTGTAATATCTTTCATTCCGGATAATCCCTGATTCACCAATACCCATTTTCCCAGATGGAATGTGAAGTATCCTACAGGCATTTTATCTTGCATCGTCAGATTTTCGTTGCGTATCACCTTTCTGGAAGCATGCCATTTGAACAGATACTGGTTATGATAGACCATCAGCCTGTGATTTTCCGGTTTCCATACTTCATCATCAAATCTGAAATACAGATCTAATACCGGAAGTGTTCCCTGATGAGGGGTTCCGCAGAACGGGCATTTAGGATTGCTGGTATTATCAAAGACATACCATTTTTCGGTACAGTTTGAATTAGAGCAAGGCTGGATCAGATCAACAGTTTTCAGTAAAGCGGTTTCCCATTCATTGGCAGTGGGACGCCTGATAGGATCGTGCAATCCGTCAACAAATGTTTTCCGGAATAATTCTGAAATATAAGGCCCCGTAACAGTGTACGGAATCTTTTGAGGATCACCCCAGAATGCATCCCATTTTCTGAGATGATCAGGTTTTACATGGTTGGACGAGTTTTCCGGATGTTCTACAAACATTGCTTTTTCTCCCATGGATAAAATTTCGTCCTGTTCGGAATCCAGATCCCAAATTTTTCCTCCACGCAGCGGATGTCTTCTCAGCAGATACATATAAATCAGAACGGCAAGAGCATGCAGATCTGTTTTTTGATTGGGTAAATGTCTGTTCGGATCCTGAAGATTCAAATGTTTTGTTTTCAACACTTCAGGGGCAATAAAATCTGCGGTGCCTATCACTTCCGGTGGAAAGAGCTTGGGAACAACAAGACCGTCAATATCAATGATACAGGCAGATTTTGTAACGGGATCTACCAGAATATTATTATATGATAAATCGGAATGTGCCAGCCCCATCTGATGTAGTTTTTTCACTCCTCTGCTGATATTGACTGCAATCTGGAAATAGCTCAACCAATCTCCTAACTCTGACTGGTCGAGTCTCAACGGATACTGCTCATTTCTGAACATAGGAGCGGTAAACCACTTCCCCACTTTATCCTGTCCCTGGATATTATCTGAACCGATATATCCCTTGGCAAAATAGAATTTATGGTGATATACAGGAACTACAATTCCTGTGAGTTTATTTCTTTCCACAATATCATAAGGCCATCTGAATATTTCGTTCAGAAAGTATTCGGAGGTATTTCCACCTTTTATATTCTGAAGATAAGTGGAAACAATTCTCATGATTCTTTCTTTTTGTCCTTCATCCAGCGGACTTCGGTAAAAAGCGACTACATAGTCTTTATCAGGCGAAAAATAAACATCTTTCACTCCGCCCCGGATTGGGCTTTCATCTACATATTCATAGGATTTGGCTGTGTTCAGAACAGAAACAACCTTAATAGTCTTTTTCATGGTATTAATAGATTATGGCCAATGTACGGTCATCATGATTTCCTCTGCTCCAGAAGTCGCTCCAGATTAAAAGTTCTTCATCAATTTTTTCATTGTTGATAAAATCCACTTTCGTCCTGTCATCGTTGTTTCCGGCAAGGTCTTCAAAAAGGGATTTCCAACTTTCTGTATCTTCCAGTTTATTTTCTGTGGTAAATTTAGGATCGTAAATGCCATCCGTCATCAGTACGAGATAAGAAAAATCATTCACACAGGTGATCCTGAAGCGGGAATTCATCTGATCATTAAAAATTTCTTTCATGGTGATAAAACGTGTTCCTCCGCCAAATTCTCCTACATCCATCTGATTTAAAAGTTTCACTTCAGAAAAGTCAGCATTGATCAGATTAATTGGGCAGTCTCCTACTCCGAAACTCAGAATGACATATCCAAAACTGAACTTTTTAACCAAAGTAAAAATAAGGGTTGCGTGCAGATCATTTACTGAAAGCGCATTGTCTACTGCTGTTTTTTCTAATGTATGATAAACATGTAAAATACTTTGTGATAAAACATTGATGATATTCTTCTTAGCTTCCGATTGTTCTTCACCGGAAGATTGGACGGTATACAGAATATTGATATAATTTTCAATCTGGTTTAAAATCTCATGCGAACTGAAAAACTGATTGATCGTTGTGGTTGCCAACCTTGAACCTTCTCTTGCAGCTATTGCCGAACCCGCTCCGTCTGAGACAGAAACAATATTCCAGCCATTGGAAAGAATATTCACTGCGAAATCATCTTCACGAAATTTACCTTCATGAGCATGGGAACGTCCTCTTTTGGAAGCCACAACAATTTTTCTATCTGAAAAAGAACCTTTGAATGAGTCTTCTTCCGATTTATAAAAAGCAGCGTTTGTATCGCTTGGAATATTCTTCCATAAGTCTTTCGGATCTGCATTGACAAACAGCTGTATTTTCTTGGTCTCAAGATGATTATGATCGTAAATGTGATAAAACTGAACATCCAGATGATACATATTATTCGTCATGGGAGTTCCTGAAATTGTATTGTTTTCAAAACTAAGTCCCGTTTCTTCCAGATTTCCAATATTCTGAATCTTGATGTTCGGAAAGTCTTCCATATCAAAACTGAACTCATAGAATTGTTTTGCACTGGCATTTTTCAACACCCAATGAGCCTCCTTGAATTCTTCTTTTTCTTTATAAATAACAGCCTGTTCCATTGTCTTAGGCTTGGATTCATCACCTGATTTCCTGAAAAATTTACCCATCATTATCCCAGCGTTCTGTTAATATCAAATCCACCTCCGGAAAATCCATAATAATCCGACGTTCCACACCATGGACATTTGCTATATCCTTCGCCTCTTAGACAGTGAATTCCTCCACATGAGCAGGTAGCCAAAGCAATAGGATTCGCACAGTGAGGACATGATGTTCCGCCATCCAGTTCTTCAATATTGATTTTAAGATGCGTTTTCTGATTGGAGGAAAGTCTGTAGTAGGCTTTTTCATCAATTTTATATGCTCCATCCAATCTGTAATATCTTGTAGCCATTCCCGGTATGCTTGATTCTGCAAATGCTTTTTTAAATTTCATAAGATAAAGCCTTTCTGTTTCCTGACATTTCCCGTTTAAAACAACAAAGTTATTATCCGGAAATCCCTGTTCCATTTCAGGGTCTACTTTTTCAAGAATGTGAGAATCGATTTTAGACAAATTAATCCCTTCTTTTTTGGCTTCCGTGACACTCTGGCTGGTTGTTTTAATAGAATCCGTTACCCATTTGAAAAATTCTTTATAAGAATTCTCATCGGAATTATTGAACAATAAAACATGATCTGCCAGAGAACCTAGAAGTTTATAATTGGTATTTTCCCCAATAGATACAGCAATCGTATTGGATTTCCCGTTGTATTTATGAGTCCATCTTTCAATGGCTTTCGTTGCATCATCAGTGGGAACACCGTCTGTAAAAAGGAAGACAATAGGTTTCCAGTCGCCTTTTCTTTCATAGGTTGTTTTTACAATATCCCTGTCAATACAATCCATGACTTTGATTAAGCCCTGCGAAAGTGATGTCCCGCTTCCAATAGGGATTTTAGGCGGATAAAAACTGATAATATCCTGCATCGGAGTAATCACTTCCGCTTCTCCCGCAAAACCTATCACAGAAATATAAACCGTTTCAAGTGAATACGGATCTTTTTTTAAATCCCTGATGATATTGGCGATACCTTCCTGTACCTGCTCAATAGGCTCTCCTACCATAGATTCGGAGATGTCTACTAAAAAATAAATAGGCAGTCTTCTCATTGTGTAAAGACAATTTTTTAAATAATAATATTAAGCTCCGATGGTGGCGGAGGTAACGTAATATGTTCTCCCGTATTCTGCGATTGCCCTCCTTGTGTAATGGAAGAACTCACCCATTTGAAAAAGGAAGAAAGCGTTATAGCGTCTGTAGTATCCAGTTTTACAACATGATCCGTTAATTCCTTCAGAAACTGTTCATCGGCTTTAGGACCGGCTGCACATCCTACGATAGCACCAAATTCCAATCCTCTGATCACCGGGATCATCTGCCTGTATTTCTGAATATCTGAAGGTTTTCCATCTGTAAATATAAACAACAAAGGCTGCCAGTCTCCTTTTGCATCAGCTGATTCTTTTACAATTTCTCTCTGAACCAGTTCTGAAACCATTTCCAGAGCAGCTCCTGTATGGGTTGGACCACTGTCCGGACAAGTAATTTCCATTGGATAAAAACTCGCCAGATCTGTTAAGGGTATAATATTTTTAACCTCTCTATCAAATGTAATCACGCTTAAATGCAGACTGTCCATCGCCTGCGGATCTGCACGAAGCATACTGATAAGACCATTGAATCCGTTATTCAAAGCCTGAATAGGTTCTCCGTTCATAGATCCCGAAGTATCTAATAAAAAATAAGCTAATAATCTCCTGCTCATTATAGACAAGTATTAATTCTGAAGCCGGCGGAGGGAGTCGGAGACTTCCAAGCCGGCTTTTATATGGGTTGAAAAAATTTAAAATCTAGTTGGAATAAGCGTACTGCTGTCTCAGAATATCTATAAAGTTATCTGTATTGTGCGGCTCTCCCACAGCGCGGAATTTCCAGTCGCCATTATGACGGTATGCTTCTGCAAAAACCATGGCACATTTACCATTCATACTTGAATCCCCGGAAAGGCTGTATTTTGTAATTTCTTTTCCTGAAGCATCTACCGCACGGATAAATGCATTTTCGATCATTCCGAAGTGCTGGTTATTGGTTCTTCCCTGATAAATAGTAACAATGAAGACTATTTTCTGGTAACTCTGATCCAGCTGATCCAGTCTTACAATGATCTGCTCATCATCACCATCACCTGCTCCCGTTCTGTTGTCTCCCGTAAGCCATACATTCCCGCTTGGATGCTGCATAGAATTGAAGAAAACCACATCTCCCTGATAAAGCCCCATCTGCCTTCCGTCATTGGTCTGCACTGTTCTTCCCAAATTGGCTACTTTTCCATTGCCATCTAAAAGAAATGCTACTGCATCAAGATCGTATTCAGCTTCTTTACTGAAGAGTTTTCCAAAGAATCCACTGCCTTGTTTTCTTACGTCCCATCCTAAGCCGATGGTCACTTTTGAAAGATCATAAACGCTTTCTCCGCGGTCGTTCTTTCTTAAATCTATCGTTTGTCCTTTTTGTAAATTAATTGCCATAGTTATCGTTTTTGTGTATTTGATGATTTTATTTGATGATTTGCCCTTTGTAGTATTTCTCAAGGAAGAAACCTAAGTCTGCTCTGTATCCTATTCCTGAAGCTTCAAACTTCCAGCTTCCGTTTCTCTTGTACAGCCTTCCGAACTCTACTCCTGTTTCAATAGAGAAATCTTCATCCAGTTCATATTTTGCTATTTCCTGATTGGAATGATTATCTACCACTCTGATATAAGAGTTTCTCACCTGCCCGAAATTCTGTCTTCTTCTTTCAAAATCTTCAATGGTTACCACGAAAAGAATTTCTTCCACTCTTGAATCTACTTTATCAAGATCTATAACGATAGCTTCATCATCGTCGCCATCACTGTTTTTACCGCTCGGATCATCGCCTGTATGGGTAAGTGCTCCATCCGGAGAATTCAGGTTATTGTAAAAAACAAAGTATTCTTCGCTTACTAATTTTCTGTCAGAATCAATCATGATTGCAGAAGCATCCAGGTCAAAGTCGTAACCGGTTCCTTCATTGGGGTCCCAGCCTAATCCAATCGTCATTTTCGTCAATCCTATCTCGATTTTTTGCCCTTTCTGTAGATTAATTGCCATAGTGTTTTATATTATGAATTATTTTTCGCATTAAGATAGAAGTGATTTACGAATTAACCAAATTTATTTATTAAAAAAATATTTTATAAAGCTTAATTAAAACGATTTAAGTCAGAAAATGATCATAAAAAAAGGTTCAATTAAAAAATTGAACCTTGTATTTATTAAAATGTATTGAATTAATTTTCGAATTCTTTACCGGCTACTGCTTTATTTCTTGCCTTTGCCAGCATAGGAATGGAAATTAGTCCCATTACCAGCATAATTACAATCTGCAGAGGTAAAGAGATAAAAGAATAGGTAAGTCCCATTTCACCTCCGAAATCTGCACTTTTTCCTATTGAAATGAAAAGAGCCATAAAACCATACTTCATCGCAAGATTATAAGCACCAATTCCTCCACTCGCAGGAATAATCATTCCCAATGTTCCTACTACAATGATGAAAAAACCATCTGCAAAGGTAAAATTGGAGGTTTCAGGAAGTGCAAAACACACAAGATAAGCCGCAAAATAATAGCAAATCCAGATTCCTAATGTATAAAGAATGAATTTCCCTTTTTCTTTTAGTTTAAAAATTGAAGTTAATCCTTCAAAAATTCCATCGATGAAATTAACAACTTTTCCTAAAAATGGGACATCTACAAGTTTTTTTCTAAAAATAAAAAATAGAATACTTCCTATCGCCAATACCAAAAGAACTATCAGCATCTTAGTTGGGATATTAATTCCTGAATTTTTAAAAAACGACAGAATTGCTTCATATTTAAACAAGAATGTCAATCCAAGAAACCCAAGCATACAAACCAGATCAACCACCCTTTCTAAAATGATGGTTCCGAAAGATTTGTCTACAGGTACTTTTTCTACTCCATATAAAGCCGTGGCTCTTGCCACTTCCCCACTTCTAGGAATGGTAAGGTTCATCAGATATCCAAATGATATGGACCAAAGCGCATTGGAATTTGAAATTCTGTGTCCCATCGGCTCCAGCATCAGATTCCAGCGGATCGCTCTAAACCAATAGGCAAGAAGACCGAATACGGATGCAAACAAGACCCAAAGATAATTTGCTTTTGCCAGAGACTTCTGAATCACTTTAAAATCCAATCCCTTTAAGGCAAGCCATAAAAAAAAGCCTGCAAAAGCAAGCGATATTACAATTGTAAGTATTGATTTTACCGGGTTTTTTGATGTTTTCTCCATGGACTACGTAAGAAGGTTTGTTTTTTCATCCGGGAAAACGATCTTCGGCTGGAAGTCTTTTGCTTCTTCCGGGGTCATCTGAGCATAAGCAATAATAATGATAATATCATCTCTCTGTACTTTTCTTGCTGCAGGCCCGTTCAGACATACTTCTCCGGATTTTCTTTTCCCTTTGATCACGTAAGTATCAAAACGTTCTCCGTTGTTCACATTTACAATATAGACCCTTTCTCCCACTACCAGACCGGCAGCTTCTATAAGATCTTCATCTATTGTTATACTCCCTATATAATTAAGGTCAGAGGCTGTTACTCTCACCCTATGAATCTTAGACTTGAAAACTTCTATTAACATGTTGCAAATTTATTAATAAAAATTAATAAAACAGACCTTTAGTATGATTTTAAAACTCCCACAAACACAGGGGTTTAATTTTACAAAACACAAGGATTCCGAAAATTACTTAGAGATTTAATAATCATATGGTCAAAAAAATTAATTGTTTATACAAAATTTAGGATTTAATAAATACGAAAAATAATATTAACTTTTTGCTAAAGTCAATACACATAAGCATTTGGCATGATTTTAGTAACCTGTAACGTAGATTTTCCGTGAAAAGTGGAATTATCATATTTTAACTGTTTTCACCGAAAAGCAAAAAAATTTTACAAGTTTTAATAAAAAAATTGCACAATTAGAAAATAGTATTATATTTGCTATAATTACGAACTAACTTTAATATTAAAAATTATGAACAAGTCTGAATTAATCGACGCAATCGCAAAAGATGCAGGTATCACGAAAGTTGCAGCAAAGGCTGCTTTAGAATCTTTCATTGGTAACGTAACAACTACTTTAAAGAAAAAAGATGGAAAAGTTTCTTTAGTAGGTTTTGGTACTTTCTCAGTAGCTGAGAGAGCGGCTAGACAAGGTATTAACCCTGCAACTAAAAAACCAATCAAAATTGCGGCTAAAAAAGTTGCTAAATTCAAGGCTGGAGCTGATTTATCAAATGCAGTTTCAGGTGCTAAGAAAAAATAATCATTCAGATTACAAAAATTCAGGGCTGTTTCTAAGAAACAGCCTTTTTTTATTGCCAATAGTGATAGAAAATTAAACCATTAAGAAGTTTTAAGGGGTTAAGAATTATTAAGTTTTGGCTAAAGCCTCCTATTGTCCCATACAATAAAATAAGCGGGCTAAAGCCCGCTTCCACTGATATCACAAAGTTCATATTTTCAGGATGCCAGTATCATATTTTAAAAACATCATCACTAACATCTAACTTCTAGTTTCTAACCTCTCATTAAGGTGCCAGTCTTGATATTTTCCAATCCAGATCTTCAAGCTGATAAATAATCCTGTCATGAAGACGGTTTGGTCTTCCCTGCCAAAATTCAATTTCATAAGGTCTTGCCAGGTATCCGCCCCAATTGGCTGGCCTTGGTACTTCGGTATTTTCATATTCTTTCTCCAATTCTCTTAGTTTTTCTTCCAAGAATTCTTTATTGGGAATCACCTGACTCTGTGGAGAGACTACTGCTCCCAACTGGCTTCCTTTCGGTCGTGAATGAAAATAACCATCACTTAGGTTTTCCGCTACTTTTTCCAGGTCTGCTTTGATAATAATCTGCCTTTCAAGATTAGGCCAAAAGAAATGCAGGCATGCTTTATGATTATTTTCTATTGCTTTTCCTTTTCGGCTGTTGTAATTGGTGTAAAAAATAAACCCTTCATGGGTATATGCTTTAAGGAGTACCATTCTTGTTCTCGGACACCCATCTTCCTCTACTGTAGAAACAGCCATAGCATTGGCTTCTGAGATCATTGGGCTTTCACTTGCCTCCAAAAACCAGTCTCTAAACTGCTCAATTGGATTTTGTTTTATCTCACTTTCAATAAGTTGGGATTTATCGTACACTTTTCTTTTGTCGTGCAGGTTTTCCATAAATATTTTTTATTAAATTTGAGTATGAATCACTCATACAAAGGTAAAATATTAATCTCGACACCTGACATTTCCGGTGATCTTTTTTCAAGATCGGTGGTGTTGGTTATTGAACATAATGAAAGTGGTGCATTTGGTCTGATTTTAAACAAAAAGAACAGCCAGATGAGCAGTAAGTTCAAAGATTTTTTTGACTTTAAAATTGAGGTATACGATGGAGGTCCTGTAGAAAACGACAAGGTATTTTTTATTGTAAAAGGTAAAAGAGTTACCGAAGTCTATACTGACATCACTGATGAATATTACCTTACTGAAGATATTGAACGTATCATTAATGCTGTGTTGAGCAGTGAGCTGGATATTGAGCATATTAAAATATTTTCGGGATACTCAGGATGGTCTCCTAATCAGCTGGATACTGAGGTTCAAAGAAAAATGTGGACGGTAGTGGATGTTTATAATCTCGACTACACCCTTCCTAATGATCAGACGCTTTGGAAATCTATCATGCAGAATCTTGGGGGAGAATTTCTTCTTTGGGCTAACTCTCCTGAAGACATTTCACTGAACTAAAAAAGTATATTTTTTGCGGCATTTATACAATTAACAAACTTTAAGATTCCTTTAACCAATTTTAAAGAAAGTTTTTCCGTTCTTTGAATAACTAAAATACAGATATGAAAGGTGTTACATTACTTGCTTTATCAATATTTTCCACAGCATTTTTATCATTCACCCCTAATAACAAAAAATATATTGTCATTGATGCCGGCCATGGCGGAAATGATTTTGGGGCTACCCACGGTGAAATTCTGGAAAAAAATATTGCATTAAGTGTTGCTAAGGAAATCCGAAAAATCAATGAAAGTCAGGATAAATATGAAGTTATTTTAACGAGAGATTCTGACAAATTCCCGACTCTTTTTGAAAGAACAGATCAAATTAATAAATTGAATCCTGAATTAGTTATTTCACTTCACGTTAACAAAAATCTCACAAAGGAAACTCCTTATCACGGATTTGAAATCTATGTTCAGAATTCTGAAGGTTCAAAACAATTGGCTGAAAAAATTTCTAAAAAATTTGATACCCGCAAAATAGAAGGACGCAATCTTCATATTTTAAGAGAAACCAAAGCTCCTGCTGTTCTGGTAGAGCTAGGGTTTATTAATAATACACAAGACCGGGAATACCTTACCAGTACGGAAGGACAAAAAGAAATTGCACAGAAATTTGTTGAGATCATCAACGAATATTAAATAAAATACAAATTCTGATTAAATCAGAATAAAACCCGGTAAAGGACTTCTGGAACTTTGTTGTTTACCGGGTTTGTCAATATCTTTATTGATTAAAACTTTTCTTCCAGCTTTCTACCAATTCTGAGAAACGGGAACTTTCAAAAGTCTTATTTCTAATCTTACCTACAGAAAATATACCTTTCTCGTCAGAAATCATTAAAATTTCTTCAGCTTTCTGAGATTCGAATGCAATAATCTCGTGTTCCTGGATATCTGCCAGGTTATTTTTATGTAAAAAAGTAACAAAATTTTCCATCAAAGGAGAAATGTAGGCTCCTTCAGTCTGTTTTGGTACTTTAATAACGTTACCTTCCAAAAAAAGAAGATTTCCCACAGTGGTACGTGCAATTCTCTTATTAGGGTTCAACAGAATGACGTCATCAAGGTCGTTTTCCTGCGCATAGATCGCTCCGTAAATATTTTCCGGACAGTGAACCCTGATATTGCTCAGAAGGTTATTATTAACGTTAATTTCTTTTGTCAAATCTAACTCTAAAGATCTTTGATGAACAGCCAGTACATCTTCCATTTCTGAAACTTCGTAAAAATAGGAAACAGAAGATTTTACTAATGTCACTCCATCATTATTTCTGAACACCTGGAAATTGATAATTCCGTTCTTCACTCCTTTACCTTCAATAATTTCCTTTTGAAAAAGGGTCTGGAAAAATTCCAATGTATAAGTCAAAGGAATATTCAGTCTCATCTTTCTCATGGAAGCCATTAGGAAAAAATAGCATTCTTCGTCCATGATCAATCCACCATTTCTTACAAAGAAAGAAACCTTCACTGAGTCTCCCCAAAGAAAAGCTCTGTTCTTTACATTTAACTCGTCTGATGTAAAATATTGATTTTCCAATTTTTGATGTGGTTTATTTACAAAAAAATAATGAACGATAAATCGTTCATCAGTTTTATCATTTAATATAGCCCGGTATTATGCCGCACCTAGTTTTATTCTCAGGTTTTCAATAAGATTTTCCCAATACATTGCATTTTCCTCTTCATCACCTTCTTCACAGAAATCTGTAATATTTAAAGCCAGATCTTCTGTAATATCATCAATTGTGATAGTCATTTCAAAGAAATTTTTTGTTCCTTCATCTTCTTCCCATCTGAAACGTACGAAACCTTCAGGCTTATATCTGATCAAAGTGGCCTTCTCAGCAGGTCCTCCGCCCCAGCTAAAAAAGAAATCATCGCCTTTCTCTGTTACCTCATCCGCAAACCATTCAGACAATCCCTCTGCAGTCGCCAGATATTCGTATAAAATCTCTGATAAACAGTGCATTGGAAATTCGTAATGGACTTTATGTTTCGCCATATAATCTTTGTTTTATCGTCCCGCAATATATAAATTAATTTTTTTATTACGCAAAAAAACAATTACTTTTTTATAGAATCTGTATGATATTTATCACTGGATTTAAATCTTTATTACATTAAGTTTTAAGGCCTATTTTTGCCATGTAAAGCATAAAAAAATCTCTCCTTTTCAGAGAGATTTTATCTTTAATTTTCGTTCAGTATATCAAGAATAATCTGACATCCTTCTCTGATTTCGTTCTTAGATAATGTAAGCGGTGGAGAGATTCTCAGATATTCATTTCTGTACAGCTGCCAGAAAACCACCAATCCTTTTTCCATACATTTTTTGGCTACTTCCAGCGTATATTCCGGTGTTCCCAGATTCACAGCAAGCATTAAACCTTTACCATTTATATTTTTAATTTTTGGGTGCACCAAGAGCTCTCTGAACAGCTGTTCTTTTTCTTCTATTTCGTTCATTAAGCCACTTTCCAGCACTTCTTTTAATGTGGCATAACTTGCTGCTGCAATCAGTGGATTTCCTCCAAAAGTAGTAATATGGCCAAGTTTTGGTGAATGCGAAAGGGTTTCCATAATTTCTCTGGAGCTCATAAAAGCTCCTACAGGAACACCTCCTCCCATTCCTTTACCCATCACAAGGATATCCGGAACGATTCCAAAGTGTTCAAAAGAGAATAATTTTCCTGTTCTTCCAAATCCCGGCTGTATTTCATCCAAAATCAAAAGAGCTCCTACTTCCTCACATCTTCTCTTCAGCTTGATCAGATAGTCATTATTTGGAACCAAAAACCCTGCTGCTCCCTGAATGGTTTCAAGGATAACACAAGCGGTTTTTTCTGTTATTTTATCGAAGTCTGCTTCATTATTAAATTCAATGAAGGAAACCATCGGTAGTAAAGGACGGAATTCTCTTTTGTGGGTTTCATTTCCTGAAACACTTAAAGCGCCATGAGTGTTCCCATGGTAAGAGTTTTTAAAGGAAACAATTTCTTCTCTTCCTGTATATCTTTTGGCCAGCTTCAAACTTCCGTCAATGGCTTCTGCACCACTATTGACCAAATAAGTAACCTCTAAGGGATCTGGAGTAGCTTCTGCAAGCAGTCTGCATAAAGCTATGGGCTTTTCCTGTGCATACTCTCCATACACCATTACATGAAGATATTTATCGGTCTGCTCTTTGATCGCATTTACAATTTTAGGATGTGAATGTCCCAGTGTATTGGCGGAAACTCCTGCTACAAAGTCAAGGTATTTTTTTCCGTCTGTACCGTAAATATAACTTCCTACTGCTTTCTCCACTTCAAAACCGGCAGCAAATTTTGTGGTCTGAGCCTGATATATAAAAAAATCTTTATGCATTTCCATTGTCTCCAAAAATTTCAGCAAAGCTATAAAAGATTCATTAAATGCTGAAATTAATCCACAAAAAAGACCAGTAAGTTACTGGTCTTTTATATTATTTTCTGGTTCGTTTAGGTTTTTTAGCTTCTTCTTTGGCTTTTTCATCGTCAATCGCTTTCTGTGCTTTATCGAAGAGCTCGCTATCAGCAGTATATTGTATTTCCTCGTTGTTCGGGGTGTCTACCAGAATATCCTGCCATTTTCGAATCCGATCTTTGGTATTCCAGTTAAAATCGGCAAATTTTCTTTTTGAAGGTTCAATTTTACTCATGGGATATGTATCTGAAACAGCACCGATACTACATGAAATAATCTGCAGTGCTCTTTCTTCAAATAATGCTCCAATAATTCCGCAGTTAGAAAGGGTAATTCCTATTCTTTCCGGTTTTTTGGTTTCCTGATCGGTATCATCCACATAAACAATAGACTGGGCATTCCCAACTACTCTTGCCTCTTTGATGGCGTTTTTCTCGTAGTAAACCGTCATGAATTTTCCTTTCACCTGATTGAATTCATCTTTCAGAGTCAGAGAATCTACTTTACTGATCGCAAATGCATTTCCGATTACTTTTAACGAGTCTATATCTTCCGTTTTCGTATTAAAGTAAGCTTCTATTTTATCTCCGGTTACCTGTTTTTCGCCGCTCCAAAGAATTGGGTTGGTATACATATGCATCACTCCGTCTGTTTCATTGAAGGCAATAGAATCTGCTCTTCCCTGCGCATTGGATTTAAAAATACGGGCTTTTTTAAAGGCTCTCAAATAGCTTTTCTTCACTTTGATATCCAGTGAATCCGGTCTTTGATAAGAGATAATTTTTTCGGAAGCAAAGTAAATAGAGTCTTTTTCCATTACTTTTACTGCATACGGATTTTTCGTCATCATTGCGGAGTCTTTTTTCTCGAAGATTTCTCCGTAACCGCCTTTTATATATCTTCTTTCTTTGGGATCATCAAGGGTTACATTTCCTGTTGCTTTACCAAATCCTGTAATCTGATTGTAGTACATATCATCACCGGTAAGGATTTTTTCGTTATAAAATATCCTGGAGTTTTTGGTTAGAAAAGCCTCTTTAGAATCCATTTTATACGTTCCTTTTTCCGTATAGATTCTGTTTCTTGGATTGGTTTTGCTGGTAATGGTTGTAGGTCCTAAAAAATCAGCAATTTTTGTATTCTGATTCTGTTTGATATTCGGACCTTCTATGATATATTGAGGGGTTTCAATCTTAACGTTTCCGGTAAGATCTACCACTCTGGTATTTAGAAAATAGGTTCCTACTTTGGCGTAGGTTACATTCTGACCGTCAGAGATTGTACCTCCTGTATTAAAATAAGCCTGATTAGCCAGCCTGTCGTAATACAGAATATCTGTTTTTATGGTTTGTTTGGGGTCAGTTAAGACAACGTCTTTTCTGGCAACACCTTTTTGGGTATTGGCGTCATATTCCATTTCTCCTGCTGTGATTACAGAGCCGTCTGTATTTTGAAGTCTTGTATTGCCTATAGCTTTTACAAAGTTCTCTTCATTATACAAAACCACTTCATCCGCGGTAAGAATGGAGCCTTGGTGTTCAATCTGAACATGCCCGGTAAAATATTGATTCCCGTCGTATTTTTCAGGGTTTTTCTTGATTTCGTCTGCGTGGATGATCTTTACTTTATCTTCAGGTCTTACCTGCACCTGCTTAGGCTGGGCGGGAGTCTGTAAATAAGGATCTCTTTTCACAGGTGTTTTATCCTGCGCAAAATTCAGCGTAGAAATAAAGAGTAACAGAAAAAGGATTATTCTCATTAATTAGTCATTCTTAGTGCCATAAAAATATAGCGAATGAGAATCAATTCTTACGCCAAACGCTTCTTCGATGGCTTCTTTGATTCCTTGGATTCTTGGGTCACAGAATTCAATAATTTCTTCAATCTCTTTGTCAGAGTCTTTTTTGTAGATCACCAGGTGGTCATGCTGTTTGTCAAAATAAGACTTTTCATAAGATGAAGAGGTCAATGTCTTTTCTCCGAACTGATGCTTACGGATCAATCCTGCATCAAGGAAAATTTCGATCGTGTTGTAAATGGTTGCTTTGGAAACATGATACTTTTTCTGCATCATCAGAAGATACAGATCATCAACATTAAAGTGATGATCCATATTATAAATCTCTTCCAATATCGTATATCTTTCAGGTGTGTTTCTGAACCCTTTTTCTAATAAGTAGTTTCTCAAAACATCCTTGATCAAAGCTATATTTTTTTCTTTTTGTATTGTATCCATTAAAAAAATTATCTACAAATTTATTGAATTTTATTTAAATAGATAGTATGGTTACTGCTAGTGGGTTAAGAGTTGTGACGGAAATATCCGGACTGCTCGATCTTATTATCGTAAACTGTTAATTCTGTAATCGGAGCAGATTCTACTTCAACGTTATGAGAAGATACTCCCCAAGCCTTAAAGTCATCACTTCCGATATACTTCACAAAGTTGTAAATGTTAAGAATAATCTTTTGTTTAACAGTTAAAAGTATATCGTTGATATAAGTATTATCTATGATTACATATTTAAGATCCGGTGGTATCTCATGAGATCTTAAAGAAGGGTGGCTGCTTCTTGAAGGAATGGTTCCGTCTGCCATTAAATCTTTAAGGACCATATTGAAATAATCGTTGATTCTTCGGTCTACTTTGAATCCTAAAAGGAAATTGATTTTATATACGGTCCCTGGAAGAATTTCGTCTACCGTATATCTGAAAGTATATGGATCTTCCTGGTTTACGATGCTCAGGATAAAGTAATGATCTGCTCTTTTCGGCTGTTTTTTGATGATAGAATAGATAATTTTAGATTCTACTTCATCATTTCTTTTTGCTCGGCTCAGATATGCAAGGTTGGTAGCATATTTCGGGATTGTTTCATCCAGTTTCATGTCTTTAAGGATAGACACATATTTTTCAATCTTTACAAACTGGATAAATCTTGTTTTGATCAGTCTTCCGTTATACCATGCATACATAGAAATTCCGATAGAACCTGCCAATACAACAGTAATCCATCCACCTTCCATAAACTTGATGATATTGGCACTGAAGAAACCTAGTTCAATGGCCATATAGACTAATGCAAAAAACAAAATTAATATTTTGCTCACTCTGTGTTTCAGTAACCAGAATACCAACAGGACGGTTGTCATCAGCATCGTTACTGTAATGGAAAGTCCGTATGCGGCTTCCATTTTCCCAGATTCCCTGAAGTGAAGAACTACAATGATACACAGAATAAGAAGCCCCCAGTTGATTCTTGGGATATACATCTGTCCTTTAACTCCGGAAGGGTAATCAATTTTTTGATTCGGCCAAAGGTTAAGAGACATTGCTTCTGAGAATATGGTGAAAGAACCTGTAATCAATGCCTGACTGGCAATAATTGCAGCGGCTGTTGCCAAAATTACTCCCGGAATGATCATCCATTCTTCCATAATTCCGAAGAACGGGTTTACTACGGAGAATCCAGGTTTGTTGTAATTGGTCAAAAGCCATGCTCCCTGACCAAGATAGTTTAGAATAAGCATAATTTTAACGAATGCCCAGCTTACTCTGATATTTTTAGCACCACAGTGTCCTAAATCTGAATAAAGAGCTTCTGCCCCTGTTGTACAAAGGAAAACAGCTCCCAAAATAACAATAGCACTCGGTGAGTTGACAATAAGTTTATAAGCGTAGTAAGGATTAAAAGATCTTAGAATCTCAAAATTCTCGCTCAAATGCATTACTCCCAACCCTCCCAATACAAGGAACCAAACCACCATCACAGGGCCGAAAAACTTCCCGATAAAGCTGGTTCCGAACTGCTGTACTACAAAAATAGCAATCAGGATTCCGATGGTAATAGGAACAACAGGTGTGTGCGGATTATAAATCTGAAGACCTTCAATAGCTGACATTACAGTCAGTGATGGGGTAATCACTCCATCTGCAATAAGGGCTGCTGCGCCAATAATTGCAATGAGATACAGCCATCCCTTTTTGAGGTTTCTTACTAATGAAAACAAGGCCAGAATTCCTCCTTCACCTTTGTTATCTGCCCTCAAAGCAATGATTACATACTTTACTGTGGTCTGTAGTGTAAGAGTCCAGATAATACAAGAAAGAGCACCTTCTATGTATTCATTGAATGGCATATTACTTCCCTGTAACTGTGCATTCACAATTGCTTTCATTACGTAAAGCGGAGAGGTACCAATATCTCCAAAAACAATTCCTAGAGACACTAAAACTCCCATAAAGGAAAGCTTTTTTATATCGAAGTGGTAGCCATCTTCTGTAACTTCTGCCATATCAGCTTAATTTATTTTAAAGGCGCAAATTTATACTAATTTTATGACGTCAAGAACTTTTCTTCATGAATATAATAAATGAAAAAACTTCCTTTCGGAAGTTTTTCTCTATAACTATTTTACGTACATCGCTTTTTTGATTTCCTCTTTTACTTTTTCAAGCTTAGGGAACCATTCTGCAAACAATGCTGCAGAGTAAGGTGCAGGTGCATCAGGAGTAGTAATTCTCTTGATTGGAGCATCTAAATAATCAAATGCTTTTTGCTGTACCATATAAGTAATTTCAGAAGATATAGAAGCAAATGGCCAAGCTTCTTCTAAAATAACCAATCTATTTGTTTTCTTCACAGATTCTAAAATAGTATCAAAATCCAGAGGACGAACTGTTCTAAGATCGATAACTTCTACAGAGATTCCTTCTTTAGCCATATCTTCAGCAGCCTGTAAAGCCAGCTTCATGATTTTACCAAAAGAAACTAAAGTAACGTCTGTACCTTGTCTCTTAATATCTGCTTTTCCTATTGGTAAGTAGTATTCTTCTTCAGGAATTTCCATTTTATCTCCATACATCTGCTCAGATTCCATAAAAATAACCGGATCATTATCCTGAATTGCAGTTTTCAATAACCCTTTCGCATCGTAAGGATTTGAAGGAACCACTACTTTAAGACCGGGAATGTTTGCAAACCAGTTTTCAAAAGCCTGAGAATGGGTAGCTCCTAATTGACCTGCAGAAGCTGTAGGACCACGGAAAACGATTGGACAATTCCACTGTCCACCACTCATCTGACGGATTTTTGCCGCATTATTGATAATCTGATCAATTCCTACCAATGAGAAATTGAATGTCATATACTCTACAATTGGTCTGTTACCATTCATCGCAGCACCCACAGCAATTCCTGTAAAACCAAGTTCTGCAATTGGAGTATCGATTACTCTTTTAGGACCAAACTCATCCAGCATTCCTTTTGAAGCTTTATACGCACCATTGTATTCTGCAACTTCCTCCCCCATTAAAAAGATGGATTCGTCTTTACGCATTTCCTCGCTCATTGCCTGTGCAATTACCTCACGAAAAGTATATTCTGCCATATTTATTCGAAAAATTTAGACTACAAAAATAGTGTTTTTTTATTATACACATCATAAAAAGCCTCTTCATTTCCATGAGAAGTCATAATATTAACTGTATTTAAAATCAGATTTCCTGCTTTCTGCTTGCTTCCTGTGGCTTTTCCAGGTTCTGAAGAAGTTATAGAGAATTTTTATCCACAAAAAATGACATCCCGTTTCTGAGATGTCATCTAAAATTCTATTTAAACTTAAATTAATTAGCTTTCTCCCAAACCTGGGTTCTTCCTAATAAAGATAATCCTAAGTAACCTCTTACGTTCAGCTTATCACCGCTTCTTGTAATGGTACACTTGTATGTTTTTCCTGTTTTAGGGTCAGTAATGGTTCCTCCGGTGAACTCATCACCGTCTTTTTTCAATCCTCTGATGATTTCCAATCCTAAAATGGGTTTTCCTTTTCTGTCATCCTTACAAACTGTACAGTTCGGATCAGCAGGTTTGATCAATAACTGAGAAACTTTTCCATAGTATTTCCCGTCTGACTTTTTGTACACTTCAACAATAGATTTTGCCTGTTTTGTCTCATCATCTATCGTTTTCCACTTACCTTCTATCTGTGCGAATGTAAGCGCACCGCAAAAAGAAAGCGCGAACGTTAACAATAATTTTTTCATATTTCTTTTAGTTTTAATTTAATTACAATATTCTTATCTACGTATTGATAAAAATATAAATTAATTTTCAACGAACAAAAACTTTTGTTATACAAAGCATAAAGAGGTAAAGAAAGACAATAAAACCAATTCAAAGCTTACCTTTTCAACCTTAATAAAGCTTTCTGTTAATCACCCTATCCATATAATCCTGATACCATGCTTTCGCCGTTTTCTTTCCGGCTTCAACCTCAGGGGTTTTAACTTCATTCATGATGTTTTTTTCAAGGCTCAAATCTGATTTGTCATATACTCCAATGATTTCTTTGCCATCAAAGCGGTAAATATAGTTCCCGATCATGAACTGATCTGTACTTCCATCGGAATTGACTACAAGGAAAGGATATTTTTTATCACTTACCAAGCTTCTCCCCCAACTTCTTATTGGTTTGTTATACCCGATAAGATCTGCCAATGTAGGATAAATATCGGCCTGCTGTGCTATTTCCTGGCTAACTCCTTTTAGCTGATATGCAGGATTCGGAGAATAGAAAACTAGTGGAACAGCATAATGATTCATCGCTCTTTCATATTCAGGGTAATATACCTGATTGGTATGATCTCCCGTGAAAACAAAGATGGTGTTATTGTACCATGGCTGCTTTTTAGCAGTTTCAAAATATTTTTTAATCGCATAATCTGTATACTGTATCGGCTCATGCATCTGTATTTTTCCTTTTTTAAATTTCCCATTGTATTTTTCAGGGATTTTAAAAGGGTGATGTGAGGAAGCGGTAAATACAGTCGTCATAAAAGGCTGTTTCTTTCCTACATTTTTAGCAAAATACTGTAAGAAGGGTTCATCCCAGATAGCCCACATGCCATCAAAATCTTCATCGTGGTTATATTCTGTTTTTCCGAAATAATGTTTAAATCCTAAAATATTTCCAAATCCAAGGAATCCCATAGAACCGTTAGGCGCTCCATGATAAAAAGAAGTATCATAACCCAGATCATTACACACAGAAACTATGGACTGAATTTTTTGGTTGGAATACGGAGATCCTGTAAATGCATCAGTAAGACTCGGAATTCCCGCCAATACACTGCTCATCCCATGAATAGACTGCCTTCCATTCGCAAAAGTATTTGGAAAAATAAGACTTTGACCAGCCAGACTATCCATAAATGGCGTGTAAGAGACGTAATCTTTGATATTTTTATCTTTATTAAAAGCTCCGGAATATTCTCTCCCAAAAGATTCTACAATGAAAATAACAATATTGGGGCGGTTTTCCACCTTTCTATCGTATACTTTATAAGGATGTACATTGTCTTCAATATATTTTTCATCTACGAAATGAACTTCCTTAAAGTTATTAGTATTTAAAGTTCTGAAAAAGGAGAATGTACTGTTGAGCACTATATTTCCCTGAAGCGGATTGGCTACAAAACGGGTAGCATCTACCATATTAATAGGTCTTGTGCTGTGTTTGAAATCTCCTCTGATCCCTCCCACAACCAACACTGCTGTAATACATAGAGTAATAATGGAAGTCAGAAAATAAGGAATCAGCTTCGAAGGCTTCATATCCTCTACTTTTACTCTTTTGTAAAGGAAAACCCAAAGGATCATCAAAACTATATACCAGATCAGCACAAAAGGGTGTTCCCCAACGGAGATCATCAATGTTTTGGAAACATTAGATTCATGTTCTGCTACCTGAAATACCGCAGAAGTAAGCCTTGCCTGTGCAAATTTATAGTATATGAAATCTCCGAAATTCATCGCATAGGCAATCCCGTTGGTAATGAAATAAAGCCAGAAAAGAATTTGTTGAAAAACTTTCTTCGTATTGATTATCAAGGGTAATAAACTGAGGAGTATAAATAAGGCATTCACATACAAAATAGCTGTGGTATCGAAAGCTGTACCATGGAAAGCCAGCTTTATATATTCTGAAACAGAGTCAACTTTAATCAGATCTTTATTAAAATACCAGAATAAAAGTCTGGCAATCTGATAAAAAACATAGGCCAGAAAAATCCTGTAAACGAGTGCCAGAACTTCCTGTTTTCTAAATCCTTTTAAAAATTTCATGGGGCAAATTTACATCAAAATCACTTTAATGCATTTTTTAGTTCAGATTATTTTGAATTAGAATTTCTAAAAAATGTAATTTTGTGTCTATGAATTTTATAAAAAATAATCTGGCCAATGCCTTAACCCTGGCTAACTTATTTGCAGGCTGTATAGGTGCAATACATCTAATTTTAGGAGATTATCAGACTACAGCGATCTGCCTTATTCTCTCTTCTATTTTTGATTTTTTTGATGGCTTTGTAGCCAGAGCAGTAAAATCAAACTCCAATCTGGGGCTTCAGCTGGACTCTCTTGCGGATATGGTGAGCTTTGGGGTGATTCCGGGGCTTACGATGTATAAAGCACTGGAACCATTTGGCGCTGAGCTGCTTGGGATTCACTTTCCGTTTGAGATCAAATATCTGGGATTAATTGTTACTGTATTTTCCTGCCTAAGACTGGCTATCTTCAACCTTGATGAAGAACAACGCTATTATTTTAAAGGATTAAATACGCCTACAAATACCGTTTTACTGTTTGGACTTTATTACGCATTTAAAGAAACAGGAACTTTTGACTTTTTATTCAATAATGAGCTGCTATTAGTCCTATTGACACTTCTTACTTCATGGCTTCTGATCAGCCCGATTAAGATGATGGCTATGAAATTCAAATCCAAACAATTAAAAGATAACTATCCTAAAGTAGTATTACTGGTAGGAGGAATTGCCATTCTTGCGATATTCCAGATTGTAGGAATCCCAATGCTTGTTATTTATTATATATTGGTGTCTCTTATTTTTCAGGGACAGTTAAAATAACGTATTTAATATAAAACACACTTCAAATTATTAATCATCAACATGAATTTAAAACTCCATAAACCACTTTGTATTTTCGACCTGGAAACTACAGGAACTAATATCGGAAAAGACAGAATCGTTGAGATCTGTATCTTAAAAGTAAACCCGGACGCCTCAAGAGAAAGCAAAACATGGCGTGTAAACCCGGAAATGCTTATTCCTAAAGAAAGCAGTGAGATCCACGGGATCTATGATGAAGATGTAAAAGATGCTCCTACCTTCAGGGATATTGCTTCTAAAGTGATGGAGATGATTACCGGAAGTGATTTGGGAGGATTTAATTCTAACCGATTTGATGTTCCGCTTTTGGCAGAAGAACTTTTAAGAGTAGGTATGGATTTTGATCTGAGTAAATTCAGACTGGTAGATGCACAGACTATTTTCCATAAAAAGGAACCTAGAAATTTAGGGGCAGCTTATCAGTTTTACTGTGGAAAAACATTGGAAAATGCACACTCTGCAGAGGCTGATGTAATGGCGACTTTTGAAGTTCTGGATGCTCAGGTAGGAAAATACGATGATATCCCGAACGAAATAGCACCACTAAGTGAATTTACATTCCATAATAAGAATGCAGATCTTGCCGGATTTATCGGCTATAATGAAAAAATGGAAGAAGTTTTCAATTTTGGAAAATATAAAGGCCAGGGGGTGAAAGCAGTATTCCAAAAGGATTTAGGATATTTCGGATGGCTTCAGAATGCTGATTTTCCGTTGTATACCAAGAAAGTTTTTACAAAGATTCAACTATCAAGCAGATTTTAAAAATGTCAGAACTTGTTCGTTTTAAATTTTATGAAACAGCCCTCGAAGCAAACAGGGATAAGCAGATACTTGCTGAAAACGGCATCAACAGCTTCATTGCGAATGAACAGCTGATTCAATCGGATTGGCTTCTTTCACAGGCTGTAGGCGGTATACAACTTCAGGTCTTTGAAGATGATCAGGAAAAAGCTCAGCAGATTCTTCAGGACTACAAAGATAATGAGCAATATTCGCTGGAAGTAGAACACACTATTTCTGATCCTGAGTTTGATTTTGTATGTCCTAAATGCGGTTCCAATCATATTTACAGGGATGACAGTGCCACTAGCTTCTTTGGAATTTCTTTTCTGACGAGCCACAAATTCAAATGCTATTATTGTGGGAATGAATTTACCCATGACCAATAGAAATTAAACAACCAATCATCTAATAAAAGATGGCTTCGTTCTTTTCAATGATGAAGTCAAAAAAATAGAAAGAGTTATGAAAATCATCTGCATAGGAAGAAACTACAGTGAACACGCGAAAGAATTAGGAAATGAAATTCCTGAGAATCCTGTTATTTTTATGAAACCGGATACAGCGGTTCTGAAAGGAAGTGATTTTTATATTCCTGAATTCTCAAATGATATTCACTACGAGCTTGAAGTAGTATTAAAAATATCAAAGGGCGGAAAATATATCCAGAAAGAAACGGCTAATAAACATTACGAAGAAATAGGTCTGGGAATAGATTTCACAGCCAGAGATCTTCAGAGTGAGCTAAAAGCAAAGGGGCTTCCATGGGAGCTTGCCAAAGGTTTTGACGGTTCTGCTGTGGTAAGCAGTTTCTTCAAAAAAGAGGAATTCAGTCTTGATAACCTTCAGTTTTCATTGTTAAAAAACAAAGAGAAAGTACAGGATGGTAATACAACAGATATGATGTTCAATTTTGATGATATCATTGCTTTTGCTTCTCAGTATTTTACGTTAAGAGTGGGTGACCTTATCTTCACAGGAACGCCAAAAGGGGTTGGAAAAGTAGAAGAAAATGATATTCTGGAAGCTTATCTTGAAAAGGAAAAAATTCTTGACATTCGAGTAATGTAATCCGCTACAGAGATTTCATATCAGCTTATAGCATACAAAACTTAGGATTTTAAATTCTGTTAAAAAAATAATGAAGCCATATTTGCATATGGCTTCAGTCTTTCATTTGTAGTAGCTATTAAATTGTAAAAAAGAGAGAATGATTTTTGTAATGGGGACAAATGAAAGTAATATTAAAATCAATCATCAATAATCATCTTTGAAACCAGTTTCATAAAACCTTCGAATAAGCCAGAGGTATTATGAAAAATCTGTTATTTAAGTCTCTGTACAGAAATTGCTATTTTTCTTATGTCATCTGCTGCTGCTGCTGTGTTGTTATTATCTATTACAGGATAATAAGTTGCTCTGTACCAGTGATTATTTACCCAAAGGTTTACCGTTTCTATTTCTGTATGGGTAGTTGCAGGGCTGGTATAACTTGCAGGTGTACTGCTTGTAGTCATATTTGCTCCAAATCCGTTATAAATACCATCATCGAGATTAATGAAATCACCAGGACCTAATAAGATATTATTCGATCCATAATTCTGAACACTTGATGCGGCAGCAAAATTAACTTTAATATTACCTCCTGAAACGTTAACTATACGAGGAATCCCCGAAATAGATCCCGCAGCTGTAGAAGGATTAATAAAGTAGAAATCAAATTTCATCCCATCCACTACCGGTACGTTTGCAGCATAATTACTTAGATAATTAACTATAACAGAAGTCGTTGCATTTGTCCCTCCACTTCCTATATTGGCAGGGGCTTGTCCAGACCAGTAGATTTCCTCACCAAGAGAAATTGCGTTTCCGGCTCCTACTGCTGCACTACAGCTCTGCCCTCCAATATTGATAGGGAAAGTCGCCGTTGCCGGGCTGGATATCGTAGGGGTTCCTGAAACAGTATAATTCAGAGTTCCTGCTCCATTATTAAAATTACCTGATGACAATGTAGCTGTAAGCCCATTAACAGGTCCTATCGTCTGTGCACCAAAGGTACCTCCGTTTCCTCCGGTATAAGAAATACTCATTGTACCTGTATAAGGAACACCGGCAGTGTAAGAATTAGGAGAAAGTGAGGCTCCATCACAATCAATGGCACCTAGAGTTCCAGCTATAAGAAAAGAGTTATCAAGAGCTCTCCATTCTGTCCCGTTCCAGAAAACATATCCGTTATAATTAAGGGAAGGCTGAGTTCCAAGATTAAATACCAATAATCCTACCGCAGGATTAGGAATAGTCGTTACATCTGTAGCTGAAGATAAGGAAATTCGGGGTGCCAATATTCCTTTGTTTGTAGAAGTTACATCCAGAATAGCTGAAGCATTAGGACTTACAGTACCTATTCCAACACTCCCTGTGGAAGTTATAGTAAAGTCATTGGCTTGTTGAGTTATTGTAGGAACTCCACTTACTGCATTATCTTTTGCACCGTCTACATTAAAAATACCCTGAGGGTTTGTTGTATTAATTCCGACTTGTCCAAATACAGCTATTGAAAAAAAACTGAATGGTAAAAATAATTTCATTTTTTTCATCTTTTAATCTTTTAATTATAATCGCGAAGATTATTCTATAAATAATTTTTAAAGTGTTGATGCAATTTTAAACCAATCATATCTGGAAGACAAAATAAGAACCCTTACTTAGATATAACAATTCATTTTACGCTTAAAAATATTTCACAAAAACTTAAAAATCAATAAATTAAAAAATATAGTTTTTTTTCATAGAGCTACTCTAAACTTTCAAAATAAAGTTCAAAAAGGATAATATAATATTTATGTAATATCCTTTTTGAGATCATTATTTCTAAAATTATTTAAAAATGAATTTGTTTTTGTAAAAAATTAAATGAAATATAGTTTCATAAATGATCAAAAATATTATTGCCGAAATATTAAAAAAAATCACAAATACAGGAATATAATGTAATTTATAAACAACCGTGTGATTGTATAATTTGATGCTTAATCAGCTTATTTTCAAATTATGTTAATTAAGAAGTCTAAATAAGTTATCTTATCTTTTATTTATCAAATTGAAGATATCTGGGATGGATAAAAAACGGCAATCTTAGTATTGATGGTACTCCGAAATTAATATTATGACTTATTTAACATAGACTCTGGTAAATTTTTCCTATCTTTAGGTAACAAAATAGAGGTTATGATAAATATTGTATTACCCGTAGATTTTGGGGACAAGACAGACCAACTGGTAGATGGTGCCATAAAATTTGCAAAACAGCTTAACGGCAGAATTTACCTGATTCACGTAGCGCCATCAGATATCGGCTTTGCTATTGGTGATATGGGATTTCAATATTTTCCGGAAGTGGAAGCCAATGAAATAAGAGAAGAGCTGGTGCAGCTTAATAAAATTGAGCAAAGAATCATAGGACATGATATCGATTGTGAGCATCTTTTAAAACAAGGGCTTGCCAAAGATATTATTCTGGAACATGCAAAAGCGAAAAATGCAGATTATATTGTGATGGGATCACACGGCAGAAGCGGAATTTATGATGTATTTGTGGGAAGCTTAACAAAAGGAATCACAAAAAGTTCAAGCATTCCTGTACTGGTACTTCCAATTCACGACTAAGAAACAGAAAATTTTAATCGTTAGTAATAAAAAAACCGATCAAAGCATAATGTTTGATCGGTTTTTTACTATATAACCAATTAATTAACCTTCTTTTTTGTAGATATTCGGATCGTAGTAAGGATTCTTACCTTCCGTTGGAGAATAATAGTCTTTGTCTTTGTCACCACCTAGTGTAACTACTAGTACATAGCACCAATAAGTAAATAGTACACAGCAAACTGCAAATAAAATCCAGTTTAAAACATTACCGAAAGTATCAAAGAAACCGAAAGTCCATTTGAAAACTTTACTTAAGAATAGAAAGAAAGACGTCATTATTTTCCTTTTTTAAATTAACTTTGTACAAATTTATAAAAAATGTTTAAATTACTTTCAAAAGAAAGCAATATTTTTTCAATTCCTGTTTATATTGGTTTTCTTCTTTTAGTAGTCGTAATATTTAACATACTGAATTTCAATACTTACGAAGCTATAGTTGCCGGAATAACTTTTCTGGGAATTGCTTTGGGATATTTTTGTTTTCACAGTATTGCTCTTAATTATCAGACCCATCTGCCTTTATTTTTATATACTTTTTTCATTTTTGGGCTGTATCCCGGAAATCTGGATATAGGAATTGCTGTTTCGCTGCTTACCAATTCCTTTCTTATTCTACTTCTAACGAGTGCAGATGAAGATATCAGAAAAAAGTCGTATGTTCTTGTAGGAGCTATTGTGGCACTGAACTTTATTTTCCTTCCCACTACCTGGCCAATGGCTGTGTTTGTGATCATTCATGTGATTGCTACTTCTGCCAGAATTACTTTGAACCTTTTCAGGTTTCTACTGGGAATTGTTTTGATTACATTCAGCTATTTTTCAGTCATGTATTTCGTTCAGTTTACTTCCTGGAATATAGACTATTTTCCTTTTGGAAAAATGAAACCGGTAACGGATTATACGGAACTTCTACCACTGACCCCGGTGGTTCTGATGCTTATTTATGCAGTATATGACCATTTTAAAAACTATAATAAGAAAAGCCCGATAAGCAGATACAAATATACTTTTCTGTTGGTCTTTTCGGTAGCACAGCTTATTTCCATCATCTTGTATATGAATAAAAGCTATGAATATCTGCTGCTTCTGGCATTTCCTTCAAGTATTATTCTGAGTAGAATGATGAGATTTTTACCCAAATACTGGATGCGTGAAGCCGGTTTATGGCTTATTATTACTAGTTTACTGGCCTTCAAAGCAGGTACAGTTTTTGATTTATTTTAAAAAATTATGATTCAGATAGACGATAAATTGATTTCTGAGGAAATTTTTTCCGAAGAATTTGTTTGCAACCTTACGAAATGTAAAGGTGCATGTTGTGTGGAGGGAGATGTAGGGGCTCCGTTGGATAAAAACGAGCTTGAGATATTGGACAGTATTTTTGATCAAATAAAACCTTACCTTACTCAGGAAGGAATCAAAGCCCTTGAAGAACAAGGAACATGGACTACTGATCCGCACGACGGAATGTATGTTACTCCTATGGTGGAGGATCGCGAATGTGCTTATGTAACATTCGATGAAAAAGGAATTACCAAATGTGGTATTGAAAAAGCATACGAGGATGGTGCCGTGGACTGGCAAAAACCTATCTCCTGCCACCTTTATCCGATCCGTATTACGGAATACTCTGCTTTTACCGCATTAAATTATCACGAATGGAATGTATGCAGCGATGCCTGTACGCTTGGAAAAGAACTTCAGGTTCCTGTTTATAAGTTTTTAAAAACTCCATTAACGAGAAAGTACGGTGAAGAATTTTATACTGTTTTAAGCGAAGCTGCTGAAGAATGGAAAAAAGAATATGGTTCTTAACCGGTCAGGATTTGAATTCAATAACAAAAAACCGCAGATTTCTCTGCGGTTTTTTATTTAAAATAAAAAAGTTAGGGGGCTGCTGCACCTGCTTTTTTAGTTTCATCTTTTTTAGCCTTTTCCCAACCTTCTTCCGGCATCAGAGTCGCTACATTCTTTTCTTTTGTAAGGTATTTTTTAGCAACATCCTGAAGATCTTTTACGGTAAGCGCTTTTACTTTAGCCGGATAATTCAGGATATCATATTTATCACTGCCGTCTAATTGGTTTTGGGCGATCCCCTGTAACCAGAATCCATTGTTTTTAAGGCTTGTGTTATATTCGTTGTATTCACCTTCTTTATATTTATCAAGGTCTTTTTGCTCAGGACCTTTATCTATTAATTTTTGTAATTCCGCCACTGCACTTTTTGTCAGCTTATCTGCATTTTCAGGACCACAAGGAAAATTAATGGTAAAATCATAGGCACTATATGGAATTTTCATGAAGCTTCCACTTGCCCCGCCTCCATAAATACCACTTTCTTCTTCTCTTAGCTTTTCAAGAATTTTAATAGTAGCTACTTCTCCAAGCGCCGAAAGAGCTATAGCTTCCTTCTCATTATAAGGGGCTTCTCCGCTGTAGGAAATTGTAACGAGACTCTTCGGCTCTTTTCCTTTTTTATAAACTTTGGTATATCCTCCTTGCAAAGGTCTGTAACCCGTATCTTTAAATGTAGATGATTTTCCTGTTGCAGGAAGTGATGCAATATACTGCAGTGTCTCATTTTTAAGCTCTGCTTCGTCTATGTTTCCTACAAAATAGAAATGGAAATTACCTGCATTGGCAAATTTCTGTTTGTAAATATCATAGGCCATTTTATAATCTGTACTCGCCCAATCTTTTTCTGTAGGTTCAAGGCTGGTAAATCTTGGGTTTTTCTGATTGATAAATTTTGAATATTCATTAGAAAAATAGTATTGCGGATCTGAGTCTGCATTAGCCAGCATTGCCGATTTCTTTGTTTTATATGCATTAAACGCATCAGGGTTATAATTTAAGTCTGTGAAGCAAGCATAAATCAATTCCATAGCTGTTTTCAGATCTTTTTTCGAACTCGTTCCCGAAACCCCTTCTGTAGGTCCACCAATATAAGGGCTTACACTCACTTGTTTTCCTGCTAGATAATGGATGAGATCTGTTTTGGAAAGTCCGGCTAATCCGGCTTCCAGCAAAGCATCGAAGGCAAATTTTGTTTTATTGTAATCAGCATCCGGAATGACAGATACTCCTCCAAGGCTTATTGCAGAAAAGACAATTTCATCATCTTTATAATCTGTTTTTTTGAAAGTTACTTTTGCCCCATTGCTCAAAGTCCATGTGGTTGTTCCTAACTTAGCATCCGTTTCTGTTTTAGTAATTTTCCCTTCAGATTTGAAAGGTTTTATTAAATTTTCAGCTTTAGTTTTTTCTTCGTAGGGTTTAAGATCAGCCATTTTCACTGCATCAAATGTGTTCAGAACCATAGCTTCTGTTGGCATTTTAATATTATCTTTTTTCGGTCCTGTCATGATGATCACCCTGCTGTCATCTTTTACCAGCTTTTTGATAATTTCATTTGTTTGCGTTAGTTCTACAGTTGGAAGGACTTTTTTAATATGTTCATATCCCCAGGTTATCCCTGGCATTGGATCCTGTCTCAGAAAATTACCTACATATCCATCAATCAGTTCGCTGCTTTCGTACTTATCTTTGTTGTTGTAGGCCCATTCGTAAGAAGAAAGCATCTGGTCTTTTGCTCTATTCAATTCAGATTGTGTAAATCCGAATCTTTTGGCTCTTTCCACTTCTTCCAGTAAAACTTTCAGTGCATTCAGCTGATCACCGTCTTTTGTAGTGGCTGATCCCTGGAATGCTTCCTTACTTCTTGCATACGTTCCTCCGTGGTATACCGAACCATAAGTAAAAGGTGGGTTTGTGGAGTTAACCAACTCTGCCAATCTGCTGTTCAACATCATATTCACAAGGCCTTCTATAAGTGTTTGATCATACTGCTGAACAGTTACATCGGGCTGATAAGCTTTAGAATCCTTGATGATAAACTGTACTCCGGAACCTGTAGCATCAGGATCTGTCTCAATAGCTACCAGTGCTTCTTTATGATTCGGAAGGTCAAAAGACTTTCTTTCTTTAGGTTTGGACGGATTTTTATATTTACTGAAATTATCCTTAATTTTTTTCTCGATTTCATCTACATTGATATCTCCTACTACGACAATCGCCATCAGATCCGGTCTGTACCAATCCTGATGGAATTTTCTGATCACATCGGGTTTGAAGTTTTCAATTACTCCTTTTTTCCCGATCGGAAGTCTTTCGGCATATTGAGATTTGTATAAAAGTTTTGGAAGATATTTATCCATCATTCTTTTATCCGGTCCAAGACCTAATCTCAGTTCTTCCAATACCACTCCTCTCTCTTTATTGATCTGTTTGTCTGAAAGTGTTGCATTAAATGCCCAGTCTTCCATTACTTTCAGTCCGGCATCCAAATTTCCAGGTTTATCCAATGGGACAGGAAGCATGTAAACCGTTTCGTCAAAGCCAGTGGAAGCGTTAAGGTGCTGACCGAATTTCACTCCGATAGACTGTAGAAAATCTACTAATTTATTATCCGGAAAATTTTTGGTTCCGTTGAAATTCATGTGCTCCATAAAGTGAGCCAGTCCTCTCTGATTTTCGTCTTCAAGAATAGATCCGGCATTGATCGCCAGACGGAATTCTACTTTTTTCTCAGGTAGAGCATTTTTTTTGATGTAGTACTTCATTCCATTGGAAAGGGTACCGATTTTTACAGAAGGATCCACAGGGATGTTCTGTCCATAGACATTTACTGACATCAGAAAGATGACTGAAAACGAAGATAATATTTTTTTCATCTGCATTATTTTTTGACACTCAAAAATATCATTTCTCCTTACAATTAGCCTTTTGCAACAGGGTTAAATTCAAGTTAAAAAATTTAAATATTACAAAATGAAAACAAATTATTGTTTTTATTTTGATAAAAGTAATTTTTAATTTAAAATATTCGCAAATAATATTAAATAGACTAATTAAAAATAAGTTTATTTTCATCATAACCTAAAATTTACCATTGATATACCATTATATTATCCTTATTCAACAAAAAAAACCGCTGTAAAATACAACGGTTTTGTTATTTTAAGAAAAAAATTTAATTAGAAGCACCTGCTTTTACAGCTGTGACTTCTGCTTTTTTAGGTTCTTCTTTTTTAGCCTTTTCCCATCCGTCTTCCGGCATCAGAGTGGCTACAATTCTTCCTTTTGTAAGGTATTTTTTAGCAACATCCTGAAGATCTTTTACGGTAAGTGCTTTTACTTTATCCTGGTAATTCAGGATATCATATTTATCACTTCCATCTAATTGGTTTTTAGCAATGGCATTCATCCAGAACATATTGTCTTTAAGTTCTGTTTTATTGTCATTGTATTCTCCTTCTTTGTACTTATCCAGATCTTTCTGCTCAGGACCATTGTCAATCAGCTTCTGAAGCTCAGCAATGGCGCTCTTAGTCAATTTATCTGCATTTTCAGGACCACAAGGAAAGTTGATCCCAAAACTGTAAGTACCGTAAGGGATTCTGTTCATACCTCCTCTTGCTCCTCCACCATAGATACCGCTTTCATCTTCTCTTAATTTTTCGATCACCTTGATGGTAGCCACTTCTCCAAGAGCAGATAATGCTAAGGCTTCTTTCTCGTTGTAAGGCGCTTCTCCACTGTATGAGATAGATACCATACTCTTCGGATCTTTTCCTTTTTTGTACACTTTTGTATAATCACCGGTAATCGTTCTGTATCCTGTATCTTTAAACATGGTAGTTTTTCCTGATGATGGCAGACTGGCAATATACTGCAGTACTTCATCTTTAAACTTCGCCTCATCAATATTTCCTACGAAATAGAACTGGAAGTTTCCGGCATTCGCAAATTTCTCTTTGTAGATGTCGTATGCTTTTTTATAGTCTGTATTGGCCCAGTCTTTTTCCAGTGGAAACAACCCAATGAATCTCGGATTCTTCTGATTCGTGAATTTTGCGTGTTCGTTAGAAAAATAAGCCTGAGGGTTTGACAACAGGTTACTCAGCATTGCTGACTGCTTTTCTTTGTAAGCATTAAAGGAAGCAGGGTTGTAATTTAAACTTGTAAAATAAGCATACATCAATTCCATAGCTGTTCCTAAATCCTTTTGGGTAGTTCTTCCGGAAATACCTTCAAAAAGTGAAGTCACCATAGGATTTACCCCCACTTGTTTACCGGCAAGATAATTGGTAAGATCTGCTTTAGAGAATCCGCCTACGCCAGCTTCTGTGAGCGCAGAGAAAGCAAATTGTGTTTTATTGTAATCAGCATCCGGAATAAGGGAGCTTCCTCCTAAACTTCTTGCTGTAAATACGATTTCATCATCTTTGAAATCAGTTTTCTTGAAAGTTACTTTAGCTCCGTTGCTCAAAGTCCAGGTTGTTGTTCCTAACTTAGCATCTGTTTCTGTTTTAGCAATTTTCCCTTCTGATTTAAATGGTTTTACCAGGTTTTTGATGGCAGCCTTTTCTTCATAAGGTTTAAGATCTGTCATTTTTACGGCATCAAATGTATTCAGCACCATTGCTTCTGTAGGCATGGTTACATTATCTTTTTTAGGACCTGTAATTACGATCACTCTGCTGTCATCTTTCACCATTTTCTTGATGATATCATTGGTTTGTGCAAGAGTAACGGATGGTAAGAAAGATTTGGTATCTTCATATTCCCAAGCAATTCCGGGAATTGGTTCCTGCTCCAGGAAGTTTCTTACATACTCCCCTATCAGCCTGTCACTTTCTGTCTTATCTCTGTTGTTATAAGATCTTTCAAGATCGGAAAGTACCTGAGATTTTGCTCTGTCCAATTCAGACTGTGTAAATCCGAATCTTTTTGCTCTTTCTACTTCTTCCAGTAAAACTTTTAATGCATTCAGCTGGTTTCCTTCTTTTACCATAGCAAATCCCTGGAAAGCTTCTTTACTTCTTGCATAAGTTCCTCCGTGGTATACTGATCCAAACGTAAAAGGAGGGTTTGTAGAGTTGATCAGTTCTCTCAACCTGTTATTCAACATCGTGGTTGAAAGATTTTCTATAAGACTCTGATTATATTGCTGAACAGTTACATCCGGCGTATAAGCATCAGCATCTTTCATGATAAACTGTACCATAGAATTGGTTGCATCAGGATCTGTTTCAATCGCTACCAAAGTTTCTTTATGATTCGGAAGATCAAAAGATTTTCTTTCCCTAGGTTTTGAAGGGTTTTTATATTTGCTGAAGTTATCCTTGATCTTTTTCTCAATTTCATCTACATTGATATCTCCTACCACGATAATCGCCATCAAATCTGGTCTGTACCATTCCTGATGGAATTTTCTGATCACATCAGGTTTAAAGTTTTCCAATACTTCTTTTTTACCGATCGGAAGTCTGTCTGCATATTGAGATTTGTATAAAAGTTTTGGAAGGTATTTATCCATCATTCTCTTATCCGGTCCAAGACCTAATCTCAGTTCTTCCAGTACAACTCCTCTTTCTTTATTGATCTGATTGTCTGAAAGGGTTGCATTAAATGCCCAGTCTTCCATTACTTTCAGTCCGGCATCCAGATTTCCAGGTTTATCCAAAGGAACAGGAAGCATGTAAACTGTTTCATCAAAACTGGTGTAAGCATTAAGGTGCTGACCGAATTTCACTCCGATAGATTGTAGAAAGTCTACTAATTTATTATCCGGAAAATTTTTGGTTCCGTTGAAGTTCATGTGCTCCATAAAGTGAGCTAATCCTCTTTGATTTTCGTCTTCAAGAATAGATCCGGCATTGATCGCCAGACGGAAATCTACTTTTTTCTCGGGTAAAGTGTTTTTTTTGATATAGTACTTCATTCCGTTGGAAAGGGTACCCATTCTTACGGACGGATCCACAGGGATATTCTGTCCAAAGGCATTCGCAGACATCAGGAAAATGACTGCAAATGAAGATAATACTTTTTTCATGATATTTGATTTTATTTGCATGCTAAAAGTATCAATTCTTCACAAGCTGAAGAAATACTAAGTCAAAAATTTATAGTTAAATTTGAGTTAAAAGTATTAAAACACCAAAAAAACCGGGAATTTCCCGGTTTTTATCTCTTAAAAAGTGACTTTTTATTTAAAATCAGCATCCGTAACTCCGGAATTGATTACCACTTTTGTAGTTTTGATTGTCATTTTCTGACCTCCACCTTCAGCTTCTACTTCAGCAGGAAACTGTAATCCGTCTACCGCCATATAGCTTTTGATTGTTGCGTTTCCTTCTCCTGCATTTGTTTTATACAAAAGTCCGGTTCCAGCATCAAAATAAAATTTTCCTTTGTCTGAAGACAATACATTATAATCTTTCCCGTCCAATTTTTCCGTAGATACTGTCTGGAAATTAGAAGCATCAAAGGCTAAAGCATCAATTGGTTTTCCTTTTTTCAGCTCAGCAATTTTGTCTGCAGGAATGTCTGTTTTAGTTCCCACCTGATCAAAATATCCTTTCTCTCCGTCAAAAAGCTGAATCATTTCTTTTCCCATCAGCGATTGTACGGATTTGAATTTATTTCCTAATTTCTTAGTTGTCATTTGAATTTCCATTCCCTGCACAGAAACCGTGTTATCAGTAATGGTAGATTTTACAGCCTCCAATTTATCTTTTCCACCTAAAGCTTTGAAATAATTATCCAGAACTTCTTTAGAGGTCAGTTTTGATTTTACAGCTTCTGTTTTAGCAGATGCAGCCCCTTTCTTCTGAGCTGCTGCAGGTACTGAAAAAAGCACAGCACAGAAAAATGGAATGATGATCTTTTTCATATTTATAATAAAGTTTATTGGGTAAATATAGGGATATTGATGAATATTATCACTCTAAAAAAAACATAAATAACAGATCATAAATGTTAATTTAATTTTTTTATAAAAAAATTAATTAAACTAAAGTTTATATACGGTTCTGTTTATTTCACAAATTTTATAAGCCCCGGAACTGCTTTACAATAAAAAAACCGCCAAAAAATTGACGGTTTTCAAATATTTATATCTGTATATAATTATTTCTTAAGTTCTTCTAAAAATTCGTCGTGAGAAATTTTAGTTTCTTTTTTGCTAGCCTTTTCAAGAATTACATCTTTCAATTTAGCCATAGCTACTTCAGAAGAAATTTGTCTTACCTGCTCCTGATCTTTCAACATTTCAACAGCATATTTTTGAACTTCTTCATCACCTAAGTGGTGGATTCCGTAGATTGCCAATTGGTTTTTCACCAACTGCTCAGCCTGAGCTAATACATCAGCATAGTCAAGGTTGATTTCGTTATCAGTCATCAATTTACCTTCGATGATCTGGTATCTCAACTGGTTTTTCTCTGCTTCAAGAATTTCTTTAGCTTGTGCTTCAGACTGGATATTCTGGTTAGAGAATAATAACCACTTCACAAGGAACGTTTCAGGAAGTTTTACTTCTTCTTTCTCAGTTACCTGCTCTAATACTTTATTCACAAAGTGAACATCAGCATTTTGTTGGAAATACTCGTCTAATTCAGTTTTTACTTTATCTTTAAGCTCATCTTCAGACTTGATGTTTCCTTCTCCATATACTTTGTCGAATAAATCCTGATTAAGCTCAGCTAAGTTTAATGAATAGAAATCTTTTACTTTTACTTCTAATTCATTGTGGTGTAGGTGCTCAACTTCTTCTTTGCTGAATCCTAATTCTTTAGCTAATTCTTCATCACCTGCAAGAGCTTCTTTCGTTACTTTTACAGAACCTTCCATTTTCAAACCTTTTACCAATTTGAAAGCTTCTTTGTTATCAGCTGTAACGGTAAGGTTTTTTGGGTGGTGGTGGTGCTCTCCTTCAGCATCTTCTTCCACAACCTGAGAAACTTCTAAAGCAATGTAAGAATCTTTAGTGATTTTATCTTGAGGAACCTGCTCAGCGAAACGCTTCTGCATGTTTTCAATACTCTTGCTGATTTCTTTGTCAGAAGCTTCTACTTTGTAATGAGGAGCTTCATATTTAGCTAAATCTATAGTGAATTCAGGCTCATATCCAACTTCGAAAGCAACTTCTAATTGTTCAGCATTGTAATCTAATTCGTTTACTGGCTGAGGAACAGGCTGACCAACTAATCTTAATTTGTTCTCATTAACATAGTTGTTTAAAGCATCAGAAACTTGTCTGTTGATTTCTTCAAATGCAATACCTGCTTCATATTGTTTTTTAACCATACTCAAAGGCACTTTCCCTTTTCTGAATCCAGGAACTTGCGCATTTTTAGCATAATTAATCAACTGCTTCTCTACTTTTTCTTTGTAGTCAGATTTTTCCAATGTTACTGTAAGCAATGCACTTACGTCATCATGGTTTTGTGCGGTAACCTTCATTATTGATTAAAATTTTAGGTTGCAAAAATATGAATTTTTTATGAAAATCACCCATTTAAAATCAACTTATAACGCCAAATATTGTTAAATAAAAAACCACCGGAGAATTCCGGTGGTTCAAACAAGATTAAAGAATATATTAATTAATAATATTGTAGTTAGCCTGCGCGTCTGTTTCACCTCCTGTATGGGTTCCGTAGATCACTCCGTTTCCACTTACCGCAGAAGTTTCAGAAACTGTTACCGGCTCATGGAATAATGTAAGAACCAGCTGACTAGGTGCTGAAGCATTTTTCACAGCAGTATTTACCACCCATTTTGTTTTCAATCCTACTCGGTTTCCATCTCCTCTTGTAGAAGATTCATCATCTGTACGGGTTAAAGTAATATCAGAGTTGGGAAAGTTATACACTAAGAAATGCTCATTTTTAGCTTCTTTGATTTCCTGAGTAGCATCTTCATCACCATTTTTGAAAATAACTTCTACGTTATAGGTATGACCGTTGATCAATTTAACATTCGGATTCGTAGTACTGTTCACCTGGTAATCATATACGACGGGAGTACCTGTAGCTACATCTGTTACTCTTAAGAGAACATCTGAAAGTTCTTCCTGAGGAAGATCATCTGCTTCATCATCGCTTCTGTTACACGATGTTACGCTTAAAGCAACTGCAAAGAAAAGTCCTAAGATAAGAGTAGTATTTTTAAAAATATTTTTCATGTTTTTGATTTTAAGTAATTAAAATTGATATTTAAGAGTTAAAATAAAGTTTCTTCCCATTTCGTTGGAAAAGAAACGAAGTCTGTTCAGATAATCTCTGTAAGACTTATTGAATACATTTCGAACTGAGAAATCAATTCCGAAATTTTTAGACAGATTCACCCCTGTCTGAAGGTTCCAAAGCGAATATCCGCTTGGAGGCGTAGAGATATCTACATCTTCATTGTAAGCATTTCCATCAGAATCGAATAATCTGATCGGAACGTTATAAACAGGAAATCTTGTTTGCTTCAGATACGTGTTGTTACTTACAGTGAAATAGAAGTTTTTCCATTCTTTTTTATTGAATTCCAATGAATTGTTAAAATTCGGAGGCATCATCAGGATAAGAGGTACATTATTAGTCGTATCCTGCCCATAAACATAGGAACCGCTTCCTTTGTAAGTCAGATTATCTGTGATCTTAAGCTGTGCATCAATATCTAATCCATACATTTTTGCATTGATCTGCTGATAACTGTATACTACAAAAGCTCCTCCCCACTGGGTATTCTGATATCCTGTAGGAATCTGGTTGATGAAATTCTGAGTATAAAAGAAATACGGGTTTACTGAAATATTCAATCCTTTCAAGACATTTGCTTTTACGTCTGCAACCAGATTGAACTGATTTCCTGTTTCGCTTTTCATTCTCATATCTCCTCTTTCGATAATGGCTGCAGAATGGTGAAGTCCGTCTGCAAAAAGCTCTGCAATATTTGGAGATCTTGACACTCTGGCATAATTAAATTTCAGGTTAAAATATTCGGATGGATGGTAAACCAGTCCTCCGTTTACTGAAATATTATTATAGGTTAATGATGGATTCGTAAGAATTCTGTTTTGGTTTATTCTTACTACAAAATTTGAATAATCTGCGGCATAGGTCTTATTCCAGTCGCTCAGATCATACCATTTTGTTACATCATAATGATCGTAATCATATCTGCCTCCCAGTTCAAGATCCAATTGGGGAGCAATTTTATATTTTAATACAGAATAAATTCCTGCATAATATCTGTCGTAGTTCGGAACAAGACGTCTTGCCTCGGTCTGCGTATTAGAATAGTTATTCTGATACCCTGCATTAATCCCTGTTTCAAGATTCCAGTTTCCTCTTTCTATCAGGTGGTTCACATTCAGATCATTGGTAATCAGTTCAAGATCCAGTGCCGGTTTTTTGCTCAAAGCTTCTGTGCGTCTGATATCATATTCTTTTCTATGATTGTACTGGAAGCTGTACGTAGCCGTTATCTTTCCAAAATTTTCAAACCTTTTGTAAGCCGAAACTTTAGCAATATGATGCTCAATTTCCTGTTTAGGATTATCAATATCATAACTAAAATCTCTCTGATAGATTGGTTCCGGTGAGGTAAGAGCAGTACGCAGATCCTCGGAATTCCCTACGTGAGAGCTTCTAAGAATCCCAACAGTGCTTTTAGTCAGATAATAATCAAACGAAAAACCTTTTTCAAATGTCATTTTCTGCACCCCAAAATTAAATCCTGAGCTCTCAAGTCCGGTATTCATCAAGCCATAATCCGGAGCTTCAAGATCACCAAGCTTTTTATAGCTTCCATTGGTTTTGATGGCCCAACCATTCTCCCACGTTTTTGCCAGTTTTACATTCAGATCCGCCCCTCTTCCGTTTGAAATTCCGGAAAGAGAAACATTCCCCATGATGGTATCTTTCTTAGGCAAAACCTGAGGCTGCAAGACAACGACTCCCCCTACAGCTCCGGCTCCATACTTCAAGGCTGACGCTCCTTTGATGACATCAATATGTTCAAAATTATTGACATCTACATTGGGTGCATGCTCTACTCCCCATTCCTGTTCGGCAAGTTTCACCCCATCATTAAGGATAGAAACTCTGCTTCCATAAAGCCCATGAATAATAGGCTTGGCGATATTATTTCCCGTTTTAAGAACGTTAACACCGGAAATATTAGTTAGTAGATTCCCTAAATTTTCAGTAACATTTCTTGAAAGCACTGATTTATCAAGAGTTTTCACTACCATGCTTCCATTGTTCTTGTGGCTTCCGTGAACGGTCACTGTTTCGATGTCTCTGACATGATGTTCCAGTGTAATAACCAGATGTACATCCTGATTAACTCCTATATTTTCAGTATAATCATCACAATCAGGATGCTGTGCAATGAGTGTATACTTTCCTGCAGGAATTTTGTCAAAAGAAAACTGACCTTTATTATTCGTTTTGGCTGTAAAGCTCCCGATTTTAATCACTGCATTTTCCAGCAGTGTTTTATCATGAAAATCATGAACGGTTCCCTCTACAGTATAAGTTTTTTGTGCACTTGTAAATACTGATCCGCAAAAGATCAGCAGCAGGCAATATATCAATTTCATTGTAAATAGATTGATTGCGTACTCTTTCAATGGAGTACATTTTTCGTTAAAATTTATGGGATTGGGTTAGTTTAATTGTAAAATGTCTAATGAGAAGTTAGAGGTGAGAAATTAGCAGTTAGTAATTGAATATTATTGAAATAGTAATTACAAACGATCAGTTGTTTTCCTAACAACATTAAACCTTTAAACATCAAATAATTTGAAGCATTAAACATTGAACTTTAAAGTAAAAAACTTTAAACCCAATAAGAATCTGTGAATTATGAAAGTGCGGGCGGTCCCCGAAGTTGAAAAGTGAATTTGGTCTGTGACCAGATTTTCTCCTGAATGGCGATGATTTGTTTTACTTCATGGCTGTAATGCTCAAAAGTAAAGTTGAATTCTTCAGGAGCTAATGTATGTCCGGTAACCAAAAAGTGGCAGGCCAGACAGTCGCCAGCTTTCTCTTTAGTAACTGCTTTCGTCACTGTATTCTCAACTTTTTTAAGATTGAAAGCCTTAAAATAATCTACGGAATCATGATGGTGAAAGCTCTGAGAAAGCAGCGCGAGGAAATATACTCCAAACAATAGCTTGGAGATAAAACTCTTTAGGTTTCTGCTTTCTTTAAAAATCATGGTTCAAAATTATGAAAATAATTTAATTGTTTCCTTAAAGTTTCATTAAATTACTCTATGATTATTGATAATATGTAGAAATCAGGCTGATTTTGTTACAAAAAAAAGCTTCATAATTTTTAGTTTATGAAGCTTTTATATTTTAGTTTAATCCAGTTGGGTTCCAAGATATTCCCACTCCTGTAAAGCTGTATCCAGCTCTTCCTTAGCTTTATTATATTGTTCTAAGGTTTCATCTGAAGGATTTTCTTTGGCAAAAGAAGCTTCCATTTCTTCCACTTTTGTTTCAAGCTCGGAAATTTTTTCTTCTACTTTTTTGATTTTATTCTGAATATTTTTCTGTTCTTTACTTACAATGTTTGAAGATGGGCTGCTGCTTACAACAGGCTTCACTTCCACTTTCTTAGGTTCTACCTTTACTTCGCTGTGAAGTTTAGCCTTTTCTGCAGAAATTTCTCTGATGGTTTCTTTTTGTCTGTATTCAAGATATTCATTGATATCTCCAAGGAATTCTTTCATTTTCCCGTCACGGAATTCGTAGATCTTATCACAAAGTCCCTGAAGGAATTCTCTGTCGTGCGAGATCACAATTAAAGTTCCTTCAAAGTTCTGCAACGCCAGCTTGATAATTTCCTTAGACTGGATATCAAGGTGGTTGGTAGGTTCGTCCATGATCAGTGTGTTGAAAGGACGAAGTAACAGTTTACAAAGAGCCAGACGGTTTCTTTCTCCTCCGGAAAGCACTTTTGTTTTTTTGGTAACCGCATCTCCCTGGAAAAGGAAAGATCCCAATAGGTCTCTTACTCTAGGTCTGGTTTCTTCTGTTGCAGCATCTTCCGCTTCTTCCAGAACCGTTTTATTAGGTGTTAAAACCTCTTCCTGATTCTGAGCGAAATATCCGATATTGACGTTGTGGCCAAGATTCCATGTTCCGGAATAATCTTTAATATCTCCTGCTAAGATTTTAGCCAAAGTTGTCTTTCCCTGTCCGTTCTGTCCTAAAAGGGCAATTCTGTCTCCTCTCTGAACGATAAAGTCTACATCATCAAAAATCTGTTTCTGACCATAAGCTTTTCCTAAATTTTCAGCTTCAAAAATAATTTTTCCAGGAACCATAGACTGTACGAAACGAATGTTGAATTTTGAAACGTCTTCATTATCTACTTCGATACGCTCTATTTTATCTAATTTTTTAATAAGTGACTGTGCAAAAGATGCTTTTGTAGCACTTGCACGGAACTTATTAATATTATCTTCCATCTGCTTGATCTCCGCATCCTGATTCTTTTTAGCCTGAATCAGTTTTTCACGACGATCTTCTCTCATGACCAAATATTTCGAGTAGTTGGCTTTATAGTCGTCAACTTTCCTATTGTTGATATCAAAAGTACGGTTACAAACTGCTGTCATGAACTGTTTATCGTGACTTACGAGAACAATAGCTCCCGGATAGTCTTTCAGGAAGTTTTCCAACCAGATGATGGATTCCATATCCAGGTGGTTGGTAGGCTCATCGAGAAGCATAATATCATTCTTCTGAAGAAGTAATTTTGCCAATTCGATTCTCATTCTCCATCCTCCGGAAAATTCATCGGTAATTTTCTGGAAATCATCTGCTTTAAATCCTAAACCAAACAAAACTTTTTCCATGTCGCCTTCAAGATTGTAGGCATCATGGTTCATCAAAAGATCGTTTAATTCGGTCATTTTATTAATCAGATCCGTGTAAGAATCACTTTCGTAGTCTGTTCTCACTGTCATCTGGTGATTCACCTCTTCAAGCTCATTCTTCCAGGCATTGATCTGCTCGAAAGCCTGCATTGTTTCAGCCCAAACGGTTCTTCCTTTTACAAAGTCAAGATCCTGTTTTAGGAAACCAATGGTAACACTACCTTCAGTTACAACCTCTCCTTCGTAGAAATTAATTTCTCCGGACAGCATTTTTAACAGAGTGGATTTACCCGCTCCATTTTTTCCTACGAGACCTACTTTATCATCTTTTTTGATGGTAAAACTGACATTTTGAAATAAGTAATTTCCTGAATGATGTAACCCTAAACTTTGAACCGAAAGCATCTTAATTAATAATTAGTAATGAATAATGAATTTTCGGGTGCAAAAATACGGAAAAAGAAATGAATAGCCCAGAAATAAAAATAGCTGCCCAAAACAGACAACTATTTCATTTGCATATGAACTGATTTTTACAAGAAATTTATCCTGGGGTAAGCGGCGGTGTTTTCTGTCCTGCCTGTACCATTGCAATCATTTCTACAAGGGTTGCTTCTGCTTCTTTATATTTCACCTGTTTGATCCCGTGGTTAGATCCTATTGCAACCTGCAATTCATTCAAGGTCTTAGCTTCAGACATTGTGATGGGTTTACTTCCATTTTTAATACTGATCTCGTATTCACAAGTGTCTAAAAGTTTGTTTGCTTTTTTAAGCCATTCTGAAACTTTCATAATTATTTTGTTTTTAGTGATTTGAATGTAAAATGTTTTTATTTATTCAGAAGCGGTATTAATGACTGACCTGCAGATACAGGATATACCGGAGCTGCTCCCGGAGAGCTTGTTATGCTGTATGTACCCGGAACAATCTGTAGATCATATTCCATATTTTCGGCACTGAACATAAACTCACATCCTGATGTTCTGGCATTACTGGCAACAGATCCTGAGGTTAAATTAGCCTGAACCGCAAATAAAGCTATATTATCATTAGGTTCCATACTCACCTGTCCTTGTGACATACAAGTAAATGCACAGAAAGGTTGAAACCTTCCATTAACTTTTCCTGCAAGACCAATGGTGAGAGCAGGAGTACCTGCCGGTCTTTCATTTCTTACGGTAATTACTCCATCAGGAGCATTTCCATTAGTAGAAAACGAGCCATCCGGATGAAATGTTAAGGATGTACCTAAAGGAATTTCCTGCGATAATGCCTGCATCTGGATGGTTGTATTAGGTTGAATGATTTCTTTATTGAAGACATACACTTTATATTGTGATTCACAATCTATTTCTGCCATACCGAACATCTCCGTAAAGTTCATCGCAAACCAAGTTGGTACTCCTGAAGTGATCTGGTTAAGCCCTGTAGCTCCTTTATACCCTAAGAATTGATATCCATTTTCCTGCAAGTATTGTAAAATTCGTCTTTGATCAGCGGATGTAAAATCAAAATTAATTGAGTATCTCGTAATTCCGGGTCTTTGAATTAGTGTCTTTTCCATTGTTTTAATCTTTGGTGTTCTTACTCTTTTTGGTATTAGGCTTTTCAGAATACGCCTTTGTTCAGTTTCGTGTTTCGAAGCTTCGCGAAATGAACAATTCAAAGTAACAGGAATTAAAATCCAGAAACTACAGTATAAAATACCAAATTCAGGATTCAGTAATTATACCCAATTGATTATAAAATAATTATAAATAAAAGGAGACACCTGAATGATGTCCCCTAACCTAAATTTAAAACTGAGAAGTGTTGCACTGGTTCTTTATTTCATTTAATGTGAAGTAATAACTGCTGGAGTTTTTATAATGGAACGGACCCAGATATCATTATTAGGAACACTGGTTCCATAAAGAAAATCTGCAACAAAGCTGTCTTCCGGCAGATGAAGTTCCACAGAAAGTCTTGTCTGGCTGGTTTGATCAACAGATGTACTGCTGGAAACATTGAGCCCGTTGTTAATCATTTCAATATTAATTTCCTGCTGCGATCTATTCCTGAAACTATTACTATACAATCCGAAATTGGCTGAAATATGGGTATAATCTGCAAATTTCGCAAAATCGTATATAGGTTTTTTGCTTACAGAAAGATCTTTTATATATTCTTTCATTTTGATATAAAACCGATTGAGAAAAGCATGTTTATTATAATCCGTTCCAAAGTAGGCATAGTTTTCTGTACTAAAAACGGATAATATTTCATTGGTTTCTTCCATCATCAGTTTTCCATATACTTTTGAAAGATCATTGTATACTTTATCTCTGCACACATATGCCTGTGAAAGTCCATTGGCTGTCTCCACTTTATATCCTGACAGCAAGGCATCCCATATTTTATTTCCTTCGGCATTGGTTTTTGCATTTTTTATATCTGAGACATAGTTATGCAGATCATCAATATTCATGAAATCTGTAGAAATATAAACAGATTGTGGCCCTTCCAGATATCCTCCTCCTATATCCGCATGATCTCCCGGTACAAAAACTTCCTTCCAAACAGATGACTCATTTTCAGATTTCTGATCCTGCATGGTTTTTGAGTTTTCAAAAAAACCTGTAAGTGGGAAAAAAAATCGACTTTCATTGACTGCACAGAGATGCAAAGCATTCTCTACCTGCACAGGAATGTTCAGGTTATAGGTATTAAAAGGTTTGGACTCTACGGTATCAAAGGCTCCTAAAAATTTTATTCTGCAATTTTTCGGAGAAAAATGGCTCAAAAGCTGGTTACACAAAGTTCTTGCCAGCATACCTCCTCTCCCGAATCCATAGATATAAAAATTGTATTCTTTGGTTTCGTCATGAGCAATCTCCTGTATAAAATCCCAGACTTTCTGAAGTTTATCATCAGAAGAATATCCATTCCCATATGGTGGATTGGCACATGTTGCCATCGCAAAATTACTATCTTCACTACCTGTTACGGTTCCTATTCCTTCGATATATATTTTTTCATCTCCAATAAATAAACTGTATAATTTATAGATATTGCTGAAGGTACCATAATAGCTTTCATTATTGTTCAGTGGTTTATCCGCTGAAAGAATATTAACCCCATTATTTCCTGTACCGTCAAAGAAAATCCCGACGGAAATCACGCTGCTGCCATTCATGTTTTTACTTTAATTTTTATTACAGATCTTGTTTGTGTTTTTTCAATTAACATCCCTAAAAGAGACATTTCAAAATAACAGAAGAAAAACAAGGATCGCTAGAGTGAAAAGTACCAAATAAAAAATTCCGTATTTCTACGGAATCAGATTATATTTTTTCAAGGGAATATATATTGTTGACAATGGCATAAATGACTATACCTACTGTGTTTTTGGCTCCAATCTTCTCGAGAATACGCTGTCGGTGACTTTCTACGGTTCTCGGACTGATAAAGAGTTTTTCTCCTATTTCATTGTTGGTAAATTCCTGACAGATTAGTTTTACAACATCTTTTTCTCTTTCGGACAACTCGTCTTCGGTTTCAAAAAGAGAATTTTTCTTAGCAGTACTGTTCATATAAGTAAACAGCATTTGATGATCTTCAGCGGTGAAAAAGACTCCGTTTTTATCCACCATTGTAATGGCATCAATAAATGTTTGTTTATTCGAGTTTTTAGGAAGAAATGCTGATACTCCCAGCTTGACCATATATCCAAGAATAGAGGTTTTATAATGGGATGACAGGATAATAATTTTAAGATCGGGAAATTTTTCCTTCAGGATTTCTACCAGTTCAAAACCGTTCATAGGTTTCATCTGAACATCTACAAGAGCCATATCAGGAAATTCATCTTTTGAAAGTTTTCCGAGGTCTTCTATAAAATCGGGGCCATTATCCGCGGTAAGGCATACCGATATATTTTTTTCATTGGACAGCAACATTTTTACCCCTTCGAGGATCAGCTGTTCATCATCAATCAGTGCTAGTTTGATTTGGGAACTCATGATATTTTGGAATTTTTATAATTAAACGACTTCCTTTATTCGAAAATGTTTTTTTCCATTTGTGTGTGGCGTTCATAGATTTAATACGGGATTCTATATTTTTTATTCCCATTCCTTTTTTTACTTCTTCATATTCAAAGCCTTGTCCGTTATCCGAAATTACCACTGCCATATTTTCAGGATAATCTTTAATATAAATCCAGAGATCTGTTGCATCAGAATGTTTGATCACATTGGTAGTAAATTCCTGAATAATCCTGTACAGCTGTACTTCCACGAAAAGATCTTTCTGTTTATATCCAGGCATTACCTGCATGGAAATATTAATTTTATGGGAAAGGTTGGCTATTAATTCTTCAACGTATAAAACCAGTCCCACAGATTCCAGATTTACAGGGTACAATGAATGAGAAATACTTCTGGCAGCATCAATCAGGGAAGACATCTGACCATAGATATTTTTTTTGATCAGCTCATCGCCCTGGGTATCGAGGTTATTCAACCATAATGAAAGAATGTTGAGCCGGTTTCCGATATCATCATGAATCATTACCGCAATTCTTTTTCTTTCTTCTTCCTGGGCTTTGATGTTTTCCAGTACTAATTTTTTCTGATGAAGAACTTCCGCCTCATGCTGAACACTTTTTTCCTTTATAATTCTGGTTATAAATGCTCTGTAAGCAAGCATAATAAAAGCTACTATAATTGCTATGGTAACAATTATAAGGATCAGCAGATTGATATTTAAAGTTACTTCTTTAATCTGATAAATGTGTATAAAAATGAACAGTACAAAATACTCGAAAGAATATTATTGGCACTGAGAATAATATAATAATCGTTTTCTGACAGATTGGCAATCTGATGCTGAATGATAAAAATAAATACCGAAACCGAATAATAGAAAAAGATACTTGCATCTACAAAAAGAAAACGGTTCTGTACAGATGTATTCTTAATCTCACGGATGAGGGTAAATCCGGAAAGGCAGATGATGATGATATTGGAAACTACTTTCGCAATATCTGCGTTGGATGGGTAATCAAATCCATATTTTGCAACCATAAAACCTCCTGCCAATATCCCTACAGTCCAGAGAGCCACTTTTGGCCAATCTAGTTTTCTAATGAATAAACCTGTCAGCAAAAAAAACTCTCCTGCGATATACAAAGGATAGAGAAATGAGGTATCATTCAGCCTGAAGATATATGGCAGTGCCAGATTCAGCAGTTCAATAAAAAAAAGAAAAGCAATACAATGAAAATATTGCTTTTCTCTTGAGTTTAATATGCGATATTTTGCTGCTCCCAACAGTATAACAGATAGAAGCAGTGCATAGTTCAGGAATAAAATTGCCTTATAAAGTCCAGCCATTCCTCAGTTTATCTTTTTAAAATTCACATCCTACATCTACATCCGGTATACGGCAGATAGGAGGACATGGTTTTGCCCAGTCGTATGTATTTGAAATGGTTTCCGCTCCTACTTCTGAATTCTTAAGGTTTTCACGGAAAGAGATGAAGATAAGAGTTACCAGCACTTTTCCATAAATATCATTGTATTTAAGTCCAAAAGAACAGGTAATTCCTGTTAAGCCAGCATCATCAAGACAAAGGTCCGCCGTAGGAACATAGAATTTTCTGAAAATACCAGCTCCTTGATTTTCGCTACATTCTTTGTAGAACCAATCCATTCCTTCGTTTCTCCAACGTTCAATAGCTGCTACAGCTACATCCTGTTCAAGAATTGGTGCATTAGAAACAGGGAATCCCATATTGGCATTCTTCTCTGTGCTTTCAAGATCTTTGGAAAGAACTGCGTTTCTAACAACAGTATATTCCTGGATCTCCTGAAGTCTCAGATCTCTGTCCAGTTCAGTAAGGAAACTGTATGGATATTCATTTACGTCTATTTTTCCACCTTTATCATTCATAGGATAAAGAATCATAATCAAACGTTCTTTATATACTCCTATTGCTGAACAAAAGTCTTTATAATTACTAAATCCTTTCATCCATTCAAGATGTTCTCTTGAAATATTGAAAACGTAATTGGTAGGAATCAGACTTTGCAGTTTGGAAAAATCAGAAAAGCGGGCTTTCCATTCAAGGGATGCCGCTCTACATTCTTCTACAGGAAGCATGTAGTCTACAATGTTTAAAGTTGTCATAAGCATAGTTTTTGGTTGTATAAAAATATATAAACTAAATATGCTATGCAAGAAGATTTTTATTAATAATTTTTCACTGTTATATGATAACAGCTCTGCTGTCTCTCTTTGATATAATAGATTCTACCGGCTTTTTCATAATATTTCAATACTTTTTCCAACGCCATTTCCATTTTGGGATTATACTTAAGAACGTTGTTGAATCTTATATAAGAAATATCAAAAGAGTTACCATAATTATGCGAACTAATCCCTAGTGAGGCATTGGAATTTACTCTTCTCAGCCTGCACTGGTCTTCAAGAGTGCGGGTAATGGATGAAACAGTGAATGTACCGCCTTTGGTATCTTTGCTGAATTTGGAACCTATTTTCTCCAGGGTTGTTTTTCCCTTGGATACCATATAAGCCCTGCTGTAATCCAGTCTCTGAACCTGATATCCTTTTCCTGATTTTTTTATTTTGTGGAGTTTTCCGTTGCCGATATACTTCTGAACTGTTTTGGAATCTTTCAGAAGCTGTATCCCGAAACTTTTTGAAGCATCAAGGTGAGGTTTGTAAAGCGGTGTAGCCTCAACTTTCAATACAGTAGAAAGATCATAGCAGGGAAAAGCTTTTTTTGCCGTCTGCGAATAATGTAAACTATAAATAAAAGGTACAAAGACCACACAAAAAAACTTTCTCATTCACCTTCCTTTTAAATTACAAATGAAAGATAAAACATTTATGTTGGATCTTTCAAAACTGACTATAATACTCTATAAATAAATCCCAAACAAACTTTACACCAAATTATAGATTTTACAATTATTGTTCACACTTTTTCGAAATATTTTTTCAGTTTTTGCTTTTTACTTTAAGATTTAAATTTTACATTTGAGATACATTTAAATAATAAACAACATGATAAAAAAACTTTTCGCTGAATTTTTCGGCACATTTTGGCTTGTTTTCGGAGGTTGTGGAAGCGCTGTTTTCGCAGCTGGTGTTCCAGACATCGGCATCGGACTTTTAGGAGTTGCTTTAGCATTCGGTCTTACTGTTCTTACTATGGCTTATGCTGTAGGACACATTTCAGGAGGACACTTTAACCCTGCAGTTTCTTTCGGGTTGCTGGCTGGAGGAAGATTTCCTGCAAAAGATCTTATTCCATACATTGTAGCTCAATGTCTGGGAGCAATTGTAGCAGCAGGATGTCTGTATACAATTCTTAACGGAGCGGGAGCGGTAGAATTCTCAAAACCCGGAGATTTTGCCACAAACTTTTACGGAGAGGCGGTCTACAATGGAAAAGCATTCAGTATGGGAGCAGCATTCCTTGCTGAGTTTTTATTAACTGCTTTCTTCCTTATCGTGATCATGGGAGCTACGGATAAATGGGCTAACGGTAAATTTGCCGGTCTTGCTATTGGTCTTGCTCTTACTTTGATTCACCTGATCTCTATTCCAATCACAAACACTTCTGTAAACCCTGCGAGATCCCTTTCTCAGGCGGTATTTGTGGGAGGTACAGCAATGTCACAACTTTGGTTGTTCTGGGTAGCTCCAATTTTAGGAGGAGTTGTAGGAGGATTAATCTACAAGTTCTTACTTCAGAGAGATACTGCAGAAATCGCAGATTAATTTTTCAAATAATAATCAATTATAAAATCCTGTCAGGCGGCAGGATTTTTTTATTTTCTGATTTTGAATAAGTTACTTTGAAATTATTTGTAGACGCAAAGTTTTATGAAGAAGGATTACTGAAGAGAGCAAAGTGGGTAAGACTACGCTGTGGATGAAGCTAATTATAATGTTTGCTTCGTAAGAATCAATCTCATAGATTCCTTCTTTGCATCCTTAAAGCTTATCAATAAGAATTTAAACTTTGCGTTAAAAAAATATTAATCTTATTTCAGCTTTTTGATGTCAAAAGGATTTTTGAAGATCAGTTCTTCATGTTTTCCTTTAATTTCCATTTTGCGCTGAAGAAGATTCAGAGCCATTTTTCTGATAAAAAGATCTTTATCATTCAGTTTCCAGTAAGAATCTTCATGAAGTTTTTTGGGTGGACGGATCAGATAAAATTCTGTTTCCCAAGTGTCTGCATTATGATAAAATTCAATGATCCCGCAATGTTCAGGGATAATTGCAGCATCTACCATTCCCATTGGAAGTAAAAAACTAAAAGAATTACAGACATAATCTCCACAGGAAATCTTATCATGCTTCAGAAATTTTTCTCCGGTATCTTTATTCAGATATGATTTTTTGAAATCATTTTTAAAATCACTTTTTGAAAACTTGATCTCGATTTCATGACTTCCACCCTCTGCATCAATGATCAGAATATCTGCTTCCCAGTCTGCCTGAAAATAATTCGTCAGTACGATTTCTTTTTCAAAATCGCAGTGTGAATGGATGTAGGCGTGGATAAGTTCTTCTATTTTGATCATTGATATGATTGTAAAAAGGATTAATGATAATGCTATTCTTTAATAATAAATATGATAAACGCAAGGTTCACAAAGTTTTCATTCACAACTGTTAGATGTTCGCAAAGGCGTTTCACTCAGCAAAAGTTATGAGCAATTTTTATTTATTCTGATCATACAAAAATTGACAAGCGAAGCGAATTAAATATTCACAATTACCCTTTGATATTACGCCTTCTAACTTACCAATAGACTGCAGCCTCTGATATCTGAATGATCTATTCTTCCAAGTACCTGAAATTTATCGCCAACTATTTTCCCCAAATCCTGGGTTGCAATAAATGAGCAGGAATGCGTATTGGCAAGATCAATGATATTAATAGCACCCGTTCTTCCTTCTTTTTCATACGCTAAAGGATCTTCTGCATTACGAACCATGATTCTCATCCAGTTGGGACATTCATATTCATTGTTTCCAAGGGAATAAGCCTGTGAAAGAAGCTCTGTCATGGAATATTCTGAATAGATTTTATCTGTTTTAAGACCGTACTGCAAAATTTTCAGTAATTCGTCTTTGGTCATTTCTTCTTTTCTCCCTTTCATTCCTCCGGTTTCAATCACTACTAAATTTTCAGGAAAATTTAGAGATTCTTCGCTTTGTTCAGCATGACAGTAATCCAGAAAATCTAATAAGGCAAAGGAAACTCCGAAAAGAATAACTTTTTTACCCTGCAGGTTGTTCAATAATTCAAAAAGTTCAGAATGATTGTAAAGAAAATATCCGTTTTCAGACTTGCCCGATTTTTTCATCAGATAATCTACCATGTAAATCAGTGATGAATTCTGTTTTTCAAGGTAGCTTGGAAGTAAACCCAGAAAAATAAAATCTTCTGGTTTTCCGATAAACTGTTCAAAACTTTTATAAATACTTTCTTCATACAGCTTTGGATCTGCGATGAAATGTTTTGAAAGATTCATCTGAGTTGTCCCTGAACTTTGAAAAAACAGATCTGCAGCTACATTCTTATCCAGAATCTGATGATTTTTGAACATTTCAATAGGCAGAAAAGGAATTTTCACCAAGCTGTCTACCTCATCAGGATTCACTTTCAGAAAATCCACAAACTTCCTGTATATTTCAACATTTTCATATTGATAACGAAATGTTTTCAATGATGCATTCAGGAAATCCTGTTCGGTCTGTATGTTGAATATATTTTTCAATTCCATAATTTTTGAATTTCTTAATCCCTCACTACAAGGCAATTATAGAGATAAAATGATGTTATTTAATAATTTTTTAATCTGCAGAACCTATTTTGGTAGGCTTCTTGCAATTACCTAAATGGAATATGGATTAAAAACAAGAGTGGGTTTCCACCCGTTCGAAGGTTACCTCTTTTTAGGGGTAATTTTTTTGTCTTATTTTTCAAAGGTCTTTAATTCAAAATCCTTCTCAAAAACTCCGTAAGTGAAATAGGAAATCCAGTCTCCCAGGTTAATATATTTTGCATTCTGTTCCAGATCCAGTACCATTGGAAGATGCCTGTGTCCATAGATAAAATAGTCTATCTTCTGAGTCTTCAGTTTTTCTTTAGAATAAATAATCAGGAACTCCTTATCTTCTCCAAGAAAAGCTTTGTCTTCTTCTCCGGAAATCATTTTATTTTTTTGGGAAAGATATAAAGCCACTTTCATTGCAATATCCGGATGAAGCCATTTGAAAAACCACTGTGCAACAGGATTTGTGAATAATTTTTTCATTCTTTTATATCCTTTGTCACCAGGTCCCAAACCATCTCCATGTGCCAGCAAAAATTGTTTTCCTCCCATTTCGAAATACTGTTTCTGATAAAAAACAGTACATCCGATTTCTTCCTCAAGATAATCCTTCATCCAAAGATCATGGTTTCCGACAAAGAAATAGATATGAATTCCCCTGTCTTTAAGCTCTGCAATTTTTCCGAGTACGCGGACGTATCCTTTGGGAACTACATGTTTCCATTCATGCCAGAAGTCAAAAAGATCACCCATTAAAAACAAAACCTGTGCATCTTCTTTAATCTGATCCATCCAGCGTATAAATTTCTCTTCACGCACTTTGCTTTCACCTGGTGTAGGAGCACCAAAATGCTGATCTGAAGCGAAATATACTTTTTTTCCAGGTTCTAAATTAATTGTCGTTTTTAACACCTTGTGAGTTTTGTTGGGTAAAATTATTGATTATCTTCTGCAAACCATTCTCCATAAGAGTTTTCGGTCTCATGAAGTTTAAGATAAGCTAAAGAAATTCCTTCCGGAAGTCTTGATTTTACTTTGGCAGCAATGGCATACAACATGTTTTCACAGGTAGGCTGAAAGCTGCAATAGATTACTTTATGTCCTTTCTGCTCAAGATCATCACCCAATTCTTTGTGTGGTGACAGGGCGTTTACAAGAACCGCATGGTCCCATACATCTACGATTTCAGATTTTACGATACTTTTAATATCTCCGAAATCTACCACCATTCCATTTTTAGGATTTTCAATATCATTGATCGGTTTTCCTTTCACTGTTACAAACAGTTTATAGGAATGTCCATGCATATTTTTACATTTCCCATCGTAATTGTAAAGCACGTGAGCTGTTTCGAATGTAAAAATTTTTGTAATACGTATCATAGTACAAAGATATGACAAAACCGCTTAATACAGAAAAGACTGTTTCTATTACAGCGATATTAAAATATTTTTTTAGCAGTTTTCAAAAGTGATATCTATTACTTCCTGAAAATTAATTGATCTGTTTCAAAACCTAATTGATGCAAATAGCCCAGTCCATCTTGAACTGCTATTGAATTAACTCCGGACCATCCATTTTTTAGTCCAAGTAAAATAAATTGTCTGATGTATTTCGGCTCATTCATATTAACCTCATCTTCAGAATTTGTTATTTTATTTATCAACTTAACACCTGATTTTAAAGGCTGACCCATAATATAATGATCAACTGTTATAAACTCAATAATTAAAGGAGTCTGCTTCTGTCCGCTTAGAAAAACTTTCAATTTTAGAGTATTAGTTTCAGTTCCAGCGTTCAATTGATCCGTAACCGAATACAGATATTCATTATTATCGATGACTATCTTTCTTAATTTATTTTTCATTATCTCTCTTTATCTGATCATTTTTTCAAATCTATTGATGACTTTATACTCCTTATTTTTAATGACAATCTCATACTCTCCTTTATTCAGGATTAAAAAACGGCTGTCTTTGGAAGTATTCAATTCGATGATATCAGCAGGAATTCCTTTCTGCTCAAACTCTCCTTTTCTGTAGGCTAACACTAAAACCGGATAATTGGGAATTTCAGAAGACGGAATCTTGTACAATTTTCGGTTTTCCGCTAGCATCCAGCCTGACCTTCCTTTAACGTCCTTTGTTGTGGGATGAATGATTTTTATGTCTGTATACAATATTTTATCTTCTCCATTATAGATCACCTGTTTTTCATCTTTTAAAACAACCGGAAAGGTATTGTTTACGATTCTGAGAAGCGGTTCATTATATTTAGGATTGCTTTTCTCTGAAAACTGGGTCTGATCAATAGTCAATGGATTAATACCTGTTAAGTCAGAAAGCCTACCAGCCATGGTTTTTTCCCATGATTTATGGGTTCCTTCGTAAGCGTGCTGATAACCACAATAGATAAGATATTTCCCTTCTTTGTTGTTCTGCATATAATCGGAGATATTTTTGGCTTCACCAATTTCCCTTTCTTTATTGTTTCCTTCTGCTTCGTATGGAAAAAGTTTAAATCCTATTTTCAGAGCATTATAAATAAAGTTCCCAAATTCCGGTTCCTGAGAATAATATCCGCTGTTAAGAGTAGCAAATTTTGTTGTATTTAAAGAGTCACTCGCTAATGTTTCGAGTCCAAGATACCTGTACCCTTTATCATATAATCCCTGAAGCAATGAAGAGGCAAAGGTTCTGTGACGAGCGTTGTGATGGGCTTCATTAATGATAATAATCTGTTCATTCACTGCTTTTTCCAAAATATACTCTTTTGCATTGATAGGGATTAATCTTGTGAATTTCAAACTATCTGCAGGATCTAGTTTTTTCACTCTTCCGAATGTTGTATCCCAACTTTCCAGTGCTTGTTTATATTGCCCGCTTATCGAATAATATGTTGCTCCCATCTGGCTTTTCCAGGACTGATTTTGAGCAGGATCTTCCAACTTCTTTTTAATATCGTCCGAAAACCAATAAGGATTTTCCTGACCGTAGCCTGCCATGCCAAGAAGCAGCAAAGTCAGTGAATAAAAGAATTTCATGTTATTTAGTTTTTGATTGATGCTATATCCTAAAATAAAAAATCAAAGTTCTATTCTTCACTCTGATTTTAATTATTTACCTGTTTAAAAAAAATTCTCCAGCCAGTCACTCTCAAGACGTTTGATCTTCTTAGTTTCCGGATCAAACAGAATCCAAAGCGTGCTTGAGTCTACCACCAACTCATCATTGCAGTAAAATTCCACTTTTCTCGGCTGTTTGGCTCCTTCAGGAGGCATGGGATAAGTTCTTACGGTGATGGTATCATTCAGATAAACCTGTTTTTTATATCGAATGTGGTGATCAAGAAGCATCCAGACATCGTTTGCATATTCGGTCTGATGTTTTAAAAGATCCCAGTGTTCTGCTGCCACTTCTTCCACCCAGTGTACATACTGTACATTATTCACATGATTGTTCTGGTCAATATGTTCTTCTGTTACCTGGATTTGTTTTTCATACATTAAATTCATTCTCCTGAAAGTTTACTCAAATTTATCATTTTAAAACAAAACTACCTTAGTCCTGCGGAAACAATTCATTCATTTCAGACATAAAAAAACGGAATCAGATGTTCTCTGATTCCGTCTATAATATTGGGTATATTGAAATTCTTATTTAGATTTTCCAGCTGGTTTAGCTGTTGTAGCTGTAGCCCCTAATTTGCTTTTCACAATAGCAGTGATATCTTCACTTCCGTCAGTATAAAGCAGATTATTAGATTCCTGTGCTGCTGTATCAAATACATAGCTCAGACTTCTTTCTTTCGCAACAGCATAAATAGTTTCTCTTACTTTCTTCTGCAGCGGGCTAAACAATTCGTTTTGTTTAGCAGAGATATCTTTAGCAGCCTGTGATCTGGTTTCTTCTATCTTTTTCCCTAAAGTTTGTAATTCCGTTTGTGCTGCAATCAGTTCTTTAGTTACAGCTTCTTTGTTGGCTTCGCTTAAAGTTTTTTCTTTATCCTGAGCCGTTTTTAGCTTGGCTTGATAATCATTGATCAGCTTTTCAATTTCAGTCTGCTTAGTCTTAGTAAGATTATCAATGGTAGCACCTATTGTTTTAACTTCAGATAAACTTGCAAAAACTTCCTCTGTGTTTACACTTCCAACCTTCTGTTGAGCATTTACGATATTTGCAGTAAGTGTTAATCCTAATGCAATAAAAAGTGTTTTAATTAAATTCATTTTTAATAATATTTTTTTCAAGCCCCAAATATAATTCAAATTTCAATTACTTGCGATGTAATATTTATTCTTTATTATTTTGAAGTCTAAATGAATTAAAAAACGATTTTAAACAAAGAAAAACCTCCTCATAAAAAGAGAAGGTTTAACATCAAAAAATATGGAAAGAATGACTAATGGAATTGTGCGGTTTCTGTAGAATCCTTCATCGCCACGGTAGCTGAAGAGCCGTTAGTAACAACATTCTGTACTTCATCAAAATATCCTGTTCCTACAAAAGACTGATGTTTCACCGCCCGGAATCCTTTCTGCTGCAAAGCAAATTCACGCTCCTGCAGTTCAGAATATCCGGCCATTCCTCTTTCTTTATAAGCTAAAGCCAACTCAAACATTGCGGTATTCAAAGCATGGAAACCCGCCAAAGTAATAAACTGAAATTTGTATCCCATTTTAGCCAGCTCTTCTCTGAAAGTAGACATCTCCTCTACACTCAGCCTTGCCGCCCAGTTGAAGGAAGGAGAACAGTTATAGGCCAGCATTTTCCCTGGGAATTTGGCATGAATTCCTTCTGCAAATCTCCTTGCCTGCTCCAGATCAGGATTGGAGGTTTCCATCCAGATCAGATCTGCATAGGGTGCATATGACAAACCTCTGTCGATGCCCTGCTCTACGCCGTTTCTTACTACATAAAATCCTTCAGAAGTTCTTTCTCCCGTCACGAATTTTTTATCCCTGTCATCAATATCGGAAGTCAGTAAATCTGCAGCATCCGCATCAGTTCTTGCAATAATAAGACTCGGAACTCCCAGTACATCGGCAGCCAGACGGGCAGCAATCAGTTTATTAATAGCTTCCTGAGTGGGTACTAATACTTTTCCTCCTAAGTGGCCGCATTTTTTGGCTGAAGAAAGCTGATCTTCAAAATGTACTCCTGCCGCTCCTGCTTCAATCATTTGCTTCATTAGTTCAAAAGCATTCAGATTACCACCAAAACCTGCTTCTGCATCTGCAATGATCGGTACCAGATATTCTTTATTTCCTGTTCCGCTCACAGACTGTACCTGATCTGCTCTCAATAAAGCATTATTTATTTTTTTCACTACAGAAGGTACTGAGTTGGCAGGATACAACGACTGATCCGGATACATTTCCCCAGATAAATTAGCATCTGCAGCTACCTGCCAGCCTGAAAGATAAATAGCTTCCAGCCCTGCGTCCACTTCCTGCACTGCCTGATTACCTGTCAGTGCACCAAGTCCTGCCACATAATCCTGGGTATTCAATTTATCCCAGAATTTTTTAGACATTTCAGTGGCAATGGTGTAATCTATGGTATAAGATCCGCGGAGTTTTAAAACTTCTTCTGCTGTATAAGGTCTTTTTACACCATTCCAACGTGGATTTGTCAGCCAATCTTGCTCTAGAGCCTGGATTTGTTCTTGTCTTGTTTTCATAATATTTGGATTTTGTTTGATTAGATTTGAAAGTAATTTTGTTACTAGATGCCGGTTCTATTGTTACCTGTTATTTGATGATTTGGTTTTCAACCAACAACTATAAAACCAACAACAAACATTTTTACTAAATAAAAGGATATGCTTTAAGGGTTAAAAACTCTTCAAATTTTTCAGAGAAAATCAATTCATTGAAAAGTTCCTTCGCAAGGTTGAATTTTCCGTTATTGAAGCGGGTTTCTCCTACATACTTTTCAATATTGTCCATTTCTTCTTTTTCCCACTGCAATATCATATTTCGGGTTAAAGTTCTGTCGTCACTTAATACAGCCTCATTTTTCAGCCATTGCCAGATTTGAGTTCTTGAAATTTCTGCAGTAGCGGCATCTTCCATCAAATTATAAATGGCTGCCGCACCCGTTCCCATCAGCCAGCTTTCAAGGTAAAGAATTCCTACATTGATATTTTTTCGGACACCTTTTTCGGTAATATCTCCTTTGGGAATTTCCAATAATTGACTTTCTGTAACATGATATTCAAATTTTTTATCGATCTGATTTTTGGAAGGCATATACTGATCAAAAATTTCTTTTGCTACAGCTACTAATGCCGGATGGGCTACCCATGTTCCGTCATGGCCGTTTTTCACTTCTCTTTCTTTATCATTCTTTACTTTTTCAAAAGCAATATTATTGGCTTCGTCATCGTCCTTTACAGGAATTTGCGCTGCCATTCCGCCAATAGCATGTACATTTCTTTTATGACAGATTTCAATTACTCTTTTTGAATAGGCACTCATAAAAGGAGAAGTCATGGTCACCTGATCTCTGTCCGGAACAATAAATTCGGGAAGATTTCTGAACTTTTTGATGTAAGAGAAAATATAGTCCCATCTTCCACAGTTCAGGCCTGCGCTGTGTTCTTTTAATTCAAATAAAATTTCATCAATCTGAAATGAAGCTGTAATGGTTTCTATTAAAACAGTCGCTTTGATGGTTCCTTCAGGAATTCCGAGGTAGTTTTGAGCAAAAACAAAAACTTCATTCCACCAGCGGGCTTCTTTATAATGTTCCAGTTTTGGAAGATAAAAATAAGGACCACTGCCGTTTTCCAAAAGTTGTTTTGCATTCCTGAAAAAATACATTCCAAAATCTGTCAGTGAACCGGAGGCTTTCTCTCCATTGATTTCAATATGCTTCTCCGGAAGATGAAGACCACGCGGACGAACCTGTAAAACAGCCGTTTTTTCATTAAGGGTATAAGCTTTTCCTTTTTCGTTGACAAAATCAATAGTTCGATGAATGGCATCAGAAAGATTAATCTGTCCCTGGATACAGTTTTCCCACACCGGCGAGCTACTGTCTTCAAAATCAGCCATAAACGTAGATGCTCCGGAATTTAAGGCATTGATGATCATCTTACGGTCTACAGGTCCTGTAATTTCTACTCTTCTGTCCAGCATATCATCAGGAAGTGGAGCACATACCCAATTTCCGTTTCGGATATTTTCTGTTTCTTTTAAAAACTCAGGAAGATTTCCGTTATCAAAATTCTTCTGTGTATTTTTTCTTTCTTCTAAAAGTTCAAGTCTTTGATGATTGAAGTTCTGATGAAGCGAAATCAGAAAATCTGCTAAATCCGGAGTAAATATTTCTTCAAACTGCTTCTGTGACTTTATTTCTAATTGAGTCTTGGTTTCCATAACATATTGATTTTGTGATTTGATATTACAAACATAAATAAAAACTTTCATAAAATAGCGAACGTTCGCTAAATTTATTTAAAATTTATTATGCGAATAATCGCATCTAATTATTTATATTTGAGTAATGAATTCAGAAAGCGACTATATCAAAACAGTTTTCGGCCTAAAGCTGAAACAGCAGAGACAAAAGAAAAACTGGTCTCTGCAGGATCTTGCTGTAAAGACAGGATTATCAAAATCTTACCTCAACGAAATTGAGAACGGGAAAAAGTATCCCAAGCACGATAAGATCATTCAGCTTTCTGAAGCACTGAACTGTACTTTCGATGATCTGGTTTCTACCAAGCTTGATAAAAGTCTGGCTCCATTCAATGAAATTCTTCAATCTGATTTTTTCAAAGAAGTTCCGCTGGAACTGTTCGGAATCAATAAGAATAACCTCATCAGCATTATCAGTGATGCTCCTAAAAAGGTAACTGCTTTTATCAATGCATTGATCGAAATTTCACAGAATTACAATCTTGGAAAGGAAAGATTTTATTTTGCCGTATTAAGATCATTCCAGGAATTGTACGATAATTATTTCCCGGAAATTGAGGAGAAAGTAGACATTTTCACGAAAGAAAATCAGTTAAAAATTGGAAAAAACTTAAAGTCTGATATTTTAGAAAAGATCCTTGCAGAAAAATTCAATTACACCATTCAGTCTGGAGATTTTGAAAAATATGGGACGCTGGACAACCTGCGTTCTCTTTTCATTCCGGAGAAAAAACTTTTATTATTGAATCAAAAACTGGAAAAGGATCAGAAAACTTTCATTCTTGCGAAAGAAATTGGATTCAATGTTTTGGAATTAAAAAATCGTCCAAATACTTATTCATGGCTTGATTTTGGAAGTTTTGAAGAGATTCTGAACAACTTTTACGCATCATATTTCGCAGGAGCTTTATTAATTTCAAAAGAACCTGTTATTGAAAAAACTTCAGAGCTTTTCCAGCAAAATAAGTGGGAGCCGAAAAGTTTTGAAAGCCTTATCAAGAACTTTACTCATTCTCCTGAAACATTCTATTACCGATTGACCAATATTCTTTCGGCAGAGATGGGAATCAAAGATTTGTTTTATTTATGTCTGGTCAAAAAGAAGAATTCGGATAAAATTCAGATCTTAAAAGAACTTCACCTTAATCATCAGCAGGCTCCTCACGCCAATGCAACCAATGAGCATTACTGCAGAAGGTGGATTGCTGTGAAAAACCTTGACCATTTAAAAGAAAATGAAACCCTGACAGATGCTCAGATTTCTCATTATAAGGATCAGGGCATAAGCTATCTGGTGATTTCCACTTCACAGAAAAATCCTTTTTCAGACGGGAGCAACAGAAGTTATTGTCTGGGAATTTTATTAAACTCTCAAACGATCAAAAAAATAAGTTTCATAAAGTCTCCTTCTTTAAAAACCATCAACGTAGGAGTCACTTGTGAATCCTGCAGCATTGCAGATTGTGAGGTAAGGCAGGCTCCACCCGTAAGATTGGAAAAAGAGCATTTTAATCTGAGTATGAAGAATGCTGTAGAGAAAATCAGGAAGAATTTTGAGGATATTTAAGTGTAGGTAATGAATTATCAATGCGCTTCGTTTATGAATTTACGCATGTTTCGGAATACGTGATTCGGGGTTATGAATAATCTACTGTTTTTTTAATCTATGATTTACTAATTGGCTTTCCAAAATAAAAATTGACAAATATTTTTATATCTTAGTAAAAACACACTTATGATATTAGATTTATTGTTTCCGAACCGTTGCAGCCACTGCAACAGAATCATTGATCCTGAACTTTTGGTATGTGATCTTTGCTTTAGCCAGATTCATTTTACTCATTATAACTATTTCGAAAATAATCCGGTGAAGGAAAAATGCAGTTTGTTTTTCCCGGTTGAAAACACTTTTGCACTGATACAGTTTGAAGAGGAAAGCTTAAGCCGTAAGATTATTCACGACCTAAAATACAGAAACCGGGAAAAAGCAGGAAAGATTCTTGCAGACTGGACCACTGAACGCTTGGAATTCAAAGACGAAAAACCTGACTTATTGGTAAGTGTACCTCTTCACCCAAAGAAACTCAAGGAACGGGGATACAATCAGCTTCATTTATTTACAGAAACTTTATCTTCATTTTACAGCATTCCTTTCGATCATCAGCTAATCAAAAGAAATCATTATTCCAAAGCACAAGCCTTAAAGGATAAGAAACACAGATTGGAATCAATCAATACATTCTCAATCACCTATCCTATTACCGAAAAACATATTCTTCTGATTGATGATGTTTTCACTACTGGAAATACAGTTTCATCAGTTGCCTGGGAGATTTTAAATGCCGGGAACAATAGAGTGAGTGTTTTGGTAATGGCAGTGGATGTTTGATATGGAGGATCATCTTCAAAAATATTCTCAAACTCTAGAACCCTCAAACTCTACAACTCTCCCACTCTCCTACTCAATACATTTTCACTATTCAATTCTTTTTCCTAATTTTCCGGAAACTAAACAACTATGCCCAATCTGCTTTTACTGCACGGAGCTTTAGGCCACAGCGACATTTTCAAGCCCTATCTGAACACTTTGTCTCAATATTTCACAGTACATACTCCTTTATTTTCAGGACATGGAGATCAGGAGCTTCCTGCAGATGGAATTAATATTAAAAAGTATACTCAGGAATTATCCGAATACTGTAAAGTGAATAACCTAACAGATGTTTCCATTTTCGGGCATAGTATGGGAGGTTATGTTGCGCTTTGTTATGCGATGAAAAGTCCGGAAAATGTAAATTCTATTATAACGTTGGGAACAAAATTTGACTGGACTGAGGAACAGGCTTTGAAAGAAAGCAAAATGTTAAATCCTGATGTTATTCTTGAGAAAATTCCGCAGTATGCCCAGCTTTTAGAATCGCAGCACGGAGCAAAATGGAAACAGCTTCTTCCTGCTATTGCTGATTTAATGATTGATTTAGGTAAAAATCCGCCCTTAGAAAATAACTTTACCACGATTAATATTCCGACTCAGATTATGGTGGGCGACAAAGACAATATGGTTACCATTGAGGAAAGTGTAAGAGTTTACGGAAGCCTTCCTAATGCAAAATTGGCCGTACTTCCGGATACAAAACACCCTATGGATAAAGTACGACCTAATTTATTATTGAACTTAATAAAAGATTTCTGGAATCTTTCTTAAATTATCTCTGAAGTTTTTCTCCGTAGCTAAGATCTCCGGCATCACCTAATCCAGGCGTGATATATCCTTTAGAAGTTAAATGTTCATCGATAGCTCCTACCCAAATGTGAGCTTCAGGATAGGCATTTTGAACTGTTTCAACGCCTTGTTTTGAAGCAATAGCTGCTACAATATGGAGCTGGGTTGGATTTCCGTTGGTTAGCAAATCTTTGATCGCTTCAATTAAAGAAGCACCTGTTGCCAGCATGGGATCTGCTACGATCAAAGGTCTTCCTTCAATGCTTGGGCAAGTAAGATAATCCTGTTTGATGGAGAAATAATCGTTGGCATCATGTTTTCTGTAAGCTGCCACAAAACCACAGTCTGCTCTGTCAAGGTAGTTTAAAATTCCTTCAAACAATGGAACTCCGGCCCTTAGAATAGTAGTAATAACAGGCTGTACAGCAATTTCTCTGCTTTTTATTGTATCTAAAGGAGTTTGAATTTCAACTTCTCTGTACTCCAGTCCTTTACTGATTTCAAAAGCGGCAATCTCCCCGATTCTTTCCATATTTCTTCTGAATCTCATTCGGTCGTGCTGGACTTCAACGTTTCTAAGTTCGTTGATCCATTCATTGACAAGAGAAAAGTGTTGCGATAAAATAGTAAGCATGAAAATTTTATTTTTTTTTAATTTCAGTTAATTGATATTAATTCTTACAAAATTACAACTAAAAAACGAATTGAAAGATCGGGCTTGCTGAGAAATAAAGTATATTTATAAAAATATTCCCAACACATTATATTGTAATTTTTTAATGATGAAAAGCCTGATTTTAGGAAAGATCAGCCCGGAGTTTATCAAAGAAGAAACTCTGCCTGAATTACTGGTTCCCACCTTTGAAAAATATAAAGATAAAACAGCCTTTATATTTAAAGATAAAAAAATATCGTATGCTGAGCTGGACAGCTGGAGTAATGCAATAGCCCTTCAACTGCAGGAACAGGGAGTACAGCCAGGTGATCGCGTAGGGGTATGGTATCCCAGAAGCCTTGAACTTCCTGTAGCTATACTCGGAATTTTGAAAGCTGGTGCGGCGTATATTCCATTAGACCGCGAGATGCCTGAAGACAGGATCAAAAAGGTGTTTACAGATATCAATGTCAAGACTTATTTTTCAGATACAGATGCTCATATTCACTGCCAGCCGTTAGAAATTGTCCCACAGCCAAAGATTCCTGCTACTTTATCTGTTGTAGATTATACCCCTGATAACTGGGCTTACGTATTATTTACCTCCGGCAGCACAGGAAATCCTAAGGGAATTCCTATTTCTCACCGAAATATCTGCCATCTGATCCGTTCCGAACAGGATTTTATAGGAATAAAGGATACAGATATTGTTTATCAGGGTTTTTCTGTGTCTTTTGATATGTGGTGCGAAGAAGTATGGATCACTCTCTTTTCAGGAGCTACCATATGGATCGCTGATGCCACTACTGTAAAAGCGATTGATGAACTCAGCAATGTTTTAACAAAAAATAACATTACGATCCTTCATGCTGTTCCAAGTATTTTGGCCATTATTGATGAAGTTCCCGCCATCAGACTGATCAATACCGGAGGAGAAGCATGTACAAAACAGGTACAGGAAAAATGGGCAAAACCCTATCGAACTTTCATCAACAGCTATGGCCCTACGGAAACCACAGTTTCTTCCAATATGGTTCAACTGAATAGCCAACAGGAGCTGACTATCGGACCTCCTCTTCCCAATTATCATGTTGCGGTGGTTGATGAAAATATGAATATCGTTCCACGGGGAGAACGCGGTGAAATGATTATTTCCGGTCCCGGAGTAAGCAATGGATATTTTAATCTTCCTGAGCTTACTGAACAGAAATTTTTACAGAATCCGTTTCCTGAAGATCTTCCGGGAGACAGAATTTACAAAACCGGAGATGCAGTTGTCATCCGTGAAGATGGCTTTATTGAATTTCAGGGAAGAATAGATGATCAGATTAAACTGCGTGGCTATAGAATTGAGCTTGGAGAAATAGAATCGAGATTGAACCAACTTCATGATGTATCTTCAGCTGCTGTGGCTGTGAAGGAAGATTCCAACGAACAGGGACAACTTGTAGGATACATTGTAATGAATAACGAACATTCTTTTGATGAAAATGGAATGCGGAAGGAACTGGCAAAATTCCTGGCACCTTATATGGTTCCTATTTCTATTGTTCTGATGAAAGAAATGCCAAGGATGCCAAGTGGTAAAATCGACAGAAAACGACTTCCTGTTCCTGAAAGCTTCCTCATTCATGATAAAAAAGAAGAGATAAAAATTGATCCTGAAGCTCCTATTGAAGAAAGACTTATTCAAACACTGCAATGGGTATTTCCGGGAAAAGAAATTAATCTGAATCAGGATTTTTTTACTGATCTGGGCGGACATTCTCTTCTGGCTGCTACATTAGTTTCTCATCTTCGTCAAAAAGCAGGAATTCCTACAGCTTCATTAAAAGAGATCTATGAAAACCGACCTTTATCGGTATATTCTGAGTGTCTCAAAAATAAACATGCTCAGACAGCAGCTCATCAGGAGCCTTTTCAAAGGGTTTCAACTTTCCAATATATTGCCTGTAATATTGCCCAGACAATCAGTCTGCTGGTTGTATTTGCTTTATTGAGTATTCAGATCTTTTTCCCTTATTTAAGTTATTATTATTTTCAGATTAACGGGTATGGACTGCATTATGCTTTATTGAGTGCCGTTTTGCTTTATACGTTGATTCCTCCGGTGTATTCCACTATTATCGTTCTTACGAAATGGCTGGTGATTGGAAAGATAAAAGAAGGAGATTATCCGCTCTGGGGATGGTATTATTTCCGATGGTGGTTGTGGAAGACTATTAAACGGTTAATGCCATCAGAATTTATTGTAGAAACTCCTTTATATCCAAAATACCTAAAGTTACTGGGAGTAAAGGTGCATCCAAGTGCACAACTGAGTTTACTTCCTATTGCGGCGGAAGATCTTGTCACCATTGATGAAAATGTGAACACCAGCTCCGGCTGCAGCATCGATAATGCTTCTGTTGAAAATGGAATCTTAAGAATAAGAAAAGTGCATATAAAAGCACATGCTTACCTGGGATCTTCTGTTATTGTATGCGGAGACACAGAGATCGATCAATTTGGGGAACTTCAGGATTTAAGCTGCCTTAATGAAGGAGGAAGAATTGGATTCGGAGAAGTATGGAATGGCAGTCCAGCTGAAAAGATAAGAGTAAAATCAGGTGAAGAAATTGAAGTTCCTCAATTGGCTTCGTCAGGAAAAAGAAATCGGTTTGCGTTATTGTATGCATGCTCACTGTTCTTCTTTCCTCTTCTTATTGTTTTGCCCTTAGCCCCTACACTTTACACTTTATATTATCTGGATGACCGCTCTGCTGATTATACTTTTTATTATTTGTGGCAGGCTCCAATACTTTCCACAGTATATATTTTATTATTTATTGGAGTGATAAGTATATTGACCCGCATTTTACAATACAATATGAAACCGGGTATCTATCCTGTTTACAGTTTTATGTATTATAAAAAATGGATAAAGGATCAGATTTTTAACTTGTCCCTGATTATTGTACATCCGCTTTTTGCTTCTATTTATATCAGTAAGTTTTACAGAATGATGGGAGCAAAAGTGGGGAAAAACTCAGAAATATCTACTGCAAGTGATGTTTCTCACCATCTTTTGGAAATTGGGGAAGGCTCATTTATTGCAGATGCTGTAATCCTTGGAGAACATGATGTAAGAAATGAGAAATTAATTTTATCCAAAACCACGATTGGAAACAACAGCTTTGTAGGAAACAGCGGACTGATTCCTCAGGGATATGAGCTAGGAAACGATATGCTGATCGGGGTACTAAGCAAAGCACCATCAGAAGAACAATTGAAAAATTCTACTGAAAAAGACTGGTTTGGATCTCCTCCGATTGGCCTTCCATCAAGACAGAAATCTGATGTTTTTCAGGATACCCTTACGTATAATCCGCCATTCAAACTTAAGCTGGCAAGAGCTGTTGTAGAAGGCATCAGGATTATTCTTCCACAGACGGTAGTGATTATCTGCAGTGTATTATTCATTGCATATACAAGCACTTATCTCGAAGGGAATATTCATTATCTTATCTTACTGGCTCCTTTTTATTATTTAGGAATTGTTGCTTTACCCTCTTTTTTCTTCACCGTCATATTGAAGTGGGTATTGATCGGAAAATATAAAAAAACCGAAATGCCAATGTACAGCATGAAAGTATGGTTGAGTGAAGGAATTACTACCATTTACGAAGCACTTCCTGTACAATTTTTCCTTGACTTTCTGCGAGGTACATTCTGGCTGCCATTCTTCATGAGATTTTTAGGCGTAAAAATTGGAAAAAGAGTATGGCTTAATACCACTGATATTACAGAGTTTGACATGGTATCTATCGGAGATGAAACGATGCTGAATGAAGACTGCGGTCCTCAAACCCATCTTTTTGAAGACCGGATTATGAAAATCGGGAGTGTAAAAATTGGAAAACAGACTACAATCAATTCAAGAACCATTATTTTATACGACAGTGAAATTGGAAACAATGTCAATATAGATCCTCTTTCTCTCGTAATGAAAGGTGAAGTACTATCAGATAATACATCATGGTACGGAAGCCCGTTGAGAGGGAAGTAATTACCCAGAAAGATGGATACTGGAGTTGATGAAAGCAAATAACAGGGATGAATGTCTGTTACTAGATAAACTCCCATCCTCCTTCTTCCGGCTTCCAACAAATAAAAAAACATCATTATGAATTATTCCATCAGAAAAATAAAAATCAGTAAAAATCTATCTATCGTGGATGAATTGGTAGGAGAACTTCATGTTTCAGAAAAAGAAATGAATAATAAAACTGCTGACTGGAGTCTGATCCGACAAAATTACCTCCGTTTTATGACCGAATGTGAGGAAGAAAATAATGGTACTTTTCTTATTGCTGAAGTTGATGGAAAAGCTATTGGTTTTCTCTTCGGATATATTGATGAGAAAGACGACAGTAATTTTGAATCAGGAGAGGGTGATGACCTGTATGTCTCTGAAGGATATGTAAAAAAAGAGTTTAGAAAACATGGAATCTACTCTGCCCTTAACAAAGCATTTGAAGAAGCTTATACAGACTATAAAATTCGAAAAATCTATCGTTATACGCTTTGCACCAATGACACCATGCAGCGGTGGCTGACTTCCCAAGGGTACCAGCCTGTAAGATTGGTATATGAAAAATGGATGTAGCTTAAAATAAAGACTCCGGCAAGCTTTGCTTGCCGGAGTCTTTTTGAACACTCGTTCTTATTATTTTTGTCTGAAATAAACTTCAATCGGAACTCCGGTAAACCCGAATTGTTTTCTCAACTGATTTTCAGTAAATCTCTTATAAGGTTCTTTCACATATTGTGGAAGGTTACAGAAAAATACAAATTGTGGGGACGGCGTAGGAAGCTGAACACAATATTTGATTTTAATATATTTTCCTTTCAATGCCGGTGGTGGTGTCTGTTCGAAGATCGGAAGCATTACTTCATTCAGTTTTGAAGTTTTGATTTTCTTCTTACGGTCTTCATAAACCTCCATGGCTACTTCTACAGCTTTTAAGATTCTCTGCTTCGTTAAAGCTGAAACAAATAAGATTGGAATATCCTGGAACTGACCAATTTTATCTTTGATTGATTTTTCGAAATCACGAATTGTATTGGTCTGTTTGTCTTCAATCAAATCCCATTTATTCACAAGAATTACAATTCCTTTTCTGTTTTTCTGGGCCAACCCAAAAATGTTCATATCCTGAGATTCCCATCCTTGTGTTGCATCCACCATGATAATCACTACGTCAGAATATTCGATAGAACGGATAGATCTCATTACAGAATAGAATTCAAGATCTTCGTTTACCTTAGATTTTCTTCTCATCCCTGCTGTATCCACCAACACAAACTCGTGTCCGAATTTGTTGTATAAAGTCTGGATACTGTCTCTTGTAGTTCCTGCAATATCGGTTACAATATTTCTTTCAACATCCAATAAAGCATTTGTCATGGTAGACTTCCCTACATTTGGACGACCTGCAATGGTAATTTTAGGTAACCCTTCAAAAGGATCTTTGTATTCTGTAGTTGGGAAATCTTTAACGATATCATCTAACAAGTCACCGGTTCCGGATCCTGTAGCAGAAGAAAGTGTATAATATTTGTCTATTCCTAATTGATAGAATTCTGTTGCCGGAAGTTCTTCTTTTGAGGAATCTACTTTGTTTACAACTAAATAAATAAGTTTATTGGATCTTCTTAGAAGTCTGTAAATTTCGTAATCTGTATCAGTAAGCCCTTCTTCCACATTCACCATGAAGATAATAGAAGTTGCTTCATCTACTGCTAACTGTACCTGCTTACGGATTTCCTCTTCAAAGATATCATCTGTACCTACATCATAACCTCCGGTATCAATTACCGTAAAGTCTACTCCATTCCAGTCTGATTTTCCGTAGTGACGGTCTCTGGTAACACCAGCTGTAGAATCTACAATAGCTTCTCTTCTTTCTAATAAACGATTAAAAAGCGTGGATTTTCCTACGTTGGGACGTCCAACGATTGCGACAATATTTGACATAAAAAATGTTTAATAATCCTTTTGCTTTGCTCAAGGATATGTTATTAATGGGTTACTTCAACTTTTGGAGCCCAATTTTTTGCAAAGATAAGGTTTTATTATTTAACAAGAACTTAGTGATAGAAGCTGGAAGAAGGAGGCTGGAAGTCACTATTCATCGGAGAGTTCATAATAGTCATTCTCATTAAAATTAAATAAACGATATCCTAAAATCCGCAATTACCTTATAAAAGTAGATTTTTTTAAATTTTTCCTGAAAAATAATTATTTGTATATCAATATGTAATGCTATTTAAGCCGCTATTATGTTAAATAATCTTTAATTTTGATTTTCATATTTAAAATAATTTCTATAATTTCGCAGCATAGAAACAGACCTATAGTGTAACGGTAGCACTCCGGTTTTTGGTACCGTCAGTCGGGGTTCGAATCCCTGTGGGTCTACAATCTAACAATCAACCACTTGATTTTCAAGTGGTTTTTTATTTTCTAGTCAATATATAGTCAATAAGTTTATTTTTTATTAAAATTTCGTGAAAACTCCTTGTAAATATTACTTGTCCAAATTTAACTTAAACATACTTTCTCAAAGTTTCTTTTTGTCGATAATCCAAAGGTATTGGTAGATGCGTTTCAAGTATTGGTAATAGGAAATTTACAGTAGTTTCTCTGTCTTTATTGAAAAACTTTCAGGGAAATAAGTCATATAAGGGAGTATGATTTCCCAATAGTAGATTATCATATGAGAGAACAAATCCAAAAGGATAAAAAGCAAATTCAGAAATTGCTCCAATATCGCTAACCATGCTCCACTTTAACTTTCTAAACGAATGAGGTCTGATTAAATATAAATATAAACGATATTTATCTGAGAGATAATTTTGATCAGGATTGTTTACATACTCTCTTAGTTCAGGATAGGAATCTGTATACCATGTATCATTCATAGATATGAACATAGATATAATATGTTTATAAATTCTTAATAAATTAAGATTCTCGATTGTGAAGTAAACTTTATCAGAACTGGGTTTAATGGAGGAAATTATATGGCTTGCGCAATAAGCAAAATGTCTAAAAAGCCCCTACATACTCTTTATTTAGGAAATTATTACATTCTTCGCATAGGGAATGATCCCCCAAAGGTCCTTCATAAATTCTCTTATTAGGTTTTCTATCATCAATCCAATCTAATGTATTCATTTCTACTGGATCAAGATGAAAATACTTCATTCTTTTATTAAATGTTGATTTTGGAGGGAAATGTTCAAAAGACAACATATCTTCTTTGAGACACAAACGGCAGAATCCAAGTTTTTTATTTTTTATTTTTCTGCTCATTTTTTATTCTTTAGATGCCTCCATTGCGTCTCTTTCTTCCATTTTCCAGGATATGAAGTAAACAATGATGGCTTAAACCAAATATTATTAATTAGTTTAAGAAATTTATGTGCATTCAAAAGCCCTCCAGTATGTTCTGGTTCTACAGCAATAGTAATACCTTGGAGTCTTTGGAAAATCCATTCGATTAAAGGATTATCAATTTTAAGCATTTCACGTATCGTTTCTTCTGACAAATAGGTATATTCGCTGCTTCCACTTCCCATCTGTAAAGGATTCTTTATTGTAAAAAAATCCAAATCTATATCAAAGTACACATTATTTTCATCACTATTCAAAAGACAAGTCTTCAAATCATCATACTTTTTAAATTTCTTAACGGTATGAATATTTCCATACCTATCAATGAATTGCTCATCATTCCAAGCAGCTTCAGAACTTCCTTGACGACAATGTATATAAATATCACCTATGATATTTAAATATGCTGCAGCCATAATGTGAGTGTCATTTATATGGCTTAGGTTAGCCCAACAATATAGGGCTACATCTTTATTATTGTTTAAATCTAGTTCTTTAAGCATTTCTTTTTCGCTTGTGGTAGGATATACTAAGTCTTGATGCCAATCCAAAGAAACCAAACTTGGACTATAATTAATTCTATCATCTTCAATTAATTTCTGTGTCCAACAATTCCAAAAGAAAAATGCATACCTATGGTCATTAAATATTGATATTTCAATACTTTTCCAATCCTGATAGTAAGGATGTGAAAGTAATTGAGTTATTGAACCAGGAGGTTTAACATTTTTGTCGTTTCGAAAATTCAGTTTCATAAAATAATAAACATTTTTTTACAGATAATACTTAATTCTTAAATGTAGGATAAAAAATTATGCTAGCAAAAATTTTTCAACATTTTCAAAATCAATATCTTTCCTTGCATTTATCTTTTTCATAAGCTGAAGATATTTCTTAGTAGGTTTCCCATTATAAAACTTCTTAAAATGCTTTTTGTATAACTGTTCATATAATCTATCATCCAGATAAGAACCAAACACTTTTTCCCAATTCCTCCACTTTTTAGATTGTAACTGTTTTTCATAATAAACATCTTTAAAAGCTGTCCTATGAATAAAATAACCACTGTTTAAATGTAACTTTCTACACACCTTAAATGTACTGGGACAAACAAAAAACCAAAGCAAGCCATTTCCCAGGTTTGCTGGTCTGGTAATAAGCTTGACAGTATAATTAATCTTTTGAGACTGATTATATGTGTAGTCAAAGGTGACATTTCCTTTTGTTTCAGTGGTATCTATAATGACTGTAATTGAACTCGTTCTTTCTCCATTCTTATCAGTCCAATAAAGGCTCCTACTCATAGAGATATTAGGCTCTAAATATCCCAGTTTCTTTAAATCTGAGATACTAATACATTTTAAACACTCTACCTCATCAGGAGAATTACTCCAACGTCCCATAATTTCTATTTTTAATTGTTAATGTTTGTTAGTGTTTTACGGATGCCTAGCTTTTGCATTTACTTTATTAAATTTTAATAAGTCATTTTAAAATTTAAGAGTCAGTTTTCTGTTTTGAATTAATAACCTAAATTATTAAGGAACTTTCCATGTATTTTAGCTTGTTTTCATGTTAAACCCTTTATTCATAGTATTTGCAGACGTTTCAAAATATGTTCAAAAATTTCACTTATTAAAAACGAATTATATTATCTGTAAACCTCCATCATTCCTCGATAAATACATCAAAATCAGATAATTCAAAATCTGTACTTTCCAGTAAATCCGGTAGGTTTATATCCATTTCCGGTATTTCTATTTCCGGAAAACCTATCTCTATTTCATGCATTTCTATATCAAACACTTTCATATCAAATTCAGGTATATTCATTACAATATCCAACATCTTCAAAATATCAACATCTAAAGCTGACATATTAATTTCTAGGTCAGAAAGATTAACCTCAAATACTTCAATTTTTGGTTCCTGCAAATACTGCTCTTTTCTCTTCTCATGTGCTTTATTGTCTTTTACATTTTGCTGGCTATTTTTAACAAATCATAATTTCTTACATCGGTATTTTTCGCATTTTTTTCTAACACATCTTTCTTTTTCATATTCTTAATTTTTAAGGTATAGATTTAGACTTTTTCACCCTATATCTGAATGGTAAAAAAGTCCAAACATTTATTTTTCAGCTTAACTAGAATTGCTGGTAAAAAAGTCTAAACTTTTTGCTGTTAATCTTTCTATTTTATGTTTTATCAATTCCGAAACTTTACCTTTCAAATTCTGAGAATATTTCATTGTCATTTTTTCAAATCTATTTTTATGATAGTATTTATCTTTTTTGTTGAGGTTAATCCAATAATTCGGATTCCGATAGTCTTTTAGCTTATTGATTTCAGATACTCTCATTTTAGTTTCATCCATGGTGTAGTCGTAGAAATAAACTTCCTGAAACTCTTTTAATAAAAGACTTTTAAGAGACTCCTTCAGCTCAGGTTTTGTAATATCGGATAAATAAACAAGTCCCAAATCGTTTATTATATTCATTTTCAAAAATTTGACTTCAAATCGTAAGGTATTGGGCTGAAGCTGTTTTTCTATTGTTTCTTTCAGAAAACTTGTTTCTTCCTCATCCTGCTTATTTTTTATATTGGGGTTTTGGGCTATCCTTTTTAATCTTTTCTCATACTGTGCAGTTTTATTATAAATCTTAATAATGTATTCTGTTTTAGCAGACTGATAATAAAAAGAACCTGAGATAGTTTTATTAAATTCTACTGATCGGTGAAACAGCAAATTTTGTAATATCAAATTCGGATCAAATGGTAATTGAATATTTACCCCTATTTCAATATTTTCTAACCTGCAATATTCAGGTTTCAATCCGAGTTCAGTTTCAAGGTCTTGTAATGCTGAGGAAAAATTGATTATATCAAAATCATTTCCGTTAAAGTCTGTACGATTAAAAAGTTTATGAATACTTCCCTTTACCATTAACCGACCAGAGGCATATTTGATGATCTGCATTCCAAAATATTCGCCTTCCTTTTTATTGTCGGTTTCTCCAGTCTCATTGTTTACAGAAATCGTGAAATCGGTCTTGTTAATGGGAAGCTCATAATCTTTGTCCGTGTACTGAATTTTTACAAAGTCGATCGGCATAATTTCTTATCTTTGCAAAGACAAAAGGTTAGACTTTTGTCAAAGTTTGAACAACCAAAGGGATATAAGCTTTTATATTCCTTTTTTATGGACTATACTCTGGGCGAGTTCTTTTATTATTTCTGTTAATTCAGATTTCTGACATGGATAAAACTCTGGAAAAATACTGAGTTCAGTTAACTGGCTATCTCTAGAATAATAGACAATACACAAAATCCTTTTATTTTCTACAAGTAAATCCGCACAATAGAAATTACTAATTCCTATCGGTTTTAATCCCAATCTTGTACATGCAGACCAATTGGTAGCATCACGAAGCCGTAAAAGATTATTGAATCCGCTGAAGGTATTATAACCATTGTTTTTTTCGATGCGTATCAATTCAGGGAAAAGATTTGCTTTGACAAATTCTTGTGGTATTTGTCCTTGCCTTTTATATTGTCGGAAAGTCTTTTTAACCTCATCTAGCTGGTAGATGATAGTTGTATAATCTTGATTATTGTTAGAAGCTGGCATAATAGAAAAATTAATCATTAACAATCATTGCATTCTCTATCTCGTCCAGCCTGTAGTAAACTCTTGCACCGAGTTTATAGGATTTGAGGATCCCACGTTTGCGCCACTCATGAATCGTGGGTTTGGTCACACCAAAACGTTCGCAGATGTCTTCTGCGGAAAGGTAGCGTTTCGGCTCGTTTTCTCTAAAGGTTTTTTCCAGATCTGTGAGTAAGGATTCTTTAACCTTACTTACGATTTCGTTGATGAGGTTCTCAGGTTCTACCCCGATAAAGTTTATAGATTCCATTGTATTGTGAGTTTTATTTGTTTCACAATACAAAGATTGAAATTACACTTACCGTATTTTATTAATCAGGGGTATGGATGGGGTATAGTTGGGGTCTATTTTTATTTAAACTAGAGTTTTTTTTCATTAATATATTTCTGGGCAAATTCTAAATGCTTTTTAGTTATTTGCTTCTGGGATGTGCTATTATGGCCTATTAAGGAAAGACAATATTTCTTCACATTATCTTCATTTCCACCAACGATAGAATGAACTATTCGGTAGAGATTTTCTTTATTTGGAACCGTATTATTTAACTCATTTATTAAATTTAATGAGTTTAAGAGAGCTATCCGGATTGGAATATGATTATCATTAGGAGATATTAAAAAATCCGGATTAATATACTTTATAATTTTAAGATAGTCTCTGTATAAAATAAAACCATACAAATGAACTGCAAAATCTATAATTAGTTTTTTAGCCATTTCTTTCTCTTTTTCTTTTCCATAATCATAAAAATAATACATGAAATTGTACACAGGATCCTGCGTCTCAAATAATATTCTTTTCTCATGTAGCAAGTAATTTGAAAAAACATCTAATATCCGATCAACATCAAAATAAATTCTGTCTTCACTTTCGTTTATTGCATAATCAAATTCGTTAAATATTTCGTTTAAGGTATGTGTAAGTCCAAAATCGTTAAAAACCTCATTCTTTAAATCTTCAATTTTGTTTAACACATCATCTTCATTCATTGGCTCAGTATACCGATATAAAAATTTTAAATCTTTATGAATTCTATTCATAATACCTTGCAAAAGAGCAATAACATCAATTGTATGACTGTAAACCAGTGTTCTTTCTAAGCTATATTGTAACCTCTCAAATAATTCTTGATCATCTATTTCTTCCATGTTATTAATTTTATTCTTAAAATAAATCTATCTAAAACAACTGAAACAACAAAACATTTCTATTAAATATCTGAGAATGTAAATTATGTCTATTTACATTTTCTTATCATTGATATATCTTTGAGCAAACTCTTTATGTTTTTTAGTAATTTGTTTTTGTGATAGGCTATTTTTTCCAATCAGGGAATGACAGTATTTTTTAACGTTGTTTTCGTTTCCACCAACAATGGCATGAATGATTCTGTAAATATTTTCTCTGTTGGGAACATTATTATTCAGATCACTGATGAGGTTTAGGGAATCTAATATGGCAATTCTAATGGGAATATGATTGTCATTTGGAGAAATAAGAAAGTCTTTATTGAAAAAACAGGTTAGCTTTAAAAAGTCTCTATAGATGATATAATGAAACAGATTCAGTAAAAACTCTACCAGAATTTCCTGTGCGGTATCCTTGTACTCCGATCCATTTAAATAATAGAAATAAAACAGAAAATCAAAAAGCTCATCATCTTTATCAAATTCCAATCTTTTTTCGTATGAAAGGTAGCTTGAAAAGATTTTTAGAATGCAAGTACTTCTAAAGTAAATTTTTCCATTATCTATGGCATAATCAAACTCTTTGAATGTTTCTTTCAAATGATCAGTGATTAAAAAACGCTCTTCTACCGCACTCTGCATAGCTTTTGAAAACTCTATGACCTCATCTTCAACGGCTGGTTCTTTTTCTTCAAATATCCCCTGCAATCCTATAAAACAAATATCCATACATTTTTCTAAATGATGTATAAATTGAGATTCATAGGATAAAATTGTAGCAATAAATAAATCTTCTTCGAGTTCATCCAATTTCTTTTTTTCAGCTTCCATTTTCAACTATTTTAATTTAACCATGTATTCTGTTTAGCTAAACTAAATAACAAATGCGACAAAGAATGTCGCATTAAAATTTTTCAGAAAAAATAAATTCATAAATCTTCAATATCAGCTTGATCTATGTTGTAATTTTTTAATAATAAATAAGCTCTTTCAGAAACTGTTAAAGTATTTTTCTTCGTTATAAAAAAGTCATCTCTATTTGATTCTCCACTTATTTTGGCCCAAAAGAAGGTTGGAAGTTCTTTACTGGGATAAAGCTCTAAAAAGGTTTCTGATTTAGATATTATGACCTCATCAAAAATAATACCTGTAAGTTTTTCAGTTTCTATACCTTTTCTTAGCTTCTCTGTTACTATATAACATGGAAAGGACTCTAAAATATCATTATCTATCCAACCCTCGAATTCATAATGAAGATTTTTAATAAGAGGAGGAAAAAAAGAATTATCCATTTGGGTTTGTTTACCTAAGCCTCCGGCTACTTCTGGTTCAATAATTTTATACATTAGCAGATTTTGTATTAGAAAAAAAGGCAGCTTATAGAAATAGGCTACCTTTAACCAGATATTGTTTATGCATCATTAATTGCATAATTGAACAGAAGCTTTGTAAGTTCTTCATTTGACAATGACTGATTTTGAGCATTTTTCGATTCTTCTATAGCATCCAAAAAATAATAGAAATCAAAAAGGTTAGAATATTTTATATTCTTATAATCATACTCAATATAACCTTCTGTTTTCTCAATTTCAAAGAAAGCCAGATTATTGTCAATTTTCAAGGGCTGTTCCATATAAATTTCAATAGCTTCAGATTCAAGATCCAAAGATTGTTTTTGACAAAACTCTTCAAAAGAGCCTCCATCTCTAAAATACTTTACTAAATCTAGTAGTTTCATTTTTTTATATTTAAATTATTTTTTTCCCCAAATTGAAAATCCTCCTTTTCTTCCCGGGTGCATTGTTTCCCAAAAGATTCCACCAGGAACATTAGGATGTTGGCTTTTTGGAACTAACTGCATAACACCTTTCTCAATATCATGGTGCCAAACCCAATTTTTAGGTGATTTTCCTATAATAGACCCCGATACCGATTTTGGTATAGCTATCCCTAATTCATTTAATAATGGGTTTGATTTCATAGCAGACTCTAATGCAATATTAGCTTCTTTGAAGTGCATATATCGGGTTACTCCTGGGTATGATGATTTAGCAAGTTTCATTTCATATGCAATTGAATAAAAAGCTCCATCAGCTTCTTTTACCGCTAACCCCGGCTTTCTCAAAGCTATAGCTCCAACAATTCCAACACCCATCGCTAGGTACCTATTTTCAGGCTTCCAGTTGCTAATCACCTGACCTCCAATATCAAAAACCCCAGCTGGATCTCCAGCATTTCCTATAAAAGTTATAGGACCATCAAAACAACGTGGACAACTTAATTTTTTCCATTCCAGCATACTTTGGGCATTCCACCCAGACATATAATCATTTACATGATTCCGCAGCTGTAATGCAAATTCAATCGCAAAATTCCCCGAAAGCTCCACTGTAGGAATATTTACATACGCATCTCCAATACCACCTTCAGCGTTTTTGCTATTAAGGCTTTGATAGCCTCCATCATACCCGAGGCTTATAAAACTACTGTCTTGGAAACCAGAACCGGTATTAGTCCAGTTTCCGCCTAATGATGCTATTCTATTAACCAAATTCACGCTGGAACCTCCACTCCCGCCTCCAGTTTTGCTTCCTTGCTTAAACTGAGGAGTATAAGTGAAATTTCCATTCATCCCGGCAAACCAATATGAGCCATCAGGAACATTACTAATAACTCCTCCATCATAAGGAACATTTCTCATCCCATCAGGATCTGTAAACATTACCGGATTATCAGCACCATAATGATAAGGACTAAATTGACTGAATGCTTCAGCTAACGGATCTGTTGCGCTCCATCTTCCCAAATCAGGCATATACATTCTTGCACCATAGTCATACATCCCGCTTTCCTGAAGTTCTTTTCCATTATACTTGTAGCTATAGAAACTTCCAAACGGAGAGAATGTATTTCCAATATGGTTGAGACCGAAAGGATAATAATTGTTGGTATCTAAAATTTCAGGAACGCCTGCGCTGTTTTTTGCAAAACTTACCCTGGTATTTCCAAGATGGTCTTTATACTGGTAAATATAGCGGTTTTGAATGAAACTGTAATAACCTTCCGACGTTCCTACAAAATCAAGATTCCATAATGGTGTAATCACTCTTTCAAGATCAGCAATCCCTTTGTAGGCCTGCTGTTCGTAAGCATTACTTGTTCTACAGGTCAGACAGGCACTCCCATCTTCAAAAGTGTATTGAAATCCATCCAGATAATCTGTAGTTTGGGTAGTAGTGCTTGCCCCTCTTCCTGTGGTTTGGCTTGTGTAGATTTTTCTAAACTTAGTTCCATCAGCACTGTAAAGATATTTAAGAGTATTATTAATAGGATTACCAAATGCGTTCTGTACAATAGTAAAAGTATCTGACAGGTTAAGAAAATTATAACTGATAGACTGTATTCCTTTGTCTAACATATCTTTCATATTCCCATTCAGATCATAGGTAATAGTATTATTGCCCCCTTCATACCCTGAGTCATTCAAAGAGTTCTCTGTTACTTTGGTTAAACGGTTTCCTGTATAATCATACACCAAGTCATCTACTTGTGTAGCCGTTGTGCCAAATATAGGAAAGGCATTTCTTTTTAAGGTTTTAATATTTCCATTCAGATCATAGGTCAGATACTCATTATAATAATTATTAAATGGAGTTGTAGAACCTGGTTCTGAGTATATGGCATCTTTCAGTCTGTTAAGCTTATCATAAGTATATGTATATCTTTTCTGTACATTCTCTGAAGCGCTTTGCCAATCTATTTCTGTAATCGTGCCATTATATTTCCCTTGGCCAACATTACTATATTCTGGATTGGTATATTTAATTCCATATCCGAACAATTTACCATTTAAGTTAACAGGATCATTGATCTTAATAAGTGCACCTAAAGCGTTATAGCTGTAATCTATAGCCTGAAGAGGTGAAGAAAGTAAAGTTCCACCTACTTTTTTTCTTTTCAGCTGAGACTGTTCGTTATATTCATTCTGAGATAGAATTTCAACAGGATTGTTATCAACCTGATGTTTCTGTACCAAAAGCCTGTTATGATCATCATATTCAAAAATTTGACTAATAATTCTTTCCGTGTCAGTCTGTACTCTCTTGTGGTATGCTTTACTTTGCATTGCAACACCAGCAAAATCCAGTTTTGTTTCTGTTTTCGTATATCCTCCTAAATGATTGATAGAATGACTCCCAACTGCCCTTAATTTTGAATCGTACCAGATCCAGTTATAAGTCCAGTTATCATCATCAATATTTTTCACATAAGAAGCAGTAGGAAGATTTTTGGTGCTCTGGGAAGCACTCAGATTATCCCCTATGATGTCCTGTCCGAAAATAGAAGCAGGTTTAGAAGGAGTTCCTTGTGGATATGTATCGTAATAATTGATACTTAAAATGACAGGTGTTTCACCAGTGAAATAATTTTCTGTATAATAAACATTTGTTGCACTCCTGAAAAACCCAGCTGCATCTCTTTTTTCAGTGATGATAAGGTTTTTCAAATCATTTTGTCTCGTTGCTCTATCTCCTCCTTTTAAAAAGCCTGTATAAACAGGTCTCCCAAGCTCATCATATTTTGTTATCAACCATTGGTTGTTTTGCTTCATATTGGTATCACGAGAAAGGATAAGCCTGTCGGCTTTATCATATACCATATATTCCCAATCTTTGCCAGGAAGTTTCTTTTCTACCAGCCTTCCCAAACTGTCATAACGGTATTGATAACAAAGGTTATCTAAAGCATTCTGATCTACCGTGGTTGTAGCTGCCAATGGAGTAATGACGAAAACCTGCATTCCCAAATTATTATAAACATAATAAGTATCAACATTCTGTGTTCCGTCATTTTTGCGTACTAAAATTGTCTGCCCAGCAGCATTTTTAAATTCAACAGAAGTATTATTATCGCTGTCTATGGCAGTAGTTTTCATCAGTTGATTGGCACCATAGGTTCCACTTTCTACCAGTTTTGAATAAGTAGCTTCATCGACCCAGGTGTTGATAACAGTATATTTCTTCACCTCTCCGGCAATATTTGCACTGTATTCCATCTGTACAGGATGCTGTGCCCAATCATTACCTAAAGGCGTAATCTTGCTAATTCTACCTAAGGGAGAGTTTTCAAACTGTTTTTCAGAATAAATTTTTTCCTGTCCAAATACTGAGGGAGCATTGGCAAGAGGAGCCATATAAAAAGCTCCATTCTGTGTTGTATTTTGTGGGATTGGAAGATACTCTTTAGCTACTCTTCCAAATGCATCATATTCTACATGATTCACTATGTCTTTTCCGGATGGAGTAGCTTTAATTCCTATTGTTTGTTTCATTCTTCCCAACCCGTCAAAATACTGTATTGCTTCCGTTTTTTTTAAACAGTCTGCATCTAGGCAAGTTTTGGTATATACATAGTTTTCTGTAGTAGAAGCATTTAAAGTCTGGGCATAAGAATACCCTGCTATCCATAAAAGACTGAATATATTTAAAATTTTTTTCATCAGATATTAGTGTTTATAATTATATTGGTATTCCTGGAGTGTCTTTCCATCTGAATCCATTGTTTTTATTAATCTGTTGGCAGAATCATAAACATAGGATGTTTTTATCCCATTAGAAGACACTGAATTCGTAATACCAATCAAAGGATCATAGGTATATACCGAAACAGGCTTAGATTGTAAAGCCGGATCTTTGCGCAGATTATCCAAAGCTTGTAATAAAAGTGCTTCGTTTATTGGATTATCAGCATCTGCATTAGAGGCATTTATGGCTGCAATTACTGATGGTAAATTAGAGATTTGATTATAGTTAACTCCTGCAATCTCAGCAATAGGTAGCGTCTGATAATATCCCCATATTTTAACAGTAGGAATACCGTTTTTCCCTTTTATCTGAACCGAATTTCCTTTATTATCAAATACATCATAAGTCATTGTGGTTATCGCAGTCAAGTCTTTCATCTCAAAAGTAACTACAGAAGATGGATATAAATTATCTGCAAATTCATATTTCGCTCCACCTTTGCTAACAACATTTCCATTTATCTTGGTTTCCGTTTGAAGAGGAACGGAAAGCATATTGGCATTGATTAAACGAGTGTTAGATAGGTCTAAAGGGTATTTTATATTGGTTTCTGTGATTTTACCGTCTGGTGAAGTACTCTTTGTATAGGCAGGTTGAAAATTAGAAGTATTAAAAGTTGTTTCTGTAGTACCTTCTAAACTGCTTCCGTTAGCATAGAATGTTTTAGATGTTGTTGTGGTTGATTTTAACCAAGCACTTTTAGATTTGTAACCTCCACAAATAATATATTCCTGTACTCCAGCAATTTCATCAAGTACATACTCTGTATTTTCACTGGAAAGCTTCTGATTTTGCTGATTATACATTTCTTTTTTTGTCAAAAGGCCTGTAGAGGTAATATTATAATAAGGTTTATAGAGATTGACAGTACTTGTATAGTCATCCGGAGTCTTAAAATAATATTTACTATACCCCAGATTCCCCGAAGTTCCCTCATATATTTCTCTTACATTTTTATATAATATTGTTTCATTTAGATTTCCAGCTTCCTCATTGCATACCTCACCGGAAAACAATTTACCACTCGAGCCGCTATTATCAAATAAATCATATTGATAAGACATCGCTTTTTTTACGGTGTTATCTGCATCATAATATTTTATATTGGCAATGCGGGCTCCAGTTTTCGATTGTGCAGTATTTTTATAAGGAGCAGGCAGGTTATTGATTACATAATTTTGCATGCTTCCATTTCCATTTCCGCTGATTTGGAATGTATAAGTACCGGGGACTAAGTCATAATATTTAATATTTTCTGAGCAGCCATTAGCAACACCATTAACCTCAGTTCCTGATGATCTTAGTAATTTATAGGTTGGTGGGATAATAATATTACCATGGATATTCACGATTTCATAAACCTCATCAGTCAAAATTTTAATAAAAAATCTTTGTGATGTTGATACCTGAAATGTATAGCTTCTACTATTATTTGTATTATAATTGACCGTACCGGCAAGACTTAAATATTGTAAAGCAGGGTCCGTAATTTGATTTCTACTAAGTTGTAGATTGCTTTTATCTTCATACACTTCATTCGCTTCAAAGTTGTATACTACATATCCTCCTTCAGGTAAAGTCATTTTTTTAAGCAATCCTAATGTGTACGTTTTAGAATTAGTTTTTGCGTTGTCAGGGCACAAAAAGTTTCCGTATTCATTTAGATTTGGAGTAGCTCCATAGTTGGTTTCTGAACCTGCCTCATCATACGTAAATTGTCTTGTTTCAATAGGGTTTTGATTCCTGTCTAGTTTTTGAACTGATAACAGAGTCCTTTTTCCTTTATTGACATTAACTGGATAAGCGGAACTCGAAAAACTCCCATAATCAAGCCTGTATTTAGCAATAAGATGAGAGGATATATCCCATAAACTAAGACTTTTTATAATATAAGGGTCATCATCACTAATTCCGGTATATAGATTTTCAAAAGTGATTTTTCCATAAGAAGTCGCTATACTTTCCACCTTACAGTTCTGATATAATAAAATACTGCTATTACCTACATTTTTACTATTTTTCTGGTAATTGAAAGTAGCTATTGTAAAATTATTTTCATCAATAACTTTTGTTAAATAGAAGGCAGATTTATAATTAAATCCTTTATAACTTGTATCAAATCTTGCAATACTATAATCTTCAAACATATATTTAAATCCTTTGCTGTCTGTTATTTTAAAAGAGTTAAGGACAAGTGTCGCAGTGTTAGAATCTCTTGTGTATTCTATTTTAACATTACTTCCTGAAATATTATTCAGCGTAAAAGTATTGTTAATGGTATCTCTGACAAATTTGAACTTTCCTGAATTACCTGGTAAATCATAATAGTAAATATCATCAAATAAATTCTTTTTGTAGCTTGATTTTGTAACATCATAATTGAATTCATCGACAGATCCATTGATCACTCTTGAAATAACAGCTCCCCCTTTTAAAAGAGACCATCCAAGACCAACTTCACTAGCGGGTTTATCCTGTCCTGTATTGTAAGTATGATAGTTCAATGATGTAGCAATCTCAAAGTCTTTATTTCCAGTAGGTAATGATAATAAAGGAATTCCAATATTAGGAACACCAGTAGATAAAGAAATAGGGGTATTTACATAAGAAGAAAAAGAAGATGCCGATGGTACGGGCTGAGCTGTATCCCCATAATTCCTTTCAATCTGTGATTTTCCTAAATTAAAGGTTAGAAAAATCAGAGCTAAAATAATTTTCTTAAACATGGCTTTATTTCTTAATTAATTTGGCATTCGCCGTTTTGTTATTATCAGTTTTTATTGTCACCAGATAAGCACCCTGAATGAGTGCCTGAGTGTTAATCTTCGTCACTATGTTCTTAGTTTTAATACTTTGAAGCTGTCTTCCGCTCATATCATACAAGAGAATATCAGCCTCTTTGAAGTCAAATCCGATTTCTACATAAGCATAATCAGATACTGGATTTGGATAGATTTTGATGTCATATTTTTCAATCAACTGATCAACCTGTTTGTCTCCCAGCTTTACAATCTTCCAGTTTTCTTTGCCTAATTCTTCTGCGCTGGTTCCAGCCAGAATAATAGAACCATCTCTGTTTAATTTAAGATCTGATAATCGCTCTTCACGTTTAGAAGCCTCACCTTTTATGTGTTTACGCCATTGTTCGTTTCCGTTTGCATCTAAATATAACATCCAAAACTTTTCGTCATCCGTTTCAATCCTTCCCTCAGCCTGAGTATAGCCTCCCAGCAGAATACCTTTAGAAGATTTGTCATCTGCTGAATACAAAACACTCATTCCCATTAAAATGTCTCTGTTTTTTAAATTGTAAGATTTCTGCCACTGTTCATCCCCTCTTTCATTTAAAGAAATCAGCCATAGGTCTGTTCCTTCTTCAATACCTACTCTTTTATTTCCCGACCTGTCTGATGTGGATTCTCCACCAATGATAAATCCATTTGAAGTTAAAGCCAGGGTTCTGATATGATCATCCCCCTTTCCTCCAAAGTTCTTTTCCCATTCTACCTTTCCGTTTTTATCAAGTTTAATAATATAGAAATCTCCTTCACCGTAATTCTCCGTCTTTTTTGATCCCCAAATACCACTTCTTGAGTAAACTCCAAGCAAGGCTCCTCCGTCTTTTGTTGGAATCATTTTTTCTACTTCATCTAAACCTTTTCCACCTAGAATTAATTGTGATAATTCTTTTCCTTCTTTGTCCAGTTTTGTGATCAAGACATCTTTAGAACCGTAACCTTTTGAAGAATTTTGAACGTTGCCTGCAACAAAGAACCCTAAATCTGTTGTTTGAATCACGGCTCTTGCTTCTTCATCTGAAGAACTTCCCAACGTTTTTTGCCATAATTCATCCCCAAACTCATTGATACGGATTAACCAAATGTCTGAGCCTCCTTTAGAATTATCCTTTTTATCCAGACCTTTTCCTGAATAAGATGTTCCAGCTAACAAAAATCCACCATCCTGTGTGGTTACTGTTGCAGATAAATAATCATGATTTTGCCCTGAGAAATATTTTTCCCAGACTTCTTCTCCCTGCTGATTCAGTTTTACGAGGTGGAAATCATAACCATTGTTTTGCTTACTCGTTTGTTGTCGTTTGTCGCTCTGAATCGAGCTTCCTGTGATCAGATACTGCTGATCTATTGTAGTGGTAACCTGGCTTAAAAAATCCTGAGTAGTGGATTTGATGTCTTTTTGCCATACTACATCCTTTTCCTGAGCAGATAAACTCAAGATTGTGCATAAAGTAAATGCACAGAAATAATTTTTCTTCATAGGCTTGTGTTGTTAACGTGTCAAAAATATTATTAATGTTGGAGATATATACCCCGTAAAAACCCCATATTTCAATTATAACTTTTATGATATATTATTTTACCTAGATAGAATATGCTTTTTCATATGTTTTGTTCTTGTATTAAATTATCTTAATCTATCATATTGCAAAACTATTTCATTACAGCGACAGAACGTGTCGTATTTTATTGCAAGTGATTCCAACCTGAAACAATTTTTGTATGCTTTTTATAATATAAAGAAAGGCGCAAAGCTGAAGCCAATCCGCTAGAGAGGTACTGCGAAGAACCCACAACCAGATATGACTTACAACCCGCGCCCGTATGTGTACACGGGCGTAAGCCTACCATTTTTAGGTTGTATAGAAGATTCGCAGTTTTCTCTAGCCCAAATGATAGCTTACGCTTGTTTCGTTAAAATTATGATCGCGAAGATAAATATATTTTATATTAAATGGTAGACATTCATATCCGTATTTTCCCCATATTTTAATCTATGTTTTACTATACACTAGCTTAAATTAGATTCTATTTGATAAATATTCTCCATCAGTAGCGTAATTTACCATAATTGATATACCAAAATTTTGAGATATAATGGTAGAAAAAACGGTAATTAATCTTCTTACATATGAAGAGATAGGGGAATATGAATTCTCTAGATGTTTTTATTGTTGTTTTCCGTGCGTATGACAGATAGGGAAATTGATGGGAAGATTGTGAGTTCAGGAATCTAAATTATTAAGAAACTTTGGAATAAAAATTACTGAAGAGTATTAAATATTTAATCACCTGAAATAAAAAAATGAGACTTTTTATGGGTAAGAAAATCGGGTATTTTAAATTTAGGGTGATTGACCAGATATTACAGACTCCTGTCGAAGTTTAATTTTGTGACTCACTTTGTGGTTCACTGTGAACCACATTACATTATTTTCTTAAACATGGTACACTTAGAATATTAGCAAAAACCCAAGAAACCCACTGGGTTATTTTGGATTTTCTTGGGTTTTCAAGACTTTAATATATTTTAAAAATCAATTTGCATTTTTAATTTGCAACTCTGTCTGATTTTCCTTAATATCCAGCTTTTCCCAGTAAGAATACATCTGCTCAGAAAGTGTATTATTATCAATTCCAATATATCCTAAAAATTCTGTTTCCGTTTTATGCCCTGTTACACTCATAATAATAGCTGTAGGAATTTTAGAATAATACATAGTAGCAAAGGTTCTTCGACATATATGTGACGAAGCTAAATCATACATTGGATAATTTCCAAAAACATAATGCTTTTTAAACTCATCAAATACTCTTCCATATTCCTGACGGTCAATATCTGCCAGCTTACAGATTTTTTTTAAATTATCATTAAATATGGTCTTTGAACTTTCTAAGTTAGTTGAATATTGCGGAGGAAAATTACCATTTCTTTTATTCAAGATTTTCTTTACCTCTGTATGAATCGGAACCAAAACCGGAGTTTTCGTTTTCTTCTGGCTTAGATTAATAAATTCCTTTCCATTAATATTTACAATTTTATCGGGAGCCATTCTAAAAAGATCGGAAGCCCTTTGCCCGGTATAACAGCCAATAATTAGCCAGTCTCGAGTTTGTTCAAGCCTTTCATTAACAATTAGTAAATCCTGTATTTTTTCCAGCTCTTCTACTTTTAGATATGGAGTTGGAGTTTCCATAGTAAATCCTTTGATTTCACTCAACTGTTCATTGACTTGAATATTTTCAATCTTTGCATCTTTAAATATCGTTTTGGTATATTTTAGATATTTCCCTACGGTATTATCACTTAAATGCTGCCTTCTTAGAAAGGTAACAAATCTGTTTCCTACAGTTATATTATAATCCGAAACCTTCAGCCTCTTCTTCTCTGATTTCAAAAAATTCTGAAACTTTTCTATGATCGTTAAATGTTTCTGCTTAGTTCTTTGGGTAATCGGCTTCCCTTTGTATTTTCTAAAAGGTAAAATATCCGTTTTATAATGTTCTAAATAATTTTCTATAAAGTCCAATTGCTCAAATTTACGACCACCAGAATAGTAAGCCGCAATAATTTCATCCAGCCATTCACCATTAATAATTTCAGTTTCGGTTCTTTTTCTATACTGATCTAATATGAATGTTTCCAGTTTATTTAAAGTACTGATGAGTTCGTTTTGCTTTTGTAAGTCGTATTTTGTAAGTGCTGATCTTTGAATAATAGAGCCTTTTTTGGCATTCCAGTTTTCAGGATTGACGGTTTCACGGGTCTTACGTTTATACACTTGATTAGCTCCCATAGAAAATCTCATATAAATGGTTGAATTGGATTTCTTTGACTGAAGAATAAATTTTACCGTAGCCATTTTTGTACTATTAAAGTTTGAACAATACAAATATAACCATTTAGTCAATTTCTAGTCAATAATAAATCATTATATTCTAAATTTATTTTAATTCATTTAACTACAGTATAATTAATAAAACAATAAAATAATGATTACTAGAACATTATATATGATTAAAAATTAAGCAGAAATAAAATAGATTCAAGACAGTTAAATACTTACAGTCCCTGTGGGTCTACAAGCCATCCTTTTTTAAGGGTGGTTTTTGTTTTTATATTTCTATAAATTATATCTAGTCCTGATTTGAAATAGGAGATGATACCAGTTGTAAAGAATTAACATAATCGTTATCAAAATAAATAGCTCGTAGTTCTTTATATAAAAAAGATTCTATCAACAACCAGTTTGCGTTAGGGCTCAATAATCTCGCTTTGAATGAATGTTCTTTAACAATATCAATTTTACCAATATAACATTTATCGGGGTATCTAAGTTCAATTTGAATAAGCTCAACTTTAGATTGCATATCCGATAGTAATCTTATACTATCATCAATATTTAGTTCAACACTTTTTGCAGTAATCGCTCCTTTTAATCTCAGTATATTTTCTTTAAAATTATGATCATCCGATTTTTCAATACTTTTAACATATCTCTGACTGATCAATACAAAGCCATCTACTACATAATCTACAGGAATATATTTCAGGTAACACCAATCTTCTGAGACATCAATCAATATACCTGCAAATTCTTTTTTATTCTTTAAAGTAACCGAAACTACTTTATTGATAAGTTCTTTTGTTTTCATCCGCGTTTAAATCTTTTCCTTTAATAGCATTCAAATTTACAAACTCTAAAAAATATAAGAATTAACTGTAAAAAAATTCTACAATATGAATAAAAAAAGACAGCACAAATGCTGTCTTTTTCTATTTTCATTTTTATTTATTAAACCAGATCAAACCTATCCAGATTCATCACTTTCGTCCATGCTACAGCAAAGTCATTCACAAACTTACCTTGAGCATCAGCGCTTCCGTATACCTCAGCGATTGCTCTTAATTCAGAATTGGATCCGAAAACAAGATCTGCACGCGTTGCTGTCCATTTTGGCTGACCTGTTGAGCGGTCCGTTCCCATGTAAAGTTGTTTGTCGTCTGACATTGCTTTCCATTGCGTACCCATATCCAAAAGATTCACAAAGAAATCATTGGTAAGAGCTCCCGGGCGGCTGGTGAAAACGCCATGTTTTGAACCGTCAAAGTTGGTATCCAAAACACGCATCCCACCTATTAGCACTGTCAGTTCTGGTGCAGTAAGGGTTAATAACTGTGCTTTATCAATCAGTAAAGATTCTGTAGAAACCGTGTATTTTCTTTTCAGATAATTACGGAATCCATCAGCTGCTGGTTCCAAATATCCCATAGATTCCACATCAGTCTGTTCCTGAGAAGCATCCATTCTTCCTGGTGCAAAAGGAACTTTCACATCCTGACCTGCATTTCCTGCAGCAGACTCTACAGCAGCATTACCAGCCAATACAATTAAGTCTGCCAATGATATTTTCTTACCTCCGTTTTGAGAATCATTGAACTCTTTTTGAATTCCTTCCAATACTCCCAATACTTTGTTTAGCTGTGAAGGATTATTCACTTCCCAGCTTCTTTGAGGCTCCAGTCTTATTCTCGCTCCGTTAGCACCACCACGCTTATCACTTCCTCTGAAGGTAGAAGCAGAAGCCCAAGCTGTAGTTACAAGTTCAGCGTTGCTTAATCCTGAGTTTAAAACTTTTGATTTTAATGCCTCTACATCATTTCCGTCAACCAGTTCATGATTTACTTCAGGAATAGGATCCTGCCAGATTAGTTCTTCCTGTGGCACATCCGATCCTAAATAACGGGCACGTGGTCCCATATCTCTGTGCGTCAGTTTAAACCATGCTCTTGAAAAAGCATCGGCAAACGCATCAGGGTTTTCATAAAAATGTCTTGAAATTTTTTCGTAAACAGGATCCAGTCTCAATGACAGGTCTGTTGTAAGCATCGTTGGTTTATGCTTTTTAGAAGAATCGAATGCATCAGGAATAATATCAGCTCCATCTTTTGCTACCCATTGGTGAGCTCCGGCAGGGCTTTTCGTTAGTTCCCATTCATTTTCGAAAAGATTTTTAAAGAAATAATTACTCCACTGAGTCGGAGTTTCAGTCCAGGTTACTTCCAGACCGCTGGAAATAGCATCTCTTCCACTTCCTGATTTATAGGTACTTGCCCATCCAAGTCCCTGTTGTTCAATTCCTGCACCTTCAGGTTCTTTGCCTACATGATCTGCGGGACCTGCGCCATGGGTTTTACCGAAAGTATGCCCTCCTGCTATCAGAGCCACTGTTTCTTCGTCATTCATTGCCATACGGCCGAAAGTATCACGGATATCTTTGGCTGCAGCAATAGGATCTGGATTTCCGTCCGGACCTTCAGGGTTTACATAGATAAGCCCCATCTGTACAGCTGCCAGCGGATTTTCAAGATTTCTTGAATGAATATCTCCGTCTGCGTTATCATCAGTAGGAAGAACTGCGGAATGTCCCTCTGGTACTCCTTCCGAACCGTGAGCATAACGTAAATCACCTCCCAGCCATGTTTTCTCTGATCCCCAGTATATATCGGAATCCGGTTCCCAAACATCTGCACGTCCTCCTGCAAACCCGAATGTTTTAAAGCCCATTGATTCAAGAGCAATATTTCCGGTAAGGATCAAAAGGTCTGCCCATGAAATGTTTCTTCCATATTTTTGTTTGATCGGCCACAATAATCTTCTTGCTTTATCAAGACTTACGTTATCCGGCCAGCTGTTTAATGGTGCGAAACGCTGCTGTCCTGCTCCTGCTCCACCTCTTCCGTCACCTACACGATACGTGCCCGCACTGTGCCATGCCATACGGATAAACAGAGGCCCATAATGACCAAAGTCTGCCGGCCACCAGTCTTGTGAATCTGTCATTAATGCATGAAGATCCTTTTTTACAGCTTCCAGATCCAGGCTTTCAAAAGCTTTAGCATAATCAAAATCCTTATCCATAGGATCAGAAAGGGAAGAATGCTGGCGCAGAAGATCTACTCTAAGCTGATCTGGCCACCAATCAGAATTTTGAGTTCCGCCACCTGCTACACTCTTCTTCATCGTTCCATTATGAAACGGGCATTTACTGATGTCATTCAAATCGTTTTCCATTGTCGTTTATTTTATTTTTATATTGATTAATACAGTTTAAATTCTCTGTTGTAAGAACAAGACAAACCTACAACGTTTGATCGATAAATACAATCTATTAATTTTTATTTCAACGATAGTTAAAAACTATAAATAGGTTTTTCCGACAGCTTTTCGGCTAAGACATAATTGTGGTATTAAGTTAGTAATTTTTCAAATTAACTTCAATAAAAACAGCAGTATACAGTGCAATTTAGAATTACTCAACGTAAGAATTTGAGAAGGAAGGAAGCTCGATATTGAAGGAAGGAAGTTTTTATAATCGCCGAAGAAATATTCATTTAATATTGATCTAAATTTAAGAAAATCATTATTTCAAGAACTTCCAGCCTCCCTCACCCAGCTTCCTGCTTTATCTCACTAAAAATAAATTAACTACCTTTATATGTATCAAATATGAAACACCTGCTATGAAAAAAATAATTGTTATCATTCTTGTTGCATTTATCATCATCCAGTTTTTTCCGATCGATAAAACGAATCCACCACCTACACCCGGCATGGATTTTCTGAAGATAAAAAATACTCCGGAGAAAATTGCCCGTACCCTGAAAACTTCATGTTATGATTGCCATTCCAATGAAACAAAGTATCCATGGTATGCCAATATCTCCCCTACTGCGTGGTGGGTAAAAAATCATATTGATGAAGGCAGAAAACATCTTAATTTTTCTACCTTTGCAGTATATGAACCTCAAAGACAGATTCATAAACTGGAAGAATGTATAGAAATGGTTGAGAAGAAAGAAATGCCGCTTGAGTCTTATTATTTAGGACACCAAGACGCCAAATTGTCTGATGAACAGCGTGCAGATCTTGTTCAATATTTCAAAAAAGTAAAAGAAGATACTGAAAGAGGAATCATGTTTAATAAATAAAGTCATGGAAAGCTGGGAAAATAAACATATTGTTTTTTTTGATGGAGATTGCGGAGTTTGTAATTTCTGGGTGCAATGGATTTTGGAGAAGGATAAGAAAGACCAATTCATGTTTGCTTCTCTTCAGTCTGACTTTGGACAGCAGTTTTTATCTCAAAGAGGCCTGGAAACAAATGTATTTAATACCATGTATCTGTGGAAACCGGGACGCTATTATCAGATCAAATCAAGGGCAGTATTGGAAATCGCCAACTTATTGGGAGGAGTTTATAAACTTTCCTTTGTTGGGAAAATCCTGCCTTCATTTTTAAGTGACAAAGTGTATGATATCATTTCCAGAAACAGAATGAAACTGGCCAATCAAAAATGTTATCTACCGGATCAGCATCAGAAGAAAAAATTTATCCAGGTGTAATTATTCTTACACCGTTTCATTTAACTTATAAAAAATATCATTCCGTAAGAGTTTCCTACGGAATGACAAATAAGATGTATGGTTGTTTTTGTTTAATATTTAATGTTTAATGTTTAATGTTTAATGTTTAATGTTTAATGTTTAATGTTTAATGGAAGTTAAACTGAAGAACAGTCTCTTACCAGCTTAATCAATTATCATTCATCAATTATCATTCATTACCCATTGCTCATTACTTATAAATTCAGCGACCATACAGAATAAGAATTCGGCGGGCATTGGATTTTCACCCATTTATCACCCTGAGTGGTTGGATACCAGCTTGAATTTCCTGTAAAATCTTTGATCTGCTGGCTGCTCCAGTTGGTTTCTATCCATCTTTCCTGCCAGTTTGAGGAGGTGTTGATGTATACAACAAGCCCTGGATTACCGTTATAACCGTTACGTCTTGCAATATATTCATCATTATCGGTATACAGGATAGAGGTTGTTCCGGTAGCTTTATTGTTGTGAATCCAGATCAGATTGTTTAGTCTTTCCTTATTCAGCCATTCTTCATAGTCTCTGTAAAAAATGGTTGGATAGCCTTCATGGGTTAATATATAGGCATATGCCGGCATTTTATTGTAAATAATATCAGTATCATGATTGGCTACAAAAGTAACGGCTTTGTACGGATTTCTTTTCCACATCATATCATCATTCAAAGCGTTTAAGTTTCCGTTATCAAAAGCTTCGTCCATTTTATAATAAGCGGCAAAATCAAATACGGAACTGTTGGCATTATTTGCCCACCACTCCAATGTATTGACATTGGAATCCCATAACTCTCCTACAGAAAATCCTCCTACCTTAGAATTCCAGGTATTGACTACCCAGGGACCAAAACCTTTAACGTAATCAAACCTCCAGCCATCAAATTTCATCACATTCTTATAATACTTTGCCACAGAATCATCCCTTCCCCAAAGCCAGTCTTGCACATGAGGGTTAGCATGAGACAGATCCGGAAAACCACCAAAAGCTCCTTCGTCATTATTTCCGTAAGCATTTTTGTAAAAATCATTGTAATTTCTCTGAAATTTCCCGGATGCTACTCCTGAGAAATCAGTCCATGTATTCGTCCCGGTAAAAGGATTGGCTTCAGATTGTCCACCACTATTATGATTGATCACAATATCTGCATATACCTGCATATTTTCAGTATGTGCTTTTGTAATCAAAGCTTCCAGTTCGGTTCTGGATCCGAAACGGGTTTCTACACTTCCATTTTGGTTAAAATCTCCAAAATCATAATAGTCAGTAGGATCATACCCCATAGAATAGGCTCCATTCTGCGCTTTTGAAGCGGGAGGTAACCATACGGCACCAATTCCGGCATCAGACCATGCTGTCAGCTTATCTTTAACAGTATTCCACCAGTTGCCCCCGTCCGGAACATCCCAGTAAAAGCCCTGCATCAGAACTCCACCTCCAGGACCGGATACAAATTTACCCTGCATAGATCCGGATTCATTTCCGGTACTGAAAGGCCGCCCGTCATGGTGGGTTACATTGACTGTTTTGTTATGAACCTCTTCCTGCTTGGAGGGTTCAGTGATTAATTCATCACTAGTACGGCATGAGCTTACTAATGCTAAAGCCAGTAGTGAAAGGAAAAAGTTAGTTTTTTTCATCGTAATAATTAATTATCATTCTATTAAACAATATACAATTTTATTGAAAACAAATTCAAACCAACGGGAAATAATTTAATTTTCCACAAAAAATCAAGAAGAAAGGCATTTAAATATTTCATTAAAAAATCATAAATTTTTAAGATTCTCGAAGTCATTTTTCTTTTAATGCATATATTTGCATACTATGGAATACAATACCCAAAAAACTCAGCTTCATATGCCGGAATATGGCAGAATTATACAACAGTTGGTTGAGCGCTGCAAAGAACTTCCTACCAAAGAGGAAAGGAACGAAATGGCTATGGCAATCATCGATTTTATGGGTCAGAGAAACCCACAACTTCGCGACGAGGAAAATTATAAACATAAACTTTGGGACCATCTTTATATTCTTGCTAATCATGATCTGGATGTAGACTCACCTTATCCGTTCCCGACCATGGAACAACTAGCAGAAAAACCTAAAAGAATGGAATATCCAAAACTTCAGGGTGACTTTAAGTTTTACGGAAAAAGTATTCTTCAATTGATAGAAAAAGCAATAGAACTGGAAATGGGTGACGAAAAAGAAGCCCTTATCGAAGTGATTGCCAACAATATGAAGAAATCTTACAATGTCTATAATAAAGAACATGTGACGGATGATGTAATTTTCCGCCACCTGAAAGAACTGTCTGAAAACAGGTTGGATCTTACTGGAATTGATTCTCTTGAGAAAAGTAAAATCTATTACACCAGCAATAATAACAACCGAAATAATAACAATAACAACAACAGGAATAATAACAATAAAAATAATAATAACCAGCCTAATAAGAGAAGGCATAATAACAATCATAAAAACAGAAAATAATGAGTGGAACATTTCAAATAAGAGGAGGAAAAAAACTGCAGGGTGAAATAACTCCACAAGGAGCCAAGAATGAGGCTCTACAAATTTTATGTGCGGTTCTCCTGACTGACGAAGAAGTAAGAATAAAAAATATTCCGGATATCCATGATGTCAATAGACTGATTGAAATTCTTGGGGATTTTGGAGTAAAAATTACTAAAAACGGACAAGGAGATTATACTTTCAAGGCAGATCAGGTTAATTTTGATTATATTAAATCTAACGAGTTCAAAAAAGACGGAGCAAAATTACGTGGATCCATTATGCTGATGGGCCCGATGCTTGCCCGTTACGGAGAAGCTTATATGCCAACTCCGGGAGGTGATAAAATCGGAAGAAGAAGATTAGACACCCACTTCCAGGGACTTGTAGAATTAGGTGCTGAATTCAATTATGATGAAGAGGAATATTTCTATTCTTTAAAAGCTAAAGAATTAAGAGGAAAATTCATTTTATTGGAAGAAGCTTCTGTTACCGGAACGGCTAATATTGTAATGGCAGCAGCTCTGGCAAAAGGAAAAACAAGAATCTACAACGCTGCCTGCGAACCTTATCTTCAGCAATTATGCAAAATGCTGAACAGAATGGGAGCTAATATCTCAGGGATCGGGTCCAACCTTCTTACCATTGAAGGGGTTGACTACCTTAGAGGAACAGAGCACACGATGCTTCCGGATATGGTAGAAATCGGATCATGGATTGGTCTTGCAGCCATGACAAAATCTGAAATCACCATTAAAAATGTAAACTGGAACCAGCTTGGTGTGATCCCAAATACATTCAGAAAATTAGGAATTGAGCTTGAGCAAAGCGGTGATGATATCTACATTCCGGCTCAGGAACATTATAAAATCCAGAAATTTATTGATGGTTCTATCCTGACTATTTCGGATGCGCCATGGCCAGGATTTACACCGGACTTATTATCTATTATCCTAGTGGTAGCTACTCAGGCAAAAGGAAGTATTCTTGTTCATCAGAAAATGTTTGAATCCAGGTTATTCTTTGTAGATAAATTAATCGATATGGGGGCTCAGATCATTTTATGTGATCCGCACAGAGCTACAGTAATCGGATTGAACCAGGAAGCTCCTTTAAGAGGAACAACTATGGTTTCCCCAGATATCAGAGCTGGAAATGCACTTCTTATTGCCGCACTTTCTGCAGAAGGAAAATCTATTATCCACAATATCGAGCAGATCGACAGAGGATATGAAAATATTGATGGAAGGCTGAAAGCAATCGGTGCAGACATCGAAAGAATTTAAAATTATTTATTGACCTAATCCTTTTAATAATAGCTTCGACAGGCTCAGCCTGACAACGCCTAAAAATTCAGTTGGTATTCGAGCTGTCACCCTGAGCCTGTCGAAGGGTTATCAATAAGAAATCCTTTGTTAATTATTAATCTCGGGTATTAATAAAAGGAATAAGTCAATAATTTTATTAAAAAGCGTTCAGAATATTCTGAACGCTTTTTTGTTTACCTCTGTGTTATTTTTTTACCACCCCGTCAAAAATTCTTTGAATTTTTGCCACCCCTCCAGAGGAGGGGAATTTTGTCCCGGTTAACGATTGATCTTTTTATCTGTTTTAGTACAAAAAATAAAAAGTGCCCGGTAAAATAACCGGACACTTTGAGTAATTAAAACTATATGAATCTCACTTAAAAATAGCTTCTGCAGGTATATTCTACCGTCGTATTGATAAGTTTATTTTTATTCAGATAGATCTCAAGCTGATGGAAATCTTCTGAATTGACATTAATATATAACTGTACTGAACCAAAACTGTATCCATTTACATATTCTACATTAGCAGATAACACTCTATGACAGATGCCTAATTGATTATAGATGGTATTCATCAAATGTTCAAATTTCATTTTGCCATTCAACTCTATTTCCAGTAATAATTCTTTTTTAGGCAGGCTTATTTTATTTTGCAAAACCTGCAGGCCGGGATTAGGTGTAATCATTGCTAAACATTTTTTGGTTAAACATTGTCAGATCATAGTGCGCTCTGCATTTAAATCTGTCACAAAAATATAAAAAAATATTAGTCCACCAAATTAGTAGACTAATATTTTTAAAAATTTAACCTAAAAAAAGAAGCTTGTTCAGCTTCTTGCAATATTTTAAAAATTCCCTACTCTTTCAAGTTTATCAGAACCAGCAAGTCCGTTTGGGTTACAACCCGGCTCTCCTTCAGGGACTTTGAGATTTTTTTTGTGGTAAAATTCTTCCCAGAATGTATTCGTTTTTCCTGTCTTTGGATCTATAAACGTCATCGGCTCCAATTTGAAAATATTTTCCGCCCGAAAAGCTCTCTCCACAAAATCAGAACAGTAATATGAGTGTTCATCCAAAATATAATTGAAATTATAAGGTTTCCCCAACATCGAATTCGCCTTTTTAACAGCATCAGGAATTGCTTTCTGATATTCCGATTTTAATCGATAAATGATCACCTCCTGCCCTTCTTTTTTCTGATCTTTAATAAAATCATTCAAATCCTGCTTTTGGGAACCGCCTTTAGGAGCAGCATGTAGAACAAACATTCTGTTCCCATCTTGTTCCAAAATTCCTATATGATCAAATGACGCTGCCTTTTGTTTTTGAGTTACATTATTGATTGCTCCGGAAAGCCCGGATTCCTTGGCAGTAACAAAAAGAAGATCTCCATTTTTGAGTTTTAGATTGCTTGGACAAGCGTGACTACATTGAACCAATAAAACTATTAAAAAGGATAAAATCCCTATAACTGCAATCTCTTTGATTCTTTTGCTAAAAAATATTTTAAATTCAGACATTCTATTATACTTTCAGTGCCAAAATTACAAAATAGAATTTATTACATTTGTGGGAATATTGATCTATTCTTCACACCAACCCAAACATTTCCAACATTCTTATGCCACATATTTTATTAGTTGAAGACGACGACAGACTTTCAAAACTGATTGCAAAAGGATTTCAGGAAGCTGAATTTGAGGTTACTGTGGCTTATGACGGAAACACAGGTTTGAAACTAGCTTTGCAGAATCATTATGATCTGGTGGTGACAGATATTGTCCTTCCTAAAAAAAACGGTCTGGAATTCTGTAACGAAATCAAAGGGTTAAAACCTAATCTTCCTGTCATTATGCTTACTGCATTGGGAACTACTGATGATAAACTGGAAGGATTTGATGCCGGAGCTGATGATTATCTGACCAAACCTTTTGAAATGCGGGAACTCGTAGCAAGAATCAAAGTACTTCTAAAACGTTTTTCACAACAGCGACAGCAAAAAGTTTTTGTTCTCAAATATGAAGGCATTGAAATGAATCTGGAACAGAAAATCGTAAGCCGTGATAAAATGCCCATCAAATTAACACCAAAAGAATTCAATCTCTTAAAATTCATGCTGGAAAATTCTGAAAGAGTTCTTTCCAGAAGTGAAATTGCTGAGAAAGTATGGGAAACTCATTTCGATACAGGTACCAATTTTATTGATGTTTATATTAATTATCTCCGAAAAAAAATAGATAAAGATTTTGAAACCAAACTGATCCACACCAAAGCCGGTATGGGATTTATTCTGAAAAAAGACTACGAATCAGGCACGGTATAGTAATCATTAAGATGAACTAAAAATATCCGGATGAAAATAAGAACCAGACTTACGCTGCTTTTTACCTTAATCACTGCAATGCTTTTAAGCGTTTACAGTATTTCGATCTATTATTCATCCAAAGAAGCCAGAGAAAAATCTTTTTACAGCGAACTTCAGAACGAAGCAATCGCCAAAGCTGACTTATTTTTCCGAAGCTCACTTCCCGAACAGGAAATGCATAAGCTTTATAAAAACAATACCAGAACTCTTAATGAAGTTCAGGTCGCCATTTATGATGTCAATAAACAACTGATTTATCACGATGATGCCAAGGTAGATTATGTAAAGGAAACTCCGGAAATGCTTTCTCAGATATTCGAGAAAAAGAAGATTAATTTCTTTCTGAAAGATTTGCAGGTGATCGGAATGGTGTATCATTATGAAGGAAAAACATATGCTGTAACCGCTGCAGCTTACGATAAATACGGATACGATTATCTTACCCACCTTCTGACCATCAGCATTATCTCTTTTTTTATCATCCTGATTTTAATTTATCTGGCGGGGATATTTCTTTCCAAAAAAGCATTGAGCCCACTGAGTGAAATGGTCATACAGATAAAAAAAATTACTGCAGGGAAACTACAATTGCGTTTGAAAACAACAAAAGAAAAAGACGAACTGAATGAACTTGCCCAAAATTTCAATGGAATGCTGGAGCGACTTGAAAATTCTTTTGATTCGCAAAAACATTTTGTATCTAATATTTCACACGAGCTGAGAACTCCTTTATCGGCTATCATTACTGAGCTGGAACTGGCTTCTGAAAAAGATAAAACCAAAGAAGAATATCAGGAAACCATCCAATATGCACTGGATGATGCCCGAAATATGGTAAAATTGTCGAATAGTTTAATGGATCTTGCCAAAGCAAGCTATGATCCTAATGAAATCAGTTTTTCGGAAGTCCGCCTTGATGAAGTTCTTCTGGAATCTTACACTAAGATCATCAAAGAAAATTCAGGATACAAAGTTTCTCTGAATATAGAAGATTCCTTAGAAGAGCATCAACTTATCATTCAAGGCAATGAATATCTTCTTCAGGTGGCTTTCAACAATCTTATTGACAATGCCTGTAAATACTCACCGGAACATACTTGCCTCATCGACGTGCAAGCTAATTCAAGAATTCTTACAATAAGTTTTACCAATACCGGAAACAGCATTCATAAAGAAGATTTGCAACATATTTTCGAGCCATTTTACAGAAGCGAAACTTCAAAACAGGAAAAAGGTCACGGAATTGGATTATTTCTCACTGAGAAAATTATTATGCTCCACAATGCAAAAGTCAAAGTTGTTTCAGAAGATAACAAGACTACTTTTACAGTTGAGTTTATGATCAGTTAACGTATCAAAAAAGCTTCATTCATATTTATATGAATCTTGACCTTAATTAGCTTAATGTTTTAAAAATTTTTATCAATCATGAGAAAGAGATTTCTTATTGAAAACGGTTGTCCCAATACTGGCCGCAATTACACAGGCAATAGAAATCCACTGTAAAAAAGATAATTCTTCAGCAAGAAAAACCAATCCGGAAAGCGCTGCAAATGCAGGTTCCAGACTCATCAGAATGCTGAATGTCTTTGCAGGAAGTTTTTTCAAGGCCATCATTTCCAATGAAAAAGGCAAAGCACTTGAAAGAATAGCCACACCAAGCCCTTTTACAAAAATAGTTGGGGTAAGATTAAAAACAGCACCATCCCATATTGTAAAAGGAATGATCACAAGACTGGCAAATATCATTCCTGTGGTAACAGCATCTTTTCCATCCATTATTTTAGAAACCTTTCCTCCCATTATGATATAAACAGCCCAGAACATCCCTGCCAGAAAGGCAAGTCCAAGCCCTACTAAATCCACATGATCATTCTGCCACGGAACAATCAGTAAAATTCCCACACAAGCCAATAATGCCCATACTACATCTAACAGTTTACGGGATAAAGCCAGAGCAAGAAACAATGGTCCTGCAAATTCTACAGTAACGGCAAGTCCCAAAGGAATCCTTTGAATCGCCATATAGAAAATAAGATTCATAGCAGCCAGCCCTATTCCGTACATCGCACAATACTGCCACTTTTGTCTGTTAAATTGCAAAAATTTCGGACGGTTAATCAAAGTAAGCAAAACAGCAGAAAGTACAATTCTTAAAGTAACCGTACCAATGGCTCCAATCGCGGGAAAAAGCTGCTTTGCAATGGAAGCTCCTCCCTGTACACAGATAATCGCTAAAAGCGTAGCTAGTATTGCTAAGTTTGATTTTTTCATTTCTAAAATATATAGTTCAAAAATTTTTGGAAAGAAGTTTCCGGGATTAAATAATCTCTTATCTCACATGACAAATTGTGAGATATATTATTTAAAATTATCCGCTCCAAATGTATTGAAATTTTATCGTCTGCAATGGGTACAGATTCCATATAATTTTTTCGCTCAGATTTTCTCTAATGATTTTCTAATAACATTCTAAAGCTTTTCTAACGGTAAAAAAAAACTGACAGTTTTACTTTTGCACAGTAAAAAATAAAGCATATGGACTCTGATCCTTACAGTAATTATCAATCTTAAAAGCTTTAGTTGTACTCACTTTTCCCGTACAGCTGAAAAGCTTTATAAAAACAGGAAAAGTTATGACTACATTAGAATTTACCCTTCGTCTCCTTACCGCATTTGCCCTTGGTGCCAGCATTGGTTTTGAAAGACAATGGCGCCAGAAAAGTGCAGGACTCCGTACCAATACCCTGGTATGCCTTGGTTCTGCAGCATTCGTTCTTCTTTCTATCAGAATTGGAGGGGATGCTACAGGCAGGATAGCCTCTTATATTGTAAGCGGGATCGGTTTTTTAGGTGGAGGCGTTATCATGAAAGATGGTCTTACCGTGAGAGGACTCAATACAGCGGCTACTATCTGGTGTTCGGCCTCTGTAGGAGCACTCAGCGCCATGGGATTTCCTATTGAAGCAGCCATTACCAGCGGATTTATTATTCTCACGCATATCATTCTCCGTCCTCTAGGGGTAAAACTGGGCAATAATATCAACAGCAGAAATCATTATACAGAATACCTTCTCAGCATCAAATGCAAAAGTGAAGTGGAAAATCACGTCCGGGTACAGCTAATGCAGTCTCTGAGCGGAAATGATAAAGTATTACTGAAATCCCTAACCAGCGATGACAACGGTTTGCCTGAAAACGCCATCATTACAGCAGAAGTCCACGCTTCTACTCCACAGGACAGTTTCATGGAAAAAACAGCCAGCAGATTAACGATTGAAGATAAAGTCATCAAAGTAAGTTGGGAAATTATAGGCACGGAAAACGATTTGTAACATTAAAAACAACCATTGAAGCGATGTTAAAAAAATCTTCAAACAAAAATCTCAATTCCGCAGCTCTTGTAAAATTGAAAGAAGCTGCAGTTGAGAACGAAAAAATGATTTATGCTCTACTGGAAACCTCAGAAGAAGGACTCAGCGAAAACACGGTAAAAGACCGTTTGAAAATCTATGGTAAGAATGAAATTGCCACTCAAAAAGCACCCTCATGGGTAAAACAGTTTGCTCATTCTTTCTTTAATCCATTTAATTATATCCTGGCCTGCATTGCCACAATTTCATTATTCATTGATGCTATTCTTGTGCCTCCAAGTGAAAAGGACTTTAGCACCAGTATTATTATTTCGGTGATGCTGCTCTTTAGTACGGTTTTAAGATTCATTCAGGAATTCCGAAGCAATAAAGCTGCAGAAGCCTTAAAAAAAATGGTAAAGACGAGCTGTCTCACCAAAAGAAAATTTAATGAAAGCAAAGAAATAGAAATCACTGAAATTGTTCCCGGAGATATTATTATTCTGTCCGCAGGAGATATGGTTCCGGCCGACTGCAGAATTCTTAAGAGCAAAGATCTTTTCATCAGTGAATCCATCCTGACGGGAGAAGCCCTTCCGGTTGAGAAAAATGCACTCCCCATTAAAGATGCCAAAGATCGCAATCCTCTCAGTCTTCAGAATATCTGCTTTATGGGTACCAATGTGGTAAGCGGATCAGCAATAGTCGTGGTAGCCAATACAGGAATATTTACTTATTTCGGCAGCATCAGCAGAAGCCTCGCTACTAAAAGACCTGAAACTACTTTTGATATAGGAGTGAATAAAGTGAGCTATCTGCTGATCAGATTTATGCTGATCATGACTCCTATTATTTTCCTGATCAATGGATTGGTAAAAGGAGACTGGATGCAGGCTTTATTATTTGCCATTGCTGTAGCTGTGGGACTGACTCCGGAAATGCTTCCTATGATCGTTACAGCCAATCTTGCCAAAGGTGCTGTCAATATGAGCAAAAAGAAAGTAATCGTTAAAAGATTAAATGCCATCCAGAATATTGGAGCTATGGATATCCTGTGTACTGATAAAACAGGAACGCTTACGCTGGACAAAATTGTACTGGAAACCCACCTCAACGTTCGTGGAATTGAAGATGATGAAGTCTTGAAATGGGGTTATCTCAACAGTTTCCACCAAACCGGGCTCAAAAATCTGTTGGATCAGGCTGTTCTGGATCATGCTGAAGTTCATAACCTGATGAGAGCCGATGAGATGTACCAAAAGGTAGACGAAATTCCCTTTGATTTCGAACGAAGAAGAATGTCTGTTGTATTGAATACATCTACAGGAAAGCATCTGATGATCTGCAAAGGTGCAGTAGAAGAAATGCTTCCTTTATGCCAATATGCCTTAGATCCGGGAGAAGATCACAGTCTGCATATCGAGAATGACAATAGTGTTCCGCTGGATGATGTTATGAAGCAGAAAATTATCAGAATGTCCGAAAAACTGAATGCTGAAGGACAACGTGTATTATTGATTGCCATCCGTGAATTTGACGGTGATCATCCACTGAATTATTCTGTTGCAGATGAAAATAGCCTTACCCTTACAGGATTTATGGGGTTCCTTGATCCGGCAAAACCCTCTGCAGAGCCAAGCATCAAAGCTTTACACAAGCTGGGAGTAGAAGTAAAAGTGGTAACCGGAGATAATGATATTGTTGCTAAAAAAATATGCCATGATGTAGGAATTCCTATCAACACCATTATGCTGGGTGATGAACTGGAGCATATGAGTGATGATGAACTTCGCAAGGATATGGATCTCTACTCTGTTTTTGCCAAAGTAAGTCCGCTACAGAAACAACGTATTGTAAAAATATTAAGATCGAAAGGCCACACCGTTGGTTTTATGGGAGACGGAATCAATGATGCGGCAGCCATCAAGGAAGCAGATGTCGGAATTTCTGTGGATACCGGAGCAGACATTGCCAAGGAAAGTGCGGATATCATTTTGCTGGAAAAAGATCTGATGGTGCTTCGAAGCGGCGTAATCTACGGAAGAAGAACTTTCGGGAATATTGTAAAGTATATCAAAATGACGGCCAGCAGCAACTTTGGAAATATGTTCAGTATGATCGGTGCCAGTGCTTTGCTTCCTTTTCTGCCTATGCTTCCGTTGCAGATTCTGACACAGAATTTACTATATGATGTATCACAGTCTTCCATCCCATGGGATACAATGGATAAAGATTTTCTGGAGAAACCCAAAAAATGGGACGCCGGAAGCATCAAAAAATTCATGCTGTATATAGGTCCTTTGAGCTCCATCTTCGATTATGTAACTTTTGCAGTACTGTTTTTTATCTTCAAAGCCAATACACCGGAACAACAAGGATTGTTTCAGACAGGCTGGTTTGTGGAAGGTTTATTATCCCAGACTTTGATTGTTCATATTATCAGAACGAAAAAAATTCCATTTATCCAAAGCTGGGCAGCCACACCAGTTGTTGCATTAACAAGTTTAATCATGCTGATCGGAATTCTGATTCCCTTCACTCCAATGGCTTTGTATCTGAAAATGCAGCCCTTGCCTCTAAGTTATTTCCCTTATTTAATAGGAATTCTTACAGGATATTGTGTATTAACCCAGTTTGTCAAGCAATGGTTTATCAGAAAATTCGGGCAGTGGCTTTAATAAAAAAATCATAGCCTACAGATCTATCAATAAAATAATGGTTATAAATAACTTATATGAGAAAAACAGTCTTAACAATGGTACTTTTGACATTTGTTACCTCTTGTAAAAATCCAAAAAGTGAAACCCCGCAGGATCAGGATCTCCTCATCAAAAACGATCAGGTCACAATTCCGGAAAACAATCCTGTTTTCAAAAAAATTAAAACACAGATCGTTACCGAACAGGAACATAGTGATGGTGTGGTTTCAGCGGGAACAATTCAGGCAATTCCCAATCATTATGCAGAAATTGCCAGTCCTTTTTCCGGAAGAATTACCCAATCGTTTATTCAGCTTGGACAAAATGTTTCGGCCGGAAGTCCTCTTTTTGAAATCCTTTCTTCAGATTATTTTTCGGTTCAAAAGGATTACACAGATGCATTGAATGATGTACAGCTTGCAGAAAAAAATTACAGACGCCAGCAGGATCTCGTAAAACATGGAGTAGGTATTCAAAAGGAGCTGGACGAAGCAGAAACTGATTTTAAAAATAAAAAAACATCTCTTTCCAATGCTTCTTCCGCTTTGAAGGTGTATAACAGCAAAGGCGGAGGCATCGGAAGTCCTCTTGTGGTAAGAGCTCCCATTAACGGGGAAATTATTTCCAACAAAATTGTAAACGGCCAATATCTGAAGGGAGATGCCGATCCGGTAATGATTATCGCAGAATTATCAAAAGTCTGGATTTCCGGTGATGTAAAAGAAAAAGACATCCGCTTTGTCAACACCGGAGATCAGGTTTCTGTAAAAGTAAGTGCTTATCCCGACAGGAATATTACCGGGAAAGTTTATCACATCAATGAAATTGTAGACGAAGATACCCGAAGCATAAAAGTTCTTATTGAATGTGACAATCCGGACAGAAAATTAAAACCGGGCATGTATGCTACAGTCAGCTTTTCAACAACTCCTGAAAAAACAGTGATGATTCCCGTAACCGCTTTAATGCAGCAGGACAATTCCCAGTATGTATGGGTGAAAACCGGTAAGAGTCAATATACAAAACGCTCTGTGACAACAGGAGAAACAGATCAGAAAACAGTAAGAATCACATCAGGCTTACAACCCGGAGAAACCATCATGACTGAAGGGGGAATTTATATGCTGGATGCGAAATAATGTAAAAGAAAAACTATGAAGAAATTACTAACAATCTCTATACAGAAAAGATGGCTTATGCTTGCCCTCTTCCTTTTACTGGGATTCTTCGGGTATTATTCCTGGACCAGATTATCCATAGAGGCTTATCCTGATATTGCCGATGTAACCTCACAAGTCGTAACACAGGTTCCGGGACTTGCTGCCGAAGAAGTGGAACAGCAAATCACAATCCCTTTGGAAAGATCTCTGAACGGACTTCCGGGAATGCATGTCATGCGAAGCAAAAGTACCTTCGGACTTTCCATCATCACCATGGTATTTGATGATGGGATAGATGATTACTGGGCACGGCAGCGTATTCAGGAAAGACTGACAGAGGTAGAGCTTCCTTATGGTGCACAACCAGGATTAGATCCTCTCACCTCTCCTATCGGCGAAGTGTACCGTTATATTATCGAAAGTAACAACCATAGTCTGCGGGAATTGACAGATTTACAGAAATTCGTCATCATTCCCCGTATCAAACAGGTTTCAGGAATTGCTGATGTTACCAATTTCGGGGGAATTACCACTCAGTTTCAAATTGAGCTGGATCCGCATAAGCTTGAACAGTATGGATTATCTCTGTCAGAAGTTACCGAAACCATCTCCAAAAACAATGTGAGTGCCGGAGGAAGTATGCTTCCCCGCGGAAACCTTGCGTATGTAATCCGTGGAATAGGTTTGGTAAAAGACTTGGATGATCTTGGAAAAATTGTGGTAAAAACACAAAATGGTGTTCCTGTTTTTCTTAATGATGTAGGAACACTGAAATACGGAAACCTTGAAAGAAAAGGAATTCTCGGCTACACAGACAAAAAACGAAATTATTCTGAGAGTGTGGAAGGAATTGTACTTTTATTAAGAGGACAAAATCCTTCACAAGTACTGGAAGGTGTACATGAAGCAATCGAAGAACTGAATAACGAAACACTTCCTCCCGGAGTAAAAATCCATCCTTTTCTGGATAGAACAGACCTTGTTAAAACAACACTGACCACAGTTTCTCATACCCTGACTGAAGGAATTGTTTTGGTTATTATCGTACTAATTATATTTCTTGGAAGCTGGCGCGGAGCGTTGCTGGTAGCAATTACCATTCCGCTTTCATTATTGTTTGCTTTTATATTAATGCATTTTACTAATATTCCGGCCAATCTCCTTTCACTGGGAGCCATAGATTTTGGGATTATTGTAGACGGAGCCATCGTCATGCTGGAAACCATTTTGAAGAAAAGAGAAGAAAACTCAGAAGAAACACTGGAAGAAAAGACCATTACCCAAAGAGTGATTGAAGTAGCAAAACCTATTTTCTTTTCAACCATCATTATCATTACCGCCTATCTTCCCTTATTTGCTTTTGAAAGAGTGGAGAAAAAATTATTTACCCCCATGGCTTTTACAGTAGGATATGCACTATTGGGAGCACTTGCTGTAGCATTGCTTCTGATCCCCGGATTGGCTTATGTGATCTATCGTAAACCACAGAAAATATATCACAATAAATGGCTGGAAAAACTAAGCACAGCCTATGGAAAAAGCATTGAAAAAATAATGCAGACACCCAAAAGAGTAATCATCCCCATTATGATTGTCTTAGTTTCGGCCGGAGTTCTCTCCTATCATGTAGGAAAAGACTTCCTTCCGGAGCTTGATGAAGGTTCCATATGGCTTCAGGTACAGCTGCCTCCCGGAATTTCTTTAGCCAAATCAAAAGAAATGAGCGATACCTTACGTGCCCGCACCTTAAAACATCCTGAAATTACGTATATGATGGTTCAGGCAGGACGTAACGATGATGGTACCGATCCATGGACAGCTTCCCATTTTGAAGTCTCTGTCGGGATAAAACCTTACAGCGAATGGCCAGCCGGAAAAACAAAAGCAGACCTCATCAAAGAACTGGCAGCAGATTATAAAGATATGCCAGGATTTACCGTAGGTTTCTCACAGCCGATGATTGACGGAGTGATGGATAAAATCTCCGGAGCTCACAGTGAACTGGTGGTAAAGGTTTACGGAGAAGATTTCAAAGAAACCAGGCGAATTGCAGAAAATGTATTGTCTACTTTAAACAAAATTCCGGGTTCGGCAGACCTAGCCATTGATCAGGAACCACCATTACCTCAACTGCAGATTATTGCCAACAGAGATAAGATTGCTCAATATGGTTTGAATGTAGCCGATGTAGCCGACCTTATTGAAGTTGCATTAGGTGGAAAAGCTATTTCCCAGATCTTCATTGGCAATAAAGTATATGACATTTCATGCCGTTATACAGAAGACAGCCGGGATACTCCTGATAAAATAGGAAACCTGATGCTGACCTCAGCTTCCGGAGCAAAAATCCCTTTATCACAGGTAGCAGAAGTGAAACTGAGTACCGGAGAAAGCACCATTACCCGAGAAATGAATAAACGACATCTTACGGTAAAACTGAATTTAAGAGGAACTGACCTTTCTTCTTTCCTAAAAAATGCACAGGATAAAATTGAAAAGGATATCAAATACGATCATGAAAAATACCAAATCAAATGGGGTGGACAATTTGAAAATCAAAACAGAGCATATTCCAGATTGGCATTTATTGTTCCGTTGGCATTAGCGATCATGTTTCTTTTGTTATATGGTGCATTTGGAGATTTCAGACAGGCTTTGGTTCTGATGTCTATTGTTCCACTGGCGTTATTTGGCGGAATGCTGGCACTCAATATAAGAGGAATGTCTTTGAATGTCTCTTCAGCGGTAGGATTCATTGCCCTCTTTGGAGTTGCTATCCAGAACGGAGTCATTATGATTTCCCACATCAACGATCTGCGTAAGAAAGGATACGAACTGAAACAGGCAGCCATCAAAGGCGCAAAAGACCGTTTCAGACCAGTACTGATGACCGCAACAGTTGCCGTAATCGGGCTTTTTCCTGCATCATTGGCCACAGGGATCGGTTCTGATGTACAACGTCCACTGGCAACAGTCATTGTGTACGGGCTGATGTTCTCTACTATTTTAACCCTATTCGTGCTGCCGGCTATTTATTTTATGGCTGAACGCCGAAGCGAAAAACAAAATTTAGAATCAAATGAAAATTAAAGTTCAAATTATCATATTATCTGTAATATTATTCAGCATTACAGAGATAAAAGCACAGGAAAAAGAGCTTTTACCATTTGAAGAATACCTGAGCCTTGTCGGAAATAAAAATCTGGGCTATGCTTCTCAGAAATATAATGTAAGTATGGCCGAAGCCGCAATCCAGACGGCTAATATGTTTCCTGATCCCCAACTGGAAATGGAAACCACCAATAACGGAGTGAAGCAGAATATGGGGTATGTCTACGGAGCCTCCATTGGCTGGACACTTGAATTGGGTGGAAAAAGAAAAGCCAGAGTTAATCTCGCCAGAAACCAGTCCGAACTGAGCAAAATACAATTGCAGGATTTTTTCAGAAATCTCCGTGCGGATGCCAGTTTAGGATATATTGAGGCTTTAAAATCCAAAGCTTTACATGAAGTACAGCAGGATTCTTATAAAAACATGCAGCAACTGGCAAAATCTGACAGTATTCGCTATAAATTAGGAACTATAACATTAGTCACTTCGAAACAGAGTAAGCTTGAAGCTGCTTCTCTGCTTAATGAAGTATATCAGGCTGAAAGTGCAGAAGAACAGGCTCTCACCAGTTTGTCTGTATTTCTTGGAGATAATAAAATAACAGGGAGAGATGTTTCCGGAGATTTTAACACCTTCAACCGAGATTTCAGCATTGATGATCTGATTCTTCAGGCTTTGAATGAAAGAGCAGATTTATTGGCAGCCAAACAAAATACGGAGGTTACAAAAAGTCAGATCAACCTTGAAAAAGCCAATCGTGTCATAGATCTTGGCATCAGTGCCGGTGCAGAACGGCATACCGAGGCTACCAACGAAATTGCGCCTTCCCCAACTGTAAATGCTGTAAAAATGGGCATTAGCATTCCCATAAAATTTTCCAACAGAAGAAATGCAGGATTGAAAATCGCTGAAATGACCCACTCTCAGGCAGAAGTTGAATATAAACAGATCGAACAAGGCATAAAGGCCGAAGTAATGCAGGCTTATCAGCAATATACGGCAACCCAGAAGCAGCTCAAACAATTCCATAACGGAATGCTTTCAGAAGCACAAAGCATTTTGGTAGGAATTACCTACAGCTACAAAAGAGGAGAAAGCTCTATCCTTGAAGTTCTGAATGCCCAGAGAACCTATAACAATGTACGAAAAGATTATTATCAGGCGCTTGCAGATAATGCTGCTGCTTTGATTGAGCTTGAGCGTAAAGTGGGGATCTGGGATATTCGTTTTTAGCTGGAAGATGGATGCTGGGAGAGGGAGGTTTATGGAAGCCGATGAATAAATACCCGCCATTTAATTAACACTTGGAATTTTCATCAAGGAATGACAATCGGTAGCTTTAAAAAACAAATATTACTTCCAGCATCCAGCTTCCAACTTCCAACTTCCAACTTCCTGTCTCATATTAATTTTAAAAACAAATATAACTTCCAGCTTCAAGCCTCCAGCTCCCAGCATAAAAAAGCTCCGAAATCAGATAGATTTCGGAGCTTTTTTTATCTCTTATACTGCGATTCATAAATTTTGATCCAGTCGTCTGCAGTCATTTTTTTACTGAGTTCGGCGATCAGTTCAAAAGGAATATCTTCTACTTTTTTGAACCGGACACAGGATTTTCCCATATCCAGTTTCTTTTTGGAATGTTTAGGATATTCCGCTACAAACCAGTCCAAAAGTTCCGGTGTGGAATACAGCCCCATATGATACAATGCTATAAAATTCTTCTGAGAAGCCACATTGATAAATGGAAGAGGTGTTCCCGGTGCACAGTGATATCCGGCAGGATATGTTTCCAAAGGAACTACCCAACCTATCATTCCGTAATTAGCAGCATCTTCAAAACCTTTTGGAAGGTTATCGTTCACCGTATCGTAAAGTTTTTTGAAAGCTTCCTGTCTTTCTTCAGGAATCTTGGAGATATAATCTTCTATGGAAACTGACTGAATCTGCATATTGTATTTTTTTCTAAAATACGATTATTTTATAAAATTGTATACATTGAACATCTGAACATCTTTGCTGCTCTTTTGAAGGAACATCATTTTATTCACATTCGGAACGTACTGAATCATATTTCCATCTGCAAAACCATAGTTCTGGAAAAAGTTTCTTCCTTTATAATCTAGACTTACTTCCTGAGGTTTCAGATTGGCAAAATCAAAAACTTTCATAGAAAATCCTGTATTTCCAAACGCTCCTTTAGGATAGAATGCAGAAATATAAAGCTTGTCCCCCGCTTCAACGATATTGATTCTTTTTCCTGTAGAAGTTCCTGCTGCAACAAATTGTTTTACATCTCCTTCTTTACCAAACTTGATCAACATCCCGGCATCCAGTGAATAAACAGGATCGGGAAAACGGTTCATTGCGGTAGGCATTGGTCTTGTCACAGTTTCCTGCTGAACAGCCATTAAAGTTTCATCCTCTTTCACAATGGTTTTGATCACCTTTACATCGTTCATATCTTTGCTTCCCGCTAAGTTGGTATTGCTGATCACTGCTTTTCCGGATTTCATGTCATAGAACATTACTGTCCCGAAAGTACTTGCTCCAATCGTAACCGCAGCATTTTTTCTTCCAAAAGTTACCAGATAATCATTGTCGTTTTTACTGAACGCGTATAATTTTTCAGGAATATATTTATCATCGAACGGAAGGTCTTTATCTTCTGTATTAGAAACCAGTTCCAGTTTATAAGACTCTTTCCATCCTGAAGCTTTACGCAATACAACAATTTTTGCTGAGTTGGTTAATGTCAAAGATTTTTCAACATAATCATTGCTCAATGTAATTTCTTTGTTCCAAACCGGAGTCAGTGTTCTCAGGTCCAATACCAGAACATCATTTATATTCTCTGTTTTTTTGTTGGCAAATCTATCATTAAAGATCGCTGCATATTTCCCGTTTTCTGAGAAAAGAACATACGTTGTTCCTGATCTGTTGGTAGATTCAATGCTGTATTTTGCAATACTTTTTGTGGTAAAAGTACCTTCCTTTCTACTGAAAACATGCTGAAAAACTTCTTTTCTGTTTTCTTTTCCGAAATACTCTTCGGTAAATGCAATGAATTTATCATCATCTATCTGCTGTGATCCAAGATAATTGTGAAGAACACCGTTTGTTTTATTGGCATAATCTTTTACATAGGTATCTACAAGGCTTCCGTTCTGATCCAGTTTTCTCATCAGTAGTTTCTTGTGAGGAAAAACATTTCTCATCAGCCCGTCAATATTAATGGCACTGAACATATAAGAATTGTAATCATCTGCCAATACCAGTTTATCATCGGTTTCAAGATTGGCATCCACCGTGAATTTTGTTCCTTCAGTCACTTTCGTCTGTGCAAAAGAGTACACAGAAGCGGTAATTAATGCCGAAGCAATAATCTGTTTAATCATATCGTTTTCTTTAGTTATTATAAATTTTTTCTTCTAATCTTTTCAGTTCAAGATTAGCATCGTAAGATAATTTGATATCTACCAGATGTTCCTGCAATTCATTTAAATATTTCTCAGCTTCCTGGTAGTTGCCTAAAGCGATATTTAATCTGATCAGGTTAAAATAAAGGTATTCCCCGATTTTTTGATTGTAAAGCGCTTTTTTGTCGTTATAATTTACTTTTGTCAAAGCACTCTTCCAAAGATCAATTCCTTTCTGCATATTTTCCATGGCTACTTTATTCGGTGCGTAGTCTGATTTGGCCTGAAGTTTTTTCAAGTTGGTTGTAACGTAGATGTAAGCTTTCTCCAGATCATCATATTCCCCTTTATTTTTTACAGTTGCTAATACCACTGTAGAATTGATGGTTTGATAACCGAAGTTTTCATTAATAATATTCCTTGTACGGTCTATTGTTCTCTGCAGATATCTCTTTTCCTGAGCATTCAGGTTAATTTCATTGGTGGGAACACTTGCTATTTCAGCAAAATCGGAAAAATAAGTCTTATCCAGTTTTACTGTTCCGCCCTGTTTTGCTACAATTCTTGTTGGCTGATTGGCGAATGTTTTTCCCTGATTGTCCTGAAAATTCGTTCTTTCCATTTCAATGACAATATCAAGATAATTTCCGCCTTTTGAAAAACCAATTACATCAATTTGAGAAGCCAGGATTTTATTATCCACAATAAGAGCATCTCTCAAATCTGGCTGTTGGTAAACCGGCGTTGGAGGAATATTAAGAATTGGTCTTGAAGGTAATCTCAATGTAGGAGCTCCATTGGTGGCAGCTATTTTTTCAACAGCCGATAATTTGCTGTACTCTGCAGATTCCAGTTTATATTTTTCCTGAAGTTTTTTCACCTCAGCATCATAGTCTTTTAATCTTTCTCCGTGTTCGTACTTGGCATTTTCCACATTCGTCTGATAGTTATCCACCTTTTTTTGATAGTCTTCTTTTGACAGTCTTACCACATCATCTTTAGTGATATTATAAGGAGATTGTACCGTAACTTTATAATTTCTGTTGGAAAGTTCCGTAGGAAAAACCGGTTCTTTTAAAAGTTGAAAACTGATGGTTTCTTTATCAATTCTCTGCGCCTGTGAAAATTCGGAATAAAATAATGATATTAAAAAAAAGAGTTTAAGTTTATTCATAGTGTCATAGTTTTCGCAGCAAATTTATAATAATTTTATCAACATTTTCGAATAATAATTTTTCCAGTTATTATTTAATTTGATCATAAAAAAGGCAGCTACACGAATGCAACTGCCTACAGAAATTATTAACTCAAAAAATTTTATTTTTTAATGGCTTTTACTGTTGATTTTGAACCATCTTTAAAGTTCATTGTCACTAAGTATAAACCAGCATTCAATTCAGCTAACTGAAGTTCCGTAGTTGGATTATCAATAGTTTTCACTACTCTTCCTGCTACATCGGTAACGGTTACAGATTTTACATCTTTGATATCAGCAATATGAAGAACATCTTTGAAAGGGTTTGGATATACACTGATTTCTTTTTTCTTCAAACTTGTCTCTGAAGTTGATAAAGAAGTAGCGACTTCAAATATAAAATCAATGAATTCACCTCTTGAAATAGCAGCACAGGCATTTGAAGGCGCTGTACTATTATAATCCGTTACCACTCTCATTCTGTAATTTCCTATTGGTGTTCCCGCAGGTGCAGTAATCGTTCCTGAAGTGTTTGTTATATAACCGGAAGTAACAAACATTTTTTCTGAAGCTTCAAAAGTTAAATTATTATTCCAGTCTACCCAAACCGCAATTCCGCACGTAGGACCTCCGGCTGTGAAAGATACCGAAGTACTCGCTCCCGGAGCATTTGTGATTCTGTTATTGGTTGCTGTAAGGTTCTGATATCCTCCGGTTACGCTAGAACCTGATGAATAAGCCATATCTATAAGTCCACCAGTAGAACTGAAAGCAGAAAGCCATGAAGCCTGTCCCGTAGATGAAGGCAGACAATAACCTGTTCTTAACGAAGTCAATTCACTCCAGATACTTTTGTCAGTACCACTGCACACAGACCTTACCCATACATAATAATTGGTATCTGTCGTTAATGAGCTCAATGGTGCAGAAGTTGTAGCAGAAGCTACAGAGTTCGTAGCATTTAATACTGTAGAAGCATCAGGTGCTGTATTGGTTGAACTGTAGTATACTTCGTATCCGTTTGCCGGAACTGAAGCTGGGGCTGTCCAACCAATTGTTGCTGTGTTCATTGTCACGTTTGAAGCTGTAACTGCAGTGGGCTCAATACAAGAAGGAATATTCTGAACCGTAATATTATCAATATAAATAGAACGGGAAGAACCGCCTAAACCATGTTTGAATGCTAACTGCAAATCAGAACCGGCAGGAATATTAACAGTATATTGTGTATGCGTAGTCGTTAAACTAATAGGAGACCCAATTTGTGTAAAAGAAGCTGGATCCGTAGGATTTGATAAAGTACCTACTAATAATGTATAGCCACTTCCTCCGGCTTTTGCATAAAATCTTATACGCTTAGTACCATCTGAAAGGTTTACAGTTGGAGGAGCTACCAACATTTGGCTTCCTGTAGTACCACTTGAATTATTCAGATAATAAGAATTAGGTGCAGAATAACTATTGGATGCAGCTACGTATCCGTAACCGGCAAATGATGCACTTTCCAGATATGCCCAGCAGCTTGGTGCATTCGTATTTGTTGAAGTACCAACACTTGTTGTATCAAAGTTTTCTGTATATGGCACAGTGAAGGTGGAACAGGCTGTTTTAAATGATCCGACGAAAGACCAAACGCTCTGACTGGTTGCCGTATTACAGTTAGATCTTACCCAATAATAATAGGTTGTATTGGAAGTAAGACTTCCTATTGTTGTGCTTGTACCCGCCACTCCCGGATAAGTAGGAGTTACTGAAGCTGCAGGTGTTGTGTTTGAAGTACTGTGATATACATCATAGCTGGCAGCATTACCCGTCCATGAAACTAAAGCAGAATTAGCTGTTATCCCTGAAACCGCCTGCAATACAGGAGGAGCACAGTCTGAATAAGCATCTGCTGAAAAAGCAAAAATATTCGGTAACCCGGAACCACTTGCTTTGGTTATTGTTACACTTTGTATAGGTTTTGCCTGGTTGGCTGCGTCTATAACCAGTTCACTTTGATATAATCTTGGATTTGTTCCGCCCTCAGGAGAAGGAACATCATCACCACTGGCAGGAGTTGCACCAGGTTTCTTAATTCTTCCGATGCCTTGAATAGCAAAATTACTTCCTCCATACCAGTCTGCTAAACTGATGCCTGAAAATGTCTGAGAACTTCCATCTGTAAAGTTTACCACGACATTTACCGTAGAAGTACCACTTCCGCTTACGGCAAGCATATACAATTTAGTAACGGCTTTTGGTGTTGTAAACGCTAAAGTTCCTACATCATTGACTGCAGCTAGTCTTAACGAGTTGTTTGCATTCAGACTTGCCAGCTGAAAACTCAATCCTGGAGTGGTTGCCACTACAGAATTAATTACTCCATCGACAGGAATACCATACGTAATAGCAGCGCTTGTAGATGTCAGCTGAAAATCTTTAGCTACAAAAGCATAAGAAACTCCATCTACATCATTATTGGTAGAAACTGTTGAAGAACCTATACCATTTGCGATTACATCAGCTGTAAAGCCCGACGAAACGGGTAAAGTTTGATAATTTTGAGCCATCATTACACTGGCAGAGAAGAGAGCGATGGCTGGCACCACTCTAGAAAATAAATTTATTACCATTTTGATTACATTTATGGCGAAATTTAGTAAAAATAACAATACAAAAAAGTTATTTTTAAATAAAAAGTAAAATATTTTCAATCAAAATAAAATATCAGCATTTATAAATGCAAAAATTATGAAAAATTAAAAGATCTTGATCCACTTCTTATTAGCTCTTAATTTTATTATTGTGAAATTAAATCCTATTTTTGTCATACAAATTTTTTGAACAATGCCGAATATTTCAAACAGAGCACTGCATATGCCGCCATCGCCGGTAAGAAAACTGGTTCCCTTTGCGTTACAAGCAAAACAGAAAGGAATAAAAGTATATCACCTTAATATCGGACAGCCTGATATTGAAACTCCGGAAACAGCTTTAAATGCTTTAAAAAACATAGATTTAAAAGTATTGGAATATGCGCTTTCTGAAGGGAATATAGAATACAGAAAAGCCCTTACAGAATACTATCATTCTTTAGGTTTTTCAGATCTTACTCCTGATAACTTCATTGTTACCAATGGAGGTTCTGAAGCCCTTAACTTCGCCATCTCTACTTTATGTGATGAGGGTGACGAGGTGATTATTCCTGAACCTTATTATGCCAACTACAATGGTTTCACCAGCACTTTTGATGTAAATGTAGTAGCAGTACCATCTACCATTGATACAGGTTTTGCATTGCCTCCTGTTGAAGAATTTGAGAAAAAAATTACAGAAAAAACAAGAGCAATTATCATTTGTAACCCAGGAAATCCTACAGGATACCTGTATACCCGTGAGGAGCTTCAAAAGCTTGCAGAAATTGCTTTAAAATATGACATTGTGATCATCTCCGATGAAGTATACAGAGAATATGTATATGACGGAAAACAGCAAATCTCAATGCTTGATTTTCCTGAATTAGCAGAAAACTGTATCATCATTGATTCTGAATCCAAGCGTTATTCTATGTGTGGGGTAAGAATCGGATGTATGGTTACCCGTTCGAACAAAATCCGTAATGCAGCGATGCTTTTCGCACAGGCAAGATTAAGCCCTGTTCTTTTGGGACAAATTGCAGCAACAGCGGCACACCAGAACGATGGTCCTTACATCAGAGCAGTAAGAGAAGAATATACCCACAGAAGAAATGTATTGGTAGATCTTTTAAATGCTATTCCTGGAGTAATCTGCCCTAAGCCAAGAGGTGCTTTCTACTGTGTTGCTGAGCTCCCGGTAGATGATACTGAAAAATTTGCACAATGGCTGCTAGAGAAATATGCTCTTAACAATGAGACGATCATGGTAGCTCCTGCAGGTGGATTCTACAGTAATCCGGAATTAGGTAAGAAACAGGTAAGAATTGCTTACGTTCTGAAAGAAGAAGATTTAAAAAGAAGTGCTGAAATCCTTAAGGAAGCTCTAAAGAAATACAGAGAAGAATTCAGCCTGTAAAATATACACGATGCCGACAACAAAAATTACATATCTGAAAATCCTGTTTTCGATCGTTTTGCTGTCGGCATTTTTTTCATGTGATTCAAAAAAAACAGAATCAGTTTCCCATAAAAATTCGAACGAAATTACTTTCATCAGTGTATCTCATGTCGAGGGAAATCTTGGAAATTACAGAATTATCAAAGTCACAAAAGATTCCGTTTTTGCAGAAAAAGGAAAGACTGATAATCAAACCCACAAAGCATGGGCATCTGCCATTAGTAAAGACACCTGGAAACAGCTTATATCATCGGTCAAAATTGCAGATCTCGACTCTATAAAAAGTTCTCCCAGCCAACAGTCTGTAGATGGAATAGATGAAACATTTCAGATCCGTACTCCAAAAAAATCACATATCTATGTAAATGCTTTTGTGGATACTTTGCATTACAAGCAGCTACAACAAACTAAAGAACAACTAGACCAGATTCTTCCTAAAGAATATAAATAAAACATGCAGGAAAATTTTTCATTAAAGCCTTATAACACATTCGGTGTTGAAGCCACAGCCCGATACTTTACTGAAGTCAATAGTATTGATGAATTAAAAGAAGCGCTTATTTTATCTAAGGCCAACGCTCTTCAACTTCTGTTTTTGGGAGGCGGAAGCAATATTCTTTTGACCAAAGATTTTGAAGGTCTTGCCATCAAACTGAGTTTAAAAGGTATTTCTGAAGAGTATCTCAATGAAAATGAAGTACTGGTAACAGCAAAAGCAGGAGAAAACTGGCATGAATTTGTGATGTATTGCCTGCAAAAAAACTTCGGCGGACTGGAAAATCTTTCTTTAATTCCCGGAAATGTAGGAACTTCTCCTATGCAGAATATTGGGGCTTATGGAACTGAGATTAAAGATGTTTTTGTTAGCTGCCAGGTATTAGATCTGGAAAATCTTGAGATTAAAGTATTCAATCTTGAACAATGCAGGTTTGGATACAGGGATTCTATCTTCAAGCAGGAAGGAAAAGGCAGATATGTTATTCTTGAAGTCACTTTTAAGCTTACTCAAAAAGATCATCATATTAAAACAGAATATGGTGCTATACAATCTGAACTGAAAAATTTAGGTATAGAAAACCCAACAATTCAGGATGTTTCCAAAGCAGTGATCAATATCCGCCAAAGCAAACTGCCGGATCCTAAAGAAATCGGGAATGCCGGAAGTTTTTTCAAGAACCCAACCATTCCTCTGGCCCAGTTTGAAGCATTGAAACAAAAATTTGAGAATATCCAGGGGTACCCGAACGAAGATAAAGTAAAAGTTCCTGCAGGATGGCTTATTGAACAGTGTGGATGGAAAGGAAAGCAAATTGGAAATGCAGCTTCCCATAAATTACAGTCATTGGTGATCATTAATGCAACAGGAAATGCTACCGGAAAAGAAATTTTCGATTTTTCTACAGAAATCATTAATTCCGTGAAAGAAAAATTCGGGATAGAACTTGAAAGGGAAGTAAATATTATTTAATTTTTAAATATATAAGCTGTATTCATAATGAGGACAGCTTTTTTATCTTTTAAATTTGTTGGTACACGCAAATATTTCCACTTACTCTATACGATACATCATCAAAAAAAAATCATTATTTTAGCTAAAAATTACAATTCGAGATGAAAATAGCTATTCTTGGAGCCGGAAATATGGGGCTTTCTTTCTCAAAATCTTTTTTGAAATACGAACTGATCAAACCTGAAAACCTGCATCTTATTATCAGAAGTCAGGAAAAAATCTCTAAAATAGCTGAAGAATTCCCCAAATCTAAAATTTCCACGTTTGAAGAAGTTAAGGATCTTGATGCTGATTTGATCATCATCGCCGTAAAACCTCAGGATTTTCATGCAGTAGCCCAGAATATTCAATTTACGTTACAAGAAAACCAGATGGTATTGTCCATTATGGCCGGGATTAACATTGAAAAAATTCAAAAATCTCTGAATCATCCATTAGTTGTAAGAGCAATGCCCAACTCTCCTACTCTTTTAGGAATGGGAATTACAGGATATACTGCTGCAGACGGAATTTCTTTCAGTCAGCTAATCAATATAGAACGATTACTGAACAGCACCGGAAGATCAGTATATTTAGAAGAAGAGAATCTTTTAGATGGAGTTACAGCACTTTCAGGAAGTGGCCCTGCTTATTTCTATTACATTATTGATGCTATGATTAAAGCAGGTATTGAAATGGGAATTGAAGAAAACCTTTCCAAGCTTTTTGTAAAACAAACCATGCTGGGAGCATATCACCTGATCAATAATTCAGAAAAAAATCTTGAAGAACTGATTAAGGACGTAGCTTCTAAAGGCGGAACTACCGAAGCTGCTTTAAAAACATTTGAAGAAAACAGCTTCAAAGATATTCTAAAGCAGGGAATACTAAATGCAGAAAAACGCGCTAAAGAACTAAATAGCTAAATTTCTTTTCCATAAACCTACAAAGCAGCCATCCTAAATACACTCCAAAAGCATTCAGGATGATATCGTCTACCTCAAATATTCCCATTCTTGTAAAGTATTGAAGTGCTTCCACAATGGTAATTGCAGCAATAAAATTAATGAGTAATGTTTTTAAATCTCTCAACTTTGGAAAAACCCAGCCTAAAAAACCAAATGGAATAAACATCAAAACATTTCCAAGAACCACGGTTACAGTGTCTCTCCAATATCTGACTCCCTGTATATATTTAATGGTAGAAAGTATAGGCTCTACTGTAATCAAATTATCATCATACTGAAATCTGCCCATCCCTAAAAACATCAGATAAAGCAGAAACAGCGTATACGGTACGATAAGGATTTTATATATTTTTTTCAACATTGCGCCGCTAAGATATTCATTTCAAAAAAATAATCAACAGCCTTTAAAACAGATTTTTAAAATTTATCCTGCAAAAAAAAGAAAGTTATCAGATTCTCTTTTTAAATTGTAACATTTCCATTTCCATTTCCATTTCCATTTCATAGGAGTCTGCAGATTGGTAGGGCGGTTTTCTTCTGTATCAAAACCTCTCCCACCAATATTTCCTTCCCCCAGAGTAGAATATAAGCTTACGGAATATGGCAAAACATTCATGCCAATCCTGTTGACCATTCAGGATTGGGGAATTAAAGATATGGCCTTAAAAAATTAATTTTTTAATAATTTCTTTTGGCTTTGAGTTTCCTTTTACAAGTCTTATTTTTGCATTATATTTTATCTCAATGAAATACATTTTACTTACCCTTATCTCAGCAATGCTGCTGTCGGTTTCATGGCCTACTTACGGAGTTCCGTTTTTTATATTTTTTGCCCTTGTTCCTCTTTTGATGATGGAACATAGCGTTTCAAAATTTTCAGATTATAAAAGAAAAAGCTGGGTAGTCTTTGGATTGTCCTACTTATGCTTTGTAATCTGGAACATAGTAACTACAGGATGGCTGTATGGCTCAAAAAACCCGGACGGAAGCCATTCCATGATGGCTGTTGTATTTCCAGTATTGGTAAACTCACTTTTATATTCTTTGGTATTTCAATGCTATCACTGGTATAAAAATGCACAGGGAACCTATTGGGGATTAGGATTTTTGATCGCGATCTGGATGAGTTTTGAAAAATTTCATTTGGGATGGGAATTGACATGGCCTTGGCTTAACCTGGGAAATGTATTTTCAGATTACCCAAAACTGATCCAATGGTATGACACTTTAGGAGCCACAGGAGGCAGCTTCTGGATTCTTGTTATTAATGTCCTGATTTTTTATACCGTAAGAACCTGGGAAGCTGGCAGAAAGAGAAAAGATCTGATTAAAAACTCTGCTATTGTTGGAGTTTTAATTGTTCTTCCAATGATTATTTCAGTAATCAAATACAATAATTTTGATGAAAAACCAACCGGACAGGTAAACGTTCTGATGCTGCAGCCGGATCTTGATCCTTATGCAGAAAAGTATTCAAAAGACAGTCTTACAATTGAGCAGGACTTATTGGCTCTTGCTGAAAAAAACTCAACAGGTAAAATTGATTATTATATTGCTCCTGAAACAGCATTACCTGGAAGAGGTTCTATTTCTGAAACTGCTTTTGAAAAGAGTTTACTTTTAAATAATATCAAAGGATTTTTATCCCAACATCCGGGATCTGTTTTTGCAACTGGAATTTCTTCACACCGTTTCTTTTATAATCCTGCTGACTTACCTAAAGAAGCTTACCAGATCAATAGTGGTGTTTGGGTGAGCAGTTATAATACGGCTATCCAATTGGTGCCTAATCAAAAAGTTCAGGCTTATCACAAAGGAAAACTAGTGCCAGGTGTTGAAATATTCCCTTATATGAACGTCTTAAAACCATTGTTAGGAGATGCTATGCTCAATCTGGGAGGTACAGTAGCTTCTTTGGGAACAGACAAAGAAAGAGTTGCTTTTGCAAATCCTTACAACAAAGGGAAACTCGCACCTATCATCTGTTATGAAAGCATTTATGGTGAGTTTGTAACAGATTATGTAAAAAAAGGAGCTAATTTCTTAGGAATTATGACCAATGACTCCTGGTGGGGTGTTACGGAAGGACACAAACAGCTTTTATCTTATGCTAAACTAAGAGCTATTGAAACCAGAAGAGAAATTGCCCGTGCAGCCAACAGTGGAATTTCAGCACATATCAATGCGAAAGGTGAAGTGACTGCTGATACTTTCTATGGAGATCAAACAGCTTTATTTGCGAAAGTAAATCTATATGATACCATGACATTCTATACAAGAGCAGGAGATATTCTTTCAAGGTTCTCCATATTTGCATTAGGATTTTTACTGTTCTATTTTCTAATTGAATGGTTTAAAAAGAAAACAAAGAAAGCTTAAAAACAGGAAAATTTACCTTTTTATATTATATCTTATTTCTTGATAATCAAAAGTTGTAACTAAAAACTACTATATCATGCATAATTTTTACATTTTTTTTCAAAAAATTGAGAAAAAAAATAATTTTTCAACCATAAGTAAAAAAATATTTTTTAACTAAAAATTCACATTAATAAAAATAATTTATTTATAAAAGCAAAAATCACACATAAAATTATTTATATATAAAAAAAGTAGAAAACAAAATATTAAATCAGTAAAATAATACTATATATTAACTTTTAAAGTTTATAAAATAAATTATTAAAACACAAGGATGTTTAAATATTATTACAAATACAATTATTATTAGCAAACAACATGAATTAATCAAATAAAACGACTGATTATTGACAATAAAGTATATATTCGCAATGATCAATCAAAAATAATTAATTTATGAAAAATTTAAAACTATTAATTGCAGCAATAGGATTGCTATCAATTACTGCGTGTCAAAAATCTGATGACGATTTAAACAACACATCTACCCAAACACCTCAATTACATGCTTTAGGAGCAAATTTTGTAGATCAAAATACATATGATTCTTTTCAGAAAGTAGATGTAAATGAGCTGACATTGAAATACAAAGGGAAAGATGAAACAACTGCCAAAGCGGCTCTACCTACTGCTTATTCAATACCTACTACTGCACCTATTAAAAATCAGGGAGCGGAAGGTTCTTGTGTAGCGTGGTCCACAGCTTATGCCGCTACAAGTGCATTGGAATTCAACTACAAAGGAGTTATTTCACCTAGAAGCCCGGAATATGTATTTAATCAAATAAAATCTAATCCCAATGATTGCAGCCAGGGCTCATTAATCCCTGACGCATTAAACCTAATACAAAATCAGGGGGTTTGTAGTTGGGATGAAATGCCATACACAGACACCGGATGCTCTACTCAACCTAACCCTACACAACAAAATGCAGCAAGCACACATAAGTTTACAAACTGGGCAATTGTAGATAAAACAAATCTTGGTAATGTAAAAACACTTCTAAGTATGAACCTGCCAATAATCATTGCAGTAAATGTAGATGCCAGTTTTGACAATTTAAGCGCAGCAAACGGTTGGGTATGGAAATCCCACTCTGGTGCAGTAAGAGGAGGACACGCAATTTGTGTTATAGGATATGATGATGCTAAGCAGGCTTTCAAAGTCCAGAATTCATGGGGCACTGGCTGGGGCCAGAATGGTTATTTCTGGATAAGTTATTCATTTTTCACAAGAAACTTTAACGGCGCTGTCAGAGAATCTTACGTAGCGTATGTTCAATAAATTGAGCCATTCTAAAATAGGCTGACACTTAAATCAGCTTATATTATAAAAAATCAAGAATTAAAAAGAGAAAAGCCAGCTGGACGCCTGGCTTTTCTCATTGATAGAAGATAGAATTGATTCAATTACTTAATCGTAAGTTTCCTTGTGGTTATTTCATTTTTTATCTTCAGTTTTAGTAAATAGATTCCTTTCGGTAAATGAGAAACATCAATAGACTGATCTCCATTTACACTAATATTCAATTTTTTTCCATCCATAGAATACATTTCGGCTTCCGAAACTTTTTCTCCTTTGATATATACTTTATCTGATGCCGGATTCGGATAGATCACAAGCTGTTTATCTGATTTAATTTCTGCGGTACCTAGCGTACCTTGTGTGGAAGCATCAGAATATACTTTTGAAGCATCAATAGACTTCACGCTCCAGTATACATTCTGAATAGTTGGATCAAGCTCCAGAAACCATGAAGGTGTTGTTACAACATATTTGGCAATATCATAAGCGCCCTGTGTAGATCCTACTGTAATTTCATAAAGTAATGCATTTACCGGAGTTTTATCATCCGAAGCCCCACTCCATGCAAAATTGAATCTGTTTCCGTTTTTCGTCATGTTCAGCTGCGTTGGCGCGGTAGGCTTTGCATTGACTGCTGTGGAATTATTTTTAAATACTTTCGTAAGTGAAGGCAGATCAGAAGCAGCCCAGTCAAAACCACTAAGCAAGACATCCAGTTGATGATCATTGTTAAAATCAAAAAGATGAATCAGCCCCGGACCTCCCAGATTAGTAATTCCTGTGATCGTTCCTTCATTAAATTTATTATTGGCCACATCATAAATATAGGTTTTCACAACTGCATTATAATTTTCATTTCCTGAAATAATAAAGTCATAATAACCGTCATTATTCAAGTCACCAACGTTTAATGAAACATCTGAAATATCAGTTCCGCTAATCATTTGAGGTGCCAGATTACCAGTACCGTCATTCATGAGAACTGCAAAATATCCGTCGTCATTTCCATCCCTTCCAGCGATGACAACATCCTGAAATCCATCTGCATTAAAGTCTGCAAAATCTATTTTCCCCACCCCTACTGGAGCAAGATCCTGTGTATGAGTAAGAACTCCGGCCTGATTCATGTAAACTTTAGACACAGGAACACCATTAATATCCGATCCTATAATGACAAGATCCAAAAGGTTATCATTATTCAAATCTACTACTTTAAAACTTCCACTCTGAGTACCATCTGCCCAGTGTTCCGTCATATCAAAACCAGCACCTGTATTCTTATAATAATCCAGTGTATTTCTGAAGCCTCCTCCATGAGCGTATTGCGTTCCGTTGATGGCATAATCAGATTTTCCATCGTGGTTAAAATCAAAAACTTCTATAGATCCGTAGATCTTTCCAGGAAGGTCAGCCTCTTTCACAAAATCTGTTCCTGTATTTCTGAACCGATAATGTTTATAATTAACAACATCCAAATAGCTGAGCCCGGTAGAAACAATATCCATCAGCCCGTCATTATTAAAATCAATGAATCTGATGTCTCCGAGATGCGTTACATCTGCCCCCAGTCCTGCATAAGGTACTAATGTTGTTCCATTATTCTGATATACTTCATTGTAAGTACTGTCCACATTTCCGTCTCCATCAGAATCAATAGCCCCATTAAGCACGATATCCATTGTTCCGTTGTTGTCTATATCAGCAATATCAGCTGCAGAATAATAAAAATTATTCATGCCCGTCTGGATCTCAGTAAAGTTCTGAGCCATAATGCTGACAGGTAACATAGACAATAAAATATAAATCCTCTTCATAGTTGTTTTTATTTAGATTAATTAAAAACAAAGATAGAATATTAAATTCTCTGGGTAAAAAAAAGCCTGCATGAAATATATCAGCACCCTTTATCTGCTGTATCCCAAGGATTCTACTATTTTAAAAATTCAATATTATTAATCAGTTACTTATTTACAAATATTTTCCAAAAGATTTGTCTATCTAAAAAATTCTTCGTTATTTTGCACTCTCAAATATTATACAAATAAGAACATCGAGATATGTCAAGAATTTGCCAAATAACAGGAAAGCGTGCAATGGTTGGTAACAACGTTTCTCACGCTAATAACAAAACGAAGCGTCGTTTTGAAATTAACTTATTAGAGAAGAAGTTTTACCTTCCGGAGCAAGATAAGCACGTTACACTGAAAGTATCAGCTCATGGATTGAGAGTGATTAACAAGATTGGAATCGAGGAAGCTATTGAAAGAGCTACTAGAAACGGATTGATTAAAAAGAATTAATAAATCATGGCAAAAAAAGGAAATAGAGTTCAAGTAATCCTTGAATGCACAGAGCACAAAGAAAGTGGTATGCCAGGAATGTCTAGATACATTTCTACAAAAAATAAAAAGAACACTACAGAAAGATTGGAATTGAAAAAATACAATCCTGTTCTTAAGAGATCTACCCTTCACAAAGAAATTAAGTAATTTATAAATAATAACTTACCATGGCAAAGAAAGTAGTAGCAACCCTACAAAGCGGTCAGTCTAAGAAAATGACGAAAGTGGTGAAAATGGTTAAGTCTTCTAAATCAGGAGCTTACGTTTTCGAAGAAAAAGTAATGAATGCTGATGAAGTAGATGGTTATTTAAAAAAATAATCAGTACTTTATTTACAATATAAAAAACTACTCATATTTTGGGTAGTTTTTTTGTTATCTTTGTGCACCAGATTATTAATCAGTAAAGTATGAAAAAGATACTTGTTCTGGCCTGCACAGCAACTTTTCTATTTTCATTCAGTCAGAAAACAATGAACCCAGTAGAATATAAAAGTTCGCCAAAAGTTTTCAGCATAAAAGGACTCTCCCAATCAGTAAGTATTGACTGCGGAAGTTCCAAAATGATTTTATTATCCGGGCAGGTGCCTCTGGACCCGGAAGGTAATCTTGTGGGAAATACGATAGAAGAACAGACGCATCAGGTTTTCAAAAATATTGAAAGTATCCTGAAAGAATACGGAGGAACAGGAAAAGATATTATCAAACTGGGAATCTTTACCACAGACATCAAAAAAACACCCGATTTCAGAAAAGTAAGGGATTTGTATGTCAATCTTCAGAACCCTCCTGTAAGCACCCTTGTGGAAGTGAGCAGGCTTTTCAGAGATGACGTTTTTATAGAAGTAGAAGTCACAGCAGTGATTAAAAATAAATAAGAATAAACTAAAACTATGAGTTGGTTTAAAAATATTTTCAAAAAGGAAGAAAAAGAAACCTTAGACAAAGGATTGGAAAAATCCAGTCAGGGATTCTTTGAAAAAATGACGAAAGCCGTAGTCGGCAAAAGCAAAGTAGATGATGAAGTACTTGATGATCTTGAAGAAGTACTGATTGCATCTGATGTAGGAGCTTCTACTACCATCAAAATCATTGAAAGAATTGAAGAGCGCGTTGCCAGAGACAAATATGTTGGAGTAAACGAGCTTGATCAAATTCTTCGTGATGAGATTTCTGGGCTGCTGCTTGAAAACCCTCATGCCGGTACAGGAAATATTGATACTTCCAAAAAACCTTATGTCATCATGGTTGTTGGGGTAAACGGAGTGGGAAAAACAACTACTATCGGAAAACTGGCTCACCAATTTAAATCCGAAGGCAAAAAGGTAGTTCTTGGAGCGGCTGACACCTTTAGAGCAGCTGCAGTAGACCAGCTTGTCATCTGGAGCGAAAGAGTGGGTGTTCCTATTGTAAAACAGGAAATGGGATCAGATCCTGCTTCTGTAGCATTTGACACCGTACAAAGTGCTGTTGCACAAAATGCGGATGTTGTTATCATTGATACCGCAGGAAGACTTCACAATAAAATCAACCTGATGAATGAGCTTTCAAAAATCAAAAGAGTAATGCAAAAGGTCATTCCTGATGCTCCTCATGAGATTCTTTTGGTTCTTGACGGTTCCACAGGTCAGAATGCTTTTGAACAGGCAAAACAGTTTACGGCAGCTACGGAAGTAAATGCTTTAGCAGTAACAAAACTGGACGGAACAGCAAAAGGAGGTGTTGTAATCGGGATCTCTGATCAGTTCCAAATTCCCGTAAAATATATTGGTGTAGGTGAAAAAATGCAGGATTTGCAACTTTTTAATGGTACGGAATTTGTAGACTCATTCTTCAAGAAAAGATGATTTATATCATGTTTTCCCTTATATTAGCAAACAATTCATTTTTAAATATTAACAATAAAAAAATTTGCAACTATGGGAATTATAACATGGATCCTATTCGGTCTTATTGCAGGAGCAATTGCTAAAATGATCATGCCTGGAGCTCAGGGAGGAGGATGGCTAATCACTATTATCCTTGGAATTTTAGGAGCATTTGTAGGAGGAGCTATAGGAGTTTACATTCTACATTGGGGAGATGTCGGTTCATTCTGGAATCCTAGAAGCTGGATTCTTTCAATAGGAGGAGCTTTAATCATTCTCTGGATTTACGGAATGGCCACCAAGAAAAGCTAATTGTAACGCTTATAAAAAATTAAAATCCCGGATCTGAAATTTCAGACCCGGGATTTTTACAATATAAAATTTAGTTAGTTGTTGATTCTAATCTGATAAGGCATTTCCATTTTCACCTCAGATTGTAGCTTTTTATCTGTGATCTGCTGCAGAATCTCATAGTTGGATTTACCAATTTTGTTCTTGATAATTCTGGCAGAAACATCCTCTTCATTCAGATCTTTAAAGATTTGTTCAAATGGTGACATTCTCTTAGGGAAAGCATCTACCTGATAAGATTTTAATCCGGCTTTCTGTGCAGCAAATTTCACGGCATCATTTAAGGTACCAAGTTCATCTACCAGACCAATTTCTTTAGCACGAACACCACTCCATACTCTACCACCACCTACATTGTCTATCTGTTCAAAAGTTTTCTTTCTGTTTTGAGTCACAAAGTGTACAAATCTCTTGTAGGTACCTTCTACGCTTCTTGTCATCATATTGACTCCGTAAGGCGTTACTCCATTTAATCCGGAATAATACATTGAATTGGCATTGGTAGCAACAATATCTGCACGGATTCCGTTTTTGCTGGCAATATCTTTATAATATGGCATTACCCCAAATACTCCGATAGAACCGGTAAGTGTATTAGGCTCAGAATAAATTTTATCCGCTGCCATTGCTACATAATACCCTCCTGAAGCCGCATAATCACCGAAAGAAACCACCAACGGTTTTTTCTTCTTCAACTGCTGCAATTCAAACAAGATTTCATCAGAAGCATTCGCACTTCCTCCCGGAGAGTTAATTCTGAAGACTACAGCTTTCACTTTATCATCTTCCTGAAGTTTTTTAATATACTTCACATATTTCTCAGAATGAATATCATTATACTCATCTCCGTTGTTGATAGATCCTGAAGCATAAAGTACAGCGATTTTTTCACCGGATTTATCTTCATCAGCATAGGAGTTGATATAACTTGTCAGAGAGATTTTGTTCAGTTTTTCATCATTCTTTACATTTAGCTTTGTTTTAAGAAGATCTTCATATTCAGATTTCTGGATAAGCTTATCTGCAAGTTTATATTTTAAACTTTGTTCAGGAATCATTCCGTATAAGCTGTCTGTAATTGTTCTGAACTGAGCAGTATCAATTTTTCTGGAAGCTGCCATTTTATTGGATGTATTTTTCCAAAGATCATTCAGAAGAGTACTTAGCTGTTCTTTATTCTCCGGAGAAATATCATTTCGTAGAAAAGGTTCTACAGCAGATTTGAATTTACCATGACGGATAACCTCAATTCCAATACCATATTTATCAGCAAAATCCTTAAAGAAAGTAACTTCAGTAGATAAACCTTTCAACTCAATTCCTCCTGCCGGATGTAGATAATATTGATCTGCTACAGATCCTAAATAATAAGCAGACTGCGAAACTCCGTTCCCGTAAGCATACACAAACTTCCCACTTTTCTTAAAATCTTCTATAGCATTCCTAATATCATCAATCTGCGTAAGGCCTGCATATAAATCATCTGCTTCAATACTGATTCCTTTAATATTATCATCGGTCTTAGCTTTATTAATAGCTTCCAATGCATCATATAAAAGAACACTTTTATTTTGGGCACCAATACCGAACAATCCCATCTGCTCTTCAGTAGGGCTGTCTATTATATTTGTCTTTAAATTAATCGTAAGAACCGAGTTCTTTTTCACGGCTACAGACTTATCATTTCCCATAGAACTGAACACAAGCATCACAATGAAAAAAATGAAAAATAAAGCGCAAAGTATGATAATTGCTACTATATTTGCCAAAACATTTTTAAAGAAACTTCTCATAAATCAATCAATTTTCTAATATGTCGCAGCATAAGGTCGTTTTGTTACTCGGAAGTAACTTAGGAGAGCAAAAAAAAAATATAGAGCTAGCATTAAAGAAGATAGAAGATGCAGGAAATAACATTTCACAAATCAGCGAATATTTAATGTCTGAACCCGTAGAGTTTGTCAGTTCCAATATTTTTTGTAATATTGCAGCAATAATATTCACACATCTTTCACCAATTCAACTGCTTGATTGTATTAAGAATATAGAAGTTGAGATGGGAAGAATTAATGATTCAATAGTATCCGGAGGCTATACTGACAGGATAATTGACATTGATATCATTAAGTATAATGAATTAAATTTTATATCAGAAAGATTAGAAATCCCTCATAAAAAACATCTTTTTGAAAGGGATTTTTCAAGAGTATTGTTAGAAAAATTTATTTAAAACATAAAACAAATTGTATGAAATTAGGTTTATTATTATTGGCTACAACCTTGCCAATTGCTGCTTTCGCTCAGAATAGCAGTACAACGGTAAACTCTTCCACAGAGTACCCTAATACATTCTCTTCAGGTTCTGCTAATGTACAGCCTTTCGACAACAAAGCCAGACGTTTCAGAGACTGGTCTATTTCTGTTGGAGGAGGTCCTGCATTTATGGTTCACTCCGATTTAAAATCTATACGCAAGGACAAGATTAATTGGGGATATAATGCTTATGTAAGTATTGATAAACAAATCTCACATACTTTCGGCTTAAGCATCATGTATACAAGAGGAGAAACAAAACAAACCGGACAACTTGCCGGCGCTGCAGGACAGTCAGCAGGAGTGGCTACAGCTACAACGCAATTTGACCAGCTGGCTTTATTAGGTGACATTAACTTTTCTAATCTATTAAGAAGAGTCGACAACCATTCTCCTTACAGATGGGCTTTCCATGGATATATGGGAATTGGTCTTCAGGGATATAGAACTTCATTGCATGACAATGATGTAAATAAATGGGGTAATAAAACAACACCTGCATTTATTGATGTTCCTCTGGGAATTGGTTCCGTATACTATCAAGGAGGACTAGGACTAAAATATAATGTATCTAAGCTTATTGACATTGAAGCTAGAACTATGTATTTTATTAGTGGTGATGAGGAATTTGATGGAGGTGGTTTTGCATACAGCAACTATAATTTAATTAATCCTAGAAAATCAGATAATTCATGGGCTGTAACCTTAGGGGCAAGCTTCAAATTAGGAAAGCATGAATCTCATCTTGCGTGGCATGATCCTCTTCAGGAAGCCTACTATAGAACTAGTGTTTTAGAAAATGCTTCTACTGATCTTGTAGTTTGTGAAAAAGGAGATGCAGACAATGATGGAGTATGTGACGATTGGGACAGACAGCTTGATACCCCTGCAGGAGCAAGAGTAGATGGTGCCGGAGTTGCTTTGGATATAGATCTTGACGGAGTTATCGATCTTTATGATAAATGTGTAACGGTTCCTGGACCTGTTGAGAATAATGGATGCCCAGTAAAATAATTTAAAAAAAATTTCTTTTTAAAAGAATTCAAATCATAATACACGATGAAATTAAGTTTAGCAATTGTTGCATTTGCTATGGCAATTCCTTCTGCCATTTATGCACAAGACTCAATAGCAGTTTCAAAAGGAGAATATCCTAATACATTTTCTTCGGGATCTGCTAATGTTTCCCCATTCACCAATCAATCTAAAAGATTTAATGATTGGTCTATTTCTGCCGGGGTGGGGGTTCCACTTCTTCAATCTGCAGATTTGACTTCAATCAAAAATGGTAACGGTAAAAACCTTTTTGGATATTCAGCTTATGTAAGTATTGATAAAGCCATTACACATGCTTTTGGAATCAATTTACAATATGACAGAGGTGAGACCAGACAAGGTTGGTTCAATACCAAAGATTCAGCGCCTGACGCAGGATCTGTAGCGGGAAGAACTCAGTATGATGCAATTTCAATCTTAGGAGATATTAACTTCTCTAATCTATTAAGAAGAGTTGATAACCACTCCCCTTACAGATGGGCACTTCATGGATATGCAGGTATCGGTACTATCGCTTACAGAGCATACCAGAAAGACATCAACGGACAGAGATTGATGACTGAAGTAAAACCGTTCCAATTAGGTTCAATGTTCATGCAGGCTGGTACAGGTCTGAAGTTTAAAGTGAACAGAAGAATTGATATCGAAGGTAGATTAATGTATGTTGTAACAGGTGATGAAGAGTTTGATGGAGGTGGTGACGCTTACAGTGCTATCAACAGAAAATCTGAGCAGGTTTCTGACAACTTCTTTAACGCTACTCTAGGTCTTTCTTTCAAACTTGGAAAACACGAGTCTCATGTAATGTGGCATGATCCACTTCAGGAAATCTATTACAAACTGGATGTACTGGCTAATAAAAACCAGGATGTAGAAGTATGTAAAAAAGGAGATGCTGATAACGATGGAGTATGCGACGATTGGGACAGACAGCTTGATACTCCTGCAGGAGCAAGAGTGGATGGTGCCGGAGTTGCTCTTGACACTGACTTAGATGGTGTAATCGATCTTTACGACAAGTGCGTAACGGTTCCTGGGCCTGTTGAAAACAATGGATGTCCGGTAGCCAAAAAAGACAACAATGAAACAGCCAAAGAAGTAGAAAAAACGCTTAAAGATATTTACTTCAATTTCAACAAAGCGACTATCAGACCAGAGTCTAACTCAAAATTGGATTTAGCCGCTTCTATCATTAAAGAAAATGGAGGTAATTACCTGTTAACAGGACATACAGATATCAAAGGAAGCGCTGCTTACAACTTAAGACTATCTAAAGAAAGAGCTGCTGCTGTTGTAGGAGCTTTAGAAAGCAGAGGAATCAATGAAAATGTACTGAAATCAAAAGGTGTAGGTTCTGCAGAAGCAACGATTCCTGCATCAGCTTCAGATGCTGAAAGAATGGCAGACAGAAAAGTTACAGTAAAATATATTGAAACATCAGAATGGGATGCTATCAAAAAGAAAGACTATGAAGATGCTCCTGTAAAAAAGGCTGTAAAAAAAGTTCCAGCTAAGAAAAAGAAAAAATAATTCTTAGATACAATATAAACCGGAAAGAATTATTCTTTTCGGTTCATTTTTTTTCTACTACGAATTATTTTACATACCTTTATCATTATTTTCATGGCAAATGGTATGAAAAACATTAAAAACCAGTAAGTTTGTTTTGAAAAAAATCAACACAAAATCACTTTTTATCGTAAAAAAATCATTTAAAATAACTTAACTTAAAAAAATAACACTATGAAATTAAGTTTAGCAATTGTTGCATTTGCTTTGGCAATTCCTTCTGCCACTTATGCACAAGACTCAACGGCAGTTTCAAAAGGAGAATATCCTAATACATTTTCTTCGGGATCTGCTAATGTTTCCCCATTCACCAATCAATCTAAAAGATTTAATGATTGGTCTATTTCTGCCGGGGTGGGGGTTCCACTTCTTCAATCTGCAGATTTGACTTCAATCAAAAATGGTAACGGTAAAAACCTTTTTGGATATTCAGCTTATGTAAGTATTGATAAAGCCATTACACATGCTTTTGGAATCAATTTACAATATGACAGAGGTGAGACCAGACAAGGTTGGTTCAATACCAAAGATTCAGCGCCTGACGCAGGATCTGTAGCGGGAAGAACTCAGTATGATGCAATTTCAATCTTAGGAGATATTAACTTCTCTAATCTATTAAGAAGAGTTGATAACCACTCCCCTTACAGATGGGCACTTCATGGATATGCAGGTATCGGTACTATCGCTTACAGAGCATACCAGAAAGACATCAACGGACAGAGATTGATGACTGAAGTAAAACCGTTCCAATTAGGTTCAATGTTCATGCAGGCTGGTACAGGTCTGAAGTTTAAAGTGAACAGAAGAATTGATATCGAAGGTAGATTAATGTATGTTGTAACAGGTGATGAAGAGTTTGATGGAGGTGGTGACGCTTACAGTGCTATCAACAGAAAATCTGAGCAGGTTTCTGATAACTTCTTTAACGCTACTTTAGGGGTTTCTCTAAAACTTGGAAAACACGAGTCTCATGTAATGTGGCATGATCCACTTCAGGAAATCTATTACAAACTGGATGTACTGGCTAATAAAAACCAGGATATTGAAGTATGTAAAAAAGGAGATGCTGATAACGATGGAGTATGCGACGATTGGGACAGACAGCTTGATACTCCTGCAGGAGCAAGAGTGGATGGTGCCGGAGTTGCTCTTGATACAGACTTAGATGGTGTAATCGATCTTTACGACAAGTGCGTAACTGTTCCTGGACCTGTTGAAAACAATGGATGTCCAGTAGCAACCACAGGACCTGTAGTAGAAACAGAAACTAAATTGGAAGGAATTGAATTTGATTTAAATTCTGACAGAATTTTACCTTCAAATACTCCAATTCTAAACAATGCTGTAAATTATATTAATTCTTCAAATGGTTCTTACAATGTAATCGGAGCTACTGATACAAGAGGTACTGATGCTTACAACCAAAAACTATCTGAAAGAAGAGCAAACAACGTTAAGAACTATCTGATCAAAAACGGTGTTCAAACAGGTAAACTACAGGCAGTAGGAAAAGGTGAAAAAGACCTTAAATACCCTGAGTGCGAGCCAGCAACGAAGTGCCCTGAATGGAAAAACAGAGCCAACAGAAGAGTATACTTCGAAGCTAAATAATAAACTTATTGATATATTATATAAAAGTCACGCTATGCGTGGCTTTTTTTGTCATAATTCTTTCCTTATTTTTACAACATGATTTCTCCGCAGGATTTTCAAAAGCTCAAATATGATACTCTTAAGTATTTCTGGGGTTATACCGACTTCAGAGACTCTCAAGAAGAAATTATTAATGCCGTTATCAATGAAAAAGATACTCTGGTACTGTTACCTACAGGAGCAGGAAAATCTTTATGCTATCAATTACCTGCTTTACTCAAAGAAGGAACCTGCCTCGTAGTTTCCCCTCTGCTTGCATTGATGAAAGATCAGGTAAATCAGCTTAAATCCCGCGGTATAGAAGCAGAATATCTTTCATCTGAACTGGATGAATATGATGCAGAAGCTATTTATGACCGATGTAAAGAAGGCCTTACCAAATTACTTTATGTTTCTCCTGAAAGACTTACCAATACCCAGTTTATTCAGAATATGGAGGAAATTCAGCTATCCTTTATTGCGGTGGATGAAGCACACTGTATTTCAGAATGGGGTCAGGATTTCAGACCAAGTTATCAGAATATTAAAGGATTTAGAAGTAACAATCCTGAGATTCCCTGTCTTGCCCTGACTGCAACAGCAACTCCGAAAGTACTGGAAGAAATTAAAAATAAACTGGAACTGAAAAAACCGTTTGTTTTCCAAAAAAGTTTCAAAAGAGAAAATATTAAAATTTTCAGCGATGAAGTATCCGATAAATTCCAGCGTGTTTTTGATATTTTAAAATACAGCAACGACTCTGGGATTGTGTATGTAAGAACCAGAAAAGAAGCAGAACTGCTGGCAGAATTCCTGAAAAAAAATCAACTGAAAAATGTAGATTATTTTCACGCCGGCTTGACAACCAAAGAAAAAAATGCAAGACAGCATCTTTGGAATAACAGTGATAATCATGTCCTTATTTCTACCAATGCCTTTGGAATGGGTATTGACAAAGACAATGTACGCTTTGTCATCCACTACTCTCCCGCTGCTTCTCTGGAAAACTATTATCAGGAAATCGGAAGAGCCGGAAGAGATGGAAAAGACAGTTTTGCTTTCATGCTTTGGAATAAACAGGAACTTCTGAATTTTGATCAGATTTTAAAAAACCAAATTCCCAACAAAGCAGAGTTTTTAAAGATCATCAGCTTCCTCTACTCTATTTTCCAGGTAGCAGAATTTGAACTTCCAGAAAAAACATTTCAGCTGAATACGCTGAGTATACAGAATTTCACCAAACTGTCGAAAGCAAAAATTAATAATATTCTTAATTTTCTGCATAATCAAGAAATTATTTACTACAACGAAAATAAAAGTCTGTCTTCTCTCGAACTTTTTATTAAAGCTGAGGACATGGATCAATTACCACAAAAAGATGCCCATTTTATGGAGCTCCTTTTCCGTACTGTATCAGGAATTACAACTCACAAAGTAATGTTCAGTGAACAGCAGGTGAGTAATAAAATAAATATCAGCGTTCCTCTGATCAAGGAGCGCCTGAAAGAACTTCAGCAAAAGAATTATCTTGAATATATTGACGGTGCACTTTCCAGTATTAAATTTTTGAAGCCCCGCGACGAAAGAGCTGTAAACAATGCTTATTGGAAATTATTTGAACATATTCAGAGAAATAAAATCCAAAAATGGGAAGAGATGAAGTTTTATGTAGAAAACAATGACTATTGTAAAATGAAACTAATTCTAGCTTACTTTGGTGAAAAAAATTCCAAAAACTGTGGTCAGTGTTCGGTCTGTGAAAAAAATAAACAATCTATGTTTGGGAAAAATATTTCTCAGCAGATCGTTAATTTATTAGCAAAAAAGCCAGCAACGATTGAAGAACTTTCAATACAATTAAGCTATCATTCTAAAGAGAATATATTAGAAAATCTTATTTTTCTTTTAGATTCCGGAAAGGTAAGAATGCTGAACTTCAGAACGTATGAGCTGAATCATTAGTAATGAGCAATAAGTAAGAATAGAATAAACTTTTAAATTAAAAAGATAAATATACTTATCCTATCTCTAAAACTCTCACACTCTCATATCCCCAAACCCTAACACCCTTCGACTCTCAGATCAAAAACTTATCTTTGCAGTATGAAATCATTGAAAGTCGTTTTTTTAGGAACTCCTGAGTTTGCAAAAACTTCTTTGGAGGCAATCCATCAATCTAACCATCAGGTGGTAGGTGTAGTAACGGTAGCTGATAAAGCAAGTGGACGTGGACAAAAGATTCACCAATCACCGGTAAAAATCTATGCTGAAGAAAATAATATTCCTGTTTTTCAACCGGAAAAACTAAGGAATCCAGAGTTTCTGGAAGAACTAAGAAAACTAGATGCCGATGTTTTTGTGGTGGTAGCTTTCAGAATGATGCCTAAGGTTCTCTTTGAAATGCCTAAAATGGGAACATTCAATCTTCATGCTTCATTGCTTCCAGATTACAGAGGTGCTGCACCTATTAATTATGCAGTGATCAACGGAGAAGAGAAGTCCGGAGCAACTACTTTCTTTATTAATGAAAAAATTGATGAAGGAAATATTCTACTTCAGCAGGAAATGGAAATTTTACCTGATGAAAATGCGGGAAGCCTTCACGACAGATTGATGGAAATGGGTTCAGGGCTAGTTGTTAAAACATTAGATGGTCTGGCTGAAAATACAATTGAAGAAAAGCCTCAGCCACAGGTAGAACATCCTAAAAATGCGTATAAGATTTTCAAAGAAGATACTAAAATCAATTGGGAGCAGCCTTCAAAAACCGTTCATCAATTTATCCTTGGAATGTCTCCTTATCCTGCAGCATTCACCACTTTAAAAATTGAAAACGAAGAAAAAGGATTAAAAATATTCGGAGGCAAATTTGAGCTTTCTGACCATGGAAAACCTGCCGGAACTTTGGATATTTCAAAAAATGAATTTAAGATTTATACTCAAGACGGAATATACTATCCACAGGAACTTCAACTGGAAGGTAAAAAAAGAATGCTGGTCAAAGATTTTCTTAATGGTTTCCGAAACTTTGATGGAATTTCATTAAGCTAAAAATAAGAGATATTATACATAAAAAAGTCCCAAAAGTATTTTCAAATAAAACTTTTGGGACTTTTTAAATTTTTCACCATTAACTCTTACTTACAATCTTTTTTCGGATTCTGCTTATAAACTCTGGTGTTACGCCCAGATAGGCAGCAATCTGAATATTGGTAAGACGGTGTGCCGTTTTCGGGTAATCTTTTAAAAATTCCACATAACGTTCATCTGAAGGTTTACTCAGGTTATCAATAATCCTGCGTTGTAATGCTATAATTGATTTTTGGAATTTGAGCCTCATTAATCTTTCAATCTCTGGCATCTCAGCATACAATTTTTCTTTATTTTCTTTAGGAATAAGAAGAACTTCGCTATCCTCAAGTGCCTGAATATTAAGTTTTGAAGGAATACGGTTGATAAAGCTGTCAATATCGGAAATCCACCAGTTTTCAATTCCAAAATATAATATCTGTTCGGCAGCATTATGATGGGTATGAAAAACTTTCAGGCAGCCACTGAGCACAAATCCTTCAAATTCACAGATGTCTCCTTCTTTCAAAAGAAAATCTTTTTTCTTTATTTTCCGAAGAGTAAAAGCACTGCAGTATTTCTCCAGCTTTTCATCTGAAATATCAATATATTCCCGGATGTGTTTTTTCAAAGGCTCAGTCATAGTTTAAAAATAAAAAAAGGTCTAGAAAAATCCTAAACCTTTTATTTCATATTATAAACAGTCAAAAGTGAATTTTGACTATTATTTATTATAGTTGCACCAATTCAGTAACCTCTACATCATATCCTCCAACCTGAGGTTTGATATTAGGATTTTGAGTGATTACTTTGAACTTATTGATTCCTAAATTCTTTAAGATCTGCGTTCCAATTCCATAATCTCTGTAATTGTACGCCAATGTAGGATGCTGCTCCTGACCGTCCTGATAGTTCAGGAACTGCTGAAGCTTTCTCAATGTATTTTCAGAATTAGAAACGTTATTAATGAAAATAATCGCTCCTTTTCCAGCTTCATTGACCATACTAGTTACTTTTTCCAACAATGGCTTTTCACCGTTGTTTAGTCTTGTTAATACATCAAAATAAGAATCTGAAGACTGTACTCTTACCAAAACAGGCTCATCTACTGTCCATGCTCCTTTTGTCAAAGCAAAGTGAATCTGGTCATTTGAAGTCTCTCTAAAAGCATAAAAATCAAAATCACCGTAGTGCGTTTTTACTTTTTTCTCTTCAAGTCTTTCTACCAGATTTCCTTTTTTAAGCTGATAATGGATCAGATCTTCAATAGAAACGATCTTCATATCATGCTTTTGAGCAAATGCCTGAAGTTCAGGCAAACGGGACATTGTACCATCTTCATTCATGATCTCACAGATCACTCCTCCTTCTTTCAATCCTGCTAAATGAGTAAGATCAATAGCTGCTTCAGTATGTCCGGCTCTTTTTAATACTCCCCCTTTTCTTGCACGAAGCGGGAAAATGTGGCCGGGTCTCATAAAATCTGTAGGTTTGGATTTTTCATCCATCAGTGCTAAAATAGTTTTTGCTCTGTCACCTGCAGAAATCCCCGTAGATGTTCCATTCCCAAGAAGGTCAACCGATACAGTGAAAGCAGTTTCTTTAGGGTCGCTGCTTCTGCTTACCATCACTTCAAGGCCAAGCTCATCACATCTTTTTTCAGGAAGCGGCATACAGATCAGCCCTCTTCCGTGAAGCGCCATAAAATTGATAATTTCCGGTGTTGTCAGCTCTGCAGCACAAAGAAAATCACCTTCATTCTCTCTGTCTTCATCATCTACTACTATGATTATTTTACCATTTTTAAGGTCTTCAATAGCCTCTGGAATAGTATTTAATTTAATATCGGACATTTTTACTTTTTATTTGTGCAAAGATACTCATAAAAATAAGCATCTGCCAATTAATTATGAATGGTTTGTTACGCTTTGGATAAGGAGTTAGCTGCCTCTCTGAAAATTTCGTAAGATCTCAATCTTTTCTGATGATCGTAGATATGTGAATTGATCATCAGCTCATCAACCTGGAATCTTTCCTGAAAATCTCTAAGCTTTTCCTGAACTTCAGCATAATCGCCAATAAAAGTATATCTCAACTTCTGAAGCACCATAGATTTTTCCATTGGAGACCAGATTTCATCCATATCATCCACTGGTGGTGCAAAAGGTTTTCTGTCGTTTCTTACAATATTAATGAATGCCTGAAATAAAGTAGTCGAAATTTTATGAGCTTCTTCAGATGTTTCGGCTGCAACACCATTTACGCAGGCAATGATATAAGGTTTATCTGCGTATTTTGAGGGTTCAAAATGTTCTCTGTATATTTTAAAAGCCATTTCCATCTGTTCCGGAGCAAAATGTCCTGCAAATGCATAAGGTAATCCCAATTCCGCAGCCAGCCAAGCACTATCTGTACTTGATCCCAGAATATAAAGTGGAACATCCAAACCTTCTCCGGGAATAGCACGAACCATCGCATCTGAATTTTCTTTTGAGAAATATCTTTGAAGCTCGAGGATCTGTCTTGGAAACTGCTCATTGATAATGGCTGGATTTCTTCCTAAAGCCTGAGCCGTCAATCCATCTGTTCCTGGTGCTCTTCCTAATCCAAGATCAATTCTTCCCGGGAAAAGAGATTCCAAAGTTCCGAACTGTTCTGCAATAATTAAGGAGCTGTGATTGGGAAGCATAATTCCTCCAGAACCTACTCTGATTTTATTTGTTCCATTGGCAATAAAACCTATTAAAACGGAAGTTGCTGAGCTTGCAATACTTTCCATATTGTGGTGCTCTGCCAGCCAGAATCTTTTATAGTCTAAATTTTCAGCGTGATTAGCCAATGATAAGCTGTCCTGAAAAGTATCATGAATGCTCTTGCCTTGCTTTACCGGTGCAAGATCTAAAACAGAAATTTCAAAATTTTTCATATTGAGATCGTTAATTTTTCCGAAGGTGATAGGGAATCTCCTTCGTCAATTTCATAATTCTAAATTGGGTTCTTAAAAACAAAACAAATTTAAAACATAAAAACTGCATTAGTTACTTTTTGTAATTAATAAAAACAATTGATCAGTTCAGGGAAAAACTATTGCGTTTCAATTTTTATTTAATTGATTTTATTTATGTAATGTTTTGGTTTAAAATTCTAAAAAATCATTTATACTATAAATAAAACATTTTAACATTAATAATTCATTAAAAAGAGAATTATTTATTATATTTGGATACCAAATCTTAAAAAAACTTTAATATGAACAAACAATCAAACAGTCTGTTTTATTGGCAGATCCTGACAGGAAAAACTGTCTTTATGAGCTTTCTTATCGCTGCAACATTATCATCCTGCAGTAAAAACAATGAAGAAATTACCTCCGAAGCTCAAACCAATGCATTCAATGCTGACAACGTTAAAAAAGGACAATTGAATGGCCAAGACATTATGTATGAAAGAAAAGATGGAATGAATTTCTTCCAGGGAGATATTGTTCTTTCAGACAAGCAACTTTCAGAAGGTGGCGAACTCAATAAAGGAGGTGCCAGTTTTTCCAGATGGCCAAGCGGTAAAATTTATTATACGATTGCCAGCAACATGGGTTCAATCAACGTTAATAAAATCAATTCTGCAATCAGCGAGTATAACAACAAAACCAATACACAATGGATCTACCGCACCAATCAGTCTAATTATGTTGAATTTATATTCGGAAGTTCATCCGGATCGGATGGCTGGGCTCATATCGGATATCAGGGTGGAAAACAAAATGTTTCTTTAGATCAATATATTTCTGTGGGATCAGTTATTCATGAAATGGGGCATACGGTAGGACTTTACCATGAACATACACGTAAAGATAGGGATCAGTATGTAAAAATCCTGTGGAACAATATCCAAAGCGGACAGTCATATAATTTTAATATGTATAGTTCTGGTACGGATATAGGACCTTTCAATATCAATTCGGTGATGATGTATTGGCCAACCTCATATTCTAAAAACGGACAACCAACGATCACCAGAGCTGACAACAGCAGTTTTACCTATAACAGAACCGGATTTACAACCGGTGATATCAATACTATTAATGCAATGTATCCTTAGTTTTAAAAATTCATATCAAATCAAAAAAGAACTCCTAGGAGTTCTTTTCTTTTTTATAATTGTAATGATTGATTAAAATTCTGATTTCGTTAAATTCAAAAGTGCTTGGCAGTGCATTTTTCCATTCGGTTAATGTTTCGTGTGGATTTTTGTAGAACTCATCTTCAAAAGCCTTGATCTTATCTGAAGTGATAACTCTGGCAATATCCAGCAATCCCTGTTCTGCAAATTTGGCAAGATGTCCAATTACTGTTTCTTTCACCAAACCTCTTTCTAAAGCAATTTCACCAATAGTTTTCCCTTGCTCAAATAATTGAAAGGTTAAAACCTGTGACGGAACTTTGGCAATTTTCAGATTGATTTCTTTATCATTCTTTTCATCTAAAAGTTTTGTTTCAAGAAGGTGAATATCTCTCAGGCTGTTCAGATATTCTTCAATGTCTTCCAGCCAGTTTTTAAATTCTTCGTTATATTGTTTTAAGCCTTTCGCTCCTTTTATTTCGGCATAGAAATCTTTCAAAGGATCAAAAATTTTATTCCTGATTTCTGTAAAAAAGAAATTAACCGCTCCTTTTGATTTGCTTTCAATCTCAGACCACTCTTCCTTCTGTTCAATAAAATTATTAACCTTTTGAAAAATGATACGTTCCAGCTTTTCAAATATTTTTCCAAGATTTACAGCTTCGTGTTTCAATTGAAGATAAAGCTGTTTGGTTTTAGCATGGTCAATATTTTTGGTAACAATCGAAAGGTTATTCCACTCTTCTACTTCTTTCAAAAACCATGTACAATCCAGGGTACGAAGTACTTTTCTGATACTGTAATCGTATTTTTCCTGATTCAGAATGGCTTCTACATTGTCATTGGCAATCGTATCCGTGTGGAAATGTAAAATCCTGTTATCCTTGAAAATAACTTCAGGAGTAATTTTTGATTTTAAAACAATCCCTTCCAACGTTCTGCAACGGGATAAAGCAACATATACCTGCCCGGCAGTAAAACTTTTCCCTGCATCAATAATCACTTTATCAAATGTTAATCCCTGACTTTTGTGTATTGTAACTGCCCATGCTAATTTGATGGGAAACTGTTCAAAGCTTCCCAAAACTTCTTCTTTGATATTTTTATCGGTATCAAGGAAATATTTTTTCTGTTCCCAGGTTTCTCTTTTTACAACAATTTCCCTCTCGCTTTCGTCCAGTACGACACGGATTTCATTTTCATCCAATCCAATGATCTCTCCCAGCTTTCCGTTAAAATATTTCTTTTCACCGGAAATATCGTTTCGGATAAACATAATCTGAGCTCCTATTTTCAGTTCAAGAAACTGCTCGTTCGGAAACTGATTTTCTTTAAAATCACCTACAAGTTTCGCCTCATACGTTTGAGGGTCCACTTTGATCTCTTTCAATTTCTCCTGATTGATCTCATCTGCCATTTTATTGTGAGAACACAGATATACATAAGATTCCTTTCCCATATCAAAATCAGGATCATACCTTTCATTGAGATGATTAAAATCTATATTATCTACGTCACCATCACGGATAGCGTTTAGAATTTCCAAAAACTCTTCGTCAGATTGTCTGTAGACTTTTGTCAGCTCAATGGTAACAATTGGAATTTCTTTAATGGCGTGGCTGTCAAAAAAGAAAGGTGAATTGTAATACATTTTCAGGATATGCTCGTCCCTCACTACCGGAGGAAGCTGAAACAAATCCCCAATGAACAGCATCTGCACCCCTCCAAATCTCTGATTATTCCTTCTGATAAATCTCAAAGAAAAATCCATCATATCCAGAACGTCTGCTCTGAGCATTGAAACCTCATCAATGATAATGATCTCTACTTCTCTCAGGAGCTTCAGTTTATCTTTACGGTATTTGAAATGGGGCATCAGATCGGCAATATTATTTGCCAAACTGGTATCTATCCTATCTGTCGTAGGAAGAAAGGTTCTTAGCGGCAGACCAAACATAGAATGGATAGTAACTCCACCTGCATTAATCGCAGCAATTCCCGTGGGAGCTATTACGATATGTTTTTTCTTTGTTCGTCTTACAAAATCATTAAGAAATGTCGTTTTTCCTGTTCCGGCTTTCCCGGTTAAAAAAACGCTTCTGTTGGTATATTCTATTAAGTCAAAAAAATGATTGTTCATCGTCGTCAAAAATACGGAAATGAATTTGAATTTCTTACCTTGGCATAAGTTTTGAAAAATTATAAAAAGAAAAAAGTTTATTGTGAAAAAATTATTCTTTCATGTTCCGGTAATAGTATTATGTACTACATTAACTTTAGTTTCCTGTAATACATCAAAGAATATCAATACTAATCTTCCCGTTGATATCGCAAACAGACCTGCCGATGAGGACAGCCAAAAATATGAACAGGCACAGCTCGACAGACTAAAAGCTTCGATTGAATCTGAAGTATCCGGGGAAAAATGTACCGATGCCAGTGAATGGGCATTTGCTCCCATGGGTGCAAAATCCTGTGGTGGTCCGCAACTGTATATTGCTTATCCCAAGAAAATAGAAACCTCTTTTTTACAGAGAGTGAATGATTATACGGATAAAGTAAGGGCTTTTAATGAAAAATATAATATTATGTCAGATTGTGTAATGATCACTCCCCCTACCTCTCTTAAATGTGTTCAGGGAAAGATAAGATTGATCACACCCGATCCTAACTAACATAAAGCAAAGGTTCTATATCAAATCGAAAAAAGCTCCGTCCTGAGACAGAGCTTTTTATATTTATTTAAATCACATCAATTTTTATCATCAAAAAATTGACAAACGCAGCAAATTGACTATTCACTATTTACTTGACAGACTAGAATTGATGATCCTTTACATTTTCTTTATACCACGATGAATATTTCACGTAGTTATCTGCAATTCTGTTCACTTCTCCTTCTAATAATTGGGCATTGATATCTTTGATTTTTCTTGCCGGAACTCCGCCCCAAACTTCTCCGGATTTTATATGAGTTCCCTGAGTAACTACCGATCCTGCTCCTACAATAGAATTCTCTTCTACAAGGCAGTCATCCATTACAATAGCGCCCATACCAATCAGAACATTATCTTTAATGGTACATCCATGCACAATGGCATTATGCCCGATAGAAACATTATTACCGATATTCAGAGGGTGTTTCTTATAGGTACAATGAAGCATTGCATTATCCTGAACATTGACCTTATCACCCATTTTGATATAATGAACATCGCCTCTGATTACCGCATTATACCAAACGCTGCAGTCTCTTCCCATCGTAACATCGCCAATAATAGTAGCGGTTTCTGCTAAAAAGGTGTTTTCTCCAATCTGTGGTGCTTTTCCTAAGAGTTCTTTTATAAGTGCCATAAGTATTAATTTGAAAATTTAAAAATAGGCCAATTTGAAAATTAAAATATACTATCTTTTTATGTATATAAGTTCTAAATTACAGTGATAGCAAAAATCTAACTCTCAATTTTCAGCTTCTAACTTCTAATGCGTATTTTTGTATCTCAAATTTAACGAAAAAATGCGTACCGTACTTATAGAACCTACCGAAAACCCGAAAGTAATGAAATTTGTAACAGATTACAATCTCATTCCCGGGTCTTTAGAGTTGGACAGAAATTCAGATATCTCAGAAATTCCTTTAGCTCAGGAACTTTTCAATTATCCGTTTGTGGAAAGAATTTTCATCACGGCTAATTTTGTGGCTATAGCAAAACAGGATACGATAGAATGGGAACATGTAGCTGAAAGTCTGAAAAATGTAATTGAGGACGAATTATTGGCCAACCCAAGAATTTATCTTCAGAAGAAAAAAGAAATGTATCAGATTTATGCTGAAATGACTCCAAATCCTAATGTAATGAAGTTTGTTTCGAGCAAATTGCTGATGGAGGGTTTTGTGGAAGTAAAATCGAGAGACGCAGCTGAGGGAGTTCCTTTGGCAGAAGCTATTTTTAAAGAATTTGATTTTGCAACGGAAGTTTTCATTTCTGACAATTTTGTAGCCGTTACAAGAAATAATTCTGTAGAATGGCACCAGGTAATGATGGCTGTTCGTGGTCTTATTGCTGAATATCTTCAAAATGGTGGTGAAATTGCTAATATTGAACCTCAGAAGCATGAAAACCCTGTTGAAAAGATTATCAACAGAGATTATACAGAAGATGAGCAGAAAATTTCTGACATTTTAAATGAATATGTAGCTCCTGCTGTAGAAAATGATGGTGGAAAGATTTCTTTAATGGAATATGATCAGGAGAATAAAACAGCAAAAATGCTTTTACAGGGAGCTTGTTCAGGCTGCCCAAGTTCTACTGCTACTTTGAAAAACGGAATTGAAAACATTTTAAAGCAATTCGTTCCTGATTTAGTAGAAAGAGTGGAAGCTGTAAATGGATAATAATAGCTGAGATGCCTTACAGAAAGAAAATTGTGGTCATTATTGGAAGTGCTTCTGAAAATTCCAGTAACCTGAAACTAATGGAACAAGTAATGGAAAACATGAATAATATTGATTTCCAGATGCACAGTGATCTTTCTGTTCTTCCCCATTTTGATACTGCTTTAACGGATGAAAATACTCCCAAAGAGGTTTTGAAATTAAGAGAAGCGATTAAAAATTCATCGGGAGTTATATTTTCTACTCCCGAATATATTTTCAGCATTCCGGGCAGATTAAAAAACATGCTGGAATGGTGTGTTTCCACTACAATCTTTTCTGAAAAGCCAGTAGCTGTGATTACGGCTTCCGCAAGTGGTGAAAAAGGCCATGAAGAGTTATTATTGATATTAAAAACTCTGGGTGCGACAGCAGATGATAAACATCAGGCTTTAATAAAAGGGATAAAAGGCAAATTTGAGAGCAATGGCTTACTGGAAAGTAATACCTTTGCTAAAGTATCAAAATTAGTAACAGATTTTACAACTTCTGTTTCATAATTAAAATTTAGAATATTGAATAAGAAAGGAATTTTACTGGTCAACCTCGGATCACCGAGATCAACCTCTGTAAACGACGTAAAGGAATATCTTGATGAATTTTTGATGGATGAGAGAGTGATTGATTACCGTTGGATCTTTCGTGCTCTGCTTGTACAAGGAATTATCCTGAAAACAAGACCCGCCAAATCTGCTGAAGCGTATAAAACGGTTTGGACAGATAAAGGATCACCACTGATTGTTATCACTGAACAAATTCAGAAAAAACTTCAGAAAGTGGTAGATGTTCCGGTAGAAATCGGGATGAGATATGCTCAGCCTAGTATTGAAACGGGTATTCAGAAACTGGTAGATCAGGGAATCACGGAAATTGTTCTTTTTCCTTTATATCCTCAATATGCTATGAGTACAACGGAAACTGTTATTGAAAAGGCAGAAGAGGTGAGAAAAAAGAAGTTTCCCAATATAAAAATCAATTATATTCAACCTTTTTACAATAGGGATATTTATATCAACTGTCTGGCAGAAAGTATTAAAGAAAAACTTCCGGAAAATTTTGATGCGCTACAGTTTTCTTATCATGGAGTTCCGGAAAGACATATTTATAAGACAGATCCTACAAAGACCTGCAATCTTAATGACTGTTGTTCCAGAGAAGATAATCCAAGCCACCAGTTCTGCTACCGTCATCAATGTTATACAACAACGCAACGCGTTATTGAAAAACTGGATTTACCTAAAGAGAAAACGATTGTTTCTTTCCAGTCAAGATTAGGAAAAGACAAATGGATTGAACCTTATACGGATGAGACGTTAGAAACAATTGGCAAAAAAGGAATTAAAAACCTGGCTATTGTATGTCCAGCATTCGTTTCTGACTGTCTGGAAACTCTCGAGGAAATTTCTGTAGAAGGAAAAGAACAGTTTATGCATGGAGGTGGTGAAAATTTCCATTATATTCCATGTCTGAATGATGAAGACCGATGGATTGATGTTGTAAAAATACTTTGTGAAGAAAAACTGAATGATTTCTATTTGGTATAATCAATTCACTCAAAATATACAAAAACAAAAGGCCACAAGAATTAACTTGTGGCCTTTTTGTTGAATATATTAAAATTTGGTGTTTATTTTTTAATAAGGTTTCCTGCTTTTTGTCCGTTTACTGTTACAATATATACTCCTGGAAGCATATTAGAAGGTAATTGGATATTCAGCTTATTGATACCATCTGTCATTTCAACTTTTTCAGAAATCTCTTTCTTACCAGTCAGGCTTACCAGTTCTACAATTCCTTTTCCGGCTTTACCTTCGAAATTCACAGTGAATCTATCTGTTGCAGGGTTTGGACTTATTGTATAAAGCTGAGTATCTGTAGCTGCTACTTTTCCAGCTGCAGAAGTTCCGCCTCCTACACCTACTGCGTTCCAGGCATTTTTAACCTGAGTTACTTCATTGCTGGTAGCTCCATACAAATCAGTAGCTGCCTGAATAGAATAGGTTCTTGCATTTGCATAATTGGATGATGACGTCAGATAGGTTGTTAAAGTTCTGTAAGCAATAGCTCCGGCCTTATCCAGTCCAATCCCGGAAACATTATAAGCGAAACTGTTATCATTAGTACCTGAACCTCCTGTTACCAGTAAATAATACCAGAAATTAAGTACTCCTGAGTTGGTGTGTACCCAGCAAGAATCATTATACCCTGGCAAATTAGGATTTCCCTGAGGAGTACAAGAACTGCTTGCGTCTTTCCAATATTTTCCTTTATAAGTATCCGGCTGGCTATAAGCATTTGGATTTGCCATATCTCTGATTACATAACTGAAATCTTCACCCAGCGTCCAGCTTGCCTGAGTAGGTCTCGCCCAACGTTCTATTGAGTTTCCGAAAACATCAGAGAAGCCCTCATTCAATGCCCCGGACTCTCTTTGATACGCAAGATTGGCTGTTTTAGAAGTCATACCGTGAGTAATTTCATGACCACAAACATCAAGAGCCGTTAGTGGTTTTCCTCCGTTTGTTGTAGGGCTTCCATCTCCATACGTCATTCTTGAACCGTCCCAAAATGCATTGAAATAATTAGTAGAATAATGAACATAAGATTTGATTGCAAAATTATTATTATCTATACTTTTTCTTCCAAATTTTGTATAGTAATAGTCCAGAGTCATTTCTGCTCCCCAATGAGCATCGGTAGCATACTGATCTTTATTGGTGTTTACGTTATTCCATACATTATCAGTATCTGTAAAGTCTACCGCCGTTGAATAATTGGTTCCTTTTTTCAGGTTATATGTTTCTACAGCAGTACCTCCGTTTCTTCCGGTTTCTCTTAATCTGTAGCTTCCGTTATAAGAGTCAGCAACAATAGATCTGCTTCCGCTGTACCCTGTTGTAGCCGTTCCCGGAGTATTTACTTCGTGGATGATGGCATCTGTTCCCAGTATTTTACCATTTTTGGCATCTACAAAAACATACTGTCTGCTTAATGGTTTTTCAGCATAAATATCGAATTTGTAAGCGAGTGTTAAATCATTCAGTTTTTCATCTGTAGGATCTGAATAATATACCAATTCGCCTTTAGGAGCAAAGCTTGCATTAGAATTATTGGAATCTCTTTTTAAAAATTCTTCCTCTTCTCTGTTTTGCCATTTGTAGGATTCTGCTCCTATGAATGATAAAGCATTTTGCAGTGCAATGTTTTCAGAAAGATTAGCTTTCTTTTCAACTCCTTTCGGAACATTAAGAACCCATTTTCCTGATTGTCCTACGATTTTTCCGTCTTTTGTCTGTACAGCCATCATTCCGTATTCTACAGGAATATCGTTTACAGTCTGTTGGAATCTATGAGTTTCAAAACCCAATGCATCTCTTTCTAAGCCTAGCTTAAGTCCTTGTCCTTGAGAAAGCCTTTGTGAAGCTTCATCAAATAAAACAGGGCTTCCCTGGAATGCTGGTGCATTTTTTTCAAATCTCATAAATTCTGCATGTAAGCCGCTTTTACCCGGATCTAATTTTGATGGTTTGTTTTGTGCAGAAACAAAAGAGAAGGCAGCAACGCTTGCCACTAAGATAAATTTCGTTTTCATAATAATATTTGGTTGATTGTGACGACGAATTTATAAACTTTTCACAATAAAATGATATAAAACATGATAAAAATTCAATTGATATTATAAATCAATAAATAAAACACAATGATGATTTTAAAACAAAGAAAATTATTTAAATATAATTTTTCTACAATGTAATTTTTGTATTAAAATATTTAATTAAAATCAAAATTTTGTGAATTATTATTTTTCACCATGAAGTGCATTATTTTCGAAAAATTTTATATAAATCTGAAATTTTAGGGTTTAACATGTTCAATATTGGTAAAAAAATAAGGACTATCTTAAAAGACAGTCCTTATTTTATGTATATTTTTTTATTTAAAATTATATCAAATCCATTGATTAGCGTTTATTAGCAATGGGTGTTCTGAATTCACCATATCCCATCAAGCCATCATAATTTCTCCCAAAAGGAGCATAATAAAGAAATGCCTGATAAAGGTTTTCCGTCTGCCAGAAATTACCATTCACTTCTCCAAAATTCAAACCGCTTCCATCTTTTGTGACCAAAACATAGTTATAAAAACCTTGTTTCAGGAATATTTTAGCCACATATTGTTTGGTAGCAGCATCATACTGCATCTGATTTTCTTTGCTTGGCAAAAAGTTATTAAACCCACCTAATACATAGATCTCTTTATCTACAGGGTCAGATTCCAGATAGAAATGTACCCATGAATAATCAGCTTCTCTTTCTGCATCTCTTTCTCTTCCTAAATCATTTCTTCTGTAATACCAGGCTCCATTCACATCCGGCTGATATTGGTAATTTAAAGGAAACGCCCATACCGGATGCAGATAAGTCTGGTTGACATCATCTTTTATTTCGGTTACACGTACCATATCGGCTGCCATATTCATATTTTTATTATCGAAATAATAAAATTCATTATCACCAGGAAAAGTAAGATTCATCTGTTGGAAAAGAACCTGATTTCCTAAAACACTGCTTGGTTTAAGATTGGAAATGACCATATTCGGGTTGTTATTCTGCATCACATTCATCGTGATTGAATTGATGTTGGAAGAAATATCTCCTCCTTTTGGAGAAACATTCACTTCTACCCTTTGGTTGAGGTTTGGCTTTTTTGCATCCGCAAATCTTGAAATATTTAAAGCTACAGAGGTTACATCTTCTACCAGATAAAATCTTTTTTTGAAAAGAGGCTTGTCTGCAGAGTCTTTGTAAACAATCAGTTCATAGTTCCCTGACACCTTAAGCTGGATTTTATCATTCGGAAAAACCAGTTTATAGTGGGTATAAGCCTGTAATGTGTTAAAAGAATACTGAAACTGATCCAGAAGTGCATTCATACTTCCGGTAGCAAATTCTGTAAAAAAAAGATTATCTTCATTCCAGTTTCTGTCATAATGTTTGAATGTATATCTGTAGATCTGACTGCCATTGGTAAGATCATCAAAACCCAGAACCAGCTGTTCGCCAATTTTAATTACCGGGGTTTCATCATTGGTCTGAGGATTGAACAGCTGAACACTTTGGATATTTTGTCCAAAAACCAGTCCGCTCAAAAAAAGTAAGAGTATTCGCAAAGTTTTCATTATGACGAAGATAGCGAAAAATAGCCATTTTCTTAATAATATCGTATTTTTGAATAAAAAATATTCAGATATGCTTCAGATTCAAGGTTTCGTATTCAACTTTGCGAGCGAAAATACGTACATCATTTATAACGAAAATAAAAATGCGTGGTTAATTGATCCGGGAAATATGAGCGGACAGGAAACTCAGGCTATAGACAACTTCATCAAAGAAAACGGTCTGAAAATTCAGAAAATACTTTTAACACATGCTCATATCGATCATGTATTCGGGCTTCAGTGGGCTTTTGATACCTTCAAAGTTCCTGTGAATATGCATCAGGAAGATCAGGAAGTACTGGATATGCTTCAGGCAAGCGGAGTAAGATTCGGAATGCAGATAGATCCTGTAAAAGTGGATGTAGAATACATTAAGGAAGGTGATGAACTGGATTTGGATAGTGAAAAGTTTAAAATTTACCATGTTCCGGGACATTCTCCGGGAAGTGTGGTATATCATAATGAAAATCAGAAATTCATGATTTCCGGGGATGTTCTTTTTGAAGGCAGTATCGGAAGAACAGATTTATATAAAGGAAATTATGATCAGCTAATTGAGGGTATTAAATCAAAACTATTCATTCTAGATCATGATACTCAGGTTTTCTCTGGACACGGAAACCCAACCTCTATCGGATTTGAGAAACAATATAATCCGTTTTTGAAATAAAAGATTTCTCATCAAGAAACATGAGGTTAATTTTTAAATAAAATATGAACCCACCAGAATATTCTGGTGGGTTCATTAATAAGAAGAAAATAGAGTTTACTTTAGAAATCTAAAGTAATGGATGCTCTTACAGCGGCTCCCATGATAGGTCTTGCCATAATGGTTCCATCTCCGTTTGGTGATCCAGCTCTTGGATCTCCTTCTGTGATACCAATGGTATTAAAGATGTTGGTTCCATCAACTGCAAAGCGTATTTTTCCTAACTGATAAGATGTACCCGCCCCGAATTCTGTGAAAGCTGGTAAGGTTTGTACATTTTTCTCATCCTGGAAACGTTTTCCATAGTAATTCATGCTTGCATAGGCTCTCCAGGCTTTTGTAATATTAACTGCCGGTGAAATATTAAAGAAAAATTTCGGCATTCTTCGTACTACATTTCCTTCAAGAACGCTTCCTGCTTCAAGATTTTTATATTTAGGACTCTGAACGGTTCCGTTGAATGAAACTTCTAAAATATTATTGAACAGACGGGCATACCCTTCAAATTCAACCCCGTAGTTTTGTGTATTCGCAAATGTATTTTCAGATTTTCCATTAGAGAAAATATCTGTGAAAGAAAGGTTTTTCAATGTAGAATAGAACGGAATCACTGCGATATCAAAAGTACGCGAGTAATACTTGTACCCTACTTCCAGCTGATTGGTTGTTACAGATTTTAACGGTTTATCAGGAGTTGGGTTGGAGAAATAATTATAGTATGCTTCTTCATTCGGTGATCTGAAACCATTAGAAAAACGAGCGTACACTGCATTTTCTCTGTTGATTTTATAATTAGCCGCTAAAGTGAAAGACACTTTATCAATATTATAATTCCAATACGTGTATTTGTTTCCTAAAACACTCATATTATCATCAGCAGTTGTCGTGTTGAAACCGTGAGTTCCATCAGTTGTTAACCCTGAATTATTTAAATTGCCAGTAGTTGTATTGGCGAAATTCCCTTTATAATAATCGTGGCTGTAACGAAGACCTCCGTTTACACTTAAAGCATCGGTAATATTGTAGTCCAGGTTTACATAAAGATCATTCAAACTTCCCTGAGTCTGAGTGTCTCTCTGTAAAAATGTCATACTCGTCACTCCGTTATATGTTTTTGAGTATCCATTATCCAAAGGGGTAAGAGAAGTATCCACAAGGTTCAGCAATTCCGGTCTGTCTGTTGCAGTTGCCAGAATATTGCTCCAGTTCCAGTATTGATGAGACTTCCAGTTAGACTTATAGAAACCTGCGGTAACATTTCCTTTGTCGAATTTATAGTTGAACTGTAAGTCATTCACAAAGTTATTCATCTGCTTGTCAATAGCCCAGAAACCTAATTCCTGTACATTGGCCGGATTTACAACAGCTCCGTTACTTACTAATGAATACTGATAATTATTTCCGGCAATTCCACTGCGCTTGGCAAAATCACCTGCTGTATATGGAGCTCCTGCAGGGAAAATCCCTGTATAATTCATGTTGATATTCGTATATCTTGTTTTGTTTAAAACACTGAAGTTATTTCCAAGATCATATTTGAACTCAGCACCCAAAACATCTACTTTCGGATGAATTCCGTCTTCAAGATTTCTTTTGAAAAATCCTCCTCCGGCTTGTGGGATATTCAGCTGGCTGATTGATCTGTAACTGTAGGTTCCATAGTTTGGATCAAAACCTGGAAATCCTTTCAGATCATCTCCATTTTGGATCAAAGGAATCGGAAGGAAGAATGTATTTCTGTCATCCAGTTTTTTATAATATACCTTTACATAGCCTTTATCAAAGACATACTTCAGGTTCATTCTGATCTGACCACCATCATTGGCTTTGAAACCCGTTTTTCTGATTCCACTGTCTGTTCTGTAGAAACCACCAATATTGAAGAATAATTTATCCTGAACCAATGCTCCGCCTACATTAAGGTCTGTACGCATCAATCCGTAAGTACTTGTTTCCAATTTTGCAGTTCCTCTGAAATCATTGGTTCCTTCTCTCGTAATAAAGTTGATAAGTCCTCCTGGAGAATTGGTAGCAAAAATAGACCCTGAGCCACCTCTCAAGGCTTCCAGACGGCTTACCGAATTATCTACACGGAAAAAATTATCCGCATTAGCAAATTGAAGCGCTCCATCTTCAAAAACCGGAAGACCGTCTTCCTGTACCTGTACAAATTCATAGGCACCTGCAGAAGGAATCCCTCTTGCAAAAAGGTTATTTCCTACTTCACCTCCTGAAGTTTCTACAGCGAATCCGGGTACTCTCTGTAATAAAGCAGCTGCACTGATAGGATTCTGTTTCTGAATTTCTTTAGCACTAAATGTAGAAATCGCAGTACTGGATTCTATTTTTTTCTTAGGACCGGAATTTCCGGTAATGACAATCTGATCTATAGAAGAAACTTTTGCCGAATCTTTCGGAGTTTCCTGGGCATAAGCATTATTAAAGTATAATGTAGCTGTTGCGGCGATTAAAAAGATCGATTTTTTTTTCATAGCCATATCTTTTATTGTTAGTTTCAGTTTTGTTGTAATTGTAAATACACTCCATTGGTCCAACCGAATCCGTCCTGATTGGGGTATTCCCCGCCGCCTGCTATTGTTTCTGTGTCTAATGCATTGTATTTTTCCATCAGTTTACCGGTATTTTTATAGACTCTTTCTACATTGGAACACCAGTTATTTTTAATTTTTTCTGCCAGTTCATCAAAGCCATAATTTTTCATGGCTTTAAATCCTAACCATTGATAAGGAGCCCATGCATTGGGAAGATCCCACTGCTGCCCTGAGTTTTTAGTTGTAGTAACAAGCCCTCCCTGATAGAGAAACTTTTCAGCAACAGCTTTTGCAACCGCCTCAGCCTGCTCCTGATCTGCAATCCCAAGGAATAAAGGGTAAAGAGCAGCAATATGTTCAGACGGTGTTTTTGTGTTTTTTTTAGTGTGATAATCTTTATAATTGTTAGTATTTCCATCCCAGAAATATTTATTGATCATCTGTCTTCGGCTTGCTGCTCTTTCTGAAAAATAATTATTTTTTTCACTCAGATTTTGAAGTGCTGAAGATTTTGCCAAAGTCATTTCCAAATGCCACAAAAGGCAGTTCAGATCAACCTGTGCTAAGTTCAGCGTTTCTATCGTCTGTATATTTTCTCCGTCTGCAAACCATCTGCTGGAAAAATCCCAGCCTGATTCGCAGGCACTTCTTATGTTTCTGTAAAATTCGTCACCTGAAGTGGTCTCATGATCTTCAATGTCGATCAGATAACTTTCGGGACGTGGTGCATTTTCTGCGTCATAGTAACGGTTTAGAATATCTCCGTCTGTTGTTTTAACTACTCTTTTTACACTGGATCCCTTTTCAAGCCATTCTTCGCCATTCATCCAGAAAGCATATTCTTTCTCCAGTGTTTCGTGATATTTCTTATAAATTTCCTCGTCTTGCGTCGTTTCAAAAAGAAGATCCAGCATTAATGAAAAATAAGGGGGCTGCGATCTGCTCAGGAAATGAGTCCTGCTTGCATTGGGAACAAATCCTACATTTAAGATCAGAGAAGAACAGTTTTCAATAATGTTTTCCATCATTTCTATTCTTCCTGAAACCTGTAATCCCAGCATAATAAAATAGCTGTCCCAGTAAAAAAATTCATTAAAACGGCCTCCCGGAACAATATAAGGCTTGGGTAATTTTAAAAGCGTTCCTTTTTCTTCATATGCTGTACGAGTCAGTTCATCCCATAACTTTTCAATATGTTCACCAATTGGAAGCTGTTCTTCTCTGTGTACAGAAACTCTTGCTCCTAAAAAATCAAAATGAGTCATCACAAAATCTTTCAGATTAAAACCTTCGGTATTTTTTGATTTTTCATAATCCTCATTAATCTTTGCAATAGGAAACAGAGGAACTGCATCTGTCATCATTTTCTGATCTTCAAAAACTTCAGATCTCTGTACCGCATCAAACAGACTTTGAATTTCGTTTATGTAAAGTTGGTTACTCATTGTTATTTTTTAGGATTAATTTTTAATTTATTCATGAAAACCGCAGATGTGATCAGTAATGAAAGCGGAATCAGAGAAAGGTAAAATGCCTGCTGTCCGCTGAACTCCTGAAACACAAAACCGGTAATGATAGAACCTATCGTTCCTCCGATTGCTGAGAAAACAACAATCAATCCTGACATCGCACTGTGCAGATATTTCGGAATAGATGCCAGAATTACAGAATTAATACTTGGATAAATAGGTGCCAGCAAACCTCCCATCAAAGGAAATAAATAGACAACCAAAGGTGCATTCATCCAGTTTGTATTCGTATCGATATGAATATTATGTGTCAGTGGTAAAACAAGCAGTAAACTGATAGCAAAACCAACCACACAGAAAGAAACTACATAGATCCAGCTGAATTTCTTAGAGAAGAATCCCGACAAAAATCTTCCCAATGCAAAGGCTCCTGCTAAAACGGCACCTGCCTGGATACTCATAGATGTAGGTACTTTTAAAATTTCTTTATAAAAAGTAGGCGTCCAGGTCTGAAAGCTCTGCTCTACCAGTACAAAAAGGAAAGCACATAATAAAAAGCACAAAACCTTTTTATAACTGAATAAGCTTACACTGTTTTTCAAGTCTCCCAAGAGATCTGTTTTCTCACTTTTAGCTTCCTGTTCGTTCAGTTTTGAAAAGAATAAGAATAAAAAAGATAAGCTTGAAAGTCCTCCCAGAATCCAGTATACATTTAACCATTCTGTAGATTTCGGATTATGATCATCTATATATAAGCTGAATAAAACATTTCCGGCCAATACTCCAATCATGAAAAAACCTTCCAAAAATCCCATAAAACTGGAATGTTCCTTATCTGTTTCCGTAACCAGTCCAATAGAAGTAAAAACCGATATTTTAATCAATGCAAATGAAACTCCCACTGTCGCAAATAACAATTTGAATACCCAGAAGTCATTGGTAAACGGCATTACAAAACACATACAGCTTACCAGCAATAAAGCAGTCAGCATTGATTTTTTGATTCCTATCTTCGGAAGAAATGAAGCCAGAATGAAAGAACATATGGCAATCGGAAGATCTTTGAAACCTTCCAAAATGCTGGCCGAAGATTTTGAAATCCCAAAATTCTGCTGTACCTGTAGGATAACTGTTCCTACAGAATTCAGAAGAATTGCGAAGACAAAATAGTTTAAAAATAAAACGGCCTTGATGTTAAGATTTTTCATTCAGGTTATTTCTTGTCGGCTAAGATAGAAGCATTTCTGTTAACGATAATTTAACACAGTAAATCAATATTTGAACTATATTAATATAATTACTATTTTTAGCAAATAAATATGATTAATTAAATGAAAGTTACTTTTGAAAGGGTAATCCCTAATGAAAAGAGTTCATTCCGCACTATTCATAATAACTCCCCCATTTCAGAATTTAAATGGGAGTACCATTATCATCCCGAAATTGAGCTGGTATGCGTCATTTCCGGGAACGGAACCCGCCACGTAGGATATCATAAAAGTAATTATACAAATGGAGATCTGGTATTGATTGGATCCAATATTCCGCATTCCGGATTTGGATTGAATTCTATTGATCCGCACGAAGAAATTGTGCTTCAGTTCAAAGAAGAAATACTTCAGTTTCCTCAGCAGGAAGTAGAAGCCAGATCTATTAAAAATCTGTTGGAACTTTCAAAATACGGGATTCATTTTCATCAGAAAGTAAAAAAAGTAATGCTTCCCAAACTGAAACTGATGCTGGAATCAGAAGGCTATAAAAGATATTTATTATTGCTTGAAATTCTTTTTGAGCTTTCAAAATGTGAGGATTATGATCTTTTAAATAAAGAAATCATGCCCTATACCATTATTTCAAAAAATAAGACCCGCCTTGAGAATATCTTCACCTATGTAGAACATCATTACGACAAGGAAATTGATATTGAAGATGTTGCAAAGCTAGCCAATCTTACTTTACCGGCTTTCTGTAATTTCTTTAAAAAAGCGACACAGATTACTTTTACAGAGTTTGTAAACCGATACAGAATTAATAAAGCCTGTCTGCTGATGGCGCAGGACAGATCTATTTCAGAATGCAGCTACCAGTGTGGCTTTAACAATGTAACGTATTTTAACAGGATGTTTAAAAAATATACAGGAAAGACACCTTCAGAGTTTATCAGAAATTATTCTCACAGCAATGTCAATGTAGATATCAAGGCTGAAAAGGAAACTAAAACTAAAGCAAGCTTTTAATAATTTATTTAGACTCCTACTATGAATCAACAAAAAACAAAAAAGCCGCTCCGAAAGAGCAGCCTTGTATTATAATGAATAAAACCAGTAACTAAATAACCAGCAATTATTTCCATTTAATATTGCATCCCATGCTAGGTCTTTGAATTTCTTCCTGAGCTTCTCCAGCCAAAAGATTTTCAAAAGCAATAATCAGATCCTCACCTGTTACATCTTTATTATTTCCCGGTCTTGAATCATCCATCTGGCCTCTGTACACAAGATCAAGCTTATCATCAAAGAAATAAAAATCCGGAGTACAAGCAGCCTCGTAAGCTTTTGCTACAGCCTGGCTTTCATCAAATAAATAAGGGAAATCAAAATTTCTTTCAATTTGGAATTCGATCATTTTTTCAGGAGAATCTGCCGGATATTTTTCAATATCATTAGCATTGATGGCGATAAATTCTATTCCACGCTCGTTATAATCTTCATATAATTCATTGATCTTGTCGATCACATGAAGAACAAACGGACAGTGGTTGCACATGAAGATCACCAAAGTTCCTTTTTCTCCTTTCAGCTCATCCAAAGACTGAAGTTCATTCGTTTTTGACGGGTTAGGAAGTTCAAAAAACGGTGCTTTTGTTCCTAATGCCAGCATATTTGAGGGAGTATTCATATCCTTTTTTCTTTACCGCAAAGATAGATATTTCTTTTATTAATTAGGAAGAAGACATTTTCATTTTTAATAAAGTAAGGAAGCGGGAAGCTGAAGTTGGGAAGATTTTAGGCTTCAAAAATAGTTATAGTCAAATTCTATTATTACAGTATTCAATCCTAAAAACAACTTCCAGCTACCATTCTTCCAGCTTCCAGCCTTTGATTTACTTTTCTTTAAATAGTCACCCAATCTATAAAAGTCATAATATCCTTTGGAAGTTATATTAAAAAGTTTGTAGTTTTGCTAACGCTGTTAGTAAATAAATATCATGGGTCTACATGAACGCCGTCAACGAGAAAAAGAATCCATCCGTGCAAATATTTTGCAGGCTGCTTTTACGTTGGCTAAAACTGAAGGCTGGGCATCACTTTCTATGCGAAAGATAGCAGACGCTATTGAGTATAGTGCCCCGGTGGTGTACGATTATTTTGAAAATAAAGAAGCTATTTTATTTGAAATTTCTTTAGATGGCTTCCACAAGTTACATATTGAATTATTAAAAGCTCAGCAGAAACACAGTACACCGGAAGAGCAGCTTGTTGCCATTGTGGATGCTTACTGGAACTTTGCTTTTAAAAACAAGGAATATTACCAGCTTATGTTTGGTCTTGGAATGCAATGCTGCGGAAAAGGTCAGATGAAAAAGGAATTCTCATCATTTCAGGAGCTTATCTATGAATGCACTTATGAGACTATAAAGAAAAACGGATCCAATCCGGACAATGCCTGCCATATGTCTCACGCTCTGTTTTCTGCCGTACACGGAATGATCTCTATTATGATGATGCGTACAGCTGATATCCCTTCTACGATGAATAAGACTACATTGGACGAAACAGTTTCGGCTTTTATTAAGTCTTTGTAAATTTTTTTTGAATTAAAAATTAACACCGTTAGGAAATTTAACGCTTAATTAATTTAAATTATTCTGTTTTTCCTGATTAAAAACGCAATCATTTATGGAACCATTCATAGAATTCAGTTGTTAAAATTAGTCATTTTTGCTTATAAATTAACACTGTTAGTAAAATTAACACACCTTACACCATCATTATATACTTAAATACATTAAAAACAATTTTCAATTATGGAAACAATCGACTTCATTGGACATTAAAAATTCTGTAATTTTTTTTGAACTAATTATTAACACTGTTAGGAAAAAATACAGCATTTATTAAAACACTTTACTTACCTCTAACACTTCATTAAAAAAATTAAACCAACAATGAAATTACCTGGAAAAACAAGGTTTATTGTACTTATTGCAAGTATAATTCTTTTACAGAGCTGCACAAAAGCCGCAGAAGGAACCAATGCCGCACCTCCAGCTCCAGAACTTCCGGTTTATACCGTTATTACATCACCCGCTACTACATATCAGGAATTCCCAACTGCTTTGGAAGGGAAAAACAACGTAGAAATCAGATCTCAGGTAGACGGATACCTGGATAGAATCTATGTAGAAGAAGGTGCTTATGTAAGAGCAGGACAACCGTTATTTAAAATAGATTCAAGAAGCTACGGTGAGCAGATGAATATGGCTCAGGCCAATCTTCAGGCTGCCAACGCTAATATTCAAAAAGCAAGAGTGGAAGTAGACAGACTTCAGCCGCTGGTTGCTGCAAAAGTAGTTTCTGATGTGCAACTTAAAACAGCAAAAGCCAATTATGAAGCTGCTGTTGCGGCTGCTTCACAAGCCAGAGCTTCTGTAGGAAGCGCTAGAATCAATGTAGGATTTACAACAATTACCGCTCCCGTAAGTGGCTATATCGGAAGAATTCCTTACAAAAAAGGAAGTCTTATTTCAAGAACAGATGTAAATCCATTGACATTATTATCTGATATCAGTGAAATCTACGCCTATTTTTCTTTAAGTGAACTTGACTTCATTGCTTTCCAAAATAAATATCCGGGAGCAAGCTTAGAAGAAAAACTGAAAAATATGCCGATGGTAGATCTTGTCATCGCCGATAACAGTACTTATCCTGAAAAAGGAAGATTAAGCATTGTAGACGGACAGTTTGATAAAACTACCGGAGCCATCAGTGTACGTGCCGTTTTCCCTAATGCCAACGGAACTTTAAGAACCGGAAACACGGGAAGAGTGCGTATGCCTCAGCTGATCTCGAATGCAGTGGTTATTCCTCAGGAATCAACATTTGAAATTCAGGATAAAACCTATGTCTATGTGATGGATAAAGATAAAAAAGTAATGGGAAGACCTATTAAAATATCCGGAAAAACGGACAGCTATTACTTTATTTCTGAAGGACTTTCCCGTGGAGAAAAAATCGTATACACAGGAATTGGAAACTTAAAAGACGGCGCATCCATCAGACCGAAAAATATTTCGTCTGACAGCTTATTAAAAGCGAAACCATTATAGTCCTTTCCGAAAAACAGAAGACTTAAAAAAATAAACTTCTTATGTTAAAACAATTTATAGAAAGACCGGTCCTTTCAACGGTCATCTCCATAATACTTTTATTATTGGGAGCTTTGTCTCTCTTTAATTTACCGATTGCCCTCTTTCCGGACATCGCTCCACCAAGCGTTCAGGTAACGGCATTCTATCCTGGAGCTAATGCTGAGGTGGTAGCACGTTCGGTTGCCACACCTATTGAGGAAGCTGTGAATGGGGTTGAGAATATGACCTATATGACTTCCAACTCCAGTAATGACGGTACTATGACACTTAGTGTGTACTTCAAGCAAGGAGCAGATGCTGACAATGCTGCGGTAAACGTACAGAACCGTGTATCAAAAGCAATGAGCCAGCTGCCTCAGGAAGTAGTACAGGCCGGGATTTCAACCCAGAAGGTTCAGAACAGTATGATCATGTTCATGGGATTAACCAGTGAAAATGAAAAACAATACGATGAATTATTCCTTCAAAACTACCTGAAGATCAATGTAATTCCACAGATACAGCGTATCCCGGGAGTTGCACAGGCTCAGGTATTCGGAACAAGGGATTATTCTATGAGAATCTGGCTGAAACCGGATCGTCTGGCAGCCAACAATCTTTCTCCACAGGAAGTTTTGGGAGCTATTAAAGATCACAACCTTGAAGCAGCTCCAGGGCGTCTTGGACAAGGTAGTAAGGAAACTTACGAATATATCCTTAAATATAAAGGAAAACTGAATAAGAATGAAGACTATGAAAACATCGCTATCAAAGCGAACAGTGATGGTTCTTTCTTAAGATTAAAAGATGTTGCACGAGTAGAGTTCGGATCTTATACCTATACTGCTACCAACAGAGTAGACGGAAAACCGGTTGCCGGATTTGCGATCTTACAAACTGCAGGTTCTAATGCCAACGAAATCCTGACCGAAATTGAAAAGCAGGTGAAAGTAATGGAAACCACGCTTCCAAAAGGAGTGAAACCCATTATCATGTATAATTCCAAAGACTTCCTTGATGCTTCGATTCATCAGGTTGTGGAAACACTTGTTATTGCCTTCGTATTGGTATTTATTGTAGTATTTATTTTCCTTCAGGATTTCAGATCTACATTAATTCCTGCTATTGCCGTACCTGTAGCCATTATTGGTACATTCTTCTTCCTTCAGTTATTTGGTTTCAGTATCAACATGCTTACTTTATTCGCATTGGTTCTGGCCATCGGTATTGTAGTGGATGATGCCATTGTAGTGGTAGAGGCCGTCCATTCTAAAATGGAACAAACAGGTATGCCGGTAGAACAGGCTACAATGAACTCGATGAGTGAAATTTCAGGAGCCATCATTTCCATTACATTGGTAATGTGTGCCGTGTTTATTCCGGTTGGTTTCATGCAGGGACCTGCAGGGGTATTCTACAGACAGTTTGCTTTCACATTAGCCATTGCAATTTTAATCTCAGCAGTGAATGCATTAACATTGAGCCCGGCATTATGTGCGATGTTCTTAAATGATCCGCAGGGAGAACATGGTGAACACGGTCATAAAAAAGGTTTTGGAGCAAGATTCTTCAATGCTTTCAATGCCAGCTTCAACAGCATGACCAGAAAATATATCTACAGCCTTAAGTTTTTAATTAAAAATAAATGGGTTGCTATAGGAGGTCTTGTTCTTATCACAGTGGCAAGTGTATTTTTGATCAAAAAAGCACCATCAGGATTTATTCCTACTGAAGATCAGGGATTCGTATTGTATGCAGTAAATACGCCTCCGGGAAGTTCACTGGAAAGAACGCACAGAGCGACGGCGCAGATTGATAAAATTATCAACGGTGAAAAAGCCACCAACCACCTTTGGGTAGCAGATGGGATGAACTTCATCAGTAATGCCAACGCTTCTCCATATTCTGCAGGTTTCATTAAGCTTAAAGATTATGACAAGCGTGGTGATATGAAAGATCCAGATCAGATTGCAGCAACATTAACAGGAAAGGTAAGCCAGGTGAAAGATGCCAATGCATTCTTCTTCAACTTCCCTACTGTACAAGGTTTTGGTAACGTTTCCGGATTTGAGTTCATGCTTCAGGATAAAACGAATGGTTCTTTCGAACAGTTGGGAACAACTACGCAACAGTTCATTGGAGAGCTGATGAAAAGACCTGAAATTGCATTTGCCTTTACAACTTATGCAGCAGGAAATCCTCAGTATACGATTGATGTAGACACGGATAAAGCCAATCAGTTAGGTGTTTCTGTAACAGAATTGATGCAGACTATGCAGATTTATTTCGGAAGTAGCTTTGTATCAGATTTCAACAGATTCGGAAAATATTACAGAGTAATGGCTCAGGCAGATATTCCTTATCGTACAGATGTCAATTCCCTGGAAGGAATTTATGTAAAAAATAAATCGGGAGAAATGGTTCCTGCAAAAACTCTGGTAACGTTAAAAAGATCTTTCGGTCCTGAAACGGTAACAAGAAATAACCTTTTCAACGCAGTAACAATTAATGGAACTCCAAAACCTGGTTACAGTACCGGAGATGCCATCAAAGCTGTAGAAGAAGTTGCTCAGCAGTCCCTTCCGAGAGGATATGGATATGAATGGACCGGGATTACCCGTGAAGAGATTAAAACAAGTGGACAAACTTCATTTATCTTCTTCCTAAGTATCCTGTTCGTATACTTCTTACTGGCAGCACAATATGAAAGTTATATCCTTCCGTTTGCCATTATTCTTACGATTCCAACAGGGATTTTCGGAGTATTTGCATTCACAGGATTAGCAGGAATTGATAACAATATTTATGTTCAGGTAGGATTGATCATGCTGGTCGGGCTACTCGCCAAGAATGCCATCCTGATTGTAGAGTTTGCCGTACAGAGAAGAAAAGCAGGTAAAACATTAATTGAATCTGCGCTTCAGGCATCAAGACTACGTTTAAGACCAATCTTAATGACCTCTTTCGCTTTCATCGTGGGAATGCTTCCATTGGTATGGACGCAGGGTGCTTCTTCAAAAGGAAACCATTCTATCGGGTATAGTACAGTAGGCGGAATGCTTACAGGAGTAATATTAGGAATCTTTATCATTCCGGTAATGTATGTGGTATTCCAGTATCTGCATGAAAAAATGCCAAGCAGAAAAAAGAAAAGACTTCTGAAAAAACAAATGGAGGAAGAACTTTTAGCTGCTAGTCACTAATAAAAAAATGAATAACAAAAACTTAGAGAAAATTTTAAGATTAAAAGATCAACTATTCTCTTACTAATCTTAATGGTTTGAAAAAGCTAACTATTTTCTCCTACTAAAGACAATTTTTGCCTCAAAAAACCTCTCTAAGTTTTGTATTCAATTAAAAGTTTAAAAACTATGAAAAGAGTAAAAAATATAATTCTAACATTCGTACTGGCTATAGGCTCTGTTTCATGTGTGTCTAAACTGGCATACGCTGAGCCCGAGCTTCCTCTTCCGGAGAAATTTCAGTACACCGCAACTGCCGACACAGCCAGCATAGCCAATCTGGAGTGGAAACAGTTTTTCAGCGATCCAATTTTACAGGGATTGATTGAAAAAGGAATTAAAAACAATTATGACCTTCAGATTGCCCTGAAACAGGTAGCTGCTTCACAGGAAAAACTGAAACAGGCAAAATATATGCAATATCCGGACGTTGGCTTCGGAGTAAGCGGACAGATTTCAAGACCTTCCAAAAACAGCATGAACGGACAAAGCTTAAATTTATTTTTAGGTTCAAGCCATGTTGAAGATTATAATGCAGCCTTCAACCTTTCATGGGAAGCTGACATCTGGGGGAAAATCAAAAACCAGCAGGAAGTTTCAAGAATGCAGTACCTTCAGACGTATGAAGGTTCAAAAGCAGTTCAGACCCAGGTAGTAGCAGCTATTGCACAAGGGTATTATAATTTGTTAATGCTTGACAGACAATTGGCTATTGCAAAATCCAATCTGGAACTGAGCAGCAATACCCTGCTAATCACGCAAAAAATGTGGGAAAGTGGTGACAATACCTCTTTAGGAGTACAACAGGCATCAGCACAAAAACAAGCAACAGAACTTCTGATTGCTCAGCTGGAACAGAATATTGCTATTCAGGAAAATGCATTGAGTATTTTAACTGGTGAGCTGCCTAATAAAGTAAACAGAACCATTGAAATGTCTGATACTTCATTACCTCAGAATATCTCCGCAGGACTTCCGGCAGCTATGGTAAGCCGCAGACCGGATGTACGTCAGCAGGAATTGGTTTTATTAGAATCCAATGCGATGGTTGGAATTGCTCAGGCCAATATGTATCCGGCACTGAAGATTACAGCTAATGGAGGGGTTAATTCATTCAAATTTGATAACTGGTTCCAGATTCCGGCTTCGTTATTTGGATCCGTTTTAGGAGGAATTACCCAGCCTATTTTCCAGAAAAGACAATTAAAAACAGATCTGGAAGTAGCAAAAATTCAAAGAGAGAAAAATGTACTGGCATTTCGTCAATCAGTATTAAATGCTGTGGGAGAAATTTCTGATGCTTTGGTTTCCAATGAAAACTTAAAAGTTCAGGAACAGAAAGCCACAGAGCAATCTTCCACGTTGAAAGACGGAATTAAAAGTGCACAACTTCTTTACAAAGGAGGTTCAGCCAATTACCTGGAAGTGATTACAGCACAAGGGAATTCCCTACAGGCAGAGTTGAATCTGGCTTCCATTAAAAGACAGAGATTAAGCAGCATTGTAGATTTATACAGAGCGCTGGGCGGCGGTTGGAAGTAGTAAATTAAATTATATTTGTTTTAAGATGCGGTTCTTTTCAGGACCGCATTTTTTTACGATTTCATCAATGAAATAAATAATCATTGAACCATTAAGAACATTTAAGTTACTAAGCTTAATTAAGAAAAATCAAATAGATTTTTAAGACTATACTTGATAGAGCCAAGTTAAAAACATTCTGTTTGTCATTCTGACGAAGGAAGAATCTCTTTAATTGTTACTGAGATTCTTCACTCCACTTTGTTCCATTCAGAATGACAAACTAAGCGCTTAGTTTCTCCGCACGCTATGTCATTCCGTAGGAATCTATATTTTCAAAGCTTACAGAGCCTCTTAATAATGTAAAAGCATTTACTTATCAAACTCCTCCGCAAGCCATTTCAGCAAATCTTCGTAATCTTTTTCAGAATATCCCAACTGTAAATAGTGAATATCATCCGCCTTTCTGTACCACGTCAGCTGGCGTTTTGCATATCTTCGACTGTTCTTTTTAATTTCTGAAACTGCAAAATCAAGATCCCACTCTCCGTCAAAATATTTGAAAAGTTCCGCATATCCTACTGTATTTAAAGCAGTCAATTCCTTGAATCTTTCAAGCCCTTTTACCTCATCCAGCAATCCATTTTCCATCATAATGTCCACTCTTCGGTTGATTCTTTCGTACAGTTCTTCCCTTGGAGCTTCTATTCCGATTCTGATCACATTAAAATCTCTGCCATTTTGAGAAACCGAAATGTGTTCAGAATATTTTTTATCCGTTTGCCAGATAATATCAATGGCTCTCAATAGCCTGCGGTGATTGTGAATATCCACCACGCTGAAATACTCAGGATCAAGTTCCTGTAAAATTTCCTGAAGTTTTTCTATTCCCTCCTGCTCCATGATAACCTGAAGTTTCTCTTGGTTTTCCACATTAGCTTCTGGAAGATCATGCAGACCTTCTATCACCGCTTTTTCATACATCATGCTTCCACCAACAAGAATTACGGTATCATGTGTTGTAAAAAGTTCATTGAGTTTTTGAAGCGCATCTTCTTCATATTGTCCAATAGAATAATATTCTTCCACCGAAAGGTTTCCGATGAAATGATGAGGTGCACCTGCCAATTCTTCTTCCGAAGGAGCAGCCGTTCCTATTTTCATTTCTTTAAAAAACTGACGGGAATCACAGGAAATAATCTCCGTATTGAAATGCTGAGCCAAATCAATTGCCAATCTCGTTTTACCAATTCCGGTGGGTCCTACTACAGAAATTAAATTTTTCTTTTTCACAGCGCTAATTTACAAAAACGAGTTTATTTAATTTGCTGGAAGATGGAAGCCTGAGGCTGGAAGTTAAAATTGGATCTATAACAATCTTCCCGCTTCCCGCTTCCATCTTCCAGCCATTCAACATTAGCCAAACTATAGACTTAATTGTTTATCTTTGTAGAACAATAAAAAACTATGATTTTATCAATGACCGGATTCGGTAGAGCCGAAGATGTTTTTGAAGGAAAAAAAATTACAATTGATATTAAATCTCTGAACAGCAAGAGCTTTGATTTGAATATCAAAATTCCTTTACGTTATAAAGAAAAAGAATTTGAAATCAGAAAAATTCTTAACGATAGAATTATCCGTGGAAAAGTAGACTGCTACGTTAATATTGAGAATCTTGAAGAGTCCAATGATGTAAAAATTAATAAAAACTTAATTGACTCTTATATCAACGAACTTAAAAACATAGCTTCTGACGGCCCCAATTTCGAATACCTTAAAATGGCGGTAAGACTTCCTGATGCTATTACATCAAGACCTGACGAATTGACGGAAGGGGAATGGGAAGCTTTGGCTAAAATTGTTCACAACGCCGTAGACAGATTCGAAGAATTCAGAAGAACTGAGGGCGGTATTCTCCATGAAGAATTAAACAGAAATATTCAGAATATCGACAAGTATCTTGGAGAGGTGATTCCTTTTGAAGAAGAAAGAATTGTAAGCGTGAAAGAGCGTTATCAGAAATCTTTGAAAGAATTCGAAAATGTGGATGAAACACGTTTTTACCAGGAAATGGCCTACTTCACCGAAAAACTTGATATTTCTGAAGAAAAGGTAAGACTTGCCCAGCACCTGAAATATTATAAAGAAGTAATGGACAATGAATCTTTCAACGGAAAAAAACTGGGCTTCATTTCTCAGGAAATCGGAAGAGAAATCAATACTCTTGGTTCTAAAGCCAATCACGCAGAAATCCAGAAACTGGTAGTGATGATGAAAGATGACCTTGAAAAAATTAAAGAACAAACGTTAAACGTATTGTAATGATAGGTACGAGGTACGAGATGCGTGGTTGTCATTTCTAAGACAAGAACCCGAAACTCGGACCTCGTAACCCGAAATTGTAAAAAATGGATAAAGTAATTATATTTTCAGCACCATCAGGGAGCGGAAAAACTACATTAGTAAAGCATTCACTGGAAACATTTCCTGAACTGGAGTTTTCTATCTCATGCACAACGAGACAGCCGAGAGGAAATGAAATTCATGCAGTGGACTATCATTTTTTGACACCTGATGAATTCAGACAAAAAATTTCTGAAGATGCTTTTGTAGAATATGAAGAAGTATATACTGACAAATATTACGGTACTTTAAAATCTGAAGTAGAAAAAATCTGGAAGCAGGGAAAAGTAGTTATTTTTGATGTAGATGTAAAAGGAGGTATCTCGCTAAAAAAATATTTCGGTGAAAAGGCACTGTCTATTTTTATAGAACCACCTTCCATTGAAGAATTGGAACGAAGATTGATCTCCAGAGATACAGATGATGCAGAAACCATAAAAACCCGTGTAGCAAAGGCAGAAGAAGAAATGACCTATGCAAGCGAGTTTGACAAGATCGTGATTAATGAAGATCTTGATGCAGCTAAAATAGAAATAGAAAGTTTAATAAAAAGTTTTATCAGTAATTAATGGCTGGAAGATGGAAGCAGGAAGATGGGAGTAATTAAATATTCTCAAAATCTAACTTCTAATTTCTAACCTCTAGCTTCTGATAATAAAAAATTGAGGTTGATATGAGTACCGAAACATTAGAAAAAGCTAAATCTGCAATTCCTGTCAGAGGATTTCTGGATATAAAAGATATTGCTATTCCTCAGGGAGAAGAATTGGTGAAAGCCATTCTTAAACTTAAAGAGGAAAAAAATGCTGTTATTCTTGCCCACTATTACCAACCGGGGGAAATTCAGGATATCGCAGATTTCCTTGGAGATTCTTTACAGCTGGCAAGACAGGCAAAAGATACCAATGCTGACATGATCGTATTCTGTGGAGTACATTTTATGGCAGAAGCCGCCAAGATTCTGAATCCAACTAAAAAAGTAGTTCTTCCTGATACCATGGCTGGATGCTCCCTTGCAGACGGTTGTTCCGGAGAAGGATTAAGAAAAATGCGCGAAAAGCACCCCAATGCTTTAATTGCAACTTACATCAACTGTAATGCAGAAACCAAAGCAGAAAGTGACATCATCGTAACAAGTTCCAATGCTGAAACAGTTATTGAAGCCCTTCCGAAAGACAGACCAATCATCTTCGCACCGGATAAAAACCTGGGAAGATATCTGTCTAAGAAAACAGGACGTGATATGATCCTATGGGATGGAAGCTGTGTAGTACACGAAGCATTTTCAATGGAAAGAATTGCCCAGCAATTGGCAGACAATCCAGATGCTAAACTGATTGCACACCCTGAAAGTGAAGAAGCTGTTTTGAAACTGGCTCACTTCATCGGTTCTACTTCTGCTCTGTTGAACTATGTAGAAAAAGATGACTGTCAGAAATTCATCATCGCTACAGAAGAAGGTATCCTTCACGAAATGAGAAAACGTGCACCTCACAAAGAACTCATTCCTGCATTAGTTTTTGACGAAAGCTGTAACTGTTCAGAATGTTTCTATATGAAGCGTAACACCATGGAAAAATTGTATTTGTGTATGAAATATGAGCTTCCTGAAATTCTTATCGACGAAGAATTACGATTAAAAGCATTGAAGCCTATTGAAGCCATGCTTGATCTTTCAAAAAGCATAAAATAAATAAAAGCACTGTGAAAACAGTGCTTTTTTATTGCTATTAAAACAAATCTTATTTTAAGATACTCCTCCGCTCATACATAACATATCCACAATAACACACATTTTACAACGGTCAGGAAGCATCTGAAAAGCTTCACAGGGAGCATCGCCAGGATTATTTCCGTAAGTCGTATTTTTAGGACATCCTGTACATGTGGCAGGACCTGCTCCTTGCAGTGTTTGAAGTTCTTTTCTGTTTAATTTCTTTAAATTTTTCATAGTCGTTTTTAATTAAATTTTTGATTTTGATTTTTCATTAACCTTCCAGAATTGGGCAGCTGCCTGGGATGGATGGATCATAAGGGAAAAGGTAAAGACAAACTTTACGCCCTTTAAAATCTGTACATACAGCACAGCCTTTTGGTCCACAGTCAAGATCTACAGCACAATCATCTCCTCCCCCTCCCATAATAGCTCTTAAACCTTCTCTGTTTAATTTTTTTGAATTTTTCATGGTAGTTTTTATTTTAAATTAAATTTTGATAGTTTTTATTAAATGAAATCAGTCAATACTTACAGCATCGGTGCATAGCAAGTACCTCCCGGTTTTAGCCAACATCCCCATTTTCCACCTCCGCGGAAACAGACAAATTGCTCTCCACCACATGCTTCAATCTGAATATCAGTGAAGCCACCCTTGATATTTTTCTTATCTTCTCTTGATAATTTCTTGATTGTTTTCATATTGTAATAATTTTAGTATTTTTTGAATAATAATAAATTGTATCTTTCAAATTAATTAGGACCAAAACATTCAAAACTTACCAGTACTCTTCCTTTACAACATTCCGGTAAAGCGTAATAATCAGCACATGATCTAGGCTCACCTGGTCCGTAAGGTCCGGCAGGACAGTTTTCAAAACAATTGTTTACATTACCTCCACTGATGGATTTCAGATTTTGACGGTTTAATTTTTTTAAATTTTTCATGGTTATTTCGTTATTAGTTAACATTATAAATGTAACATTTTTAGCCAATTACACCAAATTATATCTCCAAAAAAGGAAATATATTTTATTATGTTAAAAACTTGGTTGTTTCAAAATAATTTGTACATTTGTCTCTTACAATGAATGTATTAAGAAACATATCTGATATTTCTGCCCTGAAATTACCTATTTCAGGCATATCTTCCGTTTCTACATTCACAACTACAACAACTACCCCATAACGGGGTAAATTTTCACATATTATTTCCGGTACCCGTACTCTTTTTTTAAAGAGTAACCACTTCTTTTTATCCAACTTCAAAAAAATAATTGATGAAAGTTTTAAAATTCGGCGGAACATCAGTCGCCCATTCTCAGAATATCTTATTGGTGGAAAACATCATAAAAAGTGAATCTTTAAAAAACAAAGTTGTTGTTATTGTATCAGCCCTACATGGTGTTACTGATCAGCTGATCAAAGCGGCAGAATATGCTTCAGTAAAAGATGAAAGCTATATTCAGATTGTTCAGAATCTTGAAGAAAAACATATCAATCTGGTGAAAGAGCTTTTCCCAATCACGGAACAAAGCTCATGGTTAAGCTTTGTAAAAAAGCATTTCAATGACATCGAAGACCTCTGCAACGGAATCGCTGTGCTTGGAGAACTTACTGACAGAATAAAAGATAAGATCTCTTCTTACGGAGAATTTCTGTCTTCAAAAATCATAGCTGCAAGACTTCAGCATGAAGCATTAGATTGTGTATGGATGAATTCTGCAGAGTTAATCAGAACAGACAGTAATTTCACTCATGCAAAAGTAGATTTTGAATGCACAGAAAAAAATATCATCAATTTTCTGAATGAAAATCAAAACCGCATCATTGTAGGTCCAGGCTTCATAGCTCAAGACGAAAAAAATAATGCAACAACATTAGGAAGAGGAGGCTCTGATTACACGGCTTCTATTGTTGCAGCTTCTATTCATGCAGAAGAACTTCAGATCTGGACCGATGTAAGCGGAATGATGACTGCTGATCCTCGTCTTGTTTCTAACGCTAAACCTATCTCAGAAATATCTTATCATGAAGCGATGGAACTGTCTCATTTTGGAGCAAAGGTGCTTTATCCTCCTTCCATTCAGCCTGTGATGGTAAAAAACATAGACTTGATCATCAGGAATACATTTGATCCTAATGCACAGGGAACTTTAATTTCACATCAGCTGAAATCTTCAGAGAATGAAAAACAGATCGCAGTAGGGATTTCAAACATGAACAATATTGCCCTTCTCACATTAGAAGGAAGTGGTATGGTAGGAATTCCAGGAATTTCGGCAAAACTTTTCCAGTGCTTAAGTCATGAAAAAATAAATGTAATCCTTATTACTCAGGGATCTTCAGAACATTCTATCACCATTGCTATTGAAGAAAAAGAAGCTTTGCGAGCCGAACATGCTATCAATTCTTCTTTTGCTGATGATATCAGTCTGGAAAGAGTGTATGCTGTAAAAATTGAAACTGAGCTTTCCATTGTGGCTCTGGTAGGAGAAAGTATGAAAAGCAGAAGTGGAGTGAGTGCAAAAATGTTCGGATGTCTCGGAAATAACGGAATCAATATAAGAGCGATTGCTCAGGGATCTTCGGAGAGAAATATCAGTATTGTCATTTCAGCAAAGGACAGTAAAAAAGCAGTGAATGTACTTCACGAAGAATTTTTTGAATTAGAAGTTAAACAAATTCACCTCTACATTTGTGGAACCGGAAATGTAGGCTCAAAACTGATTCAGCAGATTTATAACCAAAATGAATATTTAAAGGAAAACTTTTTGATCAATTTGAGGGTGGCAGGAATTTCCAACAGCCGTTATATGCTGTTTTCAGATCAGGGAATATCAAAGGAAAATTATCTTAACTGGAATCAGCAAGGTGAAAAAGCTTCTGCCAAAGAATTTGCTGATGAAATTATCAGAAGAAACCTTAGAAATTCTGTTTTCGTTGATGTAACAGCAAGTCCTGATGTTCCTGAAGTATATGAAAGCCTATTGAAAAGAAGCGTGAACATCGTTGCATGTAATAAAATAGCAGCTTCCTCAGATTTTAAAAAATATAAAATTTTAAAGAATACAGCGAGAAACCACAGCTGCAATTTTTATTTTGAGACCAATGTTGGTGCAGGGCTTCCGGTAATAGGAACCATCAACGACCTCATCAAAAGTGGAGATCAAATACAATCCATTCAAGCTGTATTAAGCGGAACATTAAATTTTGTTTTTAATAATTATGATGGCAGCAGAACATTTTCTGAAGTAGTGGCACAGGCTCAGAAAGAAGGTTATACAGAACCCGATCCGAGACTTGATCTGTCCGGAACAGATGTCGCACGAAAAGTTTTAATTCTGGCAAGAGAAGCTGGATATCCCCTTCAGTTTGATGAAATTGAAAACATAGGTTTTCTCCCTGAAGAATGTATGCAGGGAAGTGTTGACAGCTTTTACGAAAAGCTTACTGCATATGAAGAGCATTTTAAAAACTTATTAAATAAAGCAAAAGCCGAAGGAAAGATTTTAAAATATGTTGCAGAATTTGAAGACGGAAAAGCCAAAGTAGGTCTACAGCATATTGCTCCGGAAAGTGACCTGTTTCATCTTTATGGTAAAGATAATATTGTCATTTTTAAAACACTTAGATATTCCGAACAGCCTTTGGTTGTAAAAGGTGCTGGTGCCGGTGCTGAAGTGACAGCAAGCGGAGTTTTTGCAGATATTATTCGTTCTATTTAAAAATACAGTTATGAAAAAAGTAAAATTAAAAGTACCCGCCACTGTTGCCAATTTGGTTTGCGGATTTGATATTCTGGGAATGGCTGTGCATGATCCTTATGACGAAATGGAATTCCGATTACTGGAAACCCCTGAGATCATTATAAAACATTCTGATTCTTTTGGACTTCCTGAAGAACCTTCTAAAAATGTTGCAGGAGTTGTCTTGTTAAAAATCCAGGAATATTTTAATCTGAAAAACGGTTTTGAAGTCATTATCCATAAACATATAAAACCGGGAAGCGGGCTCGGCTCCAGTGCGGCAAGTGCCGCCGGAGCTGCCTTTGGTGCCAATATTTTATTAGGAAACAAACTTTCGAAAGAGGAAATGGTTCATTTTGCCATGTTTGGAGAAGAGCTTGCTTCAGGAGTACACCATGCAGACAATATCGCACCATGCATCTATGGTAGAATTACTTTGGTAAAATCTACCAGCCCAATTGATATTATTCCTTTAAATAGTCCTGATTTATTTGTAACTGCCGTACATCCGCAAGTGGAGGTCAAAACCTCAGATGCCAGACAGATTTTAAAGAAAAACATCACCTTAAAAAGTGCAGTAGAACAATGGGGAAATATAGCCGGACTCGTGGCAGGAATTCAAAAAAACGATTTTCCACTGATTGGCAGAAGCCTTAACGATGTTATTATAGAGCCCATCCGAAGTATCTTGATTCCGAAATTTGACGAAATCAAAGCAAAAAGTCTGCAATTGGGTGCTTTGGGAGGCGGAATTTCCGGTTCAGGGCCTTCTATTTTTATGCTGTCTGAACAAAAAGAAACAGCAGAAAAAATTGCCCAAATGATGCAATCAGTCTATGATGAAATTGAAATAGAAAGTTTTGTATACGTTTCAAAAATAAATCCGGCGGGCATCCAGATCGTTGAAGAAGCTTAATCATAAAAAAACAGAAATGAAATACTATAATTTAAAGGACCATTCAGAAAAAATTGATTTCAGAGGATCAACCATAAAAGGTCAGGGAAAAGAAAAAGGATTGTTTTTCCCTGAAAACATTCCTCAGTTTGATGAAGAATTTATTCAAAATCTTGATCAATATTCTAATGAAGAAATTGCATACAGATGTATGAAAGATTTTGTCGGAGATAAAATTCCATCAGAAATCTTAAAAGAAATTGTTGCAGAAACTGTCAGTTTTGATATCCCTTTGATCAAAATCAATGAACAGATCTCTATACTGGAGTTGTTCCATGGTCCTACCCTGGCTTTTAAAGATATTGGTGCGAGATTCATGAGCCGTTGTCTGTCTTATTTTCTGAAAGACCAGCAAAAAAAAGTCACTGTTCTTGTAGCCACTTCAGGAGATACGGGTGGAGCTGTTGCCCATGGATTTTATAAAATCCCGCAGATTAATGTAGTCATTTTATATCCAAAAAACAGGGTAAGTCCAGTTCAGGAGAAACAGCTTACAGCATTGGGAGAAAACATTTCAGCATTGGAAGTTAACGGTAGTTTTGATGACTGCCAGAACCTTGTAAAACAGGCTTTTTCAGATGAGGAAATCAACAATCAATTATTTTTGACATCTGCCAATTCTATCAATGTGGCAAGATGGCTTCCCCAACAGATTTATTATTTAATCGCATTAAAACAATGGAAACAATATCATAAAGAACATCCAATAATTTGTGTTCCAAGTGGTAATTTTGGAAATATCTGTGCCGGATTGCTGGCTCATTTCCGAGGTTTGCCCGCCAGTCACTTTATTGCAGCCTGTAATGCCAACCATGTCATTCCGGATTATTTTACAACTCAAAACTACCAGCCACAAAAAGCGGTCGCTACCCTATCCAATGCTATGGATGTAGGAGATCCGAGTAATTTTGTAAGAATCCTGGAACTTTTCGGGCATCAGTTTGAAACTTTAAAAAACAAAATATCTGCTTACTCTATTGATGATGAGCAAACAATGAACATCATCACGGAAGTCTACGAGAAATACGGATATATTCTTGAGCCTCACAGTGCTGTCGCATATACTGCAATGGAAAAATATCTGCAGGAAAATCCATCTCAAAAAGGATTTATCCTGGGTACTGCGCATCCGGTAAAATTCCCTGATGCGGTGGAAAAAGCTATTCATACCCAGATTGAAATTCCGGAAACATTGAATGAACTTATGAAGAAGGAGAAAAAAACTATAGAAATAAATTCAGATTTTGAAGAATTAAAACGATTTTTGCTTCATAAAATCTGAAGCAATGAGCAAAATATATCTTGAAGATGTGCGAATATATGCGTACCATGGTGTACTTCCTGAAGAAAATATCATTGGCACCTATTATATTCTGAATGCAGAACTTCATACCGATCTGTGGAAAGCCGCTATATCAGACGATTTGCATGACACCATAAGTTATGCGGACATTAATGATATTCTCCACAAGGAAATGAAAATACAATCCAAATTACTGGAACATGTAGCCGGAAGAATCATCACAAAAATTCATGACAGCTTTCCACAGGTCGATTATATTAAATTAAAAATAACGAAAACAGCTCCACCTATGCAGGGAGAAATGACAGGAGCCAGCATTGAGCTTGAAAAGAGCTTTAAGCCTGAAAATTAAAATGCTTATTTTCGTTTCATTAAAAAAACATACAAATTGAAATTCGTCAAAATATTATTTTTAGCAATAGGGATCAGCACTTTTGGTCAAACCGGTGTTGATAATCAATTAGCAGCTTATAACTTCCCTAAGATCAAGTCCAGCATTACGATGCCTGTGACGATTCCTCTTTCGGAGCTAAGCAATATGATTAATGCTTCTGTGAAAGATCTGGTATATCAGGATGATTCTTATACGGATAACAACAATGACCAGTTCAAAGTAAAAGTTTGGAAGACCAGACCCATCCGACTTGTAGGAGGAACCAGCCAGAATCTACTGATTGAAGTTCCTTTAAAAATATGGGCAGAAAAAGGTATTGGTACTTTGGGAGTATATACGTATCAGAATACCACTTTTGAAACGGTAATGTCTTTCAATACAACCGTTACTTTTAAAAACAACTGGACAATCACTACGAATACCCAGCCGAACGGTTTCAGATGGGTAACCAAACCCGTGCTGGATTATGGGAGAATACAGATTCCTATTACCTCTATCGTTGAAAAAAGCTTAAAAGAACAACAGGAAAAATTCTGTAAAACCATCGATCAGCAAATGGCGACCCAGTTGAATTTCCAGCAATATGCCTTAATGGCGTGGAATACTTTTCTGCAGCCTTTCAATATTTCGGAAGAATATAATACCTGGCTTAAAGTAAGCCCTGTGGGAGTCAATATCACGCCTTTGAAATTTTATGGAAACCAGATCAATGCTACTCTTGGGGTGGATATTTATTCTGAAACTTTTACAGGAAATAAACCTGCCGCTTCTTCCCCAGTGACCAGTGTTGCTAATTTTAATTCCACTCCTACTGTTGCGGATAAGTTTATTTTACAGACAACAGCCAACATTCCCTTCACTGAAGCAAGCAATATGGCTAGAAAAACGTTCCTGAACAAGGAGTTTGATGTACGTGATTCTAAAGTGAAGGTAACCGACATCAGAGTATATGGTGTTGATGACAGAGTGGTTATTGAGGCTCAGACCGATGGCTATATCAAAGGAACCTCCATTATTTCAGGGATTCCGGTGTATGATGAAACCAAAAGAAAGATTGTTTTATCAGAAACCAAATTTAAGCTGAAAACAACTAATATTTTGCAAAAAACGGCTTCCCTTCTATTCCAGGGGAAAATCGTAAAAATGATTGAAGAAGAATACGGTATTCCTACTCAGGAACTGGAAGAAACTTCAAGAAAAAGTATCGAAGAGGCTTTTAACAAAGAATATTATAAAGGTTTGAAGATGAACGGAAAGGTTTTCAATCTTAAGCCTAGTAAAATTTTACTTAGCAGTACAGGCATTACAGCAGTCATTGATACCAATGCTTCATTAAAATTATTGGTCAATGGCTTCTAAAACTTCAAATAAAAAATTAAACTAAAAAACTAATAATCTTATACATGAAAACAATTCTAAATGTTGTTGAATATAACAAAGCTTCATCAGGGATCAGACTTGCTAATAATTTTCTTGATCTTATAGTACTATATATTATTAATTATCTCCTCTCTACTGTTTCTAATCTTCTTTATGAAGTAACTTCAATTGAGTTTTTCTACTTCTACAGTAATGGAAATATGTTATGGCAGCTCTTGATTGGAAATTTCAATTATTGCCTTTATTACTTTCTGATGGAAAATTATTTAGATGGGAGAACCGTTGCCAAATATATTACAGGAACCAAAGTAATCAGTACAGATGGTACAAAACCAACTACCCAGCAAATTATTTACAGAAGTCTTTCCAGAATTGTCCCTTTTGATGGGTTATCATTTCTTGGTGTAAACGGATGGCATGACAGCTGGAGTGATACCAGAGTTATTAACCTTAAAAATTATCAGGCTGAAATTCAAGCAAAAAGCGAAATAGAAGCTCTTGGAAAGAAAGAAATTGCTTAAAAACTTTTGTTCATAAAGAAATTTTGCTATATTTGCACACCTCAAAAATGGTAAAAATGGTACTTTGGCCGAGCGGCTAGGCAGTGGTCTGCAACACCATCTACAGCGGTTCGAATCCGCTAGGTACCTCAGAAAAAACCTCTAAGTTATTTAGAGGTTTTTTTGTTATTCGCAAGTCTTTTAAATATTCATTTGCTTTTTGCAATCCATATTTTTAATTATGAAAAAAACAGTGATTTTCTTTTTAATTTCATTTGCGCTGGCTCTTTTAAATGGATATTTTTTTAATTACATTAATGATACATTCTTTCATCTGGAAATAAATCAAAATAAAAACCCCAATATTTCAGAAAATGAATTAAACTTCATTGCCATATTCGCTGCCCCTTTTTTGGAAACTTTTATATTCCAATATATACCTTATCTGATTCTGAACAAATGGATAGGTATTAAAAATAAGGCATTTTGTATTTTGATAATGAGTATCATTTTCTCATCAATGCATTATTATAACTGGCTGTATATTGTCATGACATTTTTTGGTGGTCTTATTTTAAATAATCTGTATGTTTATTACAGAAAGCATTCTTTTAAATACAGTTTTATTCTTACAGTACTCTTTCACTCCTTATTCAATCTTTATGGATTCCTGTTCATAATGTAATTTTTCCAATTTACTGTAATTCACACAAATAAACTCTTTTTAATGAAGAGCTTAATAAATAATATAAAAATTGATGATGGATAGAAAGTGTCATTCACAGACAGACATTGATAATCCGGATTGATAAACAGTATCAAATAAAAAATCCTCGGAAATTCCGAGGATAAAAACTAATAACCATGAAAACTCAAATTAAACATGAGTTATATTACTATATCGAAAAATCGTGCCAAGAATATCATTTTTGATAAAAAAAACCTATTTATCCCTATGCTATCATTTTTGTGATTTCAGCATTTTAAACCGATTTTATAGATGTTTTAAAAACCACTTCATAATTATTAATAATTAATTAAAACATTTCCAATACCAAGATAAAAATAATAACAAAAAAATAATTTACAGTTTCATAAAATTAAATTCATATTAAAGAAACATATAGGTATTGATCTTCAAAAAAAAAAAAAAAAAAAAATCACATCCATACACAATTGGCATCATTTATTCTTTATTTAAATCAATCTAATAAATTTAAATAATCATGGCACAAAGAATTTTTAGTAAAAAAGATTTCACAAAAAGCAACGAAAAAGAATATCAGTTGGAATACAAAATAAGTGAAATAGGTGAAGGTTCTGATCTTATCATAGAAAGGCTAACCGAAAAAGGAGACTATGAAATTGTTCAGGCTCCTCTACGAAAATCAAATGACAAAATATTTATCATCTGGGATACACCATTTGATGGCAGAATACTATTTGATGCTTAAAGCCTTTCATGATATAAAAAGCCTCCAAAAAATGGAGGCCTCAAAAAACACAAATGATGAAAAAAAATTTTATATCAAAGATAAAAATCATTTTATCTGTTGATTCTATCACCAAAGATATACCAGTCTTTATTTTTATTTTATGAGTATAATCATAAAATTATTAATTCTTTTAAATAGCGGATTTTCTGGTTCGCAGACAATATTTCTCAAAAAAAGACAATAAAGAATCATAATAACAATCAAACATCGGATTAAGTTTAAATATTTTATTCTATTTACATTCATAAATAATATTTAAAGAATAATATTAATTAATAACATTTAAAATATATTAAAAAAATACCAAATACACCATGATGCATGTTAAGTTTTTAATCTGCATTATTTTATAATTTTACATCATTAATTCAAAATAACGTGATAAAATTTTCTATACTTATAGCCCACTATAATAATGGAAAGTATTTCAAAGAATGCTATCAATCATTAATTAATCAAACCTATGAAAACTGGGAGGTGATTATTATTGATGATGCTTCTACAGATCATTCAGTAGAGATGATCCAGTCTCTGATTAAAAATGATTCCCGGTTCAAACTCTACCATAATGTCATCAATCAAGGTTGCGGTTTTACAAAAGCAGCCTGCATAAAATATGCTCAGGGAGATCTGTGTGCTTACCTGGATCCGGATGACGCCATTTATCCCGAAGCACTTGAAAAAATCGTTCATGAATTTATTTACAAAAATGATCTGACAGCCGTTTATTCCCAAATGAGACTTTGTGATGAAAACCTCACTCCTAAAAGCACATATGCAGGCACCAAGCAAATCTACAACAACCGTTATTTTTTTAATTGCCCTATTCAGGTTGCCCATTTCTTTACATTCAAAAGAGAAACATATTTAAGAACAAAAGGCATTAATCCTAATCTGAAAAATGCGGTAGATCAGGATCTTTACTTAAAAATATTGGAACAAGGAGAAGTAAAATACCTCAAAGAACCTCTATATTTATACAGAATTCATCCCCATGGAATTTCCCAGGATAAAGCAAAACAAAGTGCAAAAGAATCATTTGCCAGAGTAATCCATGAGACCATGAAGAGACGAGGACTTAAAGCAATTAATAACAAAACGGTTCCTGAAATTTTTACCAGTTCACAGGAAATATTTGAACTTCTTAATTATCAGAACAATCGAATGGAACGTTTAATCAGCAAAATAAAAATTACTTTGGATAGTATCTAAAAAAACAAAAGACTTCTCGTTTCGAAAAGTCTTTTTGATAAATATGGAATGAAAATGTTTTATCAAATCTAGCATATGCTGCACAATTATTATATGAGCAGAATCATAATTTTCACATTATAATAAACTTACATGAAAAGGCCTCCTGGTGGAGGCCTAAAAAACACAAATGATGAAAAAATCTATTTAGAAAAATCCAAACAGAATATTGTAAAATTATCCCTCACAACCGCTTAATTATCTTTCTTCAATAGAAAAATATAATACAAAGTCGGAATTGAAGAATGAATACTTCTATAAGAATCAAACTGCATCCTGAAGATTAAATCAATCTCAATTTTATACTATTACAATAGTTGCATAAAAAATAAACAAAGATATCCATTGAATATCTAAAGAAAAATCTTCATTTCTGGAAGGGTAAATTTAACTAAATATTTTGGGTTCACAAACCTATTCCTCCCAAACGATCGGAATATACACCGTTATATATCCATCAGAATCTACCTGTGCGTCAGAAACTGTAGCAACTACCGTTCCATAACCTACCCAGCCACCTTGCCCCTGCATTGCAGAAAATGTATAAGTTCCTCCCGGAAGGCCATCATAATATTGAGGAACCGACTGAAATCCACCGCCATAATATGTATCGTACACTTCCCCGGTAGCCACATTTTCCGCAACAAAACTTCCTACGTCATAATTTCCCGAAAGAATTTTTGTTCCACTTTTTGAAAGAAGTCCATAACGGATTTTGTAAATCTGAGCCTTTGGAGTCTTATCAGATACTTCAGAACAAATCTTATTGCCTTCTATTATTTCTCCAGAGGAAAACGACATGGTAACAGTCAGCAATCCAATCAATGCTGACACTGTAAAAATTGATTTTTTCATATTAAAAACTAATTTGGTATTCAAAAATAATCAACTTATATGAATTCAATAAAAACTATCAGTGAATTAAAATTCACAAATACTCCCGAAATCCCGTACCAGCAATATAAAACTAAGCGTTATTAGAAATTACTTTGGTGATTTAATAACAATTTTAACATTCATTAACTAAAATTTGGCTTCATAATTGAAAATAAAACTAAAATTAAAGTCGTTTTGGCTTTATCGTATTAAAATTTGAATTATGAGAAAGATAGTATTAGCAGGTTTTTTATCCGTCTTCTTAATGACGGCCTGCAAGAAAGATGACAGCGTTGCAGAAAAATCACTGGAAGCACAGAAACTTGAATTTCAGGCCAGACAACTTGAAATAGAAAAACAAAAACTAGCCATTGAAAAGGGAAAAATGGTCTATGAAGCCCAGAAAAAAGCAGACAGTATATCAGAAAGCAAAAAAGCAAGAATTGCTGCTGAAAATAATTCAAGACCAAAAGTAATCAGAGAAACAAGAACAGTATATAGAGACAGAAGCTCAAATTCCAATTCCGGAGGAAGCAGCAACGGAAGCTACGCCAACAACGGAAGTGGTACTTCACAGGGAACTACCCAGAAAAAAGGATGGAGTAAAGCTGCCAAAGGAACCGTTATTGGCACTGTAGGTGGAGCTGCTGCCGGAGCCCTGATTGCTAAGAAAAACAGAGGATTAGGAGCTGTAATTGGTGGTGTTGTAGGTGGAGCCACAGGATATACCATAGGTAGATCACAAGATAGAAAAGACGGAAGGGTACAACCCCGTTAATAAATATTTTTAAGAATAAAATATAAAGATTGCTTACTTTTAAGCAATCTTTTTTTATGATATTAATTCTGTTTTCTTCCATTTTTATCATTCCTGTCCTTATGGGCTGGGGGAAAATCATGGAAAATATATGGGGAATCTTATTCCAGGGAATCTCAGGAAAAATCTTATCCGGAATCTTGGGAATAACTCTTATATGGACACTTATTTCTTTTTTCATCCCTTTAAATATGAAAGTAGAACTCCCCTCCATCCTATTGGGATTATTCTTTTTCTTTAAAAATAAGCTCTACCAGGAATTCTATCAGTTTTCAAAAAAAGATTTTGCATTATTAAGTGTAAGTTCACTCACCATTCTATTTGCAGGCTCTTTTTACCCTTATATATTAGATCATTTTGGATACTATATCCCCACTCTGAAATGGCTCACAGAATATGGACTGGTAAAGGGAATTTCAAATATAGACCTAACGCTGGGACAAATGTCTCTATGGCATATTTTTCAGGCAGGGGTTTCCAATTTCTCTGATCCTTTTTTGAGAATTAATTCCATTCTACTTATTATCTACAGCATTTATGTCATTGAAAAGAAGAACTGGATCCACCTTTGTTTTCTGCCCGTATTACTGCTATTTTCTCAATCTCCGAGCCCGGATCTTCCTGTCATTATTTTTTCATTGATTATTTTAAATGAAATTATAGCCGGAAACAGAAATACTAAACTCCTTTTTGCATTTTCGGTCTTTGTTTTTGCGATAAAACCTACTATGATATGGGTTCCCATATTGGCATTCTTAAATTCTGTTTTTATTTTCAAAAATAACTTCAGACAGCTGTTTTTAGGAATGATCATTCTCTTCCTTTTTTTCATGAAAAACATTTGGGTATTTGGTTATCCTGTCTTTCCTGTAGCCATAGGTGATTTGGGAATATCTTGGAAACCTAATCAGGAAGTTTTAAAAATTTCTTCACAATTTGCGATCATGAAAACCTATGATATGCAGTACGCATATGAGGAAATTCAGAAATTTTCGACTATAGATTATATCAAAAACTGGTTTTCTCTGGAAGGAATCAAATCCAAAATCAATATTCTTTTTGTTTTGAGCCTGGTCGTTCTCTCTGCATTTGCCTTAATAAAAAAGAAAAAAATGATCACCCTGATCTGTATCTCATTATTAGTAAAAAGTGTATTAATCCTTATTTTTTCTGCCCAATACAGATTTTTTTTAGATGTTTTTTTTGTAATATTCTTTGTTCTGTTTTATGAATATTTTGATCAGAAGAAATCTATTATTGTCTTTTCTGCATTAAGTTTATTTTTTATTTCACTATTATCCTTTCCTGAATTTATTCAAAGATATATTCCCAGTTTCAGAGTGGGAAGTTTTATGACAGGATTTGAAAAGAAACAGCTTTACCAGCCTTCAACCTACGAATATCATCAGTTTGATCCATATAAAGTCGGGAATTTTAAATTTAATATACCCCATCACTACCCCTACAGTTTTGATACTCCCATTCCTGCAGTGAGCCCTAATTATATTTTTGATTACGTAAAAGCAGGTATTTTCCCTCAGCTTTTAGACAAAAATGATCTCAAAAAGGGTTTTATCTGGAAAAAAATGACTTCAGAAGAAGAAAAGGAAGCCCAAAAGGTTATCAATAATATCAAAAACACTTATAAATAGAACAAATCCAGAAACTTTATTATCTGAAGAAAAAAAGGTAATTTTGTAGTATGTTCAACACATTAGGTAATCTTCTTAGTCTTACAACATTTGGAGAAAGTCACGGAGTGGCTTATGGCGGTATCATCAATAATTTTCCGGCAGGTTTAGCGGTAAATCTCGATCAGGTTCAATACGAACTGAACCGAAGAAAGCCCGGCCAGTCAGCAATCGTTACACAAAGAAAAGAAAGTGACACAGTAAAGTTTCTTTCCGGAATCTTTGATGGAAAAACAACAGGTACCCCAATTGGTTTTATCATTGAAAACGAAAATCAGAAATCGAAAGATTATGATCATATCGCAGGGGCATATCGTCCAAGCCATGCTGATTTCACCTATGACCAGAAATTTGGTTTCAGGGATCACCGCGGCGGTGGAAAATCTTCTGCAAGAGAAACAATGAACTGGGTAGTAGCAGGTGCACTTGCGAAACAACTTTTACCAGACATTGAGATCAACGCTTACGTTTCTTCCGTAGGGGATATTTTCTGCGAAAAACCATATCAGGCTTTAGATTTTTCTCAAACGGAAAGCAATGACGTTCGCTGTCCGGATGCTGAAACAGCAGAAAAGATGATTGCAAGAATCAAAGAGATCAAAAAAGAAGGTAATACAATCGGCGGAACCATCACTTGTGTGATTAAAAATGTTCCTGTAGGAATTGGTGAACCTATTTTTTCAAAACTTCAGGCCGAACTGGCAAAAGCAATGCTTAATATCAATGCCTGTAAAGGTTTTGAATATGGAAGCGGTTTCTGCGGTGCCAAAATGACAGGAAAAGAGCACAATGATGCTTTCAATACAGATTTTACTACAAAATCTAATCTTTCAGGAGGTATTCAGGGTGGAATTTCTAACGGAATGGATATCTATTTCCGTGTAGCTTTCAAACCCGTGGCTACTATTCTGAGACCTCAGGACAGTATTGACAAAGACGGAAATCCTGTTATCGTAGAAGGAAAAGGCCGTCACGATCCTTGTGTAGTTCCAAGAGCCGTTCCTGTAGTGGAAAGTCTTGCTGCATTTGTACTGGCAGACCTGTTTTTGATCAACAAAACAAGAAACATCAATAATTTTTAACATAAATATTTTTAGTAATGAAAAATTACTGGGATAAAGGAATTTCTTTTGAAGAATATCTTCAGATTGCAAAAGAAAGATTAGAAAATCCTGCTAACCAACAGGAACTTGACTATAAACAATATTACGAACTGGGTCTTCAAAGAATGGACAGAACAGTAAAAAAATACGTTCCTGATGAAGATCAGCTAAAAGAACTTGCTGCCAAAAACTTTGACGGAAAGATTTTAATTATTTCCGAAGCATGGTGCGGAGACGCAAGCGCAACAGTGCCTGCTCTTTTCAGATTTTTTGAAGGACATAATGAGGTAAGAGTCTTCCTGAGAGATAGTGATAAAAGTTTAATCAATCAGTTTCTGACCAATGGTACCGAATCTATTCCTAAAGTAATTATCCTTGATAAAGACCTTAATGTAAAAAACTCATGGGGGCCGCGTCCGAAATACGGATATGAACTCTTGATGAAATACAAAGCTGATCCTGAAACGTATTCAAAAGATATGTTCTATAATGATCTGCAGATATATTATGCCAAAAACAGAGGAAAAGACGCTGTTCAGGAAATTCTAGATCTTCTATAAAAAAAGATATGAAAAAAAGTATCATATATATTGTAATCATAGCGATCATTGGTGTTGCTGCATTTGTACCGGGAATAAGAAATTTCCTGAAGGATACATTTTTTCCGGTAGCCACCATTGAAAATGCTGTTCACATCAGCGAAGAAGATTACGATATAGAGCTTAAAGGAATCAATGCACCAAGCACCAACCTTAAAAACTTTAAGGACAAAGGGGTGTTCCTGAATTTTTGGGGAACATGGTGCCCGCCTTGCAGAAAAGAATGGCCTTCTATTCAGAAACTGTATGATACCAGAAAAGATCATGTAGATTTTGTACTGATTGCCATGAATGATAAGGAAGAGGATGTAAGAAAATTTTTAAAAGAAAATAACTATACCGTTCCTGTATATATTGCTCAAAGCCCTATTTCTGAGAAAATTCTTCCAAAGGTATTCCCTACCACTTTCCTTCTGGATAAGCATGGAAGAATCCTTATTAAAGAGGATGCTACAAAAGACTGGAACACAGAGACTGTGCATCAGTTCATTGACAATATTATCAAATAATATTTTAACTAAATTTTATAATTTATTGGTACAGGATTTGCGAATTTAATAGCGTTGAAAAATTTATTAAATCCTAACACAAAATGAAATATTCAAAATTAAATCTTGCAAAAGAAGCCATCAATCACAAGGGCTTTATAAAAAAGATCCCTGATATTTTCAGAATGGTTAAAATGTGGAGAAAAGGAGCTTATCCGATGAGATCCATAGACATTATTCTTCCTTTACTGGGAATTTTATATGTACTCTCCCCTATTGACCTGCTTCCTGAATTTGTGATACCAGTATTAGGAGTAATGGATGACCTGGCAGTATTGTCACTTACCATTCCGAAACTCATCAAAGAGGTAGACAAGTTTTTATTATGGGAAGCCGAACAAAAATACAGTGGAGCCCAAATCATTGAGGCTGAAATCGTAAAATAACAGTTTATTATATTTTTCACACCATCCTGGTCCATCCGGGATGGTTTTTTATTTACAAATGAGCGATAAATTTTTGAGCCTTATTTCAATTGCTTAAATTTGCAATATCTAATAAAAAATAATGGAAAGTAAAAAAGAATTCTTCTTAGAGTGCTACAAGCTAGGTATCATCAAATTCGGAAGGTTTACCCTAAAAAGTGGTATTGAAAGCCCATTTTATGTAGACCTGAGACCTTTGGCTTCAGATCCTAAAATTTTAAAAAATCTTGCTAATTATTTATTGGAAATGCTTCCATTAGATAATTTTGATTTAATCTGTGGAGTTCCTTATGCTGCTCTTCCTATGGCAACTGCGATGTCTCTGGAAAGCTACATTCCATTAATTATTAAAAGAAAAGAAGCCAAAAGCTACGGTACAAAAAAACTGATCGAAGGAATTTACCAGAAAGGACAAAACTGTCTTTTGGTAGAAGATGTGATCACATCAGGAAAGTCTTTATTAGAAACCATTCCTGAAATAGAACAGGAAGATCTTAAAGTTTCTGATATTGTAGTGGTACTGGATAGAGAACAGGGAGGAAAGCAGCTGTTAGAAGGCAAAGGCTACAGAGTACACACGCTTTTCAATATTTCGGAGGTATGCGACATTCTTCAGGAAACCGGAGAATTGTCTGATGAAGAGGTTAAAAGAATTCAGGATTTCCTACAGGGGAACCACATTCAGTTTGAAGAAGAAACAAGATCTTCTTATGAGCAGAAACTTGAAGCTACACAGCATTCTGTATCAAAAAAATTACTGGAAACAGCTTTAGCGAAAAAATCAAACCTTATTGCTTCTGCTGATGTTACAACGACTCAGGAGCTGTTGGAACTTGCTGAAAAGGTAGGTCCGCACGTTATTGCTTTAAAAACGCATATTGATATTATTTCTGATTTTGAGTACGAAAAAACAATCACTCCTTTAAAAGCTATTGCTGCAAAACATCAGTTTTTATTGATGGAAGACAGAAAATTTGCAGACATCGGAAATACACAGGAACTTCAGTTTACAAGCGGGGTTTTCAAAATTACAGATTGGGCAGATTTCGTTACTTCACAAGTGATCGGAGGTTTTGAATCATTAGACTGTTTCAAAAATGTAGGCGTGGTAGCCATCGTTGGAATGTCTTCAAAAGGAGCGCTTACAACAGCCAGCTATCGTGAAGAAGCTTTAAAAGTAGCTTTATCTCATCCAAATGTAATTGGTGGAGTATCTCAAAACAAAATTCCGGAAGACCTTTTATTATTCACTCCGGGTGTGAATCTTGCAGATTCAGGAGATGGTAAAGGACAGCAGTACAATACACCGGAGCATGTATTTAAAACACTACATACGGATTTTATTATTGTAGGAAGAGGAATTTATAAATCCAATGATCCTGAAGCATCTGCCATCACTTATAAGACTGAAGGATGGAATGCTTATGTTAATTCTTTGGATAAAAAAGCAATTCAAGGTTAAAATCCTACTCAAGTATATACAAAATAAGTTATATTTGGGCTTTATCACGAATATTTGAAAAAGTTCAGCATTTGCCTTATTTTGTTCTGGGGAGTCGCACAGGTCTCTGCACAGAAAGACAGTATTTATATTGAAGCCAAACTGTCTCCTGACAAGAAAAACCTTGAGATCAATCAGGAAATTGTTTATTACAATCATTCCGGAAAAGATCTTCAAACTGTAAAACTCCTGAATTGGGTTTCCGCATACAACAGACGCGGAACTTCTTTAGTCTACAGAAAACTGGAAGACCGGAATACGGATTTGCACTTTGCAAAAAGTGATCAATTGGGAAAACTTCTTGAACTAGATATTAAAAATTCTGAAAATGAAGCTATCCCTGTCAATACACTCTCAGATGAAAATCTTTTTATTCCTCTGAAAAACGTACTGAAACCTGGCGAAAGTGTTACATTACAGCTGCAATACAAAATGCAGCTTCCCGATAAAACTTTTACGGGATATGGAACATCAGTCCAGAATACGGTATTAAAATATTTCTTTATTGTTCCGGATCATTTTGATCCGGACAATATTTCCAAAAGAAACTACCACGATATTGAAGAACCGGTAAGTTTCAATACTTTCTGGACCATCAATTTTGATATTCCTGTCAATACTTTTGTTGAAGGGAATCTTCCGCAGATTCAGATGAATTCTTTTAAAGGAAATCTGGATTCGGATCCTGAGTTTTTAATTTCTCCCATTGGATATCCTTCCATAAAAACCAATATTGATGGAGATGAAACCGAAGTAAAATTTGGATATAACCTGAATCCCGAAGAAAAACAGAATCTGGAATTTTATCTTCCTTTACATTTAAAATTCCTTAAGGAGAGACTGGGTATTCTTCCTAAAAGTCTTTTTATTTCAGATAAATTCAGAGCTAAAGAAGACTTTTTTGGAAATAATGATATTACTTTCTGGAAATTCAGATTCCAGTTATTTACCAATACAGAAAAAACGGATCTCGATTATTTTGGAATGATTACCAAGAAAATTCTTGATGAAACCGTTATTGCAGATAAAGAGAAAGATCATTGGTTTAAAAATGGTTTAAAATCTTACCTGGAAATTCAGTATCTGAAAAAATTCTATGCCGATACAAAACTTTTAGGGACCCTTCCGGAAACTAAAATTTTCGGAGTAAAGCCTTTAAAATTATTCCATGCCTCCAAAGTAAAACTTCTGGATCGCTACGGACTTTCCTATCAATATATCATGCTGCAAAATCTTGATCAGAAAATTACTGAACATTTCCCTGTTTTAAGTAATTTCAATGATATGGCTGTCAGCAGTTTTGAAACCGGGAGTCTGTTCAATTATTCAGCGGATAAAATGGGGTATGACAAATTCAATGGTATTGTAAAAAATTATATTTCTCAGAATTCGGGAAAAAGAATACACCCTGAAGATTTTCTGACTTCACTTTCCGAAAAAAATAAATCAACAGCTTATCTTTCAAACTTTTTCAAACAGAAAAACAGAGTTGATTTCAAATTAAAAAACATTCGAAAAGAAAACGATTCTCTACAAATAAACATTGTAAAAAATACTGACATTTCCATTCCCGTAAAATTGGAAACAGAAACAAAAACAGGAGAAAAGAAGGCTTACTGGATAGATACTGAAGAAAATGAACGTATGACCAGTCTGACGCTTCCGGCTTCAGATAATATTTACAAAGTAACTTTAAACAGTGGCTACATCTTTCCGGAATCCAATTACAGAGATAATTTTCTATATGCAAAAGGAATTTTTTCCAATGCAAAAAAGATTAAACTTAAATTAATAAAAGATATTCCCAATCCGGAATACAACGAAATTTATATCAGCCCGAGAGTACGTTTCAACAATACATATGATAAATTCCTCTTGGGAGTCAATTTAAAAAACCAGTCTTTCTTTGATCAGAAATTCTTGTATTCAGTAACACCAACCTATAGTACCGGAACAGGAAAACTGACTGGTTCCGGAGCGGTTTCTTACTCTTTTCTGCCTGCTGAAAGTATTATCCGAAGCTTAACCTTTGGACTATCCGGTTCTTATTTTCATTATGATTATAATCTGGCTTACAGAAAGACTTCCATATCTTCCTCTATCAATTTCAGAAAGAACCCAAGAAGTACAGTAAGCAGAGGAATCGGAGTTTCTTATAACTATTTCGAGAGAGATCTTAGTCCTTTAATGATTGCTAATGACGATTATAAGAAGTATAATCTCTGGAGTATCGGATATGGTTATAGCGACAGCCAGATGATTCATGAAAAAAGTTTTAGTCTGAGCACCCAGGGAATGGAAGATTTCAATAAAATAACTGCTGAAGGTTTCTACAGATGGGAATTTGCCCCTAAACAAAAGCTTAGCTTACGTTTATTTGCCGGATATTTTCTAAGAAATAATACCAGAAATAATCTTTTCGATTATGGTATTTCAAGGGTTTCCAATTATTCATTCTCTTATACTCTTTTGGGAGAGAGTGCCAGCAGTGGTCTTCTTTCGCAACAATTTATATTAGCTGATGGTGGATTTAAATCATTCCTACCGGGAACTGTGAACCAATGGATCACTTCTGCAAACGTAGATTCAAGTATCTGGAAAATATTCCATGTTTATGCTGATGCCGGGGTTTATAAAAACAAAGATCTTCCTGCCAAATTCATCTGGGACACTGGAGTTAAAGTAAGAATTATCCCGGATTTCCTGGAAGTTTATTTCCCGATACAGTCTTCTTTAGGATTCGAACCTTCATTCAAGGATTATGGTAAACGTATAAGATATACATTGATTCTTAATCTTGGATCAATTATTAATGCAGCGAGAAGAGGCTGGTATTAAGATTCTGGAAGTAGTTAATCCTTTTTTTCACAAAAGCTTGTAGCCAATCAAGTCAGTTTTCGTCAATATTTTTTTTAACTTCACACTTTCAAATTAAAAGGACAATGAAAGAAGTCAGATGGGGTATTATTGGCTGTGGTGACGTAACGGAAATAAAAAGTGGACCAGCGTTTAATAAGGTAGCCAATTCTAAATTGGTAGCCGTAATGAGGCGCGATGGTGCAAAAGCAGCAGATTATGCAAAAAGACACAATGTTCCGAAATGGTATGATGATGCTTCTCAACTAATCAACGATCCAGAGGTGAATGCAATTTACATTGCTACACCACCACTGCAGCACGAAGCTTATACTATCGAGGCTCTCAATGCAGGGAAACCTGTATATGTAGAAAAACCCATGACTTTGCATGCTACCGCTGCTCAAAGGATGACTGATGCAGCAAACAAACTTAAACTTAAACTTTGTATAGCCCATTACCGTCGTGAACAACCTGTATTCCTGAAAGTTAAAGAACTATTGAAGCAAAATACCATTGGTAATATCCGTTTTGTAAGGTTAAAGATGTTACAATCTCCAAACCCTGCACTCATTGCCAAAACAGTCGAAAATTGGCGGATTAACCCGATCATTTCTGGTGGGGGACTATTTCATGATCTGGCACCTCATCAACTAGATCTTATGACCTACTACTTCGGCCCAGTTGAAAGCGCCTCAGGCATCGCCATCAAGCAACAAGAAAATACCGATGTTGATGATTTAGTTACTGGTAATATTCTTTTCAAGAACGGAATTGTATTCAGCGGTACCTGGTGCTTCTCAGTTGCCCCGCAAGATCAAGTTGATAGCTGTGTGATATATGGTTCTAAAGGACATATTAGTTTCCCAGTATTTGGTAATAAAATTACAGTTACTACCGATCAATCAGAAGAATATGTATTTGAACCCCTACAGCATGTACAACAGCCGATGATCGAAAAAGTAGTCAATTACTTTTTAGACAGAGGGCAAAATCCATGTAGTGGTGAAGATGCACTTATAACAATGAAGTTAATGGATGCTTTTACAAGAAAATAAATTATTCATGTTGGCATTATTTGCTAAAAAATCACTGCTGTAGCTAAAGGATTAAACACCATGCCAACTAGTCTATGACTTAAAAATTTAAAACCCCGATTTTCAGCTAAAATGCTAAAATTCGGGGTTTAATTCATTTAAACATAGAATTAATTCATTAATATACAATAGATTGAATATTTCACGAATATACCTTATTAAAAACTAATCTTTTATAATTTTCTGAGATATCGGAATATTATTAATAGTTCCTGTTACAATGTAAGTTCCTTTTGGCAGTTCAGCAATATCAAGACTTGAGGCTAATTTTGTGGGTGATTTTTTAACAACCTGTCTGAATGTATCATAAACTTTTACATCTTTCACCTCTGTTCCGAATACGACTTTACTGTCTTTTATAAAAGGATTTTGAACAAAACCTGATTTCACGCTGCCTTCGAGTGAAAAGTCTGCCATATTATCATTATTACTCACTAATGTTCTTTTAATGGCTGTGGTGGTAGTGGGAGAAGGAGCTGGCCCATCGCCTTTAAATTGGTCTGCATTTGATCCATATCCTACAAAGTCCAGCACATTGGATGCAGAAGGCCCGGTAACCTGCACTATATTTCCAGCTAAGGCTATTTTCCCTGAAACACTGGAAATCTTCAATCCGGAAGATTTGTTGGGTGTGCCATCAAAATTAGTTATCGTAGTGGCAATAAAATTGGGTGTCGGTAAAGATTCAGTACCATCTTCAATGACTGACTCCTGAATTAAGTAGGTTTCTTCAGGTCCTAAAGTCAAATCCGGCAGCATATGATATTCAGTAAAAGCACCAATGGCAGGCCCATATTGTATACTGGCTCCCGTCAAAGAAACCAGATTGGTTCCGATATTTTTAAGCACAATATAATTATTTTTCAATACAGCACCAGAATTGGCATTACCGCCATAAATTTCATTGATCACAATCTGGGCATTCGAAAAGGCTGTTAATAATAAAAGCCCTGCAAGAGTAAAGATTTTTTTCATCGTCTTAATTTTAGAAATGGATTTGAAATAAAAATATCAAAAACAATACCACCAAATTAAGAAATAAATAGGATAGAAAGATTTAAAAAAACAGCAAATAGTCATATAAAAAAACAGCCGCTTCAATGAAGCGGCTGTTTTTATTTTTATTGTGAATAGATTAGTCTTTAAGAACTTTTTGAGAAACCGGCTGGTTGTTTACTGTACCTGTTACGATATAATTTCCTTTTGCCAATTCAGCAACGCTTACAGTTCCATTTTGTTTTACAGAAGTTTCTTTTACAAGCTGTCCGAACATATTGAAAACTTTTACGTCTTTTACATCAGATCCGAAAACAATCTCGTTGTTTTTAACGAAAGAGTTCTTTACAAAATTTAAAGATTGTATGTTTTTAGTATCTGAAACTGATAGAGATGCACAAACGTTAGTCGCAGAAGTAGAGTTCATTGGAGTTGCTGCTGCTAAAGCGAAATCAGCACTATTGTTATTTGTATCCGTACATCCTCCATTCGCTCTGAAAATAGCATTAGCTGTTGTTCCAGCTGGTGCATTAGCGCCACCTTCGTTAGCATTTGCTGTTCCCATACCAACAAAATCAATAGCACCGGTAGGAGCCGCTCCATTAATCGTTGTTGAGTTATCCATTAAAGCTACTTTTCCATTTGCTCCCATGTTAACACCTCCCATTCCTCCATCAAAATCAACAGCAACTGGTAATGCAGCACCTACAGCAGCCGTCCCGGCAAAACCTACAAGATAATAAGAATATGGGGCAACACTTGCTCCTCCAGGGATAGTTACTTTTCCAGACCAAGCTGCAGTAGAAGTAGCAGAACCATATTGTAAAGACCATCCGGAAATATCTACTGCCGTTCCAGTTTTATTAAATAGAACTACATAATCTCTGTTATAAGTTGCACCTGTATTTCCTCCAGCAACATATACTTGTGCAATGGTTACTTGTGCGTTCATTAATACTGATGCAAAAGCAATTCCTAAAATAGTAAAGATCTTTTTCATAAATAATTTTTTTTAATACATCGTAAAACTACAAAAAAAACGCTACTCAATCTGAACAGCGTTATATATTTAACAATAAGTTAATTATAGACGTTATTTTTTAATCACTTTCTCTGAAACTACTTCACCATTTACAGTTCCGGTTACTATATAAGTACCTTCTTTAAGGTCTGAAACATTCAAAGATTGGTTTTCAGAAACAGTTGTTGTTTTCACAATCTGACCAGCAGTGTTGAAGATTTTCACATCAGATTTTGCTCCGAAAGTAATTTCGCTGTTTACAACTGTATTTTTAACAAAAACGTTTTTAGATGTGTTTAAATTAGAAGTTCCTAATGTTGCAGAAGTTCCTACAATTTTAACATCATCAATTCTATAGTTTCCAGTATTACTTGTAACAGATGACCATCTAAGACTTAAAGTTGTTGCATTCTCTACCTGTACCGGCAATTGGATAGCTACTCCACCGTTTACAAGAGCCCAAGCGTTGCCATTTTTGGCATAAGTATAAGTTACATCATTCCATGTAGAACCGTTTGTGCTCCATTGAAAATTAACATTCTGAGCGAAAGCAGTAGTTCCTCTTGCACCCCAGATAATATTAATATTACTATATCCAACTGTTGATAGAGAGTAAGTTAGGGTATGAGTAACAGCATTAGTTCCTGTTCCAGCAAATAAAGCATTCGCACCTCCGGAAGCTCCGGCATACGTACCTGATACAGAAGCAGTACTTCCATTCCAGCCATTGGCAGTACTTGTACTTATCCAGCCTGCAGGTAATGTATTATTAGTAGTTCCGAAATTTTCTGACAAAAGAGTAGTTTGTCCAAAGGCAGTAGCAGCCAACATAGCAACCGCTACAAACGAATAAAGTTTTTTCATGATTTAAAATTTTTTTGTTATTAATAATTTCGAGGGCTAAATTACGTTGATTTTTTACGTCTTCACAATATTTGCATTAAATTTCTGTTAATAATTCTAAACCTCTTAGTATTAACATTTTTTAGCTATTTTTACGAATTATTTTTGAGGACTTGCGGAATTTTACTCTTGTATTCATTTTTTTCTTCTTAGGCATATTTTCAGGAAATGCTCAGGTATTCTCGTGGAAAAATCCCAACATTCCTGAAGACAGTATAAAAAGAGATAGTATTCTCGCAGCAAGACTTGAACAGGATATTTTTGCAAAAGATACACTGGACTTTATCAGAACGCACAACAAGATCATTATTGATGAAGCTGTACTGGCAAAAAATGATAAAAAGAGATTTTTAGGTGAACTTAATTCAAAGGGATCAATTATCCGTGGGATTACTTTTGGAAATAACCAGGGGCAATCCGTACAAAGTTCTATGGATCTCCAGATCTCGGGGAGATTATCCAAAGATGTCACCATTTTAGCCAGTATTTCAGACCACAATCTTCCTATTCAGGCGGATGGTTATACCCAGACTTTGGAGGAGTTTGATAAAATCTATATGCAGCTTAACATCAAGGAAAAGTCTATCCTCAGAGCCGGGCATCTTGATCTGGTAGAAGCTAAAAATTATTTTGCCAAATACCAGAGAAGGAGTATGGGACTTCAGTTCCAGACAGAATTCGGGAAGGAGAACAAAACATTAGTGGATATTTCTGCCGGTGTTGCACGAAGTGAATTCCACAGAATCCGTTTTCAGGGGGTTGAAGGTAATCAGGGACCCTATCGTCTGACTGGTAAGAATGGTGAACAGTTTATTACGTTGATCTCCGGTTCCGAACAGGTTTTCATTGATGGTATTTTGATGAAACGAGGAGAAAATCAGGATTATATAATCAATTACAATACGGGTGAGGTTACTTTTACCAGTTTCCGTCCTATTTTCCAGCAGAATTTCATTACGATTTCTTATAACTATGCCAACAGAAATTATTCAAGATATTTATTTACCGGAAAAGTTGAACATCAGAGAGAAAAATTCAAAGTAGGTCTTAACTGGTTCATGGAAAATGACAACAAGAATGCTCCTCTTTCTCTAAGTCTTTCTAAGGAGGATGAACAAATTCTTGCAGAAGCCGGAAATGATCCTAATCTAATGTATGCACCATCAGGAGTAGTAACACAGTATGATGTCAATAAAATTTTATACAAATTAAATACCGCCGGAAACTTCTATGAATTTTCTACAGATTCCAGCTTAACGCTGTATCAGGTTTCTTTTACTTATTTTGGGGCAAATCTGGGAGATTATAAAATAGCTCAAACTACTAACAACGGACGTGTTTTCCAATATGTAGGACCAAATGCTGGAGATTACAGAGCGGTAAGAAAACTTCCTTCCCCACAAAAATCTCAAGTATACTCTCTAAACTCAGAATATCTATTAAATGAGGGAAAAATAGGAGCAGATATTTCCCTGAGTAATTATGATGTCAATTTATTTTCATCCAAAGATTCTAATCAGAATATGGGGTATGCATGGCGTATTTTCGGAAATAAAAGCTTTACAAAGAACACATGGAAAGGAACACCTAGTTTCGAATATCAATATATTGACAGACAGTTCCATATCCTTGATCGTATCAATGATGTGGAATTCTCCAGAGATTTCAACCTTGCACAGGAATTTAATAAGAAGACTCAAAACAGATTTATTTTCAGCTTCCTGAATAAATGGAACAACAAATCTACTTTGAACTACCGTGTCAATTATCTGAACGAACAAAATTCTTACAAAGGGCTTAAAAACGATCTGGATTTTGGTTGGATCACTGGGAAATTCTTTACGAAAGGGAATTTTTCCTTCCTGAATACCAATGCTACTCTTCAGGATACTAAATTCATCCGTGGAGGAGCTTCAACTGAATTTACCGGTAAAAAAGGAAGCTGGGCAATTGGTGGAAGCATGGAGCACAATGAGAAAAAGTACAATGACACTCAGCTTATGGATGTCACAAGTTTCAGCTGGAAAGAAATCTTTTTACAAAAGAAAATCGGTGACAGTACAAGGACAAAGTTATTGGCCAAGGTATACATGAGGGATAATGACTCCGTGCGTGATAACAGACTTCAGAATATGAATAATATTTTGGGATTCATGGCAGAAAGTCAGATCATCAAAACGGAAAGAACTACTTTAAATGCTTTAATTCATTATAGAAAATTCTTCTACTCCGGAGCTGAAGGTGATGTTACCCGAAATAATGACTTTATAGTTGGAAATATCTTATACAATCAGCAGCTTTTCAGAAACGGTATGCGTCTTCAGGCTTTCTATGAACTTGGAAACGGACAGGAAGCACAGAGAGAGTTCCAATACATTAAAGTAACGGACGGACAGGGTGTGTACAAATGGACGGATTACAACGGAGATGGTGTTCAGCAGCTGGACGAATTTGAAATTGCTGAATATTCCGATCTTGCACAATATATTCGTGTGTATACGAATTCTGTAAGATATATCCCTTCCAATAAAAATAAATTACAGTTGGCTTTATTTGTCAATCCGGCCATTGTTTTCAACTCGGAGAACGGATTTTTAAAACGTTGGAATTTCAACATTTCATTGAATTCTCAAAACTCATTCTATAAAAAAGATAAAGTACTTGTTTTGAATCCTTTTGAAAAGAACAGCGATCAGATCCTTAAAAATCAAAATATCCTTGCTTCCGTACAGTTCAATCCGACTGACAAATCAGGCTGGAACGGAAACTACAGATTCATCACCAATGATAACCTTATCAATGCCAATTTCAGTAATGAAGAACGTGAGCAGACCTCTCATTTCCTGAATGTAGGATATTGGTTCAATAAAGAATTCAGGGTTGACTGGGAAAATTCTGTTCATGATATCAAAAACTCTTCACAATTGTTTGGAACAAGAGATTACCGTCTTAATAACTTTGAAACGAAACCTAAAGCCACTTATAAGTTTACAGATGCTATCCAGGCTGAACTGTCTTCGGCTTTCCGTCAGAAACAAAGACTGGATGGTGAGGAGCTTCTTAAAGCGTTTGATGTTACAGGAACCATTCAATGGGAGCGTAGAAAAACGTCTATTCGTGGAAATTTCTCATTCATCAGCAACAATTTTACAGGAAACAATTTCAGTATTGTAGGAAACCAGATGCTGGATGGTCTGAAGCCTGGGAAAAACCAGGTATGGAGTGTATTCATCCAACAGGCTATTAACTCGTTTATTCAGCTTAACCTTAACTATGAAGGAAGAAACTCGGGTGACAGAACCATTCATATCGGTAGTATGCAGGTGAAAGCCAGTTTCTAAGATCAACGGTTATTATTTACATAAAAAATCCCTTAAATAAATCAACAGAAGTAAATACCAGACCTATTTAAATTTATAAAATATTGTTTTTTCAAAATTTCGTAAATTTGCACCATGATAAAAATAGGCAACATAGAACTGCCGGAATTTCCACTTTTGTTGGCTCCGATGGAAGATGTTAGTGATCCTCCGTTCAGACGTTTGTGTAAAATGCATGGTGCAGATTTAATGTATTCGGAATTTATTTCTTCCGAAGGGTTGATTCGTGACGCTATCAAAAGCCGTAAAAAGCTTGATATTTTCGATTATGAAAGACCGGTTGGTATACAGATTTTCGGTGGAGACGAAGAAGCAATGGCTATGTCCGCAAGAATTGTTGAAACAGTAAATCCGGATCTGGTAGATATCAATTTTGGATGTCCTGTAAAAAAAGTTGTCTGCAAAGGAGCCGGAGCAGGTGTTTTGAAAGATATTGACCTCATGGTTCGTCTTACAAAAGCCGTTGTAAGCTCTACTCACCTGCCTGTAACTGTTAAAACCCGCTTAGGATGGGACAGCCATACCATCAATATTGATGAAGTAGCAGAACGCCTGCAGGAAACAGGAATCAAAGCACTTACCATCCATGCCAGAACCCGAGCTCAGATGTACAAGGGTGAAGCAGACTGGGAACATATTTCCAGAATCAAACAAAATCCTAATATTGAGATTCCAATTTTCGGAAATGGTGATATAGATTCTGCTGAAAAGGCATTAGAATACAAACAAAAATATGCCTGTGACGGGATTATGATAGGACGTGCTGCTATTGGCTATCCATGGATATTTAATGAAATCAAGCATTTCTTTAAAACAGGAGAAAATTTACCTGAACCTACCATATCAGACCGATTATTGGCAGTTCGCCAGCATGCAGAATGGAGTGTAGAATGGAAAGGAGAAAGGTTAGGATTGGTAGAATTGAGACAGCATTACAGCAATTATTTCAGAGGAATCCCGCACTTTAAAGAATTCAGAAAAAAATTCCTGGAAGTTTTCACACTGGAAGAGATGAACAGCTTAATCCAGGAAACACAACAATTCTACGAAGAGTATCAGGCACAGATATAAAAATAAAAACCATCAGTTTTTCTGATGGTTTTTTATTATTTAAAATTTTGATTAATATCCTTCAGATGAAGATTTGTTTTCAATCAGAGCTAATGCTGAAGAGGTTCCGATTCTCTTTACTCCCATACTGATCATTTTCTCAGCATCTTCAGGAGTTTTTACACCACCTGCTGCTTTTACAGGAAGCTTCCCTGCGTTATTGAGCATGATGGTAATCCCTTCAAAAGTTGCCCCATTAGGCTTTCCATCAGTAGTTTCGTAAAACCCTGTTGAAGATTTAACAAAAATTTTCGACAGGTCATTTTCGGAGAAATTCTCTTCTGCCCAAGTAGAAATATTTTTAGTAAGATCTGCAATTTGTTCATTGGTCAAAGCAGCAATTTCAATAATCCATTTTGCTACTTTGTGATGTTCAAGAGATAATCTCGTACATTTTACAAATTCTTCTTTTACCAATGCTATATTTCCTTGTAAATAAGCTGTATAATTAATAACAAAATCCAACTCATCTGCACCGTCTTCTATTGCTTTTGATGCTTCTGCAAGCTTCTCTTCAATAGAATATGTACCTTCATGAAAGCCTATTACAGTTCCTACTGCAACATTTGAATTTTTTTCCTGAATATATTTCTTGACCTCAGATACGTAATCGGGACGAATCATCACTGCAAAAATACCTTTATCTATTGCTTCCTGAGCTAGTTCTTTATCTTTTTGAAGTGTTTTTTCATGGGAAATACCTGATTGTTCTGGTGTCTTCAGGTAGGTTGAATCCAAATATTGGGCTATGTTCATATCGTTATACTTTCAATTGTCTGTAAATACCTTGTTCCAAAGATATAAAGGTTTCTGTTCTTGTTACTCCTTTCAGCTTCTGAAGCTTATTCAGAATCTGCATTAAATGATCATTATCTTTACAAAGAACTTTCAGGAATATCGTATAATTCCCTGTAGTATAGTGGGCTTCCACTACTTCGTTAATATCATGTAAAGATTTTACTACTTCTGGATAATGACTTGGCTGATCCAGAAATACACCGATGTAGGAAATCACCTTATATCCAATTTTTTTAGGATTAAGAAATGATATTGAATTTTCAATAACTCCTGCATGCTCGAGTTTTTTGATTCTTTGATGCACTGCAGTGGTGGAAATACCAACATTTTTGGAAATGTGGGCTAAAGAAGTTTTAGCATTATCCATCAACATGTAGATGATTTCTTTGTCAATAGAATCTAAATGGTAGCTTGTGTTGCTCGAATTTTTCATTTTCTACTTTTTTTATTATTTATGTTTTTTACTGTAAATTTTTAAATTTTACAAAAACCGGAAAGTGATCACTATATCCTCCTAGATACCGGGTACCAGCATATGTTCGGAAAGGCCGTCCTTCAAAATTTCTGGTTCTGCTGCGGATTTTTTCAGAATTAAATACATGCGCATCCTGAAAAGCCAGCTTCTTATTATCAAGCAAAGATCTTGACATAATGATCTGATCATACAACAATCCAGATTTATAATGAAAAGTAGAATAATTTCTTGTAGAAAACAATTTCTGAAAAGGGTTCATTAAAACCTTCTCATGGTCATTGTCATAGAGAATCTGTACTAAATTTTCATCATCCGGGTTTTCGTTAAAATCACCACACAATATGACATGCTCTTTATCAGCATTTACAATTTTCATAATCCGTTCCCGGACTTCATTCAATATAAAGGCTCTTTTAGGTTTATTAATATCTTTTTCTCGCTTAGAGGGAAGATGGGCGATAAAGACATTAATAATTTCCCCTTTATATTTTATTTTTGAAAAAAGTATGTCTCTTGTTGTGTCGTAATTTCCTGTGTTTTTATTTTCTATTTCAAAAAAGAAAGTAATGGTTTCAGAATCTATTACCTCTACTTTATTTTTATCATATAACATTGCTACATCCACTTTTCTCTCGTCCATAGAATTGTAATGTACAATTCCATATTGCGAATTAAAAGGTTCCATCTCCACGAGATCTTCTAAAACTTTCCTTCCGGAAACTTCAGACAATCCAATCATAAATGGCAATACGCCATTGTCTTCTTTCATTAACTGAAATACGTGTGAGATTTTAAAAAGCTTGTTTTTATATCTCTTTTCATCCCAATTCCTCAATCCTGACCGGGTAGGATCTAATTTGTGGACAGGTTTCGGATCGGGTAAAAATAAATTTTCAACATTATAAAAAGAGAACAGTTCCATCTACCTAATTTCTATACTTTTAATTTATTATGTTCTTTTCTTTAAGGTCTTAAATTTATATTTTTTTTTCATACATGTTAGATTCACTCCAATAGAAGCGAATCAATTTCCAACAAAAAACAGTTCAAATATAGTAAAAAATACTAATGAAATCAGTTGTATCGAATTAATTTTTCAATTATTAGAGAGTTTTATCATATTAATCTAAATCGAGACAATAAGCAAAATCGAAAATAATCGAGATAAAACATCAATTTAAAATCAAAAACATTAATATCTTTCACATATGTTTGACCTACAACAAATATTATTCCATTTATCTTAATAATAAATGGAATCAAATAAAGTTCTATATTTTTTGTTTACAATAAATCGGGACGCTTCTCCTTGGTGATTCTTACGGCTTCATCATGACGCCATTCTTCAATCTTACCGGAATTACCACTCAATAAAATTTTAGGAACATCTAATCCTTTATAACTTTCCGGTCTGGTATAAATTGGTGGTGAAAGAAGATCATCCTGAAAACTGTCTGTCAAAGCACTCTGCTCATCATTCAAAACGCCGGGAAGAAGTCTTATCACTGAATCTGCAAGAACGCAGGCAGCCAGCTCACCTCCTGTAAGAACGTAATCTCCAATCGAAATTTCTTTTGTGATATGAAGATCTCTTACTCTTTGATCTATTCCTTTATAGTGTCCACAAAGGAAAATCAAATTTTTCTTTATGGAAAGTGTATTAGCTATTTTCTGATTTAAGGTAACGCCATCCGGTGTCAGATAGATGACTTCATCATAATTTCTTTGGGACTTAAGCTCTGAGATGCATTTATCCAGTGGTTCTATCATCATTACCATTCCTGCTCCGCCTCCATATGGTTCATCATCAATCTGTCTGTGCTTATTGATAGCCCAATCTCTTAACTGATGAAAATGTACTTCTGCCAGTCCTTTATCCATTGCTCTTTTTAAAATAGAAGCCTGGAACGGACTCTCCATCAATTCCGGAAGTACGCTTATTATGTCAATTCTCATTGTAATGTTCCGTTTTTCTTAGTAGGTATAATAATTAATCTTAAAGAAGAATCTTTGTTGATATAGCTCCACATCCAGTTGAAGAATATGGCCAGCTTATTTCTAACGCTCAAAATTAGCATTAAATGGAGAAACATCCAGAAATACCATGCCAAAAATCCCTGAAATTTTATAAATGGTAGATCAACCACGGCTCTGTGTTTCCCAATAGTTGCCAATGAACCTTTATCATCATACTCATATTCAGTCCACTCGCTCTGGCTTTTCTTTAATAAATTTCTACCTAAATTTTTTGCCTGATTAATAGCTACGTTGGCTACCTGAGGATGTCCTTGTGGATATTTTGGTGTTTCCATGTAGGCAATATCCCCGATGGCATAAATATTATCGTAACCTTGTATTTTATTATATCGATCTACAATATATCTGTTTCGTACTAATTTGTCTTCCGGAAAACCTCCCACAACATTTCCTGTAACTCCAGCTGCCCAGATGACATTATTGGATGGGATTTCTTTTCCGCTTTTCAAATGAACTTTATCTCCGTCATAATCCGTAACTACTTCTCCGCTCATAAAAGTCACCCCAAGATCTTTAAGGTATTTTTCAGATTTCTCCTGAGCTTCACTGCTCATCACCGCTAGTGGTTTCTCCGTAGAGCTTACTAAAATAATCTTCAGATGATCAAAATTCATGTAAGGATAATCTCTTGGAAGGATATCTTTTTTCATTTCGGCAAAAGCACCCGCCAGTTCTACTCCGGTAGGTCCGCTTCCCACGATAACGATATTCCAGTTTCCGTCATCACTTCGGCTTTTTTCAATGATCAACTTTTCAAAGGTCATCAGGACATGATTTCTGATGCTGATGGCTTCCTGAGTATTTTTCATCCCGAAAGCTTTTCCTTCCAGATCTTTATTTCCGAAAAAATTAGTTTTACAGCCCGTAGCAATAATGAGTTTATCATAAGTAAATTCTGCTTCGTCAGTAATGACTTTATTGTTGGCAGGGTCTATTTCTTTGACCTCTGTCATACGAAACTGTGTATTTCTGGACTGTTGAAAAATCTTTCTGAAAGGGAAAGAAATGTTGGAAGGTTCTATCCTCCCTGAGGCTACCTGATAAAAAAGCGGCTGAAACATATGGTGATTCATCCGATCCAGAACAATAACTTTTTTGTTCTTGTTATTCAATGTTTTTGCAAGCTGCAGCCCCGCAAATCCTCCTCCTATAATGATGATTTTTTCGCGTGTTTCCATAATACACAAATTTACTGATTTTATTTTAGCATTTCATAGTGAAAAAAGTTAGTTTTGCAAAACTTTATGACACCTAAAAAGTACACCAAAAAAACTGCCAAACAAGTCCACAAAACAAGACGGAAGAACTATTTTTTCCGAAGATGGGTAATATTGGCAATATTAATCATAGCACTGGTAGGAACAGGTCTTTATTTGAAGCAGTCTGTAAGCTATTATTATGCATTGTACTTTAATAAATTCAGACACAAAAAACTTCACAACACCGAAAAGGAATCTTTAAGAATTCAGAGAATACTGAGCAGTAATCTTGATAAAACTTATGGTTTTGATGTTTCTCATTATCAGAACAGAGAAGATATCAAATGGGACAGCCTAAGCATTGGCAATAAAACCATTCCACTGGAGTTTGTAGTGATGCGTGCTACTATGGGAAACCGAAGTGCCGACAAGCATTTTGATGAATTTTGGGAGAGTGCTAAAAAACATGATCTTATCCGGGGTGCCTACCATTTCTACAGAGCTGATGAAGATCCTGTGATCCAGGCAAATAATTTTCTGGAGAATGTAAAACTTGAAAGCGGCGACCTTCCTCCTATTCTTGATATTGAAAAAATACCAAAGCGTAAAACCAATAAAAAATTAATTGAAGACCTAAAAGTATGGTGTAAAATTGTAGAGGAAGCTTATGGTGAGAAACCTATCATTTATACTTATTATCATTATTATAAAGATTTTCTGAAAGGTGAGTTTGAAGGTTATCCTTTATGGCTGGCTAATTACAATGATGTCCCCACTCCTTCTCCCGATGACCAGTGGGATTTCTGGCAGTTTACGGAAAACGGAATTGTTCATGGCATCAATGCCAAAGTAGACCTAGATATTTACAATGGTAATTCCTGGTCGTTGAAAAGACTTACACTGGATTAGAGGAGAGAAAGGGCGATGGGAGCAGGAAGATGGAAGTTGATGAAATTACATTAATAACCTCCAGCTTCCTCCTACCAGCTTTTAAAGAATATTCATCACTTCTTCCCAGGAATGAACTCTTTCGTACGTTTCATTTTCGATAAATTCATTATGAGGCTGAGTGAATATAAGTCTCTGACCTTCAAAATGGTCTAAGTTTTTAGGATAATCATCTATCATCACATCTCCTGCCACTACTTTTTTACTTCCGCAAAGAACAATCTGTTCCCAGGTGATAAAAGGAAAATGTTCTGCCAGCCAATCGTATTTTTCTCTTAAACTGTTCGGAAATTCCATTCCGGCAGATACAATATACAGGTCATATTTATTATTCAGATATTCCATAGCCTCACGGCTTCCATTCATGAGAGGTAAAGTTCTGAAAAATCCAACCTCATTCACATGTTTTTTTCCGTTGGGAAAAGATTCTATTTCAGATTTACCTGCCAAATCACTGATTTCGATTTCTCTTCCTGTATCTCTTTTTTCAAATTGTACCAGCTGATGATATACATCTGCCATTACCCCATCCATGTCGACAATAACTTTTTTCATTACTTCAATCAGATTTTTTGTATTAATATTTATACTATGTAAATTTTAGCATTTCAAATTTACTGATTAGTTTTTGCAGGCAATGGACACAGTCTATTAAAAAATCATAAATCTTCATTTTTATAAAAGCTGTTACAGAAAATTTTAGGCTACATTTTCGTACTTTTGCGGTTCTATTCAAAATTAAAATCAAACCATTACTTTCCAATGAATTACGTTTCTGCAGAAAATCTTACCAAATCTTACGGCATCAAAGTTTTGTTTGAAAACATTTCTTTTCACATCAATGAAGGAGATAAAATTGCTATTGTTGCCAAAAACGGAAGTGGAAAATCTACTCTTCTGAAAATATTAATGGGTAAAGAAATTGCAGACAGCGGAACTGCGATCATCAATAAAGATATCCAGGTGGTATTATTTGACCAGGAAATTGACTATGATCCTAACCTCAACATTGAGGAGTTTATGATGACTTTGGATTCCAAGCCTATTCTTGCTCTTAAGAATTACCATAAATCACTACATTCTACTGATCATGATTTTATTGAAAAAGCATTGGCTGATATGGAAGTTCATAAAGCCTGGGATCTGGAAAATGAAATGAAACAAATTCTTTCCCAGCTTAAAATTACTGATCTGGAAGCTAAAATGGGAACCCTTTCCGGAGGACAGATCAAACGTGTAGCACTGGCTAAACTTTTAACGGAAACAAGAGCTGAGCACAGACACACCCTTCTTATCATGGATGAACCTACCAACCACCTGGATGTAGATATGGTAGAATGGCTTGAAAATTATCTGAACAAAGCAAAAATCACTTTATTGCTTGTAACCCACGACCGATATTTTCTTGACAGTGTTTGCGATATTATCTGGGAAATGGAAGATAGAAATCTGTATGTACACAATGGTTCATATGCCACTTATCTTGAAAACAAAATGATCCGTGAGGATAATCTTAATGCTACGATTGATAAGGCCAACAACCTTTACAGAAAGGAACTGGAATGGATGCGAAGACAGCCAAAAGCCAGAACTACAAAATCAAAAAGCAGAATCGATTCTTTCTACGAAACGGAAAAAGTAGCAAAAACCGATACCAGAAAAGAAGGACTTGAACTGGATTTTGAGATGAAACGTCTGGGAAATAAGATTCTTGAACTTAAAAACATTGATAAAAGCTTTGGACCAAAAGTCCTTTTAAAAGATTTCAGCTACAAGTTTCAACGTGGTGAAAAGGTAGGAATCATTGGAAAAAACGGGGCAGGAAAATCTACCCTGCTTAATATTATTCAAGGTTTTGAAAAGGCTGACAAGGGTGAAATTGAAACGGGAGAAACGATATCTTTCGGTTATTTCGCTCAGAAAGGTCTTACTTATAAGGAGGATGAACGTGTAATTGATTTCATTAAAGAGATTGCAGAATTTTATCCTTTAGCCAATGGCAGAAGTCTGTCTGCATCGCAGTTCTTAAGATTATTCTTATTTGATGATCAGACACAGTACTCTCCTATTTCCAAACTTTCGGGGGGTGAAAAAAGAAGACTCCACCTGATGTATATTTTATATCAGAATCCCAATTTCCTGATTTTTGATGAGCCTACGAATGATCTTGATCTTCCTACATTAACGGTTCTTGAAAATTTCCTTCAGCAATTCCAGGGATCTTTAATTATTGTTTCCCACGACAGGTATTTTATGGACAGAATTGTAGATCATGTTCTGGCTTTTGAAGGAGAAGGGAAAATCAGAGATTTTGTAGGAAATTTCTCAGAGTACAGAGAAGCAAAAAGCCGTGAAGAAGCATTAGAAAAAAATGCAGCAGTAAAACCTGAACCGGTTAAAGAAACAGCTCCTGTAGTAGAAAGCAACTCATCTTCAAGTCCTAAACGAAAATTAACGTTTAAAGAGCAGAGAGAATTGGAAACCATAGAAAAAGAAATGCCTGAACTGGAAGATCAGCGTTCCAAAATTCTGGAGCAGCTCAATAATGAATCTGATTATGAAAAAATAGCCAAGCTTTCTGCAAATCTGGAATCTGTTTCAGAAAAACTGGAGAACCACGAAATGAGGTGGCTGGAGCTTCAGGAAATCCTTTAATAGTTATGAATTATAAATGATGAATTATGAATGAATTCAATAAGTTGGAGAGTTTTAGGGTTTGAGTGTAAATGAGTTGAAGATTTCTAATCACAACTACAATCAACCTTAAACATTAAACTTTGAATTCATTCATAATTCATAACTCATCATTTATAATTAAATAACCTTTTTATAATTGAATAATTCTTTCCTCTTTTGCGCTTTCCAGAGAAGCATCAATGATTTTCATATTCTGGATTACTTCTTTTCCTGAAGATGGCAAAGCATATCCGAAAACAATGTGTTCATAGATCTGTTGGTAATAATCCATATAATTCCCGGCTTCACTTGAAGTCAGAATTCTTTCTGTTTCGGAATGATCATTCAGGAAATTTAAAATTCCGTCAGATTCTTTCAGCGGCTGTGTCCATTCTTTACCATATTCAGGAATAGTGCCTGCTACCAGTTCATTTTCCTGATTATCTGTTCTTTCCTGTAAGAAGCTTCCTCTGTCACCATGAATAGTATATGCATAATGACCTTCTTTACTGAAAACCGAAGTCTTCAATCTTACTCTCAGATCATTTTTATAGAATAACAAAATCTCAAAATAATCATTTGCAAATTCTTTCCCTTTCATTGAAAAGACATCAGCAAACAATTTTTCAGGATATCCAAAATATTGTACAGCCTGATCTACAAGATGAGCTCCCAAATCATGAAGTGATCCTGAACCAACCTGATCCGGGCTTTCTTTATGTTGTTTTCCACTGGGAGTCGTTCGAAATCTGTCGAAACGGATTTCAGCTTCTTTGATGTTTCCTATTTTTTTATCATTTAAAATCTTTTGAACCTGTAAAAAATCACGGTCAAATCTTCGGTTTTGATACACACTCAGAAACAGTCCTTTTTCTTCTGCCAACTGCACCAGTTCCTCTGCTTCGGAAACATTTACGGTGAAAGGTTTTTCCACCACAATATTTTTTCCTGCTTCCAACGCTTTTTTCGCATACTCATAGTGCGTCTGAACCGGAGTATTGATAATTACCAGCTCTACATCTGCCTGCTGAAGCATTTCTTCTACAGAACGGTAAATGGTTGCTTCCGGATACTTTTCTTTCGACTCTTCTTTACTTCTTTCCACTATGGCAGAAATGAAAAATCCCGGATGCTCCTTTAAAAAGGGAGCATGGAATACTTTTCCGCTCATTCCAAAGGCACAAAGCCCTGCTTTTACCAATTGCATATTAAAATTTTTAACAAATATATTCATAAAAACACTTCATTCCCAGTTCCAAAAGAGGTATAGAAATAATCCATGCCATTATTGATAGAATATGATTTAAATCATAAAATTATTTTTATCTATTCTAAACAAATACTTACATTTGCGCCTTATTTAAAACTGTTCTACATAAAAATAAAATGAAAAGACAACTACTTTCTTTAGGGCTGCTATTTATCGCTGTTTCTGTGAGTTCTCAGATGAAAAATGCTGAAGCAGATACTATCAGAACCCAGACTATTGAAGATATTAATCTTCATAAAACAGGAAATCCTAACCAGGCAAGACCATTATCGACAAAGTCAAACCTGACGGTAATGGAAAACCCACAGCCTATTGCGATTGTTACTCATGAAATTATTGAGCAACAGCAGGCAAAACAACTTAGCGATGTTCTTCAGAATGTAAACGGGATGTACGTTACCTCTTCAAGAGGAAATTCTCAGGACAGCTTTGGTGGACGTGGTTTCATTTTAGGAAATGACAATATTTTCAAGAATGGTTCTAGAATAAACAGTGGAGTTTTCCCTGAGGTAAGTGGTCTTGAAAGAGTAGAAGTTTTAAAAGGTGCAAACGCAATGCTTTACGGAAATACTGCTGCCGGCGGTATTATCAACATGATTACGAAAAAGCCTAAATTCAATTTTGGCGGAAGTATAGGATTAAATGGCGGAAGCTGGAATTCTTACAAACCAACAGTAGATATTTACGGACCTTTATCTAAGAATGTTGCTTTTAGAATAAACGGAACTTATGAGTATGCTGAAAGTTTCAGAGATGTTGTACAATCTGAAAAATATTACTTCAACCCTTCATTCTTATTTAATTTAAGTGATAAATCTCAATTAATTGTTGAGGCAGATTATCTTAAAAATAATTTCACTCCAGATTTTGGTCTTGGATCTATTACTGAAAAAGACCAAAGCTATAGATTGAATGATAATATTTCCAGAAACATTTTCTTCGGAACTGACTGGCAATATCAAAATGTACAGCAAGCTTCTACAAACGTAACGTTTAATCATCAATTTAACGAAAGATGGTCTTTAAATGCTACTGCTTCTTACCAAAACTATACTAAAGATTATTTCTCTTCTGAAAGAGTACAATGGGGTTACAGCTCACCAACTGCGACCAGACTATCATGGAACAGACCTTTTGGTAAAACATACAACGAGCAAAACTATACTTCTGCACAAGTAAACATCAATGGTGAGTTCAATACAGGAAAAATCAACCATAAAGTTTTGATTGGTTCTGATGCAGATTACAGCCAGGCAGATGCTTATACATATACTTTAGCTGCAACTTCTAATATTTTATATTTAGATGATCCTTCAACATGGGGAAGTATCGACATGCCAAATTCTACTCTTAATACAAGAAATAGAATTAACACAAGAAGAATCGGAATATATGCACAGGATTTTATCAGCATAACAAAACAACTTAAAGTTATTGCAGGTTTAAGATGGTCTTATGTAGAGAATATGCCTACATTGACCACCCGTTTTACATTAAATGATAAATTTGAAGTAGCGAATTCCTCAACCGCTGATAATGCATTTTCACCAAAAGTAGGTTTGGTTTATGCACCTAATGAAAACCTTTCAGTATTTGCAACGTATACGAATTCATTTGCTTCAAATGCAGGATATACTTCAGATCAATTCGGTACAGTAAATACCAACCAATCTGCGTCACAAGTTCAAAATCAGTTAAATAATTTATCAAAACAAAGCATAAAGCCATCAACCGTTGATCAATACGAAATTGGGGTTAAAAAGAATTTCTGGAACAATGCTTTAGCTGTTAATTTAACGGCTTACCAGATTATGTACAACAATTATTATCAGACCTATTGGTTTGCTTCTACTCCAAACGGAGCTCCGGTAAATTCAACAGATGCGAATCTTAAAGAATTTGCAGGAAATATGAGAAGCCGTGGTGTGGAGCTTGATATTACAGGAAATCCTACAGAAAACTTATCCATCATCGGAGGTTTCTCTTACAACAATTCTGTTTACACTGACACTCCTGAAAAAGGATATGTTGAAAACCAAAGACTGGTAAGAACACCTGCTACAACAGCAAATGCTTCCGTTTTCTATAAATTTACAAACTATGTAAAAGGGTTGAAAATTGGAGCTGGAGTTTACTACATTGGCGACAGAATCGCTGGATGGAATGATACAAAATCTACCAATACAAGTAGAAACAACGTGAGCAGAATGTTTGATCTAAAAGATTACACCACTGTTTCCGTATCAGTTGGCTACGAATGGAACAAATTCTCTATCCAGGGAAGAGTGGGGAACCTATTTGATGTCGTAAACTACAATGTCCACGAGAATTATTCAGTGAATCCTATCACACCTAGAAACTACTATTTCACACTGACATACAGACTATAGAATTCTTTATATAATAATTCTTTCATTAAAAGTGGAAATTGCATTTTTTGCAGTTTCCACTTTTGAAATTTTAAAACAAAAACAAAACAATAAGATATGGATAAGATTAAAGACACAAGAAGTTTCATGAGAATTACACACCGTTATCTGGGATATTTCCTTGCAGGTATTATGGCTGTATATTCGTTAAGTGGAATTCTTCTGGTGTACAGAGACACCGATTTTCTAAAGAACGAAAAGAAATACGAAAAAAATATCGCTGCTAATCTTACAGAGAAAGAGCTTAAGAAAGAGCTTAAAATGAAAGGTCTTGAAGTGGAAAAAACGGAAGGAAGCGTGCTTTACTTTAAACAGGGAACTTATGACAGCGCCACCGGAAAAGCAAAGTACACCAAAAAGGAATTGCCTTTCGTACTGGACAAAATGGTATCTCTTCACAAATCGCAGTCTAAAGATGCCATATCGCCTCTAAGCGTATTCTTTGGAGTTTCTCTTTTCTTTTTTGTGATCTCCAGTTTCTGGATGTTTAATCCTAAAACAAAAGCGTTCAAACGTGGTATTAAGTTTACTATTGCAGGACTTATTATTTCTTTGATTCTTCTATTTATTTAATTAATACTAAAGCAGAATAAGAGAAAAAAACATCATTTTAGAGTATTAATGATCTGACAGCTGTTTTTATTATATCCATTTTTAAAATACCCTTTTATTTTCTTTATCATTACGAAATATTCAGTTAATATGTTAAAAAGATAAAATATATCTCCCTGATAATGTTAACGTTTATTTGGAAAAATTACCTAAAATTAAGAGTCTGGCACATTTATTGTTTTTTCTATAATTCGTGAATAATAAACATTTAATTATTAAAATAATAAATTATGAAAAAACTTATTTTAACAGGGATATTAGCCGTAGCAGGCTTAACAGCAACTGCAAACGCTCAGATTCAGAAAGGTAATTGGATGGTAGGAAGTAGCTTGGCAACAAGTAATTTTGGATTAAATACAGGTGGTGGATACCAAATTAACCTACAACCAAAAGGAGCTTATTTTATCGAAGATAACTTAGCCGTTGGGGGTTATGTAAATTTAGGTATTGGCAAATCTTCTAATACTTCTAATACCAGATTTGATTATGGTGTAGGAGCTTTAGGACGTTACTATCTTTCTCCTGGAGAACAAGGAGTAAATAACTTATTACACCACGGAAGATGGTTTTTCGAAGGTAACTTAGGTGTTGGTGGTTATTCTATCAGCAAAGGAGGTAACTCTACAACAGGCCTTGACTTCGGTGCAGGACCTGGGTATTCTTACTTTATCACTCCAAATATTGGTCTAGAAGGTTTAGTAAAATATGCTGGTGTTACAGGTTTCGGAAATCAAGGTTTAACATCTAATATTACTTTTAACCTAGGATTTAGTATTTATTTGCCAACCTCTAAAGCTAAGCAAGTTGTTAATGAAGTAAAATAATCAATTGCTTCACTATATAAAAGTATACATTGAAATCGCCTCGAAAAATTTTTCGAGGCGATTTTCGTACAAATTAAAACTAAACTATAAAAAATCAAATAAATCATGTATTGGGTTGAGGCGTGTATCGTAAATACGGTTTTATTTCCGTCACACCTTTCGGGAATATTTTTCGGGCCTCTTCTGTGGAAATGGTAGGAGGAACAATAACATCTTCTCCATATTCCCAGTTAACAGGCGTTGCCACACGATAATTATCCACCAGTTGTAAAGAATCCAGCACTCTAAGGATTTCGTCAAAATTCCTTCCTGTAGAGGCCGGATAGGTAATAATCAGTCTTACTTTTTTGGAAGGATCAATAATCAAAAGAGAACGTACAGTTGCCGTTACAGAAGCATTAGGATGAATAAAATCATACAGCTCTGAAACTTTTCTGTCTTTATCAGCAATAATAGGAAACTGAACATTGGTTTTTTGAGTTTCATTAATATCATTCACCCAGTTTTGGTGATCTTCTACTCCATCTACACTCAAAGCAATTACTTTGGTTCCTCTCGCATCAAATTCAGACTGCAATTTCGCCGTATAGCCAAGCTCTGTAGTGCATACCGGTGTATAATCTGCAGGATGCGAAAACAGAATTCCCCAGGAATCTCCCAGATAATTATAAAAATTGATGTCACCTACAGATGACTCTGCCTGAAAGTTGGGTGCTGTATCTCCTAGTTTAATTGACATAATGTTTTTTCTTTATAGTCTACAAATTTAGTAGACTTTTTGGAACTGGCAAATTTTTTGATGAAAATTTATATATTTAATTAAAATTTTTATTCATGGAGAAAACGGGCCTCAGGTATGTAGATGTGGTTTATAAAGTATTGGAAAGTTGGTATGTAACATTTGCTGCGCTTACTCCCAAACTGATTGTCGGAATTTTAGTATTTACATTTTTTCTGATTACGAGTAAATATTTAAGTAAAGGGGCTGTAAAATTGTTCCACAAATTTTTCCCAAAAAGCCAAAAAGAGAGTTCATTAGTTACTTTAATCAGTATTTTCAGATTCCTGATTATGCTGATGGGAACCTTTATTGCTCTTGAAATAATGGGCTTCAGCGGTTTTCTCTGGAAGTTTATCGGAAGTTTAGGAGTTGCAGGGGTTATCGCAGGGGTAGCTCTAAAAGATCTTGTATCAAGTATTTTCTCGGGAATGCTGATTGGAATTGATAAAGCCTACAAAGTAGGAGATTATATTACAATCGGAGCACACTCCGGAACGGTACAGGAAATTGGTTTTTTAACGACAAAACTTCTTACTGATGATGGCAAGAAGGCATATATTCCGAATCAGGTTGTTTTCAATGCTCCTTTCTACAATATTACGGCTTCCCCACAGCGCAGGATTATTTTAAATTTTGAAATTCCAGCAGATGAAGATATCAGCAAAGCCCAGAAAAGCATTCTTGATGTTATTAAAAATCTTGATAATGTGGATAAGCTGGACACCATAGAAGTGATCTTTACAGATCTTAAGCAGGGCGCTTTTAATCTCCAGGTGAAGTTCTGGATAAAAGTAGGTGCCAATCTTGCTCAAATAAGAAGTAAGGCATATTTAGGTATTAAAGAACGTTTTGATGCGGATAAAATTCAATTGGTAACGCCAACAAGTATCAGCATTACAAGTGGTGAAAGTAGTTTACCCGAAACCCATCAGGATAAGTAAGTCTTATTTCTAAAAATATAAATACCATTTCAAATGTTGAAGTGGTATTTTTTTACACTATTAAAGGTTAGATATAGCAAAGGCGCAATTAATTCTTCAACTCTATATTCAATATTTTAAGGCGCAAAGATTTTATCTCCGATAAAATTACATGCTGCCTATCTCACTCTGATTTTACAGATGACATGGATTTTAATAAAAATCTGCGGGATTTGTGGGATCTGTGGGAAAATTTAATCCAAAAAAATTCTTATATATCTTTAGATTTACAAATAAAAAAACCGTTCCAAAAATGAAACGGTTTTCTTATTTATCTGAAAATTTTAGATTACGCTAAAACTTCTTTTACTTTGTTTGCAGCTTCTTCTAAAGTAATTGCAGAGTGTACCGGAAGACCAGACTCGTCAATTAATTTTTTAGCTTCTACAGCGTTAGTTCCCTGTAATCTTACGATCAATGGAACCGGAAGGCTACCCATCGCTTTGTAAGCATCTACAACCCCCTGAGCAACTCTGTCACATCTTACGATACCTCCGAAGATGTTGATCAAAATAGCTTTTACGTTTGGATCTCTTAAGATGATTCCGAAAGCAGTTTGTACTCTCTGAGCATCCGCAGTACCACCTACGTCAAGGAAGTTAGCCGGGTTACCACCAGATAATTTGATGATATCCATAGTTGCCATTGCAAGACCAGCACCGTTTACCATACAAGCAACGTTACCGTCTAGTTTTACGAAGTTAAGACCAGCTTCACCAGCTTCTACGTCCATTGGATCTTCTTCTCTTGTATCTCTAAGCTCAGCTAAGTCTTTGTGACGGAACAATGAGTTGTCATCTAAAGTTACTTTAGCATCTACAGCGATAATCTTGTTATCAGAAGTTTTTAATACCGGGTTGATTTCGAAAAGAGAAGCATCAATTCCTGTGTAAGCATTATAAAGAGAAGAAATAAATTTCACAAATTCTTTAAATGCATTTCCTTCAAGACCTAGGTTGAAAGCAATTTTTCTAGCCTGGAATCCTTGAAGACCAATAGCAGGATCAATTAATTCATTGTGGATCAAATGAGGCGTTACTTCAGCAACGTGCTCAATATCCATACCACCTTCAGTAGAATATACGATTGTATTTTTACCTTCAGCTCTATCTAAAAGAATGGAAACATAAAATTCTTTAGTTTCAGATTCTCCAGGATAATAAACATCTTCTGCAACCAAAACAGAGTGTACTTTTTTACCTTCAGCAGAAGTTTGTGGAGTTACCAACTGCATTCCGATGATATTCTGAGCGTTTTCTTTAAGCTTATCCATGTTTGGAGAAAACTTAACACCCCCACCTTTACCACGACCACCTGCGTGAATCTGTGCTTTTACAACCCAAGCCTGTGCTCCGGTTTCAGCAGTCAATTTTTCAGCAGCTGCTACAGCTTCATCTACGTTGTTTGCAACGAAACCACGTTGGATAGCTACTCCATACTTTGATAAAATCTCTTTTGATTGATACTCGTGAAGATTCATATTATTTTTATTATTTTATTTTAATATTTAAAGGTTGACAAATTTACTAAAAAGACACGGAAGTTCAAGTTTATTGACTCAAAAATTAAAGTCTGATGGACTTGATTTTTAACATATCTTTCCATTTTCCCTTATTCCTCCGCTAATTCCTCAGATTGAGATCCGATAAACGGAATTTTTGGAGCCAGGAAATATCCTGTAAGACTAGCAAACAATATTGGTACGAAATACGTAAATCCGGTAAGCGTCCCTAAGATAATCGTAGTACTCATCGGTGTTCTTGTTACACAGGAATTGATTGCTGCCATACAGCTTACAATAGCCAGCGTGGTATCTACACTTGGGAATAAATTGTGGATAATTAACCCCAATGTTGTTCCTACAAAAAACAGAGGGATGATAAATCCACCTCTCCATCCGGAAGTTACTGTAATAGCGATGGCTAATATTTTAAAAACAAGAATTAAAACTAAAAAGTTCAGTCCGAAATTCCCACCAATCAGCTGATTGATTTCGTTGTGTCCAAAGTACCTAGTAATAGGAAAATTATAGGCGATAATTCCTAAAACAATTCCTCCTACACATGTTTTAATATAAATTGGAAATTGTCTGTATTCAAAAACCTTTTTGAAAAATTTAACTACAAAAATGAAAATCCATCCAAAAAATGTTCCTACAATTCCGAACAAGGTTGCATATAGAAAATCATATACTCCTGTGTAATGATACGCTTTCAAATCCCATGTTGCCCCAATTCCCAAATGGATAATCAGTGCAAACATCAGGTAGCTGAAGCAACTTGCCACTAACGCAGGAATAATCGCTCTGTAATATTCTACAGCATGTTTATGATGCAATATCTCCAGAGAAAAAAGACTTCCTCCAAGCGGCGCACCAAATAATGCTGTAAACCCGGAAGCCATCCCGGCAATACTTAATGACCTCAACTCTTCTCCTTTCAGTCTGAAAATTTTACCCAGCGACGTTCCCGTAGATCCCGTAACCTGTACCAATGGTGCTTCAGGACCTAAACTTCCTCCTGATGCTACACAAAACAGGGATGAAAGGATCATGGAAGGATTGTTCTTCGGCTCCAGTTTTCCTTTATTGAATCTGATGTTATTAACAATCAGATGAATTTCTCCCGGATCACCGATAAAATGGATCACCAGCCCAGCCAGCAAACCACAGATTGCCATGGTTGGAATTACCTGCCAGCCTTGAAATTCAGCTAAAAACTCTGTAAAATGTTCCAGTACTATCCAATATCCTCCAGCGATGATACCACCTACAAGGCCTGTGACAGCCCACATAAAAAAAGTACGACTGAATACAAACGGGTTAAATCTGATAGGTTGATCTAAGAGATTGAAGGTTCGTATTAACCGTCGTCGTCTGTTAATTTTCATTCTTAAATTCTGTTTTTAGCAAAATATAAGATCAGCATTCCCCAGCTTAAGATCATCATAAGACCTCCAAGCGGAGTGATTGGGCCTAAGAATTTAAGATTCATTCCCAGATAATCCTGCATGCTCAGAAAATAGATACTTACTGAGAACAAAAGGGTACCTGCAATCATTAAAATGGAAGTCCATTTCTCTGCAGAAGTTTCGAATTTTAAGATATAACCAATGATCAGCAGGAAAAAAGCTGCATACATTTGATATCTTACTCCTGTTTCAAAACTTTCCAGTCTTTCCACAGCTAATATTTTCTTTAAAGCGTGTGCTCCGAATGCACCCAGGATTACAGAAACCATTCCGTAAACCGCTCCAAAAACTAAAGTAATTGTTTTCATTTTATAACTCTTCTAATTCTAGGGTTAAATATTTTTTTGTTTTATAATCCTGCCACTTCCCGATGATTTTATTTCCTTTCAAATCCGCTTCTATTAAGGCTTTTGGTATCCATTCCTTCAATTCCTCACTATGGTAATCATCTTCTGTGATGGAAAAATGGTCATGTACAAATTCTCCTCTCCAATTGATTGGTTTTTTGTTCTTATCATACCAATAAGTGGCTGAAAAGGAATCATCCTCATTGATTTCGTTAAATAAAACTGTAATAGGATATTTTCCGTCAATTTTTCCTTTGTATAATTTATTTCCGGGACCCGTTTGACCCATCTTTTCAGAACCTGATATCAGATTCTTTCCATAAACGCTCAGGTATTTTTCAAGTTCTTTATAGGTAAATTCAAGTTCATGACTTCCCAGATCATCCAATGCCCGCATCGCATGATTAGAACATCTGCCTGCTACAAAAGTTAACTTATCTTTTCCAAAAAAATATCGGATTCCATTCAAACTATAATCCATGAAGCAGCCTTCATATAAGCCAATCTGCTCCTGAACTTCTTCTGAAGGATTCTTTTCGGATTTCAATTTTACGAGAAAGCCATTGACTCTTTTTTTAATTTTTTTCTGAATCAAACCTGTAACCGTTTTGGCAGCACTTGCTTGAAATAAAGCCTCAGCATTGATATAGTTTCCTGTTCTCAGGTCAAAATTCTTCCAGTCTGCAAATTCTTCCGGATACGCTCCCGAAGCTTCTCCATTGATATTTATACTTAAAACATTCTTAGGAGTATCCAATTTCTTCCAATCATAAAAATAAACATAGTTGGAATAAGAATTAGTAGCTGTAGAGGCCAGTTTAAAAGGATTTTCTCCGGAATTCGGGATATATTCAAGTTCATTGACCTGAAGGAATGTATTGATCTTATTGGCCACGGAAGGATTTGCAGAATAAGTAACTACCGGAAACACAAAGTTTTCTGATTTAGGTTGTAAATCCTGTATTTTTAAGTCTTTCTGCTGCGAAAAACTTAACCCTGAAATCAATAAGAAGAATACAATACTCTTTTTCACTATTTTGATTTTAAGTACATTAAAATGAACTTGGCAACCAGCGTAGAAATTCCAAGTATGATAAACATATTGGCGAATTTCTTAGAGCTTCTGAAACCTTCATTATTTGTTTTTTTCAGAAAAAATCCAAAAAGAAGGAATACGATGGGCAAAATGATCTGTAACATTAGTTCCCTCTCATTCTGTTAAATTCATTGATCACCTCGTGGTGGCTCACGGTCTTATCTTTGAAATACGTCACAAAGTGCTGTTTTTCTTCTTCGGTTGCTCCCAATTGGTTCAGAATATTCAACAAGTGCATTTTCATATGTCCTTTCTGAATTCCTGTTGTTACCAGAGAACGTAAAGCACCAAAGTTTTGTGCAAGACCTGAAACGGCAAGAATACTCATCAATTCCTGTGCAGAAGGTTTTCCAAGAAGTGCCAGAGAGAATTTTACCAAAGGATGAAGATTGGTAAGTCCTCCTACAACTCCTACAGAAATAGGAAGATCAATCCAGAATCTGAAAACACCGTTATCTGTTGTACAGTGGGTCAGAGATCTGTATTGTCCGTCTCTTGCAGCATAAGCATGCGCACAGGCTTCTGTAGCTCGGAAATCATTTCCGGTAGCAATTACCACAGCATCTACTCCGTTCATTACTCCTTTATTGTGAGTTGTTGCACGGTAAGGTTCAATTTCTGCAATGGTAACAGCCTGTTTGAATTTAGCAGCAAACTCTTCAGGAGAAATTCCGCTGTCATCTTTTAAATCTTCCATTTTACATGAAACCTCAGCTCTTACGATACAGTCAGGAGTAAAGTTGGAAAGAATATTCATTACAATCTGCAATGAATTCTTTTCTTCCTGAGTAAAATCTTCGCTGGCAGCCACTTCCTGTCTCAATGTTTTTCCAAACTGTTCAAGACATGAATTGATAAAGTTGGCTCCCATTGAATCTACCGTATCAAAGCTTGCTTTCAACTGATAGTAATTCGGCATTTCTGCGGTCTTATCCACCAGACTGATATTTAAGATACCGCCACCACGTTTTCTCATGTTGGATGTAATATCCTCAGTGGTTTCAAATAATTTTTTCTTTAAACTGAAATTAAAGAAATGCAATAATTTGTGAGGTTCTACATTAAAAATAAAGTGGGTATGCCCCAGCTTTTCTGTATTGATAATGGTAGTTTTGAAACCTCCTTTGTCGATCCAGAATTTAGCAGCTTTGGAAGCTGCTGCTACTACAGAACTTTCTTCAACAGCCATTGGAAGTGCCAATAGTTTTCCGTCGATCAGAAAGTTCGGAGCAATTCCGTAAGGCATATAAAAATTGGAGATGGTATTTTCAGAAAATTCTTCGTGAAGCTTCTGAAGATCCGCATCCTCATTCCAGTATTGTTTTAATATATTTTGATATTCCTGGTTTCCTTCAAGATATTCGTTTACGAGCCATTCGATTTTCCCCTGCTTTGGAAGCTTAGAAAAACCTTCGATTGGTTTATGATTCATGATATAAACTTTAATGAGCCGTAAATATAATGATTTTGAGACTCTTTTTTGTTGATAACTTCTATGAAAAAAGATTGACATTTATCAATTTTGGAACTAAATTTGAACAAAATTAAACTACAATTTTGATACAAAACAGATCAATTATTTAAAAATATGAATTTTGACCGCCTTAAAGAAAAGCTTGAAATCCTTGCTGATGCAGCGAAATATGATGTTTCCTGCTCATCAAGCGGAGGCACGAGAAAGAATAAAAAAGGGGCTTTGGGAGACAGTTCTGCAAGCGGGATTTGCCATACCTATACGGAAGACGGAAGATGTGTTTCACTGCTTAAAATTCTATTGACCAATCATTGTATTTATGATTGTGCTTACTGTGTTTCCAGAAGTTCTAATGATATTAAAAGAGCTGCTTTTACCGTAGAAGAAGTGGTAGATCTTACCATCAATTTTTACCGAAGAAATTATATTGAAGGTTTATTTCTGAGTTCAGGAATATTCAAAAATGCCGATACCACGATGGAAAGATTGGTAAGGGTTGCTAAAAAACTGCGTCTGGAAGAAAACTTTAACGGGTATATTCATTTAAAATCTATTCCGGGAGCAAGTGATGATCTGATGCAGGAAGCAGCTTTATATGCAGACCGTTTATCAGTAAATATTGAAATTCCTACGGAAAGCGGATTAAAATTGCTGGCACCTGAAAAAAACAGACAGGATATGATCAGCCCGATGAGGTATATTCAAAAAGGGATCATTCAATATAAGGATGAAAAGAAAATTCTGAAAAAGGTGCCCAAGTTTGCTCCGGCGGGACAATCTACCCAGATGATCGTGGGGGCAACCAATGAAAATGATCTCCAAATCATCAAAGTTGCTGATCATTTTTACAAAAATTTTAATCTGAAAAGGGTGTATTATTCCGGATATGTTCCGGTTTTGGAAGATCAGAGACTGCCCTCTTTAACGACGGAAGTTCCTATGCTTCGTGAAAACCGATTGTATCAGTCGGATTGGCTGATGAGATTTTATGGTTTTAAAGCGGAAGAGATTTTAGACCCAAATATGCCTTTCCTTGATCTGGAAGTAGATCCGAAATTAAGCTGGGCACTGCGAAACCTTCATCAATTTCCGATCAATCTTCAGACCGCAGAATATCAGTTGATTTTAAGAATTCCGGGAATTGGAGTGAAAACAGCTCAGAAAATTGTGAGTGCAAGACGTTTTCAGATCTTAACAATAGATCATTTGAAAAAACTGGGAGCAGCTGTCAACCGTGCAAAATATTTTATTGATTTTAATGCAGGAAATGCTTATCTGAAATATCTAACGGATAAAAACTTCAGGAAGTTGTTAGTAGGTGGAAGTTCATCCAAATTTCACAATCAGTTTTCACAACAGCTGACTTTGTTTTGATTTTGATATTAAACACTAATAGCACCAATGTTTTCACAAATGATCACTAATTTATTATGCAGATATAACAGCATATTTGTCATTCTGACGGAGGAAGCATCTCTTCAATGAACCAGATTCTTTATTTTATTCAGTGGTAAACCAACTAAATTTTAAATTTTAATTCAATACATGACAACCTTACTCTACGATGGAAGTTTTGACGGTCTTTTCACTGCTATATTTGAAGTTTTCGAATATCGCTATCAGGATGTGGAGATTACTTGTAAAGAAAGGTTTCATCAGGAAAATATTTTCGCTGAAATCCATGAAGTCATAACTCAACCGGACAAATCTGAGAGAGTTCTGAATAAACTGGAGCTGAATATCGGGAAACAGGGGGTTTACAAACTTTTAAAAGTTTTTTTATCTGAGGAGCCGGATCTGGAAAACCTCATCTTATCTGCAGTAAGACAGTCAGTAAAACATCCTAATGACAATATTCTTGAAAATTTCGCTGATTCTGATATTTTAAAAATTTCAAAAATCTGCAAATCCGTGGATAGAGAAAGGCACAGGATGACCGCATTTGTCCGCTTTGAAAAAATGCAGGATGGTGTTTTTTTCTCTAAAATAGATCCCGACTTCAATGTGCTTCCTTTAATCAGAAAACATTTTAAAGATCGATACCAGAACCAGAAATGGATGATCTATGATCTTCAAAGAAACTACGGTCTTCTCTATGATCTGGACACCTGCGAGTTCTTTTATCCGGATGAAAAAATTGATTTGAAGCATTATCAGCAAAAGTTCCATGATGAGGAAAAGAATTATCAGATTCTTTGGCAGCGCTATTTCACGAAAACCAATATCGTGGAAAGAAAAAACATGAAACTTCATATTCAGCATGTACCAAAAAGATACTGGAAATATCTGACTGAAAAATGGTAGTCAAATTTCATATTGTGGATAACTTTTTATTTCGACTAAAAAATAAATTATTTCAAGCTCTTTTGTGAAGCACATTATTTAATCAACTCATTTTATGGAAGATATAATTCACACTTATCGAAAACTCATATTGTGGATAACTTTTTTCAATTAACATTCCGTTAATATTAGAATTTTTTAAATCTTATTTTCATCAGAAAAAAGAGCAGAATATTCCCTACCCAACGAAGAAAAATGGTTTTCAAAAACCATTTAAAAGTCTGAAAATATGTAACGTATGCGATAACGAATTATATCTGCATTCATGTTTTGTGGATAACTCTTACTTTTTAAGGGTTCGTAAGGCTTTTTTAATGATATATTGAGTTTCTTTTGTCGGACTTTCGCGCAGCCATTCATCGCAGATTTCTACTACAAACTCGGGTTGTGATTTACTCGCATCATTCAGCCAATTCCCAACACTGTCTTGCACGTATCTGGAGGAATCGGATCGTAAAGGTTCTAAAATTTCCAGCCCCAGTCCTGGGTTTTGTTTTAAAGCATGAATATGCTCACACCAAACTCCTCTCGGTCTTGTAGATTCGCTGGCAAAACGTCTCACATTTTCATTCTCATGCATCGTCCATTCTGATAAAATAGATAAACTTTCATCAAGATTTTTAGAAATATCCGTTCGCACGCTCATCCAGCAGATTTCTCTCACTCCAAAATGAGTATCTACAGCAAACGATTGAATTTTGTCTAACTTTTCTTTTAGTTGTAAATCATTATTTCTTCCAATGGTATAAGCCGCCCAGCAACGTACAAGATCCGCAGAATGAGTTTCCAATTTATGAAGAAATTCATCATCTTTATTTTTTATGGCCAGATTAAGAAGCTCAACACCAATTGTTTCATTAATGGTATTCACCGTTTGTTTTTTCAGCTGGTTTACACTTTCTAAAATGGGTTTCAAGTATTCTTTGCGATTATTCTGCAATAGTAAGTTTTCCAGCAGCAGTCTTTGATCTACTGCCAGCCATTCTGTAAGGTTGGCGGTTTCAATTTCTCCTCTGTTCAGCTGTTCCAGAATATCGGGTGAAATATCTTTGATAGAGCGGGCTCCTTTTCGTTTTTCTGTCATACTATTTAATGATTATCTTTACAAAAGTCTGAAACTATGCAGACAAAAACAATAGCGCATATTTTTCACCCATAGGGATAAAAAAGTCAATTTTATGGAAACAAAGAAAAAAGCTGAAGAAAATAAAATTTGTCCATTGGAAGTGGCTGTGAATACCATTAGCGGCAAATGGAAAATTCCTATTGTCTGGCAGATCAATGAAGGGAAAAAACGTCCCAGTGAATTTTTACGTGGTATTGCTAAAGTTGACCGGCGAGTTCTCAATCAGCAGCTGAGTGAAATGGTAGAAGACGGTATTTTAACCAAGCAATCTTTCAATGAACTTCCACCAAGGGTTGAATACACGTTGACAGAACTTGGTGAACAGCTTGTGAAAATTCTCTGGTAACTGAATGATTGGGGGAAATTATTGATTCCTGAGAATGAAGAGTCATTAAACTAGCAGATTTTCAGATTATATATTGGCAGATAAGCTAAAAAAAATGATATTTGTTTGAACTAAAAAAACACATGAAAAAAGTTATCACCAGAATCGCAGCATTTTTAATTCTCACAGGCTGTATAAAAGAAAAATCATCAGACCGTCTATTGGCTGAGCCGGATAAAAACGAGCATTTAATCACAGAAAACGCTTTAAAAATTCATAAAAATAAAAATACCATACGGGAAAGATTTTCTCCTCCGGAGGGTTATGAATGGATTGAAGAAAAACCGGGGTCTTTCGGGTATTTTATTGAAAATTTTAAACTAAAACCTTATGGCACCCAGATTGTAAAATATGATGGAACGCCTATTTCTACCCAACATCTTCATGAAGCTGTTTTTGATATCGATACCGGAAATAAAGATTTACAGCAATGTGCTGATGTGGCTATCCGGATAAGGGCAGAATATCTTTATAAGGCTAAAAAGTTTGACGAAATTAAATTTCATTTCACGAGCGGTGATCTTCTAAGTTGGAATGATTATAAAAACGGAACGAGAGCTTTTGTCAATGGAAACTCGGTCAGTTTTAGAAAAACAGCTGCTTTTGATGATTCTTACCAGAGTTTCAGAAATTATCTGGATCTGATTTTCAATTATGCCGGAACCATTTCATTAAACAAGGAGACAAAGCCGGTAACAAAGAATTCTGATCTGAAAACGGGAGATATTCTGATCACACCAGGCAGTCCGGGACATATCGTTTTTATTTCCGGTATCTGCCAAAATAAGAAAGGGGAAAGATTATTTTTATTGAGCGAAGGATTCACCCCGGCTCAGTCGGTTCATGTGCTCTCCAATCCATTTAATCCCTATTTTACGCCTTGGTACGACCTTGACGTGAATGCTTCGGAAACGAAAACTGCGCGATATTTTTTTAAACCTACAAACTTCAGAAGCTTTTAATAATTTATATTCAAAACTATTGGAAAGTTACTACGATAATCTGAACTTGTTTTTGTAAATTTGTGTTCGAAATTTTTTACTTGATGAAAGAGAGTGCTGTAAAAAAGATTGCAGTTCTTACTTCAGGAGGTGACTCTCCGGGTATGAATGCGGCATTAAGAGCGGTAGTAAGAACCGCCAATTACTATAATATCGAATGTTACGGAGTAAGAGAAGGTTACAATGGCCTTATCAACGATGATTTCCTGAGAATGGGAGCCCGTTCCGTAAAAAATATAATCAATCAGGGTGGAACGATTCTAAAATCTGCCAGATCCGCTGAGTTCAGAACGAAAGAAGGCCGTCAAAAAGCTTACGACAACTGCGTAAAACTTGGAATAGACGGATTGGTATGTATTGGAGGAGACGGAACTTTTACCGGTGCAAAAATCTTTAATGAAGAATTCGGAATCAGAGTAATCGGTATCCCGGGAACTATCGATAATGATATTTTCGGTACTGATAATACCATTGGTTACGATACTGCTTTGAATACCGCAATGGATGCGATTGATAAAATCCGTGATACGGCAACTTCCCATAACAGAGTTTTCTTTGTGGAAGTAATGGGTCGTGATGCCGGTTTTATTGCATTAAACAGTGGATTGGCTGCAGGTGCTCTGGATATTTTAATTCCTGAAAAGAAAGACAGTATTGATGAGCTTTTTGTGAAATTCAGAAATGCTGAAAAAACAGGAAAATCATCCAGTATTGTAGTAGTAGCGGAAGGTGAAAAATTAGCCAACGTTTACGAACTTGCAGAAAAAACAAAACAGACATTCCCTGATTACGATATTCGTGTAGCCATTTTGGGACACATGCAGAGAGGAGGTTCTCCAAGCTGTGCAGACCGAGTTTTGGCAAGCAGACTAGGCTATGGAGCCGTAACAGGACTTATGGAAGGACAAACCAACGTAATGGCAGGAATGCGTTCTAATGATCTGACGTATACCCCAATTGAAGAAGCCATTAAAAAACATAACGAAATCAATAAAGATCTTTTACTGATTTCAGAAATTTTAGCAATCTAATTATTTTTATAATCTAATAAAAACAAACTATTATGTCAACAATTAAAGTAGGTATCAACGGTTTTGGTAGAATTGGACGTCTTGTTTTCAGAGCAATGACTGAAAGAGACAACATTGAAGTTGTAGGAATCAATGACCTAATCAATGCAGAATACATGGCTTACATGTTAAAATATGACTCTGTACACGGTATTTTCCCAGGTGAAGTTTCTGTAGAAGGAAATGATCTTGTAGTAAACGGAAAAAAAATCAGAGTAACTGCTGAAAAAGACCCAAGCAACCTAAAGTGGAATGAAATTGGTGCAGATTACGTAGTAGAATCTACAGGTTTATTCTTAGATAAAGAAAGCGCTGCAAAACACATTACTGCAGGTGCTAAGAAAGTAATCCTTTCTGCTCCTTCTAAAGATGATACTCCAATGTTCGTAATGGGCGTAAACCACAAGGAACTTACTGATGATATCAAAATCTTATCAAACGCTTCTTGTACTACAAACTGTTTAGCTCCTCTAGCTAAAGTAATCCACGATAACTTCGGAATCGTAGAAGGTTTAATGACCACTGTACACGCTACAACAGCTACTCAGAAAACTGTTGACGGTCCTTCAATGAAAGACTGGAGAGGTGGTAGAGCTGCTCTAAACAACATCATCCCTTCTTCTACAGGTGCTGCTAAAGCGGTAGGAAAAGTAATCCCTTCACTAAACGGAAAATTAACAGGTATGTCTTTCAGAGTACCAACTGTTGACGTTTCTGTAGTAGATTTAACAGTGAGAATTGAAAAGGCTGCTTCTTATGAAGAAATCTGTTCAGTAATCAAAGCTGCTTCTGAAGGTGAATTGAAAGGTATCCTAGGATATACTGAAGAGGCTGTAGTATCTCAGGACTTCGTAGGAGATAAGAGAACTTCTATCTTCGACAAAGATGCTGGTATCATGCTTTCTCCTAACTTCGTGAAACTTGTTTCTTGGTATGACAACGAAATGGGTTACTCTAACAAGTTAGTAGATATGCTTGTACACGCTGCTTCTTTATAATAAGTAATGAGCGATAAGCAATAATATAAAACCTTCCCGATGGGAAGGTTTTTTTGTTTATATTAAATTGATCCGAGAGCATTCTACTTTAACTTTAATTCTATAGGTAATTACTCTCAAAATTCAAAAAGTTATCCTAATAATTATTGTTCGTTACCTGCAATTTTCAGACTTGATTTTTGCTTTTTCGTTAGATTATAGCTGATTCCAACAAAAAAACCTAATCTAAAGTTGTTTGTCAAATAATTATCTATATTACTTTCTCCAACTATTTGTTGCCCATCAGAGTATCCACTTTTTAATTGTTTCGTTTTTCGGAAAGACATCCCTGAAGTAAATATAATTTTCTCTTTTTTCCCTACTAATAAACTAGGACCAATAAAAAGTGAGTTAATATCAAACTCTGTAATATTGAGTGAAGCTCCTAAACTAAATCCTACAGAACAGAGAGAACTTGAACGTAAACTTACATGAAAAAGTCCGGCAAGCGTAGGATAATATTTATTATTAGAAGTTTTTGCAATAGTATTGTTTCTATTCTCATAAAATTCGTCTTTGTTTACAAAATCGAATACTGTACCTACACTGAAATCATATCGAATCCCACCACGTAGATATTCTGAATATTTGAATCTACGATTCTGATTTTTAGCAAAAACTTCTTTAAATTCTGTTTTGGGTTTTATTGTAACATCAAACTCTATATAATCTCCTAAACCTTGAATAGGATCTGACACATATACAAATGTCTCATCATTTTGAAGTTCTCTATTATATATTTCTACAGAACTCAGTTTGGTAGATAGACTCATATCCTCTACTTTTTTCAGCATTTGGTCTGTAACATTTTTGATCCTACCAAATTCATTTTGTAAAGTCAATTTTATTATCATTAGTTCTTCATTTTGATCCTGCATTAGCAAAATATTCTGATGCATTATTTGATTGTATACACTTTGAAATTCGGAATAAATTCTATTGAACTTTTTTAGCTGTGTATAATATTCTGATATTCTTTCAGAATTAAGAATAGCAACAGTTTCAAATTTTTCTTCAGGACTTTTGATTTTTTTATACTCTCCTTTATTTATACCGGGGCGATAAATTTTATAGATAAAATTATTGTAAGCTCCAGCTATTTTCAACACATCCGTAAATTCTGTGTCAAGCTCGAAATATTTAATATTTAATTTAAAAATCCCATCATTTACCTTTAACAAAATCTCATTTTTATCTTTCAGCTTTAAAAGCTCTCTATCCAGTACACTTTCTGCTATAAAAACATTAGATTTTTTTACTTCTATATCTGACTTTTTTTGAGCAATTTCTTTATTTATTGAATCAATGCTTTTATTACTATACTTATTCGCTAAATTAGAAAGTTCTTTTTGTTTAGTGCTTAATAAACTAATATTTTTCGCTTTTAAAGAATCAGGAAGACTTTGAATAGCATTAATATCTTTCTTTAAAATATCTATACTTTCCAGTTCTTTTTTTTCAACCTCTGATTCATTGAGTGATTTACTGGATTCTTGTAAAGCATTTTTATTCGATGCCAATGCTTCTTCTTTCTTTTTTATCTCTTCAAGGCCACTTGTATTGTTATTAGTTGCATTTGGCATTACTGGTATAGCATTAATAGATTTTGTATCTAAAATCCCTAAAACTGCCGTAGTGTCAATTTTAATAATTGCCGTCTTGTGTGCATTTGTTGAAGTTTCATATAAACCTTCGGAATTAATATTAATATCCTTAGACTGGATCTGAATATCATAAAAATATGTATTAATATTTTTTATCTTTAACACCGTAGGAACTTTTTGACGAGGTTTTATTACAGATTTTTCAAATTCACCAGTCGAAAAATTATAAATTATTTCTTGATTTTTTTGATCCTTATGTTTTTCACTTTTCCTATTGGGTTTTCCTGATTGTTTTCCTACTTCTTTTTCTATTTTTGATGCAGAGATATTTTTCTCCTGTCCATAAACCATCCCCACCCATCCAAGCAGAAACAGCAATACAATTTTTGTTTTCATGGTTATTTATTTTTCAGATTAAAGTTTTTTTGAAATGGTCATTAGTTTTATTTAAAACTACAATACTTCCCTACCACCCGAAATACCACAAAAGGGTGATTTTATTTAACATAATTTTATTATTTTTAAGAAAACATTAACCAATGAAGAAAAAACACCTGACTCACGCAAAAAGACCTCATCCCCTCATTAAGGTCTGGAATGATTATCCTGAAATTTTACAGAATAACAACAGAATACTACCCGTTCCCACCATTGAAAAAATAATCGGAGAAATTTTTGCTCCCGGAAAATTCTATTATTATGTCATCAATTTCGCAGACAGCACCATCATTTGTAACCACGATGAAGATATTTTAGCAATTCATGGTCTCCATAAACATCCTGTACATCTAAAAGAAATTATAGACCTCATCCATCCTGATGACATAGAATTTGTGATGGAAGCAGAAAGGATGTCGATAGAAAAAATAAAAGAAATTGACGGTTTTGATTATCAACAGGAATTGAAAACCAGCTATTGTTTCAGGATGAGAACATCAAAAGGTAATTATGAACTCTTCCATCATCAGGCTTTACATACCTATAAAGATGAAGACGGCAGACTTTTGCAGGCCGTTAATATCCACACCAATATCGAACATATAACCCATCAAAATTCTTATGTTGTATTGGTTTCCGGAATCAACGGACGGGAAGATTTTCACCAGATGCAATGGATGGATCATGGCAAATTCCCCGAAGCTATCCCTGTCATTTTCACCAAAAGAGAAGTTGAAGTCATCAATTGCATTGCAAAAGGATACTCAACATGTGAAATTTCGGATCTGCTGAATATTTCAGAAGAAACTGTTCGTACCCACAGAAAAAATATTTTAAGAAAATCCGACTGCAAAAACAGCTCGGAGCTGATCAAAAAAACTTTTGAATGGGGATATTTATAGAGAACAAATCATAAGCCTGATAAATCTCACCAATATATTTCGGTGCAAAACTTGTACTTTTATAGGTAAAGGAATGAACATGATACAACCCCGTTTTAAAGATGCTGCCCATTTCAGGAATTTTTGGGAAAATGGCAACGGAAAACAGCTTATTGAATTTTCCGGAGCTGAAGTTAGCTTCGAAAAATTTGAAAAGTTTGCCCCCTATTTTCATCATGTGGATGAAACGGGTGACGAGGTGGTAAAAGATGTTTATTTCACTAAAAAATTCCATGAAGCATCAAGAGAAATTGAGCACTACATCAGAAATGGTGTTTCAGAAACAGATTCAGTTCCTGAAAGTGTAAAAAAACTGTTCAGTCAGACTCAAAAAGTTCCCAAATGGCTGGATTATAATCTTCTCAAAAGCGGTGCTGAGCTTTGTATGAGAAGCAACCTCGATTCTTTAATCTCCCTGAGAGATTATTGTCTGATCGGTGGTTATGACTACGCTTATCTCAACAAACCCCTAATTGTCACAGAAGCATTGAAAAAAGGGGCTGTAAAGCGTCTTTCTGAAACATTAGATTTTTGGGTGAATGCTACCCGTTATAATGCATTGGAAGTTCATGCAAAAGGGTATGAGTTTGCCATAAAAACCCGTCTGATTCACTCATACGCCAGACTTTCTATTAAAAAACATTATAAAGACTGGGAAACTGACAACTGGGGAGAACCCATTAATTCATGGGATATGATGGCAACCTATATCGGATTCAGTCTGGTCTTTCTACACAGCCTTCAGAAGCTGGGAAACAGCTTTTCCATTGAAGAGGAGCAGGGAATTTTTCACCTTTGGAAATATGTAGGGTATCTTTTGGGAATTCCGGAACAGCTTCTTCCTGATGATAAAAAACAGGCAACGGAATATTTTTATTTATGGACTTCGGTTCAACCACCCTCAGATAAAGATTCTGTTCTTCTTGCTCATTCTCTGCTGGATGAATCGCTGGAAAATCCTATTTTAAAATATGAATTTCAAAGAAAAAATCTGAAATATCTGCACGTCTGCTGTACCTGGTTTCTTCTGGATGACGAAGTTTGCAAAAGATTACAAATTCCAGAGGTTCCTTGCAAAAATCTGTTTCCCAAATCGAAAATACTTTTCAACAAAATTTATGATCAACTCGTCAGTCGTGAAACGAGAATACAAAGAGGAAATAAGGACCAGATGAAAGTACTGGAAGATTATCTTGCGATCACTAAAAATTCAAATTTTCATTAGGTTTAAAAAAGCTCGAAGATGGAAGATGGAGGCAGAAAGTTTCTATTGGACAATAAATCTCTTTTAGTAAAAATTTTAAAATAGTAATAATATTAAATTCATAATATTTTCCGAGCTTCAATAACTTCCCTCTTCCAGCTTCCAGCATCATTTTTAGCTAATAGTTACTATTTTTTCATGTACTAATACCACATTCTGCATCTGCTTCGTAATGAATAAGATCAGCCATAAAAATTTATCATTTTTTAACTCTAAAAACAGCTTTCAGGAATAAATAATATTAGCTTTTGATATTTAAATTATGTATTTTTGAGAAATTATTTTAATAGAGATGAGTAACATTGATGATAAGAAAAAAGCACTCGCTTTAGTGCTTGACAAACTAGATAAAACATATGGAAAGGGTACTGTAATGACTTTAGGTGATCAATCTATAGACAATACAATAGAAGTAATTCCTTCCGGTTCTTTAGGATTAGATATTGCTTTAGGAATAGGCGGATATCCAAAAGGAAGAATCATTGAAATATATGGTCCTGAATCTTCAGGTAAAACAACATTAACTCTTCACGCTATTGCTGAAGCTCAAAAAGCAGGCGGTATTGCTGCATTCATTGATGCGGAGCACGCTTTTGACAGAACTTATGCTGCGAAATTAGGAATTGATCTTGAAAACCTGATCATTTCTCAGCCGGACAACGGTGAGCAGGCATTAGAAATTGCTGATAACTTAATCCGTTCAGGAGCTATTGATATTGTTGTTATTGACTCCGTAGCTGCTCTTACTCCAAAAGCAGAAATCGAAGGTGAAATGGGAGATTCCAAAATGGGTCTTCACGCAAGATTAATGTCTCAGGCATTAAGAAAATTGACTGCTACTATTTCAAGAACAAAATGTACAGTAATCTTCATTAACCAGTTAAGAGAAAAGATCGGTGTCATGTTCGGAAACCCTGAAACGACTACCGGAGGTAACGCTCTTAAATTCTACGCTTCTGTAAGAATTGATATCAGAAAAGCAAGTGCACCCATCAAACAAGGTGATGAAGCTATCGGTAGCCGTGTGAAAGTGAAGATTGTGAAAAACAAAGTAGCACCTCCTTTCAAGCAGGCAGAATTCGACATCATGTATGGCGAAGGAGTTTCTAAAGTAGGAGAAATTCTTGATACTGCTGTAGATATGGGAATTGTGAAGAAAAGCGGTTCTTGGTTCAGCTACGAAGAGACTAAATTGGGTCAGGGACGTGATGCTGTAAAAGATGTTTTGAAAGACAATCCAGATCTTTCCGAAGAATTGGAAAACAAGATCAAAGAGGAAATGAAAAACAAATAATTTTTCAGAAAATATAGAAAAGGCAGTCTTCGGATTGCCTTTTTTGTTTTTTAAGTGATGCTGTTTTTTAACGCAAAGTTTTTATCTGTATACTATCATATTTTTAAGAGAGCAAAGGATGGAATCAATTTTATTGATTCTTACTAAGCGAATGTATTTACTTAAAACTTCATCAGCGACAAAGTCGCAAATTTTTGCTTCCTTAGGACCAGCTTTCGAATTGTTATTTCTTTGCGTTTAAATCATTAATTACTAGAAATAAAAAAGAGGTCATTCCGTAGAACAACCTCCTCAAGTTTTATATTTTAAAAAAATTATCCAGCAATTTTACCCTGCAGCTGAACGGCTCCTGTTACTTTCATTCCTTTTGTAAGCGTTTCTATTCTCATATTCTCTTTATTCACAAAAGCATCAATCGTGAAGAAGTTTTCATTTTCTTCATTCGTAATCAGCTTCAGTTTCAGAATATATCCTTTAACACTTCCATCATCAAGCAATTCTGTTTCCTTAAAGTCTATAATTTGACCAATGAAGTCAAAACATGCATAATTAGGAAGATCCTGGCTTGGTGCATACGTTGTGAAATCTTCACTCATTTTGGTACCATCCGGTAAATCAGTATTGGTATGAACATCAAGGATCAGAACAATTCCACTCACATTCACCTTAAGATGAGGCTGTGTCATGTATGTATTTCTATTTTCTGCATAATCCGTTGCAAAGAACCAAACGCCAAAAGTATCTCTGGCAGGCCCTGCAACAATCGCCTGCAAATTCAGTGCATTTTCCCATTCTCTGATTGATCTTGTTTCAAAATCCAACGTATAATCAGTTTTTACTTCAGGAATGATCGTGCTCAGTTCATCCGTTACAATCGTTTTGAATCTTACATCTTCAAACTCCGTCTTACTTTTACTTTCTCCCGTAGGATCAGCAACAGTAGACTGCATCAAAATAGTTGTAAGATACTGACCGTAATCTTTAGTTTGGAAATTCTGATGGCCAAAAATCCCGCTCCATGTATTGACAAGATTATGAATATTAGACTTTCTGATGATAATTCCTGCTTCATTTGTCATTTCAGGAGCTGCAATTCCTTCTGTATTCGGAAAATAATTTTTGCCTTCAATCAACTGATGATTCATGATCTCATTATTTTCTTCGTGAGAAAACTCTGCAAAACCTTTATAAGTGACATTCTGATTTTCAAAAACATAAGGAAGACCTGTTTTCGCCTTGTCATCTTCTGCAAAATGATATGCAAGAGAAATTCCTTTAAACTCTCCATCCTGTGTTGCCGGAGTATGATTTCCGTTATGATCAAACTGAGAATGATACAGAATCATATAAGATTTAATTTTCCCTTCTTGAAGCTCATTTTCGAACTTTTCTTCCATCTGCGCAATAGCCTGTTGTGGAGAAAGTGCATAAGCATCTTCAGTTACCATATAAGCAAAGCCTTCTACCTCGCCATTTTCTTTTTCAAAAGCTGAAAGAGGTGTATATTCTCCTCTTAACTGAAGTGCAATAGAATACACGATATAATCATTATAAATCCTGATTTTTTCAAATTCTTCATTTACTTTTGACTCTTCTACCTGCTGTGAAGGAGTTTCTGGTATTGTTTCAACAACTTCTTCCACCACTTCCTCTACTACTTTTTCCTCTGGCATTTCTATTTCCTGAACCGGAGTACTCACATTTTCCTGATTGTTATTCTTTTTCTTAAAAAAATCAAAGATTCCCATACTGTTATTTATAATTGGCGGTAAATATAATAAAAGCGATCAACAGACCCAACATAAAAAAAATGTCATTGTGTCAGTTCTTTCCACATACTTTTAAGAAAGAGTTAAAAATTATATATCTGATAATTAAAAAAACCTTTTTTCATAGAATTTTATCGTTATTTCATACCTTTTTTTAAAGAATCTGAAAAAAAATTGAAAAATTACTTAAATTCGCCAAAAATATTCTTTGATTCTTACAAAATTTAACTCTACTTTTTTTTGAAATGAGTGAAGTAATAAAATATGTTGATGTAATTTAAAAGATAGATAAACTTTTTGATATCTAAACTATCTGGGCTGTTCCAAGGAAAGTGATGACTATAAATATTTTCACAATTTAATCTGTTGATAAATATTATAACAACATTTTAATAAATGCCAAGATAGATATAGCTCTAAACACATTAAAAATACACTATAATGAAAAAAACAATTATTCTATGTGCGATGATTACTACATCATTTGCATTCTCCCAGGTCGGAATTAACACACCAAATGCCAATTCTACTTTAGATGTAGTAGGTAATCCAAATGATGCTACTAAAGCAGATGGCATTATGGCACCCAGACTTACCGGAAATCAATTAGCTGCAAAAGATGCAAAATATACAGCAGCTCAAACAGGAACAATGGTATATGTAACAGCTGCAGCAGCTCCTACAACTCCTAAAACCATCAATGTAACCTCCCCTGGCTATTATACTTTTAATGGGAATATATGGACCACTTCCAGTAATAATACCGGAGGTACTCTTGTATCTTATGAAACATTAATATCAGGAAATACAGTGCCTTATCCAGGAAATAATACTTCGGTAGCTTTAGATATGAGTATTGGGACTGGCACTCTTGCCAGTTGGAGAACTAATAATACTACTTTAACTGTACCAGCGGGTAAATCAGGAAAATACTTAGTAAGCTTCACTGGAGGAGTAAGAGTAACAGGCGATGTACCATCATCCTATTCATTTTTTATATATCTTAACAAAAATGGAACTAGCCTCTCAACAGGTACCCCTGGATGTACAATCCCCCAAACAGGCGGAACTTTTACAAGTGCTATTTTCTCCCTTTCCTGGAGTGAAGTTTTGGATTTAAGTGCCGGTGATACAATAAGTTTTGCAGGTTTAACTTTTGGAACATCTGGAACCCCGCAAACATTCAGGCTTTCTAATGTTTCAATTCAGAAAATAAACTAAAAGGAGTAAAGAAATCATGATTGAGAAAACCCTTGAAATAAGCAGTGATAACACGAAACTCATTTCAAGGGTTTTTATCTAATTTCAACTATATCATCAATATCTTTTATATTAATTAGGTTTCTCATCTGTTAACTCAAATCCCCAATCTTTTCCTTTTTGGGTGGCTGGGATACCTTTTGTCATCCATACCGGAGCTTTAGCCCCTTTGAGATAATAATCAAAAAACTGCTGTTCGCGGATTTGAATATCTTTTCTGTTCTGGCGTTTCATAAGGTTGTGATCGTCTCCATTATAGTTCAGAAGCCATACTGGTTTTCCAAGACGGCGTAATGCCGTAAACATTTCGATTCCCTGATACCAAGGCACTGCTCCATCTTTATCGTTACTCATAATAACTACCGGAGTTTTTACCTGATTAATGGTAAAAAGTGGTGAGTTTTTAATATAAAGGTCCGGAGCCTCCCATAGATTTTTTCCTAGTCTGCTCTGAGATTTTTCATACTGAAATTGTCTGTTCATTCCTGAAGTCCATCGGATTCCTCCATATGCGGAAGTCATATTAACAACAGGAGCACCACTCCATGCTGCTGCATACATATTGGTATGCGCGATAAGATAGGCTACCTGATAACCGCCCCAGCTTTGTCCCTGAATTCCAATTTTTGTACCATCTACCCAAGAGTTTTGCTTTAACTTTTCAACTCCGGAATTGATGTACTCCATTGCAGATTCTCCTGGGAAACCATCTGTATAAGAGATATCAGGTGTGAAAACCAGATATCCGTTGCTTACAAAATAAGAGATATTTAATCTTGAAGGGGTTGGAGCCGGTGCAACATAACGGTTTAAATTATCCGAAAGTTTTTCATAGAAATAGACAATCATAGGATACTTTTTATTCGGATTGAAATCTTCCGGCTTGTATAAAATTCCCGTGGATGTATTTCCTTTTGGAGTTGTCCAGTTTACCAGTTCACTAGATCCCCAGTTGTATTGACTTTGCTGTGGATTTGTATTGCTCAGTTTTTGCTGTTCTGAAAAATCTGATGTTGCGAAAATATTGGGAGAATCTGTGTACGATTCTTTTACTAAAATATATTCTTCAGCATTTTTTGCTTTTTGAAGAGTTCTGTATCCCCAAGCATTTTCCATCTGGATTTTCACAGGATCAGAATTCGACTGAATAGATGTTTTGAAAATTCCGTTCGCTTTGGATGTATTATCAAACGCTGATAAATAAATGGCTGATTTTCGGTTTAAACTTTTAATATCTTTATCTAAATCGTACGTATCAAATGTTATTTTATTTTTACGTCCAAATCCATTGGTGATGTTTCTCGGTTTTTTTGAACCATTCAGGAAAAATTCCCAAAGATCGTAACGGTCTCTGATAATCACAGATTCATCTTTATCCGTCCATGATGCAATACCATAAGAATTCGGGAAATCCGGCATATCAAATTCCTCGTCAACAAAGGGAACAGGTAATCCAGTATTCAACGGAAGTGTTTGTTTTGTTTTCACGTTATAGCTCAACCATTTCCCTTTTTCTCTGTCAAAAATCACAACAAAATTTCCAAGCGGAGATACGGCAACTGCTCCATCCAGGTTTTTAATAACTTCTGTTCTTTCCCCCGTTTTATTATCAATCAGAAAATACGTTTTCTTTGTTGAGCCTTCCCACTGCGAAGAAATACGGTTATTAAGACTTGTAATACCGATTGCAAATTCTGCATTTCCTTCGTTAACCAATCGCAAAGTATCCAGATCTTCCCCATCTATATTTCTAAAAAAGTCCGGTTTTTCTGTCTGCATTACTGCAGCATAAGATTTCTTCAGATCATTTTTCAGTTCTTTTAACTGTACCGTTTGCAGATAGTCATCTCTGTAGCTCCAGACATCTACCACTGCATGGTCATTCGCAATCATTGCTGTATCTTTTGCGATAGGTTTTGGAGCAACACCAAAATACAATTGTTTCCCGTTTTTACTGAAAATAGGTAATCGGTTTTCAGAAATCACCCAGTTCTTTTTCATTTGGGTATTTTCATTGGTAACCATTTCTTTTTTGTTTCCTTTAAAATTAAAGTAGTACAACTGATAGAATTTCACCAGATCATTCTGTGCCGAAGGCGTTCCTACATAAGCTAATTGATTTCCTTCTTCATCAAAAGATAACTGTGAAAAATCTCCTTCCATTTCAGAAATTTTATTGACAGTTCCTTTTTGCAGATCCACTACCTGTACCGTTTGAAATGCATATTTCTTTGGTTTTGATTTGTCAGTAACTTTTTTATCCTCAGATTTTTTGTCTAATGAATCTTTCTTTTCCTTTTTATCTTTACTGATCTTTTCCTCAGGCTTCTTAGTCACGAAAACAAGCTGCTTCCCATTTTTACTGAACTCGTAGCGTACTACATTATCATATGTAGTGCTTTTTCCATCCAAAAGGTTTCGTACTACCAATTGTAATGGTTTTGCATTTTTTTCTTCATCCTTTTCATCTCCGTCATCTTTATCAGAGTTGTCATCTGAAGATTTATCTTTTGTATTTTCCAGAAGATAAGCAATGTAAGAGCCTGCTTTTTCAGGAGTTTTAAATCCTTTTACATTAGGAATTTTCTCTGTTTTATCATTTAAAAAATCAACGATCGCAAGGCTGTCTTTTGTTAATTTATTTTGTTTGAGTTTTTTATCTTTTACCGCCTTTATGTCTTTATACTCCGGACGGATTTGAAAAACAGCAGACCTGGAATCATTTGTAAAATTCAATTTTGTAGCTCTTGCAAACTTCTTCGAGGTTTTATTTTTAACCGAATATAAAAAAAGGTTAGGATTTCCTTCCTGAGCATCCACAGAATAGGCAACCCATTTTCCATCATTTGAGATTTTTCTCGAGCCGATATTTTGCCAACTGTCATAAACAGAATGGTCTAAAGGCTTTTTCTGCGCATACACAAAACAGGTCATCATGAGCAGAATAAAAACTGTACATTTCAACTTCATTTTTAAAGAATTTTAAGAATTAAAAGTAAGGTATTTCTTTGAAAAATACACACAATAGACCTATTCGATTATAAATCGAGAAAATGTCAATCTGTCACATTCTTCTTCGTGGTATTTTTTTTGAGAAATATTTGAAAATTAAAAATTATAAAATATGACAACTAAAGGAAATATTAATGTATCTGTGGAAAACATTTTCCCGCTTATTAAAAAATTTCTTTACAGTGACCACGAAATATTCTTAAGAGAATTGATTTCCAATGCTACTGATGCAACTTTAAAATTAAAGCATTTAACAAGCATTGGTGAGGCAAAAATTGAATATGGAAATCCAAAACTTGAAGTTAAAATTGATAAAGACCAGAAAACTTTACGTATCATAGACCAGGGGATTGGTATGACGGGTGAAGAAGTTGAAAAATACATCAACCAGGTTGCTTTCTCAGGAGCTGAAGAGTTTTTGGAAAAATATAAAGATTCTGCGAAAGATTCAGGGATTATCGGACATTTCGGCCTTGGATTTTACTCTGCATTTATGGTAGCGGAAAAAGTAGAAATCCTTACAAAATCTTATAAAGATGAGCCAGCTGTACGTTGGATCTGTGATGGAAGCCCGGAATTTACTCTTGAAGAAACTGCCGACAAAACTGACAGAGGAACGGAAATTATTCTTCATATCGCTGAAGATTCTGTAGAATTTTTAGAAGAAGGAAAAATCCGTGAGCTGTTATTAAAGTATAACAAATTCATGCCTGTTCCAATTAAATTCGGAACAAAAACACATACTCTTCCTTTACCAGAAGATGCTCCCGAAGGTACTGTAGCTGAAACGGAAGAGATTGACAATATCATCAACAATCCGGTACCGGCATGGACAATTGCTCCAAGTGAACTGACCAATGAGGATTATATGAAGTTCTACCATGAATTGTATCCAATGCAGTTTGAAGAACCATTATTCAACATTCATCTGAATGTTGATTATCCTTTCAACCTTACGGGAGTTCTTTTCTTCCCGAAACTGAGCAACAATTTGAATATCGATAAGGATAAAATTCAATTATATCAAAACCAGGTATTCGTAACAGATGAAGTAAAAGGTATCGTTCCGGACTTCCTGATGCTTCTGAGAGGGGTAATTGATTCACCGGATATCCCATTGAACGTTTCCCGTTCTTATCTTCAGGCAGACGGTGCTGTAAAGAAAATTTCGTCTTACATCACGAAAAAAGTAGCCGACAAAATGGCTTCTTTAATCAACGAAAACCGTGAAGACTATGAGCAAAAATGGAACGACATCAAAGTAGTTATTGAGTACGGAATTGTTACTGAAGAAAAATTTGCTGAAAAGGCAGACAAATTCACACTATATCCTACCACAGACGGTAAATATTTCCTTTGGGATGAATTGGTAGAGAAAATCAAACCAATGCAAACTGATAAAGATAACAAGTTAGTGGTATTATACGCTACCAATGCGGATGAGCAGCACAGCTATATTCAATCTGCAAGAGATAAAGGATATGAAGTTCTGTTATTAGACTCTCCTATTATTTCACACGTAATTCAGAAACTTGAAACTTCAAAAGAAAATATTTCGTTTGCAAGAGTAGATGCAGATCACGTGAATAATCTCATCAAAAAAGATGAGCCGGTAATTTCAAAACTGAATGAAACAGAAAAAGAGTCTTTGAAAAAGAATGTGGAAGAGGCTATTCAGGATTCTAAATTTACAGTTCAGCTTGAAGATCTGGACAGCACTGATGCTCCGTTCACGATTACCCAGCCAGAATTCATGAGAAGAATGAAAGAAATGCAGGCTACAGGCGGAGGTGGTATGTTCGGAATGGGAGGTTTCCCGGAGATGTACAATCTTGTGGTGAATTCAAACAGTGAGCTTTCTAATCAGATTTTAAAGACAGAGAATACGGAAGAGAAAGAGAATTTAATTAAATACGCTCTGGATCTAGCCAAGCTTTCCCAAAACCTATTGAAAGGAAAAGACCTTACAGATTTTATACAGAGAAGCTATAAGCAACTTGAAAAATAATTTACGAGAGACTGTTTCATTTTGAAGCAGTCTTTTTTTGTTTACAGAAGGTTGGGAAAACGCAAAGACGCAAGTTTTTTTTATAATGTATGCTTTAGAACGCAAGGATTTTATCTGCGATAAAATTCCATAGTCCTAATACTATAAGAATTAATTCTTGCTGAAAATCTTTGATTTTCTTGCGCCTTAAATATTTGTAGTGCTTAGGAAATCTTTGCGCCCTTGCGTTTTCCAACAATCTAAAAACAGTATAAAAATCATCAATAGTTAATCTAAATCTTTTAGGTTAAAATCTTGTCTCTTACTATTTTTGATCAGTCGGAAGTTATTATGAAACAAGGGACTAATTTGAAGAAAATTTTCAACAATTAAACAAGATAACACTTCGGTTTTTCAGTTTAGTTTTATTTTATCTTTAATCTTATTCTTTAGTACCTATTTTTTTCTACTTTTTATTGTACAGCTTATGCTTTTTTGCCATTTTTGTATAAAATGTCGGTCATGCAAAAAGAAAAATTACGCGTCATCAGAAAACAAAAAGGCTACACACAACAGCAGGTAGCTGATTATATCGCAACAGATGTATCTAATTACAGCAGAAAAGAAAGCGGTGATGTAAGAATCGTAAGAGATGAATGGGACAAACTTGCCCGTTTTTTGAATGTACCGTTTGAGGACATTTATGAAGAAGAGGAAGCTACAGTAGTTGTTAATAATGATCATCCTGTATTTAATGACAGATCTTCTTCTGCGGGAATAATTACTAGCCAGAACAACTATGATAATATCCCTGGAGCTATTATTGAAAACCTTCAAAACTATATTGCTCTATTAAAAGAGGAGAACGAAAAGCTGAAAGAAGAACTAAAAGGTCTCCCGAAAGGAAGAAAATAACACAGTTTGAACACTTAAAAATATTGATGTCACTTCTATTAAATTATGTAGTGACATTTTTTTTTGCTTTGTAGTGTTGATGGGTGAGTTTTTTATGCAAAGGATTAATTTTCCTATGCTTTATTTCAGGAGGCAAAGAGGTGCGACACTGTCGTTGATGAAGCATTGAGTAATACGTTAGCTTAAAAAGAATCAATGAAATGTATTCCGCCTTTGCTCCCTTAAAATATTAAAGAAAATGAAATCTTTGCGTTAAAAACCTATCATTTCCAAAAACTTAATATTTACAATTCCTCTAAAGGATCCCAGAACAGTTTTTTGAAGTTTTTTATTCTCAGATTATCCACAGTAATTCCTTCTGCTTCCAGTTTAGGTTGAAATTCCGGAACAGATAATACTCCTGAACTGGAAATCACGCGGTGAGCAGGAACATTTTTCGGACATCCTCCCATTGCTTTTCCTACATGTCTCGAATGGTTAGGATAGCCAACAGCTTTTGCTATGGCACCATAGGTAGATACTCTTCCTTTGGGAATAAGCCTTGCTACTTCGTATACCTGTTGTTTGAAAATCTCGTCCATACTGCTCACGATCTTTTTTGCATCATTTTTGAATACTCTTAAACTCAATGATGCTTCATTAAAAGATAAAGATATGAAAAAATCATTTTTCAAGCTGTTGAATGCTGTTAATAAAAAAGTTTTTCCGAAGCTAAGTAATAAGGATCCCAATAGTCTGACTAAAATTGAAAAGGGAATTCTGGCATATCGTTATTTTGTGCTGGTGAATTCTTTAGATTGATTTTTATTTTCCCGCTGATCGCACAGATTTTCACAAATGTTTATGTATATTTTTAGAGAAACGCAAAGGCGCAAAATTATTTTAATACTATGTGTTGTAAGGGGCGCAAGGATTTTATCTTCGATAAAATTTCATACGACGTAGCTTATTTTATCTCTCGCTGATTTTGCTGATTACGCAGATAATAAAAATCTGTGTAATTCGTGTGATCTGTGGGAATACTATATCCCACTTTTTTAAACCATTAAGAAAAATGAAGATTGTAAGAATAATTAAGTTTCATCTTTGATGAAAGTAAAGCATACTGCTAAATAAAATAGCTTTAGCCATTTCCACTATTAATATTTAAAACTTAAATAATCTTAATGGTTCATTACTTTTAGTTTCTGAAACAAATCTATATCCCAACCCTAAAATAAAAAAGCGCTTCAAATGAATTGAAGCGCTGATATTGTAATCTCTTTTGAGAATTTTGTTCTTAGTTTTCTAAGATATAAGAGAACATCAATGGTGCACAGATCGTTGCATCACTTTCAACGATAAATTTCGGTGTAGTGATATCAAGCTTACCCCAAGTGATTTTCTCATTTGGAACTGCTCCTGAGTATGAACCGTAAGATGTTGTAGAATCAGAAATCTGACAGAAATAAGACCAGAAAGGAATGTCATGCATTTCCATATCCTGATACAACATTGGAACTACGCAGATAGGGAAATCTCCTGCGATACCTCCACCAATCTGGAAGAACCCAACTCCTTTTCCTGCTGAGTTTTTAGTATACCAGTCAGCAAGGTAAGTCATATATTCAATACCTGATTTCATTGTAGTAGCTTTAAGCTCTCCTTTGATACAGTAAGAAGCGAAGATGTTACCCATTGTAGAATCTTCCCATCCTGGTACTACGATTGGTAAGTTGGCTTCAGCAGCAGCAATCATCCAAGAGTTCTCTCTAGGAATTTCATAATACTGCTCCAATACTCCTGAAAGAATCATTTTGTACATGAATTCATGTGGGAAATATCTTTCTCCTTTAGCTTCTGCATCTTTCCAGATTTCTACGATATGCTTTTGTAATCTTCTGAAAGCTTCTTCTTCAGGGATACAAGTATCTGTAACTCTGTTCAGACCTCTTTCTAAAAGATCCCACTCATCCTGAGCTGTTAAATCTCTATAATGAGGAACTCTTTCATAGTGAGAGTGTGCTACAAGGTTCATTAAATCTTCTTCAAGGTTAGCCCCTGTACAAGAGATAAAATCTACTTTTCCCTGACGGATCATTTCAGCAAGAATCTTTCCTAATTCAGCAGTAGACATTGCTCCAGCCAAAGTAATCATCATTTTTCCGCCATCTTTAAGATGTGCAACATACCCTTTAGAAGCATCCACCAATGCAGCTGCGTTGAAGTGCAGGTAATACTTTTCTATGAATTCAGTTATCGGTTTGCTCATTTTTTTTAATTTTTGCAAAGATAAAACTTAAAAACGGAATGCAGTCAAAGCACTTGAAGAAAGTGTAATAGAGGAGTATTTTTTTATCATTTGTTAAATGAGGAAGGTATAAGTTGTTGGAAAACGCAAAGGCACAAAGGATTTTAAAGCTTTATGAATATTGTAAGGCGCAAGGATTTAGTATTTAAAAAGTTTGCGCCCTTGCGTTTTCCATCACATTACTATAAAAAAGCGCAGCCCATACGAGCCACGCTTTCATTGTAATTCAACTTAATATTATTCAACAAAGCCTTATCCTTCCCAGGTTTCCACTTTTAGAATCTCAATTTTCCTTTCTCCTTCTCTGAAAGGCCAGTCTATGATATCTCCTACTTTGTATCCTACAACCGCAAGAGCAATATCCGACAGGATGGAATGTTTATTCTTTTTAAGCTTTGCTTTGGTAGAGGGCACAAAAATATATTCGTGTTCAAAATTTAATGTATGGTCTTTTAACGTCACTTTTCTGTCTACGGTTACAATATCAGCAGGAAGATCTCTTCTCAATACCTGTTTCGCTTTTCTAAGTTCCTCCGTAAGCCTTTTTTCTTCTCCGATGCTTACTTTTTTTCTTCTGAGTGTATCTTTTATAGCATCATAAATTCCGGTGGTTACAATAATATGATTGGACATTTTTTCATTTTTTTTTAGATTAAGATGCAGTTATTCCCCAATGATCCAATGTAGAACCAAGGCATATAACAGCCTTCTTCTATGGAAAACTGCAAAAAGTAATAAATAAATTGGAAGTGATTCCCTGTCTTGAATCCTGACAGGGCTTAAATGATGAAGTCCTTGGAACTTTTCAGAAAAGAATCTGTATGACGATAAAGTAAAGACATCAGCAATCCTGAACGGTGGTATTGTGCAGAAAAAAAGATTGTTGTTGCCATTATCAATTATTGTTAATTCTAACAAAGATATGACTTAAAAACGGAATGGCAGTACTTATACTCAAAGAAGTACTTTAATCTTTTTGACCAAGAATAAAACTTTAAACTACAACCTAAAACGCCTGTTTTCTTTCTTATCGGAAAGTTTTTTCTTGTTATCCAGTCTCTTTTGTTTCTGTCCTTTTGATGGTTTTGTTGCGGTTCTCTTTTTGGGAACAATAAGCGCTTTGTTGACGATATCAATTATTTTTTCAATGGCTTTATTTTTATTCATCAGCTGGGTTCTGCTTTCAGAAACGGTGAGAAATAAAAAACCATCTGCATTGATTCTGTTTTTCAGTTTATCCTGAATCAATACTTTCTGATCATCATTAAAAAATTCTGATACATCTACTTTCCAAAGTACGGTAACAGCAGTCTCTACTTTATTAACGTTTTGCCCTCCCGCTCCACTGCTCCGGGAAGTTTTGAAACTAAGTTCTTTTGAAAAGTCTTTCATTTTTTTAAGATTTTGAGATACTAGAATCAAGAGCCAAGACTAGAGATTTATGTTTATATTTTTATAGAGTTCTATTCTGTTTACTTTTCCATTGGGTGTTCTTGGAATTTCATGGATGAAAATAATTTCTTTTGGCTTGTGGAACCTCTTCTCAAAAGGTATTTCCGAAACCTTTTTTATTACCTCATCAGACTCATTTCCCTCTATAACAAGTATCAATTTCTGACCCAAGCTATCATCCGGCAAACCGATAAATACGGCTTCGTTTGGGAGTTCTTTTTTCACCAAAGTTTCAAGGGTTTCCGGAAAAATTTTTGCTCCTCCTGAGTTGATCACATTATCAATTCTTCCGAGGAATTTAAACTGCTTTCCATTTTTAATATCAACTAAATCATTAGTTTGCAATACTTCAGCATTTACATTGGGGGCAAAAATCTTAAGACATCCTCTATCATCCAAAGAGATGGTTACATTTTCAAAGACAGTGAAATAATCTTCCTGTTCCGGCATCAATTGTTTTAAACCAATATGGGAAAGTGTTTCAGACATTCCATACGTTTCAAAAATACGATTTGAATTACTGAGGTTCATCTGTAGGATTTTATTTTTCAGGCTTTCTGAGACTGAAGCCCCGCCAATGATCAGATTTTTAATCAGATGAAGTTTTTCCAAAGAATTTTCTACCTGAAGTGGCGTCATAGCACAAAAGTCTATTTCTTCTTCCAAATTTCCAATAGGCTTTAAAGAAGGGGCGGCAATTTTTAATTTTAATTTCCTTTCTATAGAACGTACAATCATCATTTTTCCTGAAATATATTCTACCGGCAGGCAAAGCAATGCTTTATCACCTTGTTTTAATCCCAAAAAATTACAGGTCATCACTGCTGAGTTAACCATTTTCTTTTTTTCAATTTCAAAGATTTTCGGAACTCCTGTAGAGCCTGATGTCTGAACATTTACTACTCTTTTTTCTGAAAACCATTCTTCCAGAAAAATTTTTACTTTCTTTTCAAATTCAGTATCGAATGATAATTGATTAATATTGAGATTATTGAAGTCTAACAACATATTTTCCGTGAATAAATTCTACAGTAAATTTAAAAAAAAATTCAAAAAGTTCTTGTATGTAAAGAAAAAAACTGTAAATTTGCACCACCAAAATAAAACAGACCTATAGTGTAACGGTAACACTCCGGTTTTTGGTACCGTCATTCGGGGTTCGAATCCCTGTGGGTCTACAAACCATCCTTTTTAAGGATGGTTTTTGTTTTTAGAATGAATAGGGTATTTGGGTATAGAAAAATTCAGACTTTATCCTTTTTCACCTTAAAAAGCAAGAATTTTCAAAGGAGGTATTTGTAAATAAGAAAAAAATATATAAATTTGCATCACCAAAGTAAAGCAGACCTATAGTGTAACGGTAGCACTCCGGTTTTTGGTACCGTCAGTCGGGGTTCGAATCCCTGTGGGTCTACAAACCATCCTTTTTAAAGGATGGTTTTTGTTTATCTTAAAGAACAAAGCTCTCTATTCATCAAAAGTCTTTATTGATTTAATATCTAAACTTAGACTATATAAAAGTCTAGTCAATGTAAATAAAAAAGCCTTCTTTCTTTTCTATAATAGTAGGTTAAAATTTTTCTTAAAGTGAAAATCATCTAATAAACCTGATTTTTCATTTTTTTGAATTTACTTACCAGATACAAAACAGTATTTCATATCAATCATAAGCTATATTTAATTTACGCCCGTATTTTTAAATTAATATTTTTCAACATTTAATCCAAACCATGAATTATATTTAACAAAACACGCCTATTTTTAAATTAATATCAATCTAATATTATTATTATAAAAAATACGATTAAAATAAGGATATATATTAAAAAAAAAAGTAATTTTAATACATAAAAAAAATAAAGAATGCTTTTCAATATGAATTTTGGTTTTATCAGTGAGGAATTCATAAATATTCCGGAAGATACTAAACATAGCTTTATAAGGAAAGTTTTAAAATAGAAGTCCAGCCTATGAACCTGATAGTTTCAAAGCTTTTAAAAAAAACGAAACATCGAATATCAATTAGATCAATCAAAATTATCTAATATTTCTAATCTAATAAAAGCTTAAACAGTTTAAATATAGTATATCATCTGAAATTAGATTAATAATAAATATTTAAAACATGAAAAAAAAATTTCTATTACTTTTTTCCACAATACCTTTAATTGCTACATGTCAAGTTGGTATTGGGACGACAACCCCTAGGGGTGCATTGGACATTAACAAGACAACAAGCTATAATCTTGGACTTGTCTTACCCGCAAATACATCTCCAACTAATATGATCAATCCTCAGGGAGGAAATGTTGTTCCTGGAACAATCATGTATGATAGTACTGCAGACTGCGTTAAAGTATACAGCCAGCACGCAACAGGAGGAACATCACCAGAAGGCTGGGGGCCATGTCTAAATGCACCTGCAACCCCTTCAGTTGAAGCCAATTGTGCACAAAATGGTTTTGAAGGTACTTATTTAAATGGAGCTGCCTTAAGTGGTGCAAAATTTACAGTGACTCTTACAAACAATTCTTTTAGTAATGTAACGATAGCCTCTCAAGCTAGTGATTTGACTTTAAGTGGAGTGAGTGGTGTTTCTGTATCAACAGTAACTCCTGCTTCCAGCACTTTAATACCTGGGCAGTCAGTTCTCATTACCTATAATCTTACAGGAACACCTACAAGTACAGGTACCCTTACTGGTACCTGGAAGAAACTCTCATTAACTTGTACAAATTCCGTAACGGTGCAATCAGGAACAATCAATTCATTGAATTGTACCACAGGAGCACTTACAGGAACAGTTGAAGACAAAGTAGCTGCTTCTGGTGTTACTAAAGTAATTAATTATACGGCTACAGGAACCTTCCAATATCCTGCATTAAGTATTCCTTCCACAGGAGCTACGGGGCTTACTATGAATATCCCTGCGGGCACAATAACCAATGGAAGCGGAGGTTTAACATTTACAATTACAGGTCAAACGGATGTTATAACCAACAATGAAACAGCCAATGCAACCTTTACTGTAAATCTTGGTGGGCAGTCTTGTAATTTCACCATTCCTATCACTATTTTAGCTAAGTGCGGCCCTTCTGATGTTACTCAAGTTGTAGAGATAACTTCACCAGCAACAACAAGAGTATGGATGGATAGAAATTTAGGTGCAAGCCGTCCGGCTTTATCTAGTACAGATCATGCTGCTTATGGCTGTTTAATTCAATGGGGAAGACTTTCTGACGGACATGGAAATGTCACTTGGAGAAGCAGTACATCAGCAGATAATAAACCATCAACAACTACTTTATCTTCTACGGATGTGCCAGGAAATAACTTATTTATTACCAATCCAGGTGGCAATGGTGATTGGCGTTCCCCCCAGAATGATAATCTTTGGCAGGGAGTTGCCGGAACCAACAATCCGTGTCCTTCAGGATTTAGGGTTCCGACACAAGCTGAAATTAATGCTGAAATCGGTAGTATGAATAATACAAATGATGCATTCACTTCTGTATTTAAACTTCCAGCAGCAGGTTTTGTACCCTATACTGGAGCAAATATTGTAAGTGCCGGACAAGTTTTCAATTTTACATCAAGCACTGTGACAGGTACAACAAGATCACTCACAAATTTTACAGCAACTGCTAAAGCAATTAATAATGTTGGTAGAGGATCAGGAAATATAGTTCGTTGTATTAAAAATTAGAAACATTAAGCTTATACTTTCAAGCTTTAATTGTTACTGGTTTTTCTTATAAACAAAGATAAGATGGCTACTTTGCAGTAGCCATCTTTTTTTAAAACTTTGATAAGATACTGAACATACTTTTATAACAAATAAAAAATCGCATTTTTGATTTAAAAACCCAATTAGTCCTATAAGAAGTTCATAAAAGATCTATCCTTTAATTCACCTTCATTTTATATTGGTACACTTTTAGCAGATATAAAGATTAAAAAATGAAAAAAAATCATTATTCCAATCTTTATTGGATTTTTAGTTAGCAGTTGTACAGCAAATGCTTTTGACCAAAAAAATAGCATAAGCAAAAATGTCGATGATGTAAAAGCAAAGCAGCGTGAATTCTTAAATACCCCTACAAAGCAATACATTATCAATGACTATTCTGATTACCTAAGATATGATCCCAATAATAAGATTCCACAATCAGAGAGAACAAACACTCAGTATTTTGATAAAGATGACATCAGTAGATTTATGCCTCATTAAAATATAAGCCATCTTTTTGAAAGATGGCTTTGTTTATTTAGAAATGTATAACTCTTTATTTTTTAAGATCATCAATCTCTTCCTGTATAGATTTGATTCTGTCTCTTAATTCCTGACTTACTTTTCCTGGAATCTTTTTTATTTTTCTTAAATCCAGAGCAAGCATAATGGAAGCTATTCCCATAAAAATGAAAGAAACACCGGTAAGAGTAACTAATGAAATTCCTGTAAACACCGGATTAAATATCAGCAGCAAGGAAAAGATAATTCCTCCTACACTGGCAAGGGCTACATTTCCCCAACTCATTATTCTCATGCTCTTCAAATCAAATGCGAAGCCCAGTAATTGAAAAGAGCGGAACAGTAAAGTAAATCCAATCACGAACGGAAGTACCGTCATTGAAATCTGAGGATTTGCAATAAGATATACTCCTATTGCAGTTGTTAATAATCCACTTACCAGAAACCAGCCCCAACCCTGTAGAGACTTACTATTTTGTAAGGAAAAGAATATTTCGGTAATTCCTGAAAATAAGAATGAAACACTGAAAAAGATAGAAAGTGTAACATACGTTGCAAGAGGCACACTGAATACATAGAAACCACAGATAAGGAAAATAATTCCGAAGATTAATGGGATGTACCAGTGTTTTACAGTGTTGGTAAGCGTTTGAAATAAATTGGCCATAGGTGTCTTTTTTGGTCCTGCCTACTTTTTTGTAATGGTTTTCGGCTTATCCGCAGGTACTTCAAACAGATTATAATTTTCACCTGAATTTGAAATATAACCTCTTACTAATATACGGAAAATAACCGAAGAAAGTGCCACATTTCGTGAATTGTTTTCATAAAAAAGCATCAGATGAAGCCAATTTTTCAACTGATTTCACCTGATGCACAATAATTATCATTTAATTCTTTGAATTTATCTTGCTGGATTTCCGGCAGGCTGCTGCTGGGTTACACAATGTACCATTCCTCCGTTTTCATATAGGTTTCTTACGTCTATTCCTATTACTTTTCTATCCGGATACTGATCCTGAATAATCTTATTGGCAATTGCATCATTTGGATCTCCATAGTTTGGAACAAGCACTACAGTATTGGCCACATAATAATTAACATAAGAGCCTTTTTCATCCAGTTGCTTTCCGTAGGCTGTTTTCACTTTATTTTTGGTAGCCGGTACATAGACTTTCTTATATTCTTTTCCATTGACATTGGTTGCAGTATAAAGTGTATTGACATCTTTTTCGGAAAGACCAAGATCAAGGAGATCATCTTCTTTCATAATAAGCATGGTATTATGATTAATAAATTTCATAAAACCGTCGATATGCATATCGGTAACGTCCAATCCAGTTACTCCGTCCAGCCAAATTACTTTAGAAACGCCATAATAGGTTTCAAACATTTCCTCAGCTTCTGCCTGAGTGATATCTTTATTTCTGGTAGCTCCTTTTTTCTGACTGATTACTGAGCTTTTACAAGCCATTAAAACACCATTTCCATCCGTTTCTACAGAACCTCCTTCGTTCACCATTTCTTCATTCAGATTGATGACTTTTATACCAAGATCTGCACCTATCTTTTGTGGAATTTTATCACAGTTTTCAAAATCAAATTTCTCACCCCATCCGTTGAATCCCCAATCTTCTATGAGAACATTTCCTTTCTTATCTTTTACGAAAATAGGTCCGTTATCTCTGATCCATACATCATCTGTAGGATACACTTTAAAATCAACATTCTTCATGGAAACTTTGTTTTCCTCCAAAAGATTGATAATTCTGTTTTTTTCTTCATTATTATAAGCAATAATGTGAACTTTCTCGCCAGCCTGAAGGGCTTTCGTCATGTCTACCCATGTCTGTTCTACTCTCTTACGGTAGGTTATTCCATGCTGATAGTGATGAGGCCATTGTAGCCACGTACCTTCATGTTTTGAAGATTCTTCCGGGAAATTATAATCTGTCTGTGCCATACTTAGTATAAAGCTCAATGCTAAAGTGAGTGTGAATAATTTTTTCATATCATTAAAATTTCTTTCCTATAAATACACCGAAATTAACGTCGGTATCAAAGCTACTTCCAGTCTGGGAAATATTACTTCCAATTCCGAACTGCATTTTTTTCTTATTTTCTAATCCTAAACGGATAACCTGACTGCTGGACTGATGTTCTTTAAAGCTGAAATCAGATTCTACGATCAACATACTGTAAAGATTAAACGGTTCGTTGATTTTTGGAGTATATTCCAATAAAGTATAAAGCCCTAAACCAAATTCTTTCGCATCAGTAGAATAAGTAAATGCAGGAAATACGTTGATAGCAAAAACATCATTTTCTTTTCCATACGCTACTCCTACAGACGGCATGATATCTTTTTCTGAAATATGAACTCCTGCAGAAACACCAAGGTTCTTTATAATTCCATAATTAATGTTCTGATAGAGTTCGGGAGTTACTTTTTTTGAAGCATAATCATAACTGATAGTTCCTGAAGCGAAATAATTCCATTTTCTACTGAAATCTTTATTATAAATTCCCAGAAGTTCAGTCTCTTTATTTCCGCCGTATGCCTGCACAGAAATTTGTGATTGGGCACAAAAAGGAAGTAATAAGATGAGCAGAAATATATTTTTCATTCTATTTGTTTTTTTGAAGTTTTACAATGCAAATTCATCATTGTGATGATTTACAGGTGCAAAATTACAGCTCTCAAAAAAGCAAATCTTGTCCTAAATTGACATTCTTTTCATACAGCGGAAAATAAATACAGGTGATCATATTTTCTATCCTAATTTACTGAAAATAAAAACAAAAAAGGTGAAAATCAATTGATTTTCACCTTTTTAAAACATGTTTGGATCTGTTTTATATTTTTACTTCGGTTTGTATAATTTGTACATCACGAACAAAAAGCCTATCCATATTGGAATCAGAATTACCTGAATTTCCATCCCAGTAATACTCATCAGCCCTAAAATCAAAACCAAAAACGCAATACAGATATAATTGGATATTGGGTAAAATATAGAAGGAAATTTTGATTGAATTCCATCTGCATTGATCGATTTTTTAAACTTCAAATGGGTGTAGCATATCATTAACCAGTTGATGATCAACGTAGATACAACCAAAGCCATTAAGTATTCGAAGGCTTTTTCCGGTACTAATTTATTGATGATAATACAGATTCCTGCAAAACATGAAGAAATAATGATTGCATTGGTAGGAACTGAGTTTTTATTCAGTTTTTTAAGGAATTTTGGAGCATTTCCCTGCTGAGCCAATCCGAAAAGCATTCTGCTGTTACTGTAAACACTACTGTTGTAAACCGACAAAGCAGCTGTTAAAACAATCAGGTTAAGAACATTAGCAATTAATGTATTGAACTGAATCACTTTACCAAAAAGGCTGAATTCAAGACCATTCAGATTTTGAAATACCATTACAAACGGACTGGATCCTTCTGTAATATCTCTCCAAGGACTTAAAGCAAATAAAATCACCAAAGCTCCTACGTAGAAAATAAGAATTCTATAGATTACCTGATTGGTAGCCTGTGGAATTGTTTTTTCCGGATTTTTTGCTTCTGCAGCAGTAATTCCAATAAGTTCAAGCCCACCAAATGAAAACATAATCATCGCCATGGCTGCAAATAACCCCGAATATCCGTTTTCTGTTTTATTAAATAATCCTTTTGGAAAGAATCCTCCATCATTCCATAGATTGGTGATGGTTGCTTTTTCTCCTCCTGTACCGCTAATTAATAGATATACTCCGAAAATAATCATTGCAATAATAGCCACTACTTTGATGATGGAAAACCAGAATTCTGTTTCTCCGTACACTTTTACTGAAGCAAGGTTAAGTGCGTTAATGACTATAAAAAAGAATAAACTGGAAACCCAGAGTGGAATATCCGGCCACCAGAAGTGAATATAATGTCCAATTGCTGTAAGCTCCGCCATACTTACCAGAATATAGAGAATCCAGTAGTTCCATCCGGAAGCAAATCCAGGGAAATTCCCCCAATATTTGTAGGCAAAGTAGCTAAAACTTCCCGAAACGGGTTCCTGAACTACCATTTCACCCAGCTGACGCATAATAAAAAAGGCAATAATTCCTGCCAAAGCATAGCCTAAGATTACGGATGGTCCTGCCAATACTGCGGCGGGTCCAATTCCCAGAAATAATCCTGTTCCTATGGCACCTCCAAGGGCAATTAATTGTATATGTCGGTTTGTTAATCCTCTAACTAAAGTCTCGTTTTGTCCTGTTTTATTTTCGTTGCTCATTGAATGAATTATTCGGTCGCTAAATATATAAAAACTTTTCAGAGAAATTCACATTCCATGGGGTAAATTGAGAATTCCACCTCATCCCAGAACATAAGCCCTCTTTTCTTTTTACTCTATTCCTGATAAAGTTTAAAATGTCATTACAAAAACAACCTTGATAGGTGAAATAAAGATTGGATTTTAAAATTTTAATATGAAATTATTTACCATTCATAATAAGCCTATTTCAAAAAATGATCTCCTTCAGTTATTGAAGGAGATCATTTTTTATAATTATTTAAATTGAATGTAAAAGAGGGAAGCAAAAATTTATAGAAATTCTTTGGGAACAGAGATATCATTCTTTTTCATGTATTCCAAAAGACTTTGATATTTATCTTCATATTCATCATTTCCACATTTATGCGAAATACTACAGATATCAGATGGTTTGATGTCTAAAATATCAGATATTTTAGTTAGTATCTCCAGGTTGATCTTCACCTTGGAATTCTCAATATCGGAATATGCTTTTTGGGAAATTCCCATTTCAAACGCCATGTATTCCTGTGTAAGATCTCTGCTCCTACGTATTTTCCTGATATTTTGTCCACATACTTTCATCGTTTTTGTTTTAGTAGTTTTCGGTATATTTTAGAAGATTAGCTATTAGCCTCCAACAAAGTTAATAAATACCTTTGGCAAAACATTATACACGTTACATGATATTTATTTTCAACATAGAAAAGACTTAAAAATATGTCTTTTTCAGAGAAAATATCACTTCGGTAAACACTATTGGAATTTATGGAGACGCAAAAATTTAATTATGACAATAATATTGTCAGAGCATTCCTCTATGCGACTATCGCATTCGGACTTGTAGGATTTCTGCTGGGGCTTACAGCTGCATTGATGCTTTTTTATCCTGAACTGCCTGAATTTTTATTCGGTACGGATGATACGACTATTAAAAGCTTAGCTTCGGGTAATATTCAGGGGCTGATCAATACTCAGGGAGCCATGGGCTTTGGAAGAATCAGAATGCTTCATACAAGTGCTGTTATTTTTGCTTTCGTATGTAACTCCTTTTTCTGTGGTGCTTACTATAGTATGCAAAGGCTTCTTAAAACCAGATTATACAGCGATACCCTTTCATGGATTCACTTCTGGTCATGGCAGCTTATGATTGTAAGTGTAGTAATCACATTCCTTATGGGAATCAATACTTCAAAAGAATATGCCGAACATGAATGGCCTATTGACATCTTAATTACATTCTCATGGATCATTTTCGGAATCAATATGTTCGGAACGATTGCCAAAAGAAGAGTGAGACATTTATACGTAGCCATCTGGTTCTATATAGCCACCTGGATTGCAGTAGCCATGCTTCACATCTTCAATAACCTGGAGGTTCCGTTATCTTTCACAAGCTGGAAATCCTATTCTGTATATGCAGGGGTAAAAGATGCATTAGTACAATGGTGGTATGGACACAATGCGGTAGCATTCGTATTAACTACTCCAGTATTAGGTCTGATGTATTATTTTATGCCTAAAGCAGCTCAGCGACCGGTATTCTCATACAAACTATCCATTATTCACTTCTGGTCGCTGATCTTTGTATACCTTTGGGCCGGCCCTCACCACCTGCAGTATACAGCTTTGCCGGCATGGGCACAGGCAGTAGGAACAGGATTCTCTATCATGTTGATTGCACCTTCATGGGGAGGAATGCTGAATGGCCTTCTTACGTTAAGAGGAGCATGGGATAAAGTAAGAGAAAATCCGATCCTTAAATTCTTTGTAGTAGCGGTTACATGCTATGGTATGGCTACTTTCGAAGGACCTTTATTAGCAACAAAATCATTAAATAAAATTGGTCACTATACCGACTGGGTGATTGGCCACGTACATTTAGGGGCTCTTGGATGGAATGGTTTCATGGCATTCGGAGTGGTATATTATCTGGTACCGATCATGTGGAGAACATCCCTTTGGTCTAAAAAGCTTGCCAACTGGCACTTCTGGCTGGGAACATTAGGAATTATCTTTTATGCCGTTCCTATGTATATTTCAGGATTTACACAGGGATTAATGTGGAAACAATTCAATCCGGACGGAACTTTATTATGGAAAAACTGGCTGGATACGGTAACTGCAATTATTCCATACTTTAAAATGAGATTCTTAGGTGGAGTACTTTATTTATCAGGAGCGATTTTAATGGTAATCAACGTTATCAAAACGATTAAAGTCGGTTCATTCCAGAAAAACGTTCCTGCGGAAGCTCCTGCTTTAGCCAATATCGGGACTATAAGAAAAGAAGGTGAAGGCGTACACCTTTGGTTAGAAAGAACACCTACTCTCCTTTCTGTATTAGCTTTCATTACCATAGCAATTGGTGGATTGGTAGAAATAGTTCCTACGCTGTCCCTGAAGCAAAGTGTTCCTACAATTACCGCAGTAAAACCTTATACACCATTGGAACTTGAAGGAAGAGACTTATATATCCGTGAAGGCTGTAACTCCTGCCACTCTCAGATGATCAGACCTTTCCGTGATGAGGTGGTAAGATTTGAAGGGAAAAACGGACAGTATTCCAAAGCGGGAGAATTTGTTTACGACAGACCTTTCTTATGGGGATCTAAGAGAACAGGACCTGATTTACATAGAGAAGGAGGAAGAAACCCGGATTCATGGCACTTCAAACATATGTACAACCCAAGAATTACGTCTGCCGGTTCTATCATGCCACGTTTCCCATGGTTAATCACCAATAAACTGGACAAAACTCAAATGGTGGATAAAATGAAACTGATGAAAAATGCCTTCGATGTTCCTTATACAAAGGCTCAGATAGATTCTGCCAACCAATGGGCAGATAATCAGTCAAAAGCAATTGTACAGAGAATTTACTCTGAAGCAACGGATGTAAAAGATCAGATGGTAAAAGAAAAAGCAGCCAAAGGATCTGCTTATATACCGCTTGAACAGAGAGAAATTGTAGCGATGATTGCTTACCTGCAAAGATTAGGTACAGACATTAAAACAACGCAGGTACAAACCGCAAGCGTAGAGTAACATTTAAAATTAAACTGCAATGAAAACGAGAACCCCCATTTCAATATATATCGCAGCAACGATAGGTTTAACGATCATGGCCTTTGAAATGTTCGCCAGTGATTCAGGATATTTTTCTTCTCCTTTTTTTTGGGCGCTGATATTAATCGCCACGATTCTGCTGCTGATCATGAATTCTATTGGAGATCTGGTAGAAAATCAAAGCTTCAGCAAATTATCCGAGGAAGAAAAAAAACAATATCTGGAAGAGAAAAAAGTTCCGTATTACCAGAAATTATGGAATTCTGCCTTCAAAAAACAAACCGCTACGGAAGAAAAAGATATTCTTATTGACCATGGTTTTGATGGAATTACAGAGCTTGACAATTCTCTTCCGAAATGGTGGATCGGTCTTTTCTGGTTCGGATGTATCTTCTGTGCCGTGTATCTGTTTGCCTTTTCTTTCACAGATTATGCCCATCCGGAAGCAGAATATACCAAAGAAACAAAAACGATGTTAGCATCTATCGCGGAATATGAGAAAACAGCACCTCAGATCAATCTGGAATCTGCAAAATACAGTGCAGATAATATCACAGAAGGACAGGAATTGTTTAAAACAAATTGTGTAACCTGCCATGGTGATGGCGGAAAAGGAGGAATAGGTCCTAACCTTACCGACACCCACTGGATCAATATAAAAGAAAAAAGTTTATTTAAAAATGTATTCTGGATGCTTGAAAATGGCTCTCCAAACAATCCAACCATGAGACCTTTCATCAAAGAAGGAACCATTACCGGAAGAGATGCTGAAAAAATTGCCGCTTACATTTATCACATCAATCAGGAAACAGCTCCTATCACTACGGCACAAGGCGGTGCCGCTCCTCAGGGAGAAGAAGTGAAATGGGAAAACGGAAACAACTAAATTATTATTATCTATCATATAAACCATGCCACGCCCCCTTCACAACTACTAACATTTGAATTTCATTTTTGCTAACTACCTTTTCAACATTAAAAAATGATAAAAGGGGGCGTTTTTTACAAATAACAATCCTTACTTTGGCTGTCTTACTCAACTATTCACTTGACAACTACAAACTAGAAATTCCATAAAAAGACAGCCAAGGCAGGATTTTTGCATTCGCAAAAGGGTACCACAACAAAGACCAAGTAAAATAGTATTATTATCTTTGTTAGAAACCACCTCGCATTTGAAACTGAAAATCAACATCACAAAACTCTTAAGGCGTATTGCAATAACCTTTATTTCGATATTGGTTCTTCTTACCCTGTTGATCCTAAGCTTAAGGCTTCCCGCCGTTCAAAACTTCATCAAAGACAAGCTTATTGTTTATCTGGAAAAGAAAATTAAAACTCCTGTAAGCCTTGAAAGAGTTTATATTGGATTTCCTAACAGCCTTGTCATGGAAAATCTTTACCTCAAAGGACAGGATGTAGACACTCTTCTAGCCGTTAAAAAGCTTGATGTAGGACTGCACATGCTGAAGCTGCTTAATTCTACAGCAGATATTACTTCTGTCAATATGGAAGGAGCGCGTGCTAATGTAGTACGAAAACCGGATGGCAAATTCAATTTTGATTATATCATGGATGCTTTTGCTTCCACGGATAGGGAAGAAAGTCCTTCCAAGCCATTTATTATTTCTCTTGATAAAATCAATTTAAAAGATGTTGGGGTAACGTTTAATGACCAACAGTCGAAGAATGATATTCAACTCTACTTTAAGTCTTTCGATACCAGAGTAAAAACTTTTGATCTCAGCAAAAATAATTATGCGGTTAATGATATCAATCTTGACGGATTAAAATTAAAGTTAAAGCAAGGACTTGTAGAAGAAGTGGCTAAAAAGGTGGAGAAAAAAGTAGACTCTCTCAACGAAAAAAAACCGATGAATATTGGACTGAGAGGAATCAAGCTTACTCATTTCGATATTGATTACGGTGATGACAATACCAAAACATTTGCAAAAGTTATCTTCAAAGAGCTGAGCACAAAGGTTAATAAACTGGATCTGGAAAACAATGCTTTCAATGTAGCGAATGTATTTCTTTCCGGGGCAGATATTAATGCTAATCTTTATCTTCCTGCCCAGAATGCCAATCCAAAAACAACAAAAGAACCTGAAGTTTCCAAAGCTTCCGATCAGGATAAGGCCATGAAATTGCTCTTAGGAAAACTTGTTTTGAACGATGTAAAAGTTAATTATAACAATACAGCCATCGCTCCGACAAAACAGGGAATAGACTTCAATCACCTTAATTTTTCAAAAATGAATGTGGAAGTAAGAAGTTTCAAAATGGAGAATAATACTTTTGCAGGAACAGTGAACACAGCAGAAATTAAAGAAGGAAGAGGATTGGATATTCAGAAATTCAATACGGATTTCGTGTATGCAGAAAAGGAAGCTTATCTGAAAGATCTTTATCTTCAAACGCCGAAAACGATATTGCGTGATGAGGTTATTTTAAACTATAACTCCATAGATCAGCTCAGTTCAAACTTAGGTGCTGTAAAAATCTCAGCCAACATCAAAGATTCAAAAATAGGGTTCTCTGATATTCTGAATCTGGTTCCATCTTTAAAAAATACCGTTCCGTTCAACAAATACCCGAACGCTATTCTTAATGTCAATGCAAATGTAAAAGGAAGCGTGAATGATCTTTTAATTCAGGATCTTAAAGTTTCCGGGCTGGATCAGTTGAGGGTAATGGCTTCCGGAAAAATCAAAAATGCGATGAATCCGGATCAATTGTATTATGATCTGAGAATCGGGGAATTTTCTTCCAGTGCCAAAACCATATTCAATCTTGTTCCTAAAAATACAATCCCTTCCAATATTTCTCTTCCTTCCCATTTCAGTATTAAAGGAAATGCAAAAGGAACAACCAAGGTAGTGAATACAGATCTTAACCTCTACTCTACTTTAGGGAATGCCGCCATCATCGCACAGGTAGACATGCGCAGAAAAAATCATGAATTGTATGATGTGAAAGCAAATTTACAAGGGATACAGGTAGGAAAAATTATTCAGAATAAAGATATTGGTCCCATCACTGCACAAATAGCTGCAAAAGGAGAAAGCTTTGATTTTAAAAATGCCAATGCAGACTTAAAAGGTCATGTTGCTTCCGCAGTTTACAAAGGATATCGTTATCAAAACATGAACCTTACCGGAAAAATTAACAAAGGAGCCTACCATGTGATTTTGGATTCAAAAGACCCAAATGCCAGTTTACAACTGACCGCTTCTGGAGTATATGATGAAAAAAATCCTACGGTAAAAGTGAATGGAGAAGTCATCAAACTGGATGTCAACAAGCTTGGTTTCTATGAAAAGCCAATGATTATCGCCGGAAAAATTGATGGAGATTTCACCAGTTTAGACCCGAATAATTTGAATGGCTATTTAAACCTTAAAGATTTCGCTTTCTCTGATACTAAAGAAGTCTATCCTGTACAGGAAGTCAATCTGAAAGCTTCATCCACAAAGGATTCTACACAAATTATTTTCAATTCTCAGGTAGCAGATGTAGAACTGAAAGGTAAATATAAACTGACTCAGATTTTTGGTGCTTTAACAAAAACAGTGAATCAATATTACCAGTTCCAGAAACCGGATAACAAACAGAAAATTGATCCGGGACAGCATTTTACCTTTACTGCGAAAATTAAAAATGATGATCTGATCAGAAAATTTGTTCCGGATCTGAAAGATTTTGAAACCATCAATCTTGTCGGAAATTATGATGCAGATTCTCAGAAAATTGAGATTGACGGACAGATTCCACGATTATTATATGGTGAAAATACCATTGAAAAAGGAACTTTAAAAGTTACCAATGAAAATCAGGCATTGCAGTACAACCTGAATGTTGCTGCTTTAAAAAGTTCAAGTTTTTCTTTAAACAAAATCAGTATTGATGGAGATGTTGCAGACAATACCATCCGATACAATGTCACGACAAAAGACGAGAAAGATGCTACCCAATTCCTGATTGCAGGAAATGCAAAATCACTGAACGATATTACCGAAATATCTTTAAATCCGAACGGATTAAAGCTTAATTATACAGACTGGAATGTTGCTGAAAACAACAAAATCCAGATCAGCAGCAAAGGAATTCTGGCGGATAACTTTATTTTGTCCAATGGAAACAGCCAAATTGCAGTTCAGTCTGAAAGCAATAACCCAAGTAGTCCTTTGAACATTTCGTTGAAAGATTTCAAAATTGAAACCATTACGGAACTTATCAAAAAAGATACCGTTCTGGCAAGAGGAACCATCAACGGAACAGCACAGCTTCGGGATGTGACAAAGAAAATGACTTTCAATTCTGATCTGAATATTTCAGACTTAATTGTGTATGGAAGTCCTGTTGGAAATCTTGCTGTAAAAGTGAACAATGCTTCACCGAATATTTTAAATGCAGATATCGCACTTTCCGGAAATAATAATGATGTAAAAATCCTTGGTGATTATAATACTTCTTCCAGTACTTTTGATCTGAATATGGCCATCAACCAGCTTCAGATGAAGAGTATTCAAGGATTTTCCATGAATGCCATTACCAATACGGAAGGATATCTTTCAGGAAATTTAAAAATCACAGGAACTGCTGACAGGCCTAATATTTTAGGAAAAGTAAAATTCAATGATGCCGGGCTGGAAATAGCAAAAACAGGAAGTGATTTCCGACATCTGAGTGATGAAATAGATTTTACCAGCCGTGGAATTGAGTTTGATAAATTCAAAATCAAAGACAAAGACGGAAATGCTCTAGTCGTAGATGGACAGGTTCTTACCCAAACGTACAGAGATTTCGCCTTTAACCTAAATGTAAATGCCAAGGACTTTAAAGTTGTTAATTCAGAAAAGTCAAATGATGCGATGATGTACGGGATTCTGGCTATTGATGCCGGACTTCATATTCGCGGAAACCTGGATCTCCCAAAAGTGGACGGAAAACTGAAAGTAGCAGACAACACAGATTTCACATTTGTACTTCCTCAATCTTCCCCATCTTTACAGGAAAGAGATGGAATTGTAGAATTTGTAGACCAGGATCAGGTTGTTTTAAATAAAACCATCAAAGCAGATTCTCTCGATTCCAAAAGCCGTATCAAAGGGATGGATGTAAGTGTCAATATTGAGGTCAGCAAAGAAGCTAAGCTCTCTATTATTATTGATAAAGTAAACGGTGATTTTGTAAAACTTCAGGGAGAAGCTGAACTGACTGGTGGAATTGATCCTTCCGGAAAAATGACATTGGTAGGCGTTTATGAAGTGGAAAAAGGAAGTTATGATCTTTCTGTGAGCTTGCTTAAGCGTAAGTTTGATATTCAGAAAGGCAGCACGATCACATGGACGGGTGAACCTACAATGGCTCAAATGGATATTACGGCGGTTTACAAAACCGAAGCAGCACCTATAGATCTTGTAGAACAGCAGGTAGGTACGGAAAATGGTGGAGCTTCACTCATCAACCAGTTTAAACAGAGAATCCCATTCAATGCTTTATTGAAAATGAAAGGGGAACTTCTGAAACCTCAGCTTACGTTTGACATTACTACGGAAGAAAAGAACAATTCTATCTCTACGAATGTAAAAGATGTTGTAGATCAGAAACTGGCTCAGCTCAGAACTCAGGAATCTGAAATGAACAAACAGGTATTTGCGTTATTGCTTCTGAATCGTTTCATTGGAGAAAATCCATTTGAAAGTGGAGCCGGAATGTCCGCTGAAACAATGGCAAGACAGAGTGTGAGTAAAATACTTTCACAACAACTGAATAATCTTGCTGCAGGATTGATTAAAGGGGTAGATCTTAATTTCGGTCTTGATTCTTCTGAAGACTATTCCAGCGGACAAAAAAATACCAGAACGGATCTGAATGTAGACATCAGTAAAAAACTACTGAATGATCGTCTGAAAGTAACAGTAGGAAGTAACTTCGGATTGGAAGGCCAGGCCCGCCAGAATGAAAATATGACCAATATTGCAGGGAATGTTTCTGTAGATTACAGCCTTTCCAAAGATGGAAGATATATGCTTCGTGCATATCGTAAGGATGAATATCAGGTGGCTCTTCAGGGGCAGATCATAGAGACCGGAGTTGGATTCATCATTACATTGGATTATGACAAATTCCGTGAGATCTTCCAGAAATCTAAAGAAAAAAAGCCGAAAAAAAATCAAAATAACCAAGTGGTAGAATTTAAATAATGAGTAATAAGTTCCATATATATTGTAAGTATCTGTTGGTTTCCGGGATGGCATCCACAGTAGTCTCGTGCAGCAACACAAGGTTTTTGAAAGAAGGGCAAATGCTGTACACAGGAGCCAAAGTAAAGATTGAAAACGATACGATTTCCAAAAAAGAAAAAAAAGATCTTCAGGCTGCACTGGAAGAAAATCTCACTCCTAAACCCAATTCTACATTTTTGGGAATGCGTCCCAAGCTGTATTTTTATAATATAGCCAAAGAACCGAAAAAAGATAAAGGTTTTAATTACTGGCTTAAATATAAAGTAGGTGAAAAGCCTGTCTTATTAGGTGATGTAGATCGGGAGTTCAATAAAGATATCATTGTTAATTATTCTGAAAACAAAGGCTATTTCAATGCTAAAGCTTCTTATGATACAGTTTCCAAGAACAAAAAGGCTCAGGTAATTTATACGCTAAGACCGGGTTCAAGATATCTGATTGACGGTGTAAAATTCCAGAAGGATTCTACATTGGTGAATCAGGAAATCCAGGGTTTAACAAAAAGAACGTTTCTTAAAAACGGAAAACCTTTTGATCTGGATGTCATCAAAGCAGAAAGAGAAAGAATTGATAATGGTTTAAAGGAAAGAGGTTTTTATTACTTCCATCCTGATAATATTATCGTTCAGGCAGACAGTACGGTAAGCAAAAATCATAAGGTAGAACTTAACGTAAAACTGAAAGATAATACGCCTGATTTAGCAACACAGCAATTCAGCATTAATAATGTTATTGTATTTCCCAATTACAACATTCAGGATGTAAAAGACGGAAAATATAGCATTCCGATGAATAAAGATTCTCTTTCCAAATATGCTTTTGATGATATTTATGTTATTGATCCTCAGCATAAATTTAAACCGAAAATTTTTGACAGAGCTTTATACTTCAAAAAAGGAGATCTTTACAACCGTTCCAATCATAATCTTACTTTGAACCGTTTGATCAGTTTGGGCGTTTTCAAATTTGTAAAAAATGAATTTGTGGTTTCAGATTCATTAAGTCATAAATTTGATGCGTATTATTTATTGACTCCAAGACAAATCCAGTCACTTCGCCTGGAAGCTTTAGGAAGAACAAACTCCGCGAACTATGCAGGGAGTGAGCTCAACCTGAACTGGACCCACCGAAATTTCTTCAGAGGGGCAGAGCAATTCAAAGCAGCGATCTTCGGAGCTTTTGATTTCCAGATGGGAGGTGCGCAGGATGCCAATAATATTTTCCGTGCAGGAGCGAATGCACAGCTTTCCATCCCAAGAATTGTAGCGCCTTTCCGTTTTCATTCTTCCAGTGAATTTGTTCCGAGAACGAATATCACATTGGGATATGAATTCCAAAACAGAACAAAATATTATACTTTAAATAACTTCACCGGATCATTCGGGTATCTGTGGAAAGAAAATGCCAGAAAAGAGCATGAACTGAAGGTGATTGACATTACACTAGTTTCTCCTGCAAATGTTACTGATGAATACATGAGAATATCTGAAAAAAATCCTGCTATGAAACGAATTGTAGATAGACAGCTTATTTTCGGACCTACCTATTCTTTCACGTACACCAACACCATGCTGCCGAGAACCAATACGGTTTATTATAAAGGAACGCTTGATCTTGCAGGAAATATAACAGGACTGGCAACAGGAGCCGATGTAAAAAAAGATAAGGAAAAGAAAATATTTGGTATTCCTTTCAGCCAGTATGTAAAGATTGAAAACGATTTCAGATTCTATCATAAGTTCACTGAAAAATCTTCACTGGCTACGAGATTTATCGGAGGAATTGCCTATCCATATGGAAACTCAGAATTTATACCTTTCTCCAAGCAGTTTTTCTCAGGAGGTAGTAACAGTATCAGAGCATTCCGTGCGAGAACATTAGGCCCGGGAAGTTTTGATCCAAGAACTCTGGAGCCTGGTACTTATTTTGACCAATCCGGAGATATCAAACTGGAATTGAATGCGGAATACCGCGCCAATCTTTATAAATTTTTAAATGCTGCCGTTTTTGTAGATGCTGGAAATATCTGGCTGCTTCACGACGACAAAGACAGACCGGGCGCTAAGTTTTCAAAAGACTTTTTAAATGAAATTGCGGTGGGAGCCGGAGTAGGTCTGAGACTGGATTTTTCTATCCTGATTCTGAGACTGGATCTTGCGATGCCACTGAGGGTTCCTTACTATCAGAAAGGAGACAGATGGGCTTTCGATAAAATCAATTTCGGAGACTCAAGCTGGAGAAAAGATAATCTTGTTTTAAATATTGCCATCGGATATCCATTTTAATATGATCAATACTGTTAAATTTTTCTGGGAAGTTCTAAAAGATACGTTTACGGAATGGAACAATTCTTCTGCATCAAAAGATTCAGCAAGTCTTGCTTATTATGCTATCTTTTCTATCCCGGGATTATTGATCATTATTATCTGGGTACTTGGAAATTTCTTTGGTGAAGAAGCCATCCGTGGGCAGATTAGCACACAGATCAGTGGTATTATGGGGCCGGATGTGGCTAAAAGTATTGAAGGAATGCTCGCTGGTGCCTTAATTGACAAAAAGAATATTTTTATGAAAGCTGTAGGAGTTGGATCATTGGTTTTTGGTTCTACCACTCTTTTCTTTCAACTACAACATACATTAAATACACTTTGGGAAGTAGAAGCCGCTCCCAAAAAAGCACTGGTCAAGTTCTTATTAGACAGAGCCAATTCTTTAGGAATGATTCTTATTCTGGGGTTCCTTCTGATGATCACTATGATTTTATCTTCCCTGATCAGCCTGTTTAACACTATTATCACTCAATATTTTGGTTTTGAAACCTATATGCTGGTAGAAACTGTGAATTTTGCCGTTGGTTTTGGTCTTGTCATGCTCTTATTTGCTTTAATGTTTAAAGTTCTGCCTGATGTTTTGGTCAGCTGGAAACCGGTATGGAAAGGAGCATTTCTGACTACTGTTTTATTTACCCTTGGAAAATTTTTATTAAGCCTTTATTTCAACCAGATAAAACCTACTTCAGCCTTTGGAGCTGCCGGAACAGTTATTCTGATTATGATGTGGATTAATTATTCCTGTATGCTGATATTCTTCGGTGCAGAATTTACCAAGGTTTACACTTACAAAAAAGGATATAAAGTAGTCCTTTCCAAACATGCACGATGGACTCCTGCAAAGTTGTATGCGGATAGTTTAAAGCAGATGAACGGTGAGAATAGTGATAAAACGTAGATTTGGATTGCGAGATTTTGAGATCCGGGATATTCCTGATACGAGATTATTGATATATAAAAAAGCCTCCTGAAAAATTCGGGAGGCTTTCTATTTTTACATTCTGTTTACGGTTCCGATTCCCAGCAATTCTAACGATTTTTTGATCGTCTTTGCTGTGATATCTGAAATATTCAAACGGAATTGTTTTACATTTTCATCTTCTTGATTCAGAATAGGGTTATTCTGGTAGAAAGAGTTGTATGCCTTCACAAGATCGTATACATAGTTTGCCACTAAAGCAGGGCTTAAGCTTTCCGCTGATTTGGCTACTGTCGTTTTAAAGTTGGTCAACTGCATAATCAATTCTTTTTCGGATTGATTTAATTCAATATCAGCAATTTCTGTTTGCAAAGCACCTGCTTTAGACAATAATGACTGAATACGTGCATACGTATATTGAATAAACGGACCTGTATTTCCGTTGAAATCAATACTTTCAGCAGGGTTGAAAAGCATTTTTTTCTTAGGATCTACTTTAAGCATGAAATATTTCAATGCTCCCAATCCTACCGTTTCATAAGATGCTTCTTTATCTTCTTCTGAAAGGGTTTCCAGCTTTCCTAATTCCTGAGCTTTAGATTTTGCCGTTTCATACATTTCCTGCATCAGGTCGTCTGCATCTACTACAGTTCCCTCACGGGATTTCATTTTACCTTCAGGCAATTCGACCATTCCGTAAGAAAGGTGGAACAACTGATCTGCCCATTCATATCCTAGTTTTTTTAGGATTTTAAATAACACCTGGAAGTGATAATCCTGTTCGTTTCCTACTGTATAGATCAGTTTTTGGATATTATTTTGCTTAAAACGTTCAACTGCTGTTCCAAGATCCTGTGTCATATAAACAGATGTACCGTCTGAACGTAGTAAAAGTTTCTGATCAAGCCCCTCATCTGTAAGGTCACACCAAACAGAACCATCTTCTTTCTGATACAGAACACCCTTATCCAATCCAGCCTGAATAAGATCTTTTCCTAAAATATAAGTATTGCTCTCGTATTGAACCTGGTCAAAATCAACACCTAGTCTTTTATACGTTTCATTGAACCCTTTGTAAACCCATGAGTTCATTTCAGCCCAAAGCGCTCTTACTGTTTCATCTCCATTTTCCCAATCCAAAAGCATTTTCTGAGCTTCCTTCATTACCGGAGCATCTTTTTTAGCCTGCTCCTCTCCTACACCTTGTTCTACAAGTTCTGCAATTTCTTTTTTATAGTTTTTGTCAAATTCTACATAGTAGTTTCCAACAAATTTATCACCTTTTGTATTGGTTGTTTCAGGCGTTGCACCGTTCCCGAATTTCTCCCAAGCCAACATAGATTTACAGATATGAATACCTCTATCATTAATGATCTGAGTTTTGATCACATCATAACCAGCTTCTTTTAAAATCTGAGCTACTGAGAATCCTAATAAATTATTTCTGATGTGTCCCAAGTGCAATGGCTTATTGGTATTCGGTGAAGAATATTCTACCATTACTGTAGCATTTTTCTTTTCTATAGTAGAAAAATTCTTAGTTACAGATCTGAAATTGTCTACAAACAATTGGTTTTTCACCTTTACATTAAGAAAACCTTTTACTACGTTAAAGCTTTCGAAAAGATCCGTCTCTGTCAAAGCTTCACCTAATTCAACTCCAATGCTTTCAGGATTTTTTTTCAACTGTTTTACCAATGGAAAAGTGACAATGGTAAAATCACCTTCAAATTCCGTTTTATTTTCCTGAACTTCCAACTTGATGTCTTTTAACTGATATACATTTAAAATGACTTCCGAAAGTTTTTGTTCTATAATATCTTTAATATTCATTTTTCTAAATTCTCTTTTTAATGCTTATAGTTGAAACATTTTTACAATATGTTTCCGCCTAAAATCTGAACTACAAATATACGGAAATAAAAAAACCGCCCGAAGGCGGTATTACATGAATATTATTAAAATATATGTTAGTTTTTATCCCAAATTAGTTTGGTATCCATTTTATCCCCACCGATAGCATTAGATGCAGCTTCGTAGTTAGCTGTATTTAATGTCTGAACATTAGTAGGATAGAAAATTCTAGTTGGTAAATCAGTTAACCCTGCAATAAGTGAAGTAAATGTATAAGTAGTTTGTCCACTTGCTGATGGCACATTTAGATTAGCTGTTTGCCCAGGTAGTAATAAATGGTTAGGATAACCATTTCTTCTATATTCTGCCCAAGCTTCATTAGGTTGCATAAATAATGCAACATATTTTTGTGTCAAAACATTTGCTTTACTTGCTGCAGGAAGTGCTGATATGAATGTATTAATTTTATCAGCTGGTACTTTCCATCTTTCCATAGATGCTCTTACACCATTCTCGTAGTTACTCTGTGACCAACCATTAGCTTCAGCTAACAGAAATTCCACTTCAGAATATTCCATAAACACCTCATTATAAGCAGGCTTCAAGACACTTGCCCCAAAGAAGCTAGAGGAAGAAGCTTGGCTAGCAGCCAAAGTACTGGGAAGACCATAAGGCATACCAGATATCTGATTTACATCTGTAGCTTCAACCATATTTTGGTTTCTGATGTTTCCAATTTTTACAGATGTTGGAGAAGCATATTTAAAAATTCTAGGATCTTCACCAAAGCTTCCTACTTGCCCTTTTAATAGCTGTACAAAAGTTTTAGAAATTGCAAAATCAGATCTTGTCTGATATGCAGCAAAGAAAGGTGAAGGATTAACCAGATTATTTTCATATGTTAAGCCTACTGTATCATCATTAGATGTCATTACTCCCGAAGCTATTGCATCTGTAATATGAGCTTCAGCTCCCGGAACAACACCTTTCACTCTTGTAGCTACTCTTAGTCTTAATGAATTAGCAAATTTTTTAAGCTTCTCAGGACTCTTAAATAATTGATCTCCACTTGTAAAAACAACATCTTGAGTTAGATCGATCATTTCTGCAGATTCTTTAAGCTCTTTCATAATATCTGCATAAACTTTCTGTTGACTCGCAAATTTAGGTTGTAAATACTGTTTCACATTTAATGCCTGAAAATCAGTATCTTTATTACTATATGACCAATAAGGAATATCACCAAATGCATCAACCAAATTTAAGAATACATAAGACAGCATAACTCTTGCAGCAGCAATTTGATTTGCATTAGCTCCATAGTTTGACATTTTAGCAGCAGTGGCAGGATCTGTATTAAGTTCTATAATTTTCCTTAAATCTTCAGCCACATAATAAGATCTTGTCCATAATTGAGTACCAGTGGTCAATCTATATTGATATCTATCCTCCTCTGTATACTGTCTCTGAGCAGAATATTGCACCCAAGGCAACATCATTCTACCTGATACCCAGGCATCTCTTGTATAATCCATATACTCTTTATTTGCATTATTGAATAAACCTGTTGGTAATGGATTCTCAGTAGAGTTTGGATTTACATCTATTTCGTCAAATTTATCTGCACAACTGCTAAGTGCTAATGATAAGCCTGCCAATGTTAATATTGAAAATATTTTTTTCATCGTAATTTAAAATTTAAAGTTTACATTAATTCCATACATTCTTGTAGACGGTAATGATCCCCCTTCTAATCCTTGAACGTTACCTGATCCATACGATGTGTTTTCAGGATCAATACCTTTAAAAGCAAGGTTCCACGCGAATAGGTTTCTTCCAAAAGCCGATATTCTTACACCTTGAAGTGTATTACCTATAAGAGACTTTGGCAAGTCATAAGATATCGTAAGGTCTCTCAATTTGATATAACTTGCATCAAAAACATTTTGAGCATCCACTGTATTATAGTAAGTTCCACCCCATGTTGGAGCATCCAATTTTATATCATTAGCAGTACCATCTTCTTTTACTCCCGGAAGAATAACTCCAGCTTCTCTATTTCCTCCAAGTGCCGTTTCCTCCAACATACCGGAATACATTCCCCACATATGGGTAGTTGAGAAATATTTTCCTCCTTTTTGAATATCAATAAGGAATGACAATGCAAAGTTTTTATATTTAAATGAGTTTCTGAAGCCCATATTATAGTCAGGAAGCACTGAACCTAAAGGTTTAATTTCAGAAGCTTTATAGAATCCATTTGCATCAACTACTTTATTTCCGTTTGTATCGTACACAAAATCAGTACCTAAGATTACACCATATGAATATCCAACCTGAGCAGCAAGTTGTACTCTAAACGGAGCATTTGTTAAGATATAATTTTGAAGATTCCCCTGTAATTCAACAAGTTTATTTTTATTCTTTGTAAAGTTCCAGGTTATATCCCAAGAGAAATCACTGCTTTTAATAGGAGTAACATTTACCATCGCCTCAATACCCTTATTAGTCATTTCCCCAGCGTTGATTCTTTGGAACCCATATCCTGTAGAAGGATCAACTGGTAATGGAATAATTAAATCTGTAGTTTTTACATCATAATAAGTAACATCAAATCCTAATCTGTTTTTAAAGAAGCTTGCTTCTAGACCGATCTCCTTCGTCGTTTTAATCTCAGGTTTAATCATTGGCTCACCCTTTGTTGTAGGCATTGAATATATAGGGTCTCCTCCAAACGGGGTTCCAATAGTAGCATAAGTACCTCTGATATATGGATCTGAACCACCTGCAATTCTTGACCAACCTGCTCTTATTTTACCAAATGATAACCAATCGGTTTTTAATACTTTTGAAAACACAAAACTTCCGGTAACAGATGGATAAAACTGATCATCATTTAACATAGAAAACCAGTCATTTCTACCCGTTGCTTCTAAAAACAAATAGTCTTTATAACCTAATGAAACGGATCCAAATAAACTTCGAACACTTGAGTGTCTGGATAAATTTGTTGCTTTTGCCTGCTCAACACTATTACTCAAATTATATAAACCTGGTATAATTAATCCTCCTACTGAGTTTCCTTCTAAAACACTTAGCTTACGATCCATAATATTGAAACCAGCAAAAGTATTCAAACTAAAATCTCCGAAATTATCATTGTAGTGAATTCTTCCTTCGTAATTGAATTCCGAATTATTTCTTTTTTGAAGATTAAATTCAGGTAGAGCTGCAGAACCTATAGCAACTCTCGAACTGATTGTCTGAGAATAGGTATCCCCATATACTTTTCCTGCCAAATAAACTTTTTTAGATAAGTTATAGGTTAATCCGGCATTCCCAAAGAACCTGTCTCTTGTGTCTTCAGAAGTATTTTCATAAATAGTCCAATAAGGGTTATCCGAGAAATTAGGAGTACCATCACTCCAGGATGTTCTATTCCAAGACCTTTGCATCCCATTAGGTAACTTATAATCTTTTAACTCTGTAAAATCAAGTTGTCTTTGTCCCCACTGGTAGAACTTTTGTGCAAGTGAATTGTCTCCATAACCTTGTTCTGGTCTATTGAACCCGGCAGTATGTACATAATTGAAAACAGCATCTGCCTTTAATCTATCTGATAATTTAGACGAAACATTCATACTGAAATTATCTTTTTTAATTTCTGAGTTGGGAACAATACCATTAATTTTTGTATTCGTATAAGATAATCTTACGTTGGTATTTTCAAACGATTTAGAAACAGAGAAATTATTTGTAAAAGTAGTACCCACTCTAAAGAAATCATCAACATCTTTTTTAGGGGCAACCCATTGTTTTAACTTCATATATTCATTAGGGAACTCAGGATCAAAAGAATTCCAACCTAAATAATATAAATTAGGATTATATTTAGGACCCCAGCTTTCATCTGTTCCGAAATCCGTAATGTTATAGGTTTGCCCATTGATTGTGGCTGTAGGCAAAGCAGACTCTAAACCACCCCCATATTGGTTTTGTAATTTTGGTCTGATATATATAGACTCAAAAGAGACACCTGTATTAAACTGAACTTCGGTTTTACCTTTTTTAGCTGATTTTGTAGTATAAATAATCGCACCATTTCCTGCTCGTGAACCATATAATGCGGCTGCAGGTCCCCCTTTTAATACAGTTACACTTTCAATATCATCCGGGTTAATATCAAAAGAGGCATCTCCATAATCTCTACCACCTGCTCCTCTTTGAGTATCATCACTGTTAACATTTGAATTATCTAAAGGAACTCCATCAACTACAATTAATGGACGGTTTTCACCTGTAACTGAACTGATCCCTCTCATTGTGATTCTCGTAGAACCTCCCATTGATGATGGTGCTGTAACCTGAACCCCGGCAACATTTCCAGACAATGCACTTACGGCATTAGTTTGCCCTGCATCGGAAATAATATCTCCTTTAATTTCTTGAGAAGCATATCCTAGAGCTTTCTTTTCCCTTTTAATACCTAGTGCAGTTACCACTACACCTTCAATTTCCTTTGTCTGTGTTGCGGAATCACTTTTCTTCTGCTGGGCATTTGCAACTGCAACAGACGAAGACAATACCAAAACAAGCAGACTCGCCGTTAGTTTCTTCATATCAAATTAATTTTTAGGGAGCAAATTTGTATTTTTCTTAACAACTTAGCAACTAAAGCTGAATAAAATAACAAACAATCCATTAATTGATATAAAAACAATTAAATTAATTAATAAAATACGTTAAAAACAAATGATTTAATAAAAAAAAATAACCTCAATATCTTAATTAAAGTTATCAAAATTCACCAACACAAAACCAACACAACTAACTGATTTTACGTAATATATAAATTAAAAAATCAAATATAATTCACTATTTACTATAAAAAAATGATTACAAATAAAAAAAACCGCCAAATGGCGGTTTTTATAGATAAATGAGAAAATTTATTCTTTTCTGAAAACAAGGACAGCCTCGTCATTGCCGGGCGTATTGTCCAGGTTTTTACTGTTATCATTAATTCTCAGCTCGGTATCAGAATACGACTGTACTTGTTTTTTCATAGTTTTAGTACCTCCGGCATCTGTATAAGTTATTGTAAGAGTATTATATAAACTATCATAAGCCCATTTTCCTACAAAAGAGTCTGATAAATTACAATTTCCTGAAGTTCCAGATTCATATCTGTCATAAGATCCTGAAAAATCTGCATTAATCATTATTACTCCTTTATCTTCGCAATCATTCAGTGCAATATTTTTACCTCTGAACTCATATTTAAATGGTCTCCAGGTTCCGTTTATACCCACCTCGTTTACCACTACATGATTATCTTCATCACTGGAACATGAAACAATGCCCATCAATAAAAGAATTCCAATAACATACTTCATACTTAATTATTTTCTACATCCGGCCAGTTATAATAATACCAACCGGATTATTATTCAAATTAAAACTTATCCCAAAAGATCTTCGTTGAAACTTTATCTCCACCAATCTTTGCAGCAGCTGCATTTACGTTATTAGAATTCAAAAGATATTCCTGATCAGAATAACGCATTCTTATTGGAACAGCTTCTACTCTGGAGTTTGAAGGATTTACAAATACAGGAAAGTCCAGTCTTCTTGAAAAGTTCCATGCCTGGAAGCCTTTATTAAACATAGCCACCCATGATTGTTCCCCAATTGATTTTTTCCAGTTAACAGCATCATATGGATTAGCAGCAATATATGCAGTTGCATTAGCATTGCTTACTCCATATTCTGTCATAGAAGCCATAATTGCATCAGAATACAAAGTAGCAGCAGCACCTCCAACACTGAATCCTCTCTGTGCAGCCTCAGCTCTTAAAAACATAATCTCTGTATAATCTAACAAAAATCCCTGAGCATTTTCTCCTGAAATAACATTGGTAAAGTGAGAATATTGTCCGAATACATTTTGTTTAGCATATTTTCCGCCAAGATATGCACCACCTACAGTTGTAAACCAGATAGCTCTTCTTGGGTCATTTTTACCATTCATAAAATTCACCAAAACATCAGAAGGTAAAAAGTCATTTCTACCAGACTGAATTACGTCTTGATAAACAGGGTTTGATAATAAACCTGATGGGAAAGTCTGTAATCCAAAATTATCTAATTTATCTGTAAATAATCCTCCTGAATATGCTGCTTCAGCATACGTTTTAGCCAGAGCAGGCTCTGCATCAGCAAGGGTAACTGCCAGTCTGAACTTCAAAGAATTACCCATTTTTTTCCATTTTGACATGTCTCCTTTATAAATCAGGTCATTGGAATATCCTGTCCCTGAAGTATCAATCATAGCAAGAGCAGCATCTATTCTTTTTATCAGATCAAGATAAATAGTCTTTGCATCATCATATGGAATTTCCGAATTTCCAGGATTTTCTGCTGTTGCCTTAAGAGCTCCAAAATAAGGAATATCTCCATAGGTATCTACTAAATTAGCCCATGCATAAACATTTACCAATTCAATCATGGCAATATTGTTATTTTTCGCAATGCCACTTACACTTTCCCCATCAAGAAATCTTCTGGCATCTCTCAGTGCCGAAAGAACTCCCGGAGAGTTTACTGTAGCAGAGGAAGAAGCCATCATACGATTGTAGTGGTTCCTAGGAATAGGTCTTGATACCATATCATATCTTGATTCATCAATATATGTTGTTTCTGACCATTGCTGAGTAAAAAATCTGGTAATATTACGATTAACATTCACATTCAAAATCTGATCAAGCAAAACCTGTTCAGCACTTGCAAAAAGTACTCCGGAAGGTACTTCCGTTGGATGCTTAGGATCTTCATTCAATGAGGTAATCTCTCTTTCACAAGAAGTAAAAGTTAACGATAATGAAGCCAAGCCTATAATTAAAAATATTTTTTTCATTTTTTTAGAATTTTAAAGTTAAATCTATTCCAATATCACGAGTCGTAGGCAATACCCCGATAGACTGTCCTTTTGCAGCTAACCCGTTTCCAGTACCAGCTTCCGGATCAGCATATGGTAAATTCTTATGGATAATCCATAAATTTCTACCTACAATAGATATTTTTGCATCCCGAATAGAAGTATTCGCTAAAATAGATTTTGGCAAAGAATATCCTATACTAGCTTCTCTTAGTTTTACATAGGAAGCATCATATACGAATCTCTTGTTTGGCATCACACCATATCCGTCTACACTACCCGCAGAAGTTGGATCACCTGCAACAGTAGTGTTGATATTTCCATTTGGATTAACTCCCGGATTGATCACCCCACTTTCTCTGTAATAAGCTGTTTCTTCATATAATCCGGTTGCTGTACCATAGGCCATATCCGGAGAATATACATCTCCTCCTTGTTTAACATCAATAAGGAAGCTTACAGAGAAATCCTTATAACGGAAACTGTTTCTTACACCCCCTACCCAATCTGGTGTAATATTTCCGATAACCTGGTTATTATTTCTAAGATAATTTCCACTAACCGGATCTACAATTTTGTTACCATTAGCATCATATTGATAGTCTGATCCTACTAATGCTCCAAAAGCTTCTCCAACGCGGGCATTCAAAGAAACTCCATTCTGATAAGTAGCCATTAGATAATTCTGTGAATTACCATTTAGTGCAATAACTTTATTTTCGTTTTTAGACCAGTTCACATTAATATCCCAGCTAAAGTTATCAGATTTAAATGGTGTACCATTCAATTGAACTTCAATACCTTTATTATCAATCTGCCCCGCATTTACTAAGAACGTTCTATATCCTGTAGCTGAAGAAACCGGTAAATTGATGATCTGATCAATAGTTTTAGTTTTATAAATAGCGATATCAAATCCTAATCTATTTTTGAAGAACTGAGCCTCCATACCAAATTCGGTTTCTTTAGATCTTTGAGGTTTCAAATCAGGATTGGCAAGGAAATAAGGCTGATCAAATAATCCTTCACCTCTTGCTTTGAATGTATTGGCTAATCTGTAGTTAGTAGTAGAAGACCCTACTTCAGCATAATTTCCTCTAATTTTCCAGAAGCTAAGCCATGGCTGTTTTACAAATTCTGACAAGATTAGGGATCCTGTTACTGATGGATATGAGTAACTGTTATTTCCTTTTGGTAAGTTAGAAGATTGATCCACACGGAATGTTCCGTCTACAAATAAAAAGTTTTTATATCCGAAAGAAGCCGTTGCATATAAACTTGAAGTTACAAACTTCGCATAATTTTCATCCGGTGGAAGTATGGTTCTTACTGAGTTTGAAATAGCAAAAAGTCCTGGTTTAGATAAACCACCTTCTGTACTCATATACACATTATCAATCAGGTTTCTTCTCACGTTTCCTCCAGCAATCCCGCTAACGTTCAAGTCAGGAGTGATGTTAAATTTATAGTTAGCAAACAAATCAAAATTCATTTCAGAATTTTTAACATTCGTTCTTGCATATCCTGAACCCACGTTAAGACCAGATGCTCCAAATACCTGAGGCAATGATCCGTTCATTAGTCTTTCTTCTACAACCATCTGTAAATCATCATAAGATAACTTACCAGTGATACCGAAATTTTTAGAAACATCATACTTTAATTGTGCATAACTAAAGACTCTTGTTCTATCATCGGATTGATAACTCTGATATCTTTGGAAATAAGGGTTATTCCAATATTGTGGAGTTCCATCATCTGCCGAAGTTCTGTTCCAGGAAAAGTTACTGTTTCCATTGTTTTGATAGGCATTTCTTAGAGCATACACATCCGTGTTGGTCTGCCACCATTGTCTAAAGCCAGAAACAATATTATCTGAATACCCTGTTTCATTACGCCCTCTCGTACCTTGTAAAGTTAATGTCGTAAAAACAGATGCATGTAATTTGTCGGTAAAATCGTGGCTGAATTTTGCTGAGATTGTATTTTTCCTCAATTCTGAATTAGGCATCAAACCATTAGAAAGCATATTGGAATATGACAAGGAAAGGTTTGACGTTTTATTCCCTTTTTCAAGGGTAATTGTATTAATATAAGTGACTGGTGTTTCAAAAAATTTGATGGGTCCGTTTTTAGCGGCTACCCAAGGTGTTGCTTTACCATAATTAGGTGAAGATGGGTCAAATGAATCCCATTGATAAACAAGTGAATTTGGATTAAATGCTGGTCCATAGGATGCATCATCTCCAAAGTTAGCATAATTATATCCTCCTGGCCCTGGCGCTTCATTCCAGGATTCTCCTCCATATCCTGCTCCATATTTTGTCTGATATTTAGGAAATGTAGATTTATCAATGAAACCAGCTGTAATTCCTGAGTTTAAAGTAACTCCCCAGCTTCCGTCATTATTACCTCTACCACTTTTGGTTACAATAAGAATAACCCCATCACTACCTCTTTCTCCGTATAAAGCAGATGCAGCCGCTCCTTTTAAAACGTTAATAGATTCAATATCTTCCTGGTTGATATCTGATAAGAAATTCCCATAATCAAATGGAGCTCCCGTTGTTACTGTTGTATTATTAACAGGTGAACCATCAATTACGATAAGTGGAGAACCTCCATTTAAAGATTTGTATCCTCTGATCAAAAGGTTGGCAGATCCGCCAAAGTTGTTATTTGTATTTACCTGTAGCCCGGCTACCTTACCTGAAAGAAGAGATGCTACGTTACCGGTATTGGTAGTTCCACCGGTTAATTCTGCAGCCTTAACTTCTTCAGAAGCATAACCAAGAGATTTTTTCTCTCTTTTAATCCCGAGTGCGGTTACAACCACCCCCTCAATTTCTTTTGTTTTAATAGTATCATTCTTTTGCTGAGCGTTGGCAACAGCTATGGAAGAAGACAATACTAAAACAAGAAGACTTGCTGTTAGTTTCTTCATATCAAATTAATTTTTGTGACTTTACAAATTTGTAAAACTTTCTCAATACCACAAAGGAAAATGTAGAAAAATTACAACTTATTCAATATTTTAGAATAAAAACAATCAATAAATTATTAAAATAAGTTAAAAATAAAACATTTAACAAAAAACCCTCATTTAAAACTTAATTTTTTTTAAGAAATAATAACAATCAATTAAATTGATATAATCTATATTTCAAATTCAATTATTATTATAAACAAATTGAATATCAATAAATTAAAAAAAACACAAAGATAGAATCCATAAATATCCACAGCTAGTACTATGCTAGGCATATTTTTGAATTTGGAATTTTTTTTGATTTTAAAACAAAAAAAACCGCCCGAAGGCGGTAAAATATATTAAAATTGTAATTACAAAAATTAGTTCTGATTCCAGAATGGTGTCGTTTGGTTCTTTGTAAAACATTCAGCATTTGAAATCTGAGGAACGTTAGCTGAGTTAGCAACATACTCAGAAGAAGGATACATCAACCTGTATGGTTTGTTAGGCTTTGCAGAAGTAGTTGCCATAGGTGTAACCGGGAAACCAGTTCTGTTATAATCAATGAAAGATTCAGTAGGATTAATTCCTGCAGTAGCTAACCATTTTTGAGTCATGATTGCTTCAATCTTATTGTCATTAGTACCAGTCCATCCTAAACCTACTTTAGTCTGTATTGCATTTTTGTATGTAGTATAGTCAGCACCAGCAGCATATAGATAATCAAAAGATGCTTTGATTCCTTCTTCAAATACCCCTTGTCCATTGGAGAAGATACTCGGATATCTAACAGCAGCCTCTGCCAATAAGAATTTGGCTTCTGCTAAACTCATTATAACTCCTGATTTAGCAGACCCAACAGATGTCAACTGAGCAGTAGTGCTAGGATTACCATTTCCAAAGATCCAACCATTTCCAAACCTGGAAACTGTTGTAAGATCTGTTGGAGCTCCTGGCTGACCAGGTGTAGCACCTTGTCTAACTCCTTTAACAACTGGAAGATTATTATAATTAACTAACGAAAACATTCTTCCTCTTCTTCCATCAATGATACCATTAAATTTTTGATACACATTATCAGCCATATTATAAGGGTTACCATTAAGACAAGTTGCTATGTGTTCAGAAGCTGTAAATAGTGTATTATTTTGCAACTGAGAGTTAGAACTGTTTCTTACATAATATCCATAGAAAGGATTTTGTTGATCATCATTAGCAGCACTATATCCTGGATTTACTAAAACATCATTTTCCACAAAGTGCGCACCTGATAACGTTTGAAGTTGCTGATCTCTAAAAGCAGCCATTGATCCTGTTACTTTAGACATTCTTATCAACATTCTTAATTTCACGGTATTAGCTAAACTCTTCCAGCTATCCATATCTCCCTGAAAAACAATATCAGTAGCACCTAATTCAAGCGCAGCCGTATTTCCGTTATCAATAATAGTGATAGCGTCATTGATACCAAGAATTAATGACTTATAAATTTCCTCATCATTATCGTATTTTGGAGTAGCATTTGCCTGCCCCATAAACGCTTGAGTATAAGGAGAATCTCCATATAAATCAACAATAGTCTGCATATAGAATGCTTTCATTACTTTTGCAGCTGCTAAGTAATTATCATATTTATGTGTTGAATTATCATATTTTTCAATCGCCACGAAATTACTTACATTTCTATACAAACCATCCCAGATTTGCGGATAAAAAGAACTATCAACATTCAAGGTATACTCATTCCCAAACGGAGACCCAAAAGAATAAGAGTTCCCTGCATAAGAGTTCATCATTAGCCCACCAAATCTATTCATCCAAGTAGCCTGGGTTCTGTAAGTCTGAGCAACAGCACCAGGGAATAATAAAGTTGGGGTAATAGCTTCCGCATGGATGTTATTTGGGTTTTCATTAATATCCAAATAATGATCACATGAAGTCAACGTCATTGAGGCAACGATTAAACCTAGTATTGTATATTTAAATTTTTTCATTTTCAAGTAATAATTAATTAAAGTTTAGAAAGATGCCTTAAGATTTACACCAAAGCTTCTAGTTGATGGATACTGCGTTGTGTAAGCAAAACCAGCAGCATTCCCTGTTGTACTTGCAGTTTCCGGATCCGCATAATTTCTATTGTTGTCTGCATACTTAAAGAATGGGTTTCTTGAGTAAACACCAACTGTCAGTGAGTTTAAGAAAGTAGAACTTAAAACAGATTTTGGTATATCATAGCTCAATGCTATTTCTCTGATTTTCAATGCAGTTGCATCCACTACAAGATTTTCTCCAACCGCTCTATAAGCACTACTAGAGAAATAGTTAGTAACATTAGTATACGTTCCTGCACCACCAACCGGCGTATTGTTAGGAGTATATACCGGATTAGCCGCTGTACCTGTATTCTGTACAGAATTAGGAACAATATACCCTTGTGTTCTGTCGAATTCAGCTGACTCTTCTAAACCTCCTGTAAAGGCAAGTAAGTTTTTCGTAAAGGATACAAATTGCCCCCCTTTTCTAAAGTCTCCCATTGCTGATAATGTGAATCCTTTATATTTAATGTTAGTTGAGAATCCAAGAATATAATCAGGAGTAGCTCTTCCTAAAACCTGAAGGTTACTTGTTGTCAAAGGATTTCCTTTAGAGTCAACAATAATTCTTCCCTGATCATCTCTCTGGAATGCACTTCCTTTGATAACCGGGAAGTCAGATCCTTTTACTGCAAAGATACCTACAGCCGCTGCAGTACTACTCAATAAAGATACTTCATCAGCTCCATCAGCTAATTCTAATACTTTAGATCTGTAAGTAGAATAAGATACTTTCATATCCCAAGTAAAATCTCTTGTTTTAATAGGCGTTAATCCTAAATCAAGCTCAAGACCTCTTAGTCTCATTTTACCTACGTTATCAAGAACACTTGTAAGACCAGATGCACTAGATGTTGTTTTAGCTGTAATCAAATCATCAGTAGTAGATTGGTAAACTGAAGCATCTAATCTCACTCTATCTTTCAAGAATCCTAGAGATACTCCGAAATCTAAAGTATTAACAAACTCAGGCTTAATACCTACTGCTGTTGGAGTTTGGTTATTGATATATGAACTTAGGCCGTTGAAAGGGAATCCTGTTGGGAACACTCCGATCTCGTCTGTAGCATATGGAGGAATAGCAGATGTATTACCTACTCTTGTATATGAACCGGTAATTTTTGCATAGTTAAGAATATCTCCCTTTAAATTAGCAAATGCTTTTGTTGGAACAAAAGATAAACCTACAGAATAATATGGATAAACTGGGTTTGTTCTCTTACCTGTATTATAAGGAATTGTAGACATTACTGAAGACTGCTCAATTCTGAAAGTAGAGTTTAAGAATAAATAATCATTATAACTTAAATCTAAATTCGCAAATCCTGCAATAATTCTATTATTTGTTTGATAGTTATCCAAGTTTGCACTTGAGAAAGGATCCGGATTAAGCACATTCTTAATATTGTACCAACCTGGGATATCAAGATTATTTCCTCCTACAGAGGTTACATTATAAGTTCTATCCTGGATGTTATTACCAATATTAAGCTTTAAGTTGATTTTGTCTGTTAAATCATAGTTAAAGTTAATCATTAAGTCACCATAATAATTTCTCTCTTTCGATGTACTTTCATAGTACCAAGAAGTAATATCACCTTGTCCTAAATCGCCAAAAGTAGCTCCATCAATAGATGCTCCTGGAAGATTATAAGTTTTAGTAAAAATAGCACCATCATTATGTCTCATATAAGTCATACCTCTTGTTGTAAGGTTACCAGTATATGTAATGTTGATATTCTTATTTAGCTCATAATCCAAACCAAGGATAGCACTAAAGTAGTCACTACGTCTGTCGTATCTTTCGTGATCGATTGTCCAATATGGGTTTACAGCATATCCTGTATAGTATCCTTCAATGCCACTATTTCTGTAAAGCTTAATATTATTGTTAGTAGGAGTTTGAAGAATATCATCATATAAAGATGAGTTTGTATTGGATACTATTCTATTAATATAGTTGATGTTACCATCAATTTTCAATTTTCCAATTTTCTTTCCAGCTTTAAAAATAAAACTGTTTTGTCTTAATTTATCACCTTCAACCACGAAATTGTTTTCTGTTCTGTTAGCAGAAAAAGACACATAAGCATCAGATCCACCAGCAGTTGCTGTAATTCCGTTTTGAGTTAATACTCCTGTTGAGAAGAATTTATTCATAAAGTTCTTCACTGGAGCATATTTTTCATAAATAAATGACCCATCAGCCTGTGGAAGACCTGAAGGCATCATCATTCCTCCGATAGCCGGATTATCATATGCAGCACCCCAAGACATATTTTCCCATGGCACATAATTTGTACCACCATAACTTACATCACTCCATCCTTCATCCTGAACTCCTTTTCCGTATTTCTGCTGAACTTTTGGAAGCATGAAAACGTTAGAAATGTCAATAGATGAATTGAAGGTCATCTGAAGTTTCTCAGATTTTGTACCTCTTTTTGTAGTTACGATAATTACACCGTTTACCCCTTGTTGACCATAAAGAGCCGCCCCTTGTAAACCTTTAATTACGTTAATGTTTTCGATTGCTTCTGGTGGTATCTGCTGTAAGATATCAGCAGATGAAATAACGTTATCAATTACAATTAATGCCTGATTATTACCCGTGATAGATTTAGCACCTCTTAAGACAACTCTATAACTAGGATCTACACCATTATTTGTCAAATTGATTTGTAAACCTGAAACCTTACCCGTCAACGCCTGTACAGCGGTTGGTGCAGACGCTTGATTTAATTCTTTTGTCGTTACAACTTGCTGTGTATTTGTTACCGCATCAGCCTTTCTTTTGATACCTAAGGCTCCGGTAACAACTATCTCCTCTATATTTTTGGTTTTTAGAGTATCCTTCGTGTTTTGCGCTGATACCATCATAAATGATGACGATAGTACAACCGCAAATACACTCGCAGTTAATTTCTTCATATCAAATTCAATTATTTTTTACAGGCTACAAATTTGTAAAACTTTCTTAAAAACACAAAGCATTTTCTTAAAAAAAAATAAAATTTTTAATTATTATCAATAAAATAGAAAAATATAATATTAATTTTTGTTAAAAATATATTTTTTAACAATTGTTAAAAAAAAATTAAATGATAATTTTTTTAATACTATAATGCTATTTTTAATTAAAAAAATTAACTTAATTCACAAATAAATGAATCACAAAACATTGATTTACAGAAATATAAATCAATTCAATTAAAGAAAACAACAAAAAATCAATATATTAAGAATAATATTAATCAATACTTCAGCTCTCACTAAAAAGAGAAATATTATAAAAAATCATAAACAATAATACTATTATCAAAAAAAGTTTCTTTTTTATAAGAAAAACTCATCTACTATATTGAGAGAATCCTATTTTAAAAAGACAGCTGATATAAGTTCATATTTTTGGCAGAATCTTCCACTCAAAGAATAAATTAATATATTTATTGTTTTAATTTTGTACCGTTATTTAAGATCAATATGGAGCTAATAAAAAACTGGTCAAAACTTTACATCGAAGCAGGATGTGATGAAGTAGGAAGAGGATGTTTAAGCGGGCCGGTAGTGGCTGCTGCAGTAATTCTGGATGATGATTTCAAGCAAAATCTGGTTAATGATTCAAAAAAGTTAACGTTTAAAACACGGATGGAACTGGACAGTTACATCAAAGATAACGTGAAAAGCTATGCTATAGCAGAACTTCCACCTTCTTTTATTGATGAGCATAATATTCTCAATGCAAGCATTCATGCAATGCATCGTGCTCTGGATAAACTGACAATAACACCAGAACTTATTTTGGTAGATGGTAACAAGTTTCACCCCTATAATTACATTCCACATCAATGTATTATTAAAGGTGATTCTAAGGTTTTATCAATTGCAGCGGCTTCGATTCTCGCTAAAAACTACCGGGATAAATTAATGATTCAACTTCATGAAGAATATCCTGAATATGGCTGGGACTCCAATTTCGGTTATGCAACAAAAAAACACCGGGAAGCCCTTATAAAATATGGTCCAACATCACATCACAGACAATCTTTCAGGCTAAAATATGATTGAAAATCTCTGATTCCCAATTATTAAATTCCCATCCAATGATCAGAAATTTAAAATCATTCTAAATAAAAGTCCAGATAAAAAAAGAGAAGCAATTTTTGAATTGCTTCTCTTTTTTTATTATAATTTAAGAATTATTTCTTTTTATTCCTTTGCTGCTCTTGAGTTTTTTGTTGCTCCTGAGCCTTCTCCATCATTTCTCTCATTCTCTTCTGGAACTTACCTTCTGCTTTTGGCTTTTCCTTATTAGACTGAATCTGAGCATGGATTTTCTTCTCATCCAGAATCACATACTTAATAACAAGGATGATTAAAATATTAATCGCATTCGACACAAAATAATACCATGAAAGACCTGAAGCCGAAGTGTTAAGGAAGAATAAGAATGTAATCGGGAAGATGTACATTAATACTTTCATATTTGGCATTCCTTCCTGCTGAGGCTGCTGCATGTTTCCTGAAGTCATTACTGTATAGATCAAAATAACAACTGTACAAGCTAATGCAAAAATACTCAAATGGTCCCCAAGGAAAGGAACTTTAAACGGAAGTTTGATCAAATCATCATAAGCTGTCAAATCCTTTGCAAACCAGAACCCTTGTCCTCTAAGATCAATAAAGTTCGGGAAGAAACGGAATAAAGCATAGAAGATAGGAATCTGAACCAATGCAGGTAAACATCCCGCCATCTGATTCACTCCGGCTTTTCTATAAATTTCCATGGTAGCCTGCTGCTTCTTCATTGGATCTGCATCTTTGAACTTCGCATTTGCTTCATCAATTTCCGGACGAATTACTTTCATCATCGCACTCAATTTATGCTGCTTATACATAATTGGTGAAAGAATCAGCTTTACAATGATCGTCATTACAAAAATTACCCAACCTGCTGATAATCCCCATGCCGCGATAATACCATATAACCACATGAAGAAATAACGGTTCATTGCTCCAATGAATGACCAACCTAATGGAAGGATCTCATCAAAGTTCTTATCATAAGATTTAAGTAATGGTAAATCCAATGGCATAAAATACCATGTAAAGTCTTGGTTCAGCTCACTTCCTGTCATCTGAACAAAACCTTCGTAGTTGAATTCCTTTAAATACTCTCCTTCCTCAACAGTTTCCTGATTTCCTTTACTTTGAGTAAACCCGTTTTTAGCTTCAATTACTGAAGAGAAAAACTGCTGTTTTACGCCAATCCAATTAAGGGTTTCCTTTTCTTCATCCATTGTGGTTCTTCCATCATAATCATAGTCTTTATAATTATTGAAGGCATAAGAAAATTCTGAGTGAGACTGCTCCTGAGCTCTACCCTTTTCTAAATTTCTCACATTATAATCCCAGATAAAATCAGCTTTGTTGTCTGAAGTAATTTTAGAAAGTCCCTGAGTTCTTACTTTAAAATCAAGAGTATATTTAGGAAGCAATGTATAAATAAACTGAATAACAGCACCATTGTAATCTGCAGTTAAGGTTACTGCATTACCGTTAACAGTAGGTGAGAAAACTAAATCTTTAGTATTAATAACCTTTCCCGTTTTGTCTTTAAACTGAAAACCGTAGTTTGAATTATTTTTATTGATCAGATAAAGTGGCTGATCAGCATTGTCTGTTTTGTGATTGTAGGCTTTATATTTTAAAAGCTCTACTTTAGAAACCTGCCCTCCTAAGCTTGAAAATTCAAGTTTCAATTCATTATTTCCAAGACTTGCAGTCTGGATTGCATTAGGAGTTACATTTGGATTGATATTGTTTGCCTGAGTTTGTTTTACGACATTTTTTACCTGTTCCGTTTTCTGCTGCTGAGCTTTTAACTCCTCTTCTTTCATTTGTTTGTTCTGGAAGTAGAACATAAAACCGAAGAGAACCAGGCATAAAACCGCGAAACTAATCATTTGTTTCTTATCGATTCCGTTGTTTTGTTGCATTTTATTTTATATTAAAATTTAAAATTTAAAATATACATATCAGTGTACATAATTTGAGCTGACAAAAATACTGTTTTTTTATCAAAACTCTATGCTTTACGTTGTTACTATATAATAAACTCAAGCTGAGAATAATCAGCTTGAGTTTATGTGTAGACGTTTATGATAAAGTTTTACCTTATTTCTTTTCGCAAGCCTTAATGAAAGCTCTGAACAAAGGATGCGGTGTAGCTACCGTACTCTTATATTCAGGGTGATACTGAACTCCCACATAGAATGGGTGATCCGGAAATTCAAGTGCTTCTACCAAGCCTGTTTCAGGGTTAGTACCTGTAGCAAGGAAACCATTTTTTTCAAACTCCTGAAGATAATCACTGTTGAATTCATAACGGTGACGGTGTCTTTCAGAGATATTTTTGGTTCCGTAGATATCATTTAATTTTGATCCGTTCTTCAAAGAACATTTCCATGCTCCAAGACGCATTGTACCTCCTTTATCTACTATATTTTTCTGCTCTTCCATTAAAGAGATTACAGGATCCGGAGTAGCAGTATCAAATTCCATAGAGTTTGCTTTGGTATGTCCTAAAACATTTCTTGCAAATTCAATCGTCATGATCTGCATTCCTAAACAGATTCCCAACATTGGAATTTTATTTTCTCTTGCATATTTTGCGGTAAGAACCTTTCCTTCAATTCCTCTGTCTCCGAAACCAGGAGCTACAAGAATACCATTGACTCCTTTCAGCGTATCTTTGATATTTTCTTCCGTAATATCTCCACTGTATACCCATCTTACTTTTACTTCAGTTTCAAGGTCTGCTCCTGCATGTTTGAATGCTTCAGCAATAGAAATATAAGAATCCTGAAGTGAAATATATTTCCCTACCAATGCAATTTCAACAGTTTTCTTAGGGTTCTGGAATTTCTTAAGGAAATTCTTCCAGTCTTTAAGATCTGCATCTTTATCACTTTTCAGATCCAGTTCTTTTAATACTACATCATCGAAATTTTGTTTCTGAAGATACATTGGAACTTCATAGATTGTTTCAAGATCTTTACATTCGATAACATTATCTAAAGGAACGTTACAGAACTGAGCCAGTTTTGCTCTCTGATCTTTAGGAATTTTATGTTCTGTTCTGCACACTAAAACATCTGCCATAATTCCGCTTTCCATCAATTGACGAACGGAATGCTGAGATGGTTTTGTTTTCAATTCTCCACTTGAAGCCAGATAAGGCAGTAAAGTAAGGTGAATTACCATAGAATTGCTCTCTCCCAATTCCCACTTCAACTGACGAACAGTTTCAATGTATGGTAAAGATTCAATATCTCCTACAGTTCCTCCGATTTCAGTAATGATGATATCGTAGTTCTGCTTGGAAAGCATTTTAATTCTACGTTTAATTTCGTTAGTAATATGAGGAATTACCTGAACTGTTTTTCCAAGGAAATCTCCTTTTCTTTCTTTTTCGATTACAGTCTGGTAGATTTTCCCTGTAGTAACGTTGTTGTTTTGGGATGTAGGAGCATCAAGATAACGCTCATAGTGGCCTAAATCCAGATCCGTCTCTGCACCATCTTCAGTCACATAACACTCTCCGTGCTCATAAGGATTCAAAGTTCCCGGGTCGATATTGATATAAGGATCTAGTTTTTGGATCGTTACGTTAAAACCGCGTGATTTTAGCAATAGTCCCAGAGAAGCAGACACGATTCCTTTTCCCAAAGATGAAGTTACACCTCCTGTCACAAAGATGTACTTTGTATTCTTTTTACTCATTAGATTAGGTTTGTGCAAAGTTATGGGAAAAAGAGATACAAAGCAATCTTTTGCATTTTGAAAATGATAAAACATCCTTCAAACAATCATAAAACCTGATAAAAATTTTTATCTATATTTGATATAAGCAAATGAAACAAAGCTATAACCATCATGATTTCCGTATATAAATTAAAACCTAAATTTCAGCAGCTTCTCACGCCTGTTTTATTATTTTTCCACAGAAATAATATTACAGCCAATCAGATTACCATCAGTTCTATCTTGTTATCTGTGGTGATTGGGATCTTATTCTGGAATGCAGATATTTCGAAATGGTTCTTCCTAAGTCTTCCGGTAGGGTTGCTTCTGAGGATGGCTTTCAATGCTTTGGACGGAATGATGGCCAGAAAATTCAATCAGACCAGTACACTTGGAGAAGTTTTGAATGAAGTGGGCGATATTGTTTCCGATATCATTATATTTTTTCCTCTTCTTAAATTTCAACCAGAGAGTTTATATCTTATTGTAATCTTCATCGTAATGAGCATTATTAATGAATTTGCTGGATTAATGGGAAAAATTGTAGGAAAAGAACGCCGTTATGATGGCCCCATGGGGAAAAGTGACCGAGCACTTATTCTTGGGTTATATGGCTTGCTAATGCTCTTTGGAGTAGATATTTCCAATATTTCCCAATATATTTTTGGAATTATCATTGCTTTACTTGTAATCAGCACTTATATCCGACTTAAGAAATCTCTGAATGAAGCCTGAAGAAAATAAATTTGCGGATGTTCCTTTAAGGGTAAAAACATGGATTTACATCATTATTGTTTTTGCGCTGGGGATCTCACATCCTATTGCCATGACCGTTTTTGTTTCGTGGATAAGTTATCAGTGCTTTTTTGAATTTTCAAGGATGTTTAAAATTTATGAATCTCCTGTTGCTCCTTCGATCTTTATTGGAGCTTTACAATTTTTCCTGCTTTATTTCTTGAATATTGAAACCTATTTTTTGTACTGTTTTCTTATATCAATACTTATTTCCTCTCGCTTTATATTGTGGGGAACTTCCAAAAAACATCTTTACGGAATTTCTGTTGCTTTATTAATTTGTCTTTTCTCATTCCCTCACCTCTTGTGGATAAGAGATAGCGTTGATGGATTGAGTGCCATTATTTTCATTGTCGTTGTGACAGAGCTCAATGATGTATTTCAGTATCTGATGGGAAAGTTTTTCGGAAAATATAAAATAACACCTCAAATAAGTCCTAACAAAACACTGGAAGGTCTTATCGGCGGTATCTTTCTTACCATTGTTTTAAGTAATATTCTAGGTTATTTCCTACTTAAAACTGATATTTTAACGAACAGTATTTTAGGACTTGTTCTGGGAATTTCAGGTTTTTTTGGAGATATTTTTATGTCTTATTTAAAAAGAAAAACAGGTGTGAAAGATACAGGAACCCTTCTTCCTGGGCATGGCGGTCTTCTGGACAGAGTAGACAGTTTAGTATTTAATGCTCCGCTATTCTTCTGGTTATTTCCTCTTTTGATCAAAAATTAAGGCAATGAGTGAAAAATTTAAAAGAGCAGTTATTTTTTCAGGAGGCGGAACAAGACTGATGATTTATCTAGGGATGTTTGCAGCGCTGGAAGAACTCGATCTCAAACCGGACATCCTGATTGCTTCCTGTGGCGGATCATTTGCAGCCACAATCATCAATGCTTTTCCTGATCATCTTTCCCGAAAAGAATATCTACAGTCTGAGGAATACTTTCGGTTTGTTTCAGGTACAATTGTAACGGAGCAAAAAAAGTTATCAAAAATGGGACTTTTTTCATTAAAAAAAATGCTGGATAAAAGAAAAGCTCCCTTTATCGAAGATGTTTTCAACCGATATCTTGTGGAAATGCCTCAAGATCTATCCGAATGTTTCCCGTCTATCAAAAATGTTCAGTTTTCAAAAGAAATTCTTACAGTAATTATTGGTTCCGAACTTCTTTTTACCCCAAAAGATTGTGGACAGAAAAGAAACAGAAGAAAACTATATCAAAAAACAATCTTTACAGATCCTGAAACGGCAAAGAAAATCAATCCAGAAAACATCATTGCTGATTCTGAGAGTTTTAAAAATAGTGCTATTGAAGAATCTCCCAAAATTTTCACAAACTTTTCTCTACTTGAAAGCACCCGTGCTTCCATTTCCGATATGTTTTATGTAGAACCTGCATTTCTTCAGGGAAAATATTTTGCCGGCGGAGCTATAGATCTTGTTCCGGCTGAAATAAGCCAACATCTTGCACAGGAAATCATTACCGAAAAAAAACAGTCTTACAATCCGGTAGAAGAAGCACTTGTCCGTTCTGTCCTTGGATTCAGTGGAAATGAAAGACTTGCAGAAACCAACCAACTTATAACCGGCTTACAGATTGACACTATGAATATAAAACAAGAACTGGAAGGTCATTATTTGAAAAAAGGAATTGACTGGAGAAAATTTGAAGTCAGTTTTTCATTCCCGAAAAGTTACCCGCAATTTGTAAAAGATATGGAAATACAATGGCAGTATGGATTTGATCAAACGATGAAAAGTATCAAAAACAGATAACAATATTTTAACTGAAGACGTGAGAATTCCCTTCCTCCGGAGGAGTGACAAAAATTCAAAGAATTTTTGACGGGGTGGTTTTAATACATAATTTTAGGTTTCGGCTCAGACCAATGGAAATATTTTTTTTTATTAAATAGGCTAAAGCCCATTTCTATTGAATTAATGTTTCAATCATTAAAAACATTCACCCAATTTTCACTTTTAAAATCTATTTTTACAAAAATGAAAACCACCAATCACTTATGAACGTTTTTATCGCAGGCGGAACTTCGGGTATTGGCTATGCATTGGCCAAACATTATCTTTCTAAAGGATATAGTGTAGGAATCTGCGGAAGAGATCTTACCAAAATCACTGAAAATAATTCAAAGGGTTTAAAAAAATTTCAGACGGATGTTTGCGATATAAACGCCATGTTATCCACATTGAAATCTTTTCTTGTGGATAAAAACGGTCTTGATATTTTCATTAACTGTGCCGGGAGCTATGCTGAAGATGTGGCAGGAAGAATTACCTATGAAGAAGCCGAGGAAATGCTTCAAATTAATATTCTGGGAACCGTAAACTGCTTCGAGGTGGCAAGAAAAGTAATGAAAAACCAGCAAAAAGGAAGTATTGCTGTTATTGCTTCTGTTTCCGGGATACTGGAATATGAAAACTCCAGTCTTTATACGAAGACCAAACGTTCTGTTATTCAGATTTCGGATGCTTATCGACGGGCATTAAAACCTTTTGGAATTTCGGTCACTACAATTGCACCGGGATACATTGACACTGAGAAATTAAGACAGCTTAATCAAAATGATTTAAGCAAAAAACCATTTCTCACGGATGTAGAAACTGCAGTCAATGTAATCTCAGAAGCCATTGAAAAACAGAAAAAACTCATTATTTTTCCTTCAAAAATGAAGTGGATGATGCAGTCATTATCCCTGCTTCCTTCTTCATTATTAAATATCATCATGTTCAGAAAAGCCAAATGGATGAAAAACGACTAACAATACAACAGAAGCTGTACGCCCTGATCCTTTGTGCCATTGTATTTATGATGGTTTACAATTTTGCGGCATGGTATACTTCAAGACTGACAAATGTTCCGTCTTTTGTTTTTGATTTTGAAAAATATGTCCCATTTATTTTGTGGAGCATCATTCCTTATATGACGAGCGGGATCTTTTTCTGTCTGGTATTTTTTTTCTGTCAGAATAAAGAACAGCTGAAAGTTTTGACCCAAAGAATGCTTTTTGTAACTGTTGTTGCAGGGATTTGTTTCTTATTATTCCCCTTAAAATTTTCTCTGCCAAAACCCGAGGTCAACAGCTTTATTTTGGGATATTCTTTTCAGTTTTTAAAAGTATTTGATTCTCCGTTCAATCAGGCTCCGTCGCTTCATATTGCCTATGCTTTTATTTTCTGGTCTGTTTTCAGGAATTTAAAAAGAGGAAGAACTTTAATAATGTTTTGGCTTATTCTGCTGGGAATTTCTACTTTGACAACTTATCAGCATCATTTTATTGACATCGTCACCGGAAGTATTCTTGCCCATTTAAGTTTCATCATCTTTCCATATCAAAAAAATGATTTTCTGTACAGGAATTTCCATGTAGCCAACCTCTATTTTTTATCAGGATGGATAATCATTTTAGCAGCAACTCTTGTTGATCGATTCTATGGAAATATAGGATTGGTTCTACTTTGGTCAGCTGTCATGATTCTTCTGATCGGGTATCATTATCAGAAAAACAATATTTTCTTTTTAAAAAATAAAACAGGAGATATTCCATGGCTTAAAAAAATTTTCTATTTCCCATATTTGTTCATGTATCATATATTCTGGAAATTTCTCCGAAAAAACAGAATGCCCGTGGAAGTTATTCCCGGGTTATATATTTCATCAAGACCAGATCATGAAAGCCTGAAAGGTTTCCAGATTGACAAAACAACCATTGTTTATGATCTATCAGCCGAAATGGAAGAACCTACCATTATAAAAGATAAAGTGAATTACTATTCTTTCCCATTTCTGGATATAGGAACGCTCGATATTCAGGAAACGCAAAAACTGATTTCGGTAATCACAGAACATTATCAACAGCTTCCACCGGATGGAAAGATTCTGATGCACTGTACTATGGGATTCACCAGAAGTTCAGTAATCGGGATTTTAGTAATCAAAAATATTTTATCTTTACCTCTTACAGAAGCAATAACCATGATGAAAACCCACAATAAGCATGCTATGATTCATACTTATCTGGAGGATTTTCTAAAAAAATTTTAAACTATGAACAGCGGACATTTTAAAAGTTTTGACAACAGTGAAATTTTTTATCGTGAGTGGAATTATCAGGCCCACCAGAAAAGTATCATCATGATCCATCGCGGACACGAGCATTCTGAAAGGCTGAATGATATTGCCCAATCTCCTCAGTTTTCAAAATACAATATCTTCGCATTCGACCTTCGGGGACATGGCCATACAAAAACCCAAACCTCATCTGTATTTATGGATTACGTGAGAGATCTTGATGCATTTTCAAAATTTATATGTTCTCACTACCATATAAAAACTTCAGATATTTTTGTTCTTGCCAATAGTATAGGCGGAGTTGTGGCTTCTGCCTGGGCACATGATTTTGCCCCTTCTATCGCGGGAATGGCTCTTCTGGCGCCAGCATTTAAAATCAATCTCATTGTTCCTCTCGCTAATGAAATGATTACGTTGGGAACAAAGCTTAAGAAAGGGCTGATCATTAAAAGTTATGTAAAATCCAAAATGCTTACTCATGATCCCGAACAGCAAAAAGCCTATGACACAGATCCGCTGATCTCAAGATCTATTGATGCCGAACTTCTTATTGATCTGGCAAAAGCCGGAAAACGTCTGGTAGAAGATGCTGAAGCTATAGACACCCCGACTTTGATTCTGGCTGCAGAAAAAGATCATGTGGTTTTTAATAAAGAACAGAAAACATTCCATGAAAAACTGGATACCGATTTGAAACACTATGAAGTTCTTCCTGATTTTTTCCATGGTATTCTATTCGATACCGGAAAGGAAAAAGTCTATGATAAAGTTGTGGATTTTGTTGAAAAATGCTTCAACAGACCTATAAAGCAAGCCTCTCTTTCCCCTGATCAATTTTCTGTAAAAGAATATAAAGATTTGCAAAATAATATCGGGAATAACCTGAATTTTAAAATGCAGAAATTGTCTTTGGGAAAGATCGGAAAAATCAGCAACGGAATGGCGATCGGCTTAAAATATGGCTTCGATTCCGGAGCTTCGTTGGATTATGTTTACCAGAATCAGCCGAAAGGAAAATTGGGTTTCGGAAAAATGATGGATAAGAATTACCTCAACGCAATCGGCTGGAAGGGAATCCGCATTAGAAAACAACATTTATTGCAGCTTTTAGAACACAATATACAAGCTTTAAAACAACAGGGAAGATCTGTTAAAATACTGGATATTGCCGGCGGAACAGGAAATTATTTATTTGACATTAAAGAAAAATATCCGGATGCGGAAATCGTGATCAATGAATTTGTAAAATCCAATATTGAGATTGGAGAAAAAATCATAAAAGAAAAGAATTATCAGCATATCCGTTTTACGAATTTCGACTGTTTCGATCCACAGACCTATCAGAAATTGAATTTTGAGCCCAACATCACCATTGTTTCCGGAATTCTTGAACTCTTCGGGGATAATGAAATGGCAAGCAAAGCAATTCAGAGAGTGAATTCTATTTCGGAAAAAGATGCTTACATCGTTTATACCGGACAGCCATGGCATCCTCAATTAAAAATGATTGCCTATGTACTGAATAACCATCAGAATAAAGACTGGATTATGAGAAGACGCTCACAAAAGGAACTGGACAGAATGATGGCTTTTAACACTGTTCAGAAAGAGAATATGCTGATCGATGACTTTGGAATTTTTACCGTTTCTTCTGGAAAAGTAAATGTTTCAAACCAATCCTTGTAAATTTCATTCAGATTTTTTCATCAGCTTTTACAAAAAAAGGTTTTCCATTTGATCGGAAAACCTTTTTTAATTTTATTTTTTGAAATGTTATTGCTTAACCAGTTCAAAGTAAGCTGTTACTTCAACATCTTTTGCAATGCCAGCGGCTGTAGGATCATATTTGATTCCATAATCCAGACGGTTTAGTGTAAACTTTGTCTGAATCCCCATGATTTCTTTTCCATCTTTATTCTTCGTAATTCCACCAAAGGTAACCGGAGCCGTTATTTCTTTCTCCACTCCTTTCATAGTCAGCTTCCCTTTAACGATATAATTATTGTTCTTATCTTTTGCAACGGAAGAACTTTTAAATTCAATGGTAGGATATTTCTCCACATCAAAAAAATCTTCACTTACAAGATGCCTGTCTCTTACGTTTACTCCGGTATTAACGGTAACAACACTTACCGAGAAGCTTAAATCAGCCTTATCCAGACTAGCACCACTAGTGGCTACTCTTCCGTCAAATTTATCAAATCTTCCTTGTACAAAGCTAATTCCCATGTGCTTAATATTAAAGTTGACAGAAGAATGCATCTGGTCTGCTTCCCAGGTACCTTGTGCAAATGCAACAACACTTAAAAGCACAAATACAAAAGATAAAAATACTTTTTTCATTGTAATTATATTTTACATTACTATTTTAAATTGAACAAAGCTAAGATATGAAAGAAATCTCTACCATTGATGGATTAGTTTTTAATATTAAATCCATTTAGACCCTAAAATAAAAATGCTTTTTTTATAACTTCGCAGTATGGCAAAACTGAAAACAGCATATTTCTGTCAAAACTGCGGAACTCAATATCCACAATGGCTCGGGCAATGTAAAAACTGTGGAGAATGGAATACATTGGTGGAAGAAGTGGTTGAAAAACCCTCTCATAAAACACCTCCTTTCTCAAAAACCAAACAACATGTGATCAATATTGTTGAAGTGGAAACAAGTGAGGAACCGAGAATAAAAACCCCTTCCGAAGAACTGAACCGCGTTTTAGGAGGCGGAATTGTTTTAGGATCCGTTACGTTGATTGGCGGTGAGCCAGGAATAGGAAAATCTACTCTGCTCCTTCAGCTTGCATTGAAAATGAAAAAGAAAGTTTTCTATGTTTCCGGGGAAGAAAGTGCATCCCAGATTAAAATGAGAGCGGACAGACTTACGGATATTTTAAATCCAAACTGCTATCTTTTTACCGAAACTTCATTGGAGAAAATTCTTCATGAAGCCAAGAAGCTGGAACCGGATTTTATGATTATTGATTCCATTCAAACGCTGCAGTCCCAGTTGATCGAAAGTTCTCCAGGAACAGTATCCCAAATCCGGGAATGCTCCAATGAGATCATCAAATTTGCCAAAGAAAATAACACCCCCGTATTTCTGGTAGGACACATTACGAAAGACGGGCAAATTGCCGGACCAAAAGTACTGGAGCACATGGTGGATGTTGTTCTGAATTTCGACGGAGATAGAAATCATCTTTTCAGATTGCTGAGAGCGAATAAAAATCGTTTCGGATCTACTTCCGAAATTGGTATCTACGAAATGATTTCCCAAGGGTTAAAAGAGATTAAAAACCCTTCTGAAATTCTGATCACTAAAAAATTTGAAGAACTTTCCGGTAACTCCGTAGCGGTAACTCTGGAAGGAAACCGACCTATGCTTCTGGAAATTCAGGCATTGGTAAGTACGGCTGTGTATGGTACCCCTCAAAGAAGCTGTACAGGTTTTGATTCAAAAAGGTTGAATATGCTTTTGGCTGTTCTTGAAAAAAGAGCTGGTTTTCAGCTGGGCGCTAAAGACGTTTTCCTGAATATTACCGGAGGGATAAAGACTGATGATCCGGCACTGGATCTGGCAGTCATCGCTTCTGTTCTCTCATCGAATGAGGATATTGCGATCTCAGAACATTACTGCTTTGCCGGAGAAATCGGGTTAAGCGGAGAGATACGTCCTATAGCCCAGGTGGAACAAAGAATTACTGAGGCTGAAAAGCTGGGGTATGAAAAAATATTTGTTTCCAATCTTAATAAAATTCCGAAGAGAAAATTTGGTATCAAGATCGAAGAAGTGAGTAAAATTGAAGATTTTCACGAGAGGCTTTTCTAAATGTGAGGGGTCAATTCTGCTACGCAAATCAATAGTCAATTGAGAGTGGATAAAAATTCACAAGCGAAGCGAATTCACTATTCACTATTGTTCGCAACATTAGCATTTAATTCATACCTTTAAGTTATGAATTATCTGGCGCATTCCTTTCTTTCTTTTACCGACGGGCAAATCGTGGGACAGTTTCTCGAGGATTTTATCCGCAACAGAGATCGTTTCTCTTTCCCGAAAGATATTCAGGACGGAATTACTCTTCATAGAGCTATTGATACATTTACAGATTCTCATCCTGCCATTCATGAAGCCAAAAAAGTATTTGCCCCTTTGGTAAGACTGTATGCAGGTGCATTTGTAGATGTTTCTATGGATTATTTTGTGGCTAATGATCTTTCTTTAAACACTCTCGCAGAATGGAAAGCACATTCTCTTAAGGTTTACAGTGTTTTAAATGCTAACAAACAATGGCTGCCGGAAAATTTCAAAAAAATGCTTATCAAAATGGAGCATGATGACTGGCTTTATAATTACCGCGAAGACTGGGGAATTAAATTCAGTATTCAGAATGTATTGAATAAAGCAAAGTATCTTGATAAAGATATTCCTGTTTTTGAAGCTTTTTTACAAAACAAAGATCATCTTCAGCAATGTTATGATGACTTTTTCCCTGACTTGCTAGCTCATGCGAAAGGAATTAATAAGTTGATTCAGCTAGAAAATTAATATTCTTAAAACTGCTTATAAAGATAACGGTTAGGATAAGTAAGTTTCTCACTGTTTCTTTGCCCATTCACAATGATATGAACGATATTGATCTGATCATCAAAAAGGTTATACAGAAAACTTACTGCAGTTTCTACTTTTTTTGGAGTGGCTACAGGTTCAGATTCCATGAAGACGTTTACAGATTCCTGATCTTCTTCGTAGCCAATATAATTAACCTTTAAAAATTTGTTATCAGCTTTCAATTTGAAATATTCCGCACAGTATTTCTGTAATGCATCATTCAGTTTTGTCTTGTATTTTTCATCATTAAAATGAAAAGCTCCTCCATATTTCTTTCCTAAACCATTTTCAATGTCATCAAGGAAGAATCTTCCCGTCACTTCAAATGTTCTGGATTTCGAATTATAGTTAATTTCTACAGAACCTACATGATAGGGGTGAAAAGCTTCACTGCTCGTAAAGCTCTGAAAAACCACCGTTAATAATAAAAGAAAACTCAAAAAAAACTTACCCGACATGAATTTTATTTTACAGCAAATATAAAAAAAGCAACAGTTATAGAAACTGCTGCTTTTTTATTTGAATTTGTTTAATAGAGACTTATTCTTTAATTACTTTTTTCGTAATTTTTGTATTATCCTCCAGTACAATGGTAAACAGATAAGTTCCTTTTACCAGTTCTGAAACATTAATTCTACCTGAGTTGGTATCTACATTTACCGTTTTTACCAATTTCCCTGAACATCATAAATGGTTACCGTTCCTTTAGAATGTCTACCCAAAACTACATTTACAAAGTCTTTCGCAGGATTCGGAGTGATATTCACTTCTGAATTGATCTTAACATCGGCTGTTCCCAGTGTTGTACCTGTTTTAACAAAAATATCCACCAAAACCTGTTGCCTGAAAGCTTACTTCCCAATACTGGTAGGTATCATTCCAGATAATATCTGCAATATCAGGAGTAATGATTGTTGCTGTTCCTCCAAAAGAAGCCGTAGTACCTGTTGTACTTGTTCCTGTATATTTTTCAATAAAATATCAAATCTGGAGTCTAATTTCTGTACTTGCCCATAAAAGGCAAGGAATACAACCCTAAAAATGCTACAGTAGCATTTCGCAGAAGCTTCGTTCCTCCGGGCGAAATTTGTACTTTTGTAAAGAATAATTTTTTAATATCCATTTTCATTTTTTCAGATACACAATTATACAATTTTTATTTTATAAATAAATAATTAACAATATTGACAATCAATAAAGCTAAAAGATGAAAACAACAATTAAATTAATAACATTTTAACAAAATATTCAAAATATAAATTTTCTTAATCAAAATGCAGGATTTTCTTTTTTATTTAAACCTTGGATGGGAACATATAATCTCTCTGGATGCCTTAGATCACCAGCTGTTTGTATTGGCTTTGATCGCTGTTTATTCTTACAATGACTGGAAAAAAATTCTGATTCTTGTTACTGCATTTACAATTGGGCATTCCATTACGTTAGCTTTAAGTATTCTTGATGTTTTCAGAGTTCCGTCCTCTTGGGTAGAATTTTTAATTCCTCTGACTATTGTGGTGACTTCTTTGGATAATATTATTATGAAAAACCAGAAGCAGACTTTGATGCGCGCCAATTATTACCTTGCTCTCATATTCGGGCTTGTTCATGGAATGGGGTTCGCCAATACAGCAAGAGTAATGATCGCAAAAAGTCAAAGCATTGCATTACCGCTATTAGGCTTCAATATAGGTCTCGAACTTGGGCAGATTGTAATTGTTTCTGCTATTTTAATCATTCTGTTTATACTGCTTAATATTTTTAAAGTGAATAAGAAAGACTGGATTCTTTTTGTCTCTTCCGGAGTATTTGCACTTTCCTTAAAAATGACTTTGGAAAGAATTCCGTTTTAAAAGTTAAATATTGGTATTATTTCAATAGCTTATTCCTATATTTGATCATTAATAAATCATTTTCGGTTATGAAACTAAAAGTTGTTATACTTTCACTTTCTGTATTTGCATATACAGGTTTCACCGCACAAAATATTCAGAATAACCCAGGCAGCAACCATGGCAACAAGTTTGAGCAGCTGGGGACTATTCTACCAACACCCAACATCTACAGAACGGCTTCAGGAGCTCCGGGACACGGATACTGGCAAAACAGAGCCGACTATAACATTTCCGCTTATCTGGATGAGGATAAAAGAAATCTGAAAGGTTCGGAAACCGTTACTTATTACAACAATTCTCCGGACGATCTGGATTATATCTGGTTGCAGCTTGATGAAAATGAACATTCAAGCATCAGAAATGCAGGATATGACGCTTCATCAATTCTTCGTCCTTCCACTACAGATCAGCAGCTTAAAGTTTCTGAGCTTCCTGTGAAAGACAATGGGTATGGAGTAAGTCTTGAAAAAGTAACGGATGCCACAGGTAATCCTTTGAAGTATACAGTCAACAAGACGATGATGCGTATTGATCTTCCTAAAGTTTTGAAAAAAGGGGAGAAATTTGTTTTCAAAGTAGACTGGAACTACAATATTTCCGACAGAATCAAAATGGGAGGCCGAGGCGGCTATGAAAACTTCGCTGAAGACGGGAATGATCTGTATACGATGGCACAATGGTATCCAAGAATGTGTGTGTACAGTGATTTCCAGGGATGGCAAAACCATCAGTTTACCGGAAGAGGTGAATTTGCTTTGGTTTTCGGAGATTTTAAAGTTTCTATGAATGTTCCTGCAGATCATATTGTAGGAGGAACCGGAGAGTGTAAAAATTACGATCAGGTATTAACGTCTGATCAGCTATCAAGATACAGAAAAGCTGAAAATGCGTCTGAACCTATTGAAATTGTAACCTTGGATGAAGCTAAAAAAGCAGAGAAAAATCATTCAAAACAAAGAAAAACATGGGTTTTCGAAGCAAAAGATGTTCGTGATTTTGCATGGACTTCTTCCAGAAAGTTTGTCTGGGACGGAATGCGTGTAACGATTCCTGAAAACAATAATAAAGTAATGGCAATGAGTTTCTATCCAAAGGAATCTTATGGTCTTTACAGAAAGTTTTCCACAAAGGCTGTTGCTCATACCATCAAAACTTATTCGGAATTTACGATTCCTTATCCCTATCCCGTAGCGCAATCTGTAGAAGCAGCAAGCGGAATGGAATACCCTATGATCTGTTTCAATTTTGGAAGAACGGAGAAAGACGGAACTTATTCTGAAGGAACAAAAAATGGAATGCTTGGAGTAATCATCCACGAAGTGGGTCACAACTTCTTCCCTATGATCATCAATTCTGATGAAAGACAGTGGGCATGGATGGACGAAGGCTTGAATACATTTACAGAATATCTTACAGAAGAAAAATGGGATAATAAATTCCCATCTAAAAGAGGACCGGCATGGACTATCGTAGATTACATGAAGCTACCGAAAGACCAGCTGGAACCCATCATGAGTAACTCTGAAAATATAGTTCAGTATGGTCCGAATGCCTATTCAAAACCGGCTACTGGATTGAATATTCTTCGTGAAACAATCATGGGAAGAGAGCTTTTCGATAAAGCTTTTAAAACATATGCTAAAAGATGGGCATTCAAACATCCTGAACCTGCGGATTTATTCCGTACGATGGAAGATGCCAGCGGTGAAGACCTTGACTGGTTCTGGAGAGGATGGTTTTACGGTACAGATCCTGTCGATATCGCTATTGATAAAGTAACGGTAGCTGTTCCAAACCTTGAAACGGATCCAAAAGCTACTGCTGAAGTAAAATATCAGGTTGAGAAACCTTTGGTAAATAGTTTTGAAGACCTTTCAAAAATCAGAAACAGAGAAGACAAGAATATTAAATTCTATGTAGACAGTGATAAGGATGCTCAGGATTTCTATTACAGATATGACAGAGGTCAGGAAAAAGTGAGTAATAAGGAATACACCATCAAAACAGAAGCTGGTCTTCCTTTAGATGTCAAGGATAAAGAGAAATTCAAAAATATTACAGGCTATCAGATCGATTTTGTGAACAAGGGCGGACTGGTAATGCCTATCATCCTTGAGTTTACTTTTGAAGATGGTTCCAAATTATATGACAAGTCTGCTGCACAAATCTGGAGACTGAACGAACAAAAGGTTTCCAAAACCTATTATTTTGATAAAAAAGTAAAATCTATTCAGCTTGATCCGATGAGAGAAACGGCTGATATTGATACAACTAATAATTTATGGACCAGTGCCGGATCGGGTGCTGAAACTTCAAAATTCCAGCTCTTTAAACAAAAACAGGAAGCAGGTTCTGTAAGAGGAGGATCCACCGGAAAGGTTAATCCAATGCAGGCCGCCGGAAAGAGTTAAAAATCAAAATGTTGTAACTTTTAACAAATACAGCACTACTTATTATTAAAAAGATCATGAAAACCATTCTTTTCCTTTTAATACTAAGTAGTGCTAATTTTTTTTCCCAGAAGCTACTTACTCCTGAAAATTCCGGGATCAATTCAAAACTTATTCAGGATGAAACTTCTGAAGCCGTATGGTTTGCTGAAAATGCAGGCACAAAAATAGAGATAGGAAGAATTGTTACAGAGATTAAAAAGCTGAACAAAGCAGATCTTCTTATCAAAACTACTGTAAAAATGAAACAGGCTCCGGATGCTCAATGGACGGATTCTACTCTTGTAAAAACTTCAAATTTCAATCCAGTCTACCACTCTTCTTACAATTCAATGAGAGATATGGTTCTCAAGTCTGAAAAAGATAAAGTCACCGGATATTATCTGGATAAGAAATCTCAGAAAAAAGACGTTATTGAAATTCCTGCAGATCATTATTTCGACAGCAGCAGCTATGCTATGCTGATCAGATATCTTCCTTTGAAAGAACATTATACTGCCGAGATTTCTATTTTCGATTATAACCCCAAATCTGAGAAAAAGGGAATGATGAAAGCCTATATTCTGGATACTCAAAAGACAGAATATAAAGGAAAACTGGTTTGGGCAGTAAAAACCAATGATGACATCAGCAACAGAGCAACCACAGTAACCTATTATATTGATGCAGCAACAAGGAAAATTGTAAAACAGGATATAGAAATGGCAGGAAGAAAAATGTATTTAGAGACAGCTCCATAAATTATTTAAATCCAGATACCAATATCTCATTTTCGTCTACAAAAAACATAACAACCTGACTTAAAAAACTTTATATTTGAATCACCATAAACACCAAATGTCAAAAACCTGATTGACTTTAAAATGTTCAGGAACGTATCAATCAAAATATTACTTATGAAAAATGCCAAATTATTAAGCAGAGATGCTCAAAAAACAATCAATGGCGGAATTGCTGCCAGACTTGTATGCTGCGAACGCGACGACAATGGAAAATGTACTTTATGGATCGGACCGGGACAAAACTGCCCTTAGTTCTATCATCTGATAACAATTTTGAATAAAGCCGGAAGTTCCCGGCTTTCTCTTTTTATATCTTTCACCATATTTACAATCTGATAATCAGAATTTTATTTAAAAAAAACAGCAATAAAATATATCACATTATTAGGAAAAATAGTATATTTGATTTACTTCTTTTACACCAAATGTCAAAATCCTGATTGACTTTAAATGCTCAGGAACGTACAAATCAAAATATTTCTAACTATGAAAAATGCTAAATTATTAAGCAGAGATGCTCAGAAATCTATCAATGGCGGAGCAGCAGGACGTTTTTGCTGTGAATACAATTACAAAGGACAGTGTATTCTGTGGATTGGACCCGGACAATATTGCCCATAGTCTGTCTTCAGATAACAATTTAAGATAAAGCCGGAAATTTCCGGCTTTATTTTTTATCCTAAATATTCTTTTAAATTCTTTTTATAGGTTCTTCCCAACGGAAGTTCATCTCCGTTTTTCAAAAAAACATGTCCGGAGTTATAAGAATTGATATGCTCTGATAACACAATATAAGACTTGTGAATTCTGATAAACCCGAAATGTTGAAATTTTTCTTCAAAATTGGACATCCTCTCCAGAATCATATACTTTTTCAGAGGTGTCATCAGGACAATATACTCTCCGAATCCCTGTATCCATAGGATATCTTTAAGGAAAACTTTATTCATCACATAATTGGATTTGAACATGATATAGTCTTCCTGCTGTTGATTATTGGCCGAACTTTTAAACTGAACAAAATCTCTTGCTTTATTGACTGCTTTTTTAAAAGTATCAAAATCTACAGGCTTGATAAGATAATGAACAACATCCAGCTCAAATGCTTTCACTGCATATTTTGTTTCCAAAGTAAGGAAAATACACAGCGGCGGATCTGAAAGTTGCTGCAAAAGCTCTACCCCATTAATTCCAGGCATATTGATATCGAAAACCACCAGATCTACTTTATTTGCCTTCAGAAAAGCCAATGCTTCTTCCGGTTTCTGAAATGAAGCCAGTAATTCAACTTCTTCAAGCTGATTGCAATATTGTTTTACAAGCTGCAATGCAGGATATTCATCATCTACATTGACGATAGTCAGATTAGCCATTAATAGTAATTGTTAAAGCAATTTTATATTGATCATTCTCTTTCGGTCCGGAATAAAATTCATACTGATCCAAATAAAATTTTTCCAATATATGAATAATTGCTTCATTACCCAACCCGTGATAATTGGATTCCACTTCATGAATTCGATCTTTTCCAACGGAATTAATAATTTCAAAATACAGTTCAGACCGCTCAATTTTACAGAACAGTTTTATAAAACCATGAGCATCCTCCCCTATTGCCGAGTGTTTTAGAGCATTTTCAAATAAGGTAAGCAATATAGCAGACGGAATTTCAGCAATATCAAATTCTTCCTGATCTTCAATATCCATCACAATATCAAGCTCGTTATTATATTTAAGCTGGTACAAAGCAGCAAGCGCTTTCAGGGAAGAAAACTCCTGAGAAACGGTTACTTTTTCTTTTCCACTGTCATAAATAATATATTTCAAAAGTTTGCTCAGCTGCAAAATAGAATCCGATGTTTTTTCCGAATGGGTAAAACTGTTCGCATAGATGTTATTAAGGGTATTCAGCAAAAAGTGAGGATTTAGCTTAGATTTCAACAAATCAAGGTAAAGCTGATCTTTCTCTTCTCCAAGGCTGATCACATCCTGTTCTATTAAAAATTTGTCTTTGGTAATTCCCAAAAAAGAACCTACCAGGATTATTATTCCCTGCGAAATGTACACATTATACAGAAAACCAACATGGTAACCCTTTTCACTGAAGTCTATCTGAAAAACGGCTGGCTCCCATAGAATCCTGAAAAGACTGGACACTAAAAAACAGATTAAAGCATAGAGAATAAACTCCGGATACTTATTGGATAGATAGAATCGGGGAACCAAATAATAGTACACCAGATAATAAATTCCAATATTGAAAACTGTATTCAAAATTATGCTTATCACCAGCTGAGTGGAATCCAAGAAGTAGTTTTCGGTGAAATAAGTCATCAAAATGAAGATGAAAAGGAAAAATATATGCTGAAACCTCAACAAAAACTTCCAACGGTACTTCATAAGACTTTCCAGAATCTTACCGCTAAATAAAATCCTGATAATCAATAATATAATTATAAAATTAATGATTAAAAACATAGTCCATACCTTATTTTGAAACGCATCAAATATAATATCTTTTTGTATCAAAATGCAGTTCGTTGAGAAAAACTGTCATTGATTGAAAAAATTCAAGCCCGCTCTCCCGAATAAATATATTTGAGAAACCGCAATATTAATCAAATATTACATGAAACTTAATATACAATTAACGCTTATTTTATCATTTTGCTTGATAACTGGTCTTTTACGTAGCCAGAGTAAAGACAACTATAATATGTGGTTTCAGTACCTCATGTCGGCAAAATTAACCGATAAAAGTACTTTAACTGCACTTACCCAATACAGATCTTTTGACCTGGCTTACGATACAAGGCTTTTCCTTGTGAATGCATATGTAGATTATGAAGTGGCAGAAAATATCAGACCTGCTGCAGGAGCCATGTTTCTGATCCTTGAATCTTATAATGCTGACGATTCTAAAAAGATAAGATATGAAAAAAGACCTTTCCAACAGGTAACTGCTGATTATTTTATTGGCAGAACGTCAATTTCGAACCGTCTTAGAGTAGAAGAACGTTTTATCAGCAATCCTGATGAATTTGAAGTAAGAATCCGGTATCTGATCTCTGTCAGAATCCCTTTTAATAAAAAAGGAGAAAAAGAAAAGCTCTACGGTATTCTTAAAAATGAAATAAGAATGAATGTTGATAAATTAGAACCTTTCGACAGCAATCGTATTACTGCAGGCCTTGGAATAAAACTGGGGAAAAACTCGGCTTTGGAACTTGCCTTTATCAATCAGCTGGAAACCCAAAAAACAAGCAATTATGGGTTTATAGGTTTCAGAAACAGTTTTGACTGGAGAAAAAAGAAACAATAATAACCCCATTAATATTTACATAAAACTATGCTTACATTTCTTGGTTTTTTAATGATTTTCATCTTCATGATTCTCATCATGAACAAAAAGATGACTCCGCTTACCGCCTTAGTTCTTGTGCCGGTCCTTATAGCTGTAGTGGCAGGATTCGGACCTGAACTCGGAGATATGATGAAAAATGGTGTCAAAGAAATAGCACTTACGGGGGTTATGCTGATTTTTGCCATCCTGTATTTCAGTCTGATGATTGACACCGGGCTTTTCGAACCTCTTGTGAATGTTATACTAAAAGCTGTAGGAGATAATCCTGTAAAAACAACCATCGGAACTGCCCTTCTCACCACTTTAGTTTCTTTAGACGGCGATGGCTCTTCCACTTACATTATTGTGGTGGCAGCATTACTCCCACTTTATAAAAAACAGGGAATGAATCCTCTGATTTTAACCTGTATTATTATGCTCGCAGGTGGTATTATGAATATTCTACCATGGGGAGGTCCTACCGCGAGAGTAATGAGCTCTCTTAAACTGGGGCATACTGAAATATTTGTTCCTATGATTCCGGTCATGCTGATCGGGCTGGTATGGGTATTTTTTGTAGCCTATATTTTGGGAGTTCGAGAGAAAAAAAGGATAAGCAAACATGGAAAATATACCAAATACAGCGGGCAGGATATTGCCGGTGAAGATGACCCTGCATTAAGACGTCCGAAACTTATTATTGTTAATTTAATCCTGACCATTATTTTGCTTTGTGTGATGATTCTGGACATTATTCCTTTGGGAATTGCCTTTATGATTGCCTTCTGTATAGCTTCTCTGATTAATTATCCGAAGCTGAAAGACCAGCAGAAAATCATTTCAAAACATGCTGGAAATGCTTTATCCGTAGCAGGAATGATCTTCGGAGCAGGAATTTTCACAGGAATATTGAATGGTACCGGAATTATGAATGCTATGGGAAACAGCATTATCAGTATTGTTCCTAAAACCTGGGGCGGCTATCTGAATGTCATCACCGCAGTATTCAGTGTACCGCTTACCTTTTTTTTGACCAATGATGCCTATTATTTTGGAATACTACCTGTCATCACAGCAACGGGCAGCCAGTTGAATATTCCTCCTGATATTTTGGGACGTGCCAGTCTTGTAGGGCAGGCTTCTCACTTATTAAGCCCTTTGGTTCCTTCTACTTATCTGTTGGTTTCACTGGCAGGGGTTGAATTCTCTGACCATCTGAAATTCACTTTAAAATGGGCTATAGGATCATCAATTGTAATGTTGCTGAGTGCATTAGCTCTTGGTATTATATAAGATTATATCTTTGAATTTTGTAATCTTACCTTATAAAAAGTGAATGATGAAACCTTCTAAGCAAAAAACGTTTACAGACTCCTATTTAAGAAACCTTACTCTGTATGTGTTCACAGCCATTATCTGTGGAGCATTAACCGGTTATTATTTTCCGGAAGTCAGTAAACATCTGGAAACAGTAAGCAGTTACTTTTTCACGCTTCTTGAGGTTTTGATTATTCCTGTTATTTTCATTGCAGTCACTTATGGAGTAAGCTATATTTTCAGTACCAAAAATGCTTTTAAAATTGTAAGTCAGATGGTTCTGTATTTTTTAATCATCACATCCATCAGTATTTTATTGGGCATCGGTTCCGGTCTTCTTTTAAAACCGGGTGCCAATACAGGAATTATTATTTCTTCCCACAAAGCACTTCCGGAAAGATTTTTAACAAGAACAACAAATCCTTTACATATTAGCAACTATGTACTTTTTCTTTTAATATCAATAACTGCAGGTATCCTGATTGGTCTTTCAAAGAAAAAGAATAACATTCTTAAAACCATTGACCTGGGAAGAAATCTGTTTTTCAAACTCATCAAGTATGTTTACATCTTTCTTCCCATTGTCATTTTTTCTAATATCGCCTATGGAATTTCAGTGTATGGAATTAATACTTTGCTGCCATTAAGTAAAATTGTTGCCACGGTATATCTCACCTGTGTATTTTTCATTTTCGGGATATTGGGTGTTATAACGGCTTACTTTAAGATTAACCTTTGGGACTTTTTGATCAGCATCAAAGAAGAAATTATTCTTGTGGTAGCAACTTCCTCTTCAAAGACCGCATTCCCGATGATCTTTGATAAAATGGAATCCCAAGGTTATGACCGCAAAATACTTCGTCTTTTAATCCCTCTCGGATACAATTTTAATCTGGCAGGAGCGTGTATTTACCTTTCAATTTCATGTATTTTCCTTATCCAGTTTTATAATATTCCACTTACCATAAAAGATTATTTCTGGCTTTTTATAACCATTTCAATTGCTTCAAAAACAGCTTCGGGAGTACCCGGATCAGGTTTCCTTGCCCTTATGTTTACTTTAAGCAGATTTGGAAAAATTCCCACCACAGATCTTGCTCTGTTATACAGCATAGACCGCTTTATGAATGAAGCCAGATCTGTTACCAACTTCATAGGCATTACAGTTTCTGCTGCCATTATTTCAAAACTTAACCAAAATACTATTCCTTTAAAAAATGATATTTCCTGATTTCACACACCTATTCAATGACATATTAGAAAACCCAGCAAAATCAATAGCCATCATAGGCAATCTTATCCTTATCGAAAGTCTTCTCTCTGTAGACAATGCAGCGGTATTGGCAACCATTGTGATGGATTTACCAGAGCATCAAAGAAAAAGAGCCTTAAAATATGGAATCCTTGGAGCATACCTGTTTCGCGGACTGGCTCTTATTTTTGCTTCCGTACTGATTTCCGTCTGGTGGCTGAAACCATTGGGAGGATTATACCTTCTCTATATTTCTTTTGACTGGTTTATCAAAAAGGTTAAAAATAAAGAGGATGATGAAGGTGCCGAGGAAAACCCGGACAAAGAATCCAGCTGGCTGTATAAAAATTCTATCGGACTACTAGGGCAATTCTGGGCAACGGTTGCTATTGTAGAAGTAATGGATCTTGCTTTTTCTATAGATAATGTTTTTGCTGCAGTGGCTTTTTCAGACAATTTGCTACTGATTACGCTGGGTGTATTTATAGGAATTTTAGCCATGAGGTTTATTGCACAGTGGTTCGTTCGTCTTATGCAGATTTTTCCTTTTTTGGAAACTGCCGCTTTTGCTGTCATTGCTATTTTAGGAATTAAACTAAGTTTATCGTTATATGAGCACTTCTACCCCGCTACGGCATTCGCTCAATTTTTAGCCAGCCATACCATGGAAATTTTAGTTTCCGCCATTACCGTTCTATTGTTTGTAGTACCTGTAGCTACCAGCTATCTTTTGGGATTTCCAGCCCGCAAAAAATAATTTTTCTGCCAAATTTTCACATTCGGAAATAAAAGTCTGCCATTTCATCCACCAGTGTCGCATGGCATACATTTAGAGAAATACAATGCAGAAATAATTAATAAATAAACATATTATGTCAGTAAACTTTAAACCATTAGCAGACAGAGTTCTAGTAGAGCCTATCGCTGCAGAAACTAAAACAGCTTCAGGTATTATTATCCCGGACACTGCAAAGGAAAAGCCGCAAGAAGGTACTGTAGTAGCAGTAGGCCCTGGTAAAAAGGATGAGCCTACAACTGTTCAGGTAGGTGACAAAGTTCTTTATGGAAAATATTCAGGTGCTGAATTGAAGTTGGAAGGTAAAGATTACTTAATCGTAAGAGAAGCTGATTTATTAGGAATTATTGGCTAAGATCTCAGATCAAAGACAGCAGATTTAAGATTAAAAAATCAAATTAAAAAACTATCGTTAGTTGTCTAATATCTGACATCTAACATCTAATATCTAATCAAAAATGGCAAAAGAAATAAAATTCGATATTGAATCAAGAGACGCTCTAAAGAGAGGAGTAGATGCATTGGCTAATGCAGTAAAAGTAACTTTAGGTCCTAAAGGGAGAAACGTAGTTATCGAAAAATCTTTCGGTGCTCCACACGTAACTAAGGATGGTGTGTCTGTTGCAAAAGAAATCGAACTTGAAGACAGAGTAGAAAATATGGGAGCGCAAATGGTAAAAGAAGTTGCGTCCAAAACTAATGATATCGCAGGAGATGGTACTACTACCGCTACTGTATTGGCACAGGCTATCGTAAGAGAAGGTCTTAAGAACGTAGCTGCTGGTGCTAACCCAATGGATCTTAAAAGAGGGATCGACAAAGCTGTAACTGCAGTTGTTGAAAACCTTAAAACACAGTCTCAGGCTGTTGGAGATTCTACAGATAAAGTAAAGCAAGTAGCTTCTGTATCTGCTAACAACGACGAAACAATCGGTGCTTTGATCGCTGAAGCTTTTGGAAAAGTTGGAAAAGAAGGAGTAATCACTGTAGAAGAAGCTAAAGGTATCGATACAACAGTAGATGTTGTAGAAGGTATGCAATTCGACAGAGGTTACCAGTCACCTTACTTCGTGACTAACCCTGAGAAAATGTTAGCTGAACTAGAAAACCCATATATCCTTTTAGTAGAGAAAAAAATCTCTTCAATGAAAGAACTATTGCCAGTTCTTGAGCCAATTGCACAAGGTGGTAAGTCTCTATTGATTATCTCTGAAGAAGTTGAAGGGGAAGCTTTAGCTACTTTGGTAGTTAACAAATTAAGAGGTTCTCTTAAAATTGCTGCTGTAAAAGCTCCAGGATTCGGAGACAGAAGAAAAGCAATGTTAGAAGATATCGCTATCCTTACAGGTGGACAGGTGATCTCTGAAGAGCAAGGTTTCACTATGGAAAACATCTCTTTGGATATGCTTGGAACTGCTGAGAAAGTAACGATCGACAAAGACAACACAACTGTTGTAAACGGTGGTGGTGACGAAGCGAAAATCAAAGGAAGAGTAGCTCAGATCAAAGCTCAGATGGAAACTACAACTTCTGACTATGACAGAGAAAAACTTCAGGAAAGATTAGCTAAGTTAGCTGGTGGTGTTGCTGTTCTTTATGTAGGGGCTGCTTCTGAAGTAGAAATGAAAGAGAAAAAAGACAGAGTAGATGATGCTCTACACGCTACAAGAGCTGCTGTAGAAGAAGGTATCGTTGCAGGTGGTGGTGTTGCTTTAGTAAGAGCAATCTCTGCTTTAGACAACCTTACAGGAATCAATTCTGACGAAACTACAGGGATCAAAATCGTGAAAAGAGCAATCGAAGAGCCATTAAGACAAATCGTTGCTAACGCAGGGGGTGAAGGTTCTGTAATTGTTGCTAAAGTAGCAGAAGGAACAGGAGACTTCGGATACAACGCGAAAACTGACGAGTATGTTCAAATGCTTGAAGCAGGAATCATTGACCCAACTAAAGTAACAAGAGTTGCCCTTGAAAATGCAGCTTCTGTATCTGGAATGCTTCTTACTACTGAGTGTGTTATCACTGAAGTGAAGAGCGCTGAACCAGCTATGCCAATGGGTGGTGGAATGCCAGGAATGATGTAGTAGCGTAAGCTAAGACAAATTAATATACTAACCGCTCTGCTTTTGTAGGGCGGTTTTTTTGTGGAGTATGGTTTCCCGTAATTAAATCTTATTTTTATATTTTAACTTGGTGAAAATATAAAAATAAAACTCTAAAAACGAATAGCATATGAAAAGTACACCTATTTTACAAAATCTGAAATTGCTTAAAGAAGATATGGAAAACAAAGGCTGGGTTATTGAAGCCTTTACATTCAATTATAAAAGCATAAGTTATATAGTTCTTGTTAAGTTGTATGTTGAAAATGAAAAAAGGCCTGAATATGCACTTTTAAAACTTGAATTTATAAAAGCAAATGACTCTGCTTATACTTTAACTGTTCATGCCAACTCAAATCAAATTATGATCTCCGCTCAAATATTAAGAGAGTTCTTCAATATTAATTTCTCACCCAATCTACGAGACATTTTACAGCAGTTTTATGAATATTTTTCTGGTTTTATTCCTACTCAAGTAAATCCCAACAAGCCAGACAATATAAAGAAATTAATGATTTCTTCACTATCTAAAAGCGACAGTGAAAATCCTGATAAAATATATTGTTATACAGTAAAACGAAATTCTAATAATGAAAAAAGATCCCCATTTAACGATAATAAAACTCAATTATTAAGACCTGCATTATATGCACGATTTAAAGAAGAACGTACAATTAGCTTCTGCTATTCTTTATATCCTCAAAACGAAAAAACTGATGAGGAAATACTTTTGAATTTTGGAAGGAGAAGATAAGGTTTCTAGGTTTCTGTACGTCGAAAAACAGAACATGTATTCGTGTTTGAAAGACTTTTCCTTAAAAATGCAACTTCTGTATCTGGAATGCTTCTTACAACTGAATGTCTTATCACTGAAGTGAAGAGCGCTGAACCAACTATGCCAATGGTGGTGAAGAAATGCAAGGACGATCAGCGACCGAGGCAAATTAATATACTAACCGTTCTACTTTTGTGGAGCGATTTTTTTATTTTTAAATTTATATTAAGTTGTTTTGTATATTGGGTTATCATGAGTAACTTTAATTATAGGTGCAAAAAACTATACATAAAATCAAAATAACATAGGCAATAATGAAAAACACAATTCTCTTTGTCCTTATTATACTAATATCTTATAGCTGTTCATTAGGTAGATTCAATAATGTTCCTGTTCAAAATGAAATTGATCTTTCCTTTAAAAAATTCACCGAAATTAAGAAAGAAGAAATAAGTAAAAAATCAAAAGATATCACGCTGGGATATTTTTGGGGAATTGGAGAGGATATTTATCCAACTTTTGAAAAGCATACATTTGAAATTCCTAAATCTTATCAAAGAAATGAAAATAACTTCATTCTTAAAGTAGATTATTTTTTTACAAAAGATGACCAAACCCAACTCAAGTTCTATGAATGGAATGAAAATGAAAAAGCTGAAATATCTACTAATCAGTTTAATGAAAAATTCCACGAAATCAAAAAATATTTAACTGAAAACCTTGGACAACCATACCTGGAAGTATATGAAGAGTTAGAAAAATCTAAAGAAGAAACAGTAAGAGACGATATAAAATGGAAGAGTCAAAAATTGAATGCCTATCTATTTCGTTTTAAGGGAAAAGGTGGGTTCGATCAAATAAGATTAGCAATTTATAAAGATTAAAGTAACAAGAGTTGCCCTTGAAAACGCAGCTTCTGTATCTGGAATGCTTCTTACTACTGAATGTGTTATCACTGAAGTGAAGAGCGCTGAACCAGCTATGCCAATGGGTGGTGGAATGCCAGGAATGATGTAATAGCGTAAGCTAAGACAAATTAATATACTAACCGTTCTACTTTGTAGGGCGGTTTTTTATGGAATATGGTTTCCCGCAAGGAATAATTATTCTAATATCTTATCTTAGTAAGAAAAAATTAAACAACAAAATACAATCTATTATGAGAAAATATACAATTTCAGATATTAAAGTAGGTGATGGAGTCTATTTTAAGGTTAAATGGCAAAACAATTATGATTTATTTTGGACAATTATCTCTATTTATGATGAAAATACTATTGAAATCGAGATTGATGAAATGGGAGCAAAAGATAAAATTTTTCTAAAAATACAAGATATATATTTGATTGAAAAAAGATAAATCAATTTTTTTTTCATCAAACTGAAAAAACAAACTATCTTGGAATTAGAAACTTGGGCTACCCTAAAATGAAATTACATATGAAAATACATATTAAATATAAAAATAGTTTAGATAACTCTGAAGTTGATGCTATATCAGAATTTACCAAAAGATATGGTGAGTTAACTTTAAGCAAAAAATCAGGAGGAAGTGGAAGTATTGATTTAGTTTCTTTTATAGAATTTTCTTTGGGCGGATATTTGATAAATTATTTAGCGAAACCAATTTTTGAAAGTTATAATAAAGGACTTATAAATGAAGAGTATTTTCAAAAATTAGGAACTGATCATCGAAAAAAAATAATTGATAAAACCTCAAAAATCTTTCCATATTTCAACGGTTTATACTTAAATTTCTTAAATTCAAAAAAAGATCAACAAGAAAGTATCTCACTTGTTGAAAACTTTGAAAATTTCAGTTTATATGTTTCTTTAAACGAAAAAAGAATGACTGAAGAATTACTTAATCAATTCCCCGAAGCATTATGTAATACATATTCTATCATTTCGCTTAGACTTCTAGAACTTGACGAGCCTCATATTGTACAGTTATATCCTAATTTTGAAACACAAACTTGGGATTATCTTTTTATGCCAACAGTTGACGGCTTTGGTAAGTTCATTGATAAATATTACAGCTTTAGTGAAAATAAAATACACTATTTAGCTACTGCTGATGAGTTTATTCAAAAATTCAACATTACAGATTTATCAGAATACAAACTTATAATTAATCCAAGAAGTTAAGGAAAACCCTGCGAAGCAAAGTCTCCTGACCACTAAAGCAACAAGAGTAGCCCTTGAAAATGTAGCTTCTGTATCTGGAATGCTTCTTACTACTGAGTGTGTTATCACTGAAGTGAAGAGCGCTGAACCAGCTATGCCAATGGGTGGTGGAATGCCAGGAATGATGTAAAGGTCAGCGACCGAGGCAATTTAATATACTAACCGTTCTGTTTTTCAGAGCGGTTTTTTTGTTTGGATACGGTTTCCCGTAAGGAAATAGCATATTTATATTTTATATTTAACAATTAAAAAATAGATCTCTAAAACCAAAACAACATTAGCACAATTATGTATCCTTGCAATGAGTAAATTTGGTTGATATACGCAATTTTCCAAAAATATACATAAAATAAAATTTTAATATTTTCAATAAATTAGTTAATACCATGTCACCAATTAAAAAAGATTACACTGAAGAGCAATTCAACATTATTAATATTAAAATTCACTCAAAAGAGGAAAATAAACAAGCTTTATATTCTCAAATGATTAATCAGATTTTTAATTTTACAGATTTCAATGTTAAAATTGGAAATAAGAATGGGTTAGTTTTAAAAAAAATTGATAAAAACCCAATTAATAAATCATTACTAGGCAGTGAATTTGATGAACTTCAGTATAAAAGTTATGAAATTTATGAATGTGAATTTATTAAGTATAAAATTGAAGATGAAAAAGACAAACATTATGATACTAAACGTAAAGAAATAAAACCAGGTAACCCAAATGCTGTTGTAAAACCAAACGCATACGAAATACCTTTTTATTTTATACCAGCAATTCATAGACTGTTACTTCCAATAAAATCAAAAGTCACTCCAAAACAAGTTGAATTATTTTTTAAGGAAGCATTACTTAAAATTTATGAAACTGAAAGCTACTTCAATATAGATATCGCAAAAAGTGTAGATGAAATTGACAAAATATTCAATTTCAAAACCTTAGACAAACTACAATTAGAAATTAGTTATACTAATGATGATTTGGGAGATGATGAAAAATTATTTATGGATACTTTATTAAAAGAATCAAATGCCAATAAATACAAAGCTGAATTCGATTCTGAAAAAAAGGAATCATTAAATTTAGATTCTAAGTTAATAAAAGGAGGAATTGAATTAAGTAAAGAGAATGGCACTCTAAAAGCAACTGGAACAAATTCTTTTGATAACAAGGTGATTATAAATACAAAAAATGAATTTGAAGATTTTAAAATTAAAGTTAAAAAAGAAATTAATCCACTAATTTCTATTTTACGAGATTCACTAAGGAAATGGAGACTTTAAATAAAAAAGAAGAATTTGAAAATTCTTTTAAGGGTTTATTCAGTATAATTTGGAATAGAAAATTATACAAAAAACCTGTATATAGAGTTTCTGGATTATTAATCATTTGTATTAATGTTTTATTCTTTTTTTTCAAAAATTTTATAACAGACAGAGAGTACTTTGATCTATTAAAAATTTATGTTACCACATTCTTACCTGCATTTGTAACATTTTGTGGATTTACAATGACTGCATATTCTCTAGTTGTAGGTTTTTTAAATTATGGAGTCTTCAAATCTACAATTGAAAAATTTTATAGTTTAAAAATTCGTACTGAACAATTTGGAAATGATAATAAACTTCCTAAGTTTTCAGTTTATCAACAAGCAATAGCATTATTTGCTTTGGCAATTTTAGTATTGTTATTTACTGTTTGTTATTTTCTAGTTGTAAAATTTACTACTGAAATTCAATTTGAAATCGAATGCAAATTAGTAGAAGTATTTAATGCTATAAATTTACTAATTCTTATACTTTTAACTAATTATAGCTTTATATTAATTGTATATAACATTGTAAATATTTTTACATTAAGCCAATCTCTGAATAAGTTGATATATAAAGAAGAACTGGAAAAACTAACAAAAGGCAAATAAAAACTTCTTATAAAATGGTATTGGCAAAACGCGGAGTTAAATTGTAACATTTACACGTTATAATCATGAAAAGATTTGTGCGCAAATGATAAAAAGAAATATGTAAACAAAAATTTTATGAGGATCCCAACAAGAATTATATTAGCAATTTAAAAAAAGATAATAATGAATGAAAAACTTCCGTCGCTTTTCAGTTGTGTTTTCTTTTTTTTGTAAATTCACAATATTAAAAAGTATCGATTAATTTCAGACTTTCTTGAATTAGTGTTCTGTTCTCTGTCAATACTTTCCCCTTCTCCTTAATTCAACCAATATATAATATATGAAAGCAATTTTATGGATTATTGCTATTTTTTTGACAATTTCAGGGTTAATAATATCATTCGTTTTCTTTAAATCTTTATACTTAGAATATACATTTGGTGAAAATCCTATACTTTTACCAGAAACTGGCCAAGTTGGAGATTTTATTGGAGGGGTTGTTGGGACAATATTTTCTTTAGCTGGATTTATAATATTATTAATGACCTTCAATTCACAAACGAAATCCACCTACCTTGAACAATTAGAAAGTAAAGTATTTGAACTTATAAAATTACATAGAGATAATGTAAGTGAAATAAATATTAAAAGAAAAATAATCGATAATAATGGTGAGATTACTGAAATTGAATTCCCCAACAGAAGAGCATTTAAAGTAATGGTAAGTGATTTTATATCTTGTAGGAATGAATTAAATCCATTTATGAATCTTTATTCTACAGATGAAATTTATGAATCCGATTATCTCGCAGAAACTATTAGTATTTTAGGTGTTGATAAAGAACATATAAGAATAAAATCATATGCAAGAATAAATTTATCATATTGTATTATTTTCTATGGTGTGAGTGGAGAGGGATGCATTATTTTAAAAAATTTATTTAAGAAAAAATTCAAAAATGAATTTATCGAAGAACTTTTATTATATATAACCATGAAACCCATCGAAAGTAGCAAACAATGGGGGAAATGGAAAAAACTCAAAGAATTAAAAATTGTTGAAAGAATCACAGAGATCAAAAAAATTATCGAATTCAGAAAATTAGATCCAAGCGAAAGTATCGCTTATGAATACTTTTATGATAATGCTTACATTAAATTTTACGGTGGACATCAACACAGATTAGGTCATTATTACAGACATCTATATCAGTCTATAAAATATATTAATTCTCAAAAAAAGTTAAACTTTGAAGAAAAATATTTTTATGTAAAAACATTTAGAGCGCAGCTCTCGACCTATGAACAAGAATTACTTTTTCTCAATAGTCTATCTTTTCTAGGTTTAACTTGGGAATTAAAACCCAAGTATAAAAAAAGTGGTATAACTTTTATCAATATAAATAGAGAAAAATCATTAAAACTAATCACTAACTACAACCTAATCAAGAACGTACCCGGTTCACATTTATTTGGTATTAATTTTAAAGATTACTATCCTAAGGTAAAATATGAAAATGAAGAGTAGAAATGAGCCTCTCACTGCATACATAAATAAACAAATATACCTGCTCCGCAAAGTCAGGAAACTTTGTGTTCAAAAAAACAAAATCCGAAGTCTCCCACTTCGGATTCTTTATATTCCCACCTATCTAAAATACCCCCACTCCCCCATTTCCTATCCCCCAACTTTTACTTATATTTGTTTCTATAACGTACACAAATATGCAAAACAAAAAAATACATCAGGGGAGAAATATCAAGCGTTTTCGTGAGATGTTGGGCATCAAGCAGGAGGCTTTGGCTTTTGATCTTGGTGAAGACTGGAACCAGAAGAAGATTTCGCTTTTGGAGCAGAAGGAAACTGTAGAAGAGGATATTTTAGAAAGGATTTCCGAGATTCTGAAAGTTCCTGTGGAAGCTATTGAGAATATGGATGACGAACAAGCTATCAATATTATTGCTAACACATTTGATAATGGAGCCATACTTAATGGTATCAATTACAATCCTTCATTTCATCCTATAGATAAGGTTTTGCAACTGCACGAAGAAAAAATTGCGCTATACGAAAGAATGCTGAAAGAAAAAGATGAAATGATGGCCAGACTGGAGCAGTTGATTCAGAAATAAAACACTCCTGTAATTATTTTTCCGCAAAACTGAATAATATCTGTAAAAAAGCCAAATACTAAATGAAAAAGTTCATACTTATTATCTCATTTTTCTTCATCCAATCAACATTAGCACAATCTATACATTTTACAAATCCAGACTTAGAAAAAACTATTTTATTAAAATATCCTGAAATAGATATTAACAAGAATGGAAAAATAGAAAAAGAAGAGGCTGAATCAATTTTAAGATTGGATTTAATGAAACAAAATCTCACCAATGTAGATGATATACAATACTTCAAGAATCTTGAATATCTTTCATTAACGATCAATGATATTACAAAATTAAAACTTAGTGATTTAAAAAAATTAAAAGAGTTCTATTGCGCAAGAAATAAATTAGTTGAATTCGAAATAAGCAATATGCCATTGTTGAAAGATTTTGCTATTGGCAGAAACGAGTTAAAAACAGTTTCTATAATCAATTGTCCCAATATAGAATCAATAAATATGATGGATAATCAAATTAATAATTTTGATTTTAAGCCTTTTAAAAAACTAAAATATTTAACTATTGACAATAATCATTTTGAGAAACTGGACTTGAGTCATAATCCTGACCTAATTCAAATTAACATCCGTAAAAATAACATTCAAACTTTAGATATTACTAAGAATGTGAATCTTAAAATGGATATTCTTTATATCGATCCTAATGTTAAAATTACTGGAACCCCAGAACAAATTAAAAATTATAAACCAGGGCCGATAATTTATACAAAATAAAGGCAACTGTTTCACGACTTTGAGCCGGCAACATAAATCCTCCATAGCCATCTAATTTTGGATAACAAAAATAACTGGAAAACGATATCAGCAAATAATATATGTGTAAGTCGAATGATACAATGAAACTTTTAAAACTACTTTTTCTGGTCCTTACCATCAGCTGTACAAAGTCTAATTCAAGCATTAATCCCGATAAATACAGTAACAATTATAATATAAATTCCGGAGATAAAAGTTGTGAAAATATTTTCCAATTTGGAAAAGCAAACTTATGTATTCCCAAAATTGAAGGAATGTATAATATAATTAATAATATAGAATCCAAAGATTATATACAAAGTAAGAACTTTCCAGGAAATACTTTTGTTGCTTACTATGTAAATAAAAAACTATACAAAAATTTACAAGTTTTATGGGAAGATCAATTCGATGATTTTTTCCAGATCTATGTTACCAATCATAATGAAAATAAAGATGTAGATATTTCCTATTTTACTGAAGTAAATAAAAATTACCTCGAAAATTATTTAAATTCTGATAAGTGGGAGACATTAAAAAAAAGGCTGGAAAATATAAATGAAAACAATGTTTTTGAGAAACCGATACTAATAGAAAGCTATTCATTATCTAAAAATTCCATGCAATATGTCACATTAGTAACCATCAAAAAGAAAAATACATCCAAAAATATGATTGCCATTGGAAATATGTTTATTGTGCAGAACCGTTTATTTTTTTCTAGTTATAATAAGTTTTATCAGAATTTCAATTCAATAGAAGAAGCCAAAAAGAGAAATAATGAACTTATGCTCAAAATCATAGATAACAATAAATAAAATAACTATCATCCAAGAAACTTATACCCAAATGAAATTAAACATTAAGCTTTTCTCCATCTTCATTCTTTTTCTGGTTTCAACCTCTTCTTTTGCACAGAAGAAGACTCCTTTTGAAATCAATGGAGAGTTATTTGAATTCCCTGGAAAATGGGAATATAAAAACCACCTCAAACAATCCGGACAATTTCACTTAAGCAATAAAGACGAAAAAATAAGTGTATTAATTTCTGTAAGAAAACCTGAAAAATTTGAGTTTTATAAAGAAGGTTTAACAGAAAAAGAATTACTGAATGCATTTTACAAATGGGAATATGATTACTGGGCCTCTTCTAATGGAGTGAAAGCTGAAGTTTCCGACGTAAAACGAAACGAAGAAAAAAATTATATTATCTGGAAAATTATTGTAAGAAATATGCCTCAGAACGATCATAAAGACCAAACTTCTTATTTACTCTATGCCGTTAGAAACAACAATCTGATATCATTTAATTTAACCAATAATACCGATAAAAAGATCCTATTAACTGAAGCAGAATCAGTGGAACTTCTTGAAAAGATCTATTTGAAATAAAAATATAACCCTGCTCCAAAAAACCGCCCACTTTTGTGCAAAAAAAATAAAATCCGAAGTCAATAGGCTTCGGATTTCTTATGATAACAAATCACCCAAAATCCTCAGCTTTTCGCAGGCTTTTTCAATTTTGAAATTCCATCATTATACAAATGATATTCAAATGTAGTACATATGCCGCACTAGCGTAACACCTTATTTTTCATCTTTATTAAAATGTATCAGACGTTAACGCTTACTTATGTGGAGTCAGACTTTGAAAAACAGAAATTGATTCCTATTCCTCTACCAAACTTCGAATTAATGATAGCAGTAAAAACCTGGATGCTACCTCTGGAAATGATGAGGCAGTTCTCGTTTTCAGAAAAGAATAAATTTTCTCATCACCTATTAAAACCGCCAAATGGCGGTTTTTTTTATTTGTAATGATTTTTTTATAGTAAATAGTGAATTATATTTGATTTTTTAATTTACATATTACATAAAACCAGTTAGTTACAATCAATTCCCTGTAGTGAATTTTGATAAATCCAATTAAGACATTGAGGTTATTTTTTTTATTAAATAATTTGTTTTCAACGTATTTTATTAATTAATTTAATTGTTATTTATGTTAATCAATGTATTATTCGTTATTTTATTCATCTTTAGTTGTTAATTTGTTAAAAAAAATACAAATTTGCTCCCTAAAAATTAATTTGACATGAAGAAACTAACGGCGAGTCTGCTAGTTTTGATATTGTCTTTCCAATACAAAACATAAATGATAAGGAAAATAACTCAGATTTCATTCTGTCAGTACAATGTATTGCGCAGGTTACAAGATAGTGCATACATACCTGAATCCCCCACGCGAGCAGATTACCTTAATTGATAAAAGTTTAATTAAGGAAGCTCAGATTCAGTTCCTGAATTTTGAGTTCCACGAAAGAATCAATTTTCTTAAAACCATTATACCCCTATTACAACCCTGCTGCGTAATCTTCCAGTTAGGGTAAACCCTTAAATAATTCCTGGAAAATGTCTAATAAGCACAAAGATTTATATTTTATCGTCTTACCCATTATAGTTTTCATAAACCTAATCATAGCATGGTATAACGGCGATTATCTTTCACCTGATTCCCATGATTATATAAGAATTTCCAATGATCTGCCAAAAATTAAAGATTCCCTATTTCCATTATTTTATCCCGCTTTATTAAAAATAACAAATATTATAATCAATAATTATTTGATTACCTATAAAGTAATTAATGTTTTCTCTATATTATTTTGCTATGTTTATACCTATAAATTTAAATTCTTTTGGAAAGAACTCTGGGTTATTTTAACGTTTTCATCGTTTCAGTATAATTACATTTTTGCATGGAGCGAAAATATAGTTTTACCGCTTCTTATTATATTCTTTCATTTGAATTATCTGTTTTATGTTAATAAAATAAATGAGAAAAAGTATATATTAAAAAATATACTAACATTAATATTACTGATTTTAACAAAATACAATTCGGTTTTTTTTGTTTTTCCAAGTATAATAATCAGTCTAATGTATATCCGATCGAACAAAAAATTCATTTATACTTTCATTTCTTGTCTGGGGGCCATGTTTTTTCTGGCTTTTTATCTTTTTATAAATTATCAATTGACTGGTTTTATAACCGGTGATCGGGCCAGACTAGTAAAATTGGATTTCAAAATATATCTATGGCAGTCTATATTTGGTATAATGCCAGCAATAGAACCATTCGGCAGCTCTTTAAGTAAAATGAAAGACTTTCAAAGATTCATTGGAATATGGCAGCTGCCTATTGTATTCACATTTTCAATCTTTATCTCAGTGATGATTATAATAGTGAAAAGAAGTAAATGTTATGTAACCAAATACAACTTATTTCTACTCATCAATAGTTTCTCTTTTTTAATTTTAACATTAATTTCAGCATACTTTACAAGGATTGATATTTTAGGTCCCAGATTATTATTAGGCTTTTCTTTACCATTGCTTCTATCTATATTTGTATTTATTAAAGCCAATAAAATAAATGTAAGTCCATTTCTATTACTAAGCATTGCATTAGTATCATCATTGCTACACACAATAACATGTATAATATATGGTTTCTAAAAATTATATTAAACTAATTTTTTTTGAGAAATTCACTCCTGACTTCCCCTTCAGTTTATCATAAATCCCTATAAAACTCCCTCTATCTCTTACCTAAAGGGATAGCTGTACTTGATGATGAAATACAGAACTTGAATAAAGCGGTTCTGTTTTAAGAAAAAATAACTTTATGTACATCTGATTAAAAATAACTTTAGAAAATTTCTTCAACTTTTTCCTATCTTTAAACCACGATTATTCTATTAAAGTCCGGCACAAAAAAAACACTAAAACTCATACCATTGAAAACAAAATTATTATTCTTTTCATTTTTGTGCTCATTGCTAGCCCATGCACAAACACTTCAGTTTAAAACTCTCGCCAATATGTCTGTAGGCAGAGGCGCCATAACCAGTGTCATTGTGGATAATAACATCTATGTGAGCAATGGATACCAGGAAAGCGGAGGCAACGCCAATTATATCGAAAAATATAATATTACCGATAATAAGTGGAGTATTCTCAATGCTACGCTGAGCCCCAAAAAATTTGCTAATTCAGAGACTTACGATAATAAGATTTACATTTTTAACGGTTGGGGAAACAGCCATCTTGAAATTGTAGACCTTGCCACCCACAAGGTAACGAAAGGAGCTGTTAACCGTTCTTATACAGGAAATGCAGGCTCTGCTATTCATAATGGTAAAATATATGTGTTCGGCGGCAGCGGACTCAACGGGGCTGCAACTACTGTATTTTCTAACAGATTCCAATATTATGATATTGCTTCAGATACATGGCATCCATTACCCGATATGCCCACAGCCAGAGAAGCCAAGGGCAAAATTGTGAATGATAAATTGTATGTCATTGGCGGCTTTAACGGTACATCATCCCGTCTGATCAATGTTTTCGACCTCAACACTAATCTCTGGACTAATCAATATACGATGCCTGCAGGGATATCCGGACATTCATTAGCGGTATCCGGTGATAAGATTTTTATTGCAGGGGGTTATAATAATCAAACTTTTCTGGCCTATTTTGATACGACAACCAATAAGGTATATCAGATGTCATCCAATATGATTCCCAGAAGACATGCTGCAGCGGAAGTGTATAACAATAAACTATACATCATCGGTGGAAGTACAACGTCTGCAACCAAATCAGCTATTAAAAGCATCCAGGTGGCAGATATTAGCGACAGTACACTTACAAATACAACCAGTGAGAACCGTAAATTGGAAACAAAAGTTCATACCAATGCATCCAAAGATGGTTTTATCATCAGCAATAAAAACAACAGCAATCAGTTTGAATATACGGTTTACTCCACAAATGGAGAGGTTATCAGCAGAGGGTTTGCCTATTATAACAAAACGATAGATCTGTCCAGAGTAAAGCCTGGAAATTATATTTTTAGTTTTAAAGATGAGAAAGGGGTTTTACAGCAGATTAAAATTTTCAGGTAACTTTACCAATATTTATTTTATAAGTAACCAATAAGCTCCAATTGTAAAATAATGAGAAAATATATTATTTCAGGTATTTTAGTTTTAATTTTTCAGGCATTCTCTGCACAGATAAACACTGATCTTATTAAAAAGAATGTCACCGAAAATCCAAAGGAAAATTTTCACAAACTTTTAGACGTATTCAAAGTAAATCCTTCTGAATTGACTCAGGCGCAGTTGAATCAATTGTATTATGGAAGTAAATTCATAAAAATTGATTACACCATTGGGAATTATAACAGTGAATCCGGAACATTCTGGAAACCTGCTCAAAAAAAACTGTCAAAGAGTAAAGCAGAAAGAATGGTTACTGAAGCCGAATCAAAATATGCTATCAATCCCCTTAATAAAGATTTACTGGATGATATGATGAATATTTATCGTGCACTTGATAATAATGAAAAAAAGGAATTGTGTTCCAAACAAAAGGATTTAATCATTCAAACGATAGAAAAAAGTGGCGATGGGAAAAGCGAAGAGACCGCAATTTGTGTTTTAACCCCTGGAGAAGTTCTACAACAACTTGAAAAACTGGCTACTTCAGGACCGAGAGATGAATTTAGTCAAAAAATGAAACAACTTCCAGATGGCAGTATACTGACAATTTATAAAATCGGAGACAGAGAGGTATTTGTGAAATTAGTGGGTGGATATTTTTTCTAAAAAAACAATTGGTAATCAAGCACAAAAAAACACTATGATTAAAATGAATTTAAATTTTAGTCCGATTAAAATTGAGGAGGCAGTCAGGCAAAACTCAAAGAAAAGTTCTATGATATTAGATTTAGCAAATACCGCTTCATTGACGAGTGATGGAAAATTATTCTATGGCAGAGAGTTTAAAAACAGAATTGAAGTGACAAGAATAAAAACACCTTTCTTAACAATTCTTCCGACCTTAATTATTGTTTTTAAAAAGAATAATCTTCAGAATCCCAGATTGAGATTAAGCTTTTTTGGATATATCTGGTTCTCAATTCTTCTGCTATTATTTTTACTCTCTATCATAAAAAAAATTATTGAGCCTGATTTCCAGGGAGATATTGCACTTGTTATACTTTCAGTACTATTTTTTTACTCGCTATTCGCAATAGAGTTCTATTTCACAAGAAAAACTTTTAACAGACTTAAACTAAGAATCAGAGATTAGATTTTCACCATTACTTTACTGGACAATAGTCACAGCGGAAAGTTATTTAAAATTTCTGATGCCATTAAAGCCATTTTGAAAAACGGGAAAAATAGTTCCCTAAAAAAGTAAGTGAAATTTATCGTTAATCATAAAGCCATACTTTCACAATCTATTTTTTAGCCTAATTTTACAAAAAATAACACTCAATATGAAAATTGAATTAAAAGCAATACTTTCAATCGAACACGAAGAGTTTCCTCGAATTCTTGAAATCGATATTGATGAAAATTCATCATCAATTGGAGAACTTATCTCTAAGATCCATGAAGTGACAAAAATCCCGACCCATATAGAACTAAAATGGGATGATCAAATTGAAAATATATCCTGCATGCATTATGTTATAGAAAATAAAGAATATGTAGAATATGTTATGATTACGGATTTAGAAGAAAAAATCTACAATTTCCCTAAACACGGTCAAGATGGATCATTATTCATATTTATAGATGGAAACACAAGACTTGTTAATTAATTATAACTGGAAACAGGTTCTCAATCACAAGAAAATAACAGAAGATTTACAGCTGGGAAATTCTTTGGTAATTATAAAAGGGTTTCCACCAAGTGATGATGAACTACAATCATTTATAAGTCGTTTAGGAATGGTACTAAATGAAAAACGGAATAATAATGGCAAAGCGGTTTTTGATGTAAAAATAGCCCGCCGGAATCATTTTTTCACATCTATTGCCAATTCAAATTTAATTTTCCCGCTACATACAGACTGTGCTGATTTTGATATCATTCCCAATACCATTGGGTTGCTATGTGTAGAACCTGCGGACGAAGATGAAGGTACTAATCATTTCATGTTCCTGAATAGCCTGTTAAAACATTTGTCAGAAGATGAAAAACAGAAACTTTTGAATAAAAAATGGAAATTCAGGAACCAGGAAAGAAGTATTTTAGAAATAGAAAATGGAAATTATAAAATCTGTTACGACAGAATTACCATGGAGTCTTTTTCACAGCTTGCTAAAACTGAAATTGAAGAACTTATCCATCTTGATAAACTATTCAAAAGCCTTTCTTTCAGCATCAAATTAGAAAAAGGAGATTTAATTTTATTTAGGAATGATCTCATGTTACATGGAAGAAACTCCATTGATATCAATTCTAACAGATTAATTAAAAGAATAAGATTTACAATCAATCAGGTCTAAATTTCCGGATTCCATTGGAGCAAAAGAAACTTATAAAAAGGTAAAAGAAGTTGTGAAAAAAGGAGGTTCAGCAATTTTACTCGATGGATATGATGATATGAAAAACCAATGTACGAAATACATTGAGCTGCAATGGACAAAAGCATAACCTCATTTAATAAAACATATGAAAAAAGCATTTGAATTTCTTACCCATTTAAAAGAAAATAACAACCGTGAATGGTTTGCGAAACACAAGCCTGAATACGAAGCCATTATAAAAGAAAACAAAGTTCTTTTTACACAGATCTATAATGAACTTCAGGAACATGATCAGCTCAAAGGAATTCATATTTTCAGGATTTACAATGATGTTCGTTTTTCCAAAGACAAGACACCATATAAAACCAATTTCGGAGTTGGATATTCCCGTTCAAAACCTATGCTGAGAGGTGGATATTATATTCAGCTGGAACCGGGCAACAGTTTTGTAGGAGGTGGATTTTGGGGTCCTGAGGCCAAAGATTTACTTCGCATTCGTAAAGAATTTGAAATCAGCACTACAGAAATTGAAAAAATTATCTCGGACAAAACTTTTATAAAGTATTTTGGAGAACTTCAAGGAGATTCTGTAAAAACAGCACCTCGGGGGTTTGATAAAAATCATCCGGCAATAGATTTAATCAGAAGAAAACAGTTTCTCGTAATGCGAAAGTTCACTGATCAGGAAGTTTTATCTGACGGTTTTCAAAAAGAAGCGATTCTAACCTTGCTTGCGATGCGTCCTTTTTTTGATTATATGAGTGAAATTCTTACCACGGATATGAATGGAGAACCTTTGTTTTAAAATCGGAACCCAATGATATCAAAAAAGCTAAACAGAACTTTTGGATGTTATTCAAACTTTACACTTTATAAAGCAAAACAATAGATAGACATCAGCATAACTATATATGAATTCTACTGCATAATATGTAGATTTGGATACTGCAAATAATATGAAAAACACATTTAGATATTTATTTACGTTTCTTTTAGTTTCGTTTCAATCGTTAAACGCACAATCTAAGGTTGAAAGTTTTTATAACTATGATTTTCAAAAGATATCAAAAGAAAAATTTGACAGTATTGCCGACCTAAGGGGGTACAGCTATAACCAATTTGAAACAGAAGATCAAATTGCTAATATTTTGTATCAACCAACAACAAAAGGAAAGCTAAACTCTGAAGAATATGATTCTTTAAAAAAGATGTTAAGTAAAATTGCCCCTTTAAAAAACGAATTCATTATCATTATATACTATCCCGGAAAAGATAAATGCAATAAACAAAATGCTAGATCAGGATGGAATATTTTTGACAGAGATTTTAAAGAAGAAGTTAATAGACTGTCTATCAATAATGTCTTTTGGATTTATAAAAATAATGAAGATTTAAAATACTATTATCCCAGAACAAGCAAGTGGCAAAAAGATGAAAATGCTGTGATTGAAAAACTTTTTTTCAAAATGCACTACCCATGTTTCAGCTCTACAACTATTGATAAAAATGGCAATTATATTTCTAAATTAGGCGAATTTGGGAAGCAACACGTTATTCAAAATATAAAAGAGTTGAATAATAATATTCATTGATTTTAATCAATCCTATAGAAAAATCAACGAGCAAAAAAAAGAAATTTCATGACTCAATCAACAAAATAACCAGTACAAAATAATTATTTACATTGCTACTTTTATGATGATCATGCTATTGATAACTTTAATCATTTCATACAGAAAATCCAAAAGCTGATTATTATAAATCTTGCTTAATAAATGATCGCAAAGCAATATATTTCTTTTGAAATTATCTATCTTTCCTCTCATTTTACAAGATAAAAACCTAAATCATCAATTATTAAACATGAAAAAAGTAATATTAGATTTGGCCACTACTTTAGACGGATTTATTGAAGGACCCAACGGAGAAACCGATTGGTGTATCATGGATGATGATATGGATTTTGATGGCTTTCTTTCAGGGATAGACACTATTTTTTACGGAAGAGTAAGCTATGATTCCTGGGGAAATTATCAGCCCGAAGAAAATGCAAGTCCGGAAGAACAAAGACTTTGGGAATCGGTTCATTCAAAAAACAAATTTGTTTTTTCCAGCCAAAACAGGGAAAATGAGAATGCTGTTTTTATCAGTTCTGACATTGTGGATAAAGTTTCAGAAATAAAAAATCAGGGAGGAAAGGACATTTGGCTGTATGGAGGTGCAAGTCTTATTAAAACGTTTATTCAGCACAATCTTATTGACACCTATAGAATATCCGTACATCCGATTGCTCTGGGAAAAGGGAAGCCTCTTTTTGAAGATTTAAAAGAAAGATTACATCTAAAACTTATCAAAACCAATGTCTTCAAATCCGGTGTCGTACAGCTTATTTATGAAGCTTAAACTAAAAATCTAGAAGATATGAATGTCCAGCTCAGTACCATTATTTTGTATGTAAAAGATGTACAGTTACTCAAAATTTTCTATGTGGAAAACTTTAATCTGAAAGTAATTGAAGAAGATCCTGTATGGGCTTTACTTGATGCTGGAAGAATTCATATTGGTTTACACAAAATCGGAGATCAGTATCTTGAAGAAATAGAGGCAGATCATACTTTTGATAACAATACCAAAATTGTTTTTGATATCGACATGGATATAGAAGCTGCAAAAAATGATCTAGTGTCAAAAAAAGTCCATATGAGGGACATCAAAACTTTTCAAGACTACCCTTTCTGGCTTTGTGACGGAACCGATCCTGAAGGAAATGTATTTCAGCTAAGAAGCAAAAAGTAAGTAATATTCTCCATGAAAAAGATAATTGCAGCCACCAGTCTGGTTTTAGTTCTGACCCTTTATAATTATCCTATTTTTGATGACAAAAAAATTACATTTGCCATTATTTTTCTGTGTTTTGTAGTTCTCGTATTTTCAATAGCTAAGCTCTATTTTCCCGACGAAAAAGACTATGAGTCATTTGAAAAAGAAATGGACAGCTTGCATGATTTCGATGGAATTTTTCAATATACAAATACTGGATTTTACTTCAAACAAAATAATAGAAAGGAATTTATAAAATGGGATGAAGTCATTTCAGTGTATTCATTTACTATTCCTTCTAAGTTTGATAAATGGCAATCCGGGCTGGAAATTATTATCCATGAAAAAAGTTATGAATTTGATTATAAAGTAACCCCTGGAATCGTAAAATTAAAAGATCAGCTTTCAGAGAATCTTCCAACCTGGGAACTGGATTCGCCAACGGTTAGGATGAACAATTTTGGGCTTGAGAAGACCTTGTTGTTTGAAAGGAAAACTATATAATTAATACTTTTATGCATGCCAGTCACTATTAAAATAAAGAACAAAACCAATTGGGCAGTAGCTATTATAATGGGTTTAGGTTTATTGGTGCTCTCTTTTATTATTCTGATCATTATTCCTCTTATTAGTCTTCAGGCAGAAGGGTTTTATACTATTTTAAGCTATCTTTTGTTTGCCACTCCTTTTGCAGCTTTTTTTATATTATTCTTATATTTCTGGCTATGGAATACTTTTGGAAAAACAATTCTCAATATTGAACATGAACAAATAACAGTTCGATATAAAAACAAACTGTTTACAAAACCTAAAGTTTATCTGAAAAAAGAAATTGATCAGGTTCAGATAAAAGATTTTCAGATAGAAAAATATAAGTTTGGAACCCGCTATCATTTTTCTCTGAGTGGCTCAACCTATTCTGTTGTTCTTATACAAAACGGCAATGAAACAAGAATTGTAAACTGGATCACCGAAACCAAAGCCAGTGAAATAGTAGATGAAATAAAAAAAATAGGGTCTTAAAATGAAAAAAACTGATCAGTTAAAGCACCGAATTTGTATCTCAAAGATAAAAAGAAGTACCATCAAGCCTTACAACGTATTTCAATTTACAAAGTTTTATGAAGACAATCTCTCTTTTTTTGATGTGTATCCTGGCATCTCAGTCCAATTAAATAAAGAAGAACTTTTGATCTGTTCTACTATTATCGACTCTGACAATTATAGTATTCTGACAACTCAGAAACTAATCACATCAGAAAACGGAGTTTTAGAATCCGGAACCATTATATATGCAAAAAACAGATCGTATGGAAACTTTAAAGAGTATGGAAACGAGAAGCTTACTTTCGGAAATATTATTCTGGAAAATGGAAAAATCGTTAAATATTTTATTGAAACAGGGAAAGCGTCTATGATTATGATCAATGGTATTAAGACTTTAATTCAAATTACATAAAAAACACTTTCTACTCTCCATCAATTATTTTTTTTAAATCCATGTAATATTATCACACCCAAAAGTGTCTTATTTAAAAAAAATTACATGAGATCTATTTTAATCTGTATCGTGGTATTGCTTTCGGTACATCCTCTTTTTTCACAGAAATCTAAAAAACTGGAACAGTTATTCTCTACGTATGAAAAAGCCGGTTTGTTTAGCGGTTCTGTTTTGATTGCTGAAAAAGGAAACATTATTTTTGAAAAAAGTTACGGCTATAGAAATGCTCCTAAAAAAGAGAAAAATACCAATAACAGCCTTTATCGTGTTTTCTCTACGACAAAAATGTTTACTGCAACCGTTATTTTTCAGCTGGAAGAACAGGGTAAACTATCCCTGAATGACAAATTATCCAAATACTATCCTGACTTTCCGAAGGGTGACAGCATTACCATTGCCCATCTGCTTTCCCACACTTCAGGAATTCCCAATGATACAAATTCTGAGTATACTGTAGATGAAGCAACATTTCTAAAATATATCTCAGCAAAACCTTTGAATTTTTCCCCTGGCAAAGATTGGGATTACTCCAATTCCGGATATTATATTCTAAGTTATATTATAAAGAAAGTTACAGGTCTGAATTATGATGAAGTCATTAAAAATAATATTCTGAAGCCTCTGAAAATGGATCACAGCGGATTTCATTTTAATGATGTGACCGATAAAAACAAAGCATTTGGATATGAATTTGTATCTGATAAAAGATCCAACGAAGCATTACGTTTCAGGACCGACCATCCTTTCGGAGCCGGGGCTATGTATTCTACGGTGGAGGATCTTTTTAAATTTAATGAAGCTTTAAAGAATTACACTATTCTGAAAAAAGAAACGATAGACAAAGCTTTTACTCCTTATCTTAAGGATCATTATGGTTTAGGTTTCCAGATTTCAAATGATTCTGACAAAAAAAGAGTGGGTCACGATGGAGGCGGACCTGGTTACAGAAGCAGATATTACAGAGTTCTGGATGATGATATTTGTGTGATTGTAATTTCAAATTCTGAACTTTCGCATTCCGATTTTATTATTCCTCAGGTAGAAAAAATACTGTACAATAAACCTTATAGCATTCCAGCTATTGCAAAAGTGAGTACAGAAGATCTAAACAAGCTGGAAGGTGTTTATTCTTCAGAAAAATCAAATTTTTATATAAAAAGTATTGATGGAAAGCTTATTTTCAAAGAAGGCGGCTATCCAAGAAATGCTTTATTACCGAAAAGCAAAACATCATTTCAATTGGATGAAAAATTCTCCTGCACTTTCCAACCAGATAAAAATGGAAAAATAGATACTGTTGTGATTCATTTCTGGGACGGAACTGTAAAAACAGCCAAAAGAAATACCAATACTATTACCTGGGGAATCATTGGAAATGCCACTCCGAACGGCTGGGATGGAAAAGATATTCCGCTGCAGACAGATCCTAAAAATCCAAATATTTATTTTCTGAAAAACTATACATTGAAAAAAGGCAATCTGAAATTCAGGTTTAATAATGACTGGGGATACAGTCTTGGACTGAATAATGATAATAAAAGTATTGCTTTTGATGCCTACGACTTTCCTATCAATGAAGATGGAGTTTATGATATTATTCTCGACATGACTAATATTGTACAACCGCAATACAGCATTAAAAAATCAAATCCATAAATAGAAGTTCACAAAGTAAAAAATACATATTTTAAAACCGTTTTGTTTTCAGAACGGTTTTTATTTTTAATATACATTAATATTTTTTATTATTTTTAACTTACACAAAATCAAAACACAAAATATAATCTATGCCTCATTTTATTATAGATTGTTCGCAGGATATTCTTCAGCAGAGACTGCCTGATGAATTAATGGAAGCCGTTTATGACGTGGCTAATGCAACAGGTCTGTTTGCCCCCAATGATATCAAAGTAAGGCTTCAGCCCTATCAATATTACAAATTAGGTGCAGACAAGAAAAATTTTTTGCATGTGTTTGGATATATTATGGAAGGACGCACTACCGAACAGAAAGCTGAGCTTTCCAGACAGATCAGTACCCAACTTTCAGAATTACTGCCGGACATTTCCTTTCTTTCTGTGAACATCAATGATTTCGAAGCGGCAACATACAGTAACAAAGCACTCATCAATCCTGAAAATACAGGTAAAGACCGGCATTTCGGATTATAATTTTCTTATGACACCAACTAAATACTAATATTATGAGCTTAAAAGCATTAGTCAACAAAACCGTACAGTACAACAACTGGGTAGTCAACAAATATATTGACTGGTTATCCACAAAGTCTGACGAACAGTTGAATCAGGAAACCATTTCAAGTTTTCCAACTATTTTAAAAACATTACATCACATCTGGCAAACTCAGGAATACTGGTGGAGCCACATTTCTGAAAAGAATGATTTTGATTTTACTAAAACTACAGAAACCACCAGTAAAGAAGATGTTTTCAATGCAATAAGAAACAATTCACAAATGCTGGTAGATTATGTAGAAAGCTTGTCTGAAGAAGATCTTGCAAAAAATGTAAAAATAGAATCCCAATGGTTCCAGTGTGACTTTTCTAAGTATGAATATATCCAGCATGCTATTATTCACGGAACCTATCACAGAGGACAAATCGTAACAATGGGAAGAAATATCGGAATCACCGATGCTCCTATGACGGATTTTAATTTCTGGAACATTTATAAAGATCAGCAATAAAAGTCCTATCTTTTCTATTACTTAAAAAGATAGTAATTTATAGTTTGACTCCATTATTATGACCACTAAAACCATAGAACTTGATTTATTTCAGGAGAACATCAAATACCTTTCAGCTGATGAGGTCGGAAATTTTATTGCCATAACCTCCAGAAACAGAATTATAATCTCTGAAACAGCAACACCATTGGAATTAGGAGTGGATATTTTAATGGCTAAAATAATTAATGATGAAAAAATTTTAATTGTACTTCATCGTCCAACCTCAATAGAAAATGCTTTAATCATTGACTATACAGGAAAGCCTTATGTACAATTTAATATTGGAACTTCAATTAATGACATTAAGATAAATGGCAAAAAGATAATAGTATCATATTTTGATGAAGGTGTTTTAAGAGGTGATAAACCTGACTGTGATGCATTGGCTGTATTCAATCATAAAGGAGAACAAGTTTTTGGTTTTAATTCGAGTAATATACAAGGACAGCTTATCGATTGCTATTGTGTTGCCAATTTAGGAAATGGAAAAATAGTTTTTAATGGTTACGGAAATTTTCTATTACAGGAGTTGGATGTAAACAATTTTAATCTTGTCAGCTATAAAACTCCACCTTTATGCATAGGTGCTCAGTCTGTATCTGCAAAGGCAGGCAATATTATATTTCATTCAACCTATAAAGACAAAACAAGTTTTTTTATTTGGAATCTTCAATCAGATGAACTCTGCCCAATAGATTCAGAATTTAAAAATCTGCAGTCTACCGAAAATGGAATATTCTACCAGGTCAACAAAAAGTCATTTACAATCATTAATCCATTAGAATTATAAATTTTGTGGATAAGTCTGAAAGAAAATTTCAGAATACCGGCCAACAATAAACTAAAGCACTGATTTTAAATAATCTAATTCAAAACATCTCAGTTATCCACATATTTAATTATTTGTGGATAACTTTTCATTTCCTAATTTCCCACTGTGGATAAACTATGGATAAGTTTTTAGATAATAAAACAAAATACTATAATCATCTATATTTCATTAAATTACAGCAACTATTCTTATTTGTGAATTTTCCACAATAGAAAATCTTGTGGATAAGTTTTGTGGATAATTTATCCACATTTTTACTTTGAATTCGTGTTAATCCACAATCTTAATTCTTATATGATCATAGTGATTTGTAAATTTGTTATTATACACTAATACCAAAATTTGAAATGGAAAACTACGCACTCTCATCAGACGGTCAGAAAATTCATTATAGAGAATCCGGAAACGGGAATCTTACCCTTATTTTTATTCACGGATGGCTCGGAAATACTGAATGGTGGGAAGTTCAGCAAAAATATTTAAACAGCCAGTATCACATTGTACTAATGGATCTTGCCGGACACGGAAAATCTGATTCTTCCAGACAGGAATGGACGAGCGAGCGATATGCAGATGATATTAAAGCAGTTGCTGATGCTGTTAATTCTCAGGAAATAATTCTTGTGGGACATTCAATGTCCGGAGCCTATGTTTTGGAAGCTTCTTTAAAAATTCCACAGGTAAAGGCTTTAATCCTTATTGATACCTTGAAAAACTTAGATGAATATTATACTGAAGAACAGACTGAAGAAGTTTTATCACTGTACAAAGCTGATTTTAAAAACACTGTAGAAAACATTTTACCACAATATCTGTTTTCTGAAAAAACACCTCCTGCTGTAAAAGAAAGGCTACAACACGAATTTCTTCAGAATGAACCTGAAATGGCCATGAACCTTCTCAGACCTTTATATAAAACTGATTTTAATACTATTGCAAAGCAAGTTCAAATACCCGTTATAGCCATCAATTCTGATGCTTCTCCTACTGATCTGGAAGCCAATCGTAAATATTTGAAAAACTATGATTATGTTACTATTGAGGGAGTCGGGCATTATCCTATGCTGGAAAAGCCGGATGAATTCAATATCATTTTAGATCATGTTCTGAAAAGACTGAGTTAAATTTATATTGTGAGAAAAGCAGCAACTAAAGACTACAATTACTATGGCTAAAGCAAATAAAACTACCGAAACAGATGTAAACGTAACCGATTTTATTAACTCATTTGTAGAAAAAGATGAAAAGAAAGAAGACAGCTTCCAACTAATCCAATTGATGAGCAAATGGACAGGGTTTGAGCCTAAAATGTGGGGACCAACCATTATAGGATTTGGCAGTTATCATTATAAATATGCGAGCGGACACGAAGGCGATATGCCCCTTATTGGATTTTCACCCCGTAAAGCAGAATTTTCTCTCTATATTTATTCGCCTACCGAGGAAAGTAAACACTTATTGGATGATTTTGGAAAATTTAAAATGGGAAAATCCTGCATTTACATTAAAAAACTTGCTGATATCAATATTGGTACCTTAGAAAAAATGTGCAAAGCAACAATTGCTTATTTAAATGAAAACCATGAATGTGCCTGTAAAGAAAAATAATGTAAGTGATTAGTCATAAATTTCTTCTCCAATTCAAAAAACTTCCCGAAATTAGCGGTCTGTGCGTTAAATACTATTCAATGAAATAAAAATTTAAATTACAACATACAGCAAAACTTAGTATAAGTTTTCTTCGGGGCAGGGTGCAATTCCCTACCGGCGGTTACAGTCCGCGACTCCTTTCTTTTGAAGGGACTGATCTGGTGAAATTCCGGAACCGACAGTTAAAGTCTGGATGGGAGAAGAAAATGAGATGACCAATAAGATTCCTTATGGACTCTTGTTGCGTTGTATTTCATTTCCATGTACCGAAGACTATTTTAACTTTTAAAAGTAAAATAACATGGAAAAATTATTAGAACAATTCGGAGCTAACTCCAAAGAACGTGTAGAAAAAGCACTTCAGACATTACAACAGGGAAAAGGTATTCTATTAGTAGATGATGAAAACCGCGAAAACGAAGGTGATATCATCTTTCCCGCTTCCACTATTACAGAACAGGACATGGCACTTCTTATCCGCGAATGCAGCGGTATTGTGTGTTTATGTATTTCTGAGGAAAAAAGCCGTCACCTCAACCTTCGTCCGATGGTGGAAGACAACAATTCAAAAAATCAAACCGCATTTACCATTTCTATTGAAGCCAGAGAAGGTGTAGAATCAGGGGTTTCTGCAAAAGATCGTGTGACGACTATCAGAACCGCTGTGGCATCAAATGCTCAGGCCGAACATATTGCAAGTCCCGGACATGTATTTCCTCTGATCGCAAGAAAGGATGGTGTCTTTGAAAGACGTGGTCATACTGAAGGCAGTGTAGATCTTGTAAAAATGGCCAATCTGGGAGACGATGCCGTACTTTGTGAACTGACTAATGAGGATGGTTCTATGGCAAGACTTCCAGAAATCGTAGACTTTGCTATCAAAAAAGGGATGAGTGTAGTAACTATTGAAGACATCTACGCTTACCGTAAAATGATTATGAGCAACTAAAATTTAGTTTTTTAACGTACAGAATCGCCGGCTGATTTTATCAGCCGGCGATTTCATTAAATATCTGGCTGAAAACAAATTAAATTAAAATTCGGATTGTGTTTTTAATTAACTTTAGCAAAAAAGTTTATTATGAAAAAATCTATCCTCTTTTTCCTTTTAGGAACATCTGCTATGCTTTCTGCGCAGATCACATTAACAAAAGCAGCCAACGATCCTGTCTCTGGAGACATTGTTAATTACAATCAGTTAAACGGAACTGTAGATAACTCTGCAACTGGTGCTAATGTTACTTTTTCAAACGGAAGTCTTACAATGGGCGCTTCTTCGCAAACTACTTATTCTGTTCCAACTTCAACTGAAATCACAACATTTCCTGGATCAACCATCAAGATGGTAGACGGCACAAATACTATTTACTATAAAGCAACTGTCACTAAACTGGAAATTACAGGAATTGTAAATCCACAGGCCACTTTAAATTTTAATGTTGATAATGGTACTTATAACAATTATCCAACAGCTTACGGGCCGGCTCAAAATGATAATGCTAAGGGAACTTTCACATCATCTGTTGCCAACGGACTGTTTAGTGGGACATTGGCCACTCAGGCTGATGCATACGGAACCCTAATTGTAGGCAACCAAACTTACAGTAATGTTCTTAGAGTAAAGTATACACAGAATTTTAATTTATACTCCTCTTTTGATGTCATTTATTCTAACCCGATTGGAACGGTTACCAATACCGCTTATGCTTATTACGATGCTTCTCACAGATATGCGCTGCTTAGCTCCACCAGCGGAAACATCAGTGTTCCTTTATTGGGAATCAACCAATCTACTTCAAGTGCACAAGCTTTAAGCGAGACATTCCTTTCTATAAGCAATGCTGCAAAAAAAGAAAATTTAGAGGTTTATCCTAATCCCGCACAGGATTTTATTGGTTTCAAAGGAAATACAGATAATTATTCCAAAGCAAATATCTACAGCCTGGATGGAAAATTGATTAAAACTTCAGATGTAAAATCCGGAAACATTCAGATCTCAGACCTTCCGCCAGCCTCTTATTTTATTGAGGTCAGTGGAAAAAATACTACAGATAAAAAGAATACAAAATTCATCAAGAAATAATAAAACAAAATCCCCGCTCCTACAAATGAGCGGGGATTTCTATTAACATTCAAATTTGTATCTAAAAAGTTGCTGCGGGAGCTGTTTCGTTATTAAGCTTTCGCTGAATCTCTGTTTTTTTTCCTTTGGAGAAATCATAACTCAGCCCCAATACAAACATGGATTTATTGTTCATAATCTGTGTATGCACTTTATAATCTACTAGACTTTCATCCAGACTTTTCGTTTTGTACTCCGAAGGCATTCCGATCCAGTACATTCCGGTGGAGAATGTCCAGTTTTTGTGTTTATAGCTCATAAAAATATTATTCTGGTTTTCATTCGTATTAAGAAATGCTCCACTTAGGCTGTAAACAGGAATATTGAACTGATACTGTACTGAGAACGATTTATATTCCGAAGAAAGTGAAAAGTAATTTCCTAAATAATCATTTTTAATCAGAGCACCTTTACTTGTCCTTACCGTTTCAGAAGTCGGAGTGATGACTGCTTTTACAACAAGCAGGCTATTTCCGAAAGGTTTGTAAGATCCTGTGAGCTGCACTCCATACCTTTGCCCGTTTTTTCCATTTTCATAAGTCAGTGCATAACCTCCCAAGATATCATCCTGCACATAATACTGATTGATCACCCTGTTGGTATATCTGTAAAACAAACCTGCATTAAAATCAAAGTATTTATTATTAAAAGAATAAGTCAGGTTGTTAGAAAAGACCTGCTGAGATTCCAGAAAAGGATTTCCTCGCTGAACAATATTAGGTGCCAGCTGCACCACATTACTACTTAAAGCATTACTCCACGGACTTATCGGACTGTAACTTGTCGTAAAGCGAAGATTCTGGTTTCCTTTAAGCTGATAGGCCAAAATAACCTTTGGAGTGAAAGTCCATTCATCAAAAGTATTCTCTGCACTTTTGTTGTGGATATTGGTAAGCCCCACTCCAATACGATAACTGAACTTATCAACTTTTCCGGAAAATTCTGTATAAAAATACTGCTCCAGATAATTGACGCTGTATTGAGAATATCCGGAAAGATTGTTTAGATCATTAGAAATGGAAGATCTTGAAATGCGATATCCGGATGAAAGTTTTCCTGCTTTAAAATCATGAACATGGGCAAACTCTCCTACCAGACTTGTTTGTTTCGCTTTCAGAACCATATCATTATCGTATACTGACAATCCTGAGCCTACGATCCATTCTTTAGCTTTTTCCGTTGTATTTGTTGTATAATGAGAACCTACCACATTAATACTCACCTCATCTTTTTCACCGATTTTTTTAGAATAATAAAGGTCCAGCTTAGGAATCACATAATCAGAACCATTATTTTTAAACATATTATGTTCTTCCATCAGATTATCTTCAGTAAAGACACTCTGCCCCACTCCTTTTGAAAATCTGCTGAAAATATCCATATTCAGCTTGGCCTGAAAAGCATAATCATCCGGAACAAGTCTGGTATAACGCAAGGCCACATTCTGAAAAGTATATCCGAAATGATCTGTTCTGTTTTCATCAGAGCGGTAATGTTTTCCATTCAGATGATAATCATAGATACTGTTGACCCTTCTGTCATTGTAATCTCTGAGATTCAGGGAATATTCCAGTCCGAAGTTATTTTTCCCCTTTGTATAATTCGCGTAAGCAGAACCATTTATAAATCCGGTATTTAACGCGGTAGAAACATCAGCCCCAAAAACATATCCTGTTTCTGTAGACCTTGTCAGAATATTCACTACCGTATCTGCTCTCGTTGCCCATCTTGCGGGAGGAATATCATAATACTCTACTTTCACGACCTCACTGGGTGCAACACTTCGGATCTGCATATCGGTAGCTTCAATACCATTGATAAGAAATAATGTAGTTCCTCCTTTGGTACTGGTAATTGTATTAGCTACAGGATCCAGCTGTAATTCCGGAAGGGTACGAAGTAAATCTTTTGCATAGCGTGCTTTTTCCAGCGCTTCTTTATCAAAAGTATAAACTGCTTTATCTGCAAACTGCTTTTTGCGTTGGGATTTTAAAATAACTTCCTGAATCTCCTTGGTTGCTGCTACATCAGCCGTATCATTTTTTTTCTCCTGAGAAAATGCTAAAGCACCACAAAGGAAAAAGATGGTATATATCGTTTTTTTCATGTCAGAAGATGAATTATACCATTAGGACAATCAATCTCCGATGTTTATTACATTTATAATCACAACTTATTAGAAGATTATCAATAATTTTTCTTTAATTTATAATTATTATGTTAAATTCAGCCCGTTTTTTGCTGGTATCTTTTTACACCACAAAATATAGAGTCATGAAAAAAGCATTCATATTAATTCCCTGCTTCCTGTTTTCCGTATTGGGAGCTCAGGAGATTGACAACAGTTCGGCCGAAAAGATGAATATCATCAAAACTAATGTCACGGCCTACGCATTCAGAAACATTAACCTGTCTTATGAACGGGCTATCAACCAATGGTTTTCACTGAACATCGGTTTCGGAACAATGCCGGAAGGTAAAGTCCCCTTCATCAATGCCTTTTTGAAAGATAAAGACGAGAAAAGATTCCAGAATTTGAGAGTAAAAGCTACAAACTTTACGATAGAACCAAGATTTTATATCGGGAAGGGCTATGGAAAAGGATTTTATTTTGCACCATACTACAGATATTCAAGTGTTACTTCTAATACTTTTGATTTTTATTATGATTACAACGATCCTAACTCAATTACTTATCAAATTCCTCTTAGAGGTCAGGGAGATACTAATGGAAACAGTGGAGGATTAATGGTCGGAGTTCAATTCTTTCTGACCAGAAGCCAGAATCTTGTATTGGATTTCTGGATTGCGGGAGCACACTACGGAAGCGGAAAAGGTGATTTTACCATGACCTCAGATTATGTACTAACCCCTGATATGCAGGCTCAGCTTAAAAAAGAAATTGAAAATCTGGATATTCCTTTTGTAAAGTATACAGTAGAAACCAATGCCAATGGCGCCAGAATAAAAGTGGATGGTCCCTGGGCTGGCTTCAGAAGCGGACTTTCAATAGGCTATAGATTTTAAAAAAATTACTCTCATATATTATTAAACCGTTCTTTTTCAGAACGGTTTATTTTTTTCTGAAATTTGTATCTTGGATGCCATTATTAAAAAACTTTTCCGGAAAACAATCATTATGAATTCATCCACAATTACTACCGCCCAAAGAATCAAAGCCATTATTGGCGGATCTATCGGAAATCTTGTTGAATGGTATGACTGGTACGCATATGCAGCCTTCGCCATATATTTTTCACATTCATTTTTTCCGGATTCTGATCTGAATGCCCAATTGATGAATACTGCAGGAATCTTTGCTGTAGGTTTTTTGATGCGCCCTATCGGCGGATGGATGTTCGGAAGTATTGCAGATAAAGTCGGAAGAAAAAAAGCGATGACTCTTTCTGTTCTTCTGATGTCTTTTGGATCTTTACTGATTGCCCTTACCCCCACTTACCAATCTATAGGAATTTTAGCACCATTATTACTTTTGTTGGCAAGATTACTTCAGGGATTGAGTGTTGGCGGTGAATATGGAGTTTCTGCAACTTACCTCAGCGAAATGGCCACACAGGACAGAAGAGGATTTTATTCAAGTTTTCAATATGTCACCCTGATTGGCGGCCAGCTTATAGCATTAGGAATTCAGCTTATTTTACAGAAATTATTACTCACCGAAGCTCAGCTTGAAGAATGGGGCTGGCGAATTCCTTTTGTCATTGGAGCAATGCTTTCCATCATTGCATTATACCTTCGCGCCAATCTTCATGAAACGGAAGCTTTTGAAAATAAAAAAGAAGTGAATGAAAAGAAAAAAGGAACCGTAAAAGAACTACTGAAGCATCCAAGAGCTCTTCTTACCGTTGTAGGATTAACTTTAGGAGGAACCCTGGCTTTTTATACATACACCACTTACATGCAGAAATTCCTGGTCAATACCGTACATCTTACAAAGGAAGAATCTACGTTGGTATCATTTATTTCATTGTTTATTTTTGCCTGTCTTCAACCTGTATTTGGAGGATTGTCTGACAAGATCGGAAGAAGACCGCTTCTTTTAGGTTTTGGTATTTTGGGAACTTTATGTACTGTTCCACTTCTTACAGCATTGAGTACAACTACTTCGATCTGGGGTGCATTTTTTCTGATTATGGCAGCTTTAATTATTGTAAGCGGATATACTTCCATCAATGCCGTAGTAAAAGCAGAGCTTTTCCCTTCCGAAATCAGGGCGCTTGGTGTAGGTTTGCCATATGCTATTACGGTTGCAGTATTTGGAGGAACGGCAGAATATATTGCTCTTTGGTTTAAAAAGATTGGTTCCGAAGAATACTTTTATTGGTACATTACCGGCTGTATCCTTTTCTCCCTGGTCGTTTATATCGGGATGAAAGATACAAGAAAGACCTCTACACTGGATAAAGATTAATTTCTTATAACTTTATAAAAACCGCGCGCCGCAGAGTATCTGCGGCGCGCGTTCTATTTTTTAATGATAGGCCTGTTTAAATTTTTCAATCATACTATCCAGATTATGACGCTGGACGTATATACTTTTTACCTCTTCATACCTCGGTGATTTGTAGAAAACCTCGTGGAAATCCATACTACCGTTTCCTACTTTTACAACTTTCTGTACTTCGATATTCAACTTTCTTAATTCGTCTTTGAAGACTTTAAATTCATCTTGGATACTACTGCTCATTAATATTTCTAGTTTTTTAGTTAAAAATTCCATTTACCCCTTCAATTACCAGGGGTAATCTCTCAAATTCCGAATAAAGTTAGTAAATTTATTGACACAAAATAACACTTTGATAATATTTTATTATTTTTTTTACAAATAGTCAGTCAATATTATTCGATTGATACATATTCCGTATTTTTAACCTGTCAAAAAATTGTAACAACCTTATACAAACCATGAATATTAAAGCATTTTTCTCTTTATTCTTTTTAATTCTGCTTACTTTCCTTCATGCTCAGAAAATGGAATTTAAAGCACCGGATTATGCTGCGATTCAAAAAAATATTGAAGATAAAAATTCAGAATTCTATTATCCGAAGATTTTAAAAAGATTAAAACAGAACGATACGCTTCTTACAAGCAATCAATACCGTCATCTTTACTTCGGTTTTACCTTTCAAAAAGAATACAAACCCTATAAAATAGGGAAGAAAGCTGAAGAGGTAGCCAAATATTATCGCGGAGAAGGTATTTCACAAAAAGACCTGTCTAAAGGAATCCAGTTATTTCTCGATGCTCTGGATGAAAATCCACTGGATTTGAGGGCTATGAATTATCTGGCTTATTTGTATCATTTAAATAAAGATGATGCCACTGCAGAAAAAATTGCCGGGAATTTTCATGGATTATTAAATGCTATTCTTACTTCCGGTGATGGTTTACAATGTGAAACAGGCTTTCATATTATTTCCGTTACGGATGAATATGTACTTTTAAACAGGTTTCAAATGGAAACCCAATCACAAAGCCACACTGGAAAATGTGATTATCAGGAATTTGAAAAAGGGAAATATAAAATTCCAGGGTTTTATTTTGATATCAGCAGATTTTACGGAAGAATATTAGATTAATTTTTCGGGTATTTTTACTATTTAACAATTAATTGCTCAAATAAATTTCATATGATTTCGCCCTGATGATGAGGGTTTCAGAGAAGGAGAAATATTTTTTTTCAAAAAAAATAAATTTTAGTGTAACATTTTTTAAAGGTTCGTCTCTAAAAGACAAATAAACTTTAAAACTTTAGAAATCATGAAAAAATTCACATTCCTTTTGATCATCATGTTATTCTTTTTAGCAGTATGTAATATTTTTGGACAGGAAACAGCATATCCTTTTGAAGTAAAGAAAACCGGAAAAGGAAATCAGTCTCTACTATTTATTCCGGGATTTGCCTCTTCAGGAGATGTATGGAATGAAACCACAGAAAAATTTGAAAAAAACTTCACCTGTTATACTTTAACGATGGCCGGATTTGCCGGAACAAAACCACAGGCAGATGCCAGTTTTAAAGATTGGGAGAAAGCAATAGCAGCCTACATCAAGAATAATAAAATTGACAAACCTATAATCATTGGACACAGTATGGGAGGTGGTCTTGCACTGGCTATTGCAGCTGACTATCCTGAACTTGTTGGAAAAATCATAGTTGTAGATGCATTGCCTTGTCTGGCAGCAATGGCTGATCCCAATTTTACATCCAAAGAAAATAATGACTGCTCCTCTACTATTGCTCAATTAACAGCTATGAATGATGAACAGTTCCGCAAAATGCAGACTCAGACTATGCCACGTCTTCTGGCAGATACTTCTATGCAGAAAACGGTGATTAACTGGAGCATGAAATCTGACCGAAAAACGTTTGCTAAAATGTACTGCGATTTTTCCAATACCGATCTCAGAGAAAAAATAAAAAATATACAGTGTCCTTCTCTTATTCTTCTGGAGTCCTATTTCGCCAATTTAAAGCCCATGATCGAAGAACAATATAAAAATCTGAAAAACACCAATATGCAGTACGCTTCAAAGGGTTTACATTTCATCATGTATGATGACAAAGAATGGTATTTTAATCAGCTTACTCACTTTTTATCTGCGAAATAATGGTTTTTGAAGAGATATACGAACTCTACTGGCAAAGGATATTCCGTTTATGCATGGGATATGTGAACGATGCTGACCTTGCTCAGGATCTTGCTCAGGAAACCTTTATTATTGTCTGGCAGCAGCTTCCTAAATTCAGGAATGAATCCAGCATAGGAACCTGGATTTTCAGAATTGCTTCTAATAACTGCCTCCGACAGATTGAAAAGGAAAAGAAATTTACCAAAACAGATCTGCCCGTTAATCTGGAAGAGAAAAAACAGGAATCTATGGAACCTCAGATACAAATGCTCTATCAGTTTATTTCGGAGCTCCCTGAAACAGACAGAATCATTATTTCATTGGAACTGGAAGAGGTGAAACAGGCTGAAATAGCTCACATTGTAGGACTTTCAGAATCCAACATCAGGGTAAAAATTCACAGGATAAAGGAAAAACTAACGCAAAAGTTTAAAGAAAATGGCTACTAATATAGATTTCAAAAACATATGGAAGCAGCAGACTTCCAACAAACCAAATATGGAAGAGCTTCTCGGAAAACTGAAAAAATTCAGAAGCCAGAATCTGCGCAGATTGATCTTTACTAATATTGGATTAATTACTACTTCATTATTCATTCTTTTCATCTGGTACTGGTATCAGCCTGAAATGATTACAACAAAAATAGGCATTGTACTGGTTATTCTAGCCATGGTTATCTTCCTGTTTGCCTATAACAAAATGTTTATGGTATTTTACAAAATAGACCAGACACAGTCTAACAATGAATATCTCCAAAGCTTATACATCGTAAAAAGCAAGCAGAAGTTTATGCAGACAACGATACTCAACCTATATTTCATCATGTTGTTTTTGGGAATCGTTCTTTATATGTATGAATATACTTCAAGAATGACCTTTAGTTCCGGTATTCTGGCCTATGCCATAACATTTGCCTGGATTGCTTTCAACTGGTTTTATCTAAGACCAAAAGCAATAAAGAAACAGCAGGGAAAACTTGACGAATTAATTAATAAATTTGAAGAGATCAATAATCAATTAAAAGAATCATGATATCTTCTGACAACAAAAATTACTGGGAAAACGTATATGAAACCAAAAATCCTGATCAGGTAAGCTGGACTCAGAAAAAGCCTCAGACCTCTCTTGACTTTATCAGATCTTCAGGATTGGGAAAGAATGCCAGCATCATTGATATTGGCGGTGGAGACAGCAACCTTGTTGATTTTCTTCTTGAAGAAGGTTATGAAAACATTACGGTACTTGATATTTCTGCCAAAGCTTTGGAAAAAGCACAGGAAAGACTTGGAGATACAGCCAGTAAAGTAAAATGGATTGCTACAGATATTACAGCTTTTGAACCTCTGGAAACCTATGATATCTGGCATGACAGAGCTGCTTTTCATTTTCTTACCACACCAGAACAGGTTTCAAAATACATAGATATTGCGGAAAAAAATGTCAATCAATTTATGATTATCGGAACTTTTTCTAAAAACGGACCTACAAAATGCAGCGGATTGGATATTCAACAGTATGATGAGAAATCATTATCAGAAAAATTTGAAGGAGGTTTCAAAAAAATACAATGCATTACAGAAGATCATATAACGCCCTTTGAAACGGTTCAGAATTTCGTTTTTTGTAGTTTTAAAAAACAGTAATTATTTATAAGTATTTTTTATTTATTTTTAGATTCACAACTCTTAAATGAAAAATACTATGAAAAAATTATTATTTCTGCTTATTTCAGGGGCATTTTGCTCCAATTTTCATTCACAAAGTTTGGAATTTCAGGAATGCGGAACCGATGAATTAATGAAAAAACATTATGAAAGGTATCCGGAAGAGAAAGCTCAGGATGATGCTTTCAACCTGAAATTATCAAAAATGATCAAAAGCGGAAAGCTGGCTTCCAAGCTTACCAATCAGGTGTATGAAATTCCTATTGTTGTACATGTGGTAGGAGACGGAAGTGCCGTAGGAACTACCAATAATAAGTCTGATGCTGATATCATTGCATGGGTCAATTATACCAACGGTGTTTTTGCAGGAAACTCTACCAGCGGAATGTCAGGAACAAGTGCTATTCTGCCTGTAAAATTTGTTTTTGCCACTAAAGATCCTAGCTGCAACGCAACCAACGGGATCAACAGAATCAATGCCTCTGGTCTTCCTAAATATGTAAGCGGAGGGGTTAATAATGATAATACAACCAATGCTGTAACTGCTTCTGAGATTACTGCAATGGGGATGTGGGATACTTCAAAATATTACAATATTTATGTGGTTAAAAAACTGACTTCCAATGCCGGAGGACTGAACGGTTTCGCCTATTATCCTGGAGGGAGCAACGATTACGCGTTTATGGCAACCAGTGCTTCTGCAGTGAATGCACAAACATTAGCACATGAATTCGGGCACGCTTTAGGACTTAGACATACCCATGAAGGATATAATGAAACTACAGGAGACTGCCCTGTTAACAATGATTGTACATTAGAAGGAGATCTTGTGTGTGATACAGAACCTATGAAAAGTCTTTACCACCCAACAGTTCCTCAATCATGCCAGACTGGACAGATTAACCCTTGTACCAACCAGTTATATAGCGGGGGTGAAAGAAATGTGATGGCGTATACCTACTGCTTCAGAAATTTATTTACACAAGGACAGGCAGACAGAGCAACAGCACAGCTTTTACAGTATAGACAGTCACTGATCAATTCACAAGTGGCATCATCAACTACTATTAATAACAGCTCAACCTTAACGAATGCGTGTACTCCTGCTACCATCACAAACCCTGGTGGATATAATGTAGGTATTACTTCTGTAAAATTCGGAAACATCAGCAATTATTCAAACAATTACAAACAGGCTGCCAATAATTTTTATGAAAATTTCTCAGGAACTTACTGCTCAGGAATATCCAAAACCAATATTCCTCAAAATACTGCGACAACACTTACTGTAGCTCCAGGAACAAATAATGCCCATGTTATCAAAGCGTATATCGATTATAACAATGATGGCCAGTTCAATGAATCTACAGAAATGGTGCTTAACCAAAGCGGTGTAACCACCGGTTCGTTTGCTACTGCTCAGGTGACTCCTCCTGCAAGTGCTGTAACCAATACTCCTTTAAGAATGAGAGTAATCGGAGAATTCAACGGGACAGCAGTAACGGCATGCTATACTCCGAAATACGGACAGGTAGAAGATTATTCTGTAATCATTGAAACGCAGGGATTATTAGCTGTAGAAAATGCAGGATTAAAAAATTCACCTGTTATTTTTAAAGATGAAAATTCCGTATCCGTGAGAAGTAATGTAAAAATTGCTTCAGTACATATTTATGATGCTTCAGGAAGATTACTGATGAGAAAAACAGATGTAAAATCTTCAGAATTCAAATATCCTGTTGATCAGAAAAACATAATCATCACCGCAACAGCAGTACTGGAAGACGGAAAAGTGATTACGAAGAAATTAAAATTCTAAAACATTTTTATTCATAAAAAAGAGAGCTGTTATAGCTCTCTTTTTTGTTTATTATCATTTCTTAATGGATTATGATTCTTTTTCTTCTTCCATTTCTACTTCATGACGAAGCTGGGCTTTGTAAAGTGTGGCATAGTATCCGTTCTTATCCAGAAGATCAAGGTGCTTCCCTTCTTCTACAATTTTACCGTGTTCCATTACTATAATCTTATCGGCCTTTTCAATCGTAGAAAGTCTGTGGGCAATAATAATGGATGTCCTGTTTTTGGTAATTTTTTCTGTTGCTCTCTGAATAAGTTTTTCACTTTCGTGATCAATGGAAGACGTAGCTTCATCCAGAATTAAAATTTTAGGATCTGATAAATAGGCTCTCAGGAAAGACAGCAATTGTCTCTGACCTAAAGAAATGGATGATCCTCTTTCACTCACTACATAATCATATCCGCCAGGAAGCTGCTGGATAAACTGATCCACTTCAATTTCTCTGGCTCCCGCTTTTATTTTATCCAAAGTGATGCTGTCATCTCCAAAGGCAAGGTTTTCAAAAATACTTCCATGGAAAAGGAAAACATCCTGCAATACCACTCCGATATGACTTCTCAGATTATACAATTCGTAATCTTTTAAATCTACATCATCAATCAGAATATTTCCTGAATTGATATCGTATAATCTTGTAATCAGACTAATAATCGTAGATTTTCCCGCACCTGTTGCTCCTACAATCGCTACTGTTTCGCCCGGATTTACTTTGAAATCAATTCCTTTCAGAACTTCCTGCTTTTCATCATAGGCAAAATGTACTTTCTGGAATTCGATTTTTCCGGCAAAATGATCTTTCTTCACCGTTCCGTTATTCGGCATCGAGTTTTCTTCGTCCATTAATCCCAATACTCTTTCTGCACCTACAATTCCTCGCTGGATATTGTTGAAACGGTCTGCAATCTGTCTCAAAGGACGGATCAGCATTGAAATATACTGGATAAAGGCAATTACCACTCCGGCACTGATCGTGATATATCCTCCATAGAAAAGAATAAATCCTATAAATAATGAAGAAATAAGTTCTACTACAGGAAAGAACAGTGAGAAAATAAATACGGTTCTCAATAATGCTCCTTTAAGGGTAATATTGATATCATCGAATTTCTTAAACTCAGATTCCTGTCTGTTGAAGACCTGAATAATTGGCATCCCTGCCAATCTCTCCTGAACAAATGAGTTTTGATTGGCTGTCCAGTTTCTTTCATCCCCAAAAGCTTTTTTAAGTCTTTTCTGGAAGAATCTTGTAATCACCACCATCAAAGGTAAAATAGCCAGCGTAATATAACTCAGGTGAACATTGGTACTGAACATCATAATCAGTACAAACACAATTCTCAGAATATCTCCGAATACCATCAGAAAGCCATCTGTGTACACCGTTGCAATGGTTTCCACATCACCTACAGCACGTGTTACCAGCTGTCCAATGGGCGTTTTATCAAAAAATGAAGTCTTGAAATAAATCAGCTTAGCATATAAGCGCTCTCTGATATCCCTGATCACATTCTGTGAAATGAAATTTGAAAAATAAACTAAGAAAAAGTTTAAAACGGTTTCAGCAAACACCAATCCCACAAGAATGTAGATATGTTTCATCATCAAAGCCTTATCATGCAGCTTTGTAATGTCATTATCCACCACCTGCATGGTAAGATAAGGTCTGTAAGTAGAAACGATGGAAAGGAATATGGAAATGATAAGGGTAAGGATGAACCAAGAACGAAATTTCATTCCGATAAAGAACAGCCTTTTTATAATTCCCCAGGTATCTTGTTTTTTCATTGTACGAATCGAAAGAAAGAATTAAAATAAAATTCTATGCAAAAATAAGACATTATAACCGGACTGCCTTTACAACTTTTGCAAATCGTCATAGAAAATTTCAGATACCTACCATTTACAGAATGAATATATTAAGCATTCTTTTGGATCCAATCCAGTACATATTCTTCTTATTTCCACCACTGTTTCTGCCAGCAAAACAAGAAATGATGTGCTGGTTACTGATCAATAGTCTTTCCTATTTCTTCAATTTCAATGATAGGCTTTACAGGTCTTTCTTTTATAAATTTATTTTCAAGGAATTTATAAACTCCCCAAACTGCAACAATAGAGATTAACCAACCAATGATATTCACTCCGGAAAAGCCAGTGTAATTGATATTTTCTGCGGATTCAGGATCTGTTAATCCCAAATACACACCATAGCCAAAACCTAACAACAGCTGGGTTCCCAGATAAATACCGATCGCCAGAACACCATACTGCCATTTTGTTTTTCCAAACCTTTCTGCTAATTGTGCGTAATAACGGTAGGCACCAATAAGAATAAAAATTGATAACATGATTATTATTTTGTTTTTAGTTTTTTATTTAAAATTCATACCCTACATCCACCAGATACAACCCATGCCCAGGTGCTGAAGTTCCCGCAGCGTTGCGGTTTTTATCTTCAATCACTTTACGGAGATCTTCAGGTTTCAGTTTTCCGGTTCCAATTTCTACCATCGTTCCAACAATAGCACGAACCATATTTCTTAGAAAACGGTTCGCTGAAACGGTAAATTTCAGTTCCGATCCGTTCTGCTCCCATTCTGCTTTGTACATTTTGCAGATATTGGTTTTGTTATCGGTTTTTAATTTTGCAAAACTGGTGAAATCTTCATATTCAAAAAGAATTTTGCAGGCTTCATTCATCGCATTTATATCCAAACCTCTTTTCCAGTGCTGCCATGCAGATTCCTGGGTAAACGGATTTTTTTCCAAAGAGATATAATATTCGTAAGTTCTGAAAGTAGCATCAAAACGGGCATGAAAATCATCTTTTACCGGGAAAATTCTTTTAATGGAAATATCAGGAGGAAGAAAACTGTTCAGTCTGCGTGTAAGCTGATCATCCAATTCTTTTTCGGTATTAAAGTGGGCAAATATTTTTTTGGCGTGAACCCCTGTATCTGTTCTTCCTGCTCCTGTGGTTTTAATCTCTTCGCGCAAAATAGTAGACAGCGCTTTTTCCAGTTCTTCCTGTACAGAAATGGCATCCGGCTGTATCTGATAGCCGAAATAATTCTTTCCGTTGTAAGAAAATTCAATAAAGTATCTCAATGTATTGTAATAACTCCACAAAAATACTTTAATTTCACGAAATATTTGTTGAAAAGTCTTTGAGAATATTACACCAAATGCGTATGAAAATTCCTATTTTTGCAATCGTATGAAAAGATGGTACCTATATCCTTTTTCCCTTGGTTATCATTTGGTAACGGGTATCCGGAACACGATGTATGATCTGGGAGCTTTTAAGTCAACAAAATTCAAAACACCGATAATCAATGTCGGAAACCTTTCTGTGGGCGGAAGCGGAAAGTCACCTATGGTGATGTACCTTGCCCAGTTCTTATCCAAACATTACAGAACCGGCGTGCTTTCACGTGGCTACGGAAGGCTGACAAAAGGCTATGAAGTAACGAATTACGAAAGTAACTACAAAATGGTGGGCGACGAAGCGATGCAGCTTTTTGAACGTTTTAAAAACCGTTTTGTCATTGCCGTTTCTGAAGAACGCGTTCCCGGTGCTAAAAAAGTAATCGAGGATATGGATCTTGAAGTTCTGGTATTGGATGATGCTATGCAGCACAGAGCCATCAAAGCCGGATTCAATATTCTGATGACCGATTTTAATGATCCTTTTTTCAAGGATTATCTTCTTCCTGCCGGAGATCTGAGAGAATCAAGAGCGGGATATAAAAGAGCAAACATCATCATGGTCAGCAAATGTCCGGATGAACTGACGGAGGAAACAAAAAGGTATTACATCTCAAGAATACGACCTTCTTATGGACAGAAAGTATTCTTTTCATCCATCGGCTATGACGAAAATGTCTACGGAAAAGATAAAATGCTTCCAGATAACAACCTGAATTATTATGATATTTTACTGATTACCGGAATTGCGAATCCTAAACCGCTTCTGGAACATCTGGCAAAATTCTCAAAAAGGGTAAAACATTTAAAATTCAGAGATCATCATAATTTCACAGATGATGATATTAAAAAAATCCTTGCCGAGTATAAAAAACTGGGAGAATATAAGCTGATATTAACCACAGAGAAAGACTATGTACGTCTGAAAACTTTTGACTATCTTAGAGAAATTGTTTACTACTGGCCTATCAATGTACTTATTGATAAGAAAGAAGAATTCAATCAAATCATCTTAGATTATGTTAGAAAAAATTAAAGAGACTGCAGATTTTATTAAAAATATCATTCAGGAAACTCCTGATTTTGCAGTCGTTTTAGGATCCGGACTTGGAAAATTACAAAATGAAGTAGAACCGATCCATGTTTTAGAGTACAAAGATATTCCTCATTTTCCACAAACTACTGTGGCCGGACATACCGGAAAACTGATCTACGGTCTTCTGGAAGGAAAAAAAGTACTGATGATGAGCGGACGTTTCCATTACTATGAGGGACATTCAATGGAAACGGTTACTTTCCCGATAAGAGTTTTTCATTTGCTGGGAATCCAAAACCTTATTCTTTCCAATGCCTGTGGTGGTGTAAACCCAGCTTACAGCGTTGCAGATATTGTCATTCTAAAAGATCATATCAATATGATGCCCGAGCATCCTTTACGTGGAAAAAATATAGATGAGCTCGGACCGCGCTTTGTGGATATGAGTGAACCTTACAACAAAAAAATGATTGCCACAGCAGAACAGGCTGCCGCAGATTATCAGATTAAAATCCATCAGGGAGTTTACGTTGCCCTTCAAGGACCAACCTTTGAAACGCCGGCCGAATATGGAATGATCAAAGCCATTGGCGGTGATATGGTAGGAATGAGCACCGTTCCTGAAGTGATTGTTGCCAGACATATGGGAATGGATGTTTTCTGTATTTCTGTCATCACAGATCTTGGCGGGCCGGATGTGGCTTTTGCCGTTTCTCACGAAGAAGTTTTGAATGCAGCCAATAAAGCAATGCCCAATGTAATAGCTGTTGTAAAAGGTTTGATTAAAAACTATCAATAAAAATAGTCCAATACTACAACTGAAGACGTAGCATTCCCCTCCCCTGGAGGGGTGGCGAAAATTCCAACAGAATTTTTGACGGGGTGGTTAAAAATACTCTCACACTCCTATCCCATAGAATCCATCAATATTATAAATTTTTCCTAATTCCAGAAGAAATCAATCTCAGATTGCAATTCATTGTTTAGATTTGTACAAATGAAATTGTACGAGATGAAAAAGTTGATACTAATTTTTATGATGGGTATTTTTGGAATAAGCTATTCACAAAAAGTCCCTGCTGTCCTTAAAACAGGATTTTCAAAAGAAGCTTTACAGCAGAAACTGGAGGATGAAGATGGAAAAGCCATTACCATCAAACAGATTCTGGCTCAGCATAAAGGAAAAGTTTTAGTGATTGATTTCTGGGCAGGATGGTGTAGAGATTGTTTAAATGCACTTCCAAAAGCCAAAGAATTAGAAGAGAATAATAAGAATATTGATTTTGTATTTCTATCATTAGACCGTTCAAAAGAAGGATTTGAGAAAAGTCTGGAAAGATTTGATATGAAAGACAAAGAAAACTACTGGTTTTCTACAGGCTGGAAAAACGATTTTAATAATTACGTAGACCTTAACTGGATTCCAAGATATATGGTGATTGATCAGAAATCTTCTATTGCAAAATATTACGCAATATCTCCTGAAGATCCTGAAATTCAACAAACCATAGACAAACTTTTAAAATAACTGACAATTATTTCAACCCGAAAAACATAAAAAACTCATTGAAAATCAAAACATTCAATGAGTTTTAAAATTTTATACCCATAACACCATGATCACAAGAGAAGCCACAGAACAGGATTTAGAAGTTCTATTAGAATTTGAACAGGGAGTTGTTGCTGCCGAAAGGCCTTTCAACAGCACATTGATTGAAGGAGAAATTCATTATTATGATTTAAAATACCTGATACAATCCCCGGACGCAACACTCATTGTTGCCGAAGAGAATAATGAAATCATTGCATCAGGATATGCGCTGATCAAGAAGTCAGAAAAATATTACAATCAATTTGATAACTATTCTTACCTGGGCTTTATGTATGTAAAACCGGAACACAGAGGAAAAGGAATCAATAAAGTAATTACCGACGAACTTATTTCCTGGTCAAAATCAAGAGGAATAAACGAGGTAAGACTGGATGTGTACGCACAAAATGAATCTGCCATAAAAGCCTATGAAAAAGCAGGTTTTGAACCTCATATTCTGACCATGAGACTGAAGGAATGAGGATGGAAGTTATTGACGCGTTATTAATTACTACTTCGTTTTTTATTATTTAGTGAACAGTTCCTTAATTTCCTTATCAAGTAATATTAACTTCCCTCTTCCAGCTTCCAGCCCCAAACTTCTACCATATAAAAAATTTACCGTCAATAAAGGAATCCATATCTTTGTATATGGATTTTTCTTTGCCTCTTCGTAAAATTATTCATGTGGATATGGATGCATTCTATGCTTCTGTGGAGCAGCATGATAATCCAACACTGAAAGGCAAGCCTATAGCGGTGGGAGGACAACACCGTGGTGTAGTAGCCGCAGCAAGCTATGAAGCCCGAAAATATGGTGTTCGATCTGCAATGCCCAGTAAAACGGCCAAAGAAAAATGTCCGCATCTTATTTTTGTTCCTCCCCGATTTGCCAGATACAAAGAAATCTCCAAAAAGATCCGGGAAATTTTCTATGAATATACAGATCTGGTAGAACCTCTATCACTCGATGAAGCTTATCTGGATGTTACTGAAAATAAAAAAGGAATGGAATCTGCCAATCTGATCGCCAAAGAAATCCGTCAGAAAATTTTTGAACAGACCGGATTAACAGCTTCTGCAGGAATTTCCGTCAATAAATTTTTGGCTAAAGTTGCTTCCGATATTAATAAACCGAACGGCCAGAAAACCATTCATCCTGATAAAATGGAGCATTTCCTGGAAGAATTACCTGTAGAAAAATTTTATGGGGTTGGAAAAGTTACCGCTAACAAAATGTTTAGTTTAGGAATTTACAAGGGAAAAGATTTAAAGAAAAGATCACTTGAAGATCTGATAAGACTTTTTGGAAAATCCGGCCAGCATTATTACAATGTGGTACGCGGAATTCATACTTCCGAAGTAAAACCTCATCGGATTCAGAAAAGTGTGGCTGTGGAAAGAACTTTTTTTGAGGACCTTCTGGATGAACAGCAGATCAATGAAAAGCTGCAAAGCCTTGCTGAGGAAATTCATCAAAGATTACAGAAAAACAATATTCTCGGAAGGACTTTAACTTTAAAGATAAAATATAAAGATTTCTCTCTTTTCACAAGAAGTATAACAAAGGAAGATTATTTTTCGTCTCCGGAGCAGTATTATAATACAGGAAAAAAACTTTGGGAACTCCGCCCTTTTGATAAGGCTGTCCGCCTGCTCGGATTATCTCTCTCTCAACTGAATACGGAAGAAAAAAAGCAGGTTTCCGTTCAACTAAAAATCCCGTTTGAGGAATTCGAAAATGAATAGCTCATATTTTTTTGCTACCTTGTATCTACCAAATCAGCAAATTTATGAACCCAACCATGATCCAATTTTTTCACTGGTATTCTGAAGGCGACGGAAAATTGTGGAAAGAAGCCGAAAAACAGTCCAGATACTTAGCAAAACTTGGAATTACTTCGGTATGGTTTCCTCCGGCCTACAAAGGAACGAATGGCGGTTATTCCATCGGATATGATGCCTATGACCTGTATGATCTGGGAGAATTTGATCAAAAGGGAACTCTTCCTACCAAATACGGTACTAAAAACGAGTATACAAAAGCCATCAAAGCCTTAAAAAAACAAAATATACAAGTTATTGTAGATATCGTTCTTGGGCATAAAGCCGGAGGTGATGAGCTGGAAAAATTCAAAGTGGTAAAAGTAGATGAGGAAAACAGGGAAAAAGTGATTTCCGATGTTATCGAAATAGAATCTTACACAAAATTTAACTTTCCTGGAAGAGGAAAAAAATATTCTGATTTTGAATGGAATTTCACCTGTTTCAGTGGTGTAGATTATGCTGAAGGAATGGATTCCCATATCTTTAAAATTCAATCTGAATACGGAAACGACTGGGAAGAAATGATTGATGATGAGAAAGGGAATTACGATTACCTCATGTATAATGACATTGAGCACCGGAATCCTTTTGTGCGGGAAGAGCTCAACACCTGGGCAAAATGGTATTTTGATCAGACCGATTTCGATGGGGTAAGACTGGATGCTCTAAAACACATTTCCTTTGATTTTTACAAAGAATGGCTTACGCTACTTCGTTCCAACTCCGGAAAAAACATTTTCGCTGTAGGAGAATACTGGGCTCCGGGATATCTTCATCTGCTTCAAAAATATATTGAGGTAACGGACGGATGTATGAGCCTTTTTGACAGCTCACTACAGAATAATTTTCATACGGCTTCCAGAGAAGGTGGCTCTTATGACCTCAGAAGAATTTTTGATGAAACCCTTACTCAGGCAGATCCTATGCATTCTGTAAGTTTGGTAGCTAATCATGATACGCAGCCTTTGCAGGATCTTGAAGCTCCCGTAGAACCATGGTTCAAGCCTCTTGCCTATGCCCTTATTTTATTGAGAAAAGATGGTTATCCATGCATATTTTACCCGGATCTTTATGGAGCCCATTATGTTGATAAAGACAGAGAAGGTAATGATCAGGAAATATTTATGCCTAAAGTAGACGGCATTGAAGAATTATTAAAAGCGAGAAAAGATCATGCTTATGGTGATCAGCATGATTATTTTGAGGATGCCAATTGTCTTGGATGGGTACGTACAGGAGATGAGGAACATACCGGATGTGCTGTTGTTCTGAGTAATAAAGATTCTTACAATAAGCCTATGGAAGTGGGAACATTGTATGCCGGGAAAAAATTCAAAGATATACTGAAACGATTCAAAGAAAAAGTAACCATTGATGAAAACGGATGGGGAGACTTTCCTGCTCCGGCAGGAAATGTGAGCGTCTGGATTCCTGAGTGAGATTAATTTGTCAGAAGCCCTTGTCAAGGTTTGGAACCCTGACAAGGGTCTTTAAGATTTAGCAGTAAATGTATCTGCAGTTCCAGACATCTTTAGCCCATTCACAGCATTGTCCGTCTTCTGTGGAAGTACAGCATACTTTACCCCAATTTAAATCTCCGGCTTTTAAGCTCTTTAATTCCTGACGATCCAGCTTTCTTACTTTGAAATCTTTGTTTGTTTTCATAATTACTATTTTTTATGGTTTAGTTATTAAATATACGTTAAAAACAACAATTATGAATAAACATTCAATACCAAATACTTGATTTAGTATATATAAATTTCATTATTAAAGATAAATATTGAGAATATGATGAGCCACCCCGTCAAAAATTCTTTGAATTTTTGCCACCCCTCCGAGGGAGGGGAATGTTTACGTCTTCAGTTGGGATATTGATTAAGACGAGAGGTTTTCATGAGCCTTATTATTGTTTATATCTTTCGGAGTTCCAGGATTTCTGGTCTTTCGGAAGAATCTGATATTTTTCCTGCGCGGGCAAATTCAGCCCAGAGAGTTCTCAGCTTTTTACCATTTTCATGAATACGACTCCAGGGAATATCTTTCAGTAGCTCGGAAGATTTCCAGGCAGATTCATTTCCAAAGATCAAAGGAAGGTCAATACAATGCGGTGCTCCAATAGGGTTGTCTTTCAACCTTGAATGAATCCTGAAGAGATAGACATTTCCACCAGCTTCAGCCAGATTTTGAGCAAACTGCTTTGCCGGATTTCCATAAATCAATGCTGTGGTCTTCTCAACAGTTTTATCCATAATTTTTAAACCGAATCCTTTTCCGAAATATTTGTTTAAAGCTTCTGAGGTTTTAAGATAAAAGGCCGTTTCATCATTATTTAAACCAATCAGAACATCAAATTTCTGAGCATTCTTTTTCCACATCTCCACCGACTCTTCTTCTGTGCACAAAGGAAAATGTCCGTATTGAGTACCAAAGGGCATTGCGGCTTTCAAACCATACTTCATGACAGACGGTCGAAATTCCCCATACGCTTCCATCATTTTTAAAACATCGGCTTCATCTTTTAATACTTCTGTTTTTTTCAGAAATTCTGCAGACATTTTCTGTCTTTTACGACGTAATCCCAACGGCGCACTCTGGATAATCAAACGTTGAAATAAACCATCTATACCTTCTGAAATCATTAAATGAGCAATAGCATCACCGCCTGAAGACTGTCCCAGAAGGGTAATATTATTTTCATCCCCTCCCAGATCTGTAATATTGATTTTTATCCATTTTAATGCTTCAATAATATCCAGTAGTCCAAGATTGGCAGGTCTTTCTTCATTGCCACCTAAAAATCCAAAGAGTCCTAAACGATATGAAACTGTAACTACAATAATATGCTGCTCTTTCACCCATTCAGCAGGATCAGCAGTGGCAAGATCACCACAGCCTATTTCATGAGAGCCTCCATGAATCCATACGACAACAGGGAGTTTTTCATTTTCAGATATTATCTCGGGTCGGGTTATGGAAAGGTATTGGGTAGATTCATCAGCTTCAAAACGTTCAACAGGTGTTGCTCCTATCATTTTTTCCACAAGCGGACTTAAAGCCTGCGGACAGACCGGAGTTTTTTCCGGTGGAATAATCATTGAAGATAAGGAAGCATCTACCACAACAGGTTTTTTAAATCTTTCAGAATGAGCATAACGAATACTTCGGATTCTGATAATCTCCTCTTCTTTTAATGCTAAAATTCTCCCGAAACGGGTTTCGAAAATAATGGTGTTCTGCTGATTTGGTGTCATCATTACAACTGTGAAAACTTTTCTCTTTAAATTTAATTATTTAAACACAAACTTCAAAAAACATCATTGTGTTATTCGTGAAAAAAATAATCCAAACACAAATTTCGCAAATAAGCACACAAATATCCACTAATAATTATAATGTTATTAGTAAAAAAATTAGTGCTATTAGTGTTGAAAAACTTAGTTCAGGATTTTATATTCACTCGGAGAAATTCCTACTTTGGTTTTGAACAGTCTTGTAAAATGTTGTGGATATTTAAAGCCTAAATCATAAGAAATTTCGCTGATTGTTTTTGTCTGATCCAGAATCTGTTCTTTCGCTATATCTATAAGCTTATTGTGGATAAATTCCTGTGCGGAAATTCCCAGTTCTTTTTTGATAAGATCTCCGAAATAATTGGCAGAAAGATTCAGTTTTTCTGCAAAGTAATTCACCATTGGAAAACCTATATTCTTTGGATTTTCAGATTTCAGGTAATCATCCACCAGGTTTTCAAATTTCCCGATGACTCCCTGATTGATATGATCTCTTGTAATAAACTGGCGGTCATAAAAACGCATACAGTAATTCAGGAACAGCTCGATATTATTAACAATTAAAGACTTGCTATGTTTATCAATAGCTTGCTCAAGTTCCAGTTTAATATTTTTAAAACAATCCAGAACCACTTCTCTTTCTTTTTCTGAGAGATGGAGTGCTTCATGTACGTCATAAGAGAAAAATGAATAGTCCTTGATATTCTTTCCTAAGTTGGTCCCTTTTATTAAATCCGGATGAAAAATTAAAGCAAAACCTGCTGGCTGAACAGATCTGTCTTTGTTATAAATTCCGTAGGTCTGTCCGGGAGCAATAAAAACCAATGTTCCTTCCTGATAATCATAGCTGTGTTTCCCATATTGCATGTCTCCACACATTACATCTTTCAGAAAAACGGTATAAAAGCCAAATTTTCTTCTATACTGGCAAATAGGATCGGATTTGGAAAAATCAATGATACTTACCAACGGATGCAGGGTTTCATGATTCGCCATTTTATTATATTCCGAGACCGTATTATAGATTTCAACCTCCTGATTTTCCATGAAGTATATTTTTATTGCTATTCAAAATTACCACTTTCATTTGTAACAGAAATGATGTCTGTAAAATTGGTAAGTAATTCGGTAATCTGTATAAGTTTTGTTTATCGGAAAGTTTCGACTTTTGTATCGTTATGGAAACTTTTAATACCAACATTTTTCCGAAAGGAGAAAAAGCTTCTCCAGATTATTTCTCTGGAGGAACAGCTTGGGTTCATATTCTGAAACCCAATGAAGATAACCTGAACTGTCAGATCGGGAATGTAATTTTCCAACCTGGATGCAGAAATAACTGGCATTCTCATGGAGGCGGACAGATTTTAATCGTAACTTCAGGAACAGGTTATTATCAGGAAAAAGGAAAATCTGTGCAGATTTTAAATCCGGGAGATGTTGTCAATATTCCTCCTGATATCATTCACTGGCATGGAGCAGCTCCGGATAGTGAATTTACCCATATTGCCATTAATCCTAATACACAAAACGGGATTGTAGAATGGCTGAATCCTGTAACAGATGAAGAATATCATAATTTATAAAACTAAATATAAAAAAATGAGTACAATCACAGTAAAAGCTTATGGTGCAGAGTCTACCACAGCAGATCTGAAAGAAATGAATATTGTAAGAAGAGAAGTAACCTCAAAAGATGTAGAGATTGAAATTCTATACTGCGGGGTATGCCATTCTGATCTTCATACAGCAAGAAATGACTGGGGCGGATCTTTGTATCCTGCAGTTCCCGGGCATGAAATTGTAGGAAGAATCACCAAGGTAGGAAGCGAAGTTTCCAAATTTAAAGTTGGAGATCTTGCGGGTGTAGGATGTATTGTAGACTCTTGCGGGCACTGCGACAGCTGTAAGCATGATCTTGAACAATACTGCCTGAATGGATTCACCGGAACATACAACGGAAAAGACAAACATTTGGGAGGTCATACTTTTGGAGGTTATTCTCAAAAAGTAGTTGTGGATTCTCACCACGTTTTAAAAGTTCCTGAAAATCTTGATCTGGCAGCAGTAGCACCACTTTTGTGCGCAGGTATTACCACATGGTCACCTCTAAAACACTGGAATGTAGGTCCTGGTTCTAAAGTAGCTGTTGTAGGATTGGGAGGTCTTGGCCACATGGCTATTAAATTAGCAAAAGGACTGGGAGCTGAAGTTACTTTATTCTCAAGAACTCCGGGAAAAACTGAAGATGCTAAACAATTGGGTGCTGATCATGTTGTAATTTCTACAGATGAAGCTCAAATGGATGCTGTAAAAGGGAAATTCGATGTGATTATTGATACGGTTCCTTATGTACATGATATCAATCCATATGTAACTACTTTAAATATCAGTGGAACTCATGTTTTGGTAGGTTACCTTGGAGGTTTAGAACCTATTTTGAATACAGTTCCTATGATTTTGGGAAGAAAGTCAGTAGCGGGTTCAGTAATCGGTGGTATTGCTGAAACTCAGGAATTACTGGATTTCTGTGGAGAGCACAATATTGTTTCGGAAATTGAAATGATCAAAATGCAGGAAATCAACGAAGCATATGAAAGAATGCTGAAAAGTGATGTGAGATACCGTTTCGTTATTGACATGCAGTCTTTATAATTCTTCTATAGAATATTAACAGAAACAGGCTCTTCGGATTGAAGAGCCTGTTTTTATTTTTTAAGGTTTTGGCTAAAAGCATTCTGATCCTGATTTGTGATGTATCTGTTTCCTTCCGTACATTTTATATCGTTTCTTTCCATGTCCTGAAAAGCCCATGCTGCCATGGCATCAATAACGGGAGCCAGTTCATTACCAGCTTCACTCAGTTTATACGTCACATGGGGAGGGATTACAGGTTTTGCTGTTCTGATAATTAATCCGTCTGTTTCAAGCTGTTTTAAATGCTGAATGAGCATTTTTTCCGTTACTGCAGGAATTGCTTTTTTCAATTCGCTGTATCTTTTTTCTCCTGTGGAAAGATTAAACAGGATAATGGGTTTCCAGAATCCGCCAATTCTTTCCATAACATACATTACAGGACAGTCCTGCACTGTCTTTTTATTCTCCTGAATGGTTGAACTTTCTTTGATGGCTGTCATATCTACATACTTTAGGGTAAGTACTTGTATAAAAGTAAGTACAAATATAACTTTGTTCTTAGAAATAAAAAAATATTTATTATGAAAATTATAATCACAGGATCACTGGGAAATGTAGCTAAACCATTAGCACAACAATTAATTGCCGAGGGGCACAATATTACAGTAGTAAGCAGCAGCAATGCCAGAAAACAGGATATTGAATCTCTGGGAGCAACACCAGCTATAGGATCTATCACAGATGTTGATTTTTTAACACAAACATTTGAAGGAGCCGATGCTGTTTTTGTCATGACTCCTCCAGCCATCAGTCCGGATAAAATTGTGGAAAACACAACCAATGCTGGAAAAAATTATGCAGACGCTTTAAAAAATGCCAACGTAAAAAGAGCTGTAATGCTAAGCAGTGTAGGTGCTGAATCTCCGGTAGAAAATGGCCCAATTGCAGGACTTCACAATATTGAAAAAATATATAATGGAGTAGAAAATACCTCTTTTACTTTTTTAAGAGCAGGATATTTTTACAATAATTTTTTCAATGATATTCCTTTAATTCAAAATGCAGGAATCATTGGGGCAAATTATCCTGCAGATATTGAAGTACCCGTAGTTCATCCCAACGATATTGCAAAAGCTGCCGCTGAGGAACTGGTAAAAGATGGAAATTCCAACAATATCAGATATATTGTAAGCGATGTAAGAAAAGCATCTGATTTTGCTAAAGTTCTGGGAACTTCTGTTAACAAGCCTGAACTTCCATGGGTAGAATTCTCCGATGAAGATTCTTTAAATGGAATGCTTCAGGCAGGATTACCGGAAGATATGGCTAAGTTATACGTTGAAATGGGTAGAGGAATAAGAATAGGCGTGGTACAAAAAGATTTTATTGATCACGGTTCTCCGGTTACAGGAAGTGTTAAGTTAGAAGATTTTGCGAAGGAGTTTTCTTCTAGATTCTAATTTTTTTTGTCTTGAAATCGAAGATTCGACTTTGTCAAACAAAAGAAACAAAAGTTCAAGACTGGAATTAAAAATAGTTTCGGCGCACCTTTGGTGCGCCGAAACTATTTTATCCAATTATCTTTTTAATCCTCAGACTATTTTTTCTCTTTCAAAGTTTCTTTTAAAACTTTCAGTTTTCCATCAATTGGCTGATCTATTTTTAATCCTAAAACCTCAGCAACTAAAGGATATACATTAATGTTGGCAAATTCAGGGATCACCAGATTATTTTTAAATTCAGGTCCCCATGCAAAGAAAGTGGCTTTCATTTCAGGAACCAGTTTTGGGTTGTAACCATGTTTTCCAACCGATGATTTTTTACCTTTTTCAAGAAATATTTTTGGTGCTTTTGGAATAAGAAGAATCTGTCCTATTCTGTTGTACTGGTCATCTCTTGTTGCAAAATGCAGGTATTTAGGAAGCCTTTTATCGAGATATACTTCGTAATCATCTGTTTTCTTAACTTTCAGTTCTTTGTAAACCGCTTTTACCTCATCTGAGTTTTTAACGTAAACTCTCAGCAAAGTCTGAGAATTATAAAAATCAAATCTGTTTTTATCAAAAAGAATAGCCGGGATTTCCAAAGGAGCACCTCCGTCTACTTTGATCATTCCATGATCGGAAACAAAAACAAAGTTGACATTTTTTAAGCCTAAATCATTTACTTTCTGAACAAGATCACCAATTGCCTGATCTACCAGGTGAACAGCCGTTTCTGTTTCTTTGGTATCCGGACCAAAATGATGCCCGCTTCCGTCTACTTCAGGGAAATATAATGAAATAAAGTGTGGTCTTTTATCTTCCGGCAGTTTCAGCCAGTTGACTACTTTTTCTACTTTTTCAGAAGGGGTAAATTTTTCATGATAAGGATAATAATACGTTGGTCTCATTCCTCCGGCGTCGCTTGCAGATCCTACCCACATTAAAGAGGCTGATACCATTCCCTGTTTTTCAGCAAGTCCCCAGAGCGGAGTTCCTCCATACCAGCTTCCGTCCTCAGCATTCTTTTTATTGCTCATTGCGTAGTTTTCCTTTCTCTTGTAATCATAGAAAAAGTTATCAATCAAACCATGATGCGAAGGATAAAGTCCGGTGATTAAGCTCCAGTGATTTGGAAAAGTAATACTTGGATAACTCGGAATCATTGCTTCAGCCTTTACGCCGCCATTAGCCAGTTTTAAAAGATTCTCAGCATTATATTTCTGGGCATAATCATAACGGAAACCATCCGTTGATATCATAATTACATAAGGTTTTGACTGCGCTTCCGTACTGTTCTGTCTTCCCGGTATAATAACCTGAGCAGTATCTACACTAGTCTGTTGAGCAAAAACCGTAAAGGAAATTAATAACAGTAAAAAATGGATTCCTCGCTTCATTGTTTTTAAATTTTCGGCAAAGTTACATCCTATACTTCTCCCTGAAAAGTTTAAGAGATTAAAAGTATATTAAAACCTCTTATTTTTTTTGAATCAAAATTAATATCTGTTAAATAGTTCTTTTCATTTCAAATTGTGACAACCAATTGTTCAGTCCTATTTTTTCGCTAAGAAATTGGCTGGTATTTTCGGAAGAATCATCCACATTGTTCAATACCACAGCCTGTCCTCCATTTTTTTCTAAAATAACATTGAAAAGCATCGTTCCTATTCCTTGATTTCTATGATTTTTATCTACCGCAATCTGATATATTTTTCTTGAAACAGGACCATAAACAATATATCCTACTAATCTTTCTTTATTATAAGCTCCTAGAGTAATATAGTTTTCCGGCATAGGTTCCAATACGAAAACAGATCCTTGCCATGAAGGTTCAATATCCCAGAAAGAAGAGAGCAACTCCCACTGAAAGGTTTTCAGGTCTTTTATGGATATTTCAGTATTTGCTTTTCCATGTTTAATATTCCCGTTAAAGCAAAGCAGCCTTCGGACAATTGTGAATCCTAAATTTTCATACGCTCTGATGGCTGGCTGATTTCCCTCAATAACTTCGAGCAATAATGTATTCGCGTTTCTTTTTTTTAAAGCAGGAACAATAAAATCATACATTTTTCTTACCATGCCCTTACCTCTGCTTTCCGGTACTACTCCTGTGCCTCCGTTATAAATAATCTTTTCACCATTTTCAACTTTCTCAGACTGAAGAATAAATCCTACCAGTTCTCCATTTTCAAATGCTCCGGCAGAAATGTCCATATCCAGTTTTTCTGCAGCTATTTTTGCAACAAGTACTTCTTTGGTAAGATGAAAAGGAATCACATAATCGGAAAAAGAATGATTGAACACTGATAAAAGCTCATCTATTGTAATATTGGCCAGAGTTTTAAATTCCATTGGTTGTAAAAATTATAAGGTCAGGAAACTGCCTTTTGTTAAGAATAAGAGTATACACAAATATATGAATTTTAAAGCAATCTCCCTGAAATCGGGACTTTAAGAAAAAATGATACCCCTGAAAAATCAGAGGTATCATTGCTAAATATTTAAGGTATTAAAAAAAATTATTCTTTAATCAATTTTTCGTAAGACAGGGTTCCGTCTTTCAAAGTGATTTCAAAATAGTAAATACCAGATTTCAAATCTCTGACACTGATATTTTCTCCCTCAAGTTTTACAGATCTTACTTTTCTTCCGGCAGATTCATAAATATCAACAGATTTTATGTTGCCTGCATTTTTAAAGCTAACTGTTTCTTTAGCCGGGTTTGGATAAAGAATCGTTTTTTTACTTTCCACAACGGTTTCGTTAGTCCCTAAAGTACCAAAATTAAGAGCTGTAGTCCCACAACTGTTGGAACCATGGTACGCAATCGTAAAATTTGACAACCTGCGTCCATAAGTAATGTTTAAAGGACTTGTAGGTGGAACAGTAAAGACATAATCGTTAGCATCTCCAGTATTTAAAGCTCTTGTAGCAATTACTGTACGAACACTTCCAGCTACTGTATTAGATGTTACAGTCCAGTTTTGAGTCCCATCCAAAGGCGGAACAACGCCCTGCCCATTAAATGTTCTGTCACTTAAATTAGTCCCATCAAAAATGACAACATCTTTCCCAATATCATCCATATTGGTTGTATTAAAAGCCATTCCCAGCCATCCTGTAGAAGGGCCAATAAGGGTAAGAGTAACTAAAGAAGGGCTAAGATCTATCTTCACCGAATAGGCCAAATCTGCTCCTCCCGGTGTGGAAAAGAGAGGCACAGTACCACTCGAATACTGACTTTTTACCTGTAAAAAAGCAAAAAGCCCGATTAATAATAAGGTAGTTTTTAATTTCATATGATCAATTTTTTAATAGGTTAATAATATCTTGATTTTTAGAAAACAGAGCATATTCAAACACAGTTTTCCCCTGTTTGTCTGACAATGTCTTATTTGCTTTATTCTTTAGCAGCAGCTCAACCATGTCTTTGTTTTGAGACTGAACAGCATATATCAACGGGGTTATTCCGCTGCTGCTTGGCACATTTGGATCAGCCTTGTTCTCTAATAATTTCTGAGTAAGATTTCTATCTCCTTTAAAAACAGAAGCCGTTAAAGCCGTTCCTTCTTCACTTGCATAATTCATATTTTTAACGTGGGTAATTAAAAATTCCGCAACCGGAGTATTTCCTCTGTAGCAAGCTAAAATAAGAGGTGAAAATCCATTCTCATTGACCTGATTAATAATATCAGGATTTTGTTTCATCAGCGCCTGTACTTCAGCTACAGTTCCACTTCTGGCAATATCAAATATTGATTTTGTCTTATCCTGAGCAGAGATCAATGAGCTCAGGAATAGTCCTAATATTAAAATTAGATGTCTCATTGTTTTACCATTACGTAGTTGTATTCAATATTGACATTTTCTGCCACCTTCTTGGTAACCATTTTTGGAATAGTCACTTTATAGTCTACAGGCCTGGCCACAAAGCCACCCTGCATATAGATTTTACCATCTTTTGCATATAAAGTGGCAGAAGAGGCAACGGCTTTGTCTACTCCATGAAAATTTAGAGTCCCCTGAACGGTATACTTCTGAGGGCTTGCACTAAGCTTCGTTTTATCAAAGTTCACAATCTTCCCTTTGAAAGTAGTTTTTGGGTATTTTGCAGATTCAGCATAGCTTTCATTGAAATGCTCTTCCATTAATTTTGTTTTAAAATGAAAGTTTTTAACGGTTGAAACCGAGGCCATTTCACCGTTGTCTGCATTGAGAATAACAATATTGTTATCATCCTGAGCAAAAATATCATCAAACAGAGGAACCGAGGCTTCAAAAGTTACTTTCCCTGTTTTAGAACTGTATTTTTGTGCTGAAACGTACCCTGCAGAAAGAAGTAATACGCTTAATAATGCTAATTTTTTCATATCAATTTTTTTAATTTTCATTTAACCCATCAGCTTTCCATTTGATGAAAATATTGATTTGAGCTGCAGACATAGATCCTCCCTTCGGCATTTTCTCTGGATCACCATTAGGTCTTTGGATACGGTCCAGAATTCCGTCTATATTATTTTTTACCTGATCATAGGTAACCAAAGGTTTAAAACTTCCTGCTGAATGACAGCCTATACAGCTGTTATCCATAATAGGCTTTACATCTACAGTATATCTTACAGGTGCAGTGATAGGTGTTTTATCAGAAATTTCTTCATAAGTTCTGCTGTCACAAGCCATCAGTATTATTGCTGATGACAATATCAATAAGGATGTTCGCTTTTTCATATTAAAAAACTCTATAAAGATTAAACCCAAAGAAAATATGTCCCTTTCCCCATCTTCCGGTAGCATTGGTAAGATATCCGATATCTGAATTTATCTGGGAGTTCGTGAGTAAAAGCTGGAAAACATGTCCTCCAGTTTCTATATCTACCCCTAATGATAAGGGATTTTTATAAAAACTGTGATCGTCGAAATTCACAAAGTATTCTGCATTCACAGAAACTCTTTTTGAGATTTTGTAACGTCCTCCCAAACCTGCCAAAAACTGATTTTTGTTTTCAATGGTAGGTTCGTAAAGGTTTTTATGAACAAAGGAAGGTGTAAGCTGCACTGAAAGCTTATCACTAAATCTTCGCGAGATTAGGGCCTGTGTCAGATAAGAAAGCCTGTCACTGAATTTAAGATATGGATAGGTATCTTTATCCAATTCAGTATTGGCACCCATTACATTATACCCCACAATATCCACCGGAAAGTTTTCACTTTGTTTTACCAGCTTGTATTTCACTGCTCCTTCAAACGTTTTCATATTCGTTTCTCGGGAAAGGCTTACAGATACTGCGTCTGAAATACCGTAGATAACGCCTAATTTGGTGGAAGCATGATCCAGACCAAAAAAATCTTTGAATCCTGCGCTTATGTCTCCAAATCTATGGGCTACAATAATGTACCATTCTTTTTTCGCAGCGAGTTTTGTAGATTGTCCTGTAACTATCTGAAGAGCTTTAAAGGCTGGTTGTGAGGTTTCTGAATTGGTTTTAACGGTATCAATATCTTTCAACAGGTCTTCCTGTGCAAAGACAAGACCTGAAGAAAATATTGACAAAAATAAGAGAGTTTTTGTCATATAAAATTTGATTTAAATTATGATATAACAAACTTATCGAGTTCTCAATTCAAAAATAGGTGATAAAAGTCACCATTCAAATTGTTTTTATCAATGATAGAAATAAACAATTCAAACAAATAAAATTAGATCATGCTAACATTTTCATTTACAGCAACTTTTATTCCTTCTTTAGTCTGAACAATTTCACCTTCGCTTTCAATTTTTTTCAAAACTCTGCTTACAACTTCTCTTGAAGTTCCCAAACTGTTGGCAATTTCACGATGCGTGATCTTAATAGGATTGTTTCCTGTGGATGAAATCTGTTGTTTAATATAATTCAGAACTCTCTTGTCCAGCCTGTGGAAAACAGCATCATTTACCATATTCATCACTTCTGAAAATCTACGGTCATATTCGTGGTAAAAGAGCTTATTTATTTCGGGAAATCTGATGAGCCATTCGTGCATGATAGAAACGGGAATAAGAATAGCTTCGGAATCTTCTTCTGCAATAGCATACACCCTGCTGGTATAATCGGTGAGGATAGACGAAAAGGTCATCAGACAGCTGTCTTTAGGTTTGATATAATAGTAGATGAGCTCTCTTCCATCATTAAGGGTAAACACCTTGATAGAACCTTTTATTAGGAAAGGTACAAATTTGTTTTTCTGTCCTTCTCTAATGATTTCGGTTTTTGCTTTTATATCAATGGCAACAGCATGCTTTTCCAGCTCAGATAAAAAATCAGCACCTAAAAAGCCAAATTTACTTACAGCGAACGAGTTATCAATCATATCTTATATTTTCTGCTTTTTCTTAAACAAAGATATAAAATTGATATATCGTTATTATATATTTTTAACTTATTAAATAAAATTAACAATTCAAAAGTAGGTTTTCATTACTATTTTACAAAATTCTGAACATAAAAAAAGCTCCGGTAAAAAACAAAGACATTTTTATTTTTTTGTAAGAAAAGTACTACACCAAATGTTTTCTTCTGCTAATACGAAAGATTCAACTTCTTTGATTTTTCGAAGGGGATATTGTTAGTCAATAATAATTCCACATAAGAGAACACAAATAAACAACTGTATATCAATATTTTAAAAACAATAGGTAGCTAATGGGTATGCTTTTTTTGTTTTTTAAATATCCATTATTGTAAAATTGCATTTGATACATAAGAAAAAAAATACACAAATAACTCAAAACACACAAACATGAGAAAAACACAAAAACAATTGTAACTGCACTCAATACATACATTTTTGCATTTACACAACGCATAGCAGTACCAAGTAGGAATTAAAAATTACAGACATAACTGATTCTACAAGATACAAGATGAAAAACCAAAGTTCCCTAAAATTGATAAAGAGTTTACAAATACACTCTTTTGGCACTTATAATCTTTACAGACTGTTGCCGTTAATAGTTTGTTTTATCAACACTTCAGTATTTGGACAAATATCCATTATACCTTTAAATTGTAATGGTAATTTGACAAACACTTTCAAATTCGATTTCGTCACACCAGTATGTGCCAATTCTACAACTTTTGACCCTCCATTTACGAATCAAGAAGCTGCACCTAATATGGTGGGTCAATTTGATGTTGACATCCTTAATGTAGCAGGTAATACTTTTCAAAGTATTAAATGGAAATTGGTAGAATCTAAGTGGTTAATACTCAGATATTAATATTGCATTAACCAACCTTTATCACAGAAAAAGGAGGTTTCATAATTGGTGTCAACACCTCCTTAACACAAGAAATATTAGTTTTTAGAATCTACTACAAAAGCAATGGTATTGTCTATAGTTTCAGATGTACAAAATATCCAAATCCTCCCTTAAATGAAGTTTATGTAAAAGGCACTAATAAACGATTAGTTGTGTATAATGGCTTCAAATGGAGCTTCTGGAAATCTTAGAGAAGATGAAACCTCTACGATTACATCAATCAATTTCAAATATGTATGAACTTGGCATTTGCCTCACATATCAAAAAAGTAAGTTTTACAAATAAAGACTAATCAATTGAATAATAGATACTGGATTACCAGAAAAAAAATAAGCTCAATAACAGCCAATTGGCTACCCATTTCAAACTGAGTAGAAACACTGTAACAAAGTGGAAAAAAATATTTGTTGTATAAGCCTGCCTTGACCTTAATAAAACAAAGTAAATCATGACATTATCATTAATTAAAAAAGAAATACATAGAAGTTCTTTTTTCTGTCGTGCTATATTTCTAGGTATTCAGATTTTCTTTAATTCTTTGTATGCCCAGGACAAAAAAGCGACAGATGATAAGGTGGAAATTGTCTTTGTGGCTCAAGGAACTAAGATTTATTCAGCTGATCAAAGTTTTAATAATCAGATTGATCAAGGGAAAGTTATTGTAGAGAATGGAGATCTTTCTTTTGAAGAAAATGATGATTCTCATAGAGTTTTGATTGTTTCGACTCCTAATTCTAAAATTCCAAGTTTTTCACGACAAGTGAAATCATCTGAGGAAAAGAAAAAAAAGGAATTACTTAAAAAAATCAAAAATGAGATAGATCATTACGAAGCCCAAAAGGAGTCTTTCGAGAAAAAAGATTATCATAGTTTTCCTTCTCCATTTCAGTTTTTTTCTTCACATTCCACTTCGCAAAATTGCATTGCACCATGTAACACATCACATGACTTTTCTAAAATATATACAGATCCGAAAAAGTATTCTATACATCATGATCTAGACAATCTGCACACTCAGAAATATTCATTTTATAACAATAAGTCTTTAGACTTTTGTTTTTCTGATGTCTTTTCTATAAGGCCTCCACCTGTATTGGTTTTATAAATAGTGAATTTTACAATTTTATAAAAACTCTTACAATTTTTTGTAAGGAAACCTAATACATTTCAAAATATGAAACTAAAACGTTTTTTTAAAAATATGAAAACGCAATGGGTGCTGGTGCTTCTGCTATGTACATCTATCGCTTTTTCTAAAACTATACTGGCGAATAGTAAGTTTGCAAAAAGTATAGTAAATAGTCTAACAGCAGGGACTAAATCTAAAACTCCTAAAGCTGTAAAGACTTCCGTGGCATTTGCTCCGGATACAGATTTAGATGGCATTACAGACGATCTTGATCTTGATGATGATAATGATGGAATATTGGATACGGTTGAATGTCCAGCCACAGATATTGTGACCAATGGTACTTTTACTACCAACTTAACTGGCTGGACAGCAGGAACCGGCTGGGCGTTTAGTAGTGGAACTGCAACAAATACAAGTGATTTTACCACTAGTTCGCTTTCACAGTCTCTTACCAATCTTGATAAAGTTCCCAATAATACAGTTTCTCTTACTGTAAAAATTGGAGCACAGGATGCTGGTAATAGTGCAGGAAATACATCAAGCTTAGATATAATGCTAGGAGGTGTTGTCTATGCAACTTTATCAAACAGTGTGCTAAGAAACACCAGTAACGTAACCATAAGTCTTGCTCCGGGAGTAACCAGTAATTTTGTTACATTTGGTACTTCAAGTATAACTGGCTTTACGACTTCAACTTTTACAATTAATATCCCTTATAGTGGACCAAGTAGCTCAACTTTGGCTTTCAGAATGAATTCTGGAGGAGATGACTGGTCTGTAGATGATGTTTCAATTTCTGCATTGATTTGTGATATTGATGGTGATGGAATTCCAAATTATCTAGATCTGGATTCTGATGGTGACGGTTGCCCTGATGCTGTTGAAGGAGGAGGCGGTTTTACTAATGCCAATTTGGTGACTGCTACGGGATCACTTGCTACCCAGTCACCCAATAAGAATCTTGGGAATACAGTTGGGGCTAATGGTGTTCCTACAATTGCAGGGGCCGGGCAAAATATCGGAGTCTCACAAAACAGTAATGTAAATGCATGTACTGATAGTGATGGTGATGGTATCGCAAATGTTTCTGATCTTGATAACGATAACGATGGTATACTGGATGTCAACGAAAAAGTTTGCCCACTGACAGGACAAACCATAAGAATTGGATATATTCCTAATAGCAGAGATTTAGATGGTGACACTGGTTACACTTTTGATGGGTCTTTAATGAGTGGTTCCGGAGCATTAAAATTAACTAATCCTGCTAATTTTGGTACGAATGGTACTGTGAATGCCAATATAGTATTGATCAATATGGGAACTGCTCCCATTACTAAAGCGATTATTAACTCACTCAATCTGAATGCCATCTTCCTTGGCGGTATTAATGATGCTGCTGCTACCCCCAATTCATATTTATCAGCGGCTGAATTCAACGCCATTAAAGACTGGTCAGATGATTCTCAAAATAATTATGTAGTATCAACCCAAGCTCAGACACAACCTTGGGGTACCAGTGTGGTGTCACAAATTTCAAATCCGAATGTACCTACATCATACGGAAGCCAGACTTCTATTTTCAAAGGCCCTTTTGGAAAGGTTACATCATTCACTCAAGGGGGAGGATATCAAGGTTATTTTTCCTCTATAACTGCCTTGTTTGGAGCGAATGCACTTGCAGTCAATGGAAGCAATGGACCTGTAATGTATGTCGATGGGATTTATAACGACTTAATGATTGCAGACGTTGATATCCTGACTACAACTGGTGGTATTACATCAGGAAGCAGCGTGACATCCAATAATGATATACTTTTTATGAACATCTGGGCATTTGTAGCTGAGCAATCTGCATGTACTTCTTATAAAGATACAGATGGTGATGGTATTCCTGATTATCTGGATCTGGATTCCGATGCTGACGGCTGCCCTGATGCTGTTGAAGGTGGCGGCGGTTTTAGCAATGCCAATCTGGTGACCGCTACAGGATCACTTGCTACCCAAAATCCTAATAAGAATCTTGGAAATAATGTAGGAAGTAATGGTGTTCCTACAATTGCAGGAGCCGGGCAAAATATCGGAGTTTCACAAAACAGTAATGTAAATGCATGTACTGATAGTGATGGTGATGGGGTCACAGATGTTTCTGATCTTGATAGCGATAACGATGGTATACTGGATGTCAACGAAAAAACCTGCCCACTGACAGGACAAACCATAAGAATTGGATATATTCCTGATTCCAGATCAGGAAATAACGGATATACCTTTGATGGAACTCAAATGAGTGCTTCCGGAGCATTAAAATTAACTAATCCTGCTAATTTTGGTCCGAATGGTGCTGTGAATGCCAATATAGTATTGGTCAATATGGGAACTGCTCCCATTACTAAAGCGATTATTAACTCACTCAATCTGAATGCCATCTTCCTTGGCGGTATTGATAATGGTACTACTTCATATTTGTCAGTGGCTGAATTCAATGCTATTAAAGACTGGTCAGATGATTCTCAAAATAACTATGTAGTATCAACCCAGATTCAGACACAACCTTGGGGTACCAGTGTGGTGTCACAAGTTTCAAATCCAAATGTACCTACATCATACGGAAGCCAGACTTCTATTTTCAAAGGCCCTTTTGGAAAGGTTACATCATTCAATCAGGCGGGAGGCTATCAAGGTTATTTTTCCTCTATAAATGCCTTGTTTGGAGCGAATGCACTTGCAGTCAATGGAAGCAATGGGCCTGTAATGTATGTCGATGGGATTTATAACGACTTAATGATTGCAGATGTTGATATCCTAACTGCACTTGGTGGTGTTACAGCAGGAAGCGGAGTTTCATCCGATAATGATATACTTTTTATGAACATCTGGGCATTTGTAGCTGAGCAATCTGCATGTACTTCTTATAAAGATACAGATGGTGATGGTATTCCTGATTATCTGGATCTGGATTCCGATGCTGATGGTTGTCCTGATGCTGTTGAAGGTGGTGGTGGTTTTACCAATGCCAATCTGGTGACTGCTACCGGATCACTTGCCACCCAAAATCCTAATCAGAATCTCGGAAATAATGTAGGAAGTAATGGTGTTCCTACCATTGCAGGAGCCGGGCAAAATATCGGAGTTTCACAAAACAGTAATGTAAATGCATGTACTGATAGTGATGGTGATGGGATCACAAATGTTTATGATCTTGATAACGATAACGATGGTATTCTGGATGTCAACGAAAAAATTTGCCCACTGACAGGACAAACCATAAGAATTGGATATATTCCTGATTCCAGATCAGGAAATAACGGATACACCTTTAATGGAAGCCAAATGAGTGGTTCCGGAGCATTAAAATTAACTAATCCTGCTAATTTTGGCCCAAGCGGCACAGTAAAAGCAAATATAGTATTGGTCAATATGGGAACTGCTCCTATTACCAAAGCGATTATTAACTCACTTAATCTGAATGCTATCTTCCTCGGTGGTATTGATAATGGTACTACTTCATATCTGTCAGCGGGCGAATTTAAAGCCATTAAAGACTGGTCAGATGATTCTCAAAATAACTATGTAGTATCAACCCAGATTCAGACACAATTCTGGGATACCTCTGTAGTATCACAAGTTTCAAATCCAAATGTACCTACATCATACGGAAGCCAGACTTCTATTTTCAAAGGGCCTTTTGGAACGGTTACATCATTCAATCAGGCGGGAGGCTATCAAGGTTATTTCTCCGCTATAAATTCCTCGTTTGGAACCAATGCGCTTGCTGTCAATGGAAGTAACGGGCCTGTAATGTATGTTGATGGGATTTATAATGACTTAATGATTGCTGATGTTGATATCCTGACTGCACTTGGTGGTGTTACAGCAGGAAGCGGAGTTACATCCAATAATGATAAACTTTTTATGAATATCTGGGCATTTGTAGCTGAGCAATCTGTGTGTACTTCTTATAAAGATACAGATGGTGATGGTATTCCTGATTATCTGGATCTGGATTCTGACGGTGACAGCTGTCCTGATGCTATTGAAGGTGGTGGTGGTTTTACCAGTGCCAATCTGGTGACAGCTACAGGGTCACTTGCTACCCAGAATCCTAATCAGAACCTTGGAAATAATGTAGGAAGTAATGGTGTTCCTACAATTGCAGGGGCCGGACAATCTGTTAATAATTCTACTAATGCACTGGTTAATCTTTGCTATTGCTACAAAACCCCGGCATCTCCGGGTGGAGGAAACCCTAATCCAGTAAAATATGGTATCACTCCACTGAACAGAGCAGGTTCAGGTTCTTCAGAGTGGCCGGGAGTAAGACGCAGCGCATGGGCGGCGCTGGAAGCCAAATCAAAAGGTTTTGTGGTTAATCGTATGGCATTTGTGGATGCAGATAGTAATCCTGCCACTCCTACAACTCCACCTTTAGCTAGTATTCCTGCTGCAAATTATGTTGAAGGAATGATGGTCTATGACACAGTAGCGAACTGCCTGAAAATCTATAACGGAACAGTATGGAGTTGCTATTCAACTCAAACATGTCCTGACTAATTATTAATGTAGAATTTTAAAAATTTTAAAAATGAAAAACATTATAAAAATATTTTGCCTGTTGGTTGTCAATTTGGCTACAGCACAAGTCGCAATAGGAAAAGCGTCTATTAGTACCATCCCACCCGCAAATACAACTATAAACCCATCTATTTCCTTAGAGTTTGGTGATGATGGCGGAGCCTTATTGGGTAGAGGACTTATTTTACCTTGGATTACTGCGGATATGGACAAAGCTGCTGCGGTTCCGGGAACTATTATTTTTGATACGGTTGATAAAATTGTTAAGTATAAAAACGGTGCTGGTGCTGGAAACTGGTTTTCGCTTTCAAAAAACGAAACAGTTCCGGTAATTGGAGATACAACCGGAGTAGTGGTGACCACACTTCAGGACTCTTTCACAGATAATCCTAATGCTAAAGTGAGTATAGGAACTCCCGCAACCCCAGCTGTTCCAGGAATATTGGTGTTGGAGGCGAATAATAAAGCAATGATTCTTCCTAAAGTGGCAAGTCCACATCTGAATATTGTAAATCCTGAACCAGGAACTATGGCTTATGATACCGTAAAAAAGCAGCTTGCAATTTTCAATGGCAAAGTTTGGTCATTTTGGAAACCTTAAGTTTTTTTTATTAAACGGTTAAACAAATAACCACTTCTATATGAAGTGGTTATTTATTATAAGACTAAATTATTTACCACCTATTTATAGCTACTTCTGGTGTGAAAAAATGTTTGTAGCAAATCTGCATTGATCCAAGTAAAACCTGCAATTTTGTTTTTAAGCTCGTTTCTATGTGTATATCTCATATCATTTATGAAGCACCATTTTGCTGTATATTATTTACGTTTTATACCACAATAAACATATATCATTAAATATGTAATAATAATTAGCTAATATTGCGCTATCTTAATAGCGTATAATTGCTAATAACGGATCAATAAAATTTCATTATATGCATCAATTTTATTCAATAAGAAACGCATTTACAATTAAATGTGTTTTTATAGTTCTGATCATATTTACTTTCAAAAATTTAAGATCTCAGAACCATAAAATAGACTCTTTACTAGAAGCCTCTCAAACCGATCTCCGTAGTGGTGAGTTAAAAAGAGTTCTTGCTAAACAAAATATCATATTAAAAGAATCTAAAAAGAAAAACTATTCTAAAGGTATCGCCAGGTCATACTTATTTAGTGGCAAATGCTATATGAAGCTTGGGGATTGTGGCAAGGCTTTATTTTTTTTCAATAATGCTTTAATGGAAAAGTATGCCCAATTAGACATGGGTTTAAAATCTGAAATCATTACCAATATTGGGAATTGCTACCATCAGCAAAACCTCTACAATGATGCATTAGAAAAATATCGGGAAGCAATCAGAGTTGGAGAGATATCTGAAGAAATTAATTATATAAAGGCAAAAAATTATAATAATATCGGAAATTTATACGAAATTGTAAAAACACCAAAAGACTCTGCTTATTATTACTATTGTAAGGCGTATTACTATTTCAAAAATGATCACAAGAATACACAGATACAAAAAAAGAATACTATCGGAGCTACTATTTGTACTAATCTCGGAGAATTATGGAGTACGAAAAATCGGATAGACTCAAGCAAATATTATTTTAATAAAGCAGCTCTGTATAATAATGAAGCAAAAGATATAATATTAGCTGCCGTATTGGAGCATAAAATCGGGGTTTTATATTATAATTCCCACGATTATAAAAGAGCTGAATATCATCTGGAAAAAGCTAAAACAGTATTCGAAGAAAAAGAGGATATTTATAAACTATCTGACTCTTACAACTTATTAAGTAAATTAAATAAAATACTTGGAAATGAGAAAAAGCATACAGAATACCAAGATTTATTATTTACGGTAGAAAAAAAAATCAATACTGTACAAGGATCTTCAAGAGCGGCAACATTAGACAATGTTATAAAAGAGAAAAATGAGGTTTTTAGAAAAAAAGAGGTGAGATTATACTGGATCATAACCATTATATTATTGATCACTCTGCTTGTCATCATATTTTCTGTCTACTCTCATAAAAAGAAAGAAGATTCCTCATCTTTAACACTTCTGAAAGAAAGAGATATCATTCAGCAGAAAGAAATAGAAGCCAACGAATTAAAGCTTAAAATAAATGAATCTTTTGAAGAGGTTGTACAGCTTGCCAAAGATAACAGTCCTGAATTTCTCATAAGAGGGGTCAGCCGACGAAACGGAAAATATAGCACGTTAAGTATAAAATCTATTGATTTTAAAATTCTAATAGAAGATTTAAATAACATCCTAATTTCTAAGACTTCTAAGCTCACCTTTTTTAAGTTTGTCTTTCTCAGGCCAAACATAATTTCCAGTCAGATGAATATGTTCCTAACCTAAAGGAGTGCCCCCTGCTTAAACCATTTTGATATCTCATTTACAGATTGCCCAATAACTCTCGGATCATCATAAAATTGAAAGTGTACTGTTTTGTCCATCCAAATTGATTTTTTATTTTTTGTTAGAATCGAATTGAAAATTTGTTTAGCATATTCATATCCACCGTCACTCATTTCTCCGTGAATAAGTAAAGTGGGTTTTGATATTTTCTTTGCTACATACAATGCATCAAAATTCAATGTTTCCCATTCACTCATTGCTGTAACTTTATTTTGCCAACCACCACGATATGTAAAATAGGGTACTTTATTTTCCCAAGGATGGTACCACTCGTAAATAGGTAATGGCGGCAAAAGTTGTTCGTTTCCTGTGCTATCAATTATTTTTATATAATCTGTTTCACCTGTTTTTTCAAATTTTTCTTTGGCAAGTTTTGCTCTTTGCAAATGAGCATCCCAAATTTTTTCATTCCCTAAAAGATGCACCATATTTTCTTTTATCAAATAATTTCCTGAAACCAATGCTATTCTCTTTATACGTTTGTCATCAATGCTTACTTGCATGATTTCGTTTGTACCGTTACAGATCCCAATAACAAAAATTTTGTCGGCATCCACATCATTTCTCGAAATTAAAAAATCAATAGCAGCTTTTACATCTTCTTCTTTATTATTCAAGCTCTCAAATTGGCGTGGTTGTCCTTCACTTTCACCATAACCTCTTGCATCGAAGCACAAAGCCACAAAACCTTTTTCGCTTAACCGTGTTGCATATTGAATAGGCGATTGCTCTTTTACCGAACATATTGGTCCTAAAATAACTACTGCGGGTTTCTTCTTTTTATTGTCATTTTTACACAAAAGTCCCACCACATTTTGGTTGTTACTTTTGAAATTCACTTTTTCTATAGTAAGCATGTTTTCACTTTTTTCTGAAATAATTTTAAAAGAAGTCTTGTAGTTATACAGTTTGTTATTGGGTGAAGTAAATGCAACGAAAACTTCATTGGTATTTAAATTAAAGATATCAACCACATTGGAACCATCTTTCTCCGTCCAATAGATTTTATAAATTCCATTTGATATTTCTTCAATTTTACAATTTTCAACAGCCGTTTTCCCTGTTTCATTATTGGGTGCAGAAATGTATGTCCATTTTGCCTGTTTGTCGGATAAGATTTCTAAATTCAAGTGGAAATTATCAATCTGATAATTAAATGTTTTTCCAATAAAATTTAAGTTCGTTTGGGCTTTCGCATTATTGAAAATGGATAGTAAAACTATTACTGTTGTTAAAATTATTTTTTTCATTTATTAGCTATTTACTAATCCTATTCTTGTTTTGTTAAATTTATTTTCTATAATTTCTTTTACAATAAAATGCCCCACATTTCCAGCCGAAATTTGCTTGGCTTCACTTTTAGGGAAATAATTTTCTTGTGAAAGATAGTTTCCATCTGCATCGCCTTCAACCACCATTGTTGGGCAGATAAAAAGATAATTTATGTCTAATGGTGCGATGTTCGTATAAGCTTCCCAATGGTCGGCTCGTTGATTTTTTAGAAATTCGGGTTGTCCTGCCAAATCTCTGCGCAACGTTTTGCTATCCTGTAACGTAAGTCCTGAACCACCAACTATAATTAACCGTTGGTTATCCAAAACCAATTTGGCTAATAATTTTCCAACGGGTGCAACGACCATAGTTGGGTCTTCGTAGTTTCTGTTTCCAACTGCCGAAACAATGACATTAAAACCTTTGATGGCTTCTGTAATTTTGTTTTCATCATTCAGTTCTCCTGTGATAATGGTCACATTTTCAGGATATTCGTTTTGTCGGATGTAAACACTTACTTTATTTCCTGATTTTAAATTTTCTTTTACAATTTGTTTTCCCATTAAGCCTGTTGCTCCGAAAACAATTACTTTTTTTGACATAATTTCACTATTTATTTTAATTTCTTACTTATTGAAATTCCGTTGTGCGAAACATTAATAATTGATGTTTTATAGGTGCTTAATTTTTCTAAATACTTGAAAAATCTTCCGTCGTCGCCATAACCATCGGTTACATTATGCATTGTAAAAAGTCCGCCAATTTTCAGTTTTGGCTCACAAAGTTTAAAGAAAGTGGTGTAACCTTCCGCAGGTTGTGTGCTCCACGTTGCATCGGAAAAAACAAAATCAAAGACTTCATTTAAAGTTGGGATTATCTGCATTGCATCGCCCAATTTCATTTCGATTAAATGGGAAACTCCAGCTTTTTCAAAATTGGCTTTTGCTTTTTCAAATCTGCCTTTGTCTATTTCAATGGTTATTACTTTTCCACCTGCTTTTTCTACTGCTTTTGCCAACCAAATGGTAGAATGTCCGCTGGAAGTACCAATTTCTAAAATATTTTTACAGTTGTTGGCAAGTATTAGTTTTTCTAATTCTTGTCCGTCTTCAAAAGGCACGTTATAATCTGTCCAAGTATTGCGGTGTTTGATTAAGAAATTGTGAATGATATTCATTTGGGATATTATTTCGCTCATTATTTTTAATTATTTGATAATGTAAAGATGAGCAGGAAAGTCACGAAGTTGTTAGGACAAAACTTAGGTTTTTCGGTACTTTTAGGAGATGCTTTTTCTAAATTCTAATGGAGAAACTCCAACTTGTTTTTTGAAATAACGTGCAAAATAACTACTGTCTTCAAAGCCGAGTTGGTCGGTAATTTGGCTTACTGTCAGTTCGGAAAAATTTAGTAATTGTTGTGCTTCCAAAATAATTCGTTTTTTTATTAATTCAGTAGGTGTTTTTCCGCTGATTATTTTTATGGATGTGTTTAAATGATGAGTAGAAATATGCAGTTGCGAGGCATAATCTGAAACAGAAAGATTTTTCGCAAAATGTAATTCAATTAAATTTTTAAACTGCTTAAAAATTACCATTTGATGTTTGCTGCTATTTTGATTATTTTTTGACGAAAATATTTTTTGAATGCGCCTTAATAAAACCAATAGTAATGCTTGAATTGTTTCGGCTGACTTCTCACTACTTTTAGATTCTTGATAGAGCAAATCTACAATGGGCTCTATCGCTTTTTTATCTTCATTTTTAAGTTTTAAAAAGGGGTTTTCGTGAAAATTATCCAAATAAGAAAGCTCAAAAAGGATATTTTTATTTTGAAATATTTGAAGAAAAAACTGTTCTGTAAATAATATGGCATAACCTTGTATATTTTCCCATTCTTCAAACAAATGCAGCTGACCCGGCGAAATAAAAAATAAAGTGTCTTCCGAAATAGTATAATTTTTATAATCAATATTCTGACTGCTTGTCCCCTTTGTAATCCACAAAATTTCATAAAAATTATGTTTGTGTGGAAATTCAATATTTTCAGGTTCTACCATATCTTCGAATTTGTCCACCAAAAAATAAACCCGATTATCAGATTGATTTATGAGGTCAGCAATTGATATGGTTTTAAACATTTTGCTCAAATTTTAAAGCACTTTATAGGAGGGTGAATCAAGGCTTATCTTGAACTAAAGATAAATTGAATTATAAGCCCATGTTTACCCCCAATAAAGCCAAACCAAAGTTAGGATATAGTTATTTTTTAGCAGCCCTAAAAGTCATCAACTATCAGAAAAGGTTTTATAGCAAATACTTTCATCTCCTTCATTTTTGCAAAACGGTTTTCAGTATTGTTTAACAAAATCCACTGATGATGAGTTTCTGCTATCATTTTCTTATTATCAATTGTAATTCCTTTCCATTCAAAATCCACTTTTACTTTTATTTCAGTGTTATTTTGGTTAGATATTTCAAGATTTTTATACTGATGTGTACTTGTTTTTAGCTTGGATGCGTTTGAAATGATCCAATTTTTAAAAGATTCAAAATCCGAAATAGTTTCTCCTGAACTTAAGTTCAGGAGAAAATTATCGTCGACCAACTCTTTGAACTTATTAGCGTCTGGGCACTCCATCAAATAGAGCCAATAGTGCATAAAAGATTTTACTCTATTTTCGGAATAGGCTTCTTCAAACTTAAAATCTTCTACAATTCCTGTTGGTTGTAAAATTAGTTTGGTAAATATGGGTAAATTATTTTCTTTTTTTTGTAATAAGGTGGAATAATGCAATGTGTAACTGAATTTGCTTTTGTCAGGTCTAATATTTTGGTATAAAATGTCGGCTTCTAATGATAAATTACCATCTTCCAACAATGTAACCGTAGAATTTTGGACGTGATGTGCATTCTGCCACCCAGTAAAGACTTTTAGGCGGTCTTCTAATCCTTCTTTTCCTTTTGTCGTTCCATTTTGGGAACTAATTTCGACATCGTCACTCAAAATATCTTTTTGATTTAGTATAGTATTTTCTGTAAATGGCACTTCATAAACTTGATACCAACGATGATATTGAGCTAATACAAGGTGTGTAAGCTGTTCTAATTTAAATATATTTTCCATTTCTATGTTTTTTATAAAATGACTGCTAACGGTATGCGGAACTACTAAGTTGTGAAATTGTAAGCCCGCAAATTTTCAAAATCAAAAGTACAAAATAATTTTATGGCATTGCTAAATCATGATAGATTTGTTATTTTCGCAAAAAAAAACAATGAATTGTCCAAAATGTGATAAGTCTGAAAAAGTAAACAATGGCATTGTCAGAGATTTACAAAGATACAAATGTAAAAATTGCGGATTTAATTTTACTGTATATAAAAGATCAAATGAATATCCAAAATCAATAAGGGGTCAGTCGACGAAAAGTAAAATTTTGTATGTTAAGGATAAAATCTATTGAAACTTATAGTTTAATAGGCAAACTGAATGATTATGTTTTTCTCAGAGCTCTAAACTGACCCTTTTTAAATTTTATCCGGTCTTCCCAAACATAGTCTCCGGTAAGGTGAATATGCTCCCATCCTAATGGAGAAAGATGCTGAAGTAATTCTTCATTAATTTCTTCGCCCTGTTCTTTTAAATGTTCCACCGCTTTTTCAATATAAACCGTATTCCATAAAACAATAGCAGCGGTCACCAGATTAAGACCGCTTGCCTTATACCGTTGATTTTCAAAGCTCCGTTCTCTGACTTCTCCAAACCTGTTAAAATATACAGCTCTTGCCAAAGCGTTTCTGGCTTCTCCCTTATTAAGTCCCGCAGTAACTCTGCGCCTAAGTTCCGGACTCATGTACCAGTCGAGCATAAATAAGGTTCTTTCAATTTTACCCAATTCCCGTAATGCTACAGCCAGTCCGTTTTGCCTTGGATAACTTCCTATCTTCTTTACAATCAGTGAAGCCGTAACAGTTCCATTTTTTATGGAAGCCGCCAATCTTAGGATTTCATCCCAATTTTGAATAATCTTTTTACTGTTGATGGTTCCTCCTATATGTTCTGATAACGCAGAATAGCCCGTAGATGCTTCAGGAATAAACAGCTTCTTATCATTCAAATCTCTGATTCTTGGGGCAAATTTAAATCCCAGTAACTGCATCAAAGCAAACACATGATCGGTAAACCCCGAAGTATCCGTATAATGTTCTTCTATCTGTAAATCAGATTCATGATAGAGGAGCCCGTCCAAAACATAGGTTGCATCCCTTACTCCCACATTAATAACCTTGGTATGGAAAGGAGCGTACTGATCGGAGACATGGGTATAAAACTGAACTCCGGGACTGCTTCCATATTTCGGATTAATATTTCCGGTTCTTTGTGCATAGCTTCCAGTGGCAAAACGCTGCCCATCTGAAGAAGATGTTTTACCTTCTCCCCAGTAAGAAGAAAATGAGTGATTGGATTGAGTATTGATAATTTTCGCTAATGCTGAAGAATACGTTTCATCCCGGATATGCCACGCCTGAAGCCAGGAGAGTTTTGCATAGGAAGTTCCTGGAGAAGCTTCCGACATTTTTCTTAAACCTAAATTGATAGCATCTGACAGTATTACAGTGAGTAACAAGTTTTTGTCATCAGCTTTATTTCCTGATTTTAGATGAATGAACTTATCAGTAAAGTCCGTCCAATGATCGACTTCTTTCAAAAGATCTGTGATTTTAATAAGAGGAAGCAGACTGTATATTTTTTTTCCTAAAACTTCTGCTTCTTCAGGAACTGCATTTTCAAGAGGTTTAATTTTTATCCTGTCATTAATAATAGAAGTATCCTGAAGTTCATTACTTTCAATGAGTTTACAAACAATTTGTATTTTATTGGAGAGAAGTTCCATCCGCTCCAAAAGAAACTGTTCGACATTCAACGTTACGTCCAGAGGAATTTGATTCTGATCTCTCATTTCAGTAAATCTGTCTGCAGGAATAAGATAATCTTCAAAATCTTTGTACTGTCTTGAACCCTGTACCCAAAGATCTCCGGAGCGCAGATGGTTCTTGAGTTCAGAAAATACACAGAGTTCATAAAACTTTCTATCAATCCCGTCCTCCGTAAATACCATTTCTTCCCATCTTTTTCTTATAAAACCTGATGGAAGTTTTTCCGGAAGCCTTTTTATTTTTCCTTCATATAAATCTATCAGAATACCCACTGCCTTTAAAATATCTTCTGCTACAGGGGCAGAACGGAGTTCCAACTCTTTCAGAAATTCTCCACCATATTTTTTTATCGTAAAATATTTATCGGATATAAAATATAGTGAGTCAAAATTTTGTTTAGCCGTTAAGGTTTTAGTTTCCGAAATACTTTGAGCGAGATCTTCCCATGAAATAACCGACTCAACAGCATCGAAAGGATCTTCTCCTGTTTCCTTGGCATCAAGAAGTGCATTTCCAATTTTGAAAAATATACCGAGCTGTTCTCCCATAGATTTTCCGGAGTCCTGCATTTTTTGAGCTTGTGTATTCTTGGCATATCTGAACAAAGAACCGATGATTTTATCATTCATTTCTATAATTTCATCGATGATAGAAGCTTTGGTTTCCAGAAGTATTGCCACCAATGTTGCGTATCTCCGGGATTCTTCAAAATCCCTTAGATGCTGTGGTGTCATCTGCCTGCCTTCTCTGGCTATTTTCAACAACCGTGTTTGATGAATATCCTTGCCAATATCTTTTGGAAGATCAATCTCTTTTATTGTTCTCAACCTCTTTATATGAATCAGTAAAAATTTGGAATTGACCGCCTGTGGGGACTGCTTTAGCCAATTTAGTTGGCTAATGCTGCCTTTCTCCTGTAAGTTGAGAAGAGCATCTAATAAATGTTTTTGATGATTGGACAATGAAGAACTCAGGGTATCATAAATTTCTTTTTCAGCATTTACAATTGCTTCTGAACAAAGCCTTTCAATTGTTCCAGCTGCAGGCAATAAGATTTTATTTTTACGAAGAAATTTAACTAATTCTTCTGCCACAACAAATCCTTTATCTGTTTTTAGAGCTATTTCTTGTAAAAAACCTTTGTAGACCGTATAATCTCTGGTTGTAAATATTCGAAATCCATAAACAGATTGCAGTATGCTTATATGTTCTCTCCTTGTTTGTTCTCTTTTTCCATAGTTTTCCCATTCTAAAACATTTATTCCTAGTTGACTGCCAATAAACTGTAAGATTTTTTGATCAGGATATAAATCAGGAGCTAAAATAATTCCCGGATGTCTCATATAACTAAGATTAACTGCAAATCCCAACTTATTGGTGTTTGTTCTACAATGATTTTTTATTATTGAAAAATCATTTTCCGATAAAGAATAGTTGATGATTAATTCTTCGTCAGTTTCTGGAATTTTAATTAACTCTTTTATCTCAAATTCTGATAATACTTGTTTTCTAGGCATAAAAATATTTTTTCTTAAGTAAAATAAAACGTCCGTTTACTTGTACTTTTTTGTGTTTTCTGAAAATTACGTTTTAAAATAAAAATAAGTAAAAAAAACTAGTATAATAAATTGAGTATATTTATTTAATTTTTTAACGGAATTATCTATACTTATGAAAATTGGATATATCAGAATATCAACACAGGATCAAAATTATAATCTACAGGAAGACGCTTTAAATAAATTAGGATGTGAAATGATTTTTAAGGAAACAGTTTCCGGAGCTAAAAAGGAAAGACCACAACTCAAAAAATTATTAGAGCAAATTCGCAAGGGTGATGTTGTAGTTGTTTATAAATTAGACAGACTTGGAAGATCTTTAAAACACCTGTTAGAAATTGTGGAAATATTAAATTCTAAAAATGTAGCTCTACAAAGCTTACATGACAATATAGACACTACAACTCCGCAAGGAAGATTATTTTTTAATATTTCAGCATCTTTTGCAGAATTTGAAAAGGATCTAATCCGAGAAAGAACAAAAGCAGGCTTGGAGGCAGCACGGGAAAGAGGGAAGAAAGGAGGTCGCAGGAAAGGATTAAGTAAGGAAGCTCAGCAAAAAGCCATTATTGCAGAAAATTATTACAATGAAGGTATAAAAAGTGTCAACGAAATTGCCACTGACTTGAAGATTTCAAAAATGACATTGTATAAATATTTGAGAGAAAGAAATGTCGAGATAAAAGCTTATAATAGAAAGTAATTTATTTAGTATATTAAGAAAGATTGTTTGATAGATGTTACACTTAACGTGCTATATTTTCCGTTTCGTCGACTGACCCCATAAGATTTCAGGAGGTGTACCCAAATGTTTGCGCTGCAATCCTGAAAATTAATCCACGTCTGATAAGCAGTGAATTAAAATTTTGCGCTTTACTATTTCTTAATTTTTCTACCAAAGACATTGCGGAATATACTTTCACATCACCAAAAACGGTTCAGAACCGGAAAAACGGCATACGGAAAAAGCTTAATATTCCCTCAGATACTGATCTTTATCTCTGGTTCAAAAATCTATAAAAAAAATCCCGTTTCGTAATACGAAACGGGATTTATATTGTAAGAAAAATCTTATGCTTGAACGTTGTTTCCTCCTAATACGAAAGGCTCAACTTCTTTGATTTCTCCGAACTGCTGCTCGTAGTTAGCGATGTTCTGCTGAAGAGCGTTTAATACTCTTTTAGCGTGAAGTGGAGCAAGAATAACTCTTGATCTTACTTTAGCTTGCTGAACACCTGGCATCAACTGAATAAAGTCTACTACAAATTCAGATGGAGAGTGGTTTACCAATGCTAAGTTAGCATAGATACCAGCAGCTACCATTTCGTTTAATTCGATGTTGATGTTTCCGTCTTGTGGATTTTGATTGTTGTCCATTGTTATAAATTATGTTTTTAAAATTCGAAATTTGAGATTGTGAAAATATAAAAATAATTTCAAATCCCAAATTTCAAATCATTAATTTTAGTTAAGGTCTTCGAATTCTTTCTTAGAACCAACAATAACGTTCTGATACTCTTTCAGACCTGTACCTGCAGGGATTCTGTGTCCTACAATTACATTTTCTTTAAGACCGTTAAGATCGTCTATCTTACCAGCAACTGCTGCTTCGTTAAGAACTTTAGTAGTTTCCTGGAACGATGCTGCAGACATGAATGACTTCGTCTGAAGTGCTGCTCTTGTAATACCTTGTAGTACAGGAGTTGCCGTAGCAGGAAGAGCTTCTCTTACTTCTACCAGGCTTAAGTCTTCACGTTTCAACTTAGAGTTTTCGTCTCTTAATTCTCTTGCAGTAATCATCTGACCTGGTTGGAATTCTTTAGAATCACCAGCATCTACAACTACTTTAAGACCGAATACTCTGTTGTTTTCTTCTAAGAAATCAAACTTGTGCTCAAGAGCTCCTTCTAGGAATTGAGTATCACCTCCATCTACGATAGATACTTTCGTCATCATCTGTCTAACGATAATTTCGAAGTGCTTATCATCGATTTTTACCCCCTGTAGACGGTAAACTTCCTGAATCTCATTTACTAAGTATTCCTGAACGGCAGTTGGGCCTTTAATTCTTAAGATATCTTCCGGTGTGATAGAACCGTCAGAAAGTGGAGAACCTGCTCTTACGAAGTCATTCTCCTGAACAAGAATCTGGTTAGAAAGTTTTACTAGGTAAATTTTTCTTTCTCCAGTTTTAGCCTCAACAATAAGTTCACGGTTACCTCTCTTGATTTTTCCGTAAGAAACTACCCCGTCGATTTCAGTAACAACCGCTGGGTTTGAAGGGTTTCTTGCTTCGAATAATTCGGTAACTCTCGGAAGACCTCCGGTGATATCCCCTGCTTTTGCAGATTTTCTTGGGATTTTGATTAAGACTTTACCAGCCTTAATTTTTTCACCATCGTTTACCATTAAGTGGGCTCCTACCGGTAAGTTGTAAGCTTTTTGCTCAACTCCTTTAGAGTCTACCACCTTCAAGGTAGGTACGGCTTTCTTATTTCTAGATTCAGAGATTACTTTCTCTTCGAATCCTGTTTGTTCGTCAATTTCAAGTTGGAATGAAATACCCTGGATGATATCCTCGTATTCTACCTTACCTGAAGTTTCAGCAATGATAACCGCGTTATACGGATCCCATCTACAGATTGTATCTCCTTTCTTCACTTTATCACCTGGTTTTACAGATAATATAGATCCATAAGGTACGTTAGCTACCATTAATGGAGTTCTAGACTCATTATCAGCAACTAATCTAAATTCTGTTGAACGAGAAACTACAACCTCAGCTGTATTACCGTTTTCATCTTCAGAAGTAATTGTTCTTACTTCGTCCATTTCAACGATACCATCTCTTCTTGCAACGATTGATGGGTTTTCTGATACGTTTCCTGCAGTACCCCCTTGGTGGAAGGTTCTCAACGTAAGCTGAGTACCTGGTTCCCCAATTGACTGTGCTGCAATTACACCTACCGCTTCACCCATGTGAATCACTTTACCTGTTGCTAAGTTTCTACCGTAACATTTCGCACAGATACCTTTCTTAGTCTCACAAGTTAATGGTGAACGAACCTCAACAGCTTCTAATCCAGCTTCTTCGATTCTCTTCGCCAATGATTCAATGATCACCTGATCTGCACTTGCAATAAGTTCGTCAGTTTCAGGATCATAGATATTATGAAGAGATACTCTACCTAAGATTCTTTCAGAGATTTTTTCAACGATTTCGTCATTTTTCTTAAGTGCAGTAACTTCTGTACCTCTTAATGTTCCACAGTCGTCTTCTGTAACGATAACGTCCTGTGCAACGTCTACCAATCTTCTCGTTAAGTAACCAGCATCGGCTGTCTTAAGAGCGGTATCCGCAAGACCCTTACGAGCACCGTGGGTAGAGATAAAGTACTCTAGAATCGAAAGACCTTCCTTAAAGTTTGCAAGGATCGGGTTTTCAATGATCTCCGCTCCGGTAGAACCGGCTTTCTGCGGTTTTGCCATCAAACCTCTCATCCCTGATAACTGACGGATCTGTTCTTTAGAACCCCTCGCTCCAGAGTCAAGCATCATATATACAGAATTGAATCCACCTTGGTCAACCTTCATTCTGCTCATGATCATTTCAGTTAATCCTGCGTTTGTGTTTGTCCAAACGTCAATTACCTGGTTATAACGTTCTGTATCGGTAATTAGACCCATGTTATAGTTGGCTCTAATTTCGTCTACGGTTTCAATTGAACTAGCAATCATCTGCTTTTTCTCAACAGGAACTACAATATCTCCTAGTGAGAATGAAAGACCTCCTTTGAATGCGTTTGAATAACCTAAGTCTTTCATTGCATCAAGGAACTTCACAGTTGTAGGGAAATCTGTATCAGCAAGGATCTTACCGATAACGTTTCTCAATGATTTCTTAGTAAGAAGTTCATTGATATATCCTACCTGCTTAGGTACAATCTGGTTGAATAGGATTCTACCTACAGAAGTTTCGATCAATCTTGTAACGATTTCTCCTTCTTCTTTGATAGGTAGTCTACATCTTACTTTAGCATTTAAAGATACTCTACCTTCAGCATAAGCAATTTCTGCTTCTTCAGGAGAATAGAATGCAAGACCTTCTCCTTTTACTTTCATAGTCTCAGTAGAGCTTAATTCTTTAGTCATGAAATAAAGACCAAGAACCATGTCCTGAGATGGTACTGTAATTGGAGAACCGTTTGCAGGGTTCAAGATATTTTGAGAACCTAACATCAATAACTGAGCTTCAAGGATTGCTTCTGGTCCTAGCGGCAAGTGTACTGCCATCTGGTCACCATCGAAATCGGCGTTGAAGGCCGTAGTTACTAATGGGTGTAGCTGGATTGCCTTACCTTCGATCATCTTAGGTTGGAAAGCCTGAATACCCAATCTGTGAAGCGTAGGTGCTCTGTTCAATAGAACAGGGTGACCTTTCATCACATTTTCAAGGATATCGTAAACTACTGGTTCTTTTCTGTCAATAATTCTCTTTGCAGATTTTACTGTTTTTACAATACCTCTTTCAATTAGTTTTCTAATGATAAATGGTTTGTAAAGTTCAGCTGCCATATCTTTAGGAATACCACATTCGTGAAGCTGTAAGTTTGGACCTACAACAATTACCGAACGCGCAGAGTAGTCAACCCTTTTTCCTAGTAGGTTCTGACGGAAACGACCTTGCTTACCTTTCAATGAATCAGAAAGTGATTTCAATGGTCTGTTTGATTCAGATTTTACTGCAGAAGATTTTCTTGTGTTATCAAATAATGAATCTACTGATTCCTGAAGCATACGCTTCTCGTTTCTTAAGATTACTTCAGGAGCTTTAATCTCCAATAATCTCTTCAAACGGTTATTTCTGATAATAACTCTTCTATAAAGGTCATTCAAGTCAGAAGTAGCGAAACGTCCTCCATCCAATGGAACTAATGGTCTTAGTTCTGGTGGAATAACAGGAAGTACACGCATGATCATCCACTCTGGTCTGTTGATCATTCTTGTATTAGCACCTCTTAATGCTTCTACAACGTTCAATCTCTTAAGAGCTTCAGTTCTTCTTTGTTTTGAACCTTCGTTGTGAGCTTTGTGTCTCAAGTCGAAAGACAATGCATCAAGATCAATTCTTTTTAATAGATCTTCAACAGCTTCAGCACCCATTCTGGCGATGAATTTGTTTGGATCAGAATCATCAAGATACTGATTTTCTACAGGAAGAGTTTCCATGATATCAAGGTATTCTTCTTCTGTAAGGAATTCCATATTTTCAAAATCAGAACCGTCTAATTTTTTAGCAATACCTTGCTGGATCACTACGTATCTTTCGTAGTAGATGATCATATCTAATTTCTTAGAAGGTATTCCTAAAAGGTATCCGATTTTGTTTGGTAATGAACGGAAATACCAGATGTGTGCAATTGGAACTACAAGATTGATGTGCCCGATTCTCTCTCTTCTTACTTTTTTCTCAGTAACTTCTACTCCACAACGGTCACAAACGATCCCTTTGTAACGAATTCTCTTGTATTTACCACAAGCACATTCGTAATCCTTTACAGGACCAAAGATTTTCTCACAAAATAGCCCGTCTCTTTCAGGCTTGTGAGTTCTGTAGTTAATAGTTTCCGGCTTTAAAACCTCTCCTCTTGAGTCTTGTAAGATAGACTCTGGTGAAGCTAAACCGATGGTTATTTTATTAAATCTACTTGATTTATTTTTATTTGACATAATTTTTTTTAGATTTTAGATTTCAGATTTCAGATTTCAGACGAAATCATCATTCCAAATTCAAGGATTATAAAATTCTTAGAGTGTCATAGTCTGACATCTTGTGTCTGACATCTGATATTTTACTCCTCCAATCTTACGTCTAATCCAAGACCTTGTAACTCGTGAAGTAATACATTGAATGATTCTGGAATACCTGGTTCAGGCATAGATTCACCTTTTGCAATTGCTTCATAAGTTTTCGCTCTACCAATCACGTCATCCGACTTCACAGTAAGGATCTCTCTAAGGATGTTAGATGCACCGAATGCTTCAAGTGCCCAAACCTCCATCTCTCCGAATCTCTGACCTCCGAACTGAGCTTTACCTCCTAACGGCTGCTGAGTAATCAATGAGTAAGGACCAATAGAACGTGCGTGCATCTTATCATCTACCATGTGTCCTAGTTTCAACATGTAAATGATACCTACTGTCGCAGCCTGTGTAAATCTTTCTCCGGTACCACCATCATAAAGGTGAGTGTGACCGAATTTAGGAAGACCTGCTTTCTCAGTGTACTCAGTAATCTGATCAAGACTTGCTCCATCGAAGATTGGTGTAGCGAACTTCAATCCTAGTTTTCTACCAGCCCATCCTAGAACGGTTTCGTAGATCTGACCGATGTTCATACGAGAAGGTACCCCAAGTGGATTCAATACGATATCTACTGGTGTTCCGTCTTCAAGGAATGGCATATCTTCTTCACGAACGATTCTTGAAACGATACCTTTGTTACCGTGACGTCCTGCCATTTTATCCCCTACATTCAGTTTACGTTTCTTAGCGATGTAAACTTTAGCCAACTTCATGATACCTGCTGGAAGCTCATCTCCGATTGAAATTGCGAATTTCTCACGGTTTTTAACTCCTTGGATATCGTTATATTTGATTTTGTAATTGTGAATCAATTGTTTGATCAATTCATTCTTGTCAGCGTCTACTGTCCAGTCTGCACCACTAACGTTTACATAATCTTCAACTGAAGTCAATAATTTGTGAGTGAATTTCACACCTTTACCGATGATTTCTTCGTCAAGGTCATTTTGTACCCCTTGAGAAGTTTTACCGCTTACCAGTGTATTTAATTTTTCAATTAAAGTATTTCTCAACTCATCAAACTTAGCCTTATAAGTGTTTTCAATCTCTTCAAGTCTAAGTTTTTCTTCAGTTCTTTTCTTTTTGTCTTTAATGTTTCTAGAGAACAATTTCTTGTTGATAACAACTCCTCTTAATGAAGAGTCAGCTTTCAATGAAGCATCCTTCACGTCACCAGCTTTATCACCGAAGATTGCTCTAAGAAGTTTTTCTTCAGGAGTCGGGTCAGATTCACCTTTTGGAGTAATTTTACCAATCATGATATCTCCAGGCTTCACTTCAGCACCGATTCTGATCATACCGTTCTCATCAAGATCTTTAGTAGCTTCTTCAGATACGTTTGGAATATCTGCTGTAAGCTCTTCCATACCTAATTTGGTATCACGAACTTCAAGAGAATACTCATCCACGTGGATTGAAGTAAACCAGTCTTCACGTACAACTTTCTCGTTGATTACGATTGCATCCTCGAAGTTATATCCTTTCCAAGGCATGAACGCTACTACTAAGTTTCTACCAAGAGCTAATTCTCCTTTTTCAGTAGCATAACCGTCGCAAAGTACTTGTCCTTTCTCCACTACATCACCTACTCTTACGTTTGGTCTTAGTGTAATTGTTGTACTCTGGTTGGTTTTTCTGAACTTAGTAAGTTTGTATGTTTTAGTAGCAGACTCGAATTGTACTAAATCTTCGTCTTCGCTTCTTTCATATTTAATAACAATTCTGTCAGCATCCACATACTCTACAGTACCTGTACCTTCAGCGTTAATTAAAATTCTTGAATCTCTTGCAACTTGCTGCTCAAGCCCTGTACCAACGATTGGAGCCTGTGGCTTCAATAGAGGAACGGCCTGACGCATCATGTTAGATCCCATCAATGCACGGTTCGCATCATCATGCTCCAAGAAAGGAATTAATGAAGCAGAAATACCAGAGATCTGGTTTGGTGCAACGTCGATAAGATTTACCTGTGAAGGTTCAACTACAGGGTAGTCACCATCTAATCTTGCAATAATTCTATCTGTTAAGAAATCACCGTTATCACTCAACTCAACGTTTGCCTGAGCAATTACTTTGTCTTCTTCGTCTTCTGCATTTAAGTAGATAGGATCTGCGTTAAGCTCAATCTTACCATCTTCAACTTTTCTATATGGAGTTTCGATGAAACCTAGTCTGTTGATTTTTGCATAGATCCCTAGAGATGAAATCAAACCGATGTTTGGTCCTTCCGGAGTTTCAATCGGACAAATTCTTCCGTAGTGAGTATGGTGAACGTCACGAACCTCGAAACCTGCTCTTTCTCTTGATAAACCACCAGGTCCTAGTGCAGATAATCTTCTCTTGTGAGTGATCTCTGATAGAGGGTTGGTTTGGTCCATGAACTGAGAAAGCTGGTTGGTACCAAAGAATGAGTTGATTACAGAAGTTAATGTCTTAGCATTTACAAGGTCAAGCGGAGTAAAGATTTCGTTATCTCTAACGTTCATTCTTTCCTTGATTGTTCTTGCAATTCTTGAAAGACCTACACCAAACTGACCAGCTAATTGCTCACCAACAGTTTTAATTCTTCTGTTTGATAAGTGGTCAATATCATCTACATCAGTTTTTGAGTTTACTAACTCAATTAAGTGTCTTACAATGGCAATAATATCTTCTTTTGTAAGAACTTCAGTTGTAGTTGGGATGTTTAGGCTTAACTTTTTGTTTAGTCTGTAACGTCCTACTTCACCTAAAGAGTATCTCTGCTCAGAGAAGAATAATTTTTCAATAATTCCTCTTGCTGTTTCCTCATCTGGTGGATCTGCATTTCTTAACTGACGATAAATATACTCTACCGCTTCTTTTTCAGAGTTAGTAGGGTCTTTTTGTAATGTATTCTGGATGATAGAGAATTCATTGCTGTTTTCTTTGTGAATCAGGATAGATTTCACACCAGCATCCAGGATAAGATCTAAATGTTCTTTTTCAAGAATAGTTTCTCTATCCAAGATGATTTCGTTTCTTTCGATAGAAACTACTTCACCTGTATCTTCGTCTACGAAATCTTCGAACCAAGTGTTCAATACTCTCGCAGCCAATGTTCTCCCTTCTACTTTTTTAAGGGCAGCTTTAGAAACTTTCACTTCTTCAGCAAGGTCAAAGATCTGAAGGATATCCTTATCAGATTCATAACCGATCGCTCTTAATAAAGTTGTTAATGGTAATTTTTTCTTACGGTCGATATACGCGTACATTACGCTGTTGATATCTGTTGTAAATTCCATCCAAGATCCTTTGAAAGGGATAATTCTTGAATAGTAAAGTTTGGTCCCATTCGCGTGGTAAGTCTGTCCGAAGAATACACCAGGTGAACGGTGAAGCTGCGTAACGATAACTCTCTCAGCACCGTTGATGATGAAAGAACCACTTGGCGTCATATAAGGAACCGGACCTAAGTATACGTCCTGAACCACAGTTTGGAAATCTTCGTGTTCCGGGTCAGTACAATACAATTTAAGTCTAGCTTTTAGAGGAACTGAATAAGTAAGTCCTCTTTCCACACACTCATCGATTGAATAACGTGGAGAATCAACCAGATAGTCTAAGAATTCTAATACGAATTGGTTTCTTGAATCCGTAATTGGGAAATTCTCTTGGAAAGTCTTGTAAAGAGCTTCTGTCTTTCTGGCTTCAGGAAGTGTATCAAGCTGGAAAAATTCTCTGAAAGACTCAATTTGGATATCCAAAAAGTCTGGAGTGATGATTTTTCCTTTCGCTGATGAGAAATTAATTCTCGGATTTCCTTGAGTTGTTGATTTTGTTTTACTCATAAAACTTTTAAGAAAGGGTTAAAAAATATTTTGATTCATTAAAAAATATCAGAAAAGAACAAGAAACAATATAAAAGTAAAAGGTAAAAGTGTTTTTGGCGCTCACAAAGGACCTTAGGCTCTTTTAAACTTTGTACTTGATTCTTTCTAACTGCAACACTGGTATATCTTTTCACAGCGTAATGCAAAATATTTTTATTACTTTTGAGGCTATATTACCGCAATATCTATATACACAAAATCCCCTTCATGTTTACACAATGAAAGAGTTGATTTTCAGTATTTTATAAATTTACAAACAATTTTTCGCGCCAAAAGAGGGGCAAAGATACAAAAAGTTATCCACAAAAACAAATAAATCATCTCATTTTGAGGCTCTTAAAATAAGAGAGACTGCCCAAAAATGAGCAGTCCCTCCGCAACACAAGCTAATCTTATGATTATTTCACAATAATCTTATAAGATTTTATCGTCGATTTGGTTTCTATTTTAATCATATACACCCCTGTTGGAAGTGAAGATGTATTAATACCTGTATGAGCATTAAACTTATCAGTCTTAATAACCTGTCCCTGTGCTGAGAACAAAGTATACACTCCTTCTTCTGCTGATGTAATTCTAAGATCTTCTCCAGCCTTTACAGGGTTTGGATATACTTTTACATCATTGGCTGTTTCTGTAATGTCTGTTGCAGCAATTTTCGCAGCATTGGATGCATTTTTCAACAATGAAGCATAAGGAGATAGTGGTGAATCCGGAGATCCTCTTTTCACAAGATCTGTATCTACTACAGCCTGAATACCGTCTTTATCTTTATCATTAATGATAGAAATGAATCCGCCTCCTAAAGTATCAAGATTTCCTTTTCCGATCTTATAAAGATCAAGGTCTGAACCATTGGAAGTAATATCCAGGAAGTCTGGTTTATCATCACCATCTGTATTTTTGATTGGATATTTCAATACCCCTGAATCTGGTGAAGTTTCCAGAATATCTGCAATTCCGTTTTTACCTACCGGAACATTAGCATCAATAATACCATTATGATCTGCATCAATTTGGTTGATTACTGAGTTTGGAATTCCAGATTCAAATAAATCCAGAATACCGTCATTATCAGAATCAAGATCAAGATAATTAGGAACAGAATCTCCCAATACCGGTGTTATCAGGATATCACCTTCGTTATCATCATCCTGGAATTTACCGTTTTTATCAAAATCTTCTATTGAATCAGGAATACCATCATTATCAGAATCAAGGTCACAAGCATCTACAATTCCGTCACCATCTGTATCCAGTGTAGGAGATTTGTCATTTACTGCTGTACATCCTTCTGCACAGTCAGGAATTCCGTTTCCGTTATTATCTATGCTGTCGTCTCCTCCCTGGCATTGATCAAAGCAATTGGGAACACCGTCATTATCATCATCTCTGCTTGCAAAAGCATTATAGATATAATAATTTTGAGGAAAACGAATCGCGGTTCCGCTGTTGAAAGTAATTTTAATACGATTAAAAGGTTTCGTAGCCTTTCCTCCAACGTAGAATTTATTTGAATTTGTAGTGAAGAAATTTCCACTGATAAGACTTCCTGAACTTGTGAAAGTATCTGTCAACGTATTTCCGTTATATAATGTTACGGTGATATTTTCCAGAACACTTACTCCAAGAAGGTTCCCTGCTTTTTCTACAGTGAATCCAGCCATTGTGTTGACAGGAAGCACTGCATTAGTGCCTACTGTTGCAAATGCTGAGAAAAGACTTAAGATAGATGCTGCCGGAACGGTAGCCGTTGCATAGTTGGATGGATTGTTATCCACAATAGCTTCCGGATTAGTCATTTTAGCTAAAATAAGCCCTAAGAATCCCGGACCTGAAGTCCATGCACTTCCTGTAACTAAGTTTCCTGGTACCGCAGAACCACTTGTCTGGATTTTATCATCACATTCACAAGTAATCGGTTCTTCGAAAGCATAATATACTTTCAATGCTCCTAAATTAAATCCTACGGTTTGGGTAATTTTTAATCTTACTTCATTGAAAGGCTTAGTCGTTGTTAAAGTCACTTTTTGTTTTCCTGACCCATACCCTAATACTTTAATATTGATTAAACCTCCGCCATCAGACAGTTGTTTTGAATCCTGAAGCTGACCGAAAAGATAAGTTTCTATCGTAATATTTTTTAAGAATTCTGCACTTAACAGTTTTCCCTGATCGTCCGGTTCTATAACAAAACCTGTTCTGTTTCCTGCAGGATAGATCTGGTTTTTGTCAAGAACTCCTACTGAATAAGATCCTAATAATCCTATTGGCAGCACTATTGATCCGTAAGAATTTTTATTTCCATCCCCTATTCTTTCTTTATTCTGAACATAAGAAAGCGGAGCCAGGAAACTGCTGCTTCCGGATACATTTCCATCCACACCACTTCCAGCGATGATGTCATCACAGATGCCATTGTTATCTGTAGGTACTTTTGCAGGATCAAATGCAAATGCATAATATACATTCATTGCACTGAATATGGAAAGAACATTAGTTTGATACAATCTCACTTCATCAAATTCTTTTGATGTTTTGAAGTGCAGGAAAATTCTGTTTTTGCTTCCCCCGAATGCAGGTACTGACAAAAGTGTACTGCTGGTAGTTGTCTCCTGGAGCACCCCATTTTTATAAGTACTGATTCTCAAAGAACTCAAAAGATCAACCGTAATAAAGCTTGTCCCAAGATCTACATTGAATCCGGTAATATATCCCGCAGGATAGGTTGTATTTTTGTTTTTTACAGATATTCCGTTTCCACTTAAAAGTGAAGCGAAATTGCCCATACTTACACTGTTATCAAGGCTGGCATCCACTACAGGATTCATACTTCCGTTGTAACATGCAAGACAAATCCCTGAATTGTTGACAGGTTTTGCCTCTACTCCCATCCCACGGATAGGTTCATAGCCCTGTTGTGCAAATAATACTGCAGACATCAAAAATGTCATGAGCATCACAGCTAACTTTTCGAATAATTTTCTGGTCATTTTTTATTTTTTAGGTTTGTGTTTATTTTTATTGCATTAGTAAAGTGCTTTCCAGTTGCTTCCATTACAGCCTTCATGTACTTTAGTGGTTGTATTATATCGGATTGCCCCTTCTTCAGCAGCTGTACATGCTGCATTAGCACCTGAAGCAATTCCTTTCATCTGGATCGCTGCACCTGTAGATGTAGCTGCGGTAGGAGCCATATTAATTCCTAATATGGTATCTGTTCCGTTATTCTTATTAAAGAAAACATGTTCTTTGTTGGCATAAACCAATTGTCCTGCAGCTGCCTGCCCGGAAAATCCTATTGCAAAAGCTTCTGTACCAGTGGCTGTATTGGCAGAACCTACGGCAATATTGTTCAATGAGGTTGTATTCCCACTTCCGATGGCTATCCCACCGCTGTTGTTGTGGTTATTCCCAACAGTAAGCCCAGTAAGTCCTGTTACCGTATTAACATTCCCGAAAACCAGGTTATTGGCCCCCGTAGCACTATTGTTATTTCCTATTACTTTAGCTCCATTATTAGCGGTATTATTTAATCCAATAGCTACAGCCGGAAAGTTCCCCTGTGCAGAGACTGTATTATCTTTCCCCATGGCAATATTTGAAGAGGTACTGTTGGTAAGGGTATTATTTGATCCCCATGTAAATGAAGCATAAGGTCCTGCAGCTGAATTAGAATTTCCTCCCTGCATGGTTCCATTAATATCTAATACTCCTTTTACGTTTTTCTGAGTAGCCAGAACTAAATTCTGACCATCATTAGTTCCCAGATAATTCCCGGTCCCAATATCTGTTCCCAGAGTTGCTGTTGTTGCTGTTGTTCCACCATTTCCTACAGTTCGCCAACTTCCACTTAAGCTTCCCCATTTGATTCCGTCAAAATAATAATATCCTGAAGAGATTACATCCACAGTTTGTCCCGTAGGCGCAGTTTCAGCTGCTGTTACATATACTATAGCTCCGATTTGAGCCACTGTGTAGTTTTTAGCTTTCAATTGTATCCCTGTAAGTCTTGGGGCAATCACGCCATCAAGTTTACTTGCATTAGAAGGTGATCCTACTATATCAAAGGTTGCCTGAGGCTGTCCCGTGCCAATCCCTACCTGAGCGGATATTGGTAAAACGATTGATAAAAGAGCGATGGTTAATAATTTGTTTCTCATTTCTGTTGATGTTTGCTGTTTTTATGTGTATGTGTTTTTTTGAAAGGTCACTTCTCAGGCATTCTCATTTAAATAATAAATGAAATAACAGATTGTACTGTAAGAAAGCATTAAAATTGTGAGATATAATTATGAGATAAGTGAATGGTTGGGTTTATCAGGAATCTTAATGATAAACTTAAAACCATCAACCAGTTTAATGGAATTGGTATAGAAATTTTGAACCTCATTAAATACCAGGAAAGTATTTTCTTTACAACTCAGAAATAAATGGTTCTTTTTATTCCTTATTGCAACAAATTTTATATTTCCAGGAAAGGATATCTGAATATTTTTTTTCTTAAAAAACCGGGTATTATACTGATAGTCGCTACAATATAATAAATGGGCTTTATTTTGATCAGCAGATTCTTTATTTACAGCAACCAAATCGTTGTTTTCAGCTTTAGTACACAAATGAATTGAAACATCAGCTAAGCATCGTTGCAGATGATTATTAATATCTGTACAATATGATAACTCAGGTTTCGTCATCGTTACAGATATAAACTTAGCGTTTAGTTTCCCTACAGCTGCCAAAAGCAATATAAGTGTAATCTTGTGGCCGTAGGAAAGAAAATAATTTCTATCCAATTATGTTGTGTTTTTTTTCGATACAAATATAATATTTTTTCAACCAAAACAACACTTTGTTAATAAAAATTTACATAAAATAACAAAACATGATAAAAACTAACAAAACATTATGTTAATTTTTATCAATTAATTAATAATAATAAAATTATACAAAATGCAAATCAATAATATTGAAATACAATTATTAAATAACACACGGATTTACAAAGACTTACATACAAAAAAAGCCCGGGCAAATGCCCGGGCTTCTATATTTATAATAAAATTGAAATTATTTCAATTCTACTTCAGCACCAGCTTCTTCTAATTGCTTCTTAAGAGCTTCAGCTTCGTCTTTAGAAACACCTTGCTTAATTGCAGCAGGAGCTCCGTCTACGATATCTTTAGCTTCTTTAAGACCAGCACCAGTTAAATCTTTTACTAATTTAACGATAGCTAATTTAGAAGCACCTGCAGACTTAAGAATTACATCGAATTCAGTCTTTTCTTCAGCAGCTTCACCTGCTCCACCTGCAGCAACAACTACAGCAGCAGCAGCTGGCTCAATTCCGTACTCATCCTTAAGGATAGCAGCTAATTCGTTTACGTCTTTTACAGTTAGGTTTACTAGCGTTTCAGCTAAATTTTTTAAATCTGACATTGTTGTAATGTTTTTGTTGATTATTTATTTAATTTTTTGAGTGTAATTATTCAGCAGCTGGCGTTTCGTCAGTGCTTTCTGCAGCAGGAGCTTCTGGAGCTTCAGCAGCAGGAGTTTCTTCTACCACAGGAGCAGCTTCTTCAGCTTGAGCTTCTACAGTTTCAGATTTGTTTTGAAGAGCAGAAACAACTCTTTGAATTGGAGACTGAAGTAATCCGATGATTTCACCGATCATTTCTTCTCTAGACTTGATATTTACTAAAGTATCAAGGTTGTTGTCACCAACATAGAAAGTTTCCTGTACAAAAGCAGACTTCAAAGCCGGCTTTTCTTCTTTCTTTCTAAAGTCTTTGATTAATTTTGCTGGAGCGTTAGCTGTCTCAGCAATCATTAAAGCAGAGTTTCCTTTGAAAGTTTCGAACATCTCAGAGAAGTCTACTCCTTCAATTTGCTCCATTGCTTTTTGTAAAAGTGTATTTTTTACAACTTTCACTTTGATATTTTGTTTGAAAGCTTGTCTTCTGAAATCTGAAGATTTAGCAGCGTTCAAACCATCTAGATCTGCTACGTATACTACTTTTGCATCCTGAAGCAAGTCTTTGATCTCTTGTATTGCTACAACTTTTTGGTCTTTTGTCATTGTCTTAGGATTAAATATTAGTTAACAGATTTAGTATCAATTGCAATACCTGGGCTCATTGTAGAAGACAAATAGATGCTCTTTACATAAGTTCCTTTAGCAGCAGTTGGTTTCATTTTGATCAATGTCTGGATAAGCTCCTGAGCATTTTCTTTGATCTTAGCAGCATCGAAAGATACTTTACCAATACCAGCATGGATAATACCATACTTATCTACTTTGAAATCAATTTTACCTGCTTTAACTTCAGTTACTGCTTTACCAATTTCCATTGTTACAGTTCCTGATTTAGGGTTTGGCATTAAACCTCTTGGACCTAATACTCTACCTAATGGACCTAATTTACCCATTACAGCTGGCATAGTAACGATAACGTCAACATCTGTCCAACCTTCTTTGATTTTTTGTAAATATTCGTCAAGACCTACGTAGTCAGCACCAGCAGCTTTAGCTTCTGCTTCTTTATCTGGAGTTACAAGAGCTAATACCTTAACATCTTTACCAGTACCGTGAGGAAGAGATACAACACCTCTTACCATTTGGTTTGCTTTTCTAGGGTCTACACCTAATCTTACAGCGATATCTACTGAAGCATCAAACTTTGTAGTGTTCACTTCTTTTACAAGAGCTGAACCTTCTTCAAGGTTATAGATTCTTCCTTTTTCTACTTTGCTTAAAGCTTCCTTTTGCTTTTTAGTTAATTTTGCCATTTCTTTAAGTTTTAAGCGTTAGTTGGTTTAGTTCCTGTTACTCTTAATCCCATAGATCTAGCAGTACCTGCAACCATAGAAAGAGCAGAATCCATTGTAAAACAGTTAAGATCCGCCATTTTATCTTCAGCGATTTTCTTTACTTGTTCCCAAGTTACAGAACCTACTTTGTTTCTGTTTGGTTCACCAGAACCTCCCTTGATCTTAGCTGCATCCATTAACTGAATTGCTGCAGGTGGAGTTTTAATAATGAATTCAAAAGATTTGTCTTCATATACTGTAATTACTACAGGTAAAACTTGCCCTGGCTTATCTTGGGTTCTTCCGTTAAATTGCTTACAAAACTCCATGATGTTCACACCTGCAGAACCCAATGCTGGACCTACTGGTGGAGAAGGGTTAGCTGCGCCACCTTTCACCTGAAGCTTTACCATTTTAAAGACTTTCTTAGCCATTGTTTGTTTTTTAAATTTGAATAATTAATGAGTTTGGAAGCATTTATTATTCAGTAGGTTATGCACTCACATAACAATAAACCTACTTTTTGGACTGCAAAAGTATAAAATATTTTTGAAATAGCAAACGGAAATTGCTGATTTTTAAAAAGTTTAAGAAAAAAAAATTAAGAAACCTTCAATTCATTTTTCGAATCTTCCCTGAGAAAACAAAAACGACTATTTACAGTAAATAGTCGTTTAATATATTTATTAAAGTAGAAACTTATTAAAACCCTGAAGGCTTACTAATCGTCTGAGTAGAACCATCCGTTCCTCCAAGGTTAGCATTGATATCACTGATATTTTGTTTTTCAATCAATCTTCTATATGCCATCAGATAAAGATCAACAGTAAAATTATTATAATTTCTTGGTGGCGGATTAGAAGTTGTAGCAATAATTCTGCTATCTGTAAATCTTGCTTTAATATGCCAAGTTCCGTTATTTTTGAAGGCAACAACCTCCGGAGAACCTTGTTTATTATCATTCACACCATTGTCACCATAATCAAGCATTACATTGGTAGTTCCGTCATTCAGTTTGAATGAATAGTTGTGAAGTATAACCAGAAAATTGTTTGCATCAATTTTGGTGTCATAATCTGCAATTCCTGCACCGGATACACCGGTAAGGGTAAGCTTAATGTAATTAAATAATCCACTGCTTTCTAAAGCCGGATCATATAGCTGCAGTCCATTCTGTGAAGTCGCCAAGAAGCTACCTCCTGTCATGGTAGGTTCTCCCGGATTTCTCAGATATAAAGAATTCGTATAGGTCTTTCCGTTGACGTCTAGTGTTTCTGCAGGGTTTGTTGTGTTTATCCCTACTTTTCCTATCTGGGCATTTAAAAATATCCCAAAGCACATGATTATTGTGATATAAATTTTCCTTTTCATATTTGTTTATTGAAGCCCTAGAGGCGTGTTAGTTGATACTCCTGAATAGCCCGGTGAAGCGGAAGCAGAAACAGAACCATTGAAAGTTCCCCAGTCTTTAACTAATGATCTTTCAAAAACATTCAAAGTAAGTGTCCATGTTCCATTTTGGGAAGAAACAGTTCCGGCTCCTTTAAAAGCCAGGTTAATGGCATGGTAATTCTTTCCTCCACTGGTTACCTGCGTAACCTCAGTTGCATACGAACCAAAAGATTTAGGAGTTGTTGTCATGTTTGCCGCTGACACCGCTCCTGTAAAAACAGCACCTGTAATTGCCACTACATATTTATTAACCTCTAATCCTGTATTGAGATTCACCACTTCATCCTGTCTCACATTAGTCAATACAACATTATACATATTTACAGGGGCTACATTACGGAGCGATATATCCAACAGCTTAACCTTACCTACTGGTGAAGTATCTTTAGAACGGGTAAGCAGAAGATAGTTTCCGCTTGCTTTTGTATTTTCGGTATCTATTAAATAGGATTGTACCAATGTCTCTCCTTCTACATCAAGAGTCCCTTTAGGTGTTTTAGTATTAATTCCTACTTGTGCATTTGTGCTTAAAGCTGCAAAACCAGTAAAGAGTATTGCAATAATTTTTTTCATAGTGTATTTTTTATTGAATTAACGGAGCTGCTGCTGCGCCTGTAGTTGAAGCATTAAGGTTCTGTGTAGGACTAAAATCTTTGGCATATGATCTATCAAACACCAATAAGTTCAGTGTCCAGACACCAGTAGGAAAAGAGTTATCAGGTGCAAATCCTTGATAATCAGCTTTAAGCTTCCATGTTCCTCCTGATGAATAAGCAAAAATCTGAGGTATTGGAGTAAGCCAGTCTGCAGAAAAAGTTCTTGTAGGCTGCGTAAATCCAAAAGAAGAGATCACCACCAAAAACTTGTTAGAATTGATCAAGGTGTCAAATTGATTGACCCAATCCTTATCTGAAGGGTCACAGGTAATTTTGAACTGAATAAGATTAATCGGTGCCGGTGAATTGGGTACAAAAGAATCATTGTACGCTGTAATTTTGTTTTCCGGAGCAGGAGATTTGATAATGAAAGTGTAATTCTCATCCGCTTTCAGCTTTTCCATGGGTTGCTTGAAAACAATTCCTGATGTCTTCATTGTACCGTTCACGGTAAGTTCTTTTTCAGGCGCAGTAGTGTTTATACCAACCTGTGCACGTGTGAGCATAGATGTACCCACCAAAATGATCATCGAAATAATTTTTGTCATTGGGGTTGTGTTTATTTAAAACTTGTGTTTTGAATACTAATTCAGATTTTATATTTTTTAATTAAAAAATATAAGGCTACTATACACCAGTAAACAGTGTATGAAAAAAATATAAAAATATTTGGATTAGTTTACAGAGTGTTGCAAGAAGTATGCCATCTGCAGGTGAATTAATCACGGTTCAAAGGCACTGGATGCAGAAAAACAAGTTTAATCCCAATACTGTGATAATTAAATTGAAGCAACACTCTTTATAGAGGTATTCACAAAAAATCTACCATTTAAATAGAGTTTATAAAAAAAACATCCATTATATTTCAAAAAAAATATCAATATAACAATTCCACCTGTTACTATTTAACAGAAATGCCATAAAAAACAAAAAGACCGCTTAATAGCAGTCTCTTTATATTTTTATAAGTAATTATTATACTTTTTCTACTTGCATATAGCTAAGTTCCATTGGAGTTTTTCTACCGAAGATCAATACAGAAACTTCAATTTTCTTTTTGTCTTCAAGAATCTTCTCAACTGTACCATTGAATCCGTTGAAAGGTCCATCGATTACTTTAACATTTTCACCTACTACATAAGGAATTTCAACATCGCTTGCAAATTCTGAAAGTTCATCCATTCTTCCAAGCATTCTGTTAACCTCTGATTTTCTCATTGGAACAGGATCACCTCCTTTTGTTAAACTTAAGAAAGAAATAACTCCAGGGATATTCTTGATAACGTGAGGAATCTCTCCCATTAGGTCAGCTTCAATCATCAAGTATCCAGGGTAGTAAGGTCTTTCTTTAGGAACTTTTTTACCGTTTCTAATTTGGATTACCTTTTCCATAGGAATAACCACTTGAGTAACGTACTGCTCAAACCCTAGACGTTTGATTTCTGTCTCAATATAGTTTTTCACTTTATTTTCCTGTCCGCTGATTGCTTTCAGCACATACCATTTCAATTCGCTCATTATGGGAAAATACTTAATTATTAATTGAACAAGTTGATTAGCATTCCTATTATGTTGCTGATTGCTTTTGAAAACAATTCATCAACTCCAAAGGTAAATAATGCCAGAATCACTGTCGCAATAGTCACTACGATTGTAGAAGACTGAAGGTCAGCCCATTTTGGCCATTCAACCTTATGTCTGAATTCGTTATAAGAACCTTTTAAAAAATCGACAAATGAACTCATAATTTATATTTGCACGGGCACAAGGATTCGAACCCTGATCAACGGTTTTGGAGACCGGTATCCTACCATTGGACGATGCCCGTAGTTAAAAAAAGCCCCGTAAAGAAATTCCTTACGGAAGCTTTTTTATATTTTTAAGATGAATTAGTCAATGATTTCAGTAACCTGACCTGAACCAACTGTTCTACCTCCTTCTCTGATCGCAAATCTAAGACCTACGTTAAGAGCGATTGGTTGTAACAATTCTACAGTGATCTCTAAGTTATCACCAGGCATTACCATTTCTACACCTTCTGGTAAGAAGATCTCACCTGTAACGTCAGTAGTTCTTACGTAGAACTGAGGACGGTACTTGTTGTGGAATGGAGTGTGACGTCCACCTTCTTCTTTAGAAAGGATATAAACAGAAGCTTTGAATTTTTTGTGTGGCTTAACTGAATCTTTCTTAGCGATAACCATACCTCTCTTGATGTCAGTTTTTTCAATACCTCTCAACAATAGACCTACGTTATCTCCAGCTTCACCTCTATCTAGGATCTTTCTGAACATCTCAACTCCTGTAATAGTAGAAGTTAATTTTTCGTCACCCATACCTACGATATCAACTGGATCACCAGTATTGATAACACCAGCCTCGATTCTACCAGTTGCTACAGTACCTCTACCTGTAATAGAGAATACGTCTTCGATTGGCATCAAGAATGGCTTTTCAGTATCTCTTGGTGGTTGCTCGATCCAAGTATCAACAGCATCCATCAATTCTTCAACGCTCTTGAACCACTTATCTTCTGTGTTAGCAGGAGAAGCAGTAGCTGCAGTAAGAGCTCCTAGTGCAGAACCTTGAATTACTGGAGAGTTGTCTCCGTCAAATTCGTAAGTAGATAATAAGTCTCTAAGCTCCATTTCAACAAGCTCTAATAACTCTGGATCATCTACCATGTCAACTTTGTTCATGAAAACAACGATTCTTGGTACGTTTACCTGACGGCAAAGTAGGATATGTTCTCTAGTCTGAGGCATAGGACCATCAGTTGCAGCACATACTACGATAGCTCCATCCATTTGAGCAGCACCAGTTACCATGTTCTTAACATAGTCGGCGTGACCTGGACAGTCAACGTGAGCATAGTGTCTTTTTTCAGTTTCGTATTCGATGTGAGCAGTATTGATAGTAATACCTCTTTCTTTTTCTTCTGGAGCAGAGTCAATTGCAGAGAAGTCTTTTTTCTCAGCAAGACCTTTGCTAGCTAATACAGCAGAAATAGCAGCTGTAAGAGTAGTTTTACCATGGTCAACGTGACCAATAGTACCAATGTTCAAGTGTGGTTTGTTACGATTAAACGTTTCCTTTGCCATGATTTAAAATTATTTATTTATTGTTTTTCAAATTTTCGGTGTGCAAATATAATGAATTTTTAAATACCAAAAACTTTTTATTAAAAAAACTTTCAATATTCTCATCCAATGAAGGACAAACCTTATATTTAACGTATTGAGACTGCAAATTTACACATTTTTCCGGATTGAAAAAAATCCTTAGAAATGTTTTATTAAAAATATAAACTATCTCACTAATTATGAATACAATATACAGAAAAAAAATCCTGAAAATTCTGTTCTTAAATCCATTTTTATCTTTTTCTCGTAGATATAAAAACAACAACTAAAAATTAATATTATGAGAAAACTACTACACCTATTTGGGGCTCTGATAACCATTGTAACCCTGTTTTCATGTGATAATTCAGATGAAAACATGATGTCAGAAAATATACCTCAGGGTCCGGATCTTATGGTATATGGAATAACAGCTATGAATGAGCTTGTTTATTTTAATTCCAACAATCCAAAAACTTTCACTTCAAAAACAGCTGTAACAGGTGTTACCTCAGGAGAAAAATTACTAAGCATAGATTTCAGACCTGCCACAGGAGAATTATATGCGTTATCCAGTGCAAGCAAATTATATATTATCAATACCTCTAATGCCTCAGCAAGAATGGTAGGTTCAACAGCATTTACTCCTTTAATAGCAGGAACAATTGCTTCTATTGATTTCAACCCAACTGTTGACAGAATCCGATTAGTGAGTAATACCGGGCAAAATCTGCGTTTACATCCGGAAACGGGAGCTGTTGCTGCTACGGATATCAATATTAACGGAACAGGAAACCCTTCCATAACCGGATTAGCTTATACCAACAGTAAGGCAGGAGCTGCTGCTACTGTGTTATATGATATTGATCCGATGCTGGGAAAATTACACAAACAGGACCCTCCCAACAATGGAACTTTAGTAGAGGTTGGAAGTCTTGGAACAACTTTTACAGGACAGTCTGCTTTTGACATCAAATATGATAACAGTACTGCGCTTTTGGCTTTCAATGATAAATTACATGTTCTGGATCTGAATAATGGTAAAACAACCTCAATAGGATCCCTTCAGCAGGGAATCATTGATATTGCCATCCCAACAGAACCGGTAGCTTATGCGATTGATAATTTAAATAATCTTCAAATTTTCAATCCAAATAGTCCGATGCCTGTTTCAAAAACAATAGCAGGATTACAAAGTGGCGAGAATATTTTAGGAATAGATTTCCGTCCTGCCAACGGACAATTGTATGCTTTGGGAAGCTCAAGCAGAATGTATACGATCAATTTAGGCACAGGTGCTGCTACTGCCGTGGGAACATCTCCATTCTCAACCTTACTTTCCGGAACTGATTTCGGATTTGACTTTAATCCTACTGTGGACAGAATAAGAGTTGTGAGTAATACAGGACAAAATCTTCGTCTTAATCCTAACGACGGAACAATTGCGGCCGTAGATCTTGCATTAAATCCGGGAAGTCCGATGATAAGCGCAGCTGCCTACACTAACAACTTTGCGGGAGCCACCTCAACTACCTTATTTGTCATTGATCATAATACAGATAAACTATATCAGCAAAATCCTCCCAATAACGGAACTTTAGTTGAGACAGGTTCTTTAGGAATCAACATTACCAATGCTAACGGTTTTGATATTGGAAGTATGAGCCAAAAAGCTTACTTAATGGCATCAGTAGGTTCATCTACAAAAATTTACTCTATCAATACGACGACAGGAGCGGTAACTTCTGTTTCCGATTACCCAAATACCGTCAAAGCTTTTACCTTGGGATTAGGTTTTTAAACTCATTCTATTTTTATTTCAATAATCGAGAAGCGCGGAAAACAAAGTTTTCCGCGCTTCTTACTAATATAAATGAAAGATAAATTAAATCTGGCTCTTTTTAGTCCTGTTAAATATCCAGAAAATAATCGGGAAAATAAGCAGTGTAAGCACCGTTGCGGTAATCAGTCCTCCGATAATGACAATTGCCAGAGGTTTTTGAGATTCCGATCCGATTCCTGTAGACAAGGCTGCCGGCATCAATCCGATAGAAGCCATAAGAGCTGTCATAATTACAGGTCTGGTTCTGGATTTTACCCCGCTGAATATTGCAGTATCTATATCCATTCCGTCTTTAACATTTTGATGGAACTCCGTGATAAGAATTACCCCATTCTGGATACAAATTCCAAGGAGAGCAATCATTCCTACTCCGGCAGAGATTCCAAAATTGATTCCGGTAACATGTAATGCGATAATTCCCCCTATTAAAGCAAATGGTACATTCGCTAATACGAGAAGAGAATCTTTCATATTTCCAAACAGAATAAACAACAGGAAGAAAATCATCAGGATACTCACCGGCACTACCTGTGCCAACCTGTGCGATGCGCGCTGTTGATTTTCAAACTGACCTGTCCATCCTACAGAATAACCGTCCGGAAGTTCAATTGTTTCCACTTTTTTCTGAGCATCGGCAATCGTACTTCCCAAATCCCGGTCACGAATGGAAAATTTAACCCCAATATATCGTTTGATATTGTCTCTGTAAATAAATGCAGCTCCGTTATCTTTAACAATGGTACTGATTTCTTTTAAAGGAATCTTTGCCCCATCCTGTGTGGGAACCATCAAAGCGGCAATATCATTTTCATTGGTTCTGTATTCCTGAGAATAACGAAGGCGGATTGGGAATTTTCTTTCCCCGTCAAACATTTCTGAAGCAGTTTTTCCACCAAAAGCCATTTCTAGTACCGCTTGTGCATCCGCAGGCATTACTCCGTAAGCAGCCATTTTATCTCTGTCCAACACAACACTCACTTCCGGCTGGCCGATATTTTTAATGATTCCAGGGTCTTTTACGCCTTGGACATCTTTAATTTTCAATAAAACTTCATGAGCTAATTTATCCAGGGTTTCCAGATTATCGCCATAGATTTTGATTCCGTTTTCGGCTTTAAAACCGGCTACTGCTTCTGCTACGTTATCCGAAATAGGTTGGGAATAATTGAAAGTAATTCCCTGATAGCTTCTGAGTTTTTTATCTATTTCATTGATCAGTTCATCATAGGTAATCTTACGTTTCCATTCTTCTCTTGGCTTAAGGTTTACTGCAAACTGTACAAATCCGAACCCGTTGGGATCCGTTCCGTCATTACTTCTTCCCGTTTGCGCCAAGACATCTGTCACTTCCGAAAAGCTCATAATGTCTTTCTTTAAAAGGTCTGCTGTTTTCAGAGATTCTTTTAGCGAGGAACTCATCGGCATTTCTGCAGTGATCCACAATGATCCTTCATTCAACTGAGGCAGGAATTCTGTCCCAAGGAACTTACCGGAAAATAAAGTGACCGCCAGGAAAGATATCGCAACAATCATACTTGTTTTTTTATGCTTGAATGTTAAATTAAAGCCTTTCAGAACGATTCTGTCCCAGAAGTTAACAAACGGGTTATTTTTTTCTCTTACATTTTTATTTAAAAGAATATGTGAAAGAACAGGAACCAATGTTAATGTAAATATCAAAGCTCCCATTAATGCAAACCCTAACGTAAATGCCAGAGGAGAAAACATCTTCCCTTCTACTTTCTGGAATGAGAAGATAGGAATCAGAGAGGTGATGATGATTAATTTTGAAAAGAAGATTGCTTTTCCTAATCCGGTTCCGGTCTGCTTGATCCAGCCACCCTTTGCAAGTTTATTAAACTTCTCCATTCCGTACCGCTTCGCTTTATGATCGAGCATTACGAAGAGACCTTCCACCATGACGACGGCTCCGTCAATAATAATCCCGAAGTCTACTGCTCCTAACGAAAGCAGGTTGGCGCTCATCCCGGCCAGTTTTAAACATAAAAAGGCAAATAGCAAGGATAGAGGAATGATGATGGAAACAATCAGAGTTGTTCTCCAATCGGCCATAAAGATTAAAACGATTACCGTTACCAGTACAATCCCTTCAATAAGGTTATGCATTACGGTGTGGGTTGTGAAATCCATCAGATTGTCACGGTCATAGAAAGTAACCATCTTGACATCTTTCGGAAGTACTTTTTCATTAAGTTCTTTGATTTTAGCCTTTACTCCTATTAAGACTTCTCTTGGGTTCTCACCTTTTCTCATGACAACGATTCCTTCTACCGTATCGTCATGATGATTAAGTGCAGCCTGCCCTACTCTAGGCATAGAGCTTTCATGAACTTCGGCTACATTTTTTACCAAAACAGGGTTCCCACTGTCATTCTGAATGGTAATATTTCCGATATCCGCCACTGATTTTACGAGACCAATACCTCTTACTACATAAGCCTGACCATTTTTTTCAATCACATCTCCTCCTACATTCAGGTTACTTTTCGTGACAGCATCATACACCTGAAGCGGAGTCAGGTTGTATTTATCCAATGCTCTTGGATCGATACTGAGTTCAAAAACTTTATCCTGTCCTCCGAAAACATTGATATCTGCTACTCCCGGAACTCCTCTTAAAGCGCGGTCTATAACCCAGTTTTGCAGGGTAAGCAGGGTTCGGGAGTCTTTTGTTTTACTTTCCAGTGTATATCTGAAAATTTCACCGGTTGGCCCGTAGGGTGGCTGTACTTCGGGGTCTACCTCATCAGGAAGGCTAATGGTTCTTAACTGGTTATTGACCTGATTTCTGGCAAAAGTGTCATCCACCCCGTCGTCAAACAGAATTTTAACAATGGAAAGTCCAAACATGGTGGTACTTCTCACACTTGTTTTCTTCTGAACCGGGCTCATCGCCAATTCGATGGGAGTAGTAACAAAACGTTCTACTTCTTCTGCACTACGCCCATTCCACTGGGTGATGATTACAATCTGGGTATTGGTTACATCCGGAAAAGCTTCAATAGGCATATTTTTGAAACTTATAAAACCGGAGATGGCTAAAATCGCTACCCAGATAAAGGTAAATGCTTTATTTTTTAATGAAAAAGCGATTATATTTTTTATGAATTTATTCATGATAGATAAATTGATGACCTAAAAAAGCCGTTAAAGAAAAAAGTACATATTCTTAATGGTTTAATAAGACTAGCTGTTCAGTGAACGGTAGATCAGCAGCTGGTTGTTGGTAATCACCTCTTCTCCTTCTTTCAGACCTTCTGCAATATAGGTGACCTCTCCTACCTGTTTTAAAACTTTGATTTCTCTGATTTTCACATCTGTTCTGGATTTAAAAATCACCACAAAACTTTTATTATCATCAAAGATCACGGCTTTGGATGGAACAGCCAATGTAGTATTGTTTTCCAGACTGGAAACTTTTATTGTAGCCTTACTATCAGGAATCAACAATCCGTTGGCATTATCTAATACGACTCTTGCCTGCATAGCGTTGGTCTGCGGATCAATAATTTTGAATATTTTATCGATTTTTCCATCAAAAATTTTATCCGGATAAGAAAGTGTGGATACCTGAGCTTTCATTCCAAGGTTAATTTTATCAATATCAGATTCGTTGACATTCATAATGGCCCATACATTAGTGGTATTGGCGACATCAAAGATATTATCACTTCTGTCACTTCTAAGCTGCATATCTTTATTGATACTTTTCTGAACAATATAACCGTTGATAGGTGCTACAACACTATAGATATTTCCGGTTTTCACGTTATACACTGTACTTACTGCTGTTGCTCTCTGCAGCTGGTCTTCGGCTTTTTGCAACTGGCTTTTGGCTTCCAGAACATCTCTTTCTGTATTCAGCTTTCCTTCGTACAGTTCTTTAGAGACACGAAGATTATTTTTAGCCACCACCAGATCTGTTTTTGCATCGCTTACATCTTTTTGAATTTCTGCAAGCTCAGTACTTCTTATGGTTGCCAGTACCTGTCCTTTTTTCACATAGTCACCCAATTCTACATTCACACTCATCACATTTCCTCCTACCAGCGGATAAACGTCTATATAACTGTTTTTATCTGCAGAGATCTTCCCGTAAAAGCTGTATTCATCTTCTATATTCTTTTTTTCAACTTTTGCTAAAGAAATAGAATTAAGCATCGTGTTACTCAGCTCAAATCCTTTTTTGGCGTGAATATTTTTCTCTTCCTCTTTTTTGGAACAGGCCATTAATGAAAGGACCATCAATGCGGGGATAATATATGTTTTCATCATTTTAATAGAAGATTTTCGTTTGTATTAGTTGATTAAGCTGTTCTGCCGACTGCATGATTTCATTTTTCATATCATAGATCTGAAGGGCTGTCTCTCTGTAGCTGTCCATAAAGTCTGTGAATTCAATCAGATTGACATTTCCTTTTCTGAAATTGGTAAGCATTCCGTTGTAGACAAGCTCCATATTCTGAAGATCGGTTGTTTTCACATCCTGAAGCTGGTCATATTGTGCTTTCCAGATTTTATAGGCAGATTGAACTTTGGTTTCAAGGGTGAGTTTTTGAAAGTCAGCATTTTTTTGATTCTGCTGAATGGCATAGTTGGCTTTTACCACATTACCCTGATTGGCTTTCCATAAAGGCAAAGGAATTCCCAGCGTCAGATTCGCTTCATTATTAAAAGTTCCTCCAGCCTGATCCCATGCAGCACCTACTGTAAGATCCGGTATATTCAATGACTTTTGCCACTGTGCATACAGCTTACTGTTATCTATGAGTTTCAAATTGTACCGGTAATCAGCATTATTTTCCAGCGCTTTACTTTTCAGTTCATTTTCATCACCGAAAGGCTGTGCAGCGAGAGCATCTTTAGCTTCGGTTTCAGACATTGTAGGTTCAATCTCTTCTGAAACTCCTGTTAAAACTTTTAAGTTCTGTTCGAATTCAAGAATATTTTTATTGATCTCAAGTTTGTCATGATTTAGCTGGATTACTATGCTCTGCAACCTTACAGCATCTTTAAGGGAAACGTTTCCTTTTGCAGATTGTACACGATAGGCATTTAAAAGATCATTCATATATCCTAATTGCCTGTTGGTATTTTCCAGTTTTAATTTTTCGTAGTAAAGATTGAAATAGGCAGAGCGGAGCTGGGATCTTAAATCCACCAGCAGTTGCGAAAACTGAAGTTGGGCCAGTTCTTTATTGGATTTGGCAAAAGCAATTTCATTTTTCTTTTTACCCCCCATATAGATTAACTGTGTAACACCTGCTCCTTTTGAGTGTGCTATATCAAAAACCTTTTTGTCCTTGGGGTTATAAGCATTTACCTGCCCGCTCAATTGGGGCAATTGCCAGATTTTAGCCTGCAGAATATCTGCATCAGCCATATTGATGTTGTATTGTTCGGCGAGCAGCTGGAGGTTGTTCTTTTGAAAAGCTTCTTCGCAGTCCAAAAGAGACATCTGCTGTTGTGCTGCCGCGAATGAGGAAACGGCGAGGCACAGCACTGCAATTCTGTTCATTATTTTTCTTTTTAAATTACAAAATTGCTTTGATGCGATTAAAAGAAACTTAAATGACGCTTAAAAAAATATTAAAATAGGCTTGAACAGACCGCTTCAAAGAAAATTTAACAAAGAAATAAAGTATATTTTTCTCCAATTGTTGAATTTTTAGTTAAAAAGCTAATCTAGAGTTTAACAAAAAAGCAACTGCTTTTAGATTCGGTTGCTTTTATTTCTATTTTTTAAAAAAAAGGGTAAATTTATTCATATAATCTTCAGGAGAAGAATATATGATATCAGCATCGTGATATTCCAGGATCCTTTTCACAATTCTAAGACCAAGGCCTGATCCTGATATATTCTGAGCATTATTTCCTCTTGTAAAAGCTTCAAACAATTTCGTCTGCTCTTCTTCAGTAATGGTATTTCCGTGAGAAATAACTTCAATGGACAGATTTTCGTTGGTTTCTGTTATCAAAACATTTACTTCGGAATTATCTGAATATACGGCTGCATTTTTAAACAAATTAATAAACACGATCACCAATAGCGACTGAATCCCTTTTATGGTCAAAAAGGCATTTTCTGAACTGTCTTCATTAATCATGAAATCCAGTTTAAGTTGTGGATAACTTTTCTCTACTGCTTCAAAAGCCTCAAAGATGACTTCATCAATTCTCACATCTTCATAAATACTCTGGATATTTTCTTTATCAAATTTTGTAAGCAATAAAAGTGAATTCGTCAAATCCGACAACTGGTACACATCTCTCTGAATTTGCTGCAAAGAAGACAGTGTTTCCGGAGAATGTTCTTCAAACTTAATCAGGTTCTCCAACTGGAAAGCCATCCTTGTTATAGGTGTTCTTATCTCATGGGAAGCACTTGCCGTAAAATCTTTTTGAGACTGGAATACATCATCCAGCCTTCCAATCATTGTATTAAATGATTTTGCAAGAACACTTACTTCATCATTAGACTGCTCAACAGGAATCTGTGTGGTCAGTTTATGGGCTGTAACTTCAGAAATTTCCTTGTTCAGATCTTCCAGAGGGCGAAGAAACTTTTCTACAAAATAATAACTGAAAAAGCCGATAAGCATCGTACTCATCACATAGGCCGTAACTAAAAGATATTTAAGATATCCCAACTTTGATTTTCCATTGGTATCAAAAGCACTTGTAAGGATATAATAGTTTTCACCATTAATAGTCCTGAGTGCTGCATAAATCTCCGGAATAGTCTTTTCCGTATAAATGATTTTCTTTCTATCAAGTTCTTTAAGCATTGCACTATCCCAGGTGACATTCCGGTCTTTGATGGTGCTGTAGATCAATTCTTTTTTCTCATTGAAAATTAAAATCTTTTCATTCAAAAGAATGTTATCAGAATTTTCGTTGAAGAAAACCGGAGCCTCTTCTTCAAAGTCTTTCGATTTTGAGATAAAATGGGAAGTAAATTCAAGTCGCTGTCTGAATCGCTCTTTAAACTCATCCCTTCTGAAATCATTAAAAGATAAATAAATAACGGCCATCACCATTCCAAAAAGTAATGAAAAGGCGATACTGATCGTTAAAGCTATCTTTCTTTTTAAAGACATTTATAATGGACTTAAGTAATATCCGAATCCAGAACGGGTATGGATCAGTTTTATTTTAAAATCTTTATCAATTTTTTTCCTCAGGAAATTGATATACACTTCTACCGTATTGGTATTTGTATTAAAATTGTGTTCCCATACATGTTCTGTAATCTGTTGTTTGGATACCGTTCTTCCCTGGGCTTCTGCAAGATAAACCAACAGCTGAAATTCTTTTAATGTAAGGGTTATTTCATTTCCTCCTCGATAGACCTTCTGTTCTGTTTTGTTGATAATAAGATCATCAATTCTTATGATCTCCTGATCGGAATTATCAGAAGGAGCTTTCCTTCTCAGTAAAGAATTGATTCTTAAAAGAAGTTCTTCAAACTGAAATGGCTTTACAAGATAATCATCAGCTAATCGGGTAAAGGCATCTTTTTTATCCGAAATATCTCCATAGGCAGAAATGATGATGATTGGAGTATTTTTATCAAAAGAACGGATCGTCTGGCAGACATCAAGTCCATTTATTTTAGGAACATTAATATCCAGCAGATACAGATCGTAAGTATTATTCTTTATCTGGCGGAGAAAAGTTTCTCCGTCATAGATCTTATCACAGTTAAAATTATTTGATTCTAAAAACCTGCAAAGCTCCGCAGACAGTATGAGATCATCTTCTAATAAAAGAATATTCATCAAAAATTTATTTTACACGAATTTAACGAAAATTTTACGATTGTTATTCTATAGATGAAGTAAAAGTTTTCATGATCCATTGAATTTAATTTTAAATAGATCAGCTAAGAATGTTGAGGGGTGAATAAATTCGACATCCTATCTAAGCAAGTGTTTAACGATAAGATCTCTTTAAGGATAAAATTAGTTCTCTTTTATTTTCTAAAATAAAGTTTGGGCATAAAAAAATCCCGAAGAAATTCGGGAAAATCGAGAGCCAACTACGGGACTTGAACCCGTGACCTCTTCCTTACCAAGGAAGCACTCTACCGCTGAGCTAAGTCGGCATCAACTAAAAAAATCACACTGAGTAGCGTGATTTTTGTTGAGCGGAAGACGGGGGTCGAACCCGCGACATTCAGCTTGGAAGGCTGACGCTCTACCAACTGAGCTACTTCCGCAATTTTGTTTCCAAAACTATTGGTAAACGCTGTGCAAAACTAAGAAAACTTATTTAATTTTGCAAGTTTTTTTATAATATAAAATGTGGGGAGAGCAGGATTCGAACCTACGAAGCCGAAGCAACTGAGTTACAGTCAGTCCCATTTAGCCACTCTGGAATCTCCCCAGATATTTTATATTAAAATGAGCCTCCAGAGGGATTCGAACCCACGACCCCGAGATTACAAATCACGTGCTCTGGCCAACTGAGCTATGGAGGCATTTTAATAAAAGACTGAAATTGATTGAGAAACTCTACTCTACATATTTCAGTGTTAAAAAAAATCACTTTTAATGGGTGATTTTTTGAGCGGAAGACGGGGGTCGAACCCGCGACATTCAGCTTGGAAGGCTGACGCTCTACCAACTGAGCTACTTCCGCAATTTTGTTTCCAAAACCATTGGTAAACGCTGTGCAAAACTAAGAAAACTTATTTAATCCTGCAAGTTTTTTTTATAAAAATATAAAGTGGGGAGAGCAGGATTCGAACCTACGAAGCCGAAGCAACTGAGTTACAGTCAGTCCCATTTAGCCACTCTGGAATCTCCCCAATAGTTTATATTTTATGAGCCTCCAGAGGGATTCGAACCCACGACCCCGAGATTACAAATCACGTGCTCTGGCCAACTGAGCTATGGAGGCAAATATAAAAAAGAATTCAAAAGATCGCTGTTCCTTTTTTGCGAGTGCAAATATAGAACGGATTTTTTGAATTCTCAAATATTTTATAAACTTTTTTTAACTTTTTTTCCTAAGCCATTTCTTTTTTCTTGATTAGTAGCTTTTTAGCAGTATCAACACAAAGATCCAAACTTTCTTCAAAACTCGCGGATGTCTTCTTTACTACGATATCGTCTCCCGGAACCGCCAAAATAATCTCAGCAGTTTTATTAGCTTTATCAGCGTTATTTTCTACTTTTAAAAATACCTTACACTCTTGAATTTTGTCATAAAAGGTATCCAATTTGCTTACTTTTTTGTCAATGTGTGACTCTAGTGGTTCGTGTGGTGTTAAACCAATTGATTGAACTGAAATCTTCATAATTCTTCTTTTTTTGATGCTCGAGGGTGAGCCTGATTAAACACTTTTTTCAATTGTTCAATATTAGCATTCGTATAGACTTGAGTACTGGCAAGACTGGAATGCCCTAATATTTTTTTCACTTTGGAGATCTCCGCCCCATTATCCAAAACGTGTGTAGCAAAGCTATGCCGAAGGATATGAGGACTTTTTTTTTCTTTCGTTGTTATAAGACTAAGGTACTTATTAACTACCACATAAACAAATTTTTCGTTGAGTTTTTTCCCTTTCTTATTCACGAAAAAATATGATTTAAATTCTGTCTGTGGATTTCTTATTTCCAGATAACTTTTAAGAAGTTCAGACAATTCATTGGAAATAGGAATAACCCTTTCTTTATTCCCTTTTCCTATTACTTTTAATTCATTTCCATATAAGTCAACATTCTCAAATATCAGGCCACAAAATTCAGCTTTACGCATTCCTGTCTGATAAAGCACCTCCATAATACATTTTTCCAGTACATCATGTACCTGTTCAAAGATCCTTTCATTAAGATCCGTCATTTCCTCTATAGATATAGGTATTTGCTTCTCAGGATAAAATTTCAGAGAGGAGATACCTTCAGTGGGAGAAACCTTAATTTCACCTATTTTTAAAAGAAAAAGATAAAAACTGCGAAGGGAAGATAATTTTCTATTGATACTTCTCTTGGAAATATCATTTTCGCTTAGTTCGACAATAAAATTTCTGATAATTTTTTTGTCTGCTTTGGCTAAATTGTCGGAAGATTCTGTTCGGAGATAGAAATGGGAAAAGTCTTCAAGGTCTTTTTTGTAGCTTGTAATGGTATGAGGAGAATATCTTTTTTCGAATTGTAAGTATTCTAAAAACTTTTCCAGCATCATAGGTATAAAAATAAAAATTCACTCCTCAAATATAAGAATTTAAGAAGTGAATTAATATATGGTTAAGAAAAAATCTTAAGCCTGCTCTTCTTTGCTAAGCGCTCTTTGTTTGTAAGCAGCTTTTAACTTAGATTGTCTCAAAGTTACAGAAGGCTTGATAAAAGCTTGTCTAGATCTTAATTGACGAACAGTTCCTGTTTTATCAAATTTTCTCTTGTATTTTTTTAAAGCTCTGTCGATGGATTCACCATCTTTTACTGGAATTATTAACATATTTTACATCTCATTTTGGATTGCAAAACTAAACATTTTTTCTCACAACACAAAATATATTGTTACAAACAATCGCTATTATACCTTAAGTCTTTTAACAAATCCAGTATTAAAGGCTGTTAGGACATCATAATATTTTTATCCACAATGACTACATATTCAAACTTCAACGACTTCAATTCCTTCAATATATTACTTGTTCTCATTTAAAACACGCATATTAATGAAATGTAAACAAAAAGCATTATCTTTGCATCCACTTTATTCATGGGGTTGACTGGTTTCGACAGCAAGACCAATGGGTAAGTAAGCATGCAGAGAACCGTAGCGCGATCTCTATAATCCCTTGCTACAAAATTTTAACTGGCAACGAAGAGTTCGCTCTTGCAGCTTAATATCGAAGTATAGTAGATCAAGCGTTTTCCCGAAGATTTCAGTAGGGAAGCAAGATATTCCACAAATGCTCTGTTCTGCGGCGTTTGATTCTGGGATATAGGAATGCGGAAATAAGGCTTTGGAAGCTTTGGCTAAAGTTCGAAAAATTCAGAAGATAAGCTGGTAGTTGGGTGTCTATCCTCTGCTTTCAGTCGAAAATTAATGGTAGAATAAGCATGTAGAAAGCTTATGTATTGCTTGTTTGGACGAGGGTTCGAATCCCTCCAACTCCACTTTTTAAGCTAAAGAGAATTTGTAAATTATTTATTTCTAAATAATTACATTTTCTCTTTTTTTTATTTGTGTCCGAAATTGTTCCCAAACATTTTTACATAGTCTCCTGATTAACGGAATACAATTTAATTATAAATACAAATATAAAAAATAGTTATTTTAAGCCTTGAAATAATGTCCATTACTTTCAAAATAATCATACATTATACTCCTTGCCGTAGCTTCCCAATCAATAACAACCCAATTAGGAATATTAAACGTATCATCTTCATAAAGCCATTGTACAAAATCTTCATCACTTTCGTACTCGCCGTAATAAAAATTGTTTACATATTCGTATAGGCTTTGAAAATCCATTTTTCCTAAACAATCTAAACACGCTTCGTAAACCTCTACATCATGCCCTGAATCATTGATTTGTTCAAGTACATCGTATATATCTTTTGATATATGGCACTCGCTCAATAATCCTAGTTTTTCCAGAATCGGACATTCATAGTCCTGAAACATAAATTCGGGGTCTTGTTCGTCAGAATGAAGTTCATACATTCCTGTAAGTAATTCTTCGTAATCGGAATAGTCCGAAAGGTTTAACCATTTACCGTAAAGGCTTCCGTTGTTATACTTGGCATACGTGCCACAATAGATACTAGCAGTATCAAGACAATTTTGTAACTTTGTCATGTTGATAAGTTTTAAGTCAGATTTAAAATTTATTGATTCGCCTAGCAGTACGCCAATACTTCTAGGCATTTTTGTTTTTATATTGAACCTTGTATCCAAAGCTAAAAGTAGCTTGTAAAGATGTATAAATATACAACAAAAAGCTCATAAATACAAGGATTTACAGATGTTTTAACCAAAACATCAACCGTTGTTAAAAACTTTTTAACCGTTCCGAGCGTAGGAAAACAAAAACAGTCTGAGAAAAACAAAAAAACTTTGACAGGGGTACAACGAAAAAACCTCGCTGGCGGTGGTGCGAAATCCGTATAGTAGGTCGGGAGCCGATACCTATTTAAAAATTTTGAAACTCGGCATAGAGGGTGTTTTTTAGCAAAAAAAAAAAAAAATTTGACAGGGTTGGTGTAAATAGTAACCCAAGTATTATACATTTCCCCTGTATATCCGTAATTGAATTAAGTATTGAGCAAAACATCACAAACCGTTTACCCTAGCCACCCGAAATGTTGGTTTAGAGTTGTTAGAAGAGAGTTAGGGAGTGATATAATTTGTAGAATAATTTTAGGATATATAGGTACTATGTAGCAGAAACTCTGAAAACACCTCTATTTATAGTAGTTTACAGAGATTTCACGTTAAGATTGCATGAACCAACCAAAGGTGATATATTAATCCCAGAAAAATATTTTTTTTCATCATTTATGTTCTTAAAATCTTTCGTTTCATCGAGGGACTTTTTTTGTTTTGGGGTAAATAGGTAGATATATATTGACAAAAGTACACTTGCTATGATTACAGCTTTTTTACATCCCGACCAAACCGTAAAGATTACTTACCTAAGACACAATAGACTTGTAACAATTTACAAAATGAATCAAATTTTGTAGTTTACAGCGAATGTATAATAACTTATAAAACTATTGCAGATACAGTCTTTTTCTCAGTTTCTCACAGTACAGATATGATATAATTTCCATTAGTGCGTTTTTAATCAAAAAAAGTATAAAAAATTTCATCCGTTATTATTGAAAATCAAATCATTATGTACATTGATTCATAAAGATTAAAACAAGTGGCGCAGTATCTATTGTTATTATTGACGCAATGCGTAAACTTGAAAGTTATAGGCAATTTTACCAAAAAGCTGTCCAAAAAATAGCGAATAAATTTCCGTAAATTTGGTTAAAACTAATTAAAGAAATGGAATATGATTTCTCAAAATTAAATGACAGAGAATTTGAAACTTTAGCGGCATCTGTAATTGAAAAAATATATAACTTAAAAGTTGAGATATTTAAGTCTGGAAGAGATGGAGGCGTTGATGGTAGATTCTGGATTGGAGATAAGAAAGAAGGCATCATACAATGCAAACATTATTTTTCAACTCCTTATTCTCAATTAATTTCAAAATTAAAAAACGACGAATTAGCCAAAGTAAAAAAGCTAAATCCTAATAAATATATATTTATTACCTCAAAAACACTTTCTAGAATAAATAAAAAAGAAATTCTAAATGTTTTTAAACCATACATTCAAAATGAAAGTGATATTTGGGGACAAGAAGATTTAAATTCATTCCTATCTAAAAGAGAAAATCAGGACGTTGTTGAAAGAAATTATAAACTTTGGATTACTAGTACAAGTGTTTTAGATATTCTAATTAACAATGCAATAAAAGGCAGAAGTCAATTCACAATACGAGAAATTGAAGAGAAATCTTATAGATATGTTGTCACTGAAAATCACAATAAAGCATTTAAAATCTTAGAAGAAAATAATGTTATAATTCTGACTGGTGAACCAGGTATCGGTAAAACTACTCTTGCGGATAATTTGGCAATTCTATATACAGCAAAAGGTTATGAGTTTTGTGATATAGAAGAAAACATTACCGAAGCAGAAAGTTTGTATCGAGAAAATGAACAAAAAAAAATTCTTTTTTACTGTGACGACTTCTTAGGAAGTAATATTTATGACGCTATTAACAATAAAAAAGATTCTCATATTGTCAAATTTATTAATAGAATTAGAAAAGATAATAGTAAAAAATTTATTCTTACATCACGAACAAATATTTTGAATAAAGCTTATAGTTTAAGTCATATTTTTCAAAATTTAAAAATAAGAGATAACGAATTTCTTCTTACAATTGAAAATTTAACTAATATAGATAAAGCTAAAGTTTTATATAATCATATTTATCATTCAAAATTGCCAAAACAATTCATTGACGTAATTTATAAAGATAAAGGATACAAAGATATAATTAAGCACAGGAATTTTAACCCAAGAATTATTGAATTTATAACCGATTCTTCTGTTATTGGTAATACTAAATCAGAAAACTATTGGACATACATTCTTCAAAGTCTAAATAAGCCAGAAGTTATCTGGGAAGGATATTTTCAAAATCAAACTGATGATTTTGTAAGAACTCTTACATTTTTAACCGTTTTTAATAACGGTAAAATATCTGAAGAATATTTGAGAGATTCTTATAATACATATCTAAGAATACACCTTTTAAATTTCGGAGACAATTCTGATAAAAGTTTTGAATCTGTAAGAAAACTAGCTACAAAATCATTATTAAATAGAAATCAAATTGGAAACGAAAAATATGAATATGTTCTATTTAATCCTTCTATTGCAGATTTTGTTTTAGGTGCGTACTCAAATGAAATTGATTTAATTTGTAATATTTTTAAATCATTAAATTCACAAGTATCAATCGATTATTTACATACTTTATTGAGGAATAACAAAATTAACAAAGTTTATAAAAGTAGAATACTCGAAAATCTTTTTGATTTCTTTTATGAAAGTAAACTTAATGATGAAGATTGGGATTTTTTAATTGCCCTAAGTTCTATTGACATTTTTAATGATGCAATCAATAAAAGATTAGAAACCTTTTTAAATATTATAATAACTGCGGATAAACCTAGTGGTGAGAGATTATGGGAATTATTATTCATTTTAACAGAATTTGAGCCCAAAATTAAATTTCAAAATTTCGAATTTCTTTATGGTTTTATTGATGATGTATATGATGAAGATACATTAAAAAGATTATTAGATTTTGTTGATGAAAATGATATTGATGATGAAAATATCCTTATGCAAATTAATATTTTACTCGATAAATACTTACAAAGTATTGTTAATGATAATGATTTGGATATTGATTATTCTAAACATATCACAAATTCTTACAGCTATTATGATGGTTATTATGAACCAGATGTTGACATAAACGGTATCGAAGATGAGATTAGACAAAATCTTGATTCATTCTTAGATGGCTTTAATGAAAATATACTCGATAAAATTTCTTTTTCCACATCAGACATATTATCAAGTATTGATATAGATTCAAAGGTAAATAGATTTTTAGAAAATTATGAGCCAGACTATGACCGTGATAGTCACGGTGGTTTTTATTTTGGAGGTTCAAGTGAAGATGATATCGATGCAATATTTGAACGTTAATTACTTAAAAAATTGCCTATACCATCGGCTTTGCAAAATGCGGGGTTAAGTGCAAAATTGAACTTCTCGCCTTTTAGCCGTCAAAAGCTGTTTGCTTTTGTTTTTTTATTAAATTTACCACAAGGCTCACAGCTTTGGCTACGTTTCGGTCTGAATTGAACTTTCGCTCAATTCAAGCCCATACTTCGCCAAGCCGCGCGGTCCGTTAGCTGTAAGTGTAATCAAACTATAACCAAATAATGAAGAAATTTACTACAATTTTCATGATTTTTTTTCCACTATTTTTTTTTAATTCTCAACAAACAAAAATTACAGATTCTAATAAAATTGAAACCTTAAATAAAAAGGTTGATTCATTAATAAAGGTTCAAAATGAAAAGAAATTAGAAATACTTGACGAAAGGATTAAACAAGCTACCGAAACAATATCAAATCAAAATTCTTTAATATCCTCTTTTGGAACATTATATACTGTAATTACAATTATTTTTGCACTAATTGGCGTTATACTTCCTATCCTAACATATCAATTTGGAATAAAACCTTCACAAAAAGCATTAGAAGATTTCGAAAAAAACTCAGAAAAAAAATTCAATGATTATTTAAAGGATAATAAAGAAAGAGAAATTGATAATGCAATCGAAAATTTAAGTAATGATGATTTAGCTGTTAGAAATACAGCTGTTAATTTTTTATCATTAAATTATCATTTAGGTATTTCAGACAAACAAATTTTTGGAATAATAAATTATCTCAATAATAAAAACGATATTGATGATACAACAAGAGGTCAATTATATAATACTATATCAAACCAAAAAAATGAAAATGTCTTCAATTATTTTAAACAACAGTTAAGAGATGTTGATGAAAAGAATATTCTAATTTATTATGCAATTAAATCTTGCTCTTTTTTTGAATATGACCAAATAAAAAGTGAATTAAAAGAATATATCAAAAAAAATCAAAACTTTTTAACCATTTCAATTTACGTACAATTACTTGCAAAACATCATTTATTAAATTTTTTCAATGATGAAAATGTTGTAAGTATTTTATCTGAAGAAGAAATTGAACAAATAAAAAATAATTGGAAGCATTATTTAACCAATTGGAAAATAAGTGAAACTGATTTTCAAAAAACTAAAATATATGAAATCATAGGAAAATAGATACACCTGCAGCTAACATTGTATTGGCAAAATGCGGGATTAAGGGAAAAATTGACTACTCCACTTTTTTAGCCGCTATTTTTCCATTCCACAGATTTTTAGTAGTTAGTTTCATGGAAAAAATGTCGGCTACGTTTGGTCTAAAATTGAACTTTTCATCCAATTTTACCGAACTTCACCAGTACTTTTTCCGTTGAGCTTGCAAAGCCAACAACGAAAATCCTGTTGAACCCTTCGGCTAACTTCAGCCTCGTTAGCTTTTCTGCAATTATAGGTTTATCGGAAAAATATAGAGATAGAAGAGACTTTGATAAGAGTCTCTTTTTTGTGGGTGATGATGCACGAGCAGTTTCCACAAAAAATAAACTATCACATAATTACAAAAATTCATATCTTCGTATCTCAAATTTTATCGACAACGAAAAAGCGTTAATAATTATTCTGTTACTGGAATCTGGTAAATTCAAAATGTGATGCAGAATGATAAGTTGAACGCTCACGTCCATATATTACGGGGCGTGGGTTTCGCTTATTTACATCACAGGTTTACCAGAACCTCAGTAATAAATAAGAGTTACGAGCCTACGTCCTTTTTCTATTATACAATCAAAACAAAACCACACTTTAGGCTCGAGTGATACAAAATCACTATGAAAAAACTATTATTATCTGGAGTATTAACACTCTTAGGAACACTATGTTTTGCCCAAAACTATTATTTCAGTCACCGAAAGGAAAGTATAAAATACACGGACAGCTACGGACAAACTCAATACAAACTTATTGCAGACGAGACATCCAATTACAAGTTTTATTTTGAAGTGTCTACCGATGGGAAAGCAACTCAACTTTTTACAGTTTATAATAACAATAATGAAGCATATTGGGCGGCTGAAATAAAAAAATCTGGATATAAGGAGATTGGAGGTGTAATTTTCAAACAATCACTTTACTACAATACTAATTCAAAACAGAACATTTACGTATTTGTTTCTCAGGATTACAAGAAAATTATTGTTATGGATAACGATGGATTAGCTGAATATTATTAAGATGGAAAAGAAAACTATTCAAGTTGACAAAAACATACCTAAATCAGTATTGATAGGTTTTGTACTATCTTTTTTAACAGTTTTTGCAATCGAGCATTTCAGTACATTCTCATATATTCCTAATTTGAATATCCCGAATATTGATAGTAACGGAAAACTTATTTTAAGTGGAACATACGACCCGACAACAACGCTAGTAGCTACATTATATCAAACAACACCTTTTGGAACTAAAATAGATTTACCGACAAACGGAATGATGTGCAGTGAGCTACTGTATGATTCTGAGTTTAAAAGTTATTCTAACAAGGGCGTATTGTATGCAAAATCTGTTTTTAGCGACTACAAATATCTCCTGTTGTTTTGGTTAGCATACACACTCATCGCACTGTTTTTTAAAAGATACCGTCTAAAGGTTTTGATTCTGATTCTGCCAATATTAGGTATCAGTTGTGACAAAACTAAACAAGAACCAATCGGACGCTGTATAATACCCATAGACACAGCAAAAATCAGCTCAAATAACACAAATACAACGATACATCAAAACACACCCAGAACAGCCGTAAAACATTCGTTTTTAGTCTTCAAGGTGAAAGATAAATACTTCGGAAAAGAATCTGTAATTGTAACAGGAATTTTTAACACACCTTATAACATTAGCACGGATGAGGAATACATGATTTTAGATGATACACAGGCTAAATGCAACGTATATCTGTTTGACAAAAACATTCTTGAAAGATACATGATGCGTTTTGACAGCTATGCAGAAGCAAGTCAGGAAAAAGAACGAATCTCTAAAATCCGTAACACCACCGTATCTAATAATCAAGCATCTACTCCAAAAACCTTGACCAAAGAAGAACAGGAGCAGATTATCCGAGAATGGAAAAGCATTACACCCGAAGAACACGAACAAGCCCGACAGCTACAAATGGAGCATGAAATGTGGGTTGAAGAACAGAAAAGAAATAACCAAAACTATAATTAACATCAAAATTTCAATTATGAAAAAACAATTATTCCTAGCATTATCGCTAACCGCTACATTATCATTAGTAACCGTAAATTGCTCTAGCAACAATAACGATGATAACAACACACAGCAAACAAATCCTGCAACAACCCAATATTTTCATCCCCCTGCGTGGATTCAGGGAACCTGGGGCGTGACTAATGGAACAACCTCAAACAAGCTATACAAGTTTACAACAGATGATTTTATACTACTTGTAACAGGTGTAAGCGAACAGAGCATAACGGGAACAATCAAATCAAGTCCGAACGGTGGAAGTGTTGACGAAACTGTTAACAGTGGTACACAGTATAACTTTACAGTTAAATACAACATCACAACCACAACACAAAGTTTTGAGTTCAGGAAAGTTTCAGCAACTCAGATTCAGTGGAAAGACAACAGTAACGGAACATGGTTTGACTTAGTAAAAATGTAGTAAAAGCAGAGCCTTGACCCTTACGGGTTGAGGCTTATGTTTTTATCTAGATAAATACCGACAAACTGGAAGATTAACAAAAAATCTGCTACATAGTACCAATACACACTACTAATTTATATCAAATATTACCTACTCTAAATCCCTCTCAAACCTTTCTAACCACTCTAATCGGGAAGTTTAAAGAAAAAAAAACAGGGAAAATACGGATAGCTAAATAAAAAATTTTAACGATATTGACACTTCAAATAAACTATCATGAAAAAAATCAAACTCAAAGGAGCGGAAGACAATAACCACTACTATTTATTAGAAAGTAGAGAACTTCAGGACCATGAAATTGGAGATTTTCTAAAGAATTTTCTTGATAAGGGAGAAGTTCTCCGAGTAATAGAACACGGCGGAATTAAGGCTTCTGCAAATCAAATTTTAATTATGAGAAGAGACGAAAACAATAAATTTGTGAATGTCTTTAACGTACAAGATGAATCCGATATTATCTACTTAGAAAATTAATTATGGCATTAACAATAAATTCGATTGATGCGTTGCAAACGTATTTACAAGGTGTGTTAGGTAGAGCCAATCATCACGCAGGAAATGTTGAGGGAGTATCACTTGCATTGTTAGGAGCAATCATTTGGAGAGCAGACGGAGAAATAGCTGTGAGGGAATATGCTGGAAGGCCTGCCAATATGATTTGGTTTCATATTGGAGAAAATAAATATGTATTGACGTATAATCACGGGACAGAAGAAATCGAGCTAAAAAACAGAACGCATACTGGAAACATTTTAGCGTCTTTTAACAACTCTTCTACTTACCAACAAATTATTGATATTTTTAGAAACCTTTAAAATTCCCAAAAAAGTTATGAGTAAAATTATTATAGTTAATTTAGAAAAGCCTGACTTTAAAGCACATGAAACTCTAAATTGTGACGTAGATTTTTCAGTAATTCAAAAAACACCCGATTATTTCCAAATAATTACTAATACGGATAAAGGCTCGGTACATATTGATTTAAATCGTAAAGAATTGGAACTATTACTGCACAGAATAAAAGAAAAATTATAAATATTTTTAACAACAGCCTTGGCAATTTGTCAAGGTTATTTTCTATTCTTAAACTAACTAATATTTACCATGAATGATTTAAATTCTCATATTATTGATATCGATACAACAATTTGTAAAAATATTGAAAAATTTGACTCTTCAGAAAGAGGATTATTATCCCAAAATATTTTATCTCAACTTAGAAACTTTGTAGAACATATAGCGCTAAAAGTTCTAGAAGAAGCTAGAAAAGCAAAAGTAAACAATACTTATGAAAATATAAAGGATGCTATTGAATATATTAAAGCGAGGGGGGATTTAAAATTTTTATCGAGATTGCATAAACTGTTACAAATATCAGCTTCACATTATACATTAAATGAAGAAAGTTCAGAGAGATTAATGCTTAAATACTATGAATATCTCTTAAAAATTAGAATTTTTCTCAAAGACACATACAACATAGAAACTCTTAATAATATTGATAATTTTCCAATTCAAACGGATTCTAATTTACAAGAATATTATGAAAAGATTTCTATAGTTATAAATCAATCTGCAAAATATAGAACAGATATTCCATATAAAGATAGATTCTATATTCAAAAAATAAAACCATTTTTTGTGAACAAGGAAATCTATTACGAAGTAACTTTTAGAAGAGCTAATGATAATGCAAGTAAATTTGACAGAATTATAGCATTTACTAAAGAAGATATTTTAGATAATTATGCCGTTAAATTATCAATTAGTAAAGGAAGTATAAAAATTTTAGGCAAAAAAATGCCTATTCAAATTATTGATAAATGGGAGGTATCTATAAGACCTTGTGAAATAAATAACTTTTCAAAAATACTTGGGGTAAATGTTAATAGTAGCGGAAAGGATTCTTATGAATTAATGAGATACATGACGGAAACAGGTTTTAATTTAATTGAGATTATAGATTTAGACAAATGGTATTATTCTCAATTAAAAACGAAGATAATCGAAAAAGCACAAGTTTCACATATATTCCGATTATTAGATTATTGCAGAATAATGAGTGAGAAAAAATTAAATGGTCATAATGTCCTTAGATATTTACTTCTTAGACTTAATAATAAAATAATCAAAAAGCAGTATATAAACTCTTCTTGTTCAATACTATCAAATCTAAATTTAGAGTATGGTTGTATACCATTTGACCAAATGCCTTATAATTCTGCATTAATTAACCATAACCCCAAATTAAATGACTTATTTGCAACTATCAATGTTGAAGATAGACAACACGAACTTTTAGCAAGACATATTAAAAACAATACTGAATATAAAGGTCAATTATATACATCAATCAAGGAAATAGAAAACTTTGAAAATATTAAAGAACTAGTTGAAAAATGGAACAAAAACTTATATAAAACACATGGGCATCGAAAAATTGAAATATATAAATCTCATTTATACATAGTTAATTATGAAACCACAACTGTTGAAATTGTAAAAAGACTAAAAGAAATTTCTACAAGCGGAATTAAGAATTATACAAATTCTATTAACTCTTGGCTTAACTCTTCTGCCTACAAAATTGATTGTGAGGAAAAAGAAACAGCCCTTAAAGAAATGTTTGAATATTCAAGAATTGCTCTAATTTACGGTTCTGCTGGAACAGGAAAGTCCACAATGATTAATCACATTTCAAATTTTTTTGTTACAGAAAAAAAACTTTATTTAGCAAATACAAACCCAGCAGTAGATAATTTAAAACGAAAAATAAATGTGGCGAATTGTTCATTCCAAACTATAACGAAATTTTATTGGAGTAGTTCGGATTATGATTTGTTAATCATTGATGAGTGCAGTACAGTAAGCAATTCGGATATGTTGAAGATTATTAATAAAGCAAAATTCCGATTAATAATTTTAGTAGGGGACATTTTTCAGATTGAATCAATCTTATTTGGGAATTGGTTTAACCTGGTAAAATATTTCATTCCGAAATCTTCAATCTTTGAGTTACAAACACCCTACAGGAGTAGTAATAAAAACTTATTAACACTTTGGGAAAGGGTAAGAAATATTGACGAAAATATTCTGGAAACATTGACAAGAAACAATTATGTCACAACTTTAGATAACTCAATTTTCGAAAACACTCAAGAAGATGAAATAATACTTTGTTTAAACTACGATGGACTTTATGGTATAAATAATATAAATTCATTTTTACAAGATAGCAATAATAATACACCATTTATTTGGGGGACTCACACTTATAAAGTTAATGACCCAATAATCTTTAATGAGTCAGGAAGATTCTCTCCTTTGATATACAACAACCTTAAAGGTAAGATTTTACATATTGAGTTACTTGAAAATGAAATACAATTTGATATTGAAATAAATCTTGTCCTCAATGAATTTGATGTCGAATATTATGATTTTGAGCTTTTGGAAAATGCTAAAAATGGTAACTCGATTATTCGTTTTAGGGTTGATAGTTATAAGAGTACAGATAATGATGATGATGATTCAGGCAATGTTGTACCATTTCAGGTAGCTTATGCAGTTTCAATTCATAAAGCTCAAGGATTAGAATATAATTCTGTGAAAATTGTGATTTCAGAGGAAATTGAAGAATTAATTTCTCATAATATTTTTTATACAGCAATAACAAGAGCAAAAGAAGAATTGAAAATATATTGGTCTCCAGAAACTGAAAAAAAGGTTATTGAAAGTTTTGAAACAAAATTTAATAAAAGAGATTTTTCTTTGCTTAAATCTAAATATAATTTATAGATTAAACAATGCTGTAGTTATATAAAATTTAGGTATTTATTTAAAATCTAGAATAATTTCATTATGCAAGTATTGAAATTCAATTACACTAAATTCGATTGCTTGCTACTAATGAAAGGTTTTCAAAAAATATTTAGATGAAAGTATTTAGCCTTCTAGAAAAACACACAAATTTTTATTTTTTTTCTAAAATTTTTATTTTTTGTGTGTTTTTTTTATTACCTTTGAAAAAAATAATTACAATGAACATCGGAAATAGAATAAAAGAGCTAAGAATGCAAAAAGGACTTTCACAAGAAGACCTTGCTGTACGTGCTAATTTCTCTAAATCCTATATTCAAAAGTTTGAGGATGGAGCAAGAGAAATAAAATCGTCTCAATTGTTTCAATTATCAACAGCATTAGGAGTAAGTATTACGGATATAATACAGGAAACTGATTATAACTCTGACGAATTTGTTTTGCGTAATATTGAATTTAGAGAGGGGTATAAAATTTTAGATGTAAAATCTTTTGAAAAGAGAGTAATTTTAGGAGATATTTTACATATCAAATATCCAGCTTATTGTAAATTGGAAAAATTGATGAACGAAAGCATAGTTTTTCAAAATCCATTAAAAAAGTTTGAAGTTATTACTCGCAAAGAGCAGATTGAGGAAGCTGCTATAATTTTAAGGAAAAAATGGAAATTCGAGAATACGCCAATTTATAATTTAGTAAATTTCTTAGAGGATTTAGGTATTAAAATTTTCGAAATTGAAGAAGATGAAGGTTTTGCAGGATTTTCTTGTTGGGAGAAAAACACACCAATTATTGTAATAAATATTGCTAATACTGATATTGCGCGACGAAGATTTACCATCTTGCATGAATTATCCCATCTACTTTTGAGATTTAACGAAAACGATGAAAATATAGAACATTTTTGCAACTATTTTGCAGGAGCCATGCTTTTACCTAGTGAAGCACTTAGTGATTATATAAATAAAAGTTCTGATAGTATTACTTTAGAAGAATTGAAAAGAATCAAAAGTAAATATGGAATTTCCATTTTAGCAATTTTAGTACGAATGGTAAATTTAGATTTCATATCGTGGAATAAATATCACGAATTTAAAGAATTATATAACTCTTGGAAAGATAAAGAGAGTGATTTTGGAGATGAAACAATAAGCAGATTTGATTATTTAATAGCTAAAGGATTACGAGAAAATATTTTTTCAAAAGATATGGCAAGTGAGCTTTCTGGTATTTCGATTAGCCAATTTAACGAAGATTTAATTAACCGAAAATTCTCTTTCTAATGATGATGGTATTGAGTGACATATTACTTCTTAACCTAATGAGGGGTCTAAGACTATTAAAAAACAAAGAATTTTGTGTATCAAATTTTTATTTAATTGGGAACTATCTTAATTCTCAAGAAAAATTAGTTGTAAAAGCTCTTACAGAAGATGATTGTATCGAAGTATTTGAACTAGCAAATGACTTTTATACATTCTTCAATACACATCGAAATACAAATTTTGCGGTAACAGAATTATCATCTGTTTTTTATGCAAAACAAAACTCAATACCTTTAGTAACTCATTGCGAGAAGCTAGCAGATTTCGCCAAGACCTTCAATATAGTTGTATATGAGATTGATACCGCATTAAAGGTAATTAATGTCGAACAAGAAAGAATAAACTTTTTAAACAGTATGAAAATAGTATAGAACCACAGTAATAAAAAAGAAAAAGCCTAAAATACGGTTAAGAAATTAGACTTTTACTGAAGAATAATTATTTTTCTTCTTGAACTTGAGACCTCAAAATTAAAATAATTAAACTTTACTACCAAGATTTTTTTCTTAAATCTTTTAGAATTTCTTCTTATGTTACTGTTTTATAGATAATTATTAATTTTTAAAACAGTCGAAATCATGGCTACAAATGCACCAAAAGACGGAAGTCGAAAAGGAGCGGTAAGAGACCGTTCACAAGTTCAAAACCCTAAGACAGGATTATGGGTTAAAAGAGATGCCAATACAGGCAGGTTTATAGATGTTAAAACATCTAGTGCTAAACCATTTAAAGGAATTAGAAAAGAAAAGTAAATTTAATTATGAAACAGAATTTTATTCAAAAGAATGTTTATTTCGACCCCGAAAAAAATAATGGGAAAATAAAGGTCGAAAAGTTGTGTCAATTAATAAGTCAGCATCCTTACAAGGAAGCTATATTTGACACTTTTAATGTTAATGACATTAAGGATGATGTGATATGTATTGACTATATTGATAACATTTATGAGAGAGTTAAGCATTATAATGAAAATTATAATAGGAGTTCAATTTTCGCTCAAATAAAGGATATTAATGTGTATGAGGAAGAAAAAAGAATTGGTGATGAAACAGAAAAAAATATCACTTTTCAATTTGAAGAATATGTGGATATTGATGAAGTCAAAACCGATTTAAAAGCTATAGCAATTTATGACTCTAAAAACACATATTTAGATGAGTACGAAATGACTAAATATGCTAACAATTTATTTAAAATTGGTTTATCGGGTTGGGCTAACGAAAATATAAAATATTTTAAGAACTTAGCTCAAACCAATAGTGATTATAACAAACATCGTAGCTATAGGCTCGTAGAGCATGAAGGGCAAATTTATTTAAGAGGTATTACATCAACCACAAACTATTATGAATATGGTGTAGATTTTACATTTGTTGTATCAATGCTTATTTTGCATATTAATATGAAAGCAAATAAGGGTATTGAGTATCGGATTAAAAGTTGTGCTTTAAATGAATCCAAACTTGATTTGATTGTTTCCGAGAAATATAAAAAAGATGCTGGAGCTTTTGGTAAAGTTTCTGTTGCAATTAAAATCTCAACAAACGATTTAGGACAAGGTTCACTAAATTTTTCCAATATTATCAACGTTGGTCATATTGATGAGAACGGATTTTATTTATATCCTAAAAAATCAGAGGTTGAGAACAATAAACTTCAAATATATCATAATACAAAGCCAGGAAATGTATTACCAATATTAAATGATATGGATGGTATTTTAAATACAAGTGATAAGTTTATTGAAGAGCTAAACTCTATAAAAACAATAAAAACTCCTGACGAATTGAGAATTAAAATCTTAGGAAAAATTGAAAATCCTAGAAGCTCTTTCAAAGGAATTAGAAAATTAGCAGACATTTTTAGTAGAAAAATCGATAATGAAATTTCTAGCTTTGTAAAGCTATTAGAAATGTGTAATAAAGCAGAGGAATTAGATATTGAATTTGATTTGAAAGATAAATTACGATATATAATATTATACGGGAATACAAAAAACTAAATCTAAATAAAAGTCACTAAAAGGAAATATCCATAGTGACTTTTTTATTTACAGATAAATTGTCTCATTTATGCAACTTTCAGACACTCATCACTGTTACACCATAATTCCGATTTAAAACTTGGCAAAACACCATTAGAATAACTTAAAAACATTTCCTGCACCATAGATTCTAATATAGGAAACCAACTTTGTGTAGTACAGAAAGAATCATGTATTGTCCAAAGTGGCATATCAGGATTTATTTCTGCAATTCGTTTTGTAATACTATCAATCACACAATCGGATTCAACCTGTTGTAGAAGTTTGGGAAACAGTTTGAACGAATCTTTTTCATCGGAAGTAGTTTTAAAAATTTCGATGCACTCACACAGCAAAGGAAAATGTTGTTTGAATATCAGATACTCTTTTGACGGTCTTTTGAGGGGAGTATAAAGAATCTGCAAAGTTAGTTTTTTCATCATATCTCGTTTAGTCGGGAACTCTTTCACTTCTGCTTTACCAGTGTCTGAATTGTAAAATTTCTTTCTAAATACACCATCATAATCAGGTTTAATATCTGGAAAAAGTGGCATCAAAAACTCATAAAATTTACCTGTCAACACAGCTTTTTTCAACGGAGCAAATTCCTCTTGAAACGCCTTACTAGAAGTAGTTTCTTGTAATTTCTGCAACATAGTACCTATATTCTCAATTCCAAACACTCTACTCATAATCTCAATAATCTTACTATTACTCAAACTTTCCAATACCAAAACCATAAAATAGGGTTGTGAGTTCTTAATGTCGAGACTTTGAATGTTTTCGCCGTAATAAGTTAGATATGGACGGAATTTAGATGGCATGTTGGTTAGGTTCGAATGCAGTCTGTTATCTGAATCAGGATTGCGGGAAATACGGTAACATTGCTCTCTAAACATTAATGCAGTATACCAATAGCTATATGCTTTAGCCATTATAGGATTCAATCTAGTGTACTTCAAACTGTACTTATTGTAACAGAACTCTGTCTGCAAATCATATTTAAGGCGGTCAACATCAAGGAACAGCCCATCATCAAACCATTTGGAAAGATGCAGACAGTCATTACCGACACTTTCTCTCAGCAGATTTTTGACCAAAAATTTATCCGTCATTTCAAATATTGAAAAATCCAGACATTCAGTACCTTCAAGTTTGATATTTGCAAAGTTGTATCGGTAACGTTTGCAATGACGACCTTTTGAATGATTTTTTTTCTCCAGAATACCAATCTGTACAAAGTATTCAAAATATTTATTGTAATTAGAATCTTTCTTTTTTAATCGTTGGGAATCCATAGGTATAAATCCATCTTGATAAATTTTATCTTTTTTGTATGCAGGAATACTGATAACCAAACTCAGGAAGTAAAGGGCATTATCCCATTTAAACCCTTTGAACGGTGGTTGCTCCTGCTTTTTTTCCTGAAGATAATTAACTATGATTGTAGGTAATACTACTTTCCATTGATAGCCCTCGTGATAAAAGGCTGATGCATTGATTTTACGGTTTGATTTTTTACTTTTATATTGTTGCATATTTATTTGTTTTTTGCTAAAAATTAGGCACAGCAATAGCTCTCCATAGTTCCTTTACTACGGCTAAACCTCTGAATTGTTAACGTTTTTGGAGATTTGTGTACAGTGGGTTCTTATACGTAATCAAACCGCACCTACACAACAGGGAAAGATTGTTTGCTAAGAAGCCAATCTTAATTTTGCTTGAATCTCATCACGGGTATAGTACACTCTACCACCAAAGTTGATGGGAACTAAAACCTCGCATTTTGACCAATTGTTTAATGTTCCGAGCGAAACTCCGAAATACTCTGCTGTTTCATCTCTTGTCATTAATTCTTTACCTTCTGGCTTATACATTTCTGCCAGTTTACACTCAAATTGATTTAATTTATCATCAATTAAATCCTCAATTGTTTCAAAAAACTCTTTAAAAAATTTCATTTTCTTTTATTAATTCTAATTTTACTACCACAAAATTATGAACTACATAAACGAAATACAAAAGCATTAAAATCGTTTTAATCCTTTCGTACCCTTATTTTTAACAGAAAATCGAATTTGAATCTATCAGGGAGTTTCAGAGAAAAGTTAAAATTTGTTAAAATTGAAAAATATCGGAACAGCACCTAAAAACCAATTAACCAATCCCAGATACCGTTCTGTACTTCCGAAGGTTCTCGAACAATAAAAGACTCCATGAAACCAAGCCACGACAATTCCAATAGATGGTTAGGAATCAAATTAGTATCTTTTTCACGCTTATACCTTTCTTGAAGTTCAGGCATTTCTGCATCCAGTGTCTTGATTTTTTCTAACAACTCCCACATCGTACTGTATGTATCGTAACCTAATTGCTCCTGCATTTCCGTAGCTGTCACATCTTGGTTAATCACATACAGGTATATCGCACCTAACCAAATACGAAAAGGGAGCTTACTCCCTCTCATTCTGGTTAATCCTTTCAGATATAAAGTTGCTTTACAACCTCTGTTTTTACATTCAAAACAGGCTTTTTTCCGCAACCAATAGAAACCTCTTGTGTCATTGCATTTACACCTCAATCCACGCTCTAAAACAAGCTCTTTAAGGCGTTCAGCGCATTCGCTTTCAGTAGGTAAATTCATTATTAAAATCCTAAATTGGTAAAAAACTTAGCTGTTGACTTAGCTTTTTCAACATCTGTTTTATTAATATATGTTAATAGTTGTTTTTCCGTAGTATGTCCCGTGAAGTTCAACAAATAAGCAGTAGGTATTTTTTCATAAAAATTTGAAGCAAAACTCTTCCTACCAATATGAGAAGTTACAAGCTCATATTTAGGATAATAACCAAAAACCTTTCGTGTTATCTTACTTTTATCTTCTCTTTCAACTACCATAACCTTTCCATTATATACTATTTCATTGATACCCGAAATTTCACAAACTTGTTTGATATAAAGATTTAGATTAACATCGGAAATTTTTTGGGGAAATTCTCCTCCCCTCTTAACTAAAATATCCTGAACTTTCTTCAACAATGGAATTTTCATTCTTGCGTTTGTTTTTTGCTGAGTAAATTCTAAGTATTTCTGTCCTTCGCTATCCTCTACAATCATTGATGAAGTAAATCTCAAATAATCACTAACTCTTTGTGCAGTGTAACAAGCTATCAATAACCAGTCTCTTGCATTATCCAAATAATCAAAGGGCATTTCTTTTTCTTCGATTCTTTTAAGTTCATCAAAAGTCAAATATATAGATTTAGGTACCATTTTAGTAGCCTTTCAATATCAAATTTCCACATTGCAGTATGTTTGTGTATTTCAATATCAAAAGATTCAGCCACTTTACAAATCATTTTAAGAAATTTAAGATTCCGATAAGTAGTTGATATTTTATAATTTTCCTTTTGACAATATTCCTCAAAATCAGTTTTAAAACTATTATCTATATCTTTAAATCGCAAACTTTTAAAGTTTTTCTTTCTTGTCTTCCTATCTTCGACATATCTAATCAAAAGTTGTTTTACAACATTTGCCTTCTTTATAGTTGATTTAGCAACATTCCTTTCCTTTAGTGAAATGTAATCGTCTATAAACAAAAGTACGTTGTCAGAATATTCCTTTTTATCTGGCTTTGATTTAGTTGGCAGAATTACATATTCCAGCCAATCCTTCAGGTCAATATCTGGACTCTCGTCATTATACTTAGAGATAATCTCTGTTTCCAATTTAATTAAACGGATATTAATTGTTTCGGAATCATTCTCTGTTATTTTCTTTGAAGTAAGTTTACACTTACCATCTTTCCAATCCTTCGGTTTACATTTCAGATAAGGTATTGGGACTTTTATATCAATGCCCTTATCTCTAAATCTTACCCAAATTGTACATTCTTTGTCTGCTACTTTTCCGCGAATAAAAAAACTTACTGATGCCATTTCGTGATTTCAAAATTGTTCCCAAAATTGTTCCCGAAAATCAGAAGATGCCTGTCTATCCTCTGCTTCCAGTCGAAAACCAATGGTAGAATAAGCATGTAGAAAGCTTATGTATTGCTTGTTTGGACGAGGGTTCGAATCCCTCCAACTCCACTTACTAAAAAAGGGACTTTTATAAAAAGTCCCTTTTTTATATTAAAAATTTTCAACTTCCGTATAAAAAAGGATTTACACTTTAGCATTAAAGGTATGTTCTTATTAGATTAGATTTCACAATTGTTTTACAGTGAATAAAATTCATCAAAAATTGTAAAACAATATCATGTAGTACACACACGAAATCATGTAGTATCCATATAGTAGCATACGAGTGGGAAGTTATATGTACAAATCCCTACTATTGCGCCTTCAAAATAAAACAATATCATTTTTTTGATACACAACCAAATTCATTCATAATAACTTATTTATAAATAAATTAAATGAAATACGGTTTGTTTTATTAAATTTATTAATTCAATACATAATATTGTATTGATAAATTATTCCCACAGTCAACACAAACAATAAATACATTTTAAAAACATGATGAAATTACTTTTTTTATTTTTCCCACTGTTATTTTTTTCTCAGCAAAAAATAACCACACAGAATATTGATAATAAACTGGAAAAATCTAATGCCTTTCTTTTTGATGGGAAGACAGATGAGATGATTAAACTCAATCATTTGATTCTGAAGGACTCCAGGCAAATTAATTATCCAAAAGGCAAATCATATGCATGCTATAATTTAGCACTTGCTTATTCTATGCAGTATAGATATAGTAAAAGTAATTACTATCTCAATGTGATGGAATCTGAGTTTAAAAATTTAAATGAAGATGATGAAGGAATTGCTGTGAATATTTTATACAGTATGAATTACAAAGGAACTAAAATGTATGACGAGGCATTAAAAAGGCTTAAAAGAAACTTAGTTCTGGTGAATAAAATAAAAAGTGACTCTGCAAGACGTTTTAACAGAATCGTAACTTTGGTTGAGATGGCTAAAAATTATATGGAGAAGAAGGATTATGATTCCGCGACGTATTACTCTAGATTAACTGTTGAGGAAGCAAAAAAATCAAAAAAAACTGACACAGGGCTCAACACGAGCTTAAAAATCGCTATCTTAACTTTAGTTGAAACAAAAATTAAACAAAACAAAATTGATTCCGCTGAATATTATTTTAAATCTGCCCAATCTGTTCCTATAGCATTAGGAAATAATGAATTCAGGACATTTCAGCTTTTAGGAGACATCAATAGGGTAAAAAACCAGAATGACTCGGCTATTGTAAACTATCAAAAAGCAATAATACTGGCTAAAAAAGTAAAAAATTATAAAAAGCTATCAGAATTGTACAATTCAATATCAGAAGTTTACAGAAAGACAGAAGAAACTCAGCAGGAAAAAAAATATCAACTTTTGCATAATACCCTAGATGATAGTTTAAAAGTCATAGAAAATGAGAATCTGAAAGACACTGTAAACCTTCTTGTAACAGATAAGCAAAAACCTCTTGCAGATAAAAACAATCTTTTAATTCTCATCATATGCATTGGCGTGATAAGTTTCATTATTATTGGATTCTTCATCAAAAAAAGAGAACGTAAAAAGAATGAAATTATAGATACTAAAGAACAGGAAACCAAACAATTAACCCAGCAGCTCAATATTGCTTTTGAAGAAGTGGTGCAGCTGGCTAAAAAAAACGACCCTACTTTCATGACAAGATTTCAGGAAGTTTATCCAAGTTTCTTTCCCAAACTTTTACAAATTGAACCTGATTTACAAAACAGTGAATTAAAATTCTGCGCGTTATTATTTCTCAATTTTTCTTCCAAGGATATTGCAGAGTATACTTTTATAAGAGCAAGATCAGCACAGACAAGAAAAAGCAGATTAAGAAAAAGACTTAATATCCCTTCCGAAGAAGATCTTTATATATGGATAAAAAATATCAATCAGAATTAAATACTACAATAGAGATTATTATGCTTAAGTTTTACATCATTTAACCTAATTATCGGAAGCATTACAATAGTTTTTAAATTTTAAAATGAAAAAGAAGGCAAAATTCGTATTAATTATTAAGATTTATTATGTCTATTAAATAGCAGAACATTATTTTAGTATTCTAATTTTCAATCAGTTAATCTCGCGTGGCATCCATGTAGTATTTGTTTTTTTTGTGAAAAGTATTTAAAGCAACAACTTTGCCCCAGGTTTAAAAATTAAACCCTTAAAAATACAAAACAAAAAAAATGAAGACAAAACTTTTATTTCTAGCAGGCACATTATTGATGTCAGTTAATGCTTTTTCCCAAGTTGGTATAAACACTACAACGCCAGATCCTTCCTCTATACTGGATATTAAATCCAGCAATAAAGGACTTCTTATTCCCAGGGTAGCCCTTACCGGAAAAAATGACCTTACGACAATCCCAAATCCGGCTAATTCCTTATTAGTGTACAATTTATATAATGCTGGTACTTCTCCGAATGATGTTCGTGCTGATAATTTTTATAAGTTCAACACAACCAATAATAAATGGCAGCTTTTGCTTGATGAAACGAGTATGCCCACAATGGCACCTACACTATTTAGGCTTGATACTGATATAAATAATTTTTTGAATGGAGTTAATGCAGGAAGCTCCACCGTAATTCCAATGAATTTAGTGACTAATAACATCAGCGGACTATCATACAATGCTGCTACCAGCACCATTACATTTCCTGCCGGAATTTTCAAAATGGAATTTGTTTATGAAGGATATCATAATGCAGCTGGCTGCAATGTAAGTTCTTATATTGTTGATTTTCCTGATGGAGCAGGGGCAGCAATTAATAGAATCCATAGCACAGCTTCTCATATGGAAACAACTATTAGTAACCATGGTGGCACAATAACCTATACAACTAGTGTTCCGGCCGGAAGGACATGGTCAATAAAACTAGGTAGAGGACAATCAGGAAACTGTGGTGGCCCAGGGGGATTCTTAAAATCTAAAAGCACAGAACTGTTAATTTTTAAAATGGATTAAAATGCATTTCATCATTTTTTATATGAATTACAATATCTAACTATTTTAATACTTTTTATTCGATTCTACATAATATAAATGAATCACAATGATCTCTATGCAGGACATCAACCTGTATAGAGGTTTGTTGTAAAGAAAAAACTTAAGAAAAACAAACGTTTTTCACCTCAGGCATTTATGTTCTGACCTGGGAAAGAAAAATCCAATTCATTACAATAAAAAGAAGCTTTTCCTGCTCCAGGGACCACTGATTTTCAGTGGTTTTTATTTTAAAAAATTATGATTCTAATTAACACAAATGAATCATTGGCAAACAAGCATAATCTTTAGCATCACTTTTAATAAAAAGCACCTTCTTTATTCTGCAATCAATATAATATAGAACTAAAATTTCATCATCCAGTTATTGAGCATTTAAAATGATAAGCTTTTCCTCTTATTTTTAAAATTCAACTTGAAAATCTAGAATATAAATTTATTTTAGAAGCATATATTTTCATTAAAATGAATCTTTTAAATTGAAAAACAGACTTACACTGCTGCACAAGAAATAGTAGATCATCTTAGGCTGTATATAAATCTTTTGAAAACAATATGACTTTAGGAATTACTTGAATAATTTCAATTTAATAAATACCTATAAAAAAAGAAAAGAAGAGTTTAAAAAGGAGATGTCATTATTTAAACAATGACTTTTTAATTTCAAACTAACAAGCACTACAATATAACCATCTGAAAACTAAAAGACTAAAGCCAAACAATCTAAAATGAAAGCTTCTAGTCCACAAAAAAGACTAAAAAAATGTTTTATCGTAAAGAATTTTATATATTTGCACCATCTAACAATTAAAAAAATAATTTACTATGTCAGACATTGCATCAAGAGTAAAAGCTATCATCGCTGATAAGCTTGACGTTGAAGAAACAGAAGTAACTCCTGAAGCTAGCTTCACTAACGATTTAGGAGCTGATTCACTAGATACAGTTGAACTTATCATGGAATTTGAAAAAGAATTTAACATTCAGATCCCTGATGACCAAGCTGAAAAAATTACTACTGTAGGACACGCTATCGCTTACATCGAAGAAGTAGTAAATAAATAATATTCTTCAACAAAAAAGAAATTAAACAAAGTTTATGGAATTAAAAAGAGTAGTTGTAACCGGATTTGGAGCAATAACACCAATAGGAAATAATGCAAAAGAATACTGGGAAAATCTTGTAAAAGGTGAGAGCGGTGCCGCTCCGATTACTCTTTTTGATGCCACAAACTTTAAAACAAAGTTCGCTTGCGAGGTAAAAAATTTCGATCCGTTACAGCATTTCGATAAGAAAGAGTCTAAAAAAATGGACCGAAATACTCAGCTGGGACTTGTTGCAGCAAGAGAAGCAGTAGCACATTCTGGAATTATTGAAGACAATGTAGACAAAAACAGAGTCGGAGTAATCTGGGGTTCCGGAATCGGAGGTTTAGAGACTTTTGAAACTGAAGTGTTAGGATGGGCCAATACGGAAATTCCGAGATTCAACCCTTTCTTTATCCCGAAAATGATCGCGGATATCACTCCTGGGCATATCTCTATTGAGTACGGTTTCCACGGGCCAAACTATACTACTGTATCTGCGTGTGCTTCTTCAGCAAACGCTATTATTGATTCCAAAATGCTGATCCAGCTAGGAAAAGCAGACGTGATTGTATGCGGAGGCTCTGAAGCAGCCGTTACAGCAAGTGGTGTCGGTGGATTCAATGCAATGATGGCACTTTCTACAAGAAATGACGATCCTAAAACAGCTTCAAGACCTTTTGACAAAGACAGAGATGGATTTGTGCTGGGAGAAGGAGCAGGATGTATTATTCTTGAAGAATATGAGCACGCTGTAAAACGTGGTGCTACAATTTATGCAGAATTATTAGGAGGAGGTTTAAGTGCTGATGCACATCACATGACCGCTCCACACCCTGAAGGCCTTGGTGCTTATCTGGTAATGAAGAGTTGCCTGGAAGATGCAGGTTTAACTGCTGATGAAGTAGATCATATCAATATGCATGGTACTTCTACTCCATTAGGAGACATCGCAGAATCCAATGCAATCTCAAGATTATTAGGCGAACACGCTTATGACATTCAGATTAATTCTACAAAATCAATGACAGGCCACCTTTTAGGAGCTGCTGGTGTTATTGAAGCTATTGCTGCATTGGGAACTATTATTCATGGTACTGTTCCTCCTACCATCAACCATTTTACTGATGATGAAAATATTGACAGCAGACTAAACTTTACGTTTAATACAGCTGTGAAGAAAGATGTAAAAGTAGCCATGAGCAATACTTTTGGATTTGGCGGGCATAATGCTTGCGTTCTATTTAAGAAAATCTAAATTCAATGAATGGAGTTACAGAAATACTTTTCTAAATTCCTTCTCAAAAAAAGAAAAAGACAACTAACGGAGAGAGAGTATTTTCTCAGTACCGAACTTAAAAAAGTATTGGGTACAGAGGTACAAAATATTGCTCTTTACCGCGAAGCTTTTTCTTTGAAAAATTCTTCTAAAAATCAAGACAGCAACTACGAAAGACTTGAATTTTTGGGAGATTCTGTTTTGGGTACAATTATTTCTTGTCATTTGTTCCAGACCTATCCTCAAGCCAACGAGGGATATCTGACACAAATGAAATCTAAGATTGTTAATAGGAAAAATCTCAATAAATTAGGAGAAGACCTCAAGCTTACCAGCCTTTTGCAAAAGCAAAACAGTTCTTCAGCTTTGGGTGAGAATATCTCCGGAAATTTATTTGAAGCTTTAATCGGTGCCGTATATTTGGACTTCCATTATGATACCTGTAAAAGGATTATTTTGGAAAAATTGTTGACCCCTTCCGAAATCAATAAGCTTGAAAACAAAATTGTGAGCTATAAAGGTCTCCTGCTCGAATGGAGCCAGAAGAAGAAGGTCAATATAAAGTACGAAACCTGCGAGGAAATACAAGTTAATAAATCTGTTATATTCAGGTGCCATGTATGGCTGGGAGACGAAAAAATTGCAAATGCAACAGAGACTTCCAAGAAGAAAGCAGAGGAAAAAGCAGCACAGAGGGCATTTTATATTTTAAATAAAAAAGAAAATATACTTGGAAATCCAAAAACTTTATGATCTTGATGATATAGAATTTGAAGATATTGCCATAGGATTGGTAAGATTAGCCAAAGATATACCCGCTCATGAGTTTTTCTATAAAATAAATCAAACCAACAACCTCAGTTTTTCAAGAAAGAAAGATCTTGTCTTTCATGGGGGGTATTATGATTATTTTTTTCCAAGATATGAGGCCTACCACAAGTTTTCAAAGACCTGTTTTACCTTCATTTCCAATAAATCTTCTGAAAGTAAGCAAAAAAAAATTCAGACAGAACTCTTTACAGAAGAAGAAAACATTAAATTTTTATTAAATAATCAGGTAGATGTGGAATATATTCTGCATAGTTCGGAACAGTTTCCTGATTTTTCCGTAATTTTGCTCCCTGAAAATCTTGTGTTTCCAATTCAAGATTATACACTGAGTTCTGAAGAGGAACTTTATCAAATTATCCAGTATTATGAATAAGTATTTAAAGAAGACAAAAATTATCGCAACACTAGGGCCTGCTTCATCGTCGAAGGAGGTAATGTTAGATTTAATGAAAGCGGGTGTTGATATTTTCAGAATAAATTTTTCCCATGCAGATTACGACTTAGTTCGAAAAAATATTGAAATAATTAGAGAGCTCAACAGCGAGTATGGTTATTCAGTAGGAATTCTGGGAGATCTTCAGGGACCTAAGCTGAGAGTAGGAGTTGTAAAGGAAGGGTCTTACCTGAATCCAGGTGATATTCTTACTTTCACCAATGAAAAGATGGAGGGAGATTCCACAAAGGTGTACATGACTTATCAACAGTTTCCACAAGATGTAAAAGTAGGAGAAAGAATCCTTATTGACGATGGGAAACTAATGTTGGAGGTTATCGAAACCAATGAAAAGGATACTGTAAAAGCGAAAACCATTCAAGGAGGTCCGTTAAGTTCTAAAAAAGGAGTTAACCTTCCTAATACGAATGTTTCTCTTCCTGCTTTGACAGAAAAGGATGTTCAGGATGCTAATTTCATGCTTGACATGGAAGTAGACTGGATTGCTCTTTCTTTCGTACGTCACGCACAGGATATCATTGACCTAAAAGAATTAATTGCAAACCATCCGAACGGTAAATTCAAGACTCCGATTATTGCGAAGATTGAAAAACCTGAAGGTGTAAAAAATATCGAAGAAATCCTTCTTGAATGTGATGGATTAATGGTAGCTCGTGGAGACCTTGGAGTGGAAGTTCCAATGGAAGAAGTTCCTGCTATCCAGAAAAACCTTGTAGAAAAAGCAAGATTCTATTCTAAGCCGGTAATCATCGCTACTCAGATGATGGAAACGATGATCAACAGCTTAACACCAACTAGAGCGGAAGTAAATGACGTTGCTAACTCTGTATTGGACGGAGCTGATGCAGTAATGCTTTCCGGAGAAACTTCTGTAGGCAGATATCCGGTACAGGTTGTGGAAAACATGGCTAAAATTGTAAAGAATATCGAAACTACTCATTTTTACCAACACAAAAATGAACCAATCGAGAAAGATTATAACTGTATTGATGAGAGATTCATTACTAACAGGGTTTGTCTTGCGGCAGTAAGAATTGCCAAAACAACCAACGTTTCTGCTATTGTAACGCTTACTCATTCCGGGTATACGGCTTTCCAGCTTGCAGCACACAGGCCAAACTCTCATATCATTGTATATAGTGGTAACAGAAGAGTGATTGCTATGCTGAATCTTCTTTGGGGTGTTCACGCATACTATTATGATATGAAGAAATCTACCGATGAAACAATTATCCAGGTAAATATGTTAACGCATAACTACGGTTATATCGAATCCGGAGATTTCGTAATCAACATCAATGCTACTCCATCTTACGAAGGTGGAAAAACAAATACGCTGAGACTGACGACAGTATAAGCAATAAGCAATAAGCAATAAGCAATAAGCAATAAGCAATAAGCAAAATTACTTTTTGTCAAAGCATATAAAAAACTCCCGGAAATTGATTTCCGGGAGTTTTTATTTTTACAAGTGGTAATGTTGTCATTCTGAACGAAACGGAGTGAAGTAAAGAATCTCTGAGATTCCTCGGCTCCTTGGAATGACATCCATACCTATTTAATTACCTACAATGGTCTTAGCCGTTACAAATTCTTTTAAAGCCAATAAAGACAACTCTGTCCCATATCCTGAAGCCTTTGATCCTCCGAAAGGAAAACGTGGATCAGAGCTCGTCATACGGTTGATATTGACTGTCCCTGACTCAAGATTTTCAATGAAAAATAACTGGCGGTCTTTATTTTTAGTCCATACGGAATTTGAAAGCCCGAAAGGAATATCATTGGCCATCTGTAAAGCTTCTTCATCATTCTTCGCAATCATAATCATACCAAGAGGCCCAAAAAGCTCTTCTTTTAAAATCGGATTACCTTCCTGAACCCGGATTAAACCTGGTTTAAATTCATTTTCAGAAACTCTTTCCAGAGGAATGATGATTTCCGCACCACTTTCCAATGCTCTGTTGAATTGTGCTTCCAATTCATCAGCCAGATCCGGTCTTGCCATCCCTGCCAGTTTGGTTTCTTTATCTAAAGGATCTCCAATCTCATATTTTTTATATTCTTCAATGAATATAGGTAAAAACTGATCTTCGATTTTTTCATCAATGATAAATCTTTTGGCTGCTGTACAGGTTTGTCCGCAGTTTTGAAGTCTGGACTTCGCTCCTGCTTTTGCTGCTGCTTCCAGATCCGCATCTTCAAAAATGATAAAAGCATCGCTTCCGCCTAATTCAAGCAAAGATTTTTTGATATTTAAACCAGCAATTGAAGCTACTTCTCCTCCAGCTTTTCCACTCCCTGTAAGACTTACTCCTCTTACAGCATCATGCTCAAGAATTTCTTTTACAGCCTTATGTCCTACTTCAAGATTCTGAAAAACACCTTCCGGAAATCCTGCTTCCAAAAGAACTTCTTCAATGGCATTTCCACTTCCGAAACAAATTGAAGCATGCTTCAAAACAATTGTATTACCTGCTAAAATAGCAGGAGTAGCAAATCTCAGTACCTGCCAAAAAGGAAAGTTCCACGGCATTACGCCTAAGATTACTCCTTTCGGAGCATAATGAACTTCAGAATAAGCAAATTCTGATTCTACTTTTTCAGGTTTTAAAATATTCTCAGCAGCGGCATAATAATTCATCATTAAAGCACACTTTTCCACTTCAGCAATAGACTCTGAAATGGGTTTATTCATTTCTGTTGTAATTATTTTACCAAATTTCTCCGAATTATTCTTTAAAATTTCCGCTGCTTTTGCAATTAACTTCTGCCTTTCCTCAAACGGCACTTTTCTCCACACTGAAAACGCTTTATCTGCTTTAATAAGCTTGCTTTCAATTAATTGTTCCATAATATAAATTTCTGTTTTAAATTCAGCTAATGAATTTATGAGTGCTTTTATTTTAAAAGCACGATGAAATCAGCAAATTCCATTCCTTAAGGGTCAATAAAATAATGATTTTCTCTATCGGAAGAATATAACTTTATCTTACATCATTAGCCATTCATTCACAAGACATGCTGCCAGTCTTGCTGTTCTGTCCTGAATATCGAAGGAAGGGTTAACTTCCGCTACATCCAGTGCCACCAATTTTTTATTTTTTAAGATATGTCTGTAAAAATGCATGAAGGCTGTATCTGCAAAGATACCATTATATGCAGCAGCAGAAACTCCGGGAGCCACTGATGCATTAAAAACATCCATACAAATGGTAAGATAGGCATAATCTACATTGTCCAGCAGTTCATCAATACGCTGATAGATGGAAGTAAGATTTTCAAAAAATAATTCGTCTGCCAGGATATATTTCATCCCATACTGATGGGCTGTATCAAAAAGCTTCAATGTATTGGAGTTCCTCTGGATTCCAATATGCAAAGAATTAATGGGGCCTTCCTGTGCAATCTGCCAGAATCCGGTTCCTGAGCTTGGTCCTACTCCTTTTTCCGGCTGTCTGTTATCAAAATGGGCATCAATATTAATAATCCCTATTTTCTGTTCGGGAAAGGCTGTTTTAATACCTAAATAATGAGCATAGGTAACTTCATGTCCACCTCCTAAAACAAGGGATTTTCCGCCTTTTAAAAGAACTTTTGAGACATTTTTGGCAAGGTTATTCTGAGTATTTTCCAGATTACCGTCTTCACAGGTAACATTCCCAAAATCCAGCAGTGAAAAATCAGGAAGAATCACCGGAAAATTAGACATATTTTTCCTGATCACATCCGGGGCATCTTTCGCTCCCTGACGGCCTTTGTTTCTTCTTACACCTTCATCTACAGCAAAACCATGCAATGCAAAATCTCCCGCAGAAATATTGTCGTAATTACGTTCTTCTTTTACTCTTTGAAATAATCTGTGATGGAGAAGTTCTTCTCCGTCTAATCTGCCTTGCCAAATGTTACTCATTATTCAGTCATTTGCCTATTGTCTGTCTTTCAATCAACAGATTTTCAAATTGATTGAAAGACAAATATGGTTAATTTATAATTTTATATCAGATTTCCATTAATATAAACATGTTCTGCATTCAAGCTTCCTTGATTATAAAGTACATTTTGGAAATTATTGGTTTTGAATGTGACAAAATCAGCTTTTTTTCCGGTTTCCAGCTGTCCTCTATCTTCAAGATTCAACGCAAAAGCAGCACGGAAAGTCATTCCTGCCAACACTTCAGCAGTAGTAAGCTTCTGGAAAGTGGCTAAAATAGATGCTTGGGTAATTAAATTCCCCATGGGTGCAGAACCGGGATTCCAATCACTTGCAATAGCTACAATAGCGCCTGCATCTAATAATTTTCTTGCGGGAGTAAATTTCTCGCCCAATCCTAAACTTGCTCCCGGAAGAGCTGTTGCTACAGTGTCAGATTCTGCCAAAAACTGAATATCTTCATCTATTGTTGCTTCCAAATGGTCTGCAGATTTCGCTCCCACTTCTACTGCAATTCTTGAGCTTCCTGGGGTAAACTGATCTGCATGAACCGTAATTTCAAAACCTAAATCTTTCGCTTTAAGTAAGAATTCCTTACTTTCTTCAGGCTGAAAAGCTGACTTTTCAATAAAGATGTCTACTCTATTGGCCAATTCTTCTTCTTTTACTTTCGGTAAAATTTCTGTGATGATATATTCAAGATATTCGGGATTGTTTCCTTCAAAATCTCTTGGTTTTAAATGGGCGGAAAGGCAAGTAGGAACTAAAGTTGCTTTAGTTTCATTTTGTGCTTTTTTAATAATTCTAAGCATTTTCAGCTCATTTTCCACATCCAGACCGTAACCACTTTTCACTTCAATGGTTGTAACTCCCAGATCAACCAAAAAGTTGATTCTTTCTACCAGAGTTTTCAATAATTCTTCTTCTGAAGCATTTCTTGTATGCTGTACGGAACTCCAGATTCCACCGCCGCTTTCTGCAATTTCCAGATAGGTTTTCCCGGCATTACGCATGGCAAAATCATTGGCACGGTTTCCTCCGAAGCAGATATGGGTATGTGAATCGACAAAGGCTGGAAGAACAATCTGTTCTCCATCAATCTGTTCAATTTCTATGTTGGGATTTTCTGTTTTTAATGTTTCAAAATGTCCAACTTTCTGAATGGTATTCTGATCTACTACAATTCCTCCGTCTACAATAATTTCAAGTTGTTCATCGGAAAGTTTTCCTCTTAATGGTAAGTTAGCAAGCGTTACCACCTGCTTAAATGGTCCTATTAATTTCATTTATTTAAAGTTAATGTAATATTTAGATGCATGCTGATTGATTCTTCTTTCAACACTTGTTTTCTAAACATTCAAAATTTTATTAATTTTTATTAATAATTTCTCCTCTCAAAAATACTTAAAATATCCCAATTATTTAAATCTTAGCTGTTCTCATTTTCAACCTTGGCTTAAACCTCTGTATCAATCTTAACGTTTTCTCGATCTGCCCTTCAACCTTACTCGAAATTTGCTATCTTTGAAGTAAATGAAATGAATTAATGCCAGATTTTTTACATCCAGATAAGGAAAACTACTCACGAGAGGAGCTGATGCAGGAAGAACAGATCCGTCCCCAAAGCTTTAAAGATTTTGCGGGACAGAGAAAGACGCTGGAGAACCTTGAGGTTTTTGTTACCGCTGCTAAAAGACGTGGCGGAGCGCTAGATCATGTTTTATTGCATGGTCCTCCGGGATTGGGTAAAACTACATTAGCCAATATTATCGCGAATGAACTTGGAGTAAACTGTAAGATTACTTCAGGTCCTGTACTGGACAAACCTGGAAGTTTAGCTGGTTTATTGACCAATCTGGAAGAAAATGACGTTCTTTTTATCGATGAAATTCACCGTCTTTCTCCTGTAGTAGAGGAATATCTGTATTCAGCAATGGAGGATTATAAGATTGATATTATGCTGGAGACAGGTCCTAATGCCAGAAGTGTACAAATTGGACTGAATCCTTTTACATTGGTAGGAGCTACTACAAGAAGCGGTATGCTTACTAAGCCAATGCTTGCCCGATTCGGGATTCAAAGCAGGCTGGAATACTACTCTATTGAGCTTTTATCTATGATTATTCAGAGAAGCGCAAGGGTTTTAGGAGTCGTTATTTATGAAGATGCAGCCATTGAAATTGCAAGAAGAAGCCGTGGAACGCCAAGGATTGCGAATGCATTATTAAGAAGAGTACGTGACTTTGCAGAGATCAAAGGAAATGGTGAAATTGAAATCAATATCACCAAATATGCATTAAATTCCCTGAATGTGGATGAATTCGGGCTGGATGAAATGGACAATAAGATCATGCGCGTTATGATTGAAAACTTTAAAGGAAAACCGGTTGGTATTTCTGCTTTGGCAACATCTATTGCAGAGAATCCTGAAACACTTGAGGAAGTTTATGAACCGTTTCTGATTCAGGAAGGATTTATTATCAGAACTCCGAGAGGAAGAGAAGTTACTGACAAAGCTTACAAACATTTAAATATTACAAGACCTAAAAACCCTGGAGAGCTATTTTAATTCAAATTTTTGAGTTCGAGGTTTAAGGTTAATAAGAATTTATTTTAGTTTATGTTTATACCGAAATTATACAGAAGTGAAGATTTTGATGTGATGAGGAAGATCATCAAGGAAAATTCTTTTGCATTACTGATCTCCTCTGTTGATAAGATAAGAGCCACTCATTCTATGATGATGCTCAATGAAGATGATCCTGAAAATATTTATGTTGAAACTCATATTTCAAGAGCTAATCCACAGGCGAAAACCTTAAAAAACGGCGATGAAGTTCTTTGTGATTTTTTAGGTGCCCATACTTATATATCCAGCAGCTGGTATGATCATATTAATGTTTCCACATGGAATTATGAAGCTGTGCAGATTCATGGAAAAGTTGAATTAATGAACCAAGATGAGCTGTATGCCCATTTGGATAAATTAACATCCAAATATGAAAATTTCCAGCAATGTCCAATGATGGTGAAAGATATGGGAAAAGAATTTGTGGAAAAGGAAATGAAGGGCGCTTTTGGGATTAAAATAATTCCAACCGAAATATTTATCAAACAAAAACTTTCTCAGAATAGAAAAGAGAATGATTTTAACAACATCATTACTCAACTTGAGCAATCTGATGATAACGCAAGAAAAATTGCTGAGAAAATGAAAGCAATAAAAAAATAATCAAAATATACATATGAAGTTATATCCAATACAATGTGGAAAATTTAAACTGGACGGCGGTGCTATGTTCGGAGTCGTCCCGAAGAGTTTGTGGGAAAAAACGAATCCTGCAGACGAAAAAAACCTAATCGAGCTGGGAACCCGTTCCCTGCTTATTGAAGACGGAAAAAAACTAATCCTGGTAGACTGCGGTCTTGGTAACAAACAGGATGATAAATTTTTCGGACACTATTCTCTTTGGGGAGATGATACTCTTGATAAGAATCTTAAAAAATATGGCTTCATAAAGGAGGATATTACGGATGTATTCCTTACTCACCTTCATTTTGATCACTGTGGTGGTGCTATCGAATGGAACGATGACAGAACCGGATACAGACCGGCCTTCAAAAATGCCAACTTCTGGACTAATGAAAACCACTGGCAATGGGCAACAGAGCCTAATGCAAGAGAAAAAGCAAGCTTCCTGAAGGAAAATATTATGCCGATGCAGGAAAGTGGTCAGCTTAACTATTTACCTCTTCCTACTATCGGAAATTATGGTTTTGCTCCGGATCTGAAGATGGATGTCATCTTTGTAGATGGTCATACAGAAAAACAAATGCTTCCGGTAATTCAATACCAGGAAAAAACTGTTGTTTTTGCTGCAGACCTTATTCCTACAGCAGGACACATCAACCCGGTATATGTGATGGGATATGATACCAGACCTCTTTTAACAATGGAAGAGAAAGGAAAATTCCTGAAACAATGTGTGGATAATGAATATTTATTATTCTTTGAACATGATGCTCACAATGAACTTGCAAGTCTTAAAATGACCGAAAAAGGAGTGAGACTTGATGAGACGTTTAGCTTTAATGATGTTTTTGGATATTAATTTTTAATCATGGAAGAATCATATTCAGAAACACAACAGGCGGAACCGGAACCAGCACCCAAGATCATAGGTTTAACAGGCGGAATAGGCTCAGGAAAAACTACGGTAGCCCATTTTATAGAGGAATTCGGTTTTCCGGTTTATTATTCCGATGACAGAGCTAAAGCGATCGTTAATGAAAGCGAGGATCTGAAAATAAAAATCAAAGAACTTCTTGGTGAGGACTCTTATGATGAAAACGGATTGTATGACAGAAAATTTGTTGCCGATAAGGTTTTCAATAACAGAGATCTGCTTCAGCATTTAAACGAAATCATACATCCTGCGGTAAAGATTGATTTTGAAAACTGGGTCAAGAAACAAAGCAAGTATTTAGTTTTTAAAGAAACAGCTCTTTTGTTTGAACTAAAGCTTAACAGACAATGTTATAAATCTCTTTTGGTAACTGCTGAGGATAATATCAGAATTAAAAGAGTAATGGACAGGGATAATAAAACCTATCGCGAGGTAGAGGCTGTCATGGAAAAACAAATGCCTGAAAGGGATAAAATTAAAATGGCAGACTGTATCGTCTATAACAATACCAATCTGGAAGAATTAAAAGAACAGACTGAAAAAGTAATTTTCAGTATTGAATAAATAAAAACTCGTTGGAAGCTTTTCTAACGAGTTTTTTCTATTAAAAAATAATTTCTGAGGAAAATAATTTCCCTCATATCATAGTATAAAAAATAAGCCTCCATTGCTGGAGGCTTATTCTATTTGAAATTTAGATAGATTATCTATTCTTTGATAAATTTCTTCTGAGCAGTGTTACCGTTATCTTCGATATCGATTACATAAACACCGTTAATCAATTTGCTTACATTGATCTGGTTGTTCAGTAAGATACCATTGGCGATTACCTGTCCTGCTGCATTATAGATCGTATATTTAGCTCTCTTGCTGATATTCTTCACAAACAATACGGAACTTACAGGGTTTGGATAAATCATGATACTTGTCTGATCAATCGGATTAGATGCAATTGGTTTGGAGATTCTCACTGTATAATCCTCTACTTCTCCATTCTTGAAGTCTGTACAGTTTACAGGGACACCATCTCTTGACATCGCTACTCTCATGACAACATACTTATAATCTGTCATACTTACGAATGCATCAGCAGGTACATTGAACTTACCTGATACAGGACTGTTTGAATTAGGTGAAGAAGTAAATACTCTTTCGTTGATATCAAACTCACCGTTTCTGTTGAAATCAATCCATACAGCGATTCCTTCATCATAGGTCGTTCCTGTCCATTTCTTCTCAATGATGATCTCATTGTCTGTTGAGCCCTGGATCATTTCGATGAATGTTTTAGGAACTCCTGTGTAATCGGTATACGTAGATGCTCCTGATTCATTCTCCATCGTTTTCTTACCAGTTGGCTTCACTGTTACTTTAGAAATATGCTCTCCTACTGAACTTCCAGCCTTCATCTTACAGTAAATTACTGTAGGAGTCGTGAAGTAGTATGGAGGAGTATAGTTTCCTGGGGTACCATTACAGATATTTACTACCTGCATCTCATATTTCGTTAATTCGGTAAGACCTGTCAATACTAAGTTATTTACTAATGATGGTACCTCTGTCCAGCTTGGAATTCCTACTTTTCTATATCTAAGAACATACGTTGCTCCTGGGAAAGGATCCCATGTGATCTCTGCCGATGTAGGCAATAATTGAGTAATAGTCAATCCCGGAGGAGGAATCTGGCATATTCTTTCTGTAGTAAATACTTTAGGGTTTGAATATGGATTCAAGGTTGTTTCTCCGTTACACTGATTAGCAATCTGAACTTCATAAGTTGTATAGGGCTCTAATGCTGTTACACTTCCTAATACATAAGTGTTGGCAGGAGCTGCCGGTAAACTTATAATATTCCATGTTGTAGTTCCTACTTTTCTCCATCTCATCGTATACGTAGAGCTTGCTGCTAGCGGAGCCCAAGTAATCAATGCCGTGGTTGGAGTAATGTTACTTACTGTTACGTTTGGAGGAGTAGGATCACATCTTGTCGTGAAGGTCTTGATCGGAGTTGCTGTTCCTACAATATCTCCACAAATAGCTGCTACTTCTACTTCATAAGTGGTAGCTGGTATCAATCCGTTAATTACTAATGGAAGGTTACCCAATTGTGTTGAAGCGTATACTTCTGTCCAAGCTGTTGTTCCCTGAACTCTGTATCTTACTACATAGCTTACTCCTGCTCCTGTAATAGTAACAGTAGCTGATGTATGGGTTGTAGTAAATGTTGGTGCGTTAGGAGTTGCATTGCTGCAAGGTCTTATTCTTACTCTGTAGTCTTCTACTTCTCCGTCTACTGCATTCTGACACATTACCGGAGCACTTGTACGTTTCAATACAACTCTCAGGGTAGTAGTCAATGCTCCTGTATAAGCTGTTGATGGAACTGCAAAAGTAGCAGTAACAGGGGTCGTTGTATTGGCAGGAGAAATTAAGATTCTCTCAGCATCAGTAAACTGACCGTTTCTGTCAAAGTCAAGCCATGCAGTTACAGCATCGTTTCCGGTTGCACCGGTCCAGCCTTTTGCTACAGAGATTTTATTATTTTGAGAATTTACATCTAAAGTAATAAGAGTCTCAGGAGTAGTATAGCTGATATAGTTGGTCTGTACTGATGTGTTATTCATTGGTGGAACCCCAAGGTTCGAAGAGGTAACCGTTACATTCGAAATATGGTCGTTGGTTCCGGAACCAGTCATTTGACAATAAGCCAATGGTGGTGTTGTAAACGCTACTGATGCTGAATAAGCTCCTGTAGTTCCTCCACATGTTGTAGAAACCTGAACTTCATAATTCGTCTGTTCTGTAAGACCCGTAATTCCGTAGAAGTTCTGACCTGCAGGAACAGTAGCAGTCTGCCAAGCCCCACTTGGAGAAACTCTCCATCTTACAGTGTAAGTAGCTCCAACAGTAGATATCCATGATACCGTTGCGTTGCTTGCCGAAATATTATTCACTGTAATACCCGTTGGAGGTGCAGTTGTACAAGGTTGAGAATCTACAAATCTTACCGGATAATCTTCCACTTCTCCCTGAGTAAATGTTCCACAAGGGTTATTCGTACTACTTGTACTCATTACAATACGCATACGTGTCGGTTGAGTTCCTGTATATACATTTCCACTGGCAATTGTTGGTACAGGGAAAGTAGCCGTAACAGGAGTAGTTGTACTGGCAGTAGTATTCAGAACTCTCTCACTAGTTTCAAATGTTCCATTTCTGTTAAAATCGATCCATGCTGCAATTCCATAAGAACTACTGGAACCTGGCCAGTATTTGTTCACAGAAATTTTATTGGTATTTCCTGAACCTCTTTCCAGGGTAATCATTTTAGTAGGATCTGTAGTATAATCTTTGTAACCATCCGATCCCGAATTGTTAAACATAATAGGCGCATTCGTAGGCGTAACCGTTACATTATTAATATATCCGCTGGTTCCAGTATTCCCTGTAGGGTTAGCTGTACAGTAAGTTAATGGCGGAGTTGTAAATGTTACACTTGGTGAGAATGCTCCTGTAGTACCTCCACAAATAGTAGCCATCTGAACTTCATAAGCAGTCTGATCTACTAAATTACTTAACAACTGGCTGCTTGTAAGCGGAGTTGTAATGTTAATTGTAGTCCAGGTAGCATCAGTTACTTTTTTGTATCTCAAAACATATGTTGCTCCTATTGCAGGAATCCATGATACAAGAGCTGTACTTGCTGTAAGGTTTGAAACTGCAATATTACTTGGTGGTGCAGCAGAACATGGTTGTAAAGCAATAACACTTAATGTAAAGTCCACATAGTTACCATAAGCAGCAGGTCCACATGGAGTAATGTTTCCTAGCCAAGATGTTCCCATTCTTACTCTGTAATTACCAGGAGCCTGTCCTGCAGCGATTGGGATTGTTCCGGTAGCTGTTGCTGCATAAGTGGTAGTAGCAAGGATAGTTTCTCCAGGCCCGGTGAAACTCATATCATTATTCCAGTCAACCCAAATATAATGATAGTAAGTACTAGTTCCTGACGTAGCCAGATTAACAGTAACAGAAGTACTAGGAATTGCAGAAAACACAGTAGCTGAGTTATTTACATATGCCGTATAGCTGTTTGCTGTATAATTCAAGTTGGAAATACCTCCTGTTGTTGTAATATTATTCAGGTAATATGAAGTACTTGAAGTACCACCTGTAGGTATACAATATCCTGTATAGAAAGAAAGGGGTCCTTTCCATGCACTTTGATCTGTTGCGCTACATCTTGCTCTTACCCATGCATAATATGTTGTGTTAGGGGTAAGTGGAGAAAGTGTTGCAGTAGTTCCGGATGGAACGTTTTGTGACGGTACAGTCACTCCTGTTGGAGCTGTGTTACTTGTACTGTAATAAATATCATACCCTCCTGCAGGTACGTATCCAAAAGCCGTCCAGTTTAAGACTGCGCTGGTAGGTGTTATTGTTCCTGTGGATAAAGTTCCCGTTGTAGGCATTGGCGGACATGTTGGAGGCGTAGTAATAGTTACGGGTCCAGACCATGTACTTTGGTCCGTAGCACTACATTTTGCTCTCACCCACGCATAGTACGTTGTGTTAGGTACTAATGGTGAAAGAGTTGTTGTGGTTCCTGAAGGAACGTTTTGTGACGGTACCGTTGCTGCTGTTGGAGCAGTGTTTGTGGTACTGTAATAAATATCATACCCGCCCGCAGGCACAGATGAATACGCTGTCCAGTTCAATACTGCACTGGTAGGTGTTATTGTTCCTGTGGATAAAGTTCCGCCTGGAGGCATTGGTAAACACGTAGGTGCTGTACCAAAAGTCAATCGAACATTGGGTCTGTTTGCACTTATTGTTCCATTCCCTGTAGGAGCAGTTGTATCTGCTTCAAAATACATGTGACCTGCTGTTGCAGTACTATATTTAAAGCCTGCGCCAGCAGTTCCAGAACCTCCTCCGGATCCTCCATAATTGGTTTCAACTAAAACCATTAGGTTATCCGTTCCATTGTAGGTGTATGGAAGCTGTAATTGAAGTGTATTCCATCCTACTGCAAGGCTGGTTACATTCGCGCTATATACTAAAGTCGCTCCAGTAGTTACCGTATTCCAGTTTTGAGCCGTAATGGCTGTAGTAGTGGATGGTACGGATTTTAAATAAACTTTTACCGGGAAGGTAATGTTCATGGTTGCGGTAGCCTCCCATCCTACGGATAAGATACTGCCTCCACCAGGGGTGTTTATTTCTGCAGCAGTATATAGCGATGCAGATCTCTGATATCCATAATAGGGTGTCAAAGGATATCGCTGCGTACTGGTTCCTGTTCCAATGGTTACGACCTGGGCATGTAATGAGATCCCAAAGATCAAACCGAGAAACAGAATTAAAGAAGTAAAGAGTTTCTTCATAATGTTTTGGTTAGATATATATGTTAATCTTTACAAAATTAATCATATTTTTATCAATAACCAATTAGATTAAGTAAATCATTATCATATATTAATAAAAGAATAACTCAAATTAATTATCACCATTTTAAAACCCCTATTTTATGGAATTTCACAAAAAATATTGGGTATTTTTTAAAAAAAATAAGCCTCCAGCAATGGAGGCTTATTCTATTTGAAATTTAAACTTATTTATTCTTTGATAAATTTCTTCTGAACAGTGTTACCGTTATCTTCGATATCGATTACATAAACACCGTTAATCAATTTGCTTACATTGATCTGGTTGTTCAGTAAGATACCATTGGCGATTACCTGTCCTGCTGCATTGTAGATCGTATATTTAGCTCTCTTGCTGATATTCTTCACAAACAATACGGAACTTACAGGGTTTGGATAAATCATGATACTTGTCTGATCAATCGGATTAGATGCAATTGGTTTGGAGATTCTCACTGTATAATCCTCTACTTCTCCATTCTTGAAGTCTGTACAGTTTACAGGGACACCATCTCTTGACATCGCTACTCTCATGACAACATACTTATAATCTGTCATACTTACGAATGCATCAGCAGGTACATTGAACTTACCTGATACAGGACTGTTTGAATTAGGTGAAGAAGTAAATACTCTTTCGTTGATATCAAACTCACCGTTTCTGTTGAAATCAATCCATACAGCGATTCCTTCATCATAGGTCGTTCCTGTCCATTTCTTCTCAATGATGATCTCATTGTCTGTTGAGCCCTGGATCATTTCGATGAATGTTTTAGGAACTCCTGTGTAATCGGTATACGTAGATGCTCCTGATTCATTCTCCATCGTTTTCTTACCAGTTGGCTTCACTGTTACTTTAGAAATATGCTCTCCTACTGAACTTCCAGCCTTCATCTTACAGTAAATTACTGTAGGAGTCGTGAAGTAGTATGGAGGAGTATAGTTTCCTGGGGTACCATTACAGATATTTACTACCTGCATCTCATATTTCGTTAATTCGGTAAGACCTGTCAATACTAAGTTATTTACTAATGATGGTACCTCTGTCCAGCTTGGAATTCCTACTTTTCTATATCTAAGAACATACGTTGCTCCTGGGAAAGGATCCCATGTGATCTCTGCCGATGTAGGCAATAATTGAGTAATAGTCAATCCCGGAGGAGGAATCTGGCATATTCTTTCTGTAGTAAATACTTTAGGGTTTGAATATGGATTCAAGGTTGTTTCTCCGTTACACTGATTAGCAATCTGAACTTCATAAGTTGTATAGGGCTCTAATGCTGTTACACTTCCTAATACATAAGTGTTGGCAGGAGCTGCCGGTAAACTTATAATATTCCATGTTGTAGTTCCTACTTTTCTCCATCTCATCGTATACGTAGAGCTTGCTGCTAGCGGAGCCCAAGTAATCAATGCCGTGGTTGGAGTAATGTTACTTACTGTTACGTTTGGAGGAGTAGGATCACATCTTGTCGTGAAGGTCTTGATCGGAGTTGCTGTTCCTACAATATCTCCACAAATAGCTGCTACTTCTACTTCATAAGTGGTAGCTGGTATCAATCCGTTAATTACTAATGGAAGGTTACCCAATTGTGTTGAAGCGTATACTTCTGTCCAAGCTGTTGTTCCCTGAACTCTGTATCTTACTACATAGCTTACTCCTGCTCCTGTAATAGTAACAGTAGCTGATGTATGGGTTGTAGTAAATGTTGGTGCGTTAGGAGTTGCATTGCTGCAAGGTCTTATTCTTACTCTGTAGTCTTCTACTTCTCCGTCTACTGCATTCTGACACATTACCGGAGCACTTGTACGTTTCAATACAACTCTCAGGGTAGTAGTCAATGCTCCTGTATAAGCTGTTGATGGAACTGCAAAAGTAGCAGTAACAGGGGTCGTTGTATTGGCAGGAGAAATTAAGATTCTCTCAGCATCAGTAAACTGACCGTTTCTGTCAAAGTCAAGCCATGCAGTTACAGCATCGTTTCCGGTTGCACCGGTCCAGCCTTTTGCTACAGAGATTTTATTATTTTGAGAATTTACATCTAAAGTAATAAGAGTCTCAGGAGTAGTATAGCTGATATAGTTGGTCTGTACTGATGTGTTATTCATTGGTGGAACCCCAAGGTTCGAAGAGGTAACCGTTACATTCGAAATATGGTCGTTGGTTCCTGTACCTGTCATCTGACAGTAAGACAATGGTGGTGTTGTAAACGCTACTGACGATGAATAAGCTCCTGTAGTTCCTCCACATGTTGTAGAAATCTGAACTTCATAATTCGTCTGTTCTGTAAGACCAGTAATTCCGTAGAAGTTCTGACCTGCAGGAACGGTAGCAGTCTGCCAAGCTCCACTTGGTGCGACTCTCCATCTTACGGTATAAGTAGCTCCCACAGTAGAAATCCATGATACGGTTGCAGTAGTTGCTGCAACATTGTTCACTGTAATACCTGTTGGAGGAGCAGTTGTACAAGGTTGAGAATCTACAAACTTCACAGCATAATCTTCCACTTCTCCCTGAGTGAATGTTCCACAAGGGTTAGCATTATCGAAGTATCTCATTACGACACGCATACGGGTAGGAAGAGTTCCTGTATATACATTTCCACTGGCCACTGTTGGTACAGCAAAAGTAGCGGTTACAGGAGTAGTTGTACTATAAGTACTGTTCAGAATCTTCTCACTTGTTTCAAATGTTCCATTTCTGTTAAAATCTACCCAAGCTGCAACTCCATAAGATGTAGGAGTACCTGGCCAGTATTTGTTTACAGAAATTTTATTATTTGCAGAACCTCTTTCAAATATAACGACTCTTGTAGGATCTGTTGTATAATCTTTATAATTATCTGATACGGAATTGCTCAACATAATAGGAGCATTCGTCGGAGTAACCGTTACATTATTAATATAGCCACTTGTAGCTGTATTGCTTGAAGGACCTGCTGTACAGTAAGTAAGAGCCGGAGTTGTAAAGTTTACACTTGGTGAGAAGGCACCTGTAGTACCTCCGCAGACAGTAGCTACCTGAACTTCATATGCAGTTTGCTCCAATAATCCTGTAAGTAATTGGTTACTTATTAAAGGTGTATTTACAGTAATCTGCTGCCAAGCACCAGAAGGTGAAACTCTGTATCTTACAATATAAGTAGCTCCTGTAGTTGACGTCCAAGTAACGTTAGCTGAAGAAGGGGTTACATTATTTACAGTAATGTTTGAAGGCGGAGCTGTAGTACATGCTGACAAATCAATAAGTTTAACAGCATAATCTTCAGTCTCTCCATAAGAATAAGTACCACAAGCATTAATAGGGCTATACTCATTCATTACAACACGCATTTTGGTAGTCAGGTTTCCTGTATATACATTTCCACTTGCAGTTGTAGGTACCGTAAATGTTGCTGTAACCGGAGTTGTTGTATTACTTGGTGAAGTCAATACTCTTTCAGAAGCTTCAAAAATACCATTACGGTTATAGTCAATCCAAACTCCAGTTAAGAAGCTATACTGATAATCCGGCCATACTTTCGATACCGAAACAGTACCTGTACCACCTCTTACCAAAGTAACTAATCTTGTAGGATCTGTACTGTAGTCTGTATATCCACTTTGACCAGAATTACTTAGCATGGAAGGAGCTCCTTGTGCATTAACTGCAACCTGGCCAATGTATCCATCAATAAAAGTACTCGTCGCCGCTGAAGCACAATAACTTAATGCAGGAGTTGTAAAGTTCAAACTTGGTGAGAAGGCACCTGTAGTACCTCCGCAGACAGTAGCTACCTGAACTTCGTATGCAGTCTGTTCAGTTAATCCTGTAATAATCTGGTTTCCTACTAAAGGAGTTGTGACATTAATTGTCACCCAAGGGCCTCCGGCCAGAGGTCTGTATCTTACAACATAAGTAGCACCTGCAGAGAGATACCAACCTACGTTAGCTGAGGTTGTTGTAAGGTTTGAAACGGTAATGTTGGTAGGTGGTGCTGCTGAACAAGCCGGCAGCGCATGACTTTCAAACTGTACTCTAGGAATATCTGCAAGTCTATCTTTTGCTGCAGGTGGCGCAGCAGGGTCCGGATTTGCAGAATCTTCATAATAAATCATACCTCTATTTGCTCCTGCATTATAAGATCCCCAAGCTGTACCTGGTGAAGATGCATAACCTGGAGTTTTCTCATTTACAGCAACCACAAGATTGTCTGTTCCATTCCATAAAAATGGTGTTGCCAATTGAAGAGTTACCCAGTTTCCGTTTGTTAAAGTGGGTATAACTCCGGCATATACCTGAGTAAGGGCACTTAAAGGAACCCAGTTTGTAAGGGAGGCAAAGTTATTTTGGGTGGTGTTTCCCATGTATACTACCCAATCCTTATACACATCCTGAGAGGTTGCAACGGTGGTAGAATAAAACTTTATTGCCGTGATATAGGTCGACGTACCAATGGCAGTCGAAACTTCCGAAGCAGTATAAATCTGCTGGGAATAGCTATACCCATAATAGGAACGTATTGGGAGATACACTGAGGTACCCGTTCCTGTCCCGATCTGGCCTGCCTGAGCTGAGACTTTGGATACAAAGCCTGTACAAATCAAACAGAGAAACAGAATTAAAGAGGTAAAGAGTTTCTTCATAATGTTTTTCATTATAATATTAATCAGACAAATCTAATCATTTTTTATTATTAATTTACAGGTACATTTATGTTTTTTTTGAAAAAAAATGACAATATATCCACTTATGCTTTAAATAAAGAAATCCCCGAGAGACCCCGGGGATTTAATAAAATTTAAAGATTATCTTTATTTTTTGATGAATTTAAAGTTTTCTGAAATATTATTATCCTTTACAGTAATAATATAATTTCCTCTTAACAACTCACCTACATTTACTTTGTTGTTATCAATTGTTCCTTGTTTCACAAGTTGACCCACTGCATTATGAATTTCAAATGTAGCTTTAGCAGATACTTTGGTAACATTTAAGAAATCACTTACAGGGTTTGGATAGATTCCGAAATTATTTTTCTTATCAACTTCACTTGTCCCTAAGGTCTGAGCTTTCATTACTTTTCTTTGAGAAGTAGTGAAGCTTCCACCAGATAACAGAACAGTTCCTGAAGTAGTTTTGATGTTGTAATAACCTCCATCCAGAGCAATACCGTCTCCATAAGCGTCATTAATTGTGAAAGTATAGCAGTCGTCTGTACTTAACGTCCAGTTTTGAGTAATCAATGCCGGAAGAGTAGGTGTTGTTTGATCCGCATAACCACCTCCACTGTAAACAGTAGTTCCTGCACTGTTCTTTAATGTCCAGCTTGTTTCTGTTCCGTAATAATCTAATTGAAGATTAAACACCACATTCTGAGCGACTGGCATTGGTCCTCCTACATAAGTATCATTAATTGTATTATTGGAAGCTCTTTGATCCGCTCCTCCATTTACAGTACTGATACTGATTGTCATTGGACCACCCATTGTACCCGCTGTCACCGGAAGGCTAAGCAACTGAGATTTATCCTGAGCAAGGCTACCCGTCCAGTTATAAGGAGTTTGTGCAACACCATTAATTGTATAAGTGATCTGAGCTGAAGTAAGTAGTCCTGTTCCTCTGTTGAATAAAGATACCGGAACGTTCAATGATCCTGAACAAGTAACTGCAGAACAAGTTCTTTCTAATTTAACTTCTGCATCATTTGCAAATAAAGGAATCGCGATATCTTTAACTGAAGTCTTCAATGAAGCTCTTCTAGGAGAATTGTTCATAACCGCTGTAATTCTATCTTTTTGATTAATCGTAAAGATGTTCATACAGGTATCATTAGTATAATCCATATAGTTTTGAACCATTTCCATTACTAAAGGATCATTACAACTTGCAATGTTAGTAGGACAACCACCATTAGAAGTATGAGCCGTAGGAGTATCTGCACAGTAGTCATCCCCACAAGTAGCATCTCCCCAGATATGTCTTAATCCCAAGAAATGGCCTACCTCATGAGTCATTGTTCTTCCTTTATCATAAGGAGCCGATAACAGAAAAGTCCCATTCGTATTTAAATCACTTGTTCCAAATGTAGCAAAGTTAGCAACAACCCCATCCGTTTTACCATATCCACCAAGCGGATCTAATCCTGGAAGGTTAGAACCATCAGGGAATTGAGCATATCCTAACAAATTCGTATTTGGAGAAGCAAATTGCACACTCCACATATTCATATATTGAGTAGGATCCCAAATCGTTTCAGGCTTTACATAAGCGTCAATAGCATCTTTCTTAAAAGAAGTCTGGCATAAGTTTACTCTATCAATTCCATTGGTAGGATTTCCATTTGGATCTACTTTTGCCAATGCAAACTGAATTTGAACATCCGCCCCAACAGCATTATTATTAAATCCTGGAGTTCCTGTCAGCTTACGGTAATCCTGATTCATTACTGTAATCTGAGACATCACCTGCTCATCTACAATATTCGGAACCGTACCTACTGCCTGCCCACCATGAATAACGTGTACAACAACAGGAATGGTAACAATACCTCCATTTTGTGATTTTCCATTCTGTGAATTTTCATTCTTAGCTTTTTGAATTAATGGTCTCAACCAATCTTCAAACTGCTCTGTAGTAAGTCTTCCCGGAAAATGTCTTCTTAAGAAGTCTTCATACTCTGTTGTACCACATCTGTCGAAACCGTTAGTTTTTGCAAGTTCCTGTGGAGATTTAGCAACAGATTCTTTCTTCTGTCCTGTCCAGCCAGTATTTTGTGCGCTCATTAAACCGGCACATAATAAAGGTAATAAAAAGAGTGATTTTGAAGTAGTAGATTTTTGCATCTTTAATTTTTATAAACTTTACAAATATATTAGTTTTTAACAAAAGTTATAATATATTTTAAAAAAATAATCAGCAAATTGTAATAAAATAAAAATAACAAGCCATGATTTATAAGAATATTCACTTTTAAGATACTTATTTAAATTCTTAATCCCCCACAACAAAAAGGAAATATAAATGCAAATACACCAACATATATCACATAATAATTAAAAATACAAAAAAAACATTATACATACTTTCAAAATAGGACAACAATTAAAAAAAAAGCAGCCCCGGGAAAATTTCCCAGGGCTATTTGATTTATTTAAAGTATCTTTTATTTAGAACTTATATGCAATATTCCACGCAAATCCCATATTAAATTTTGAAGAACTTTTTCCAAATCCAGGAACGATCATCGGAGAGATATCATCCTGTTTGGAAGTATATACCATATATCTTGGCTGCATATTTACATCGATATAGAAATTGGAACTGAACAACTGTACTCTACCCCCTATGGTTCCTTCGAGCCAAAAAGAAGACTGCGATGATGAAGGAAAGGCTTCAGAAGAATTACTTCCACCAAATCCACGAATGGGAACCGCCATATATTCCTGGTTATAAAATGCCCCTGCAACTTTTCCACCGGCATAAAATCCGTTGAATTCATTTTCGGAATCCTTTGCCAGCATATAGAACGCTCCTAACTTAACGAAAGGACCACTTGCCTTAGCATTATAACCATTTTTCTGATATACGTTCTTCTCAAAACCAGCTTCCGCAATGGCATGAACATTTCCTCTGAGTTTTGAAGAAATAAATCCCTGGTATAGCTTTCTATCTGAAAAGAAACCCGCTCCGGTATTCAATACATCAAGGCCAACCATAAAATTGGGCTCATATTTTTCATGAACCTTTTTCTCTGCTTCCTTTTTTTTGTCTTGTGCCCAGCTTATTATTCCAAATAAACTAAAAAGAAAGGTAAAGATTAGTCTTGTCTTCATTCTCTATTTGATTTTGTCCGACATCCACTTTCTGAACAGGATTCGGAGTTACTAATTCTGAGGTTAAACTCTCGTAATATTTTTTGATGCCACATCCAGGAGAAACATAGGTTGATTTGGTACCATATTTCACTCTCACTTTAGATTCCGCTCCTTTATCAGCTAATCTGAAATAGACATCTGTGTAAGGTGATGTATCTACTCGTAAAGGAATTAATCTTGAATCAATTTTCGTAAGTTTCCCCAGCTGCACTTTTCCGGCACCATAGTCTACTGCTACATACAGTGAATCCAATGTAATTTCTTTTCCAGTATCCATTGATCTGAAAGCGACCTTCATTCTGGGTGTTCCTTCTCCACTTTCGCAAATATCATCATCTCCTCCACAGGAAAAAAGCATTCCTAAAAAGCAGATTACTATGAGAAATTTAAAATACTTCATCTGTACATTTTATTTTATTTGGTCAGACGGAACTGACGTTTCATATTACAATTTGAAATTCAAATTTAAATAAATTTATTTTTTAATCAACAACGCGATGTTCTCAACATGGTGCGTCTGCGGGAACATATCTACCGGTAAGATCTTTACTAAAGTATAATGATCTTTCATCAAAGCAAGGTCTCGCGCCTGTGTTGCGGAATTACAGCTTACATAAACTACTTTTTCCGGTGAAAGCTTTATGATCTGTTCTACGACTTTCTGGTGCATACCGTCTCTTGGTGGATCTGTGATCAAAACATCTGCTTTCGGATGATTTTCTAAAAACTCGTCATTAAAGACGTTTTTCATATCTCCACAATAGAACGTTGTGTTGGTTAAACCATTCAATTCAGCATGTTCAATTGCCGCATCAATTGCTTCCTGAACGGATTCGATTCCGATAACCTGCTTTGCATTTCTTGCTACGTATTGAGCAATTGTTCCAGTTCCTGTGTATAAATCGTAAACAACTTCATCACCTTTTAGATCGGCAAATTCAAGCGTTTTTCTATATAATTCTAAAGCTTGTTTGTAATTGGTTTGAAAGAAAGATTTTGGTCCTATCTTAAATTTCAATCCGTCCATTTCTTCCATAAGGTAACCATCTCCGAAATATACATTGATATTTAAATCATAAATAGAATCATTCTGCTTAGGATTAATAGCATACACCAACGTTTTTATCTGTGGGAATTGCTCTAACAAATAATCAAAAAGCTGAGTGCGGTTTTCTTTTTCTTCTCTGTAAAGCTGGAAAAGAACCATCCATTCTCCTTTGGAGTTTTGTCTCATCATTAAAGTTCTCAGGAAACCTTCCTGGCTTTTCACATCAAAGAAATCTAACCCTTTGTTCTCAGCAAATTTTTTAACTGTCAAACGAATTGCATTCGACGGATCTTCCTGAAGGAAGCATTCTTTTAAATCTAAAATCTTACTCCACATTCCCGGAATATGGAAACCAAGAGCATCTCTGCTTCCGAAATTTTCTTCAGAACTGATTTCATATTGAGTTAGCCATCTAGCATTAGAAAAAGAGAATTCCATTTTATTTCTGTAGAAATATTGTTCTTCAGCGCCTAAAATCGGAACAGTTTCAAAATCTTCAATTCCTCCAATTCTTTTAATATTATTGTAAACTTCTTCTTGTTTAAAATCAAGCTGCTTTTCGTAGCTCATATTCTGCCATTTGCAACCACCACAAGTTCCGAAGTGAATACATTTTGGTTCAACTCTGAATGGTGATTTCTCAACTATTTCTTTTACTTCAGCCTCAAAATATTTTGACTTTGATTTTTTAACTCTTGCATTTACAACGTCTCCAGGAATCGCACCGGAAACCAAAACAGTTTTTCCTTCTTCAGTTTTTCCGATAGCTACTCCTTTTGCTCCTGCTGCGAAAAGTTTAATATTTTCGAGAATTACATCTTTCTTCTTTCTCATATCAATTTCTTGTGATGAAGATAGCTTTCTACTCTATACTTCATCTATTTTCTATTTTTTCTAATAAACTGTGAAACCTTTCAGTTCCAATTTCGTTTGCAAAAATACAATAAAAAAAACCTTATCCGAAGATAAGGTTTCTATACTGTGTTAAAGTTTACTATTTTGTTGGAGCCGGCTGTGGATTTGCTGGCTGTGGAGCTTGCTGCATTGCAGAAGGATCAAGCTGTAATTGCGGCTGCATTTGAGCATTTGGCTCTACTTTTGGAGCTGCAAGACCTGTCTGCTTGTCAAGAATCGTTACTAATTCCTGCTCACCAAGGTTTACAAATGATCTGCTGGCAATTTTACCATCTTTATCAATGATTACAAAGCAAGGCAATTTGAATCCATATACACCATATTTCTTAGCGATATCAGAGTTAAGACCTCCTTCTCCGTAAACATTCACTCCCTGAATTCCTTTTAAAAGAGAGTTACTTGTTTTAATGAACTGATCTTTTGTATCATCTACGTTTACAAATACAAAATTCATTTTAGATTTATAGAAGTTTACCACTTCTTTTAATACGGGCACTGTAGCTTCACTGATGTAAGGATTCCATGAAGCATAGAAGAATAGCATATAAGGTTTCCCTTTGTTTTCAGAAAGGTTATAAGCTTTTCCGTCCTGTTTTGCTAAAGCTGCTTCAGGAGCGGCATCACCGATTTTAAGTCCTGTAATCGCTACCTGCATTTTTAAAAGATCACTTTTAATAGTAGCATCTTTAATATCTGAATCAATAATTTTTTTGATTTTATCAATGTTTGCAGGTGTAGTCGTAGGATGAATATCAGCCTGAGCCATTACAAATGCTAAAAGATAGTCTTTTGCAGTTTGAGATAAATCTTTCTTTGTTTTTAAGTACTGAGCAAACATCTCAGAAGTTGTAATTCCTGTTTTTCCTTTGCTGTTTGCTTCCGCATATTTCTGGAAATCCGGAGTCATTTTTACAAGAAGATATTGTCTGTAAAGAGGGATTGATTTCACCATCGCTTCTTTATCAGTTTCTAACTGAGTTTCATAATCTTTGAAAGCTTTAGAAGCTTTGTAAGATGGATTACCAGACATTGGTCCGTGAGACATCTCATAGTTGGCAAGCAAATTAAGAATAGTCACCTTTATATCATTTTTCTTCCACTCAAGAAGTCCTTTGCTTGGGTTATTTTTCTTTGCTAAGTCGTCTACATTTTTATTAATATCAGCTTCAACTTTATGCATTCCTTTCAAAAATGCAGCTTCGTCTCCGCCCATTAATCCTGCTAAGTTAACTTTGCTGCCATAGTCTGCCAAGAACTTCATACTTGCTGTAAGGAAGTCGTTGTTCTTTTTAGCATCTCCGGTGATTATATATTCATTTGGGAAAGTAGCTCCGTTTCCTGAAATATTTACTTTTTGTCCTCCTTCAAGATAAATCAGGTTTTGTCTTCCTGCATAGTTGATTACGTACATTCCATCTTTAGGAGCTTCAAAGCTTCCTGAGAAATTTCCGTCTTTATCTAAACCAATATTAATCAAAGGCAGCGTTCCTACTCCTGAAGCTTCTACAAATTCAATTCTTTCTAATGATGAGCTTCCAGTAATTTTTCCTTTTACTTCTACTTTTTTTGAACAAGACATCACAAAGAATGTGATGATAAACAATAAAAGATATTTTTTCATTTCAATTTTTAATATTACACAAAAATACGCTTTTTAGGGCTTGCTAATTCACACTAATTATTTTTTTTGAAAATTTTATTATTGCCGTTCAAAAGAGGGTATTCCAATTATTTTAACCCTTTCTTTTTGAATAGCATGCTGTATTTAAAAGTTTTTAAAAAACAATTCAACTGCCCTCCAAATATATACTTATTAAATAAAGAATGACTAAAACCTATCAATAAGTTAACAAACTTTAACAGGGCTTAGCATTTCATAAAAAAATCGCCTCCAAAAAATGAAGGCGATTTTTTATGTATTTGAATCAATTCTATCCTTGATCTACTAGAGCAGCCATGTATTCTCTGTTCATTCTTGCGATGTTTTCAAGAGAAATACCTTTTGGACATTCTACTTCACACGCTCCGGTGTTTGAACAGTTTCCGAATCCTTCTTCATCCATAGCTTTCACCATGTTCAGAACTCTTCTCTTAGCTTCTACTCTACCTTGCGGAAGTAATGCATACTGAGAAACTTTAGCTCCTACGAATAGCATTGCAGATCCGTTTTTACATGTAGCGACACAAGCTCCACATCCGATACAAGCTGCAGCATCCATTGCTTTGTCTGCATCTTCTTTTGGAACCGGAATAGCGTTAGCATCCAGTGTATTACCTGAAGTATTCACAGAAATGAAACCTCCTGCTGCCATTACTCTGTCGAAAGCACTTCTGTCTACCATCAAATCTTTGATAACAGGGAAAGCAGCACTTCTCCAAGGTTCAATAACGATCGTCTCTCCATCTTTGAACATTCTCATGTGAAGCTGGCAGGTAGTGATACCTGTATCCGGCCCGTGAGCTCTACCATTGATGTAAAGAGAACACATACCGCAGATTCCTTCACGACAGTCGTGGTCGAAAGCGATAGGTTCTTTACCTTCGTTAATTAAATTTTCGTTCAGGATATCTAACATCTCTAAAAATGAAGAATCTGTAGATACATCTGATATTTTATAGGTCTCAAACTGACCTTTAGTTTTACTATTTTTTTGTCTCCAAATTTTCAGCGTAAGATGTAAGCCTTTTTTTGCACTCATAATGTTATATTTTAGGTTGGAGATTATTTATAACTTCTAGTTTTAACCTCGATGTTGTCATATATCAGTTCTTCTTTATGCAACACTTCTGTGTTGATATTGTCACCCTGATATTCCCAAGCTCCGACGTATTTGTAGTTTACGTCATCTCTTTCCGCTTCTCCATCCGGAGTTGAGTGGTCTTCACGGAAATGTCCACCACAAGATTCATTTCTGTGTAGTGCATCGATAGCCATTAATTGTCCAAGTTCAAGGAAGTCTGCTACTCTGAATGCTTTTTCAAGCTCAGTGTTCATTCCTTCTCCTTCTCCCGGTACTTTTACGTTTTTCCAGAAATCGTTTCTTACTTCTTCAATTTCTTTGATCGCTTCTCTTAATCCTTCAGGAGTTCTTCCCATTCCTACTTTATTCCACATAATGTTTCCTAATTGTTTGTGGAAGTGGTCTACAGAATGAGTTCCTTTATTATTTAAGAAGAAGTCAATTTTTTCTTTAATTCCTTTTTCAGCTTCGTCGAACGCTCCTGAAGTGGTAGGAATCGCTCCTGTTCTGATGTCTGCAGAAAGGTAATCTGCAATCGTGTAAGGAAGTACGAAATATCCATCAGCAAGACCCTGCATCAATGCAGAAGCTCCCAGTCTGTTTGCACCGTGGTCAGAGAAGTTAGCTTCACCAATTACGAAACATCCAGGGATTGTAGACTGAAGGTTATAATCAACCCATACACCACCCATTGTATAGTGAACGGCAGGATAGATTTTCATTGGAGTTTTGTAAGGATCATCTGCAGTAATTTTTTCGTACATTACGAATAAGTTACCGTATTTCTCCTCTACCCAGCTCTTACCTAAATCGTAGATCTGCTGATCTGTAGGATTATGAATATGTTTTTCGATAGCGGATTCTTTACCTTTTTTCATGATCTCTGTAGAGAAATCAAGGTAAACTCCTTCCTGAGTATCATTATTTTCGATTCCGAATCCGGCGTCGCATCTTTCCTTAGCTGCTCTTGAAGCAACGTCTCTAGGTACAAGGTTACCAAACGCAGGATATCTTCTTTCTAAATAATAGTCTCTATCTTCTTCTTTAATATTTTCTGGTCTTAATTTACCTTCTCTGATGGCTACTGAATCTTCATGTTTTTTAGGAACCCAGATTCTTCCTGAGTTTCTTAATGATTCAGACATCAAAGTCAGTTTAGACTGCTGTGTTCCGTGAACAGGAATACAAGTCGGGTGAATCTGTACGTAGCAAGGGTTTGCGAAGTAAGCTCCTTTCTTGTGAATTTTCCATGCTGCAGAAACGTTAGATCCCATTGCATTGGTAGAAAGGAAATATACGTTTCCGTATCCACCTGAAGCAATAACTACAGCGTGAGCTGAATGTCTTTCGATCTCACCTGTAACAAGGTTTCTTGCGATAATCCCTCTTGCTTTTCCATCAACAATTACAAGATCAAGCATTTCATGACGGTTATACATCTTGATTCTTCCTTTACCGATCTGACGGCTCATTGAAGAGTATGCCCCTAATAATAACTGCTGTCCTGTTTGTCCTTTTGCGTAGAAAGTTCTTTTTACCTGAACCCCACCAAATGAACGGTTATCTAGCTGACCGCCGTAATCTCTACCGAAAGGAACCCCTTGGGAAACACACTGGTCAATAATATTTGCAGAAACTTCAGCTAATCTGTAAACGTTAGCCTCTCTTGCTCTATAGTCACCACCTTTAATGGTATCATAGAATAATCTGTAAGTAGAGTCACCATCTCCCTGGTAATTCTTAGCTGCGTTGATCCCTCCCTGAGCTGCAATAGAGTGTGCTCTTCTTGGTGAATCCTGGTAGCAGAATGCTTTTACATTATATCCCTGCTCAGCTAATGTAGCTGCTGCAGAACCTCCTGCCAAACCTGTACCTACAACAATAATATCAATCTTATCTCTGTTGTTTGGTGCAACAAGGTTCATATGGTCTTTATGATTTTTCCACTTGTCTTTAAGAGGACCCGCTGGAATTCTTGAATCTAATTTACTCATACTAGTATATTGATATTATTGAGTTATAAAATGGAAAACTGCTACGATGATGAATCCTGCAGGAATAAGGATTGAATACCATGTTCCGAAAGCTTTGATCACCGGCGTATATTTTGGATGTCTTGCTCCAACAGACTGGAATGAAGACTGGAATCCGTGTGCTAAGTGTAATCCTAGTAAAACAAAAGAGATCACATACAAAGCCACTCTCCAAAGATCAGCAAACTTCTCATGAAGTTCCGGCCAGAAACGTTCTGCATCAGGAGTCAATCCTTCTACATACTTGTAATTAATTTCATGCAACCAGAAATCATATAAGTGAAGCGCTAAGAAAGCTAAAATAACAGCTCCGGAAATAATCATATTTCTGGACATCCATGAAGAATTCACTGATGCGTTGTTTGCTGCATACTTTACCGGACGCGCTTTATTATTCTTGATTTCAAGCACAAATCCCATTACGAAATGGAAAATTACTGCAAAACCAAGAATAGGCTGCATTAAGAACTGCACAAAAGGATTATAGCCCATGAAGTCTGATGCGGTGTTGAATGCATCCTTGTTCAGAACTGATAACAAATTGGTCGTCAAATGCAGTATAAGAAAAATCAGCAAAAATAGAGCTGATAATGCCATAGCATATTTTCTACCTATCGTAGAACTCGTTAAACCTGCCATATAAGTTTAAATTTGAATTTCTACAAAATTAAGAAAGTTTAACAATATCGAAAAGTGAGAAATCTCACAATTAGGCAGTTTGTAATCTTTCTAAATAAGAATCTCATACATTATAAATGCAGGAAAACGTATAAATTATAAAGCCCTATTTGAGATTATAAACCTGATCTCTGAAAACTACCTTTTTAGTAGAGGGCGGGAAGGATTTTATTTCAAAATAATCCACTCTTCTTGCAGAACAATAAGGATTTATAATATACCTTAGAACTTTCGCCTTATTTTCCATGTCAGAGATCCAAAAACAGATTTTATCTCCTCTTTTTACAGAAAAAACTTTGCTTTTACCCAAAGAATAAATCAACACCTCTTCTTTCTGATTTTCAAAGATATTACTTCCGATTCTTATCATCAGAAACGCAATAATAGCCATCATCAACTTCATCAGATATTTAAAATTGAACTTTAAAATAACCGGTCTTAATAAATAGACTACCATCAAAACCGACAGTACTTCAACCCCATTCATAGGAATATTTTCAAAGAACAAAAAATCTACCTCAGCAAACCAATGGATTGCTTTCAACAGAATCTGAATAACAAAATCATATACCAGGTTCATTATTTTAAAATCAATTCCGAATGCAATAAAACCAGTCATTATAAATGAGAAAACAATAATAATCTCGGAAAAAGGAACAATGACAAAGTTGGCAATAATGGATATGAATGAAAACTGATGAAAATAATACAGCACCAAAGGAAGTGTTGCCAGCTGTGCTGATAAAGAAATTGTAATGGTATTGAACAAAAGTTTTTTAAGATAGTGATCCTGCTTTGGAAAATGTTTCAACAAAGGCTGATTCAGCCAATAAATTCCTAAAACAGCTAAAAAGCTAAGCTGAAATCCTACATCAAAAAGCTGCTGTGTATCTCCAATTAAAATAAGAAAAGCTGATAAAGCCAAAGAATGAAGCAGATCAGGTTTCCTCTGAAGCAATACGAAGACAAAATAAACATTCAGCATGATACAGGATCGCAAAACGGAATTTCCAAAACCAATAAAAGCGGCAAACAGCCAAATAAAAACCAAACTTAGAATAACTGCATATTTTCTGAATTGTAAAGGAATAAAACGAATCAATAGAAAATAAAACATCCCAAAAATGACCACAATGTGTGTTCCCGAAATGGCCAGAAAATGAACCAGTCCGGACTTATTGAAATCCTGAACTGTTCCTGCATCAATCTCAGTTCGGTCTGCCAGAATAATACCTTTCAGAAACTCTTTGGTTTTTTCAGAAATAGAGGTTTTATCAATTTTCTTAAGAGCCGTAAATCTATATTGCCGGAGTTGATCTACCAGCGTTAAGTCGTTTCGTTCTGCAGATACAATTTCTTTTGAAAGGTAGATCTGCTCATCAATATGCTTTCTTTTCAGATATTGAACATAGTTAAATTGAAAATCATGCTGAGGAGCTTTAGGTTTTGTAATATAAGCTTTCGCTTTGTAGTAGTGGGTAAAATCCAACTCTTTTATCTCTCCCGGAACATATACAATGGAATTAAAATTGGCATTGCCTATCTGTACAGTTCCTTCATATTTTTTATATTTTTCTGTTGTATTTAACTTTTGAGAAATTTTAAAAGCAACCGTTTCTTTTTTTAAAGATGAATAAACATCATCCACAGAAGTATTATAATAATGAAGAACAACCCCTGCTCCAAAAAACAAAAGTGTAAGTAGGGCAACTTTGATTTTTTGCAGAAAATAAGAATGAAAACAAATTGCCGTAAGTATGACCAAGCACATTGCAATTACTGAATAAAATGCAACACCATCCAACACCATCTTATCCTGAAAAAAAATTCCAAGAATAAAAAATATTACCAGAATAAGAAGGGGCTGCTTTTGCAATTTCAATTAATTATCAAGGGAAAATAGATAATTAATCAATAGAATATGATCTCTCAGCTAACTAAAAAACATCCCGTTATGCATCAAAAGCATCAACGGGGCACTTAATTTTTTATGGTAAAATTCAGGATTGAAAGTATACTATTTCTTTTTCAAAAATTTATCCGTCAAACGTTTTGTTTCTTTAATATAAAATAAAGGATCTTTCCCATAATCTTCATATTTGAAATCTCCTGCTTTTTTAGGAATGGCAGGCTCTATCTGTGTTCCTTCATGCCATTCATTGAACGATGTAATTCCAATAAAATCCGGATTTACTTTAACAGCATCATCAAACATCTTTTCGTAATATTTCCCATTGTCTCTGCTTTTGAAATTCGCTTCGTTCCATGGCCGTATTCTTGTATCGGAATAACCTGGTCCTACACAAGGAATAAAAATCAGATGATGGTCTTTAGCATAGTTGGACATGAAATCCCAATTAGCAGCTGTACTTCCATATACAAAACCCTCGCTGGCAAAATAGGTATAAAAGCCATCAAAACCTGCTGAATCAAAGAATTTAGCATCATCTTTTTCAACCCAAAGACCAATATAAAGCGCATCTAAATCTGTATTTCTGACTGTTTTTTCTCCATTTTTGGATAGCATTTTTGCCCACTCTTCTTTAGAAATTTTATAGCTGTCATATACATAAAACAGAGGTTTTCCGTCTTTTTTATAGAAAGCATGATGCTGGGAATACGTTTTTACAAGATAAAAAAGCTGTTCCTTTAATTCTGAAGTATTTTTATAAAACGGCTCAATGTGGAATGCAATTTTTAAATCAAAACGATCTGCAATATCCAGGTATTTGATTAGACTTTTATCCGTGAATGAATCTTTTCCCAACCAGCTTACTACAACCACTCCCACTCCGGATTCTTTGATCATTTTCATGTGTTTTTCAATGATTTCTGCATCATTGGAGCTATAATTTCCAAGTGCCGGATAAAAATTAGCACCAATATCATCTCCTCCTTTATGATGTCCCAGATTATTCCATTTCGGATTACTCCAGTGGGGAAGAATTTCATGGTTCCAATGTTGATAGCTTCCGTCATTTGCCGGATTTCCATACCAGCCATAATAGAATATCTGTACTTTCTCTCTTAAATTGTCTTGTTGGGCAGAACTATTTGAGAAAAACAATGTAAATGTCAGTAATAACAGGAAACGGGTACAATAATTCATCGTTAAAAAGTAGATTAAATTCTCAGAAGTTATGGTAAAAATTACACTTTCAAGATCACCTCAGCAGCATGATCACTGGCTCCTTTTCCTCCCAATTTTTCTCTCAGAAGATTGTAATCATTCAGAACCTGCTCTCTTTTTTCTCCTGACAAAATTTTATTAAGTTCTTCCACCAGATTTTTGGTGTTCAGATCATTTTGAATCAATTCTTTTACCACTTCTCTATCCATGATCAGGTTTACCAGAGAAATGTAATTGATATTTTTCACTAATCTTTTAGCAATGGCATAAGAAATTTTGCTTCCGCGATAACAAACCACTTCAGGAATGTTCAGTAAAGCGGTTTCCAGAGTAGCTGTTCCCGAGGTAACAAGAGCTGCTTTGGAGCATCTTAGCAAATCATAAGTTTTATTGGATACGAAATGAACATTATCATCCACATATTTCTGATAAAATTCTTTAGGAAGGCTAGGTGCTCCGGCAATCACAAACTGGTAGTTTTTAAAATGCGGTCTTACGGAAAGCATTATTTCCAGCATCTTTTCTACTTCCTGTTCTCTGGAACCCGGTAATAATGCAATGATTTCTTTTTCATTCAGTCCGTGGTCAGATTTAAAATTTTCAATGCTGATTTCCTGAAGATCTGAAATAGCATCCAGCAAGGGATGACCTACAAAATGAGAGTGAACGCCATGTTTTCTGTAAAAATCTTCTTCGAAAGGAAGAATGACCATCATTTCATCCACATATTTTTTGATAGTCTCTACCCTGCCTTCTTTCCATGCCCAAAGCTGTGGAGAAATATAATAAACGACTTTAATTCCAAGTTCCTTGGCAAATCTGGCAATCCTTAGATTAAAGCCAGGATAATCCACTAAAATCAGAACATCAGGTCTGTTCTTCTGAATATCCTCTTTGCAGAATTTGATATTATTCAGAATGGTTCGTAGGTTCATCACTACTTCCAGAAATCCCATAAACGCGAGATCTCTGTAGTGTTTTACCAGTGTTCCGCCCTGAGCTTTCATCAGATCACCACCCCAAAATCTGAACTCCGCATTAGGATCTTTTTGTTTTAAGGCTTTCATCAGGTTACTTCCGTGCAAATCACCTGAAGCTTCTCCTGCAATAATATAATACTTCATTTCTATAGTAAGGATAGAGAACAAATTAAAATAGATATGATCTTAATTCGTAAATTTGTTCAAAGATAATGATAAAAAATGTCAGAAGAATTTGAAATCCGGAATAAAGTTGCTGAAAGCGGCCTTATCAATTTTGACTTAGCCACTTTACTTCCAAAAGGGGAAAGAAAGGGAATTAACCTGAAAGATTTTCTTTTCCAGGAAATGATCCTGAAAGAAAAAGATTTCCGTGAAAAGGTAGAAGCAATAGATATTGAACAATATAAAGATTCATATATATACATTTACAACTCTGTAGATACCATCATCCCGCTTTGGGCTTATTTTGTATTGACAGCAAAACTTACAGATGTTGCAAAAAAAATAGTTTTCGGAAACCGTGAGGATCTTGATGTTATTTTAATGCACAATGCTATCCAAACTCATGATTTTGAAGAAATGAGAGGAAAAAGAGTTCTGGTAAAAGGCTGCTCTGATAAAGATATTCCGGAAAATGCCTATATAGAACTTGTGGAACAGTTAAAGCCGATTGTAAAATCTCTGATGTTCGGAGAAGCATGTTCCAACGTTCCTATCATTAAAAACTAAGACCTTCTGAAACATACTCAAAAACTTTAACAATAATTATGAAAGCCTGTCATTTTGCGAGGCATATTTTTTGATAACTTTGGTTCACTTAATACTTAATAAACACAAAAAATGAGTTTAATTGACCTACTTACAGGAAACACCAGCAATCAGGTTGCTGAACAGGCTGAAAACAAATTCGGAATCAGCAAAAATCAGGTAATCGCTTTATTAGCTGTAGCTACCCCCCTTATTATTTCTTATCTTAGAAATAAATCTCAGGATGCCAAAGAAGCAGAAGCTTTAAATAGTGCTTTAGATAAAGACCACAACGGAAGTATTTTAAATGACGCTTCTCAGATCGAATCAAGACAAGCTGAAGGCGGATCTATTCTTGGTCATATTTTTGGTGATCAGAAAAGTAATGTTGAAAATCAGTTATCACAGAATACAGGAATTTCAATAGATAAAATAGGTCCTATCCTTGCCATGCTTGCACCTGTAGTAATGGGTTATATCGGACAGCAGAAACAACAGAGCAATGTAGGAGCAGGTGGTTTAGGAGATCTTTTAGGAGGAATTCTTGGAAACGCTTCCAACCAGGCGCAAGCTCAGCAGTCTAATCCTTTGAATGACATTCTTGGAAGTGTTTTAGGAGGAGGCGGACAGTCTCAATCATCAGGAAACCCTCTGAACGATATACTTGGAAGTGTATTGGGCGGTGGTGGAAACCAACAACAAGGCGGCGGCGGATTAGGCAGCATCCTTGGAAATATTCTTGGAGGTAAATAATTAATTTAATTTTTATAAAAAAAGACCGGAGACATGATCTTCGGTCTTTTTTATTTGGATTACTTTTTAGATTTTTCTTCAGAAGCTACAAAAGATTTTGAGGCTTTTTTAGGTCTTCTTTTTCCATAACTTCCGGAATTAATCTTTCCTCTTCTTGATTTTTTGTCTCCTTTTCCCATAGTAATAAGTATTTGTTGTTATTACGAATTTAAAAAATACCGAACTAAAATCCAATTAATGAAGCTGTTAAAGTTTTATTAAAAGGCTAGCTTAAATATTTCAGACCGCCAGTGCTTCCCTATTGCAGTTTCCAGCACGTATCTCTTCTACACTTTTATCGTCTTCCATTTTCCTTTTCTAAATAAGATAAAGGCAACAATAGTAATCAGGGTTTCTGCAGCAGGAATTGAAATAAAGACTCCTTTTGGACCCATGTCAAGATATTTGGATAAAAAATACGCCAAGGGTATCTGAAACAACCAGAATCCAAAAAGATTAACCCATGTAGGCGTCCAGGTATCCCCCGCTCCATTGAATGCATTGATCATCACCATCCCGATTCCATAGAAAATAAAACCTACACTCATAATCTGAAGAGCATTTTTTGCAAAATCTTTAATAGCCGGTTCCTGAGTAAAGAAACCAACTAAAAAATTCCCCATCAAAAGGAAAATCAGACTTACGATCAGCATAAAGATAACATTATATTTCACGGTTTTCATCACCGACTGTTCTGCTCTCAGCATTTCATTTGCTCCCATATTCTGCCCAACCAACGTAGAAGCAGCATTGCTCAGTCCCCATGCCGGAAGCATAAAGAACATCATTAGCCTTAAAGCTGTCTGATAACCTGCTGATGCATTTTCACCCCCGGTAGTTGCTACAAGCTCTGCAAGGAAGATCCAACTGCATGAAGCTATAACAAACTGGAAAATTCCCGGAGTTGCAATTTTTATAATGGATTTGATGAGTTCATAATTCGGTTTAAAATAAGGAAGTTTAATTCTTATCTGAGTATCAGCTACCAAAAGATGATACAATTGATAAATAACCCCGATACTACGTCCTATTGTTGTTGCCAGTGCTGCTCCGGTCAAACCCAAAGCAGGGACAGGCCCCAAGCCTTTTATCAGAATCGGGCAGAGAATGATATTGGCAATATTGGCTATCCATAAACTTTTCATGGCAATCATTGCATTTCCTGCCCCTCTAAAAATACCATTGATTAAAAATAAAAGCATGATAATCGTACTGCTTCCCATCATAATTCTGGTAAAATTCTTTCCGTAGGCTGCTGCTTCCGGTTTTGAACCCATCAGAATCAGAATTTCTTCAGCATAAACCACTCCCAATAAACTTAAAATAAAAGTAATACCGAAAGAAACGAGTAATACCTGTGCAGCACTTCTGGAAGCCTGTTCAGGATTTTTCTCACCAATTCTCCTTGCCACCAAAGCGGTTGCCGCCATACTCATCCCAATTGCAATGGAATACATTATAGAGAGTACAGATTCGGTAAGACCTACCGTCTGAATAGCGAAACCACTTTCTTTCAGATGACCGACAAAATAGAGATCAACAAGCGCAAATACAGATTCCATAGCCATTTCCAGCATCATAGGAATGGCTAAAAGCAATACAGCACTTCTGATATTTACTTGCGTAAAATCAGTTTCTTCACCACTGAAAGCTTTTTTCAAAAATTCAACATATTTTGTCATTTTGTAATCAATAATTTAGATAATCCCAAAAATACAAATCCAATTATTAGAAAAACTTAGCAATTGGTAATAAAATTTAATTTAGATTTGTATATTCTTAAAAATTATCCTTATGAAAAAAATAATCTCTACTACTTTTCTATTTGGAATGTTACTGTCTGGTAGTATGTTATCTGCCCAGAAGATGAGTCAGGAAAAGATGAAAGCCATTTATTCTGATGATATAGCTACTTTTAAAAAACAGTTTGTCCCGGGAGATTACAACAAATGTTTTCTTGTTGGAGATATACTTTATTCACCTCTTGGTTTCAGTGTAATGTCTGACAGAAAGAATATTATCAACTTTCTTTTAGATAACAAGGCTAATGTGAATAAAAAGTGTCAGAACAAAACACCTCTTGAGGTAGCTGATGAAACAAAAGGCAGTGAAGAAGTAAAGAGGATTCTAATCGCAAAAGGCGGTAATAGAGTTTAAAAAATCTAAAAAGAGCATATGAAACTTCCGAAAGGGAGTTTTTTTTATTTATAAAACCTGCAAAAATCTTATCTTTGCCAACGAAAAATTCAAGGTTCGGAATTGAACCTTAAACATTGAACTTTAAACAAATAATTATGTTTCGATCACACACCAACGGAGAGCTATCTCTGAAAAATCTGAATGAAGAAGTTACACTATCAGGATGGGTACAGACTATCCGTGATAAAGGATTTATGATTTGGGTAGATCTTCGAGATCGTTACGGAATTACCCAGTTGGTTTTTGACCAGGACCGCTCTTCCGCACAATTGATGGAAGAAGCAAAAAAACTGGGCCGTGAATTTGTGATTCAGGCTACCGGAAAAGTTATTGAAAGAGTAAGCAAAAACCCTAATATTCCAACCGGGGAAATTGAAATTCTGGTAGAAAAACTGACGATTCTTAACGATTCTCAACTTCCTCCTTTCACTATTGAAGATGAAACTGATGGTGGTGAAGAATTAAGAATGAAATACCGTTATCTGGATATCAGAAGAAATCCGGTAAAAGATAAACTGATCTTCCGTCACAAGATGGCACAGAAAGTAAGAAATTATTTATCTGAGGAAGGTTTCATTGAAGTGGAGACCCCTGTTTTGATCAAGTCAACTCCAGAGGGAGCAAGAGACTTCGTAGTACCAAGCAGAATGAATCCAGGACAGTTTTATGCATTACCACAGTCTCCGCAGACCTTCAAACAGCTTTTGATGGTAGGTGGAATGGATAAATATTTCCAGATTGTAAAATGTTTCCGTGATGAGGATTTAAGAGCAGACAGACAGCCGGAATTTACACAAATCGACTGTGAGATGGCTTTTGTAGAGCAGGAAGACGTTATGAACGTGTTCGAAGGAATGACCAAAACGCTGATAAAAGATATTACGGGTCAGGAATTCGGAGATTTCCCAAGAATGACGTTCGCAGATGCGATGAGAAAATACGGAAATGACAAGCCGGATATCCGTTTTGGAATGGAGTTCGTAGAACTGAATGAACTGGTAAAAGGAAAAGACTTTAAGATATTTGATGATGCAGAATTAGTTGTCGGAATCAATGTAGAAGGATGTGCAGAATATACGAGAAAACAGATCGATGAACTTGTTGATTGGGTAAAACGTCCTCAGATTGGAGCTTCAGGATTGGTTTGGGCTAAATTCCAGAATGACGGAGTGAAAACCTCATCAGTGAACAAATTCTATAACGAAGAAGATTTAGCAAAAATCATTGAAAAATTCGGAGCAAAAGAAGGAGACTTAATGTTGATTCTTTCCGGAAACGAAAATAAAGTAAGAGCTCAGCTTTCCGCATTGAGAATGGAACTTGGAAACCGTTTGGGATTAAGAAAAGGAAACGAATTTGCACCACTTTGGGTCGTTGATTTCCCTCTATTGGAATTTGATGAAGAAAGTGGACGTTACCATGCGATGCACCACCCTTTCACTTCTCCAAAACCGGAAGACATCCACTTATTGGAAACTGACCCAGGAAAAGCAAGAGCGAACGCTTATGATATGGTTCTGAACGGAAACGAAATCGGAGGTGGATCTATTAGAATTTTTGACAGAGATCTTCAGTCTAAAATGTTTGATTTATTAGGTTTTACCAGAGAAGAAGCTGAAGCTCAGTTTGGATTCCTGATGAATGCATTCAAATATGGTGCTCCGCCACACGGAGGCTTGGCATTCGGGTTTGACCGTTTGGTAGCTATTCTTGACGGAAACGAAGTGATCAGAGATTATATCGCGTTCCCTAAGAACAATTCAGGACGGGATGTAATGATTGACGCGCCTGCTTCGATTGCTGATGCACAGCTCGACGAATTAGAATTACAATTGAATTTAAAAGCATAAATGTAAAGCGGGGTATTTGCCCCGCTTTTTTTTATATCCGAATTTCAGTAACCTTTAACATTCCAAGATTGTATACTGACAATATTGCTTACAAAACAATATTCATAAAACAACGCTATTTTAAGTTCATATTATTATAAAAATCAATAATTTTTATAAATTCATCAATAAAACCTATTTTAATACAGCATAATGTGCAATTACATTCACTATATCAAATATTTGTGAAATAATTAAATTTGAAATTTAATAGTAAAAAATAAAACATTATAAATTAATCAACGAAATTATTACACCATTTAAACAAGTACACAACAAAACAATCATTATATTATGTTATATTTAAATATAACTTATTATTAATATATTTACAACATACAGCTGGGTTATAATGAAGACTTAATAAAAATTAGAAATTAACTTATTTTGTAATCTTTTGCGTAGGGTAATACAATAGCTGTTCATATTTACAACCTGATCACCAAACCAAAATTAAATAATATGAAAAGCAAACTATTACTATTATCAGGATGCCTTGTTTTGGCACTGAATTCATGTAGGACGGATCTTGAAAATACACAGACAGATTCAATAGACCCAAAAACAGAAAACTTAGCCAATGCAAAGATTCACAAATTATTAATTGACGGAAAATACACGTATGTCAATGAAGTAAATGGAGAGTATTTTTATGCAGAAGACATTACCATTAGCCCAGAACAGTTTAATATATTACAGAAGCAAGCCAATTCTGAAACATCAACAGCAGAGAAAAGCACCATTGTAAGCTCTTTTATTAAGACATGGCCGAATGCAACCGTCTATTATACATTACCCAGCCAGGGAAGTCTGAGTACTCAGAATTACAATACATTCCTTACCAATATCAACAAAGCGTTTGATATGATTTCTTCTCAAACCAGTATGCAATTTGTTGAACGAACCAATCAAACAGAATATATCACTTTTACGTATACTACAACTAACAGCTCTCCACTTGGATGGCAAAAAAACAGAGTGAACGGTATTAAAATTTACAATACCACGTATCCTGCAATTATTGCTCACGAAATCATGCACTCTATGGGAATCATGCACGAGCAATGCCGTCCGGACAGAGATCAGTATATTATTGTAGATGTAAACAAAGCCGTAGAAGGAAGCCGTCATAATTTTAATCTTTATAATGATTACGCAGGACACGGCGCATTTGATTTCGGGTCTGTGATGATGTACCAGTCTACAGACTTTGCTATAGACTCAAGTCAGCCTGTAATGACTAAGCTGGACGGATCTACATTTACCAAGCAGCGAACAGGATTGTCTGCTGGTGATTATGCTGGAATCAATCATTTGTATGGACCGGTTAATTCCTCTTCTGCAATCAACGGAACTTATACTATGACCACAGCTTTAGCAAGTGATAAAAATTTAGATATTTCCGGAAGTTCTACTACAGACGGCACCAGCATCATTCTGTATTCAGCTTCTACAGGGAATAATCAGAGATTCACATTTACAAAATCAGATCATGGTTATTATACTATCAAATCTATATTAGATCCTACGAAAGTATTAACAGTAAAAAGTAACGGAACAACAAATGGAACAGCTGTTGAATTAAGAACCAATTCCAATACAGATGCTCAGAAATGGTTATTATTCAATTTAGGAAATAACGGATTTGGATTTGCTCCTAAGAATGCACCAGCCTTGAGATTAGAGGTGAAAAATGGCTCAACAACCAATCTAACTCCTATTGTAATTGGTACGACTGATCAAACAGTTCAGCCTTCTACAAAGCAACGTTTTATACTTACAAAAGTTAATTAATCATTTCACACAAATAAAGAGGTTAGGAAATTTAATTCCTAACCTCTTCCCTTTTTATATGATTGTGTTTTATAATTATTAAATCATTTTTATCATCTGTTCCCTTCCTGGCCCTGTTGAAAGGTAAGCTACCGGAATCCCTAATTCCGCTTCCAGAAATGATAGAAACTCATTCACTTCTTTTGGCAGTTCCGAAGAACTTTTCATACCAGAAAAATCAGCTTCCCATCCATTCATCCATTTCAGGATTGGTTCTCCGTTTTCCGGAAGTAATCCTGAGACCGCTACCCTCTCTCCACTTTCCAGTTCATAATGAGTACAGATTGCCACAGATTTCAATCCGCTTAAAACATCTGCTTTAGTTAAAACCAGCTGAGTAACTCCATTGATCATCACAGCATATTTCAAAGCAGGTAAATCCAGCCAGCCTGTTCTTCTTGGACGTCCGGTATTGGAACCAAATTCATTTCCTTTTGTTCTGATTTCCTCACCTAATTCATCAAACAGTTCTGTTGGAAAAACTCCGTTTCCTACTCTTGTACAGTAAGCTTTTGCAATTCCAAATATCTCACCGATCTTTTTCGGTGAAATACCTAATCCACTGCTTGCACCTGAAGCCGTAGTTGATGAAGAAGTCACATAAGGATACGTTCCGTGATCAATATCCAGCATGGCAGCCTGAGATCCTTCTGCCAATATTGTCTTTCCTTCAGCCAAAGCATTATTCAGATATATTTCAGTCTCCGTACATTTAAATCTTTTCAGAAAATCAACTGCTTCAAAAAATTCATTACTTATTTCCTCCAAAGAAGGAAGTGTCATGCCTCCTGCGGTCAACATCTTATAATCTCTTGTTAAAATATGCTGTACTCTGCTTTTAAAATCCGGAGCAAACATGTCCCCTACTCTTACATTCTGTCTTAAAATTTTATTAGAATAAGCCTGCGCAATTCCGTTTTTGGTAGTTCCGATCGTGGTATACTCAGAACTTTCCTCCATAAAAATATCCAAAAGCTTATGGGTAGGCAGTACAAAGTGAGCTTTCAGCGAAATAATAATATTGTTTTCCGGCTGAACCGTTTCATCAAATACCTGAAGATTCAGAATTTCTTTTTTAAAACTTACAGGATCCAGAACGGTTCCTGTTCCAATTACATTCTGTACACCTTTCATAAAGATCCCTGAAGGAATCATTTTAAGTGTGATTCTGCGTCCGTTCCTTTCTATACTGTGTCCAGCATTAGATCCACCATTAAAACGTGCTGTAATGTCATAATTTTCACTGATGAGATCAATAAACTTTCCTTTTCCTTCATCACCCCATTGTAATCCTAATACAATATCCATATTCGTACTTTAAATTTTATGAAGCAAAGCTATGACAGTCAGACAGAAAGACCATTGCCATTTGGCAAAAAGGGAACTCAATTGTAAAATGTATAATGTAAAAAGTATTAATGACTAAAAGTTATCATTGATCGATTATCATTTATCATCAATAATTCTAGACTATATTTCTTCTGATTCTACTTAAAGAAGATGGGGTAACCCCGAGATAGGAAGCAAGCATAGATTGTGGAACCCTGTTGGCAAGTCCCGGATAATGATTTAAAAAATGAATATAACGTGATTTCGCATCCTGATTTAGCATAATACTGGCAACCTTCAGTTTATTTTCAACAACAAAGGCATGAATTCTGGCAAACAGAGCCGGCCATACAGCAATTTTTTCTTCCAGAATTTTAAAATACTTAAGATCTATCACCAGCAATACCGCATCGGTAATAGCTTCAATATCTTCATGCGCAGGCAGCTGATCATTAAAGCCTTGAAAATCTCCTATAAATCTACCTTCATAGATAAAATAGCGCGTAAAATCATCCCCTTGTTTATTATAGTACAAAGACCGGAAAACACCTTTTTTCACAAAAGCAATTCTTTGGCTCACTTTTCCAGCTTCCACAAAAGGAGAACCTTTCTTTACAGTAATTTCCTGAATGCCTTCAGCAATCAGAAGTTCATCCTGAGGATTCAGTGTTCCGAATTTTTTGATATAATGAAAAAGTTCTTCCATGCTTTGTTGTATCCACAGATTGTGGTAAGATAAAGGTATAAAACTGACAAATAAAAACAATTGTCATTTGACAAAAACCTCAAAAAAAAGAATAAAAAGATTTATTATCTTGAAAACTCCTTTCAACACAGAATAATTTCAATATTTTTGCATCCGAAAAAACTGTAAACATGGAAGAAAAAAAAATATTGATTGATTTTAATGAGAACGTTGTGCGCAAGCAAATGTGGCAGTATTTTTATTATTCATGGAAAAAGAAACTCCCAACTCTTTTGCGGAATTTATTTTATGCCTTATTCGTTATTTTCGTTTTCGATAGTCTTATGGGCAATAAGAGCAGATATGACTTTATAAGATTTGCTTTAATATTTTCAGGAATAGCCTGTATTTTTTGTCTGATCAATTTTTATTATCAGAAAGCCAATTATTCAAATAAAATGACTAAACATATTGAAGAATTAAAAGGCTACCATCCCATAACAGAATTCATATTTGATGAGGACAGTATTCATATCAAATGTGAACAATATGATATAAGATGTATCTGGAAAAAAATCACCTATGCAGTTTCTAATAAAATGATTTTGATTCATATTGATATGGGTACTGTCTTTACCTACCTGGTCAGTGAAGAAGAAACTGATCAGTATGTTGAAATTCTTGACATTTTGCAGAGAAAGGCAAAGCAAAAAAAGTAAATAATTTTTTGTTATTCTATAAAAAATAAAAACTCCCGCATTATTACCATGCAGGAGTTTCTTAAAAAATTAAATATAACTATTGATTGTAAACATGAATATCTCGTTGCGGAAAAGGAATTCCAATTCCTGCCTTGTCGAGAGCTTCTTTACAACCTATGATTAGTTCTTCATTCATAGCCCAGAAATTTTCAGTTGCAGTACTCACTCTTATCGATAGATTCACTGCACTTTCACCAAGCTCCGTCACCACTACCTGTGGAGCAGGCGTTGTAAGAGCATATTGATTGCCTCTAATAACATTCATTAAAATATCTTTTGTTTTCCTAAGATCTGCATCATAAGCAACTCCAATATCCAGGGATGTTCTTCTTGTTCCTAATTGAGTAAAATTGGTAATGCTATTATTCGATACCACACCGTTAGGAATAATGATCAATTGATTTTGTGGAGTGATCAGTTTTGTTTGAAAGATATCTATTGCATCTACAGTTCCTGAAACTCCGGAATTGGTAGAAATAAAATCACCTATTTTAAAAGGTTTTAATAATAAGATTAATATTCCTCCGGCAAAATTGGCCAATGATCCCTGCAACGCTAATCCTAATGCTAAAGTTGCTGCACCAATCATTGCTACAAATGATGAAGTCTGCACTCCCAGCTGAGTTACCACAACTATAAACAACAGGATATTAAGTCCCCAGCTGATAATATTTAAAAGAAAATGCTTCAAGGAAGCCTCCATATTACGTTTTTTGAACGCTTTTTCCACCAGCTTTTTGATCATTCTTATCATCCATGATCCGATCAGGTAAATTAATACTGAAGAAATAATTGCAGTAAAAACTCTCGGTGCCCATGAAATTGCTGAAGAAATTAATGTGTCCCAATGTTGTTGAATCTTATTCAGTTCTAAATCGTCCATTTTTGTAGTGTATTTTTTACTGTTAATATCAATGATGATTGATATCTCCTGTAAGATGTAAAAATGAAATTGAACAAAAGTATAATCCGCTTCAAAAAGAAATTTACCTCACACTAGCTTAGTGAAAGTAAATCATATTATAGATTAAAATAGATTGACAGCAGAACAGATAGTTTCAGCTTACTCAATAATCATTCAGAAATTGAATCTTACAGGAAGAAATAATTTTTCGCTCATAGAATTACAAAAACAGTACCGAAGTTCAACTAATGAGAATTAATATTTAATTCTACTGAAAGGCAAAAGAATCATGAACAGATTGAAACTTACTGAATAAAAGCAAGTTGTATCAATAATACAATATTATTACATAACAACCAATGTGATGAAATAATTATTCAGAGCTGAATAATCTGATCAATACTTTAATGTACCAAATATATTTATTAAAGTCAATTTAAGATTATAATTAAACTTTTTAATAAATGATACATTAAAAAAGTATGTTATTTTTTTTATAATTAATTCCTAGGTTTAAATTTATAGGATGATTATAATTTCCACCATGTGAAAGAAGTTTTATTTGCATTACTTCCAGGATTTCCTCTTAAAGTCCATGTAGGAGAAACAGCGCCGCCGCCGTTATATCGTCCCATATAAATTTTAAAAGTGTCTCCCTGAGACACTCCTCCGGCAGACAGTGTAACAGAATAAGTAGTAGCGTCAGTTCCTCCAAAACAGTATGGATTCAATTCTGCCACATCCACCAAAGTATCTCCCCCGGAATTGCTCTTCAGAAGATAGATATAGAAAATTCCTCTTCCACTGCCGGAAGTTGTACCATAAAGCCTGAATGAAAATGCATAAGAGCCATCTGAAGGAGCTGTAATAGTTCCAAAATTAAGCTGTACAGAACCTGCCATAGAACCTGATGATGAGTTCCCTGTTGTTATACTGGTCTGTAAGTCTACCACTGCAGAACTGTTAGCAACATTGGCAGGTACAAGTTGTTTCCAGCTAATGCCATCATAATAAGTGATCCCTTTGTTCAGTGTCGAGCTGGTGGAGGTATTATAGACAATCATCCCAGCAGATGGTGAAGGAATTGTAGTGGTATCGGTATCTCCTGTTAATGCCATTCTTGGGGGAAGAAATCCTTTATTTGAAGAAGACAATTCTAAAACAGCGTTTGTCGCAGGAGAAATTGTACCAATACCTACACTGCCCTGGTCTTTAATTACAACATCCGTTCCCACGATTCTTGCTGTACTTCCATCAGATTGTGTTCCAAGTTTAACCATTGTATTGGTTATATCGTTGACCCATGCATCATCTGTTGAATCTGCAGAATTTCCTGCAATAACTTTCTGCCATATAGCACCATCAAAATAATAATATCCGGGAGCAATAATATTAACTGTCTTACCTGCCGGAGTACTATCCGGAGATATTGCATAAATAATGATTCCGGTTTGTGCTGAAGTATAAGATGCATTTCCCAGTCTTATCTGGTCTCCTGTCAGTCTTGGAGCAAGAAGCCCTTCCGGTTTACTCCCATCTGTGGTTTTCGCTTCAATATCCAATGTAGCCTTTGGATCATTGTTATTAATACCGACCTGCGAATAAGCGAATACCGAGGTCAGTACAGCAATAGGTAAAATTAATTTTTCCATTATTTTAGTTTTAGAATCTTATGAGGAGAAGAACATAATGGCTAAAATCAATTTCAAAATTTATTTCAAATCTATAAGAAAAAACAGATTAAAGCCTATTTTTTAATTCATTACAATTTCTCTCCAAATGTAGATTTGAAAACATATGCCTTGCAAACTGGGTATAAATGAATTTTTAAAAATGAGAGTCAGCAAAATACATTAAAAAACATAAAATACTGTAAATCAAACAATTAAAATATAATCAGACCATTAAAATGCATAACCTAAATTCAAATTGCGACTGGAATAGTATTAAAAAAATATTTAAAACGAATATATTCTACGGAAGTTTTGCCGCCAGATTTTCCGGAAGCATCTTTAAAATAAAGTAAATGATCTTCCATTTGTAATTCGGAACAACAGTGAAGGAGTTTCCTGCATTCACAATACATCTTGCTACATAATCTGGCTCCATGATCAATGACTCATTCAATTCCAACCCTTCATTGATTTTTGTTCTGATATAACCAATGACCAAAGCATTCACAATGATTTTACGGGAAGCAAGCTCCTGTCTTAATCCAGCAAGAAACTGGGTAAATGCCGCTTTAGTACTTCCGTAGACAAAATTGCTTTTTCTCCCTCTTACCCCAGACAAGGAGGATAGACCGATGATTCTTTCAAGATTTTTATTGCTTTTATCCATCGCAATAATGCTCAGTATAGAAACACCCCCCATATAATTAACCTCCATCATTTGCTTAGCACCTTTGAAATCTGCCAAAGCATTTTGATTGTCGACTAAAAATCCGGCCGCATACACCACAATATTAGGTTTTGTGGAAAGATCAGAATAGAATTTCTGATGAGAATCAAAATCTGCAGCATCAAAATACAAAACAGATACTTTTGATTGGTCAAGATTATTTGAATCAATGAAATCATTCAAAGAGGCTGTATCCCTGGAAGCCGCGATCACGGAAAAACCTTTCTCCACATATTGTTTCATGCATTGCTTTGCAACATCTGAATTGGCTCCCAGAATAAGAACTGTTTTATTTGTGTTTTGATTCATGGGACAAAGATAATTTTTTTATTAAACACTCATCTCACTAATTGTTTTCACAAATGAGCACAAATACTGCTCAACTTATTGTATATAAAAAATCTGCGGCGGGTGAACTTCGTTCACCCGCCGCAGCTAAATATCTTCAGACTGAATTATTTTTTTTCTTCAGTTGATGTTTCTTTTCTGTCGTCTGCCTTATCAGCAGTTTTTGCTTTATCTCCAAAACGGGATTCTGTCATTTCTCTGGAAACCGCTGCTTTTTCAAACTTTAGTTTTCCGGATAATGTTTCGATCACAAAACCGTCATCCTGAACCTGAGCAATTCTTCCGTGAAGACCTGATGTAAGAACTACTCTGGTTCCTACTTTAAGGTTCTCCTGAAAGTTTTTCTCCTGTTTTTGTTTTTTCATCTGAGGTCTGATCATCAGGAAATAAAATCCTACAAACATTACCCCCATCATGATTAGCATCATAGGTGAAGATCCTCCTGCTGCCTGTAAAAATAGTGTCAACATATTTTAAGTATTATGGTTGAATGTTCGCTGTGAACGTTAATCTGATTGGAGCTTTCTCTACGTTTGCAAAAACATCTGCATACTTTTGAACGTTTCCGTCAAAGCTTGAAGAATCAAAGTGCAACGTAACTTTTCCTTTTTTACCAGGCATGATTGGCTCTTTTGTAAAATCAGGAGCTGTACATCCGCATCCAGGTTTTACTTCAGAAATGATCAATGGATTTTTCCCGGTATTGGTAATTTCGTATACGTGTTCTACTTTATCTCCTTTTTTGATTTTTCCAAAATCGAAGCTGTTTTCAGACAGCGCAACAGAAGTAGATGGTTCGTTAGAAACCGGAGCAGGTGCTTCACCAGTTCCAGGTACTGCAGTAGAACCAGTAGTTACCGGAGCCGCAACAGCTGCTGAATCTGTAGTTGCAGTTTCAGTACTTTGAGTTTCTTTGTTTTCTTTTTTACATGAAACTAACCCAAAGCCTATAATAGACAAGGCGATAATTGATAACGTCTTTTTCATTTTATATTCTATTTTGATCTTTACAATATTTATCTAAAATACCATTGATGAAGATATTGGAACGGTCTGTAGCAAATACTTTTGCAATTTCAATATATTCATTAATGATTACTCTTGAAGGTGTGAAAGCAAAGTTATCAAGCTCTGCAATTGCTGTAGACAGAATTACTTTATCCATTAGAGAAACTCTTTCCAGATCCCAGTTTTCCAGTCTTTCTTCCAGTTTCTTTTCGTTGTTTTCCCAGTTGTTCAGGGTATCTCTCAACAATTTTGCAGCGAATGTTTTATCTTCTTCATCTTTAATCATTTTGATTAAAGTTCTGCTTTCTTCATCTTCTCTGAGGAAACCGATCGTTTTTTGCACCATTGAATTGGCGATGTGGATATCATCATACCATGAAAGTTCCTTATCTCCTAAATAATCATGAAAATCTTCATTTTCAGCAATATATCTTAAGAATAATTTACCGATAAATTTTTGATCATCTTCAAAAGAGTATCCTTCTTCTTTCATGAAATCCTGATAACGTTTCCCAGCTGTAATTCTCTGGAAAGTCTTTACCAATAAGTCATCATGCATATCCCATTTCAATTGCTTGTGCTGACCTGTAAAAAATAATCTTTCAGGATTTTCTTCCAGTTTAAGCAAGACTTGATTGTTGATGAATTTTTGGTTAGGATTAATATCAGCATCAGTTTTAAGATATTTATTCTTACCAATTTCGATCTGATTTTCTGCCAAATCTTTCAAACCAACCAAAAAGTTGAGCTGATAGATGTATAGATAATAGATTTTCTCTATCCCGGCAAACATGTTTTTCTCTAAAACATCAAATTTTACAGGATTTTGGTAGTAAGAATACACTGTCTGTACTACTTTTTCACGGATTTGTCGTCTTCCTAACATTCAAAGAGCTTTTTTATGGGTGCAAAGATACAAAATTTAAAATTGATGAAATTCGTAGTGTGATGACATTTTTGTAATTTTGTGCAACTATATGAAAGCGCTTAAAACCTTAAACCCCTATTTTTGGAAACACAAAATACTGCTGTTTTGGGGGGTACTATTTATCATTGCCAGTAATTTCTTCAATATATATAAGGTACAGTTTGTAGGAAAATCTGTGGATGAACTTACAAAAAGTGGAAACCTTGGCTTTAACAATCAGGTTCTGATCTATGTTGGAATTATTGTAGGATGTTCTCTTCTGACCGGAATTTTCACCTTCATGATGAGACAGACTATCATTGTTGCTTCCAGAAGGATTGAATATGAGCTTAAAAATAAAATCTACAGACATTATCAGGATTTATCTTTAACGGATTATAAGCAGACAACCATTGGAGACCTGATGAACAGATTAAGCGAAGATGTTGTAGCGGTAAGAATGTATCTTGGCCCAGGCGTTATGTATGTAGCTAACCTTATTGTTCTTGTAGTAATCACAGCTATTTATATGGTGAAAACGGATGCTTCCATGACTATGTGGACGCTTCTTCCGCTTCCTATTTTGTCTTTTGCTATTTATAAGGTAAGCTCAATCATCAACAAAAAGTCAAAGATCATGCAGAAAAGCCAGTCTGCCATTTCAACTTTTGTTCAGGATAGTTTTTCGGGAATCCGTGTGGTAAAATTTTTTGCAAGAGAAAAATATATTGAAAAAAACTACGGAATTAAAGTAACAGATTATCAGAATAAAGCATTGGATCTGGCCAAAACAGAGGCTTATTTCTTTACGATCATTCTTTTTGTCATTGGGTTACTAAACGTAGCGATCATCTGGATCGGAGGTACCAAATATATTGCAGGAGAATTAAGTATTGGTAAAATTGCAGATTTCTTCATGTATATCAACACTTTGATTTTTCCTTTTTCTATGGTAGGATGGGTAACTTCTGTGAACCAAAGAGCTGAAGCTTCTATGCAGAGGATCAATGAATTTATGGATAAAAAATCTGAGATCATTAATACGAATTTTGAAAACTATCCTATTAAAGGAGATATTGAATTCAGAAATGTGTCTTATGTATATCCGAATACCGGAATCAAAGCACTGGATAATTTAAGTTTTAAAGTAAAGGCCGGAGAATCTTTAGCCATTATGGGTAAAACCGGAAGTGGAAAATCAACAATAGCTTTACTGCTTTGCCGATTAATAGATCCAACAGAAGGCGAAATTTTAATTGATGGTAAAAATCTTAAAGACCATAATCTGAATAACTACAGAGACTTTATCGGATATATTCCTCAGGAGAGTTATTTATTCTCAGATTCTATAGAAAATAACATTGGTTTTGCCATTGATCATCCGTCTCATGAGAAAGTAATAGAATATGCAAATATTGCTGATGTTCATAAAAATATTGTAGAGTTTAAAGAGCAATATAAAACACTTGTTGGTGAACGCGGGGTAATGCTTTCGGGGGGACAAAAGCAAAGAATATGTATTGCAAGAGCTCTAATTAAAGACCCAAATATTATCATTTTTGACGATTCTCTGTCTGCTTTAGACACCGAAACAGAGCAGAATATTCTGGAAAATATTGATAAAAAAATAAGCAATGCTACTTCCATAATCATCACACACAGAGAGTCTAGCGCTCAAAAAGCGAATCAAATTCTCAACCTTACGGAAATTACCAATTCTGTAACTGCTTAGCCGTTTCGTTCTCAATTGTTAAATAAATCATAAAAAAAATTTTGTGATTAAAAGAATTCTTTTATATTTGTTCTTAACAAGATTAAAAAATATCTAACAATGAGTGAATACAAGGAACGCCATGAAAATGAAATTTTCACTAAGGTGTTAAAAGCAGGGAGAAGAACTTATTTCTTTGATGTGCGCGAGACGAAAGCAGGAGATTATTATCTTACAATCACTGAGAGTAAGAAGAATTTCGGAGAGAATGGGGAAGCTACATTCGAGAAGCATAAAATTTACCTTTACAAGGAAGATTTTAAGAGTTTCCAGGAGATGTTTAATGAGTCCACAGATTTCATCATTAATGAAAAGGGTGAGGATGTAATTTCAGAAAAACATGACAAAGACTTTAAGAGCAGATCTTTCACTATTGATTCTGACGACGAAGTTTAAAAAAGAATATTTAAAAACACAAGCATCTGAAAAAGATGCTTTTTTTATGCCTTACAATCAAAACATAAAAAAACGGGCTAAAGCCCGTTTCTATTGAATATTATAATTTCTTATTTTACAGATACTATCTCTTTAGATTCTTCTTTATGTAAAGAGGGTGACTTCAGGAAACTGAATAATACATCTGGCTGCTCATTTCTACAAGGATCTGCAGTTCTGTTATTCAAGTTAATCACACTGTTTGTAACATTCGCCGAAGAAAACATTACAATACCTCCATCTTTTCTGAGAGTAGCCAATTCTTCATTCTTTGTACTTGGATCAAAATTTCCGAAACACATTACATTATTTTTGGTTTGCAGAACCGGAAACTTTTCAGCAGTAATACCCGATAAGACATTTCCGTTCAGTTTAAATAATTTATAGTCTCCGTCAAAGTTTCTGTGAGCAATAATTTCAGCAGCACCATCTGCATCAATGTCACCAACAGCCAAACCTTTCCAATCCGAAGCTGAGCCCCAGTTTGTAAATTCTGTAATTTTTGTAAGAACACCACTGTCGCTTACACGGTAAACATGGATACCATTATATATAGCATTACTATCATCAGCATCTACAAGCAGTACTAATTCATCTTTGCCATCTTTATCAAGATCACCTGATGCCACTGCTTTGATTTTAGAACTTGCAGGCAGATTAAGTGTATTTAAATACACTGATTGCATATCTGTTCCAACAAATTTGCTCACTCTAGCTTCTTTATTAAAATTTCTTACTGTGATTACATCATCTTTTCCGCCGCTGATAAAGTTTCCTGCAGCAGCACCTACCCACTCGGATTGAGCTCCCCATCCGATATATCTTGTATGTTCCACAATGCTGCCGTTTTCAATTTTCAAAACATAAATACCGTTTTGGTCGGCATCTGTATGATCATTTAAAGCTATGATCTCACTTTTATTATCTCCAAAGAAATCACCTGCAGCTAACCCTTTCCAGTTATTGGAGCCACCATATACTTTACTGGTAGCCACCTGGCGAAAACCTCTGTCATATGGTTCTAAAGCCTGCATCAATCCATCAAAATTTCTTATTACCACAAATTCATCGTCGCTATCTCCATCAAAATTACCGTTTGCAATACCTCTCCAATCAGAATCTTCACCATACTCATGATCTGTATTGACAGGTACCACTAAATTTTCAAAATTTGATAAAAGCGCCCATGTGATAGAAGAATCAAATACTGTTATGTTACTATAATAGTTTTTGGCAGCCTGCAAATCAGAAACTATCTGATATAAAGTTTTATCATCATATTGAGATAAATACAACCATAAATATGCCGTATAAGTTCCATATCGGGGAGTTACAGCAGGATCAGAGGTATTAATATTATACTTGATATTCCAATTCTCACCATTATAATTCACCCCATTTTTTATATGTAAGGGAGAAATATAAATATCTTTTGTCAACGTTTTAGTATATGCATTTATATCTGCAGTGGTATAAATAAGGTTTCCATTGAATGAAATACCATACTTATTACATTCATAAGGAAATGCTGCTGTCAAATCAGCGTGGGAAATATCTTCACGCAAATCATCGTGTTTCCAATAGGTCCAGACATTTGATCCCAAAGTCGCATTAAGCTGGGTATTTGATTTTATAAAATTAGCAATTTTATTGAGCTGGGTAAGATAATTATTGTCACTCGTTGCTCTATACATCTGTACCAGCACTCTTCCCACTGAACTTTGCATATTGAATGGCAAAATTACACCTGGAAAAGCTATTGGTGGGTTATTATCACTTCGCTCTTTATAATAACCTATAGTAGTAGAGCCTGGTTCTGTATACCATTGGTCTGCGTGGTAAGCAAGCGTTTCCTTTATTTTCTGGATGAGGTCATTAGCAATTGCGATATAGCTTTGACCTGCATAACGACCCGTTGGTGAACCATATGTCAAATTTTGAATAGCAGTGTTGTTTTTAACTATTGCTGCAAACTTAGCCATAGGATAGGTAATATTAGCACTATGCACCAAATGAGAATAAGGCAATCCTGTAGTATCCGTTGTTGCATTGTAATGATTAGTTGACCAGGCAGCACCAGAAATATGGCGGTAATCATAAATTATAGGGTATCCAAGCGTCGGATTTCTCAGGTCATCTCTTCTGTCAATAGTATTTCCGATACACTTAATTAAAGTTTCCGCATATTTTTTTTCAAGTGTTTTCTCATACATTAACACCAATGCTTCCATATGAGCAGGTACACCCCAGGCAAATTCAAGTTGATCGGGACTTGTTGAATTACCATCCCACTGGTCAAGACCTCTGGTATCAAACAGACGTTTATAATAAGATTGGGAACCTGATTGAGAATAAGATTTTATTGCCAAAAAGGCAATAAGAATTGTAAAGAGTTTTTTCATGTTAATAGCTTTGATTAAGGTAATTTTAATGAGATTTTTCTCACGAGTCTGGTTAAACAAATATAAATGTTTTAATCACCAATCATAGAATTTATTTAAAGAACTTTACATACCATTTTATAAGCTAAAGGAAGAGTTTATCAATGCAGAAAGAGAAATATATAAAAAAGCCTTTCAAATTTTGAAAGGCTAAAATACGGTAAGATTTACCTGAAATTATTTCTTTATAAATTTCTCTGTAATGGTTTTATTTTCCGTCACTACATTGAGAAAATATGTTCCTGGCAGAAATGCTGAAATATCAACCTTCGATTCTTTTGTGGTTTTTATAAGTTGTCCGGATATAGTAAAGATTTCTACTTTTAAAATTTTATTGTTGATTTCTATATTCAAAACATCTTTAGCCGGATTAGGATAAATTCTAAACTGATCAAGTTTTAATTCTTTACTCCCCAAATTCCCCATCAGTTCATAGGCTCCAACATCAGGATTACCCATACGAACCAGTCCTGTTATATCATCGGTTGGTGCATCAGTCAATTGCCCGTAATTGACGGCAACACTATTTGGCAATAATGACAACCCATCATCTGACGTTCTTAAAATACCATCTGCTCCGAAAACACTGGTTTCATCTTTAAAACTTGGGTTAATCTGGAATTTATTATTTGGATAGCCATACAAAGAATTTTGGTTTGCTGAGGTATAAAAGCCTTGTGGTAACTGAAACAGATTATTATAGAAATAATTTTCTGCCGGCCAATCATTATGATTTTTGTAATCTGCACCAGGCTGATTATCTGTCCCATTAATATTGCCCCAAAATATATTATTTTTCACGAAGTTATTTCCTAAATAGGTAAAAAAGCCACCACCTCTCGTTCCTGTATTTTTGTAAATGGTATTATTAATGACTTTATTTTGTCCGTAATAAAGAAAAATCCCTCCTCCCATATAGTTTGATGTATTTTCATAAAGCACATTATTCACAATAAGATTCGAGCCCTTTTCGGTATAAATACCACCACCGCTATAATAATAAGTATCAATCTGACTGATTCCTCCTTTATTTTTTCCAATCATATTTTTACTGATCACATTATCTACACCTAAAACTGCATAAATACCTCCTCCATCGCCAGTAGCAATATTATCATGAATATAGTTATTGGTAATAGTATTTGTTCCCTTAAATACACTCACTCCTCCTCCATCATAATGCGCTTTATTATTATAAATCTCATTGTTAGAAATCATGTTATTACTGGTCGAAGTATAGATACCTCCGCCAGAATAACCAGTGTTCATATAAATCTTATTATTGGAAATAACATTATTTCCATTAATAAAATAGATTGCCGGGCCTGCCAGTCTGGAAGCAACATTTCCGTTTACATTGTTATTGACAGTACCCATTGCAAAACCACCGGTAATAGAAAATCCATCTAATTTTACACCAATTGCACTGGTACTGTTTCCGGAAAACAGCACAACATGATAACAATTATCATTGACTGTTCCTAAATCACCTAAATCACCATTCAGGATTGTTATATTACTGCCTATGTTTCGGTCGGCTAATGATGTTTCTGTTCCATTGAAACCACCATATACAGAAATCCCATCTTTCAGATAAAATGTTTTATCACGACTATCTGAAGGAGAAGTATTTCCAAAAGTATCTCTGGTAGGAAAATAAGTTCCGCTGGCAACCCAAATTTCATCTCCAATCTGACTTGCATTTATTACGGCCTGCAAATCATTACTTGCTGTAGCCCATGAAGTATAAGGTGCACTCCCAGCATTGGAATTAACATTCACATACCTTACTGTTGAAGAAATAAGTATAGAATTAAGTATAAAAAGTAAAAAGTAGATATTTTTCATCCCCGATTATGTTGATCATTACCGTGCAAATATACTTTTTCTAATTCAGGATAAAAAAATTAACACACCAAAAAGTGGTATGTTAATTTGATTTAATTGTTTAGACATAAAACAAAAAGCACATTTTCATAAGAAAATGTGCTAATTTAGGGTGAATGAGGGGTCTCGAACCCCCGACCTTCGGAACCACAATCCGACGCTCTAACCAACTGAGCTACAATCACCGTTTTGTGAGTGCAAATATAGGACATTTTCCTCAACTACCAAACAATTCCATCAAAATTTTTCAAAGAAATTAACTTTTCAGACGTAAAGCCCTCAGCGTAAGTAACTCCCGATAATCGGCCTAAATCCTGTGCGCGGTATGTTAAGCTCTCGTAAAAGTCTTTTGTGGTAATCGGAGTTTCAGGTTCCTTAGAAGTTGGATCATAAAACTGGGTTTTATAAGCCATACAAGCTTCCAATTTTGTATTAAGATGTTCCGAGATATCAATTACAAATTCCGGTTTGATATCTTTCCACTGAATATAATGAAAAACATGTTTTGGTCTCCACACTTCCTGTGTCTCCCCGTCCAGTACAGTCTCGATTTTTCTCAGTCCGGACAAAAAGCACGCATCCGATACTAATTTCGCTCCTTTTGCATGATCTGGATGTCTATCATCAATCGCATTAGCCAAGACGATTTCCGGGCGGTATTTGCGGATCATTTTTACGATCCTCATTTGGTATTCCTCAGAATTTACCAGAAAGCCATCTTTCATTCCAAGGTTCTCTCTTGCGGAGAGTCCTAAAATTTTAGCAGCATCTGCAGCTTCAGCTTTTCTGGTTTCATCCGTACCTCTCGTTCCGAGCTCTCCTCTTGTAAGATCTACAACCACACATTTTTTACCCTCTGAAACCATTTTAGCAATAGTTCCTCCACACCCCAATTCTACATCATCAGGATGCGCTCCAAAAGCAAGTATATCAGTTTTCATATAATCAAAGATAAGTTTAAAATAAAAACTTCCCAAACATTACGAATGGGAAGTTTTAATATCTATAATTTAATTTTTAAATTACTTATTGATCTCAGCATTTAATTTCACAGCGTCCTGGTAAGTAGGATCCAGCTGAAGAGATTTTGCTACATAATCTTTTGCTTTAGCAGCATCAGAATCTTTGCTCATATATGCAACTGCAAAGTAAGCATAAGCAAGAGTTTGTTTGTTTGCCTCCTGATCTGCTGGTTTTACTGTACTGATGAATTTCTCATAAGCAATTTTTGCCGCATCATTATTTCCTGCCTGTTGGTAAGAATATCCCTGGCTGTAATAAGCCGGAGCCCAGTCGGGAAGTAGAGTAGACATTTTTTGCCATGTAGCAATTGCTCCGTTCCAGTTTTTAACATCCTGGTAAGCTGTAGCTAGCTTAAATAATGAATCAGAATCCTGGTTATTAGCAGCAACTTTCTGTTTTAATGCCTCAATAGTAGGGTTAGTAGGTCCTTTGTCAACTTCTGACTGAGACACACCACCACCTCCAGCGATGTTAGCTAATTCAAGATCCCACTTCATGGTTTCATCTTTAGCAGCTTTAGCAATACCAACTTTTTGTTGAGCTTCTGTCATTAAAGCTGTTTTCTTAGCAGCGTCCTTTTCATCTTTTGCTAAACCAGCAGCAATAAGTCCCTGTAAACCTTGGTCAGCAGGTTGTACTCTTGTTTTCTCAGCTTGAGAAACAAACGTATCCATATTTTGCTTAGCATCTGCATAATTTTTATCTGCATATGACTGGTAAGCTCTTAGTTTGAACTTGATAGGGTCATCTATTTTGTCAAAGATTTTATCTAAAACAGTTTTAGAGTTTGCATAATCTTCGTTTGTGAAGTATAATTTCGCAATTTCTAATTGAGTATACGGATCCTCATCAGCATACTTTGTATAGTTGATAAGGTCTTGAGTTGCTTTTGCATTCTGCTGATATCTGATATCATAACCAGCCAATGCTTTATATGCAGGAGCGTAAGTAGCATCTACACCGATAGCTTTATCAATGTTTTGCTTAGCTTGCTGCCACTGTTGCGCTGCCATCCATAAAGTTGCCATTCTTGTATAAACGGAAGCTTTATTTTTAGCAGTAGGTAATGCTTTATCATAAGCAGACATAGCCTCTCCCGGCATTCTTTTTAATCTGTAAGCATCTCCTAATGTATAATAGTAATGTGCAGGAACTCCTTTTTTCTCAGCTTTCTCAATAGCTTTAGTCAAAAACTGGATAGCAAGATCAGGTGAACTGTTCTTTTCAAATAAAGTTAAAGCTTCTGCAGCTCTAAACAGAACTTCAGCATCTTTTTCTTTTGAATCAGTTACTACTTTCTGAATTTCGGCTACGGCATTTTTATCACCTTTACCTAATTTAACAGCAGCTAAACCGATTTTGTTAAGATAGCTTTTTGCATCAGCAGCTAATCCTTTGTTGAAACTTTCAGTTGCTTTAGCATAATCAGGCTCTCCTTGTCTTAAGAAAGTATTTCCCAAATAGAAGTAGTTGTCAGCTGTAGGCTCTTTAGCGATCATTTCAGTGAAATTCGTTTTTGCCTGAGCAAATTTATCACTGTCTATACTATTGATACCATCCTGCAGTGTTTGTGCAGAGGCAAAACCGGTAAAAAATACCACGGCTGCTCCAAAAGCAATCTTCTTTACATTCATATTCATTATATCTTTCATTTTATATTTTCTAATAATTGAGTTTTATTCTACACAATTTTCAGACCAAATCAAAAATTTTAATAAGGATAAATTGCGAATTTAATATTTTTTAACGCATTTGCACCTCTCTCTTATAAATATTATAAGGCTGCAATCCTTCTTTCTGCACAATTTTTTGGCCTAAATGAGTACATGAAAATCTTATAAATCCATTGGCAATATTAAAATTACCTTCGTTGATAAGAAAATAAAGTACTCTTGTAAATGGATATTCCATAGTACGAAGTCCTTCGAAATCCGCATTATATAATTTTCCTTTATTTACTACAGGAAGAACTTTAACCATTTCTCTTAATTTCTCCGAAGTTTTATCATAAGGACGGCTAAAAGTATTGAGTCCTACAACACCTATTTTATTAGGGTATTTTCCTAATTCCTCTATAATCTTCTGATTTCCCGGAATAATAGAAAATTGAAGGTCTTTTGGCTGTTTTTTAAATTTTTCAGCGACAAAATTCAGATTACTTGAGTTGGTTCCATCAAAAATAAATTCTTTTTTATCAGACATCAACCCAGCATTGACTTCCTCCATTGAAATACTTTCTTTTGGGGAATCTTTAGGAACTACAAAAACCACTGCATCTGCAGCAAATTTAGAAGGAAGGAACTTCAAATCAGTTCTTTCTTCATATGTTTTTATTTCTTCAGGAGTAAGATTTCTGGACATAACCACTGCTTTCGCACTTCCTTTCAGAAGATCAAGAAGTCCTAAGTCTTCTTTCTTTGTTTCTACTTTGATATGGGTGTCAGGGTAGTTGATCATATAGCCATCAGCTAATGCTTCTGTGACGCTTTGGAAGGATTCGTCAGTAAAAATTGTAAGTTCACCTTTGTGATAGGAAGGAGCGTTTTTCTCCTTTTTGCAGCTTGCAAGCATTATGCTCAAAACAAAAATTGCTACAAGCTTAAAACTATTCTTCATTTCTCGATTTTTTAATTCTTGAGATCGCCCTGTAAATTCTAAAAATACCATAAATAATCAGCACTACACCTAATGCATAGGCAATAGCAGGTTCTAAAGTAGTAAAGAAGAATTTGTAGACAATCACTACAATTCCTAAAACGATATAAAACAATCCCGTTACGAGGGATAACCAATTGAACATCATGTAACAAAAATACCAAAAAAAATAAAAAGAGAAGCATAAGCTTCTCTTTTTTATTTATATTTTGAATAAATAAGTCTTATTCAAAGTTCATAGTAAATGGTACACTATAGTAAGATCTAACGCTCTCCCCGTTTCTCTTCGCAGGAGTCCATTTTTTAAGTTTCTTAACTACACGTATCGCTTCATTGTTGAAGTCGCCATTTGGAGATTTCTCCTCAATAGTAACTGCAGAAACAGTTCCATCTTTTTCTACAACGAACTTCAGCTTAGCTTTAAGCGTTCCTTCACCTCCTTCCATTAGAGAAGTATCGAAGTTATCTCCCAAGAACTTTCTTAATGCTCCCATACCTCCAGGATATTCTGCAGACTGGTCAACATCTTTGTAGATCTCGTTCGGGTTGTTCGCCTTCACTTCTACAGTACTAGCTTTAGTACCTGTAGATGGTGGTGGTGGTGGTGGCGTATAAGCCGGAGCCTTTACCCCCTCCTGATTATTCAAACCAGTTGTAGTTTCCAACTGCTTAGAGATTGGTGGTGGTGGCGTTTCAATTTTCGGAGCTTTTACGGGCTCTGGAACCACATTCTGAATTACTTCAATTTTCTCTTCCTCTTTTGGAGGCGGAGGTGGTGGTGGTTCTTCTTCTTTAGGCTGCTCGATAATCGGATCTTCTTCGATAATATCTACTAGATCTGCCTTAACTTCTTGCTTAGGCGGAGCTGTAAGATTTTTAATCGTAAGATAGATGAACGGAGACAAAGCTGCCAAAAGGAATAATGCTGTTCCGATGATAAAAGACTTTGTTAAAAGTCTCGGATACTGATGTCTAAGATCATAGGCACCATATTCCTTGTTTCTATTTTCAAATACGATCTCGTCTAAAGTAAGATTCTGACCGTATACATTTTCATCTGCCATAGATTAGATATACAATTTTATGGTTAAATTACTTTGTAGCAGCTGGCGCAGCAGCACCTCCTACTTTCTTCTCATAAATAGCTTTTTCCCAAGGCTTGATGTCAGTAACCCCGTACTGCTCACTTTTGGTAATTGCCATTTCGTCAAGAATATCAACAAAGTTCTTATATATAGCATCGTCAGTTGGCTTGATGATCACGGTAAATTTCGTTTGATCTGCAGCTCTAGATTTTGCCTGCTGAATTACTTTTCTAATTCCTTCTCTATCAAGAGTAGTTTCCATAAGAGTTTGGTCATTCAATGATGTAGCATCTTGTTGGTGCCAAAAAACTCTATTGTTTTTTCCTAATAAGATAGAAATTGAGTTTGAAAGTTTAATTTCTGTTGGAGGTGGTTTTTTTGTTTCATCTTTCGGTTTAGCCGGAAGACCCAAATCCATAACATTCGGTTTACTAAATGTAGTTGTGAACATAAAGAAGGTAATCAATAGAAAACCCAAGTCTACCATCGGAGTCATATCGACTCTGGTGTTCTGCTTCTTGGAACGGACCTTGCCGCCCTTGCCGCCTTTTTCTTGTACTTGTACTTCTGCCATTTCTATCGATATTATTCGTTAGGTTTACCTTCTTGTGATGTAATCAACCAAAATTTAAGAAAATCAATATCTCTTAAACCCTCAAATAGGCTTTTCACTTTAGGGTATTGCGTTGTAACGTCACCTTTAATAGCTAACTTGTAGTCAGGGTTAACGCTTAAACTTTCTTTTACCCAATCAATTAATTGCTTATTTGTACTGTCCATAGGAATTCCTGAAGGACTCTTATAATTTTTCTGCTCATCTGCAGGCATATCCAAGTAACCTTTAAGCTGGTTCATTGGAACTCCAATTGCCTGAACTTTCTGGAAAGCTGCTTTTTGGTTGTTGTCAAAAGTAATTCCATACTTTTGTCCCATTTTATCCAAAAGAGCAAGTCTTTCTGATGCATTTTCTACCGGTTGGAAATAGAATTTTCCGTCCGGAGTAGCGTTGATAGTCATTAAACTAGCATCAGGAAGCAATTTTTCCGAAATTGAAGATGGCGGTTTGATCTGCTCCACGTCAGGTTTTTTAAACTGAGTGGTCAAGATAAAGAACGTAAGAAGTAGGAACGCAACGTCACACATTGCGGTCATGTCCGTTACGACTCCATGTCTTTTAGGTTTGACTCTCGCCATTATTATAAAATATTTTTAATTAAACTTCTTTTAATTGCTAATGCAAATATCTTGCTAATTCTTAGTTGAATTCAGCGAAAGATTGTTGGATACTCATAGAGATCTCATCGATCTTGTAAGTTAATCCATCAATTTTAGATGTAAAGAAGTTATAAAGGATAATAGCAATTGCTGAAGTACCAATACCTAATGCCGTGTTGATCAAGGCTTCAGAGATACCAGTAGATAGAGCAGCAGCATCTGGAGTACCACCTCCTGAACCTAATGCAAAGAATGCCTTGATCATCCCGATTACCGTTCCAAGTAGTGCGATTAGCGTTGCAACAGTACCTAGAGTAGAAAGGATCATCATGTTTTTCTCAAGCATTGGCATCTCAAGAGTTGTAGCTTCTTCGATAGCTTTGTTAAGTGCTACCATTTTCTGCTCCTTATTTAATGTGTTATCGTGAGAAAGTGCTTTGTAAGTAGTAAGACCTTCCTTCACTACGTTACCTACAGAACCTTGTTGTCTGTCACACTCTTCGATAGCTTCGTCAATTTTGTTTTGGTTTAGTAAGCTTCTTACTTGTACAACGAAGTTGTCTAAGTTTCCTTTTCCAGCAGCTTTACCAAGAACGAAATATCTTTCAAAAGAGAAAACAATTACAGTAATCATGAAAGTAATCAAGATTGGTACGATAACCCCTCCTTTGTAGATAATACCTAAAAACGATTCTGGGTGAATGTCTTTTCCTTCAACACTTGAAAAAGCTACAGAACCACTTCCTAGTTTATCTGCATCTTTAAAGTTTCCTGGGCTCCCAAGAACGAATAAATAAATACATACTCCTATAGCAAATAGAATAGGAATAATAACAGCTGGATTTAAACCTCCTGCCTTTCTAGCAACTACTTGCTCATCATTTTTTGAAACATTCATTTCCATATTTAACTAAATTATATTGTTTTAAAATTTTACAGGGTGTAAATTAAAGGCAAAATTAATTAAAATGCAAGAGTCTTAATTAAACATTTTGCTTTTTTTTGATAAAGAAATTTTAATACGATTTCGAAATAATAATTATTTTAAATTATTTTATTTATTTTTTCCAAATTTAACATTTCAGTTAAAAAATCAAAAAAATAAGACCCCCATTTTTTTTAATTTCCCAATGTTAATTTTTTTTTAAATTACGATATTCACAATACGGTGAGGGACTACAATGATTTTTTTAGGGGTATTACCCTCCAAAATCTGTTGCATTTTCTCGTTCGAAATCACCAAATCTTCTACTTCCTTAGCAGATAATTGAGCCGAAAGTGAAATTTTGAATTTCATTTTACCATTTACGCTTACCGGATACTCAATTTCGTCTTCAACCAGATAATCCTCATTCAATGCCGGGAATTTTTCAAACTCGATAGATGTACCGTTTCCTAATAAACTCCATAGTTCTTCACAGATGTGAGGTGCATACGGAGAAATGATAATGGCAAGCGGTTCTAAAATATTGCGCTTGTTGCATTTTATTTTCTGAAGCTCGTTCACAGCAATCATAAATGATGATACGGATGTATTGAATGAGAAGTTTTCAATATCATATACTACCTTCTTTATTAAGGTATGTAAAACTTTGTATTCTGCTTTTGTAGGTTCTTCGTCTGAAACTTCAAATACATCTCCGTTGAAATACAGGTTCCAGAATTTTTTAAGGAAACCATATACTCCGCTTAGCCCTTGTGTATTCCAAGGCTTGGATTGCTCTAATGGTCCTAAGAACATTTCATATAATCTTAAACCGTCTGCTCCGTACTCTTCGCAGATGTCATCAGGATTTACTACGTTATATTTTGACTTGGACATTTTTTCTACTTCACGGTCTGTGATGTATTTTCCGTCTTCCAAAATAAATTCGGCCTCTGCATAATCTGGTCTCCATGCTTTGAAGGCTTCAGTATCCAATTCGTCAGAGGTTCCTTTTAATAAGGATACGTCTACGTGGATCTGCTGAGTCTGATAATCTTTAGCTAAATTTTTAGATACATATTGATTAGTACCGTCGATTCTGTATACAAATGCACTCATCCCCAAGATCATCCCCTGGTTGATTAATTTCTGGAATGGCTCATCATGGCTGATATATCCTCTGTCTTTTAGGAACATGTTCCAGAAACGGGAATATAATAAGTGGCCGGTTGCGTGTTCGCTTCCTCCTATATATAGATCTACCTGTCCCCAATAATCTGCTAATTCTTTTTTAACAAAAGTTTCTTCATCATTAGGATCCATATATCTAAGGAAGTACCATGAGCTTCCTGCCCATCCCGGCATTGTAGATAATTCTAACGGGAAGATTGTTTTATCATCAATAAGATCTGTAGCAACTACTTTCTGGTTGGCCTCATCCCATGCAAATTCTTTTGCATTTCCTAGAGGCGGATCTCCATCTTCTGTAGGTAAGTATTTTTCAACTTCAGGAAGTTCCAATGGTAAAGCAGAAGTCGGCAACGTGTAAGGCATTCCATCCTTATAATATATAGGAACTGGTTCTCCCCAATAACGCTGTCTTGAGAAAATAGCATCACGCTGTCTGTAGTTTGTCGTTCCATGACCGATACCTTTAGTTTCGATCTCGGAAATCATTTTTGCTTTCGCTTCATTATAATGTAATCCGTTTAAGAAATCAGAATTTACACAAACGGAATCTTTAGAATCAAAAGATTTTTCCTGAACGTCTTCTTCTGTTTCCACCACTTTCTTGATTTCAAGATTAAATTTCTTTGCAAATCTGTGGTCACGCTCATCATGTGCCGGAACTGCCATCACAGCTCCTGTTCCATATCCCATCAATACATAGTCTGAAATATAGATTGGCATTTTTTCATTGCTGAATGGGTTGACTGCATAACTTCCGGTAAAAGCTCCGCTCACGTTTTTCACGTCAGACATTCTGTCTCTCTCCGTTTTTTTGGAAGTTTCTTCAATATAAGTATCTACTTCTACTTTTTGAGCATCTGTAGTAATGGTTTCCACTAATGGATTTTCAGGAGCCAATACCATAAAGGTTGCTCCAAAGATGGTATCAGGTCTTGTGGTGAATACCTCAACGGTTTCGTCATGACCCTCTACTTTGAACTGAACTTGTGCTCCCTGAGATTTTCCGATCCAGTATTCCTGAGAATCTTTCAAAGGCTGTGGCCAGTCTAATGTATTTAATCCCTGCAATAATCTTTCAGAATAAGCAGAAATTCTCATACTCCACTGCATCATTTTCTTTTGGAATACAGGAAATCCTCCTCTTTCGGATTTTCCATCCTTCACCTCATCGTTAGCCAATACGGTTCCTAATGCAGGACACCAGTTTACAGTGGTTTCTGCTCTATAAGAAAGACGATAGTTTAAAAGGATATCTTCTTTATCAAGATCGGAAGCAATTTTCCATTCTTCTGCGGTAAAGTTTAATTCGTCATTCTGATTAGCATTTAATCCTTCTGTTCCTTTTTCTTCAAAATGCTGAATTAATGAATCAATAGATTCTGCTTTGTCGGTATTTTTATTATACCAGGAGTGGTACAACTGAATGAAAATCCATTGTGTCCATTTATAATAAGAAGCGTCTGAAGTTCTTACTTCTCTGCTCCAGTCGAATGAAAAACCGATTTTTTTCAGCTGCTCTTCGTATCTGTTGATGTTTTGTTCTGTAGTAACAGCCGGATGCTGTCCTGTCTGGATCGCATACTGTTCAGCAGGGAGTCCAAAGCTGTCATATCCTACCGGGTGAAGTACATTAAATCCCTGATGTCTTTTGTATCTCGCATAGATATCTGATGCAATATATCCCAGCGGGTGACCTACGTGAAGTCCTGCTCCTGATGGATACGGAAACATATCGAGTACATAAAACTTAGGTTTATCTGTGTTATTAGAGGTTTTATAGGTTTGATTTTCCTCCCAGTATTTCTGCCACTTTTTTTCTATCTGCTGATGATCGTAAAACACTTTATATATATGTTATATGTTAGACTGAATTATTTATCTTTTTGACAAGATTCACAAAATTAATGATTTTAAAGTAAATAGAAATTTAATTTATAATGAATTGCCATTCTCTGCTCAACAAAAAAATCCCATCCGGGGATGAGATCTATTTTTATGTCCTGAAGTATATTATTATTGTGGAACTCTTTTGAAAGTATAAGTTCTGGTCTGAAATATCTTAGGATCCTGAGTCTCTTCTCTTACAGCAAGATTGAGTGTTGTATTATCCAACGTAATAATCTTTGCATTCTGAGGCTCTACTACTCCCTGAATTTTCATCTGAACATCTTTTCCTTCCTTATTATAAGTATAGTTGAATTTTATATCTGAAAGAATAGCACACTGACCTGGTGTAGCGGTATCTCCCCAGTTTGTTTTCCCTCCTTTGGAATCAACGCTGAACCACCATCTGGTTTGTTTCTGGCAGTCCGTATAAGTAATCGTGTTAGAAACCGGATCTTCACCAGTCTTAACAGTAGTAACCACTTCTTTCAATGGTTGCCAGGTCCCAACTAGAGGAGCTTCCAAAACAGCATCATTGCTATCACTACATCCTGTAGCTGCAAACAATGATAAACCTGCAAATAGTAATGCTAATTTCTTCATAGATCAATTTTTTCAAGCGCTAAAATTATAATTTTTTTGATTTATATTACTATTTTTTATGAAAAATTATTTCATCAACCTTTATTTATATATATTTTTAAATACTCAGGCCCCATTTTCCCTTTATTTAACAAATAATGAATACATGAGCATCATTCATTCTATAAAAAAAGTTATTTTTGCAGGAAACAAAATACAAATGCAGGATATAACGAAAAACAATTTTGACTTTATACGTGTTCTCCTCGCCTTTATCGTCTTTCTTGGACATCTTGGCACCCTCAGCGCTTCTCCTGATCTCAAGATTTTTGAGCACAGCCCGATAGAAATTGCCGTTTTCGGTTTTTTTGCAGTGAGTGGATTTCTTATTGCAAGGAGCTATGACAGATCTTCAAGCCTGAAAAGTTATTTAAAAAAGAGAATCAAAAGAATTGTTCCCGCTTACTTATTGGTTGTTTTTTTATGTGCTATTTTATTATGCTTGGTGAGTACCTATTCTTTCACCGAATATTTCAGCAATACACAAGTTTACAAATACCTATTTTGGAATTCATTATTTTTAAATTTTAAAGCACCCTGGCTTCCCGGAGTTTTTGGAAATCAGGCAGTGAATGGTGCCCTTTGGACACTGAAAATAGAAATGTGCTACTATTTTGCAGTGCCTTTGTTGTTTTTGCTTTTCGGAAAGAATAATAAATACAGGAATATAAGTTTAGTTATCTTATATTTTTTATCACTTATTTATCTCAATTATTTTGAATCTTTAAATAAAATTTCAGTTGCCAAACAGCTTCCCGGAACATTATCCTATTTTATCCCCGGAATGCTGATTTACTTTAATTTTGATAAATTCATCCAACATAAAAATATCATTTTCATCATTGCTTTCGCCACGGTGTGGATTGATTTATTTTTAAACATTCAGCTTTTTTCCCCAATGATGATTGGTGTTATCGTCATGTACATTGCCTATTCATTCAAATTCTTAAATAATTTCGGAAAATATGGTGATTTCACTTACGGAATCTATATTTTCCACTTCCCTATTATCAGAACTTTCCAGACTTTAGGATTGTTCGAAGATTACAATCCGTTTGTAATGGCTTTGATATGTATGCTGGTGGTTATTGCGGTAGGTATAAGTTCCTGGCATCTTTATGAAAAAAGATTTTTATAATTTTGTAGTTTAGAAAACATAAATGAAAGATCTTGTCTCCATTATAACACCTTGCTACAATTCCGCAGAATTTATCGAGGAAACCATACAGTCTGTTCTTAACCAAACCTATGAAAATTGGGAATGGCTGATTACTGATGACCTCTCCAAAGACAATACTGTAGAAATCATTAAGAAATATAATGATCCCAGAATAAAACTACAGGTATTGGAGAAAAACGGCGGTGCCGGAAATGCAAGAAATAACAGCCTTGAAAGAGCTCAGGGAAGATATATTGCTTTTCTGGATTCTGACGACTATTGGTATCCGGAATATCTGGAAACCATGACGGGTTATATGCAGGAACACAACGTGGAACTGGTGTATTGTAATTATTCAAGATGTAATGAACAGCTTCAGCCTATTCTGAAAGATTTTCTGGCAGATAAGGTGGTTACATTCTCCAATCTTCTGAAGACATGCCGTCTGGCACCGGTTTCTACCATGTATGATACCAAAAGAGTAGGAAAATTTCTGTTTCCTGTAAAAAGCAAACGTGAAGATCATGTGATGTGGTTAAACCTTTTAAAAGTAATTCCTGAAGGGATTCCCGTAAAAAAGACAATGGCCAAATACAGGATGCGTGAAAACAGTGTTTCCAGAAACAAAAAAAACATCATCAAAGATCAATATCTTGTTTATAAAGATTTCATGGGATTCTCCACAGTAAAATCGTTGTATTACACGGCTAACTGGGCGTTAAACGGATTCCTGAAATATTCGAAAATTTTCAATTAATGGAATATTCTAAAGAGTTCAAAGCTGCTCTGAGTGCTTTTTCCGGTTCCGATAAAGACAAACTTATTTTCAGACTCCTGAGAAAGGACAAATTGTTATCTAAAAAGCTTTACTTTGAACTCATTGATCCCGAAACTACAGATGATAAAAGAAATGCTATGGAAGAACATGTGGAGGAACAGGTTCTTTTGGCTTCAAAATATGTAGGAAATGCCAAGTATTTCCTGTCTACTGTTCGAAAAATAAGTGCTGAAATTACAGAACATGTAAAAATAACTACGGATAAATTCGGGGAAGTTTCTCTGAATCTTCTTCTTGTCAACAAGGTATTGGAAAACAACGGAGATCTTAGTAGACAAAGGTTTGACAATGTTTACAAGCTTTATATTTATATGATCAATAAGGTCTTCAAATCATTAATTCTGATAAAAAAACTGGATGAAGATTACTGGATGGAAATTGATGAATACCTTCGTGACACCCAAAAGAAAATCTCAGAGAATCATTATCTTCAAAAGCTATGTACCAACAATGGTCTTGATATTAGCTGGCTGGAATGTGACAGGATTCCTGAAAACATAGATCAGCTCATGAAGGAAATGAAAAGTCAGGGATATTTACGCTAAAATCTTCTGAAGAATCATTTTGGTAGAATCAGGTTTTTCATCCACGAATTTTCCTGCATTTTGAGACATTTCTTCAAGTTCTTCTCTATTCTCTTCATTCATAAGAAATAAAACGAATTCTGAGGCTGTATATTCGTCAGGGAAAGACTTTCCACCATTGGCAGCAATCAGATCATCTGCTTCCGGATTCTTTTTATAATGATTTCCAAAGATCACAGGAACTCCAAAGGTTGCTGCTTCCAGAATATTGTGAAGCCCTGCATCGTGAAACCCACCTCCTACAACAGCTGCATCTGCATAAGAATATAGTTTTGATAGTAAACCGATACTGTCTATAATCAGAATTTGAGAATTGAAAGTTGGCGATGGAGTACTTTGGATTTCGCTATACAATAAAGCGTCTGGAAATATATTTTTCAAATGCTCTACTCTTTTCAAATCATGAGGAGCTATGATAAGTTTCACCGTATTATTTTTGCGGGAAACCACTTCTGCTATTTTCTCTTCTGCCTGCCATGAACTTCCGAAAACAACAGCTTTATTATCTCCGATGAAGTCTGCAATGAAGTCTACATGATTATCCCGTTCGCGAAGCTGTTTTACCCTGTCAAATCTTGTATCTCCCGTTACAGAAGACTTTATTAATCCTACACTTTTCGCCAAAGCTAATGAAAACTGAGTCTGATGAAAAAACCAGTCTACATTTTTCTGAAGCTGCTTCACAAACCATTTTCCATAGGAAGTAAAGAAAGATTGTCTTTCATAAAAAAGAGCAGAAATCACATAGACCTTTGTCTTTTGATTTTTTAATTCAGCAAGGAGGTTGTACCAATAATCATATTTAACCGTAAAAAATAGTTCAGTATTAAACTGATCTATAAATTCCTTTACAGTTCTTTTTTTATCGAATGGCAGATAACACATCACATCTGCAATATGTTTCTTTTTAATTACATTTTCATATCCTGATGGGGAAAAGAATGTTACAAGTACTTTGTGTTGAGGAAATTTCTCTTTAAGCTTTTCCAGAACAGGTAAGCCCTGCTCATATTCACCAAGGCTGGCTGCGTGCATCCAGATCACTTTATCTGTATTTGAAAATGCAGATTTCACTTTATCCAAAGACTGCCCTCTCCCTTCAACGCCTTTTTTAGTTTTATCATGAATTAATGCGAAAACTTTCATTCCGAAAGTAAGGAGACTGATAAATATATTGTAGAGAAAAGCCATTTTAATTATTCTTTAATTTCAATTCTGTCATGATCCGTAGAAGGATTGGATATGACTAAAAACTCGATTTCTTCAGTAGATTCATTGGAGATAAAATGTTTTGATCCGGGCTGTATAGAAATAGACTCTCCCTGGTTAACAAAAAATTTCTCTTCATTGGTGTAAAATACCGCAACTCCTTTCAGCATATAAAAAAACTGTTCTGCCACTTTATGATAGTGAAGTTTTTCTGAAGTTCCCGCAGGCATCTTCTCCTGCTTTATAGATAATTGATGCGTATTTTTAAGAATCCAGCTGTCACATTGGTTTCCCCAGATATAATGTTCTGAATTTTCTTTAGAATGTATCATTTAAATAGATAGGCAATAAAAAGTAATGCAGGAGTAAATAACACGACTGACAAAAAGATTGTAGCTAATGAAATCCTTGGTTTTGCTTTATCATCTAAAGCATATCTAAACATATAGTCCTGGATATTCGTAAAAATGACTGCCAATATCATAAAAAGAATTCTCAATCCGATTTTCATAACTAAAAACTGAGCATTCATATTCTGTTCTGTAATTTCTACGGGGAAATTAGTATCTTCTGGATGTCTCATCCCATAAACGAATAGAGCATATAATCCCAAAGCTAATACAGGCATCAGAAAGGCATACATTCTTCCACCAAATCCATCAGCTTTCCCTTCCATATCAAAATGCACAGGAATTCTCTCTGGCAGAGTGTTATAGTTTTTGAAGGTAAACCACCATAGAAAAGCGACCCATCCAAAATTAAAAATATCAAAAATTGTAAAGAGAATATTTTCCATTTCAGATAAGATTTAATGAGAATTAAATTACGCTTTTCAGCACTCTCAGTTTATGAGTGTGTTTATTCATTTCTTTATTGAAAATCCCTGTGGAATCCAGCGTATCAATTCTTACTTTTCCGGAAGCATGGATGATCTTTTGATTGTCCAACATAATTCCTACGTGGATAATTTTTCCTTCTGCATTTTCAAAGAAAGCAAGGTCACCCGGCTGCGTCTCTTCTACAAAAGTGAGTGCTTCTCCTACCTCAGCCTGCTGTGAAGCATCTCTGGGTATTTTTATATTATGAATTTTATAAACCAATTGAGTAAATCCGGAGCAGTCTACTGCAAAAAAACTTTTACCTCCCCACAGATAGGGCACATTAAGGAACTCTTTTGCCGTTAGAGCGATACTTTCCCGTACATCATGACTTCTTCTGGAAGCAACCACCGGAAATTCCACTTCGGAACCCATTGAAAGTAAAGTTTTCCCATCATTCATGAGTACAGAAGAAAAATCTTCAGTAACGACAGTAACTTTTCTTTTGGCCAGATCTTCATCTGTCACTGGTTTCAACTGTTTGGTATCCATCCATCCTTCATAACCATCATAGTGCATTTTTATTTTGGTCCAGTTTTTATCTACTTCCAAAATATCGGCACTTTCTCCAAACAATATTTCCGTAACAATTTCAGCTCTGTCAGAATTTTCTGCACGAACCGGCGCTACTGTAACAATACAAATTCCTTTATTCATTAACTCTCAATTTAAAGATTGAATAATTTAAAGAAAAAATATGAACTATACTCTCTTTAAATGCTATAATCTTTGGATATTTTAATTACTTTCTTCGCAGAAAGTTGACTCCATCACGCAAAGGTAGAATAAGATTTTCAAAATCATCATCTTTTGCTGCCAAATCATTTAATTCCTGTATAGACTGGGTAGATTTCAGCTTTGGGTTTTCTTCCAATACTTTTCCATACCACAGTACATTATCAAACATAATTACGGTTCCGGATTTTGTATGGGGTTTGATAAGTCTAAAATATTCGGCGTAATTTTCTTTATCAGCATCTACAAAAATCAGATCAAAAAATTCATCCGTTTCTTTTAAATATTCCTTGGCATCCTGAAGTTTAAAATCAATCTGACTGGCATATTCGCTTGACTCAAAATATTTTTTCGGCAAATAGGCAAGGTCTTCATTAACATCCAGCGTAGTGATTTTTCCGTCTTTTGCCAATCCTGATGCCAGGCATAAGGTAGCATATCCTGTAAATGTTCCTATTTCAAGAATGCTTTTCGGCTGCAGCATTTGGGAGATAATTGTCAATAGTCTTCCCTGCTGATAACCGGAAATCATATGAGGCTGTGTCGTCTTCTGGTAAGTCTCTCTTCTCAGCTTTTTCAGAATTTCGGATTCCGAAGAAGCGTGTGCTTCCAAATATCTATCCATTTCAGGATTCTTTTCTTCAAAAAAACTCATACCATTTTAATTTAAGCAAATTTAAGGATTTTAAAGCTACTTTTTAAATCCAAAAGAAGATACAAAAAAAGAGAGAAATTAATCTCTCTTCCATATATGTGTATTGGCTCTAAAAAATTATTATACGGCTATACAATATTGTCTTATACCAGCACAAACCCATCCTGGGCAACACTTTGTTTGTGGGCTAGTACAAAATATCTGTGGATTACACCCATTAATAGCACCTTGTACAGTTTTCATTGCTTCTCTTGAAAGTTTTTTTAAATTTTTCATAATAATTTTAGTTTAGTATTAATTTCCTACTCTTTAGATTTTCGGACACCTCTTTTTTTATTTCCTTTTATAGAGATTTAAATATACATATTCTTTTATTAATCAACGCATTGCAACCATATAATTTATTTATAAAATTCAAAATTCCATTTACACCAGTGAAAACCCCATATAAAATACCGTGAAAATACGGGTGTTATTTTTGTGGTATTAGTTATATGTTTGCAATAAGAATAAGGGGTAAAAACACTAAGAGAAACAAGATGATTGCAGGAGAGACACAAACTAACCATGAGAATCGCACAACAGTCATACCGAGAGGTAGAGCTGATGCTTCTGCAGCAAAAACTAAGAAAGAAATATCCACTTCATTTTTGCAACGAATTATTTCTCTCTTGAAAAAGGAAGAATTAATTTGATTAAAAAATAAATCCCGGCCACCTTCGGGATTTATTTTTGCTTTAAAGCTTAGTAACTGTATCTCATCCGGGAACATTCTTTTCCCAATATTCAATCAAATTTCATTTCTACAAGCCTTTATTTAAATTCGTTATTTAAGCACTTTTCTATCGCTTGAAATTTCCACTAACAGCTATTATATCTAGGAAATCCTGATTAAAATTTCATCTTCAAAAGTCAAAATCCTCACAAAAAACAGGAAAAACACCTGCATTCAACTGCTCATATGCTTCTACCTTTGATATAAGTTTTTCAACCATGAAACATTCAAACAAAGGAGGAACCCGAAAATCCTAAAACAGAGTAGGGATATTTTAAAAACATCCACATGAAAACAAAGACTTTATTATTAATTGGAGCAATAGTGGGACTTGTTATGATTTTTTCCCAACTAAAGCCTCAGGAGATGTCTTTTTATAAAGAAAAAGGCAATTACATTGTAGACAACAATTACATTCTAAAAGATGTGAAAAAAATTTCTGATGAAGACATGAAGAATTTATTAAGCCTACAGAAACTTCACCAGAACAGTTTGGGAACTAATTTTATTATTTACAAAATCAACAGACAGTATGTGATCCGCGGATGTCTTATGAAAGCCAACATCGATTGGAACAAATACGGAGATTTAAGAGCAAAAGTGGAAGGAATTCTGAAAAAATACGGAGCTAAAGAATTAGGAGCAGACTATTATGCTATTCAAAACAACCAGGTTGCTACTAATGCAGCATTATTAAGCCAGAAGGACATTGCCTCTTTAAGTAAATTAACAGTAAGAGGTGCTGAAGAATACACCATCTGCCCGCCAACCATGGGAAGAAGAAATCTTACCAATGTGATCATAAAATCTTACAAAGTCAATACAGCTATTGATCCCAGAATCAATGTAAAACTGAACAGTGTATTGATGAATTACAAATAATCACAAAAGGCTGTTTTTAGTCCGAAGACAGCCTTTTCTTAAATCTTTTGCCATGAAAAGAAAGCTTCAGTTATCCGGAATTTTCATGATCCTGCTGGTAGTCTTTATTATAGGTCTGAAAGGAACATTTGATGGATATTATGGTTTTTATTATGAAGACAAAAACTATGAAAAACCACTGGCCTATAGTATTGCTGAAGACATTACCCAGTCAAAGCCTGTCAACATATTTACTTCTTACACTGGTTTTGATACGGGATATGGTTTCTACGCACCGAATGTTGCCAGCGATTTTGTCATGAGTTTTGAACTAAAAGATCAAAATGGAAATATCCTGGAACAGAAAAACCTTCCTTATTTTAAGAACAAGGAGAGCAGAGTGAGATATACCACTGTATTTAATATGTTTTTGGATAAAATTTCTGACAAGAATAAATACGACAAAAAGTATTATCAATATCTGGATATTATTATCAGACAGATTGCAGCACATGTCATGAAGGAAAATCCGAAAGCAGCCAGTGTCACCACTAAACTTTATCTGTATGACTACCCTACAATTGCCAATTTCAAACAGGAAAAAACGAATGAAAATCTTATTCTCATTGATGAATTTAAATAATAAAGTGATGAAAAAGCTGAATGCATTCTACACTAAAATTGAAAACTTCTTTTTCAAACAGGATAACCAGGCAGAGTTCTTAAGCTTCTTCCGGGTTGCCATAGGAATCGTTATCCTCTTACAGTTTACTGCAGTATTGCCAGATTTTGACAAATTATTTTCTAGCAGCAGTATCATTCCACAGGATATCATGAGTGTTTTCACTCCTGACTGGCTGATTACCTTCTCAAAAATTGTCAGCTTTTTACAAACTTTTGGAATTGAAGAAACTACAACAATTATGATTACCAAAGTATCATTTATTGTACTGTGTGTATTTGTTATTACCGGATTTTATTCCAGAATTTCTGCAGTTTTTTTGCTTATGCTACAGATCGCATTACTTAAGGGAAGTTCTTTCTTTGCTTATGGTGCAGATTTTTTCACAAGCATGTCTTTATTTTATCTGATTCTTTTCCATGCTGATCAGCATTTTTCACTGAGAAATTTTATTTTCAACAGAAAACCCGGACCTATAAATATTACTCCGGTGAAAAGATTATTTCAGATTCATATTTCTATTGCTTATTTCTTTTCCGGATTGGATAAAGCATTAGGGTTCAACTGGTGGAACGGAGAATCTATCTGGAAAGCCATTCATCTTCCCTACTCTAACAGAGATCTGAATATTGATTTCAGCTGGCTGATAGAACACTCTTACATTTTAAGCCTCATCGGATGGAGTACCATTATTATTGAAATGTGCTATCCGATTTTCATCTGGTATAAGCCAACCCAGAAAACATGGCTTTTCCTAACTGTTTTCATGCATATAGGCATTGCACTCGTTCTCAATTTATATTACTTTTCGGCCATTATGATTGTATGGAATATCACTAATTTCTATTTTGAACAACCCGCTAAAAAGGCCGTCACTTCATCAAAGAAAAAACTATCAACTCAATATATACCGAAACATATTAACTCATAAAAAAATAAATCCCGAATTGCTTCGGGATTTATTATGATATATGTTTTAGTGATTATTTCTTAGGAGCAATATCCATCAGTTTCATAAACTCATCCAGTTTAGGCATAATGATAATTTCTGTTCTTCTGTTTTCTCCTCTACCTGAAACGCTCATATTAGTCGCTTTAGGGTTGTACTCAGAACGTCCACCAGCTGTAATTCTTGCCGGATCTACTCCAAACTGAGTCTGAAGAACTTTAGCAACAGAAGTACCTCTTAATGCAGAAAGATCCCAGTTGTCTCTTGGAAGATTTGGAGAATTCAACGGAGCGTTATCTGTATTACCTTCAATTAATACTGAATATTTGTCGTAATCGTTGATTACTTTCGCTACTTTACCTAACACCTCCTGAGCTGCAGGCAAAATGTTGTAGTCACCTGTTTTGTATAACATTTTATCAGAAAGAGAGATCATTACCACTCCTTTCAATACTTTTACCTGTACATCTTCATCAGAAACATTATCCAAAGATCTCTTCAATTTGTTAGACAATGCAAGGTTTAAGCTGTCATTCTTAGCATTATTGGAGATCAATTGCTTGATATAAGAATTGGAAGCATTGATTTCTCCTACCAGTTTATCAATATTAGCAGAACTTTTTCCTGTATTGGAAAGACACGCATCAAGGGATGATTTTAAAGCATCATGCTGGCTTTTCAGCAAGTTATTTTCACCTGTCAATGCAGAGTTCTGAGATTTCAAATCCTGAATTTCTCTCTGTCTTTCTCCAATGTTTTCAATACACTGCTTATAGTTGGAACTCAAAGCATCATACTGCTTTTTGCTGACACAAGATGTCATCCCCAGCGCCATTGCAGAAACTGCTAAAACTTTTAAAATCTTCATAAATAATCATTTTTAGACTACTCAAAGTTAGGGAAATTCAATTGAATTATATCGGTTATCTTTGCATAAAAGAAATTCTCAACATATATGTTGAAAAAATTAACCTTTATCAATCAATTAAAAAATCTCGTTCACGAGCCGGAAAATCACACCTATCTTCTGGCAGTAAGCGGAGGTGCCGACTCTATGGTTTTAGCCTCTTTGTTCAGGGATTTCGGGCATGAAATTAAAGATTATAAGTTCCGGTTTCAGGTAGCTCATATCAATTATAAACTTCGTGGCAATGATTCGGATCTGGATCAGAAAACAGTACAGGATTTTTGTGAGAAAAATCATATAAAATTTCATCTGTATGAAGTTTCGGAAAAAGATCAGAAACCAGAAAACTCTATTCAGCTCTGGGCAAGAGAACTTCGCTATGCCTTTTTTAAACAAGTTCAGGAAAAAGAAAAGCTGAAGTTTCTCGTTACAGCCCATCATCTGAATGATCAGCTGGAGACTTTTATCATCAATCTTTCCAAAGCTGCCGGTATCAATGGACTAAGCGGGATTCCATCGAATGACAATCATATTCTTCGTCCCCTTTTAAGTTTTTCAAAAAGAGAAATTTATCAGTTTGCTGAGCAGAATACGATTGAATTCCGGGAAGATCTTTCGAATAAAAAAAATGATTATCTAAGGAATAAGATTAGAAATGAGATTGTTCCCATGCTGATGGAAACCAATGATCACTTTCTGGAAAACTTCAGAAAGAGTTCTGTGTTGATGAATCAAACCAAAGATTTTGTTCAGGAACAGATTCAGGAAATAGAAAATCGTCTTACAATATTTAACAAAGACTGTAAAATTCTATCAAAGGAAAAGCTGGATGAGGAAAGCGATTTCGTAAAATTTGAAATCTTAAAAAAATACGGTTTCAATCAGGAGGAAGAAATCCCCAAAATTTTTAAAGCAGAAAACAACAGTTCTTTTTTCTCAAAAGAATATCAGTTGATTGTCAATCGCAATGAATTAATTTTTATTGATAAAAATGACAAAAAGGAAAGTAAAGAAGAAGTATTACTGATTGAACATTTTGATTTTTCCGAAAACCAGATCAGCATCAATCTCGTAGATGATATTGAAAACATTGACGAAATTAATAAAGGATTTGAATGGGATTTCGATGCTGAAAAGCTTCAGTTTCCACTCCTTTTAAGAAGACAGCAGGATGGAGATGAATTTTATCCTACAGGGTTTTCAGGGAAAAAGAAAGTTTCTAAATTTTTTAGGGACGAAAAATTATCTGCTTTGGCCAGGGAAAAAATATGGTTATTATGTGACTCCGGAAACCATATTTTGGGAGTCATCCCCTTTAGACAGGATCGCAGATACCAGGCAGACAGAACTACTCAAAAAAAGATAACTGTAAAGTGGACAGAAGAACAACTAATTCGTTAGCTGTTGATGATTTTAAGAAAGACAGCAATATAGCTTTTGGAATTTTATACCAACAGTACTTCGGTTATACCAAAAAATTCGTTCTTAATAATAAAGGGAATCTGGAAGATGCAGAAGACATTTTTCAGGATGCACTGCTGATTCTTTATGAAAAACTGAATGCCGATGAATTCAAGGTTCAAACCTGTCTGGGAAATTATATCATTGGAATTGTTAAAAATTTGTGGTTAAAGAAATTAAAAAACAGAAATTTTTATATAGAATCTCCTGAAAGTTATTTCATGGAACATCAGCAGGAAATAAGTGCTGCTATAGAAAATGAAAAATATTATTGGGAAAAGCTGGTTGGTTATATGAAGTCTATCTCTTCACATTGTCAAAATCTGATCCATGACATTTTTATTGAAAATAAAAGTATTGAGGAAATCCAGGACAAATATCATTATTCCAGTAAGCATAATGCTCAGAACCAAAAGTATAAATGTGTAGAGCAAATCAAAAAGATTAAAAATAAAAGCATTTTTTCAATCTGAAAATCAAATAATTACATAAATCTATTTAATTTATGGGTGATTTTTTTCTTTTTCAGGGAACATCATAAGAAAAGAAATATATGTTCAAAAAAATCGTATTGAGCCTTCTTATACTAGTAGGAATTTCATTTAATGCACAAAGCACGGGTATCAATTTTCAGAAAATTGATTTAGAGGCTGCGAAAAAAATTGCAGCAAAAGAAAATAAACTGATCTTCATTGATCTGTACACAACCTGGTGCGGACCTTGTAAGCTCATGGCAAAAAAAACCTTTACTGACCCTAAAATTGGTGAGATGTTCAACAAAAATTTTGTAAATCTTGCTATAGACGCAGAAAAGGAAGGAATCAACCTAGCGAAAGAATTTAAAGTGGTAAACTATCCTTCTTTTTTATTTCTGGATTCAAAAGGAAAATTGGTTCAGTATGATTTCGGATATTATAATCCTGAACAGTTTTTAGGAGTAGGATCCTCTGTTCTGGAAAAAAGAAAGCCTCAATCCGGAAAAATGTTAGATCAGGTAAAAGGAAAGATGATAGGAGATAAAATTGATAATTTCAATGCAAAAGATCATTTGGGAAATACATTTTCTTCATCAAAAGAAAACAAAAAACTGGTGATTGTTTTTATCCGTGGACAATGGTGTCCTTACTGCAACAAATATGTTGAAACCCTACAAAATCTGGCTCCTGAACTGAAGTCGAAAAATGCAAGACTGGTTATCATCTCTCCTGAAAAACCTGAATTTATAGAAAAGACGATTAGCAAAACAAAGACAGACTACACTGTTTTATATGATGAAGGATATAAAATTGCAGAAGCATTTGACGTTCTTTATACTCCCGACAGTGAAACTCTTAATTTCTATAACTCGAAATTAAAGGAGGATTTTTCCAACAGCAGATCGGATAATTCCGGAAGACTTCCTGTATCGGCAACCTTCATCGTTAACGAGGGTAAGGAAATTACATGGAGGCATTTTGATACAGACTATAAAAAGAGAGCATCTGTAGAAGATATTGTAAAAAACCTGAATTGATTTTCATAAAGTTTTTTGCCTTGGAAGAATTCTTATCATAATACCAAATCAACCGAATTCACAAAATCAATAATCATTTTGAATGGTTAAATAAATGATGCTTTTATTGCAATCAGGGCAGAAGACGGAATATTTTAAACATCAGGCTTAAAAAAAGAAAGTTTCTAAGTTTTTTAGGGACGAAAAATTATCTATTTTAGCGAGGCAAAAATCTGGATACTGACTGACAGTAATGATTCCCTACTTGGAATCACCCTTTTTCAGACAGAATGGAAGATATACAAAGAATGAGAAGACAAAGTGGAGTCTCAAAATTTTTAATGAAAGGAACAATGAAATTTAGAAATTGGTTTTTATTAATTCTACTATTTTTAGCGACAGGAATTAATGCACAGATAAAAAATCCTGTAAAATTTAAATTTACCATCAACGATCTTGGAAACAATCAATACGAAGCGGTATTGAATGCCACGATGGAAAGCGGATGGCATATTTACTCAAAAGATTTACCGGAAGATACCGGAATTCCGACTGAGTATAAAGTGACAGGAAAGAACATCGAATTGATCGGAAAATTCACGGAAGTAGGTAAAAAACATGAAGAATTTTCTGAAGCATTTGGAGGAACAATTGTTTTCTACTCCAATTCAGCTGGATTTAAGCAAAAATTTAAATTAAAAGATCCTACAAAACCTGCAGATGTCACTTCTGAGATTACTTATCAGACGTGTGACGACAGAGTTTGTCTGGCTCCCAATACATTAGAATTCAATCAAAAAGTCACGCCAAAAGGAGCTACGGAAGAGGTTGCCACTGAGGAAACAGCAGGTCCAGCAAAAGATTCTGTAAAAACAACAGAAACGATTACTGAAAATCCTGCAAAAACAGAAGCTACGATCACAGAAACTTCAAAACTGGATCCTAAGAAGCTGAAAATTGAAACGATTGATTTCAAAAACCCATTGACAGATTGTGGTACAGCGTCTACGAAAGTGGATGAAAATTATTGGACGTATTTATTCCTTGGGTTTATCGGAGGGTTAATCGCTTTGCTTACGCCTTGCGTTTTCCCGATGATTCCACTAACGGTTTCATTCTTTACAAAAGGAAGTAAAAACAAAGCAAAAGGAAAAAGAGATGCTCTTATTTATGGGTTTTTCATTCTTCTGATCTTTGTTTTATTGAGTATCCCTTTCCATATTATTGATGGAATTGCCGGAAATATCTTCAACGAGATTTCTACCAGTGTATGGCTGAATATTGCCTTCTTCATTATATTCATATTCTTTGCCGGAAGTTTCTTCGGGTATTATGATATCACGTTACCAAGTTCAATAGCCAACAAATCTTCTAAAGCTGAAGAAGCAGGAGGAATTATCGGAATTTTCTTCATGGCATTGACATTGGTGATTGTTTCTTTCTCATGTACAGGACCTATTTTAGGAAGTTTATTGGGAAGTGCAGTAACAGGTTCTACAAACGTTCCTATGCTGTTGACATTTGCTTTGGCAGGATTCGGGCTGGCGTGGGCTATTATTTTTGGATTGCTGGCATTATTCCCGCAGGCATTACAAAGTCTTCCAAAATCCGGAGGATGGATGAATACGGTAAAAGTAGTTTTAGGTTTCGTAGAATTGGCATTAGCATTGAAATTCTTATCTAAAGCAGATCTTGTATCTAAAACATTCTTCCTAAAAAGAGAACTTTTCATTGCGATCTGGATCATTATTGCATTAGGATTAGCAATATATTTGTTAGGATTAATCAGATTCCCGCATGATGATAAAAAACCTAAAATTTCTATCACAAGAAAAATATTGGGCGTATTGGGAATCGGTTTTGTGATCTACCTGGTTCAAGGTTTAATCCCTTCTGACCGTCCGAAACTTCAATTATTAAGTGGAATTTTGCCTCCATTGAACGTAAGCTATTTCCATGATGAAAAAGACGGAATTCTAGGAATGCACCCGGAACACGATTTCTTCAAAGCAGTAGAACTGGCCAAAAAAGAAGATAAGCCCATCCTGATCGACTTCACCGGATACGGGTGTGAAAACTGTAGAAAAATGGAGGAATTTGTATGGAGTGAACCAGATATCTTACCTATCCTACAGAATGATGTGGTATTGGCTTCTCTATACGTAGATGACAAAGAAGAACTTCCTGAGGATCAAAAAACTAAAATTGACCTTGGTGACGGGCAGATTAAAAAAGTAAAAACAATTGGTGACAGATGGAGTTTATTCCAACAGGTTAATTTTAATAATAACTCTCAACCTCACTATGTTTTAATAACTCCGGACGGAAAAGTGATCAATACGCCTGTTTCAGGATATATGCCAAAAGAGGATTTCAAAAAATTCCTTGAATGCGGCGTTAATTTCTACAAAAAGAACAAATAAATTATTTATATATCGTTTAAAAACTCACACTTTTTGGTGTGAGTTTTTTTGTGCAGATTCTCAGACAAAGATGATCCTGAAAACTCAACACTCCACAAACCAATAATGTCATAATTATATATTTTTTTTAAAAACAGATTAAAAGAAGCGTGAATATTTAAAATTAATTATAAAAACAATCAATAGATTCATGAATCTATTGATTATACCGTAAACAAGGCATGCGTTTTGTAAGAATTTTTCAACAAACACCGTTTAACATTTAAAAAAATTTAATCATGGCAGAAGTAATCGCACAAGAGAAACAAGGCGGCAAACAAAAGAAAAAAATGATCAGAGTAGACATGACTCCAATGGTAGATCTGGGATTCTTACTCATCACATTCTTTATGTTCACCACTAATTTTACAAAACCTAACGTAATGGATCTGGGGTTACCAGCAAAAGATCCTAATCCCCATCCAACAAATATTCCTGTAATCGGAGATCAAAATCAGATTACCTTTATTCTTGGAAAAGACAACCGTGTATTCTATCATCAGAGCAATCAGAAAGATCTGAATACAGGAAACCTCAGAGAAACGGATTTCAGTGGAATAAAAATCTCAAAGATCATTGCTGAAGCTTATCAAAAAGCTCCGGCTCAGGAAAAATTCACAGTTATTGTAAAACCAACCGACGACGCCAATTACAAAAATTTTGTAGACATGCTGGACAACCTTGCTATATCTAAAAAGGAAAGATATGGGGTAACAGACATCAAACCTTGGGAAACAAAGGTTTATAAGGAATTAACTCAATAAAAAACGAAGAGCATTTTAAAAATGCTCTTTTTTGTTTACATTTGAAAGGAGAAACGGATTTGCAATACATAACTGACTGCACTATTTTTAACCTTCTATAATTTTGGAATCATGCTAAACTTTGAAAGAAAAGGAAACGGAAAAGAAACTTTGGTACTTCTTCATGGGTTTATGGAAAATCTATCTATATGGAGTGATATGGAACCTCATCTTTCCAAAGATTTTTCATTGCTCAAAATTGACCTTCCAGGTCATGGGCAGTCCGAAATTCTTGCAGATGTTCACACCATGGAACTGATGGCTGAGGAAGTAAAAAAAGTCTTAGATCATCAGCATTTAGAAAAAGTTCACCTTCTGGGCCATTCTATGGGAGGATATGCTTCCCTTGCTTTTGCTGAAAAATATCCCAACTCTTTAAAAAGCCTTACTTTATTTTTCTCTACCTATTTTCCGGATGATGAGGAGAAAAAACAGCAGCGAATCAAGAGCTACAAAATCATAAAAGATGCTTTTGCCCATTATGCAAGAGTTGGCATTCCCAATTTATTCAATCCCAATGAAAGGGATATCCTTGAAGGCAAAATAGAAACCGCTCTTGAAACGGCACTTTCCACCAACAATCTGGGTGCGCTAGCCTGTGTGAAAGGAATGGTAGAAAGAACTGATAAAAAACACATCCTGGAAAACTTGGAAGCAAAAATCTTAGTATTGGCCGGCAAACATGACAATACTGTAAAAACCGATATGATGATAAAACATCTTCCGGACAGAACAAATATCAAATCTTATATTCTGGACTGCGGACATAATGGCCATTGGGAAAAACCTGGCATTTGTGCTGAAATCATCAACACGGAACTTCTTCACAACCTTCCTAAAAAACTGGTTTTATAACATCGTTTTCATAACAGATTAAAGTCGTGTTTAACAAAAAAATCCTGTATATTAGTAGAGGATAATTTTCGTAATGGCTTTATTTTCATTCAAAAAAAAGAAACCACCGGCACCACGGGTTATCGGACTTACACTTTCAGGCGGAGGAATGCGTGGGATTGCTCATATTGCCGTACTGAAAGCTTTAGAAGAATACAATCTGAAACCGCAAATTATCTCCGGAACCAGTGCTGGATCTATTATTGGTGCTTTTTATTCTTTTGGCAAAACGCCGGATGAAATGATGGAAATTGTAAGACAGACCTCATTTTTCTCAAGATCATCTTTAAAATTATCAAAAAATGGCATTTTTAGCTCCAACTTTATTTTAAAATTGCTCAAAGATTATTTACCGGAAGACAATTTCAATATTTTGGAAATCCCTGTGTACGTTGCTGCAACAGAGATGACTCATGGCATTGTAGACTTCTTCTCTGAAGGAGAACTTTTCGGGCCATTACTGGCTTCTTCCAGCGTACCTTTCATTCTCCCTCCGGTAAGGATGGGGGAGAAAATCTATGTGGATGGTGGTGTTCTGGATAACCTTCCTATTGAACCGATCATGGATAAATGTAATTTTCTTATTGCCTCCCATGTGAACTCGATCAGCTATGATCAATTAAACAAAATGAGTCTGATGAAAGAATTCGACCGGATTCTCCACTTAGCCATCGCAAAATCCGTGTATTCAAAAGCGAAATTCTGTAATATATTCTTAGATCCACCCAAAATGACTAAATACAGTCTTTTTAACAAAAGATATATAGATGAAATGTTTCAACAGGTATACGATTATACCTGCCAGGAACTTGAAGAAAAAGGATTTCGTAAAAGTGTTTAGGAATTTGAGATATGGAAAATTTATAGTCCTCCACTCAGCTCCTACAAACCTTCCTCTTTTACTTTCTCTTTAAAATTGATAATAGTTCCGGCTAAAGAATCTAAAGATTTTCCTCCGGCTGCGTTAATGTGCCCACCACCGTTGAAATATTTTCTTGAGAATTGATTCACATCCACATCATCTTTACTTCTGAAAGAAATTTTAACGAAGTCTTCATACAGATCTTCCATGAAAAATGCAGACATTTTCACTCCGGCAATACTCAACCCATAATTGACAAAACCTTCAGTATCTCCTTTCTGGAAGCCAAATTCTTTCAGTTCGTTTCTTGTAAGACTTAGAACGGCTACTGTTCCGTCATTTACAACTTCTATTCTTCCCAGAACCAAAGCAAGCAAATGCAGACGGGAAACAGTATTGGTATCCCATGTATTGGATGTGATCATGGCAGGATCTGCACCATGTTCAATAAGATTAGCAATAATTCTGTGTGTAGTGGCACTGGTAGAACGAAAACGGAAACCACCTGTATCGGTCATAATTCCGGTATAAAGACATTCCGACATATCCTGATTCACCAGTTTTTCATCATTCATTGCTTCAATAAAATGATAGATCATCTGTGAAGTGGCAGGGATTACCGTATCGGAATAAACGAAATCAAATTTTTCCGGCTGTTGGTGGTGATCGATAAGAATTTTCTTTCCCGGAGCTTTTACCAACCAATCACCTAATAATCCGATTCTTGATGGAGAATTAAAATCCAGGCAGAAAATAACATCTGCACCAGCAATCATATCAGAAGCCAGCTTTCTTTTATATTCAGCAATAATAACTTTTTTAGCCTCCGGCATCCATTTCAGAAATTTTGGAAAATCATTGGGTACGATCACCTCTGCATGAATTCCTTTTGCTTTCAGATAATGTTTCAATCCCAAGCTTGAACCAATAGCATCTCCATCCGGATTATAATGGGTAAGGATAACGATTTTGCTATCTTGAGTAAGTAATGTATTGATATCTAAAAGTTCTGCTGGTGTAAACATCCGGTGTTTTTTTTTCGTTAAAATTAAAGTTTTCAAAGATAGAGCTTTTATATAAATCATTTAAATATTATTTTTGCACCGGAAAATGGTTTTCCTATAAGGGTTTGTAAATATCCGGCCGAAAAACATTCCATTTAATTTTAAAAAAAGATATATAAAGTTTGTAACTTATAAAAATTTATATATCTTTGCAACCTGAAAATTAATAGATTAATTACGATTTAAACATATAGTAATGAGTAAAAGAACATTCCAGCCATCAGAAAGAAAAAAGAGAAACAAACACGGTTTCAGAGAAAGAATGTCTACGCCAAATGGAAGAAGAGTTTTGGCTGCGAGAAGAGCTAAAGGCAGAAAGAGTTTAACTGTAAGTGCATCACGCGCTAAGAGATAATCTTTTTATTATCATATACAAAACATGCTTGAGAAGTCTCTTTTCAGGCATTTTTTGTTGTTAAAATTTACTAAAATTTAGGCTAGATCAACATCTTTTTTCTATTTTTAAAAGTTGAAATATTTTTGTTAGAAACAGTCTTTAAAATTAAATTATGCCACATACCAATATCGCCGGAGACAATATTATAAGTTTACAAAGTGCAAAGATTGCGCAAAAAAACTTTACTGTACTTTCTGATGTGAATCTTAACATTAAAAAAGGTAGATTCTGCTACCTTATCGGGAAAACAGGTTCCGGAAAAAGCTCACTTCTGAAAACACTTTACGGACACATTCCATTAGCATCAGGACATGGAGCTGTGGTAGGATTTGATCTGGCAAAATTAAAACCGTCTGATATTCCAAACTTAAGAAGAAAACTAGGAATTGTATTCCAGGATTTCCAGTTACTTTCAGACAGAACAGTTGAGAAAAACTTAAAATTCGTTCTTGAAGCAACAGGATGGAGCGATAAAGTAAAAATGGAAGACCGCATCAACGAGGTTTTGGGAAGTGTGAACATGAAGAGCAAAAAGCACAAAATGCCTCACGAACTTTCCGGAGGAGAACAACAGCGTATTGCCATTGCAAGAGCCCTTCTTAACCACCCAGATCTTATCTTAGCAGATGAGCCTACAGGAAACCTTGACCCTGAAACTTCCAACGAAATTATGACGCTATTAAAGCAGGTTGCCCTTGAAAATGGCGCTGCCGTAGTAATGGCAACACACGATTATCATATGATTCAAAACTTCCCTGGTGAAGCCATCAGATGTGAAGACGGAAAAGTTTCTGTATTGGATACATCTGAGTTATTCGAATAAAAGTTAAATATCAGAAATTGAGAAAGCAACTGCTTTTAAAATCTAATTTCTAACTTCTCTATTTAAAAACATGAAACTCTTTAGTGAGTTCAAGATATTGGTCCGAGTATTGTCTCGGGCTTTTTTCTATAATAAAATCAGATTCTTTGATTTCTTTTTCTTTTGAGGAAAACTCCAGAACTAATCTTTTAGTCTTTGAATTTTCAATTCCTTTGATATTGACTCTTCGATTTAGAAACAGATTATTTTCTGTTCCTATTGAAATAAAAATACCTCCTGCCTCAACAGGAATAATGACTGAAAAAATCCCATCTTCCGATAAAAGTTGTGATACTTTGGATATTAGCTGCATAAAGTTTAATTCCACAGTCTGGCGGGCCACCTTATCCTTCTCTGATCCTGATTCTTCAAAGTAAGGAGGATTGGAAACAATCAAGTCAAAACGCTCTTCTGTTTCGAAAGTTTTAAAATCCTGAAAAGCATTTTTAAGCCTTGCTTGAAAAGGAGAATTTTTGAAATTAAGCTGGGTGAGCACAGAAGCTTCTCCATTAATATCCAGTCCTAAAAAATGAGCCTTTGTATTTCTTTGTGCCAGCATTAAGGAAATCAATCCCGTGCCCGTACCCACTTCCAAAACATTGGAAGCGTGTTCAACATCAGCTAAAGCACCAAGCAGAACACCGTCTGTTCCTACACGAAAGACGTCTTTAGACTGCTGAATTTGAAATTGCTTAAATGTAAAAGGCTTCACTATAAATTGGTAGGCAGCGTAATTATGAATGTGGATCCCTTCCCTACTTCTGATTTTACAGAGATCTCTCCTTTATAATCCTCAATCATCTTTCTCACCATGGACAGACCAAGCCCCATTCCACTGCTTTTAGAAGTGAAATTCGGTTCAAAAATTCTTTCGTACATATTTTCAGGAATTCCGACTCCGTTGTCCTGAACAGAAATAATCACTCTTCTCTGATGCTGTTCAACATCTACGTTGATGATCAGTTTCCTTTCATCACTTTCTGCCTGTTTTGCATTGGTAACAAGATTAGTTATAATCCTGGAAAGATAAATTCTATCCATATTGATCATAATATTATTCTTATTAGCATGCATAAAGATACTGTCATCATTGAATACACGGAGAATATCTTCAACTTCTGTATTCAGATTGATTACTTCATTATTTTTTTCAGGAAGTTTCGCAAATTCCGAGAAAGCTGAAGCTACCGTTGCAATCAGGTCAATTTGATCAACGATAGTTTTACTCATCTGTTTTACTCTTTCTTTGATATTCGGATCTTCCGGATCAAATTTTCTTTCAAAATTCTGAATCGTCAGCTTCATAGGAGTCAGTGGGTTCTTCACCTCATGTGCAACTTGTTTCGCCATTTCTCTCCAGGCTTCTTCAGATGCCTTAAACCTAAGCCTCTCTTTCTGATCCTGAATCTGTAGAATCATTCTGTTATAAGCTCTTGCTAAAGCATTAAGCTCATCATTTTTATAATATCTGATAGGACGCATTTCATTTTCAAACAATGTAATACGGGTAATCATATCAGAGAATTTCGTAATAGTCTTCGCCAGACTGTTAGAAGTCACCCAGCTGATCCATACACTAAACAGAATAAGGAAAATATCAACTAAAAGAATATATTTTACATACTGGTGAAGGACATCCAGATAAGCAGATTCATTATGATATAAAGGAATATAAACAATCCCTACTGGCTCCAGCTCATTATTTTTCAACAAAAGATAGGAAGAAGTAAGCTTAGCATCTTTAGCAGTATCATATCTGACCATATCTACTCTTGCATCAGTAGCCAGAATTCTATTAACAATCTCCAAGGGAATTGTTTTCTGCTCAACCAGAGCTTCGTCTTTATTGGAGAGCAGATAATTACCTTTCAGATCATAAATAACAATATCATGTTGGTTGATATCTGCTATTTCAAAGATTTTATTGCCTAAAACATTCGGAAGATCTTTCGTTTCTACAAGAGTCTGGCTAACTGCATAATCCAGATACCGCATGACAGCATTGGTTTTCTCCTGCATGTCAATATTACTTTGCTGCATGGAATTATTCCTTAACACAAAGTACGGCACAAGTGAAGTAGCTACAACACTTAAAAAACATACCAGCAGGAAACCAAAAAAGACCCGGTTCCTTAAGCTATATCCTTTATACTTATTAATTGACATTCTACTTTTTAATTAACCTAGCAATATACTTACCAATGATATCAAATTCCAGGTTTACTTTGTCTCCAATTTTCAAATGTTTCATATTGGTAAATTCCCATGTATAAGGAATAATGGCTACAGAGAACTGCGCGTCTTCACTTTTTGCCACTGTAAGACTGATCCCGTTTACTGTGATTGAACCCCGTGGCACTGTCACAAAACTTCCGTCATTATCATATTTCATGGTAATAAAATAGCTTCCGTCTTTATTTTCAATTCCCACTACTTCACCGGTTTTATCAACATGCCCCTGAACGATATGACCATCCAGTCTTCCATCCATCTTCATGCATCGCTCAAGATTCACAACAGTACCCAATTCCCATTTTCCAAGGTTGGTTTTTTCAAGAGTTTCGTTGATCGCAGTTACCACATATTGATTGTCTTTTATTTCAACAACCGTAAGGCAGCAACCGTTATGAGCAAGGCTCTGATCAATTTTAAGCTCGTTTGTAAAAGGGCAAGTCAGGGTAAAATCTATATTGCTTCCTTTTTCTTCAATCTTCTCAATAACACCAACTGCTTCAATAATTCCTGTGAACATATTATTTTTTGCTAAATTTGTAAATTATAATCTTCAAAGATAATCAAAATGAGCCCAAAAAACCATAAAGTACGAGTAGGAATTTCAATCGGTGATTTCAATGGCATCGGCCCGGAGATCATTATGAAATCTCTGAAAGACAAAACTATTACGGATTTTTTCACTCCTGTAATTTTTGGTTCGGGAAAATTGTTCACTTATCAGAAAAATATTTTCAAGCTGAATCTTAATTTCAACTATGTTAACGAAGCTTCGCAGGCTCAGGCAGGAAAGCTTAATATGGTGAACCTTACTAAAGAAAACGTAAATGTAGAGTTGGGAGTTCCTACAGAAGAATCCACGAAAATGGCGATAGACTCCCTGGAGGCAGCTACTGAAGCTTTGATGAAAGGAGATATTGACGTTCTGGTAACAGCTCCTATCAACAAAGATGAAATGGTAAAAATGGGCTTTAAGCATGCAGGACATACAGGCTATTTTGAAGAGAAATTCAACAAAAAGGGACTGATGTTCCTTGTTACTGAAGATCTTAAAGTAGCCGTTTCTACGCATCATATCCCTATTGCACAGATTGCTGAAAATATTTCCAAGGAAAAAATAAAGAAACAGATCAGAGTATTAAACCAGACATTGATAGAAGATTTCTGTATTCAAAAACCTAAAATTGCAGTGTTGGGGTTAAATCCTCACGCAGGAGATGGCGGGGTCATCGGAAATGAAGAAATTGAAATCATCAGCCCGGCAATCAAAGAACTTTCTGATAACGGAATACTGGCATTCGGTCCTTTCCCGGCAGACAGCTTCTTCCAGCCTAGTAAATACAAAAATTTCGATGCTGTTCTAGCGATGTACCATGACCAGGGACTGGCACCTTTCAAAACGCTTGCGTATGAAGAAGGAGTAAATTATACGGCAGGACTTCCTTTTATCAGAACATCTCCGGATCATGGAGTTGCTTATGATATTGCAGGAAAAAATGTGGCGGATGAACAGAGTTTTACAGAAGCGATCTTCACAGCCATCAAAGTTTTCAAGAACAGAAGCGAATACAGCGAACTGATGAACGACCGCCTTCAGCCAAGAAAAATGGTTGTAGACAACGGAATAGATGAAGATCTACCGGAGGAAACTGAAGCATAAATCTTTAAAACAAATTTTAAATTAATTTGTTTCAGATTTTATTTGTTATTATAAAAAAAATGCATATTTTTGCACACTCATTTTATGGACAAGTTAAGAAACTATGACGTAAGCTTTTCCGGACTAAAAAACGGAAAACACGAGTTCAGGTTTGAGATAGATAATACGTTCTTTCAATTATTTGACACTGAACAGGAATTTACAAATCCTAGAATAGAAGTACACGTATCCCTGGATAAGCATACTACTTTTTTAGAATTTGAGATTAAAATTAAAGGATTGGTAGAGTTGGTTTGTGACATCACAAATGAAGATTTCGACTATCCTATTGAGAATGAAATCAAGATTTTGGTGAATTTCGGGGAAGAATATGATGACAGCAATGAAGATGTCATTACTATTCCTACCACAGAGCATGCTTTCAATGTAGCACATTTGATTTATGAAAATGTAATGCTTTCTATCCCGATGAAAAAAATCTCACCGAACGTCAATGATGAAGATCTTAAAATTCTTGACCAGTTCAGCCCAAAAGATATTGAAGAAAATGAGGAGGAAGAACATGAAAGTGATCCCCGATGGGATGCTTTAAGAAAGTTAAAAGACAATAATTAAATAGAATAATTTAAATATGATGAGATGATGAATCTCATCGCTCATCAATTAAAAAAGTTATTAGAAAATGGCACATCCAAAGAGAAGACAATCGTCCACAAGAAGAGATAAAAGAAGAACTCACTACAAAGCTGTAGTTCCTCAATTAGCTAAAGATGCAACAACAGGAGAGCTTCACCTATACCACAGAGCTCACTGGCATGAAGGAAAACTTTACTACAGAGGTAAAGTAGTATTGGAAAAAGAAGTAGCTGCTACTGAAGAAAACTAAGAGACGCTTTTCACTGAAAAAGCCTCATTTTAATACAAAAACCGCCCAATTTTGATAAAATTCGGCGGTTTTTTGTTGTTTTTTACGTTTTTTTGGTATCTTTGAACCAAAATCAAATATCAAATTTATGGACATTAAAGACATACAAAATCTTATCAAGTTTGTATCTAAAGCTGAAGTTTCAGAAGTGAAGTACAAAACTAAAGATTTCGAAATCACTATTAAAACTCCATTAGCTGGAAGCGATGCTGTTTATGCACAACCTGCAGTATACCACACTGCACCTCAAGCAGTAGCTGCTCCGGCACCTGTTGCAACTCCTGCTGCTCCTGCTGCTGAGAAAGCTGAAGCTGCATCTGATGACAGTAAATATGTAACGATCAAGTCTCCAATGATCGGTACTTTCTATAGAAAGCCATCTCCTGATAAAGATGTATTTGTAAATGTAGGTGACGAAGTTTCTGTTGGTAAAGTAGTTTGCGTTATTGAAGCGATGAAATTATTCAACCAGATTGAATCTGAAATCAGCGGAAAAATTGTTAAAATCCTAGTTGACGATGCTACTCCTGTAGAGTATGACCAACCTTTATTCTTAGTAGATCCATCTTAATTTAGAAGTTAGATGTTAGACATTAGATGTTAGATTAAATTCTACATTAAAATAACATTATCTAATTTTCAAATTATCTAATTTTCAAATTGAAGAAGATGTTCAAAAAAATATTAATAGCCAATCGTGGCGAAATTGCAATGCGTATTTTACGTACTTGTAAAGAAATGGGGATCAAAACCGTTGCAGTATACTCTACTGCTGATAAAGACAGTCTTCACGTAAGATTTGCTGATGAAGCGGTATGTATTGGCCCTGCAATGAGTAAAGACTCATATCTTAAAATCCCTAACATTATTGCGGCTGCAGAAATTACCAATGCAGATGCTATTCACCCAGGTTACGGATTCTTATCTGAAAATGCTAACTTCTCAAGAATCTGCGAAAAGAACGGTATCAAATTTATTGGTGCTTCTCCTGAACAGATCGAAAAAATGGGAGATAAAGCCAACGCTAAAGCTACCATGAAAGCTGCAGGTGTACCATGTGTACCAGGTTCTGACGGTTTGATTGAATCTTACGAACATGCTGTGAAAGTAGCTGAAGAAACAGGATATCCTGTAATGATCAAAGCTACTGCCGGTGGTGGTGGAAAAGGGATGAGAGCTGTTTGGAAAGCTGAAGACCTTAAAGATCACTGGGAATCTGCAATTCAGGAAGCTGTAGCTGCCTTTGGAAACGGAGGAATGTATATGGAAAAACTGATTGAAGAGCCTAGACACATCGAAATTCAGGTTGCTGGTGACCAATTCGGTAAAGCATGCCACCTTTCTGAAAGAGACTGTTCTGTACAGAGAAGAAATCAGAAATTGACTGAAGAAACTCCTTCTCCTTTCATGACAGATGAACTTCGCGAGAAAATGGGTGACGCTGCTGTAAAAGCTGCTGAATTCATTGGATATGAAGGGGTAGGAACTATCGAATTCCTTGTAGACAAACACAGAAATTTCTATTTCATGGAGATGAATACAAGAATCCAGGTAGAGCACCCTATTACTGAGCAGGTAATTGATTATGACCTGATCAGAGAACAAATTCTTCTTGCTGCAGGAACTCCTATCTCAGGAATCAACTATTACCCGAAATTACACTCCATCGAGTGTAGAATCAACGCAGAAGATCCTTACGCAGACTTTAGACCATCTCCGGGAAAAATCACAGGATTAAACATCCCTGGCGGACACGGAATCAGAGTAGATACTCACGTTTATTCCGGATATTCTATTCCTTCTAACTACGACTCTATGATTGCTAAGCTTATCACTACGGCTCAGACCCGTGAAGAAGCTATTGCTAAAATGAGACGTGCCCTTGAGGAATTCTATATTGAAGGAGTAAAAACTACCATTCCTTTCCACAGACAACTGATGGATAATGAAGATTATCTTGCAGGAAACTATACTACAAAATTCATGGAGGATTTTGTAATGGATAGAAAATATGATAATCACTAAGATTATTTAAAAATATACTATGGAACTGCCTCTTTTTGAGGCAGTTTTTATTTTTGATCACTAATACAGAATCTGCTCAAACTAAATATTATAAAGATAACTGGAACTTTCATTAATAAAAATTAATCAAGAAGCAGAAAATAAAAAACCTGCAATAAGAAAGATATAATACCTAAAAACTATCTGTCAACAAAGAAAATATTTTCTAATACGACATTATTACACCCAAAATCTACTCCAATTATATCCCAAAACCATACTGCGCATTTGTTCATCCATATCATTAATATTGTGTAATTTTGTTGAAAACCAAAATATATGTCAACAGCAGAACAAACAAAAAACTCACAGTATTTTATTGACCTTGAAGACAAACACGGAGCACATAATTATCACCCCCTTCCAGTAGTTCTGGATCGTGGAGAAGGGGTCTTCGTTTGGGATGTAGAGGGCAAAAGATATTATGACTTTCTTTCAGCATATTCTGCAGTGAATCAGGGGCATTCTCACCCTAAAATTGTAAATGCATTGGTAGAGCAGGCAAAAAAACTGGCTTTAACTTCAAGAGCATTCTACAATTCTAAATTAGGAGAATACGAACAGAAAATAACTACTCTCTTCGGGTTTGATAAAGTTTTACCCATGAACTCCGGAGCTGAAGCTGTGGAAACAGCAGTAAAACTTGCCAGAAAATGGAGCTATGAAGTAAAAGGAATTTCGGAAAACGCAGCAAAAATAATCGTCTGCGAAAATAACTTCCATGGAAGAACAACAACTATCGTTTCTTTCTCTAATGATCCTGATGCTAACCAAAATTATGGCCCTTTTACACCAGGATTTATCAAAATTCCTTACAACGATATTGCAGCCCTGGAAGAAGTTCTTAGCAGAGAAGCGGAAAATATTGCAGCATTCCTTGTAGAACCTATTCAGGGAGAAGCAGGAGTATATGTTCCGGATGAAAACTTCCTTAAAAATGCTTCTGAACTATGTAAAAAATTCAATGTTCTTTTTATTGCAGATGAAGTTCAAACCGGTATCGCAAGAACAGGAAAACTAATCGCTTGTCATCATGAAGATGTACAGCCGGATATCCTAATTTTAGGAAAAGCACTTTCAGGAGGAATGTACCCTGTATCAGCTGTTTTAGCAAATGATAACATCATGAATGTCATTAAGCCCGGGCAGCACGGTTCTACATTCGGAGGAAATCCGATTGCTTGCGCAGTAGCTATAGCTGCATTGGATGTGGTAGCAGACGAAAAGCTATCTGAAAGAGCTGAAGAATTGGGACAGCTTTTTAGAGCTGAAATTGACAAGTTAATCGAAAAGACTGACCTTATTACCAAAGTAAGAGGAAAAGGACTTTTAAATGCTATTCTGATCAATGATACCCCTGACAGTTCCACTGCATGGAATCTTTGCTTACAACTAAAAGAAAACGGATTACTTGCAAAACCTACTCATGGTAACATTATCAGGTTGGCACCACCTTTGATAATTACTGAAGAGCAATTGTTGGATTGCGTCAGAATTATTGAGAAAACCATATTAGAATTTTAAATATAAATGCCAATTTCCCTTGCAATCATCACTTATAATGAAGAAGAGAATATCGTAAGACTTTTAAATTCTCTTGCAGATACAGCAGATGAAGTTATTATTGTTGATAGCTTTTCTACAGATAAAACCAAAGAGATTTGCACTCAGAAATATCCTCAGGTAAAATTCTTTGAGAAAAAATTTAATGGGTATGGTGAACAAAAAAACCATGCCCTTAATTTATGCTCTCATGAATGGGTTCTGTTTCTGGATGCTGATGAGGTTCCTGATGAAGAAATGAAAAAATCCATAAAAAAGATCGTTTCTTCAGAAAGCACGGAATTCAATGTTTATATGGCCAAATTCAATAACCATCTTGGGATGCACCTGATCAAATACGGAGGATGGGGAAATGTATACCGTGACAGGCTTTTCAGAAAGAAATACGCCCGATATTCTGATGATAAGGTACACGAATTTTTGATTACCGATCAGAAATCCGGACTTATAGAAGGAAAGCTAAATCATTACACTTACAAAAGTATTCATCATCACGTCACAAAAATCAATAAATATTCTGATATGATGGCGGAAAAAATGTTTGAAAGAGGAAAAAGAATCAATAGATTCAAAATCATTGTAAGTCCTATCTTTGAATTTATCAAAGTATTTATTTTCAAACGAGGCTTTTTGGATGGATTTCCTGGATTTTATATTGCCAAAACGATGTCTTATTACACTTTTTTGAAATACATTAAATTACGTGAAAAAATAAAGTTGTATGAAAGTGAACAAAATACAGTAAAGTAGTATGATTCTGTATATTACTTCTGTTTTACTTTCGGTATTTATCGTCGTCTATTTCCGTCTGTATCTCTTTGCTTTTCCGCACAACAGATTGGTCATTCTTATGTACCATCAGGTTGAAAAGGAAAGTCATGAAGATCTTACCGTCAGTTTAAAAAACATTGAACAACAGTTTTCATATCTAAACCGCAAGAAATACACCTCCCATTTTTTTTCAGAACTTCATATTTCAACGAAAAAAAATATTATCATTACCTTTGATGACGGATATAAAAATAATCTTGAATATCTGCCTTCTCTATTGAAGAAATACAATCTGAAGGCTACCATTTTTATTCCAACAGGATTCATAGAAAATGGGTATAAAAATTACCCTATGATGACTTTTGATGAGATCCGAAATCTGGATAAAAAATATTTTGAGATTGCTCTTCACACTCATACCCATGAAAACCTCAAAAACAGATCTTTTGATCTTATAGAAAAAGATCTAGAAAAGAATATGCAAATTCTCGATGCCCATAGCATAGCATATTCAAAGGTTTTAGCATATCCATATGGTAAATACCCGAATAAAGAAGAGGAAAAAACTGCATTTTTTTCTATTTTAAAAAAAATAGGAATTGATTTTGCAGTAAGAATTGGAAATAGAGTTAATTACTATCCAACCCAGCATCCATACGAACTATGCAGAGTTGATATAAAAGGCAAAGATTCGATAATAAAGTTCAAATTAAAACTTATCTTTGGCAGATTAAAACTATTTTAAAAAACAATTTTAAGGAGGCGTTTTACGTACTTCCTTATCTAATAACCCGTTGTGATGAATATAAGTGGTTTAATCATAACATATAACGAAGAAAAAAACATACAGGAAGTACTGGAGTCTTTTGATTTCTGTGATGAAATAATAGTAGTAGACTCTTTTAGTACAGATAAAACTGTAGAAATTGCAAAAGAATTCCCTAATGTAAAGGTGATTCAGAATAAATTTGAAGATTTTACAAAGCAAAGAAATTTGGCTCTGGATGCTGCAAAAAATGACTGGGTTTTATTTTTGGATGGTGATGAAAGAATTACTCCGGCTCTGAAACAGGAAATCATTGATGAGCTGAATAAACCAAGGCAAAAAGATGCCTACTATTTTTACAGGAAGTTCTTTTTTGCCCAGAAACCAATTCACTTTTCAGGAACACAATCTGATAAAAACTTCAGACTGTTCAGAAAATCAAAGGCCAGATACATGGCTGATAAAAAAGTACATGAAACTCTGGAAGTAGACGGAAGCATTGGGATCTTAAAAAATAAATTACTACATTACTCCGTTTCAGACTATGAATCATATAGAGAAAAGATGATTCATTACGGAGTTTTAAAGGGGAAAGAACTGGCTGCAAAAGGGAAAAAGTACAGTGTTTTAGTTCAATATCTTAAAACAGCTTTTAAATTCTTTAAAGCCTACATAATGAAACTGGGGATTTTAGACGGAAAAGAAGGGTATCAATTATCTTACCTACAATCTTTAAGCGTTTTTGAGACCTATGAATCATTAAAAAAAGAGCAAAATTAGTTGAATGAAGATTTGTATCATTAGTTATGATTTTTGGGATTATGATAAGTATATTGTTGAAACATTATGCAAAAGAGGTATTGATGCTCATCATATAAAGATCAGTACCGTTACTCATTCCAACTTCAATGAAAGAGCTGTAAATGCTTTAAGCAAAACTTTTTTAAATAAAAATCTTAAGACTGAAAAAAGACAAAAGTATGTTCTTGATTCCCTGGAAAAACTAGGACATCAGGATCAGATACTGGTGATGAATCCAGATACATTTGATCTTTCTACTCTAAAAAAAATCCGGAAATATACAGACCGTCTGGTTACTTATCTTTATGACAATCTTGAAAGGGTTCCTGTAGAAGATAAACTGTACCTTTTTGACAAAGTATTTTCCTTTGATCACATAGATGTCAAAAAGCACGGATTTGAAAAATTAACGAATTACATTTATCTGCCTCACTGCGTAAAAGAAAACCAGCATCCGGAAATGGATCTTTTCTATATTACATCATATGATAACAGAAGGGTTTCGCTGATTAAATTACTGGCCAAAAAACTGATTGAACAGGGACTCAAATTCCAGATTATGATTATTGGTAAAAAATCCTGGAAACATCAGCTGACAAATATGTTCATAACGGTGCCTAAAAATCTTTTTCTGATTTTCAGCATCAAAAAGATTCCTCATAATGACCTTCCTAAATACTATAAAAATTCAAGGGTTTTATTGGATCTTATGCGTGAAGGCCAATATGGGCTTAGTTTCAGGGTATTTGAAGCCATGTCTCTGGAGAAGAAAATCATTACTGATAATGAAGCCATTAAAACCTATGATTTTTACAATCCCAATAATATTTTGATTTTAAACAAAAATATTAGTAATCTTGACAAATCTTTCTTTGAAACGCCTTATGAAAAAATTCCGGAGGAAATCTATGCACGATACACTCTGGATAGTTGGGTAAAGAGAGTTTTTCAATTATCTTAAATATATCGTGAACTAAAAATCATGCTTACATATACAGATCAATCTAAAATCATCATATTTTGTCCTCCAAATAGTGTTACAGGAGGTCCCGAAGCATTGCACCAACTTGCTGACAAGCTATTTCACTTAGGAATTAAAAATGTTTTTATGCATTATATTCCTCAGAGAAAAAATGCAAAACCTGTCAATTATAATGTTTATACTACAAAAGAAATTGAAATTGTAGAAGATAGGCCTGAAAATATTCTGATTATTCCGGAATCCATGACTTTCTTAGTGAAAAAATATAATGAGAGTCAAAAAGTAATTTGGTGGTTAAGTGTAGATTTTTATAAAATCTTAATGGATCATAGGATACGAAGACAAAGTTTCTTTAGCAAATTATTTTATAAGCAAAACGATAAAGAATATCATTTTGAACATTTGCCAAAAGTATATCAATGGGCTCAGTCTTACAGGTCTTCAATTTACCTAAAAGATCATGGAATTCCTGCTGATCAAATAGATTTTGTTTGTGATTATATTAATCCTAGCTTTTTAAAAAATACAACTCGAATCGAAAAAGATATTTCCAACAAAACTATTTTATACAATCCTAGAAAAGGAAAAAAAGAAGTTGCTGCATTAATCAAAAAATCCCCTGATTTACAATGGATTCCTGTACAAAATATGAATGCAGATCAAATTAAAGATTTGATGGCAAAATCACTATTATATGTTGATTTTGGTGAAAATCCGGGAAGAGATAAAATGTTGAGAGAATCAGTATCTCAGAATTGCTGTATTATTTCCGGAAGAAACGGATCTTCTGCTTTTTATGAAGATCTGATGATTCCCGATGAATACAAATTCAATTTTAGTGAAGATAAAATTTCTGAAATTATTGCAAAAATAAAAGATGTTTTAGAGAATTATCCTAAACATATTTCTAACTTTGAGGAGTATACAAAAATTGTTTTAAACGAGGAGATCTTATTTGAAAAGAAATTAAAAGAAATTTTTGCAATAGTATAATATGAAAGAGAATAAAGAAATTTTCGGAGTTAATATGTCTGGGTTTTTCAATGCTGAAATTGGTTTCGGAGAAGCAATTAGAAATAATCTAAAAGCTTTGAAAACGGTTAATATACCTGCAAAACCAATTAATTTCAACATGAATCTTCGCCATAGGTTGAATGACACCTCGGTAAGCTATGATGATAATATCAATAATTATCCTGTAAATATTATTCATGTCAATATGGATACGATTGGAAGTTTTTTACAAGAAAAATCTTCTGAATTTTTTAAAGATAAATATAATATTGGTTATTGGGCATGGGAATTAGAGGAGTTTCCAGACGTTTATACAGAATATTTTAAATATTATGATGAAATCTGGACATGTTCCAAATATTGTTTAGATTCTATTTCTTTAAAATCTACAGTTCCTGTAATAAATATACCACATCCTATTAATATTGAGACTGAAGAAATTATCCCGGATTTTGAAACAGAAATGCAAGAAAACTGTTATAATTTCTTGTTTGTTTTCGATTATAATAGTCTGATTGAACGTAAAAATACATTAGGGTTAATTGAGGCTTACGAAAAAGCTTTTGGTAAAAACAATGAAAAAGTAAAGCTTATACTAAAAACCTCCATTCCGAATCATCATCCAAAATCTAAAGAAAAAGTTTTAGCAAAAATTGGTGATAACAAAAGTATTATCTATAAAGAAGAAATGCTAAGAAGAGGAGAATTACTGGCTTTAATGAACAAGGCAGATTGCTATATCTCTTTACATCGTTCTGAAGGTTTTGGACTTACTATGGCGGAAGCGATGGCTCTAGGAAAACCAGTAATAGCAACAGGATATTCCGGAAATTTGGATTACATGAATATTAGCAATTCTTTTCTTGTTAAGTATAAAATAATAAAACAAGAAGATGATTTGGGAGTCTTACCTAAAGACAATTTTTGGTCAGAACCTGATACGGATCATGCTGCAGAAATGATGAAATTTGTATTTGAAAACCAAGGGTATGCTATTGAGATAGGAAAACGAGCAAAACAAGATATTGAAAATTATTTTTCCTTAGCTGCAATTGGGGCTAAAATGAAAAAAAGATTGGATATAATTGAAAATATAATTTTACCCGAAAGAGACGATACACATGTGAGAGATAATCTAGTAAAATTAATGAGCGAAAAAATGCTTCTTGAAAAAAAAGTACTTTATTTAGAAAAAGGACTTTATAATAAAGTAAGAAAACAAGTGAATACTTTATTAAAAAAAATAAAGGGAAGATAGATGAAAAAAATCGCAATAGTTGTACAGAGATATGGATTAGAAATAAATGGCGGCGCAGAACTTCACGCACGTTTACTTGCAGAAAAACTAAGCTTAATTTATAATGTAGAAATTATTACAACTTGTGCAATAGAAAATCAATACTGGGATAATCATTATCCTGCAGGAATTGAAATCATCAATAATATTAAGGTAAGAAGATTTAAGACTTTAAAGAAAGATCTGAAAAAATTTAATAAGCTCAGTAAAGTAGTTTACAGCCTATATAAGTATTATAGCAGAAATCTAAGTTTTTTCAATTTTCCTTATTTGCTTTATAAAAGACTTAAATACAATAAAAAAGCTTTTAATTTCAATGAATGGCTAGAAGTACAGGGGCCATTTTCCAGTGATTTAATTGATTTTATAAAAGAAAAAAAAGAAGATTATAAGGCTTTTATTTTCTTTACTTATCTATATCATCCTACCAATATTGGGGTGAGAGAAGTCGCTGAAAAAAGCATTCTCATTCCAACCGCCCATGATGAACCTCAATTTTATCTTGATGGATATTCACAATTGTTTTCTCTACCAAAGTTTATTATATATAATACACAAATTGAAAAAGATTTTGTGGAGAATATTTATCCGCAGGCACAAAAGCTGAAATCAGAAATTGCAGGAATTGGGTTTGACGATTATGATGCTACATCAAGTGATTTGCCCCAAGATCTTTATCAAAGCAAATATTTTATCTATATAGGAAGAATCATTGAAGACAAAGGCTGTATCATGATGATTGAATATTTTAAAGATTTCAAAAAAACACATCCTGAATACCGAGATATAAAATTAGTTCTGGTAGGTAAAAATTCTCTTGATGAAAAAATAATCCAAGGAGATGATATTATCCTAACAGGATTTGTAGACCACAAGCTTAAAAATGCTTTACTGGTGAATGCAAGTGCGCTCATCATGCCTTCATTCTATGAAAGCCTCTCATTAATTACATTGGAAGCTATGTTACTGAAAATTCCTATCATTGTAAATAAAAACTGTGAAGTTTTATATTCGCATGTTGAAAAAAGCGAAACCGGGAAAAGTTTTACAAAAAGCACTGAATTTTCTCAGGCTCTGGTTTTTTACTTACAACAAACGCAGAAAGAGCTTGTTTTAGAAGGGAATAAAGCAACAAATTATGTATTGAAAAACTATTCATGGGATGTTATTATCAACAAATTTAATTCAGCCATCAAATCTTTATAAATGACAAAAATTCTATTTTTTTTTCCAGAAAATCCTTTTTCAAACTGGGCAGGAAATACCACCAGAGCAAAAATGACTCTTACTATTTTAAAAAAAATGGGTTATGATATTGATTTGGTAGGATCTGCTGAGATTTATAGGTGGCAAAACGACACAACGGAAATTGATAAAAATATTGTTGACAATCTGTTTTTGATCAAACAAAACCCACCAAAAATAAAGACTTCATTAGATTATTGGAAACACAAAATATCAAAATTTTACCAAAAACCTAATGAATATAATCACCTGCTAACAGATTTTGCGAAGAAAGAGTTTCAAAATATTTTCAATAAGACTAAATATGATGTGATAATCATCAATTATGAATTTTGGACGGGATTAGTTGATAATGGGTCTATGAAAAACACTTTAAAAATTATAGATACACATGATTGGATTACACTCAATGAATTTTACAAAAACGAATCATTAGATATCGGAAAGCGCTTCAATGAGGAACTAAGCAACCTTTCAAAGTTTGATAAAGTGATTACTATATCCGAAGATGAGCATCTTGTTTTTAAAAGATTTTTAGGGGAAAAGGTAATAAATATTCCTCCTTCATTCACTCCTCATTTCGAAAAAAATACTCCTGATAAAAAGTATGATTTAATTTTTGTGGGGTCTGAAAATATTTTCAATGTACAATCAATGCAATGGTTCTTTGACAATGTGCATCCTTTACTTCCCTCAAACATCAATATTATCGTAATTGGTAAGATAAGCAAGCATATTGAAGAAAGAAAAGGAGTTAAATTAGTAGAATTTACAGAAAGCTTAGAGGAATACTATCACCAATCAAAAATTGCAATTTGTCCAATGCTGGAAGGTACTGGTATCAAAATAAAAGTAATAGAAGCATTATCTTATGGGCTTCCAATTGTAGGAACAGAAAGAGCTATTGACGGCTTCCCTTCGAAAACTTCAAATGGCTGCTTGGTAAGTGATAACCCCGAAATTTTTAAAGATCAAATAATATCTTTGCTACAAGATAAATCTTATTATCTGGATATGAAAAAACAGGCTGAGGAGTATTTTAGAAATAATTTCTCTTCAGAAAAAGTAATAGAAAAATGGCAAAGTATTTTACAGTAATGGATGATTTAGCAATTATTATATTGAATTATAATTCTTTTGATTTAGTTATAACCAGCCATCAATGATCACTAATCTTTTGGTAGATCGAAACGAGTTCATCTGCACTTTTTTCCCAGGAAAACAGCTTGGAGCGCTCCAATCCTTTTTTCGCATATTCTTTTCTCAAATCTTCATTTACATATAAATTCAGCATTGTTTGAGATAGTGATTCATCATCATCTGGGCTTAACATAATCCCAGCGTTTCCAACAACTTCCGGCAAAGATGATGTATTAGATGTTACCGTTGCCACTCCACACTGCATAGCTTCTAAAGGGGGCAACCCAAAGCCTTCGTAAAAAGACATGTAGTAAAAAGAATGAGCATGGCTGTACAAACTGGCAAGATCTTCATCCGGTACCCTTCCCGTGATTATAATTTTACCTTTTAATTCCTGAGCATTATTGTACTCATCAAAAATTTTATCATAATCCCATCCTTTTGCACCTACTAATACTAACCCTAAGTCATCAATGTCATTTTCTTTAATTACCCTAATAAAATTACGGATTACAAAATCTACATTTTTACGTGGCTCTAGTGTGCCTACACTTAAAAAATATTTTTCCGGAAGGTTATATTTTTCTTTTATTGAGCTAAATTTCTCAACATCGTTACACTCATAAAAAAGGGATTCTGATGCAGCCAGTAAATTAACAAAGACATGTTCAGGATTGAGATGAGGAGCATAATTGAGTAAATCTTTTTTTGTGTTTTCCGAGACACAGACAGCATATCCATCTTCTCCTATACTTTTTATAATATTCTCTATAAACGTTGCATTAAAATGCAGATCCGGGAACAAAATAGGTATTAAATCATGAATAGTAATCACTTTTTTTAAATTTCCATACTTCCTTATATCATTATTGATAGGATAATAGAATGAATGAAAAATTTTAGCTTTTCCAAGAACTTCTTCAAAATGGACATTCTTATAATTATAAATTCCTATTTTATTATAAAAATAGCGGAAAAGCTTTTCTTTTCTGAAGGGTAAGAATGTTCTCCTATGTCTTTTATTGGTTTCTTTTATTGATATTGAATTCTCAGAAAAAAAATCATTTACTTCTTTCGTAGATGTTTCGTTGTGGAGTACGCTCAGATGGGAATAAAATGTTTCAATAGCATTATTCTTACTTAATTCCCGAAAGAACGCCAGAGTAACCCTGAAAATTCCGGTCCTGTTATCCTTATAGAAATCTGCTATAACATCTGCATCTAAAATTACTTTTATACTCATAAAATATTATACAATGGTGTCGTAAAAAGAGTTTTGTTGTTCCTGCCTCTTAATCTCTTTAATATGGAGCAGGCACATGGAATAATCAGAAACCGGAAGGCTTGCAATCTTTTTATAATTGCAAAGCTTTTCATGCACCCTATTTTTCCATTTGATGCCTCCGTTGAGTTTAAAAATACGATGCTGACAATCCGGGAAATTAATATATCCTTTATCATTTACCTGCCAATTCCAGCGTTTTATATGTTCATCTGTAATTCCATTTACAATATTGATTCTGGGAACCATGAAAACATCTATTTTTCTTTTTTTAAATAGATAAGGTTTTATCTCTTCTATTAGGGAAGGCTCTGGTATCTCATCCGCATCAATTTGGAATAAATAGTCTTTACACGCAACTTTTATCAGATTATTTTTAAATGTTGCAAAATCTCCGTCCAGATGTGCTTCAATTCTTTTAATTTTGTTGCCATATGTATCCAGAATATCTGCAACTTCTTGATTCTTATGGGTAATATCCTGTAGCACGATAACCTCATCATTTTTATTTATGGAAGGGAGTAAAGCATTCAAAAGTCGGGCAATTTCATCCGCTTCATTGTTCACTGTTATACCGTAAGAAATGCTTACGAATCTTTTTAAAATTCTTCTAATGACTTTCATAGAGCTAATTATAAATTATCGGGTAGTTACCTGCAAAGTGAACAAAATAATTTTCTACAATAATATTTTTTATAAATCTTTTGTATCTTTTTGTTGGGAGCATGCAATATCCACTCTTTTTATAGAAATATTTTTTTATAAATCTTGGAGTATTTCTCTCCTCAACCTCAACCTGATTACCCTCATTGGTTCCCTTTATTTTATACATAACCTGAACATTAAATTCAGGAGGCAACGCTTCAAACCATCCGTTGACCTGAGAAATATAAGCAAAAGGAGTTTCTTCAAAACTATTTAATTCTCCCTGATTATGTTCAGAAAAATAATACTCTTTGAAGGTATCAGCTATTTTCTGTGGGCGAAAAATAAACACCCCTCCGTTAATACTTCCCTCTAATAAAGGATGAGCATCAAAATGCCTATCTGTGAAATAGATTTCAGACGTTTCTTCTAGTATTCTTGGAATATGTTCCCATGTTTTATTAAACTCTTCTGTTCCTCTGGGATCAAGAATTGCGCCAAAAAACTTGTTATCAGGAAGATATTCAAATACAGATGGGGCTTTTTCTGAGATCGCGATGTCGAGGTCAAGAAACAAAACGATATCATATTGCGTTGTTTGGGATGGTATCAGTAATTTTTGGGATAATAAAGGGCGATAAAAAGTTTCATCCAGAGGTTTGTCAAGAATGATCAAATCTGCTCCACACTTTTGTGCATACTTCTCAAACTGAACCTTACTCTTATTAAATATTCTCTGATATTTTTCTCCAACTATAAAAAGGCAGATCGCTTTTTTCATTGATAGGCTAAATTTATAAGCTACAAAAATACATTTTTAATGATAAGAGAATCGAAAATATATTTACAAACAGTAAATCTGCTTCTTTATATTAAAAAACCGCCTCAAAACTGAGACGGCTTCTTTGCTGTAAAATATTAATATTTTTTAATTAATAGGCATAGAATTCAATTCCTTCAGCCACATAACCTGATGGCCTTACACTGGATCTTGAATAATAATGATCTTTACCATTCCAATATCTGTAGATTGGAACTGTATTAGGCTGTTGTGTTGCAAAAGCATTAAACTCTATTCCTTCGTCAACATATCCCTGATAATATCCCGGAGTTTTTGTATAATAATGATCTTTACCGTTATAATATCTGTAAATAGGGATCGTATTTGGTGCTTTATATAAGAATGCATTGAATTCAGTTCCCTCATAAGAATATCCGCTGTAGCTTCCCGGAGTTTTGGTATAATAATGATCTACTCCGTTATAATATCTGTAAACCGGAATTGTGTTGAATTCCATATACACTTTATTATCGATCAAATATTGATCTACGTATGCTTTAAGCTGAGCTTTTTTAGCAGCATCTTTCACTAAGTCATAGATGATAACCAATCCGTTGCTTCCAAAATCTACCAACACAGAATTGCTCGTACTAGAACTGTTCTGCCAGTTAGAAATATTAATTTTAGGATTTGAAGTATCAAGATTCAGTTCTCCCAACAAACCTTTTGAAGGGTCTCCTCCTCTTGTTTTAAATGATAACTTCTTAGAATAGTTCATAGATGATTCTGACGTGTTCACATCGTTTGTTACATCTACATCAAAAATGTCTTTCATTCCCACTTTTACTCCAATTCTTGCTGCACGGTCACGGCTTTGGCTTCTTGTTTCTGCCTGGAATAAAACATCAAGCTTTGCTCCTGTATAGATGTCAAGCGTTACGTGAGTTCCATAGTCCTGTACAATCTGTTGTGGCGTTTTTGTCTGTAAATCCTGAACAAATTCCGGAGTCAGATAGTCTCCTAACATATCTGTAGTAGCATTGAATCTTACTCTTTTTTGCTTAATAGTAAGGTTATAGCTTCCATAAATATATTTCCCTTCAAATTTATTGTTGGTAGTAACGGCAGAATTAAATCCTACAGAAAGTGTTTTTTTGAATAATGGAATACCAGCAGTAGCATTCACTTTAGTAGAAACCATTTTAGAATAGGATTCAGCATTTTCACCATACTCTTCAGTGTATTCCTGTGAGAATGTGTTTTCGCTGATTAGTCTGTTGGTCTGTTCTGCTTTAAAACGATCAATATCGATCACTTTAAAACCGGCTGCTGTTGCATTGGCATATTCACCGGCAACATTATAACCGTGTCCCAGAACATCGTAAATTCCGTCCCCTGCAAATTTGGACGCAGCCAATCGGTTATTAGCCTTTGCTGCCGGGCTTTCAGGTGTTACCTCACTGTTTAGTTCTTCTGTAGAACAAGAACTCATAAAAAGCATCAGCAAAGAGCTGAAGCAAAATACAATTTGTTTTTTCATGATTATTTAATAAGTTTCCGCAAATATAATATTCAACAGCGAGTGAAAAAATAATTACACAATGATTTATATCATTATTTGGTGAATTTAATGATTAATTAAAATACAGTTCATTAACCAATACAGCATAGCTGAAAATAAAAGGTGAAGCCAGAAAGTCTGACTTCACCTAAATGTATAACCAAATTGATTTAATATAAATCCAAAAATTAATTAGCAGGAATATAAAACGCTATTCCCTCTTTTACCCAATAACTTGTTGGTCCAAGGTTCGGGTTCACTGTCAGATAATGATCTGATTGATTTCTTGCTTTATAGTTGTAAACCGGAACTCTGTCTCCAGCCGGATCTTTATACGCATAAAATGCAACTCCCATATAAACATCCCAATAAGATGATGGCTGTAATGTGCTAGACTGCGTGTAATAATGGTGCGCTCCTGAATTACTCTTAAAGCAGTAAATAGGAACTGTATTAGGTGCTTTATACTGGAATACTTTAAAAGTAGGCCCTTCATTGGTCCAGTAAGAAGAAGGCTGAAGATTGGTATTAAAAGTAAAATAATGATTACTGTCCGCCTGATTCTGATAACCATATAACATCGTTGTATTATATTCCAATGAAATCTGATTATCAATCAAATATTGATCTACATAAGCCTTAAGCTGAGCTTTTTTAGCAGGATCTTTTATTAAATTGTAAATAAGAACCAATCCGTTATTTCCAAATTCCACTAAAACAGAATTATTCACGGTCGAACTGTTTTGCCAATTCGCAATATTTATTTTTGGGGTAGCCTGATCAAGATTCAACTCTCCTACCAAACCTTTTGACGGATCTCCACCTCTTGTTCTGTATGATAATTTTTTAGAATAGTTCATGGAAGATTCTGATGTATTCACATCATTCTGAACATCTACATCAAAAGCTTTAAGCATTCCAACCTTTACTCCTATTCTTGCAGCGCGTTCACGACTTTCGTTGCTGGTTTCAGACTGGAACATGATATCCATTTTTGCTCCTGTATAAATATCAACCATTACATGGGTACCGTAATCCTGTACAATCTGCTGTGGCGATTTAGTCTGCAAGTCCTGTGTAAATTCAGGTGTTACATAATCAGCAAGCATGTCTGTTGTGGCATTAAATCTCAATCTTTTCTGCTTAATTAAAAGATTATAACTTCCATAGATATATTTTGCATCAAATTTATGATTGGTAGTCACTGCAGAGTTGAATCCCACTGATAATGTTTTTTTGAACAAAGGAATTCCGGCAGTAGCATCTACTTTCGTAGAAACCATTTTGGAATAAGTCTGTGCATTCTCTCCATATTCTTCAACGTATTGTTGAGTATTTGCATTTTCAGAAATAAGCCTCGCTGCCTGCTCCGTTTTGAATCTATCGATATCAATTACTTTAAAACCGGCAGAATTTGCGTTAGCATACTCACCAGCCGCATCAAAACCGTGTCCTAAGACATCATAAATTCCATCTCCTGCAAATTTTGCTGCAGACAAACGATTAGCTTTTGCCGGGCTGTCAGAAGTAGAGGTTTCGGTGTTCAGATCTTCCGAAGAACATGATCCCATGAAAAGCATCAGCGCTGTACTGAAGCTAAATAAAATTTGTTTTTTCATAGTTATTATTTTAAAATTCCTCACAAATATAACCTTCAATACTGAGTGAAATACATAATCACAACTGATATATATCATCAATACGTGATTTTAACAATTGCTTAATCATCCATTAATAAAGGATTTATCAATCACAAATAAGTGATTTATTAATTAAAAACAATTATAAAAACAAACTTGAACAGATCATAAAAAGAATATTAAAACTAATTCAATAATTTTTGTTTACAGATTCAACTTCTACAACATGACATTCATGAATTGTAATATTTAGATTAAAAATGATCCGAAGATATAGTGTGAGACAGTTAAAACGACATTTGAAGAAAATTTAAAGAAATAAATACAAAAGCTAAAATCAAAAAGCGAATACCTGGTCAGAAATCAGTCCGTAAACGCATAATTTTAAGTAAATTTGCAAAAATTAAAATTGAAATGGAGAAAGTAAGAGTACGTTTTGCTCCAAGTCCTACAGGACCGTTACATTTGGGAGGCGTAAGAACTGCATTATATGATTATCTTTTTGCTAAAAATCAAGGAGGAGAATTTGTATTGAGAATTGAAGATACTGATACTGCCAGATATGTAGAAGGTGCTGAAGAATATATTGAAGAAGCACTAGAATGGTGCGGAATCATCCCTGATGAAAGTCCTAAAAAAGGAGGAAAATATGCTCCTTACAGACAATCTGAAAGAAGAGACATCTACGATCGATATACAGAACAGATCTTAAAGACAGACTATGCTTATATCGCCTTTGATACTGCAGAAGAATTAGATGCAATTCGTGCGGAATACGAAGCAAAAGGTGATGTTTTCTCCTATGATAATAAAACAAGAAATGGTCTTAGAAACAGCCTTACTCTTTCGGAGGAAGAAGTTCAAAGACTATTGAATGAAAAGACTCCTTATGTAGTACGCTTTAAAATGCCTGTTGACAGAGTATTGAATCTGGAAGATATTATCCGTGGAAAATTTTCTGTTAATACCAATACTTTAGATGATAAAGTGCTGGTAAAAAATGATGGAATGCCAACTTATCATTTCGCCAACATTATTGATGATCACGAAATGGAAATCTCTCACGTAATCCGTGGAGAAGAATGGCTGCCGTCTTTAGGACTTCACACCTTATTGTATGAGGCTATGCAGTGGGAAGCACCACAGTTTGCACACCTTTCTTTAATTTTAAAACCTGAAGGAAAAGGAAAATTAAGCAAAAGAGATGGAGATAAATTCGGATTCCCAGTATTCCCGCTTGATTTCAAAGATCCAGCTACAGGAATAGTTTCTAAAGGATATAGAGAAAATGGTTATCTTCCTGATGCTTTCATTAATATGGTAGCATTATTGGGATGGTCTCCTGCTGATGATAAAGAAATTCTTCCATTGGAAGAAATGATCAAAGAATTTGATCTTCATAAAGTACATAAAGCGGGTGCAAGATTCAGTAAAGAAAAATCTGAGTGGTTCAACCACCAGTATATTCAGATGAAATCTGATGAAGAGCTTCTTCAGATCCTAAAAAATACTGATCTTGATCTTTCCGGTACTTCTGATGAAAAACTGTTGAAAGTAATTCAGCTGATGAAAGAAAGAGCTACTTTCCCGAAAGACATCTATGAAAATGGGAAATTTTTCTTTGAAGCTCCTGTTTCTTATGATGAAAAAGCATCGAAAAAAGCGTGGAATGATGATACATCTGCAATTTTAGGAGAATTGGCGACTGCTTTTGAATCTACAGACTTTATCGCTGAAACTTTAAAAGAAAAAATGCATGATTTCGCGGAAAGCAAGGGATTAGGCATGGGTAAAGTAATGATGCCTTTACGTTTGTCTTTAGTAGGAGAACTGAAAGGACCAGACGTACCGGACATTCTGGAAACCCTTGGTAAAGAAGAAAGTATCGCCAGAATAAAGAATGCTATAAATAATTTTAACTAAAATAACCATAATTTTTCATACATTTGAAAGATTTAATTTACTTCAAGAAATGGAATATTTAAGTTTCGAACTTCCTATCAAAGAATTGATGGATCAATACCAGACGTGTTCTTTAGTAGGAGAAGAAAGTGGTGTTGATGTAAAATTAGCATGCAGCCAGATTGAGGATAAGATTTTAGAAAAGAAAAAAGAAATCTATTCAAGTCTTACACCTTGGCAGAGAGTACAACTGTCCCGCCACCCGGATCGTCCTTATACACTAGACTACATCAACGGAATGGCAGACAAAGGCAGTTTCTTAGAACTTCATGGAGACAGAAATTTCGCTGATGATCCGGCAATGATTGGAGGATTGATTACCCTTGATGGTCAAAAAGTAATGATCATAGGGACTCAAAAAGGAAGAACAACTAAAGAAAGACAATACAGAAGATTTGGAATGCCAAATCCGGAAGGATACAGAAAAGCTTTAAGATTAATGAAGCTTGCTGAGAAATTCAATATCCCTGTGGTAACTTTAGTAGATACACCGGGAGCTTACCCAGGATTGGAAGCTGAAGAGAGAGGACAAGGTGAAGCTATTGCAAGAAATATTTTTGAAATGGTACAGCTGAAAACTCCAATCTTCACTTACATCATCGGAGAAGGTGCCAGTGGTGGAGCATTAGGAATAGGTGTAGGAAACAAGGTATATATGTTAGAAAACACATGGTATACAGTAATTGCTCCGGAAAGCTGTTCTTCTATCTTATGGAGAAACTGGGATCACAAAGAAGATGCAGCCAATGCATTAAATCTTACCCCGGCAGATGCCTTAAGAGAAAAGTTCATCGATGGGATTATTGAGGAACCTCTTGGGGGTGCTCATTATGATCAGGAGACAACTTATTTGAACCTGAAAAATTCAATTTTACAAAATATTAAAGCTTTCTCCAAATTTACAGGACAAGAGCTTGAAACCCAGAGACAGGACAAATTCATTGCAATGGGTCAGTTTAAAGGATAAAAAATAAAAGGTTAAGAATTTCTTCTTAACCTTTTTTCTTTAGCTTTCTTCTATCTTATTCTATTCTGCAACGTTGAGTACAATCTCAATATCCTGTGTAATTTTCTTCAAAGAAGAATATTTGGCATCACATACTGCGGTTGTCATTACATACTCTCCTTTATCTACGAGTATAAAATTTTCCCCTTTTGCAGGAACTGTTAGATTATAATATTTTTTACCGCTTATCTTTACGATAAGATTACAGGCAGATCTGTTTTTAATATTCACATATGCTTCATTCTTATTCACATCATTATTAAAAAGATGGGTAAGCATTGCAGCTCTTCTTTTATTCTCCTCACTCGGTTCTGCTTTAGATCCTGTTGCAGATGTTCCAGCGCTTTTTGCCGAGCCTGCTGAACCTACTGATGCATACGTTGTGGTTCTTCTTTCTTCTTTTAGCGCTTCAATAGCAGCCGCTGTATTATCAGAAACAGGCTTACCGTTAACAGTATTAGTTTTATTAACAGCTACTGTTTTACCGCTATTCAGCTCATTATTTTTTAAAATGTTTTCAATTTTTTCTTTACTGATTGGCTTAATGGTAGGCTTTGCTTCAGGAGAATTACCCGCCATAATAATATCAATCAGTTTTCTTTTAAAATAATCTGTTTTAGCGTGTCCGGGATTCTGTTTCAGGAATCCGGCGATCACTCTGGCTTCTTTTGAAATTTCAGCTTCCTGCTCTGTATAGATGATGACCGTTTCTTTTTCAACAACAGCTTTAGATTTTGTTTTTTTCTTTTTTTGGGAAAATCCAAGAGAGAAAATGCATATAAATAGAAGGAATAAGATTTTTTTCATTAATCAAATCTTTAAAATAGTATTAAATATATTAATAACGTGAAAAGTCATTTTTTAGTTTATCATTAAAATCATTATCTTTGCACTGCTCTAAATTTAAGCTAAAAATTAATACTAATCTTAAATAAAAAAAATAATAGATATTATGTCTTATACACCAGCTGCTGCAGACGTAGCAAAATTGAGAAACCAAACAGGTGCAGGTATGATGGACTGCAAAAAAGCTCTAGTTGAAGCTGAAGGAGACTTCGAAAAAGCGGTAGACATCCTTAGAAAAAAAGGACAGAAAGTTGCTGCTAACAGAGCTGACAGAGAATCTGCTGAAGGTGCAGTAATCGCAAGAGTAAACGAGGACAACACTTTAGGTGTAGTAATCTCTCTAAACTGCGAAACTGACTTCGTTGCTAAAAATGAAGCGTTCATTGAACTAGCTTACGAATTAGCTGAAATGGCAATTTTTGCTGCTACTAAAGAAGAGCTTTTAGCTACAGATTTCCACGGAATGACAGTTGCTGAAAAATTAGTTGAGCAAACAGGAGTTATCGGTGAGAAAATTGAAATCGGATCTTTCGAAAGAATCCAGGGAGATTTCTTAGGAGCTTACATCCACGCTGGAAACAAAATTGCTGCAATTTCTTCTCTTTCTGCTAAAGTAGATGGAGCTGACGAGGCTGCTAAAGCTGTTTCTATGCAGGTTGCTGCTATGAACCCAATTGCTTTGGACGAAACTAGAGTTTCTCAGGAAACTATCGATAAGGAATTAGAGATCGAAAGACACAAACTTACTGAAGAAGGTAAGCCTGCTAACATTATCGATAATATCCTTAAAGGTAAAATGCAGAGATTCTACAAAGACAACACTTTGGTACACCAGGATTTCATTAAAGACGGAAGTATCTCAGTTGCTGACTACGTAAAATCTGTAAATGCAGACCTAAAAGTAACAGGATTTGTAAGAGTAAGCCTATAAGCTAACCCTTTTCAAAAAATATAGAATCCCGGTGAAGTTCACCGGGATTTTTTTATTCCAAAAAAGCATGTGATTATTAACAGAATATGACGGGAATTTTAAATATTCAGCAAATACAGAATAAACGTTATTTCAAAACTTTTTTTGCATAAAAAATTGATTATTAATGTTTAAATTTGCGGCCCCTTATAATAACGCATGAAAAAACTTCTACTAGCTTTTTGCACTTTTCTTTGTTTATTTGTGAATGCACAATTGGATTCTGAGCATTGGATCGCTCCTATGTCGGCAAGCAGCCTTCTTGGAACTCCGAAAGGTTACCTTTATCTTTCAACCAATGAAACAACCTCCTTCTCTGTACAGGTATTTAATAACAACAATGTATTTTCTACCGTTCAGGTAAGCAAAGGAAATCCTGTTCAGGTAACTATCCCGAACAATATGATGATTTCCTCTACTCCATCCGGACTGTTTACGTCCAATTCAATGGGACTGTATGTAAAAGGAAGCAAAAAATTCTTTGCCAGTTACAGATTTACTGTACAAGATCAGGCTGAATTTATTACATCAAAAGGATTGGCTGGACTTGGGAAAACATTCTTTGTAGGAATGGCTCCCAATACAACTGCCAAACCTTATGTAAACTCCACTATTGGAATTACTGCAACTGAAGATAATACCACTGTAACTTTATCAGGATACAACCCTGCTGTTGTTTTCTCTGATGGAATTTCCGCTCCTTCGAGAACTTTCACCATCAATAAAGGGAAATCATATATCCTTGAGGCGCAGAGTAATCTCAATCCTAATAATTTAACAGGTCTGGTAGGTGCAAAAATTGTTGCCAACAAACCTATTTCTGTCACCAACGGAAACTTCAACAGTATCTATACCACTCAAAACAATACCAATGTAGATGTTTTGATGGATCAGGCTGTTCCCGTAGAAAGATTGGGGAAAGATTTTGTAATGATGAAAGGAAATGGTCCTGCCAATTCCGGAATGGAAGTAGCCGTAGTGATTGCTACGGTAAATAATACAAAACTTACTGTAAACGGAACGCTTTTGAATAATGTTACTCTGAATGCAGGACAATATTATGTTGTTCAGGGAACAAACTATGTAAGTCAGGTGAACGGAAATTACAATATGAGTATTTCCGCCAATAATAATGTATATGTATATCAGCTTCTGGCAGGAACTTCCACAGGTACGGTTTATGCTACAGGAGGAATGAATTTTATACCACCATTAAGCTGTTTCTTACCTAAAGAGATCAACGAAATCGGATTTATCAATACAATAGGGACTGATACCTTCAATACAAGACTTAATATTATTACTCAAGCTGGTGCTGCAGTAACGATCAACGGAAACCCTATTGCAGCAGGTACAGGCCCCGCTCCGGTAACTGGAAATCCAAATTGGGTTACTTATTCTATTCCAAGTGTGACAGGAAATATTACTGTAGGTTCTACAAAACCGGTTACTGCAGGTATTGCCGCAGGAAATGGGGCCGTAGGATATGGAGGGTATTTCGCAGGATTCTCTTCTGTTCCGGTAATTACCAAGACAGGAGACTGTTATAATGGAGTTCAGCTTTCTGTAGAATCCGGTTATGATGCTTATCAATGGCATTTGAACGGAAATCCGATTACAGGAGCAACTACCCCAACTATCAATCCAGATTTATATGGTTCTGGAATATACACCTGTTATATCACCAGAACAAACTGCGAATCCAGGCTTACTGCAGAATTTGATTATACTGCATGTCCGCCTATCACTACAACTACTTATGATATTGGATCTTGTAATACCAAAATCATCAATCCGGTATTTAGTAATTCAACCCAAACTATTGATCCTTCTTATACAAATATTATTGTATCACCCACGAACGGAAACGTAAGCATAAATCCGACAACAGGACAACTTATATATACTCCTAATGCTGGTATTACAGCCAATACTACAGATACATTTACTTATTATATTCAGGGGAACGGAAATCCGGCAGCTTTTGAATATTTTAAAATTATAATTAACACCCACGTTTTTCAGGTAAACAATGCTTCATTAAATTCCTGTGCAGCGGCTAACGGAAATGGAACATTCAACCTTACTACTGCTAGTGTTACTCAGGAACCTGGTGCCACCGTTACTTACTTTACCAATCAAAACTTAACAGGTCAGATTACTAATCCAGCTGCCTACTCAGGACAAGCCGGAACAATATATGCCAATGTAACTTCTATCTATGGATGTTCTAAAACAGCAACCATTACTTTAAATACTTATCCTACCCCAAATATTAACACAAGTAACTTCAATGCGGCTATTTGTGATGATAATTTTGATGGAATTGTAAGTATCAATTTCACGAACGTAACTCCTCAAATTGTTACCAATCCTGCCAACTTCACGGTAAAATATTATCTTAATCAGACTGATGCCAATGCCGGAAACAATAATACACTTCCTGCCAACTGGACATTCACCGCTAATACCACTGTTTATGTAAGAGTATCCGGTGTTACCGGGGAATGTGCACCTGTATTTGGCCAGATCAATTTTACTATCGGAAATAAAATTTCTTTAATCACCAATAATGCACAAGCTGATATCTGCGACAATGATCTCAATGGTTCCGAAGCAGTGAATCTTAATGATTATAAAGCTCTATTTACCGCAGATCCAGGTGTTATCTTATCATTTTACACCTCCCTGGCAAATGCTCAGGCTGGCTTAAACCCCATTTCTGCATCACAGACTCTTACTTCATTGACGAGTATTTTCTATGTAAGATTCCAAAGTAGTACTGCATGCCCGAATACAGCTGTTTTAACGCTTAACCTGAAAACTCCAAAAAAATCAAACAAACTGAATGATCATGTGATCTGTTCTGATGAAAAAATAATGCTGGATGCAGGTCCCGGATTCACTTCATATTTGTGGAGTACAGGTGCTGCTTCCCCTAGTATTTCTGTAGGACCCGGAACCTATTATGTAGACCTTGGATTCAACGGATGTGTATACCGTCAGTATGTCAATATAACCTCTTCACAGGCTCCTACTATTGCTAAAATAGAGGTAACAGGCACTACTGCAACGGTTTTTGTAACCGGAGGAACTGCTCCTTATAAGTATTCATTAAATGGTTTCGACTATCAGACTTCCAACATTTTCACAGGATTATCAAGAGGTCTCCATACGGTATATGTATTGGGTTCTGACAGATGTACACATGTAACCAAAGAGTTTCTGGTGCTCAACCTGATCAATACCATTACTCCGAACGGAGACGGAATTAATGATGTACTCAATTATTCAGAATTAAAAATCAAAAAAAATGTAATTATTGAAGTGGCTGACCGCTACGGAGCTTCTGTTTATAAGTCTTCTGACAAGAATTATACATGGGATGGAACAGCCAATGGAAGAAATCTTCCTACGGGAACTTATTGGTATATTATCAGATGGAATGAACCTGATACCCAATTACCAGTTTCATACTCAGGATGGCTTTTAATTAAAAATCGAGAGTAACTTTTTAACATTTATTTAAATTTTATTAAAAGTATTTCATTTTTTATTTTAATTTTGTAGAAATCCTAATTCCATACACATGAAAAGATTTCTACTCAGTTTGGTATTAATTTTTTTGACAATTAATCCACTCTTTGCACAAAGGGATACCGAGCATTGGATTGCTCCTTATTATGACAGTGTTGGAGGGTATACCAATATGCTATACCTTTCCACTGATTCATTAACTCCCATTGATGTAACCGTTTATAACAACAATGCTGTAGTTACTACGGTTACCATCAGTAAAGGTAGCCCGCAAACTTACAAGGTTACCAATAGCCTTATTTCTACAGGTACCACTACTGAAGCATTCAATGTTGGTAATAAAGGACTGTATTTAAAAGCAGCCAAACCTTTTTACTGTAGTTTAAGACTTGCCCAAAGTGTTCACGGGGAAGTAATTACCAGTAAAGGAAAGGCTGGAATTGGAAAAACATTTTTCGTTGCTACTGCTCCCAATACCAATACCAGCAGTATCCAAAACTTTACAGCCGGTGTTCTTGCTACTGAAGACAACACTAATGTAACAGTATCGTGGAATGCAGCTGCCGGAGTTGTTTTTATTAACGGAACACCTACAGGTAACACTCAAACTTTTACACTTCAGAAAGGACAATCTTTCATTCTTGCAGGATCAGGAAGTCAGTCTGCAAATAACACGGGTTTTATTGGTGCAAAAATAGTTGCTGATAAACCTATAACACTTACCAACGGAAGCTGTAATGCCAACTTCTCTACTGCACCATCAGGAAGTGACCCGGTTCTGGATCAATCTGTACCGGTTGACAGACTTGGAAATACATTCGCAATGGTAAAAACAAGATCTACTGCTCCTAACTTGAATATGGAGGGAGGTCTTATTGTTGCTACTGAAGATAACACTCAGGTATTTTTAAATGGCGGAGGTACTTCTGTTGCAACACTTGCTGCAGGAGAATGGTACAGAATTAATGAAACCAGCTATGTAGCTCAGGGTACTTCGGGACATTCAAATATGTTCATTTCGACTACTAAAAATGTATATTTATATCAATTTATTGGAATTCTGGGAAGTGATGCTACCAATGGATTCAACTATATTCCACCATTGAACTGTTTCCTTCCAAGAAAAATTGATGAAATCGGAAAAATCAATGAAATGCCTATTGGTACCGGAGGAGCCAGTGCTGTTCAGGATATCATTGTAAAATTAAATATCTTAACAGAAACAGGATCTACTGTACTGCTAAATGGCATGCCTATAGCTGCAACAGACGGACCATATCCGGTGGCAGGAAACACCAACTGGGTTACCTATGGAATTACCGGGGTAACAGGAAACATTAATATTACTTCTACAAAAGCTGTAACAGCTGGTATTAACGGAGGATTTAGTTCTGCCGGATACGGAGGTTATTTTGCAGGATTCTCTTCCATCCCTGTAATTGCTAAAAAGACAGGTGAATGTGTACCGGGAATTATTCTTGAATTAGATGACGGATACGAAACCTACCAATGGTACCGTGATGGTGTAGCTATTGCAGGGGCAACTTCTTTTACTTATACTCCTACACAATCTGGAAATTATACGGTTAAAGTAACAATGGGAACATGCCCTCCTGTTACAACACCTATCTATAAAGTACAAATGTGTTTAAAAGAAACAACACAGGCTCTTAATGCTTGCTCTACTAAAATTATTACTCCTACATTTACTTCTTCCACCCAAACTGTGGTTCCAAGTACAGTGGTAATTTTAACTCCTCCTACAAAAGGAACAGCAGTGGTGAATCCAAACGGAACAATCACTTATACTCCAAATGCAGGATATTTAGGAGCAGACAAAATCATCTATAAATTCTGTGGAAATTCAGTTGAATTCACAGATTGTGAGCAGGTGACATTAAACCTTACTGTAGTACCATTCATCGTAACAGATACTTCTATTAAAGCATGTTGGTATGATGTAGATCCTTATGCTTATTTTGACCTTACGAAAGCTAAAGTAACAGACTATAATGCGGTTACTAAAAAATACTACCGTACTCTAAATGATCTTACAGCTGGGATCAACGAAATTACAACACCTACTAACTTCCCATCAACAGGAGGATTCGTATATGTAAAAGTAACCACTGCTGAAGGATGTACAGCGAATGCAAAAATTGAATTAATTGTACTTCCAATCAAGAAATCTCCAATCCTGGTAGATCAGTACATCTGTATGGATGCAAAAACTAATCTTGATGCAGGTTCCGGATATGATTCATACCAATGGAGCACAGGTGCGACTTCTTCAGGTATCAGAGATATAGGTGTTGGAGAATACACTGTAGTACTAGGTAAAAACGGATGTTTCCTTACTCAGACCGTAAAAGTGAAAAAAGTTGAAGATCCGGTAATCCAAACAATTGAGATTAACAACAATACAGCAACAGTAATTGTGAGCGGCGGTAAAGCACCTTTCAAATATGCGGTTGATGGAACTGCTAACTGGCAGGATTCAAATGTCTTCACAGGTTTAAGCAGAGGACAGCACACTTTCTATGTAAAAGATTTCTACAACTGTACTCCTACTTCTGTAGAAATTACAATTCCTAATCTATTAAATGCCATTACACCTAATGGAGATAATGTAAATGATTACATAGATTACAGCGAGCTTGCTTACAAAGAAAACCTAAGTTTTGTAGTATATGACAGATACGGAAATATGGTATTTACCGGAAATAAGTTCAATAACTACAGATGGGACGGAAAACACTTTGATAAAAAACTGGGAACAGGAACATACTGGTATCATATCACATGGAATGAAGCCAACAAAGAAAAGACTCCAATAAAATACACAGGTTGGATTCTTGTTAAAAACAGAGAGTAATAATTAGTTTAAAACTATATTTTATAAGCCACGATTGTATTATCGTGGCTTATTTTGTTAATTCAACACCACATATAATGAAATACTTCTATGTATAATGAATTATTCTGTTATTTTTGTAAAAAAACTAATTAAATATACATGAAGAAGACTCTATTGATTTTTCTGTTCTTATGGGCACCAATTCACATGCTTTTTGCCCAAAGAGATACAGAACACTGGTTTGCCCCAATGGCGGCCAGATCTCCAAAAGTAGTTACTCCCATGCAGGCCCTGTACTTCTCTACAGATTCTGCCACCCCTTTCACTGTAGACATCTACAGCAATAATACGGTATTGGGAACAGTCACCATAAGCAAAGGCTCACCACAGACATTTAATATTCCATTGAACAGAATGGTTGCCACTATCAATGGGGAACTATTCACTGTGGGAAATAAAGGCCTTTATACTAAAGGTTCAAAACCTTACTTTGTCACCTACAGATTCTCAGTAAGCCAACATGGAGAAATATTAACTTCAAAAGGGAAAGCAGGAATTGGCACAAAATTCTATGCGGTCACCGCTCCCATTGAAGAACTCAACAGCGAGTATAATTTCACGGCCGGAATTCTGGCAACAGAAGACAATACCATCGTTACCGTTTCCAACTATTCTCCCAATGTGGTATTTACCAATGGATGGACAGGAGCTACCAATCCAACCCTTACATTTACATTGAATAAAGGACAATCTTATATCATTGAAGGCATAGGTGACAAAACTGTAAATAAAGAAGCTTTCATTGGTGCTAAAATAGAGGCCGATAAACCCATTTCAGTAACCAATGGAAATTTTAACGGTCAATTTGCCATGGCAGCGGGCGGTTCCTATCAGGGTTCTGATATTATCATGGACCAGTCTGTACCCGTAGACAGATTAGGAAATGAATTTGTAGTTGTAAAAGGAAACGGAGACATCAGCAGAAACATGGAAGATGCCTTAATTGTTGCTACAGAAGGCGGAACTCAGGTATATATTAACAACGCGACTACACCAGCTGCAACATTGGCTGAAGGTGAAAGCTACAGAGTCAACAAAATCAATAATACCAACTATATCAATCAAGGGAATAATCACTACAACATGTACATCAGAACCACAAAAAATGTATATGTATATCAACTTATGGCAGGGGTTGGAGCCAGCAACGCAACACTTGGGTTTAATTATATCCCGCCATTAAACTGTTACCTTCCAAGAAAAATTGATGAAATTGGAAAAATTAAAGATCTCCCTTATTCTACAACCCTTTCAGGGCATATTGTTAAACTGAACATCCTGACAGAAGCAGGAGCTGTTGTCACTGTAAACGGAGCACAATTGCCAGCTTCACAAGGCCCTTATCAAGTAACAGGAACACCCAACTGGGTATCTTATTCTGTTCCCGATATTTCAGGAGATGTTACTATTAATTCAACAAAAGCCGTTACAGCCGGTATTTCCGGAGGAAGTGGTGTAGTGGGATATGGTGGCTATTTTGCAGGATTCTCTTCCATTCCCGTTATTGCAAAACAAAATGGTGAATGTATTCCGGGAATTGTTCTTGAAGTAGATGACAGCTTTGATACCTACCAATGGTATAAAGAAAACAATCCTATACCGGGGGCTACAAATCATTCTTATACACCTACACAATCAGGAAATTATACGGTAAAAATTACTGTAGGCTCATGTCCGCCAGTGATCACTCCGGTATATAAAGTGTATACCTGTCTTAAGAAAACGATTATCAATGATACGGTATGTGATGGAGTAAAACAAATTGTCCCTACATTTTCAAGTTCTATCCAAACTGTAGTACCGGGAACTGTAACAATCATCACCGCCCCTACTAATGGAAATGCAGTTATTGATCCGGTTACAGGTGTAATAAGCTATGCACCAGCTTATAATTATATTGGCCCTGATAAAATCGTTTATAAATTCTGTGGAAACAATCCAGATTTTACAGATTGTGAAGAAGTGACTTTAAATCTAACTGTATCTGAAAGCCCTATAGTAAATGACGCTTTAATAAGAACATGTTTCCTAGAAGCTAATCCTGCTACCGGTTTATTTAATCTTACCAATGTCAGCGTAACATTAGCGACCGGAATTACCAAGAAATATTATCCTTCCCTTGCAGATGCTCACGCAGGAACCAACGAAATTTTAACTCCTAATAATTACATCGCGCCCAATGGTGTTGTATATATCAAAGTAATTAATGCAAACGGATGTTACAGAGTAGCCATGGTAACTCTTGTAGTTTTAGCTCCGGTAAAATCAGATGTATTGACGGATAAAATCATCTGTATGGAAGGAAAAACTACATTAGATGCAGGACCAGGGTTCAAAAGCTATGAATGGAGCACTGGAGCAACTACCCAAACAATAAAGAATGTAGGAGTAGGAGTATATTGGGTAAAACTAAAAACCGGAGAATGTGTAACCACACAGACTGTAAAAGTATATGCATCGGAACAGCCGGTTATTACCAATATTGATATCTCAAATAATACTGTAACCGTAAATGTTGCAGGAGGAACTCTACCCTACAAATATTCTATGGATAATATCAATTGGCAGGATTCTAATGTATTCACCAATATCAGCAGAGGAAATGCCACCATCTATGTAAAAGATGACTATAATTGTGAACCAATACAGGTGAATATCACCATTCCTAATCTGATTAATGTGATCACACCAAATAATGATGGGGTAAACGATGCTATAGATTATTCTTCGCTAGCTGTTAAAAATAATCTTGTCATTAACATTTTTGACCGATATGGGAGTAAAATCTTCCAGGCAGACAAAACCAACGGATACAAATGGAACGGAACGGCAGATGGCAGCAAAAGAGTTCCTACAGGAAATTACTGGTACGAAATAGGCTGGAACGAACCTAATGCCAAGCAAACACCGATAAAATTCACTGGTTGGATTATGGTTAAAAACAGAGAGTAATACTACAGTCATAAAGTTTTTAAAAGCTTCGATTTTGAAATCGAGGCTTTTTTATTATGTTTTCAAGCATTCAATGCTTTTTATTGTTAAATTTGTGATAAATACTAATACTGAATGAAGAAAATTCTATCTTTTCTATTTATATTTTATATTTTCACCTCTGCCTTCGCCCAATTGGACCGAGAGCACTGGTTTGCTCCGATGGTAGACAGGACAGGCGCTCCCAATCCTTACCAGAAACTGTATTTATCTACCAGTAGAACAACCCCTTTTCCGGTAAGTATTTATAACAATAATGTTCTGATCGGAACAGTGAATATCAGCAAAAACAATCCACAAAAATTTGATGTTTTAAGGAATTATATTATTACCACACAGCAGACGGATCTATTTACCCCAACTACCAAAGGGCTGTATCTTAAAGCAGAATTTCCATTTTATGCTAACCTAAGGTTCTCGGTATTCAACCATGCGGAAATCATTACATCCAAAGGAATTCCCTCTACAGGAATGACATTCTATGCAGCCTCCGCTCCTATCACGGTAAGCAATAATATCCTCAACTTCATGACCAGCGTACTGGCAACAGAAGATAACACCACCGTTACCATTTCCGGATACAGCCCCACTGTTCAGTTTTCCAATGGGATGACAGGAGCAACTAATCCAACAATGACTTTCACTTTAAATAAAGGACAGTCTTATATTCTTGACGGAATTGGAGATATTACAGGAAATTTTGACGGATTTATTGGTTCAAAAATTATTTCAAATAAACCCATCAATGTCACTAATGGAAACTTTAACGGGCAATATGCCGGGAATTTTCCTTCTAGTTCAGATATTTTGATGGATCAGGCAGTACCGGTCAACAGACTGGGAAATGAATTTGCCCTGGTAAAAGGTAACGGACCTATCGGCTCCAATATGGAAGGGGCTGTGGTTATTGCCACTGAAGATAATACTCAGATTTTTGTCAACAATGAAATCCCTCCAATAGCCACCATCAACGCAGGAAAATATTATGTGATTCCTGATTCAAAATACATCCTTCAGGGAAACGGACATTATAATTTGTATGTCAAAACATCAAAAAATGCCTATGTCTATCAGATTCTGGCCGGGGATTCCAACTCTGGAAATGAAACAGCTACTGGAGGTTTCAACTTTATTCCTGCTTTAAACTGCTATCTTCCAAAACAGATCAATGAATTGGGGCTCATTAACGAAAACTTCGTTCATTCCAATGGGAATGTTGGAGGAGTTCTGAACATTCCAACAAAATTGAATCTCATTACAGAAAGAGGAGCCAACGTTACGGTAAACAGTGCAACCCCTCTCGCCATAACGGGACCTTATAATATGACTGGAACCACCAATTGGGTTACCTATGGAATTCCCAATGTAACCGGAACCATCACCGTTGTTTCAGACAAAGCTATTATGGCAGGAATTACCGCGGGAAGTGATGCTGTAGGATACGGAGGATTCTTCGCAGGATTTCCTACACAACCCGTTATTTTAAAATCAGGAACCGGCTGTATTCCAGGAATTGTTCTTACGGTAGACCCACTTATCTATGACACCTATCAGTGGTATAGAAACGGAACGATTGTTCCCGGAGCTACAACATCTACAATTACCCCCACACTACCCGGATATTATACCTGTTCTGTTACAATGGGAAGCTGTGCTCCCTTAGTCACTGAACAAATTAAAGTACTGAATTGTACAAAACTAAGCACTAAAGCCTACAATGTATGTACTTCTCAGGTTATAACTCCTGCATTAAGCAGTTCTACGCAAACCACAGCCCCGAATACGGTAGCGATTACAACAACCCCTACATTGGGAACAGCAGTGGTAAATGCTGCAACCGGAGTGATTACTTATACTGTAAATACTCCCGGAACATCTGGAACAGATACATTCACCTATACATTCTGCGGCAATGACCCGGATTTTCCGGATTGTGAAACAGTAACCGTTACTATCAATATTCAGGCTCTTACAGTAATGAATACCACATTATTTGCTTGCGACATTAATGGACAGGGAACATTTAACCTGACTACAGCCAACATAACCAATAATTCACCTGTCACCATTACTTATTATCCTTCCCTTTTGGATGCTCAGAATGAAAATGCAGCAGCACTGATTACCAATACAACGGCTTACACCGCACCAACCGGTACTATCGTATATGCTGTTGTAAAAAACAGTATCGGCTGTAAAAGTATTGCACAGATAACATTATCTCTTTTCAATAAAGCAATTGTTCTGGATAACTATAATGGTGTTTTCTGTGATGATAATCTGGATGGAACAGTCACTGTGAACCTTTCCAATGTCACTCCTATTGTACTTAATAATCCTAATTATTTTACCAACGTAAGATATTATGCAAATCTGACAGATGCCAACGCCGGAAATAACAATACACTCCCTAACAACTGGAGCTACACTGCTACAACGACTATTTACATCAGGGTAGATTCTCCGGATGGATGTGCCACCGTGATTAAACCTTTACAGTTCAGTATCGGAGCTAAAGTAACACTGATTACCAAAACCGTTACAGAAAGCGTTTGTGATGACAACCTGGATGGCATAAAAAGCGTCAACTTAACTCAGTTTATACCTCAGTTTACCCTGGATCCAAATGTAACATACACTTTTCATGCAACATTAGCAGATGCTCAGAACAATGTGAATATCGTTTCATCACCTGTTAATATTACCACTTCCCAGACGTATTATATCCGTTTTCAAAAAAATGGAGTATGCCCTGAAGTTGGTAGCCTTATCATCAATATTAAAGTTCCTAAAAAATCTGATATATTAGTAGATAAAGCTATTTGTCCGAAAACTACCACAACATTGGATGCCGGGCCTGGCTTTGAGAGATATTTATGGAGTACGGGAGCGACAACCCCTTCCATCACCAACGTTGCACCAGGAAGTTATTGGGTAGAACTTACCTTCAATGGCTGTGTTTACAAACAGTATGTGAACGTTACAGAACTTCCGCTTCCAATGATTACTTCTATTGAAATAGATGGAACAACGGTAAAAGTTGGGGTAAGTGGCGGCACTCCTCCTTATGAATATTCTTTAGATGGAGTGTCATGGCAGAGTTCGAATGTCTTCACCAACGTACCAAGAGGAGCTCACAATGTATTTGTGAGAGACTCAAAAATGTGTGAAGAGGTGAAAAAACCATTTGCTATTATCAATCTCATCAATACCATTACTCCGAATGGAGATGGCTATAATGAAGGAATAGACTATTCTGCTTTGATGGCGAACGATAATCTTGTATTCAGAATCTTTGACAGATATGGTGCCGAAGTCTTCAGAGGAACTCCGGAAAACAGATTTACCTGGGATGGAAGAATAGGAGGAAGATATGTTCCTACAGCAACGTACTGGTATTTTATCACCTGGACGGAATACGGCTCTACGCTCACTGTAAAATATTCAAGCTGGCTCCTTGTAAAGCACAGATAAAACAAAGAAAGCCGGAAGAAAGAGACACTGAGTTTCAAGTATTCTTTCTTCTGGCTTCTTTACTTATATTCACTCTTTTTTAGGTTGTTGATAAATTTCTAACACTCCTTAACAATTAAATCTTAAAGTTTAATATAACTTTAACCACTATTCATCATCTAATTAGGCAGAATTGCTTTATTTCTACGTAATTTTGCGCATTATATGAAGAAACTGTTTACTCTACTGCTATTGATTTTTCTGGCAAAAATTAATGCACAAATATATTCCGGAGAGGTATTTCTGAGAGACAACTCTATTTTATATCTTAACCAGGTATATGTTACGAACCTGAATACTCAAAAGACCGTTCTTACAGATTACAATGGTAATTTTAATATCCCGGCTAATACCGGCGATGTAATCAGGTTTACCTCTATTGTTACTGAGAGAAAAGATATTAAGCTAACTCCTCAATCCATGGTGCAAAAGAATCTGGTTGAGCTTAAAATTGCTTATTATGAAATTCAGGAAATTGTACTCAGCAGGTTCAAACCTACCGGAAATCTCCGGTATGATGTAAATTCTTTAAGAAAAGAAGATAAAGCATATGCTCTTAAGAAAGTAATCGGCCTTCCAGAACCAAAAGGTGATGGAACTCCACCGGAACTACCTGTTGCCGGATTACGGGATGGTGGGCTTACCTTTAGCCTTGAAAGTATTTATGACATCCTTTCGGGTGACAGAAAGAAAAAACAGCGTTATCAGGCTTATGAAAGGATGAATACCTCTATTGCGCAGATCAAAAATTATTTGGGAAAAGATTATTTTACAAGGTTTAAAATTCCTGAAAACCTGATTGACAACTTCCTTCAATTCGTTTATAGTTCTGAAAATATTCAGGCTTATGTCCTGGCAGGAAATTTTGAAGCGATAAAGGTTCCTATTGAAAAATACATGCCTATCTATCAGAAAAGGCTTAAAAGCTCTCACTTACAAGAGGTTGTAAGTAATAACTAAAAAAATATAATCCATGTACTTCACATGGATTTTTTTGTCCAAACAATTAGCAGCACTGTCTTTCTAGAATGTCTTCAATACAAATTGTTTAACTTTAACAATAGATTATTCTCTAATATTCAAAAATATGTTTATTTTTATCTCACAAACAAGTGTTTAAAAATAAAAATGCTTGTATTTCGTTATTCAAGTAAAAACTAACCCAGAAAGCAAATTAAAAGAGAAGCACCCAATTTTTAATTTAATAGTAATTAATGAAAAAAGTACTTTTACTTCTTTGTTGTATGTTTTTCGTTGCTGTGTCTGCTCAAAAAAAAGGGAAAGACTACAGTGAAATTTTGAAAAGTAAGAGCATCTACGAAATCAATGCGTTTTTAAGAGATGCCCATCCTGATGATCCCCGAAGATCTGTACTCAAGCCAAGGGTAATGGAAATGATGAAAGAATACATCAAAAATGCACATCCTGCCGATCAGAAAGTAAAAGATATGCAGGAAATGCTGGCCATGCTAAGGAGAAGACCTTCTACAAAGATCACTTTTGATGAGATGAATGCGATCATCAAACAAAAGCAGATTGCAAAATATAAGGCCGAATTGGCTGCCAAACAACCTACCGATGTTTATACACCAAGTAATGCCCAAAATACCTATGTTGTAAATACCTCTGCTAATACAGCAATTCCCAATGCTGAAGCAGAAGAATTCAACATGCTTATGGCGGTTTCCCCTGTAGAGCATAAAAACAAAACTGTAAAAATTCTTAATTCTTTATTTGATAATGACCCTAATGCTAAAGAAGCTATTATATTGATTCAAAATAAATCAGACTGTAATATCATTGTAAGAATGGAAGGCGTGGGCACTACTAAATACAGACTGGCCGTTCCTGCTCATGGCGAAGGTTCAATTGTTATAGAAAAAGGACAATATCTTTTCACCAGCCTTGTTTGCGGAGCTCAATATGCTTCACAAAAAACAATTGAAAAGGCAATTATGGTAGCTTTAGGAGGTCAATAATATCAATCAAAAACGAATTATCTCTATGTCTTTTACCTCCAAAAGGCAAAGATTCTCCATAAATTTTCACTATTTTTGCAATCATTTTATAACTCAATGGGCAAGAATAAATTAGCAAGATTCGCAGAAAACAAAATATTACCAAATGTAATCCAACCAACCAGGGAAGATGCTTTAAAAGGTTTCGAACTTAAGGGAAAATGGAGAGAAAACTTCTTTAAGAATGACAATCCAATTGTATTGGAATTAGGTTGTGGAAAAGGAGAATATTCTGTAGGACTCGCCAAAACATTTCCTGAAAAAAACTTTATCGGAGTTGATATTAAAGGGGCTAGATTTTGGTTTGGTGCTAAAGAAGCTGTAGATAGTAACATGACGAATGTAGCTTTCCTAAGAACGCAGATCGAGCTTGTAGATTATTTCTTTGCTGAAAATGAAGTAGATGAAATATGGATTACCTTCCCGGATCCACAAATAAAATATAAAAGAACAAAACACAGATTAACACATCCGGATTTTTTAGACCGTTATAAAAAATTCCTTAAGCCAGGAGGGATTATCCACCTGAAAACCGATTCAGAGTTTCTGCATGGGTATACCCTTGGATATTTACAGGGAGCAGGTTATGAGATCATTTCTGCTCACCATGACATCTATGGTGCTCCAGAATACGATCCTAATACAGAACATTTGAGAGATATCAAAACGTATTATGAAGAGCTCTTCTCGGCGAAAGGAAAAACGATTACTTACATTAAATTCCGGATCAGCTGATGAAATAGAAAAACTTGATGAAAAAAAAATTTTTAACGATTCTATTCTTCACATTTCTTATTCCCAACTTTACACAGGCTCAAAAAGGCAGTAAAGACATTTTAAAAAGCACAAACATTAAAGAAATTGAAGAATACCTGAAGAACGCACACCCTGACGATCCGAAAAAGAGTGTGCTGAAACCTAAGCTTATTGCTTTAAAAAACTCCGAATGGACAAAAGGTGCCCGTACAGCCAAACCTATGGAAACAAGGCCGGTGATTGCAGATATCCCCAAAAGTGCTTTAAGAAATCCTAATTCAGATGAAGCTGAAGAATTTAAGAAGCTCATTGCTGAAACCTCTGTTCAGCACAAGGAAAAAACGGCAAAGCTACTGAATGCCATGTTTAATGAGGATATCAACCGGAATGAAGCTATTCTTTTATTCAAAAATAATTCGGACTGTAATATCGTCCTGCGAATTGAAGGAAAAGAGTTTTACAACCTTGCTGTTCCAGCTCGTGCAGAAAATTTCATTGTCCTTAAGAAGGATTCGTATGCACTCAACAGCAATATCTGCGATATGAAATATTCCTCACAGAAAGACATTAAAAAAAGTATATTTGTAACGATAGACAATCCGAAGCAGGCTAGTACAGAAGTGAAATCTGCCCAAAAGGAACCAACACCGGAAAAGTCTTCAAAAAAAGAAAAATCAAAAAATAAAATAGGATGAAAAAACTATTAGTTTTTACCGGAATTTCATTGATCCTTGCCAGCTGTAATGTAAATTACGGCAGCTATCCGGGAAGAACCTCCTACCCTTACCCTACAAGCAATACCGGGAACAGAGCCAATGCAGAAAGAGAGTATAGTGAACTTATTAAGACCTATAAACCAGAGACCGCTGATGTTCTTAATGATCTTCTTAACAGTGATGATCCTAAGAATCCCAGGACCTCTATTTCCGTAGAAAACCAATCTCCATGCAATATTGTGCTTACGGTAAGCGGAGGTAGTTTCTTCAAGAAAATCCCGATTGGTTCTGGAAAGATAGGATATACCATGGTTCCGAAAAACCAAAACTATAGATTATCAGGAGTGGTTTGTAACTCGGCCTACCAATCTACAAAATTTGTCACAACGTCTTATTCTATAAAACTTTCAAACTAAAATATGACCCACAGAATTCTGTGGGTTTTATTTTTTTGAATAGCTGTATAAAAGCTAAATTCCACTAAATCAAAATATTATTTTACAAATCTCATCCGTAATAGATATTTCCCTATATTTAGAACTCAATAATCGCGGAATCCGAAAAGCGTTAAGAGTAGGAAAAAAACTAAAACTAAAACCATGAAAAATTTAAAAAAAGTCTCAAGAAGTGAGCTTAGAACAATCAAAGGAGGATACAGAAGCTGTATCGACGGCTGTAATTTCGAAATGGGCGAAATGTGCTGCAGTGGTGTATGTAGAATAGGAGTAGTTGTTCCAACTACAGATCCTGATTTCCCTGAATTTACAGTATGTCCTAAGAAGCCTTAGTATATAAATAATAAAAAAACGCTGGACCGAAATCCAGCGTTTTTCCTATATAAAAGAAAATCTTCTATTATTCTGCATCGAAATCAGCATCTGTATCAGCAGATACTTTTTCTCCTTCTTCTTTAGATTTTTCTTTATCAGCTTTTCTTTGAGACTGACCTTCTTTGATAGATTCAGAAACTACGCTAAGGATCATATCAATAGACTTAGAAGCATCATCGTTTCCTGGGATAACGAAATCAACTTTTCTAGGGTCAGAGTTTGTATCAACGATACCGAAAACTGGAATACCTAGTTTCTTAGCTTCAGTTACCGCGATGTGCTCTCTTAAGATATCAACTACAAATACAGCAGATGGAAGTCTCACCATGTCAGCGATAGAACCTAAGTTCTTCTCAAGGTTAGCTCTTTGTCTGTCAACTTGTAATCTTTCTTTTTTAGATAAAGTTTCGAACGTACCGTCTTTTTTCATTTTGTCGATAGAGTTCATCTTCTTTACAGCCTTTCTGATAGTAACGAAGTTCGTTAACATACCTCCTGGCCATCTTTCTGTAATATAAGGCATATTAAGTTCAGAAGCGTGTTTTGCAACCACTTCTTTCGCTTGCTTCTTAGTAGCTACGAAAAGAACTTTTTTACCTGCAGAAGTTAATTTTTCTAAAGCGCTGCAAGCTTCATCTAATTTAACTGCTGTTTTATGTAAGTCTACAATGTGAATACCGTTTTTCTCCATAAAAATGTATGGAGCCATATTTGGATTCCACTTTCTAGTCATGTGACCGAAGTGTACGCCAGCCTCTAAAAGGTCTTTTACATTTGCTTTTGCCATGTTTTCTGTTTTTGTTAGTTTACTTTCCGTCTTTTAAACAATCAACAACTTCTTTAGATGGGAGAAGCGTTTGGATGCTAAACGTAACGGGCAATTTTTTTGTTTAGATAAATAGATTTTAGATAAAAGACAACAGACCGAAAAAATTCTGAAATCTGAGATCTTGAATCTGAAGTCTGAAAATTAACGTTTTGAGAATTGGAATCTCTTTCTTGCTTTTTTCTGACCTGGCTTCTTTCTTTCCACCATTCTTGCGTCTCTTGTAAGTAAACCAGCTGGCTTCAATGCTAATCTGAACTCAGCGTTGATTTCGCATAAAGCTCTTGAAATACCTAATCTGATAGCCTCTGCCTGACCTGTATTTCCACCACCGAATACGTTTACGGTAACGTCATACTGACCAACAGTCTCAGAAAGGATAAACGGTTGGTTTAATTTGTAAACCATCACGTCTGTAGAGAAATATTCTTTAGCATCTTTACCGTTTACTGTAATAACACCAGAACCTGGTCTTACATAAACTCTTGCTACAGAAGTCTTTCTTCTTCCGATTTTGTGAACTATAGACATAATTAATTATTTAAATTCGTTAACATTAATTGTTTTTGGCTGTTGAGCTTCATGTTTGTGCTCAGTTCCTTCATATAAATAAAGGTTCTTAAGGATAGCAGATCCTAATCTGTTTTTAGGTAACATACCTTTTACAGACTTCTCTAATACCTTTAAAGAATCTTTCTTTTGAAGTTCAGCCGCAGTCATAGACTTCTGTCCACCAGGGTATCCTGTATGCCAGATATAAGTCTTATCAGCCCACTTGTTTCCGGAAAGTGTAATTTTCCCAGCATTCAAAACGATCACGTTATCACCACAATCTACGTGAGGTGTAAAGTTCGTTTTGTGCTTACCTCTCAAAATCTTTGCAACCGTAGAAGCTAATCTACCTAACGGCTGTCCTTCAGCGTCTACCACAACCCATTCTTTATTAGCAGTAGCTTTGTTCGCTGAAACAGTTTTGTAACTTAATGTATTCACACGTTTTAGTTAAAGATTAAACATAATTTACCCCTAAAAGGGTGTGCAAAGGTACAAATTATTTTTGTAACCCAAAAACATATTTTATTTTATCTATATAATCTCGGTTCTACACCCCTGTATCAATAGATTTTAACACTATTTACAATTTTGGCATAAATCTTGTCAACTCATGTGCCGATGAAAAAAACACTTCGAAGATTCTAAAAACACCAATGAAACAGCAAAGAGTTTTTTCCCTCAACTCTTTCTTTTATTAAATTTACTTTAAAGATTTCCGTAAAATACACAGATATAATTATAATTTCATTGAAATAATTATATTTGCGCTAATCATATTCTAAAATCCATGAGCCACGGAAAACTAAGAGAAGACAAAACCTGCTTAAACTGCGGATACCAAGTTGAAGAAAGGTTTTGCCCACACTGCGGACAAGAAAACATTGAAAGCAGACAGCCTTTCCATTTTCTTTTTACTCATTTCATTGAAGATTTCACCCATTATGACGGGCAGTTCTGGAGAACGATACAGTATTTGTTTACCCGTCCCGGACTGTTGACCAAAGAATATCTGGCTGGGAAAAGACAATTATATGTAGCTCCCGTAAAACTCTATATATTTATAAGTTTTCTTACATTTTTCCTTCCCAATATCTTACCCCACGCCAAAGAGGAGGTAGAAAGGCCTAGCAAAGCTAAAACGGAAGAAAAAGCAAAAAAACAGAAAGAAGTTTCCAAAGACATTGTAAAAGAATTACAAAAAGGAGGCGTCATGTCCAACGAAGCAGCAAACGCTACTCAAAAAGCGCTGGATACATTAAAAATAGAAGACGGTAAAGAAAAAACTGAGCTTTTTGACAGCACATTTGATTCTAAAGAAGAATCTATTATGCATGCTTACTCCATGAAGCAGTATGATTCTATTCTTGCCAAGGATAAAACAGGAATTTATACAATAATGAGACCTATTGTAGGAAAAGTATTTGAATTGAAGGAAGATGGATACAGCAAAAATCAGATTTGGGAAAAGTATAAAGAGAATTTTATTCACACCATTCCGAAAGCGCTTTTTGTTTATCTACCGATATTTGCCTTCTTTTTATGGCTGTTCCATAACAAGAAAAAATGGTGGTATTTTGATCATGGTATATTTACTCTTCATTATTTTTCATTCCTTCTCTTAGCAATACTGGTATTTATAGTAGGAGAAAAAATTGTAAGCTTTCTTCCAAATAATAATTTACTTACCTTATTATATATATTAGCTTGTCTGGGGCTGGGGCTCTATATGACAGTCTATTTCTTTGTTGCCCATCACAGGGTATATGAAACAAAAAAAAGAATCAGTATTCTGAAAGGTTCCGTATTATTTATTATCAACTATATCGGATTGATTCTAATGTTTATGGTACTGATGTACCTAAGCTTCATTATGCTTCATTAGTTTCTAAGGGATTTATTCCCTCTGAAGCTTGCAAATAAATAATAGGCAACAAAAACGGTTGAAAATTTCAGGATAGACGGAATGGCCAGTTCAAGATTAAAAATCAAAGCACCAATAAGTACCAGAATTCCCATCGCTACAAATGAAAGAATTAATTTTTTCGGCAGTGTAAAGTTAGGAGTATCCAGATAATAAGCGATTCCCCATGCAGAACCGAAGGCAAAGGCATAATAAATATCAAGTGCGATATTTTCAGAACTTATAAAGAAATAATTGATCAGGAAGCTTACTACTGTTCCTAACGCGAAATACATCAAAGCTTTTTGCATGTCTGTAAAAATATGCTGCAAAAGTAGAGAATTTAATTGGGGTGCAGAATTCTTGATCCCATTTAATTATTGGATTAAAGGCTGCATTTTTTTCATTTCAGAGAAATTTGACAGTATGGTTAAAACAATACAATATCACCCGAAAAGGTAATTGACCTCTATTATTACAAATCATAAATTTGAAGTACCATCAAAACTGAAAAATCATCATACTTATTTTAAAGGTATTGAAAATGAGAGATCAGGTTTTGAAAAAAATTCACAAACTAAAAAACAATAGACATGAAAAAGATTCCCCAAAAAACAGTAGAAATTACGGACTTTAACGAAGACAATGTTGAAGTGAATGTAATAATCAGTGCCAATACACAGTTTGGTGATCCCCATTTTATTATCAATGGGACACGGATTGATGACAACAATTTAAAAGATGACGGATTTTCTTTTACCATTCCAAAAGCAGATTTAAAGTCTGATAATTTACTTTTTGCAACTTCTTTCAATATTAATATGCAGGTGAATCATCTTCAGATTTTAATCAATACCTGCAGAATAAAGTTTGAATTCCCTCAAATCCCTAGTAAGAATTTTAATTTCAATCCTTTTAAAGGCAAAACAACAGAAGATTTAACTGGTAAGTTCATCTATGGAGTTTATAAATACATAAAAGTTGAGCTATGAAAAAGATATTAATACTAATAGCTCTGGTGACTGGAATGACATCTTTATTTTCTCAAAGTAAAGAAATTACTGCAGAATTAAACAAACTGGAACTTTCCAATGCACCAAGTGTAATGCTTCTCGGCCTGGCAAGCTCTGATCTGGAAACTCCAAAATCAAAAAAAGCTTTCATGACCAGCATTGTCAATTCTTTCAGTGAAAATGAAGGTCTTCCCAATGCCTATGCAGTAGAACTTACCCCTACCCATCTATTTCCCTTGACGGAGATGGATGCATTAAAGTATGCCGGCATTAAAACTATTAAAAATGCGGATAATAAAGATGAGTATAAAAATAACATTTTCAGTGAAGCCAAAAACGTTTCATTCTCCTTTGCTTTTCTGAGAAATTATAAAATTGAAAATCTTGACACAGAAAACCCTTCGGTATCGTTTTCTTTGCGAACCACCATATTTAAAATAAGAAATAAAAAAAATATAGAAGCTATTACGGCATCAAATAAAAATATCTCAAAGGAATTAACCGATATCCAGGAAGAGTTTAGAAAATCAAAGGAATATAATGATATAGAAGCATCCAATGCCAGCCCAGATGAAAAAAATGAGATGAGGGCAAAAGCGCTAGAAAAGTTCGTCCCGGATTATTACAAGACTGAAACTGAAAATTATAAAAAATACCTTGACGAAAAACCTGCTTTTCAATTAGATGTAGCTTCAGCCTATAGTACTTTCTTTTTGGATAACCAGTTTAAAAATAATCAATTCGGAAAATTCGGAGTTTGGATGACGATGAGTTCGGGAATCAATCTGGAAAGGAAAAACCCAAAGCCAGTTGAAGATCAAAAGAAAGAAAAATCAAAGGTAATGATCAAAGAAACCTCTACAGACCCTTCAAAAACAGAAAAAAGATTGAATTTCTATGCTGTTGCAAGATACATGCAGGACAAAACAGTTTATGATCTTGCCAACGGATTCAGCAAAACCAACAATTATGATTTTGGTGGAAAAATAGAGCTTGTATACAACAAATTCTCCATTGGCTATGAATTCATCTACAGAAGCAGTGATTTGGATAACACTTATCGCTCCAATGGAATCATCAACTATAAAGTATCTGACAGTGTGTACATTAATGCCGCTTTCGGAAAAAATTACGGTGATAAGGATAATCTCATTTCATTCTTAGGATTGAACTGGGGGTTGGACAGCAAAAGAAAAACACTTTTTTCTGAAAAACAATAAAACAGAAAATCTTTCCTGCAACAAAAACCAAACTTCAAGCTTAGACCAAAGAGAAAATGTCGGTAGATTTTGTTCTACCGACATTTATATTTTAAAGAAGTAATGTAAGAATCTGGAAAATACAGACATAACCTATTACAAAGTCAATTACTTAAAAAAAACATTTGTTATAAATACCTATAATTCAATATATTAATCTACAAGTCAAGGTTTTCATTTTATTACTATATTTGAGAACTTAGAAACTGTCTAGAATTTTTTATGGAAACCCAAAAATATACTCCAACCAACAAGGTAAGAATCGTAACTGCGGCCTCATTATTTGATGGGCATGATGCTGCGATCAATATTATGCGTCGTGTTATTCAGGGAACAGGATGCGAAGTGATCCACTTAGGACACGATAAATCAGCAGAGGAAGTTGTAAATACAGCAATCCAGGAAGATGCCAATGCAATTGCATTAACTTCATATCAGGGAGGTCACAACGAATATTTCAAATATATCTACGACCTTTTAAGAGAGAAAAATTCACCACAGATCAAAATTTTTGGCGGTGGTGGCGGTGTAATTCTTCCGGAAGAAATCAAAGATCTGATGTCTTACGGAATAGACAGAATTTATTCTCCGGATGACGGCCGTGAACTTGGACTTCAGGGAATGATTGATGATCTGGTACACCGATCAGATTTTGCTACAGGAAAAGATGTTACAGCTAAAGATCTTGATGATATCAGTTTTGAAAATCCATCAAGCATTGCACAAATCATCTCAGCCGTTGAAAACTTCTCAGAAGAAAAACCTGAGCTTGTAAAGGCTATCGATGAAAAATCTAAAGATTTAACCATTCCAATCATTGGTATTACAGGTACCGGAGGAGCAGGTAAATCTTCTTTAACAGACGAATTAGTAAGACGTTTCTTACGTTCAAATACAGATAAAAAAATTGCCATTATTTCTATTGACCCTTCGAAAAAGAAAACCGGAGGTGCTTTATTGGGAGACAGAATCCGTATGAACGCGATCAATGATCCAAGAGTTTATATGCGTTCTATGGCAACCAGAGAAAATAACGTTTCTGTTTCTCCTTTCATTCACTCTGCACTGAATGTACTGAAACTGGCTCATCCGGATGTAATCATTCTTGAAACTTCAGGGATAGGGCAGTCTGGTTCAGAAGTTTCTGATTTTGCAGATGTTTCCATGTATGTAATGACTCCTGAATATGGAGCTTCTACACAGTTGGAAAAAATCGACATGTTAGACTATGCAGATCTTGTGGCATTGAATAAATCTGACAAACGTGGCGCATTGGATGCTCTTCAGGCGGTAAGAAAACAATTCCAGAGAAACCATTTACTATGGGAAAGTCCATTAGATGATATGCCGGTGTATGCAACCAAAGCATCTCAGTTTAATGATCATGGAACAACAGAATTATACAACAGATTGGTTTCAAAAGTAAATGATAAATTCTCTGATTTAAATCTAAAAACTTTTGTAGAACAAGAAATTACAGAAGAAGTAACGATTATTCCTCCAAAAAGAGTTCGTTACCTTTCTGAAATTGTTGAAAATAATAAGCAATACGACATCAATATTGAAAAACAGGCAGAATTAGCCAGAAAAATGTATCATATTGAAGGCGTAAAAAATATCATATCCAATGAAGTTTTGGATGCTGAATATCAAAAAGCTGAAAAAGAGCTTCAACAGGATAATATCGATTTCCTGAGAACTTGGGACGATACAAAAAAAGCTTTCCACGCAGAGTTTTATTCTTATTTCGTAAGAGGAAAAGAGATCAAGGTTGAAACCTCTACAGAATCTTTATCCCACTTAAGAATTCCAAAAATTGCATTACCAAAATACAATGACTGGGGTGATCTGATCCAATGGAAAGGACAGGAAAACCTTCCGGGAAGCTTCCCTTACACTGCAGGAATTTATCCGTTCAAGAGAACAGGAGAAGATCCTACAAGGATGTTTGCAGGAGAAGGAGGCCCTGAAAGAACCAACAGAAGATTCCATTATGTTTCCGCAGAAATGCCAGCTAAACGTCTGTCTACAGCTTTTGACTCTGTAACATTGTACGGTCAGGATCCGGCTTTACCACCAGATATTTATGGTAAAATCGGAAATGCGGGAGTTTCTATCGCTACATTGGACGATGCTAAAAAATTATACTCCGGATTTGATCTTGTAAATGCATTGACTTCGGTTTCAATGACGATCAACGGTCCTGCACCAATGCTATTGGCTTTCTTCATGAATGCTGCCATTGATCAGAATGTTGAAAAATACATCAAAGAAAATGGTTTAGAGGCTAAAGTAGAAGCTAAATTGAAGGAGAAATTCGACAATAAAGGGTTGGAAAGACCAAAATACAACGGTGAACTTCCTCCATCCAATAATGGTTTGGGACTACAGCTATTAGGACTAACAGGAGACGAAGTGATTCCTGCAGATGTATATGCGGAAATCAAAGCCAAAACAATTGCTACTGTTCGTGGCACCGTTCAGGCTGATATCTTAAAAGAAGACCAGGCTCAGAATACATGTATCTTCTCCACGGAATTCGCATTGAGATTAATGGGTGACGTTCAGGAATATTTCATCACAGAAAAAGTAAGAAACTTCTACTCTGTTTCCATTTCAGGATACCATATTGCTGAAGCAGGCGCTAATCCGGTTTCCCAGCTGGCATTTACACTGGCTAATGGTTTCACTTACGTGGAATATTACTTAAGCCGTGGAATGGATATCAATGATTTTGCACCAAACTTATCTTTCTTCTTCTCCAATGGCATCGACCCTGAGTATTCAGTAATCGGACGTGTAGCAAGAAGAATCTGGGCAAAAGCCATGAAATTAAAATATGGCGCAGACGAAAGAAGCCAGATGTTGAAATACCACATCCAGACTTCAGGACGTTCTCTGCATGCTCAGGAAATTGATTTCAACGACATCAGAACCACTCTTCAGGCACTTTATGCGATCTATGATAACTGTAATTCACTTCACACAAACGCTTATGATGAAGCGATTACAACGCCTACCGAGCAATCTGTAAGAAGAGCGATGGCTATTCAGCTGATCATTAATAAAGAATTAGGATTAGCGAAAAACGAAAATCCTCTTCAGGGATCATTCATCATTGAAGAATTAACAGATCTTGTAGAAGAAGCGGTATATGCAGAATTCGACAGAATTACAGAAAGAGGCGGTGTTCTTGGAGCAATGGAAACCATGTACCAGCGTTCAAAAATCCAGGAAGAATCCATGCATTACGAATGGTTGAAACATACAGGTGAATATCCGATCATCGGAGTAAATACATTCTTAGGAAAAGATGGTTCACCAACCGTTTTACCGGGAGAAGTTATCCGTTCTACAGAAGAAGAAAAACAGGCACAGATTGTGTCTCTTCATAACTTCCAGCAAGCGAATGAAGGTAAATCTGAAGAAGCCTTAAAACAACTTCAGCATGCAGCGATCAACCAGCAAAACTTGTTCGAAATGATGATGGATGCTGTGAAATACTGTTCTTTAGGACAAATTACCAATGCATTATTTGAAGTAGGTGGTAAGTACAGACGAAATATGTAAGTCTATATGACAGACATTTTTTATACATCAAACCTCAAAGAAATTCTTTGAGGTTTTTTATTTTTTATGTGAAAAAAATCTAAATTTTATCCGGTTGATTTATAATGTTTGTTAAAAATTAAAAATAAACCAACCTGATCCTATATATTTGCCACCAAAAAAAAATCGAATGAAAGCATGTATTAAAATTATTTCGGTGTTGGGTCTTTTTGTAGCATTAGCTTCTTGTAAAACCCCTATTCCAGATAACTCTCATCAAAGCGACATGGTTAAAAATGTTGAAGAATTACAAAAAAGAGACCAGGCGGAAAAAGACAAAGTTGATGTTACAAGCTCCCAAAACAACTACGGAAAACCTGTTTCAAAATAAGAAAATCTTTTTCGCAAATAAAAAAACTCCTGATGTATTCGGGAGTTTTTTGTATTTTTAGTCTAAAGCTAATAAACCATGAAAAATAATTTTGAGAAAATTCTGTTCTTAATTCTTACATGCATTACATCTGCTTTATGGAGCCAAAAACGCACTGAACCATTTACCATTACTCTACCTGGAAGTAAGATAGAAAAAAGCTACTATAAAACGATAAAGCTTATTGATAAAAGAGAAGATACCACTTCTTTAGGTATTGTACAACAGGGAATGCTAAACGCTAAAGCAAAAGTGGTTCCCAGCTCCAGTATATCAAAACAGTTTCAGAGTATCCTGAACAGCATTAATGGAGAAGACACTGAGGATGGAACTATGATTTTGTATCTTAAGCAATTATATTTTGCAGAGATTACTGCCAAGCTCAGTGAGCATGGTTATTGTTATTTTCAAGGATTCTTATTTTCACAAAACAATAACGGAACCTATTCTTTGATGGATCAGACCGATATCGTTATTGATATTAAAGCAACTGATGTCACAAAAAAAACACTCGAAAAAGGAAGCGAAATGCTCGCTGATTTCATTAGTAAAAATGCTACGAAAAAACCTGAAGCTAGCAATCAGTATACTTTAGAACAGATTCACAATTTTGATAATGTAGCAAAGCAATCCATTAGCTTTTATCATTCATCTCAGCTGAAAGATGGAGTGTATAAAGATTATCACTCTTTAAAAAACCAACAGCCTGACAAATCTATTACGAATGTTAAGTTTTATGGTAATTCTCCTAAGATTGTGAAAATTTATGAGACGGAAAACGGACAGGAAAAAGAAATCAAAAAGGAGGGTATTTATGCTATTATTTACAAAGGTGAGCCTTACATCTACCTCTCCATAGAAAATCTATTTACAAAGGCTATAAAAAGAGACAATGATTATTATTTCATCGGCAAAATAAGATCAAATCCCAATGCAGGAAGTATGATGGTAACCGGTGCTGCATTCTTCGGAGCCATCGGAGTTCTGATCATGAGCAATCCTACCTATCCTTTTGAAATGAAGATCGATTATTTCAATGGTGGATTTGTTCCGATCCGGGAAATTCCAAATAAGAATTATTAAGCCATAAAATCTCCTTATTTTTGAGAGATTTTTATTTTCACATGAAACCAAAAGCCTTATTCAACTGGAGCAGCGGAAAAGACTCTGCCCTTGCCCTTTATAAAATACTACAGGAGAATCAATATGAAATTTCTACACTACTTACCAGTGTCAATCAGGAATTTCAAAGAATCTCCATGCATGGTGTACATATCTCTCTTTTAGAAAAACAGGCAGAAAGCCTCGGGATTCCGTTAATTAAAATGGAACTTCCCAAAGAACCATCCATGGAAGAGTATCAGCAAATTATGAGTAAAACAATGACTGAAATACAAGCTCAGGGTATTACTCATTCTGTTTTTGGGGATATTTTTTTGGAAGATCTGCGAAAATACAGAGAAGACCAATTAAATGCTATCGGGATGAAAGCTGTATTCCCGCTCTGGAAACAAGACACCTCTCACCTCATCCATGAATTTTTAGCTCTTGGCTTTAAAACCATTGTAACCTGTGTCAACGGATCTTACCTTGACAAAAGTTTTGCCGGACGGATTATTGATCAGAAATTCATTGATGATCTTCCTGAAAATGTAGATCCATGTGGAGAAAACGGAGAGTTTCATACCTTTACTTTTGATGGGCCGATTTTCAAAAATCCAATTCAGTTTGAAATCGGAGAGACCGTAAAGAAAACGTATCCTAAACCAAAAACATCTCCTGAAGAAGAAGGCGGAGAATATACTTTCTGGTTTTGTGATCTGTTATAAAATAAGCCTGTGAATATTCTTTCACAGGCTTTTTCAATATATTATCCACAAAGATCTATTTAATTGCTCCGGTACCTCATCTTAGCACGCAATTTGCTTCCCTTACTACTCTTTTTGATATTTTAGTATCTTTAAGAGTATCAATTATCATTAAAAAAATACAACACCTGTGATCAAAAATTTTATTATCCTGTCCCTTTTCTCTTTTTTGTTTTCCTGTACCACTGAAGCTCCTAAAATTGCTCCTGTTGACAAGAAAGCTATTGTTGATTCTACTATTGCGGCTTTTCAGAAAACACTTTTAGAACAACAACTTGATTCCACTTTCAAAAAGTATCATTTCAATGGAAGCATTGCCGTTTTTAAAGACTCTCTTCCTCTTTACAGAAAAGAAAACGGTTATTCAGATTTTAAAAGAAAAACTAAAATTGACAGCAATACCATTTTTGCCATAGGGTCTGTAAGTAAGCAGTTCACAGCTGTTTTGATCCTGCTCCAGATGGAACAGGGGAAACTTAATGTGACAGATAAAGCTTCAAAATACCTGAAAGAATTTCAGACCAAAGAATATGAAAACATTACGATTCATCAATTACTCAATCATACTTCAGGATTGAATCTGATGGGTGGAAAGCTGATGTTTAAAAGCGGTTCTGATTTTTTCTACTCCAATGACGGATTTAATACACTTGGAAAGATTGTGGAAAAAGTATCCGGAAAGTCATATGATGAGAATGCCCAGGAACTGTTCAAAAAAGCAGGAATGACTCATTCTTCAACAGGAAATATTTTTAAAGGAAATAATTTTGCAAGTGCCTATGTTGGTACACCTGCTAAGTTTTCAGAAGTTCCGAATATGCCGAAAAGATTAGGCGGAAACGAAATAGGTACTCCAGCCGGCGGAATATTATCAACTATTCAGGATCTTCATTCATGGAACAACGCTTTGTATGGTGGAAAAATTTTAAAACCTGAAACACTGAAGCTATTCATGGCAAAAAGCTCGGAAAGACATCATGCTATCTTCGGAAAAATGGGGTATGCTTATGGAATTATGCTTAATATTGGCCAGCCTAATTCTTATTTCCACAGTGGTTATATTAAAGGTTCACCTTCTTTAAACATCTATTATCCTGACACTAAGACTTCTGTAATTATACTTTCGAATATTGCAGATGAGGAAAGAGGAAAAGGTGTAATCTTCAGACCTCATATTGAAGTAAAAAAGATCACAGATCATCTTGAAAATACGCTTACACAGCTTAGATCAAAACATTAGTCTGGATGACCTATTTATGCTGACTTTAGAAATTCCTGCATTTTCACTAAATTCTTTTTATGTTCAATAAAATTGAATAGCGCAAAAACAAGAGCTACCTGTAATACAAAGGGAAGAATTAAAGTCATCAGAACTCCTGCAATATCAGTATAATTTTGTTCTCTGAAAAACTGGTAAGCATAATGCCCGTTCCTTATTGCCACCTGCGTCATGGAGCTGGCACAAACAACCATTAACCCCAGATTCTGCTGATACATTGTGTAAAGACATTTTCCTTTGTATTTGAAGTCAGCCTTTATATATTTCCAGATTTTATAATTAAAAATCCATATCAATAGGGTTGCCAACACAAATGATCCATTCAGCAGTTTAAAAAACAGATTATACTGCTCTTGATTTCTTACCATATAAATCAGCAGCAGATTAACAGCAAAAGCCAGAACACCTACCATCAAAGATTTTTTGAAAAGACCACTGTATTTCTCCTGAATAATTCTTTTGGCAATCAAAGGAATTTTAGTGGGATAAAATAACAGGTAATGAACCATTGCAAACTCCCCATTCCAGGATTCTTTTACCTTTGAGAAAGCTTCCTCAAAATTCATATTTTCATTGAACTGAATATCCGAAATCTGACTGATCATATGATCTCTGATTTCTACCAGAATATCTAATGAAAGCTCCTGAACGATCAAATACTCTGTAATTTTATTTTCCTGTGCTTCAGTGATCATATATTGAATATTGTCTGTAGGTTGAGTAAATAACTTTTCATCTCAGTCTCTTTTTCTGCCTGTTGTTTTTTCCCTTTTTCTGTCAGCAGATAATATTTTCTTTCTCTTCCGTTGATCTTCTGAATTTCGGAGGTAATCATGTCTTCACTTTCCAATTTGTGAAGTAATGGGTAGAGTGCCCCTTCGGTCATTTCTAGCTCACCCTGGGTGAGTTCTTTGGCTCTTTGGGTAATCTGATATCCATACATTTTGACTTCTTTGGATAGGAGCTTCAAAATAATATTCTGCAAGGTACCTTTATAAAGACTATTCTTTTTCATAGAATGATTTATACATTGTAAACTTATGCATAATTTTCTTATGTATATAAATTTAATGTAAAAACTTTTTAATTTGCTTTATGAAAAAAATGTACTTCATAGCCATCTACCCTCCTCAGGAGATTATTGAAGAAGTAAAAATCTTTAAAAAAGATTTAGCCATTCATTATGCTAATTCCAAAGCTTTAAAAAATGAAGCTCACATTACTCTTTTTCCTCCATTCTCCAGAGAATTGGAACTGGAAAGTGATATTCATACTGCTTTTCAGAAAATCAATACAGAAATGACTCCTTTTGAGATCGAACTGAATGGATTTGGAAGCTTTCCTAATCCTAAAAATCCGGTGCTGTATGTTCAACCAACAGAAAACTTATACTTAACAGAACTTTATCAAAGAGTAAAGCAGCAGTTTAATTTTGGTAAATATTCTTTTCATCCTCATATGACTGTAGGATATAGAAATCTGACCTGGGAGAATTACCTCAAAGCCTGGGATAAATATAAAGCAAAGGAATATCAAACTAAATTCTTAGTTGATAAAATTTTACTTCTTCGTCATGAAGAAAACTGGCTTCCCATTGCTGAAAAGAAATTAACAAAATAAAAACCGGCTGTAGTAGCCGGTTTCGTTATATTATTCCTTGATGACTTTCTGAGAAAGAATCAGAGTTTTGTTTTCTTTTACATTCAGCAGATAAGTACCTGCCGGATAGTTTTTAATATCCACCTTTATTGCGGAATCATTGAGTTCAAATCTGGATGGAATCATCTTTCCGGAAGCATCATAAACTTCAACCGTCACATTTTTTGAGAAGCCCTGCTTTCCTTTAATAAAAAATTCTCCGTCAGTAGGATTTGGATAAATACTGAAACGTCTTTCTTCTGCTTTCACTTCTGAAGTACCAAGAGTAGCTTTATTAAGCGTCCAGGTAACATTGGTAACATGAAGAGTACTGTGATTATCAACTTTCAGAAGCGGGTTATTATCTACCACAGAAAGTGTCAATGTATTATTTCCTCCGTTAAGCTGTCCCGGAGTAATCGTAATAGAACTTCCTGTTGATCCCAGAACTGTTCCATTTAAAGTCCAGGTATTGACTAATGTATTAGGATTAGGAAGAATTTCTGTAGCTGTGAACGTTACACTAGAGGTAGCATCTACTGTAGTATTGTTTGCCGGTGTGTAAGAATCTACAGGAGAAACCAAAGAGTGAATTCTTTCAATGATTGCTTCTTTACATACAGAACAAAACTGCTGGTTAAGATACCTCATCTCACAACTCTGATGTGGTCTGAACCATGTAGGGCTTTCAGCGTGAGCGTATACTCCTACTCCGTTCAATCCTACCCAGTTTTTCCATTTTATGGTAGCAGGATTAGAGTTTTGAGTTTTATTCGGTGATTCCAATGATCCTGCAAACCAGTATTCATCAGCTAATTTTCCGAAGGAATGCCCCAGCTCGTGTACTACAATTTCATTTGCAGAAGCATTTAACGAAGCAAAAGCATAAGTTCCTCCACAACCGCCATATTCTGTAGAATTCCCTAATACATAGGTGATATCATAATCAGGAACATTCGCTGCCAACACCTGTCCTACTGTATTGGACGTATTACTGTATAAGCATCTGTGAACTCCTACATCAAAAGTAGAACCAAGATAATTATTAGGATTAGACACAGGAATTACAGGCTCCACAACATCTGTTGCCGTCCCCGGATGCTTCACTCCAGATTCTGTAGAAATTACTTTTACAGCATACGCATTGAAGTAATTTTTATATTCTGTATAAGGACTTTTTGTAAAAAGATAGTTAACCGTATTTTGAGCTGATGTAGTAAAATCGGTTTGCTGTGCCGCGGTAAATCCGTCTCCCAGAATAGCAATAATAACACGTTTACTATTGTCTCCGTTCTGTAAAAGCGGAACCGTTTCAAATGTCTGGGCAAAACAGCTGCTTCCTATTAAAAGGGAAAATAAAACTTTTTTCATATTATAGTTTTTGTGTAAATAATAATTGTACTCCGTCTTCAGTTGCTTTTTCAACTTTCACCATCTGAACATTTTCAGAAAAGGAAAACCTTGCACTGAACTCCGTTTTTTGAAAGGCAGCTTTATGTCTGGTGATGCCTTCTTTTTCATAGACTTCCATTTCAGGATTGAAAGGATCTCTCACAAGCTGTTGAGCCACTTCTTTTCCGTTTGAACTTGCCAAACTGATAATAAGATCTCCTTTGCGAACTTCATTTCTTTCAAAAGAAGAGACTTGCTTCAGTCTTCCATCTGCAATTTTACTATTCTGAAGAGTAATCTTCGCGTTTCCTGACTGATCTTTATCCGCCTTGAAAAACAGATAAATAATTCTGTCACTTTTCTTTATAACCGTTTCTGAATTCAATTTCTTGTTTTGAGACTCTCCATTCTCTTTTTGGAAGCTACAAAACAGAAAAACAGGAACAATGAGTACATTAAATACATTTTTCATATCATTTTTTGCTTAAAGGTACTAAAGTTTTAAATATATCAAACATAAATGAAAATTCATTCAGATACTTTTTTATACTTAAAGCCTAGAAAGCCCTATCTTTGGGGCAATGATTTCAGAGAAAATAATTTTAGGTATTGACCCGGGAACTACAGTAATGGGATTTGGTATTATCTCCGTAAAAAAAGGAAAAATGGAGATGGTTTCTATCCATGAGCTTATTTTAAAGAAATATCCTAATCACGAAACGAAACTCAAATATATTTTTGAAAGAACATTATCTCTTATTGACGAGTTTCATCCTGATGAAGTAGCTCTGGAAGCTCCTTTCTTTGGAAAGAATGTACAAAGTATGCTGAAATTGGGCCGTGCACAGGGAGTGGCTATGGCAGCCAGCCTTTACAGAAATATTCCTATCACGGAATATTCTCCTAAAAAAATCAAAATGGCCATCACCGGAAACGGAAATGCCAGCAAAGAACAGGTTGCAGGAATGCTCCAAAATCTACTTAACTTAAAGGAGTTCCCAACAAAATATTTAGATGCTTCCGACGGCCTTGCTGTTGCGGTATGTCATCATTTTAATTCCGGAACGATATCAGATACCAAATCGTATTCCGGATGGGAAAGCTTTCTAAAGCAGAATCCTGATAGATTGAAATAATTTTTACTTTTTTCGTTACATTTCTAAACTATCGCTATAACTCTATATAAAACAATATCTTATAAATTTACATCTAATTACTTGGTAAAACATAATACTATCTTTTACATTGGTATGATTTTTAGTACTACCTTTGTATAAATTTTCAGTTATGAAAACAAACCAACAAACTATAAATCAAGGAACTCATAAAATAAACTGGTTCCAAAAGTTTCTGATGGTATGTTCCGGAGGGAACATCCATATTTTAAGAAAAACTCCGAGTGAATGGAATAAGTTTTCCGGAATTGGAGGGATTGTGCTATTTACTGCAGTATTTGCTACTTTGTCTGCAGGTTATGCCATGTACACGGTATTTGATAATATCTGGGCTTCAATAGGATTTGGAGTTCTATGGGGATTGATGATCTTTAATCTTGACCGCTATATTGTTTCTTCGATTAAAAAGACAGGAACCTGGTGGAATCAGATTCTGATGGCCATTCCGCGTCTTATCCTTGCTACATTTTTAGGGATCATTATTTCGAAACCATTAGAGCTTAAAATTTTTGAGAAAGAGGTAAACAAGCAACTGAATACCATTATTCAAAGAAATAAAAAACAGCTTCAAGGGGAAATGAACGGAAGAATTCTTCAACAAAGCGGACCTTTCGAAACAGAAAAACAGCAAATTTCCGGTAAAATTGCTCAATATCAGAAGGCATATGATTCTGCTTCAGTAGAGCTTGAAAAGGAAATTCTCGGAAAACAATCTGGATTAACCAGCGGAAAAGAAGGTTACGGACCTAATGCCAAACGTAAACAGGAGCTAAAAGAACAACGTAAACAGGATCTGGAAAATTATCAAAAACAGGCTGCTCCAAGACTGGAATATCTGGATAAAGAAATTTCCAAGGTATATACCAACCTGGAAACTGAAAGAAAATCTACGGAGACTTTTGAAGATAAATTCAATGGATTTGCAGCAAGGCTTCAAGCATTGGATGAGCTTGGAAAAAATTCAGCGATCATAGGGCTTGCGGCGACTTTTATCATGGGATTATTTATCTGTCTTGAAATTTCGCCTGTACTGGTAAAACTAATTTCTCATATAGGACCTTATGATTATCTTTTAGAAAAGACGGAAAATGATTTCAGGCTTTACTCTAAAGAGAAAATTGAAAAAGGAAATGCTTTAACTGACTTCAGGATCGAGGATTTTAAGGATAATCTTAAAAATTAAAGTTCATTTTCCGGCTTCCAGACATTAGAGAAAAAAACTATAAAAAAGCCAATTTTGATTAATAAAATATAACCTTTCACTATATAATGAAAGGTTTTTTTATTTATAAACGTTTTATGTAAAATATTTCATAAATTTATACTACTTAAAACCTTGTCATCATGAAAAACTTATTTATTGCATGTACACTGCTGATCAGCAGTGCATTCACTCCTTCTCTAAAAGCTCAGGCATCGGATCCCTATTTAGGACAAATTGCTTTTGTTCCTTATACTTTTGCTCCGAAGAACTGGGCGGAATGCAATGGGCAGCTCTTGGCTATTGCTCAAAACCAAGCTCTCTTTTCCCTTTTGGGAACTACTTATGGCGGAAACGGAACAACCACTTTCGCTCTGCCAGACATGAGAGGAAGAGTACTTGTTCATAACGGACAGGCTCCGGGAGGTCCCACTACATACAGCATGGGACAGATCGGAGGAACTGAAAGTGTAACTTTATTGGTAACACAAATGCCGGCACATAGCCACACGGTAAATGCCGTAACTACTGAGGGAAATCAAAATTCTCCCACCAACAGTCTTCCGGCAGATACCAAAGTTCTAGACAAAGAGTATTCTGATGCAGCAGCAAATACTACGATGAAGAGTACAATGGTAAACAACACCGGCGGAAACCAGCCCCATGAAAACAGACCTCCGTTTATTACGCTGAAATGCATTATTTCATTAGTGGGAGTCTTTCCATCACAAAACTAACAGCTATGAAAATTCTTTACTTAGTATGTCTTGCCCTGGGAAGCTCAGCTTTTGCGCAGACAATAACTTTTACCGGATGTCCTAATCTGTTTAGCAGTCCTCCTAATACTTATGTATTTAACAAAACGGGGGTAGATGCCTTTAATAAGAATATCTATATGACTACTCCTATTGATGGCGGGCAAGATTGCGGCGGATTAGGAACCTGTGAATTTAAAATCCAGTGGAACAATACTCTTACAAGATGGGAATTTATTGCTGATGATGGAAATGGAACTTTTGCCAATCCGGCTTTAATCTATTACAATTCGACAGGAAATAACTCAATCCCAATCCCTCCGGGTAATACTATCGGAACATGGATAGAGAATACAACAGCTACAGGCGGACAATGCGGTGGTAACCTTACTGCAGTAAATTCTACCATGACCGGTGATGTACAGAGTTCAACATTAGGGACCTCAGAGTATTCGAAAAATAAAATTCAGATTTTCCCTAATCCTGTAACAGATTTTATCCGTATTTCAGGCATTGATGACGGGCTGTCTATTCAAATTTATAATATAGACGGACGTTTAATAAAGTCTGAAACGTTTGACTCAAAGGTTGATGTTTCTCAACTTGTTCCTGGTGGATATGTATTGAAAATCAGCACCCGAAATTTTCAGACTCATCAATTTAAATTCATTAAAAAATAAATCCTTTTTGAAAAAGGAATCAATCATGAAAGCTTTCGGGATTTCCGGAAGCTTTTTTAATGAATAAAACTTTCGAAATAGAATACAAAAAAATGTCCCCACTCTAATGGGGACATTTATATTTATTGTAAGCTTTGATCCAATTATTTGATGATCAATTTAGAAGATTTAGAATCTTTTCCATTAGAAACCTGAATCATATACACTCCTTTTTCTAATTGCTGGTCTACTTTGAAAACACCATTTCCTTCTTCAGTTACAGATGGGCTTGATACCAATCTTCCTGACATATCAGAAATAGAAACTTTCAGATTTTTAACATTTTTAGCTTTAATGAAAATTTTGTCTCCGGTTGAAACAGGATTTGGATAAACTGTTAAATCACTGTTATCTGCTTTCACTTCACTTGTTCCTAAGTTAGTCACAAATTTCACCGTATAATCTTCAACCTGTCCATATTTTAATTGTCCACAAGGAGTCATGTTAGGGTTCTCGTCATCTACAAGAACTCTCATTCTCAATGGAGTATTAAGCACGGCTGAAGCTGGAGCTGTAATGGTAGTACTGTAAGTACCAATTGCCGTAACCGGATCTGCAATAATATTATCCGCAGAAGCCACCAATTCAGAAGCTTCGAATGTTCCGTTATTATTATAGTCAATCCAAACTCTCACATCATTATTTGAATCTGTTACATTTACCTGAAGGTTATGGGTACCTGTTGCTAAAAGCTCTGTAGATGTAGCTTTCAGACAGCTTGCTCCCGTGTAATCTTCATAAAAAACAGGAGCCCCTTGCCAGTATCCTACAGATCCATTGTTAATAGCTCCTAGTTTTACAAGAGTTGGCCCTACAAAATAATTACTTGTTGTATTTAAGATACCACTTGGGTTACAAGTAGCAGCGATAGGGGTACCAACGGAAGCAGCTGCAGTAGGAGCCGTTGCGCCTAATGAAGTACTTAGAGCTCCTCTTAATAAGAAGAAATAAAGAGCCGCTCTATCATGCTGTCCACTAGTAAACTTGAATGCTATTGGATTGGTATAGTTCATCATATTGTACTGTACTCCCTGATAGTTTGTACCTGTACAATAATTCATACTGCTGTTTGTAGGTGCCGGAAAGTCACTCAACAAACTTCTTGATCTTTCCGTATCACAAACCTGGTCATCATCTGTTGCACAGTTACCAGTAGTTGCTGGACAGTTAGTTGTAGTTGTATCTCCTTGTGGAGGTTGAGCGTTAGCATTTCCAAAAGTATGCAACAATCCCATACTGTGTCCAAATTCATGAGCTAAAGTAATATCATCCTGTAGAGTAACTACAAAAGATTTCATGAAGGATTCGTATGAAGAATCAGGATTCTGAGGCAGTCCTGCCCATCCCATAATTCCATACTGCCCACCTCCATCTACTTTGTTCATAATATAGATGTTAAAATAAGAAGCCTCAGGCCAGTGTGGTGCAATTGATTTAATTTGTGTTGTAGTAACACCAGCTGTTCCGCTACGGTTCACGCCGTTTGCATCATATCCCGGAAGAGCTCCACCGTTATATCTTACAATTCCGGTAGTAGCATTACAGTTAGGGTCTCTCTTCGCCAATACTAATTTGATAGGCATTGTAGCAGCATTACCAAAATCAGCTGGAACTCCCTGAGCCCACTGATAAGTACCTGCATACATTTGATTACAATGATCCAACCAAGCCTGAATTTGTGCATCCGTTTTATTGTAAGCCGTTCCAAGAGCAGCACCAGTAGGTGTTATTACGTGTACTACAACAGGAATTTCATAAACTCCGTCTACAATTTTGTATGCACTTCCATTTTTAGCAGTTGTATTTTGGTTACTGCTAATAACTCTGTTACGGATATTGCGAATCATTTCGTCAATTTCACTATTCTGTTTCTGGTGTACTCTTTGTTCGTTATCAAAATCACACCAGTCTTTTTTTTGCTGTGCTGATACCGAAAGGGAAAGTAACAAGATCCCACAAAGTATAGTTTTCTTCATTATAGTAATTTAAAAAAATTAAACAGGTTACAAATTTATTCTTTTTATGCCTTATATGATAATATTTAACACAAAAACAAATTTAAAATTTAAAACTTCATTACAGTTAGTAGAAAAACATAGATTTTTGTTACATCAAATAATTAAAATAAAATTACAGCCACATCAAAATGTGATTAAATTATTTAAATAATTCATAAAAATAATACTACAAATAAAGTATATAAATAATTCACAAAAGTTGAAATATAAAAACAAAACACTAGTAATCATATTGTTAGTATAAAATCGAAAAATAAAAAAACCGCACAAATTGTGCAGTTTTAATTATATAAATTCAATTATTGTTTATAATGAATAATTCGGAGCCTCCTGCGTGATAATTACATCATGCGGGTGAGATTCTTTCAATCCGCTTCCGGTAATCATTACCAGTTTGGAATCTCTTTGAAGTGTTTCAATATCTTTTGCTCCACAGTATCCCATACCAGCTCTCAGACCTCCAGTCAACTGGAAAATAACATCTTCCAATTTTCCTTTATGTGGAACTCTTCCTTCAATTCCTTCCGGAACGAATTTTTTAGCTTCACTCTGGAAATATCTTTCTTTACCACCTCTTTTCATTGCTGAAAGGCTTCCCATTCCCTGGTAAGATTTGAATTTTCTTCCCTGGAAGATAATTTCTTCTCCCGGAGCTTCATCTGTACCTGCTAAAAGTGAACCTAGCATTACTGCACCTGCACCACTGGCAATTGCTTTAACGATATCTCCTGAAAGTTTGATACCACCATCACCAATTACAGCTACATTTTGAGATTTAGCATATTCGTATACATTATAGATTGCAGATAGCTGAGGAACTCCTACTCCGGCAACTACTCTGGTTGTACAGATAGATCCCGGTCCTACTCCTACTTTTAATACGTTTGCTCCTGCTGCGATAAGATCTTTAGCAGCATCTGCAGTTACGATATTTCCTCCTACAATATCAAGGTTCGGATATGCTTTCCTGATTTCAGAAATTTTATCTAAAACTCCTTTAGAATGACCGTGTGCAGAGTCAATAGCTACGATATCCACTCCAGCCTGTACCAACGCTTCAATTCTCGTCAATGTATCTTCTCCTACCCCTACTCCGGCACCTACGATAAGACGACCATTCTCGTCTTTATTAGCGTTCGGGTACTCCAATTGATTGTCGATATCCTTGATGGTAATTAAACCTACAAGTTTATTGTCTTTATCTACGATAGGAAGTTTTTCAACTCTGTTCTTAAGAAGGATTTCTTTTGCCTTTTCAAGGTTGGTATCTTTGTCGGAAGTGATCAGGTTATCTTTCGTCATGATCTCTTCAACTTTCATATCAAGATTCTCCTGATATTTTACATCTCTGTTGGTAATAATTCCGATCAGAACATTATCTGGATCTACTACCGGAAGACCGGAGATCTTATATTTCGACATAAGATTTTTAGCTTCTCCTAAAGTATGATCCTTGGATAATGTAACCGGATCTGAGATCATTCCATTTTCGGAACGCTTCACTCGGTTTACCTGAGCTGCCTGCTCAGCGATCGTCATGTTTTTGTGGATAAATCCTAACCCTCCAACTCTTGCTAAAGCAATTGCCAGATCAGCTTCTGTAACGGTGTCCATCGCAGCGGAAACTATCGGAACATTCAGCGTAATTTTGTCGGTAAGTCTTGATTTTAATGAAACCTGGTTAGGTAAAACTTCTGAATAAGAAGGGACTAGAAGAACGTCATCGAAAGTGATGGCTGTCTCTACAATTTTGTTATGAATAGACATCTTTACTTTCTTTGCAAAATTAGGTTATTTTGGTGAGATATGAAAATCCTTTTTAATAGTTTAAATAAAATTTAATAATCAATAACTTAAATCGAAAAACCGTTCTTTTGTCAGAACGGTTACGATACAAAATAATTGAATAAGTATGAAACTACTTTAGTTATTTATTAAATAATGAACATTAAAGGTTTATTTGACAGGGGTTCCATTTTCATCCAGATTCTCAATATGGGTTTGATTATTCTTATCAACGTATAGTTTTAATCTTACCTTTCCTTTGGTATCACGGATAAAGATCCCTACATCACCAGTGGCTGTCTTGCCAGCAAAAAAGCGCTCATTGGTAAGTTTTCCTTCTTCTCTGAGTTTTGCATAGGCTTTTTTACTTGCAGCCGGGTCATTTAATTTTTTCAGAGAGTCTTCAAACTTAATAATATCTTCCAGTGGGAAATCATCTGGGCGGTCCCAAAGTTTTAATCCGTATACTCTCTTCTTATCTTTTCCGGATCCCTCAAAATACTGAAGCTGCATAATCTGATCTGTGTTTCTCTGATCTACAGAATACACCATCCCGGATTCTTTTTCATTGCCGTCATATACAAGACCTCCACATTCATCTCCCATGGAATTGAAGAAAATAAGTCCAGCTTCTCTCTCCCTTGGTTTCAACTCTTTATGATTCACCAAACCTGGGTGCTGGCGTTCTTTGTTACTGATGACCATTTTTAACGTTCCGTCTTTCTCAACGATATTGATACGTTCCACATCTATTTCTTTAAAACGTTCGTTGGAAGACTGATTTTTAAATGCAAGGAAGAAAAACATAGCACATAGTATGGTAAGTACAACGGCATAGATTTTAAGGATACGGACTTCTCTTATCAATTTTTCCATGCTGTGAAGATTTTGAGATTAATTATCTGGTTTATTTATCTGAAACTGAATTGATCATTTTCGAAATATCATTGGCCGTAAAATTCCCTTTCACATCTACAAACACCATTTCGTTTTTACTGGAACCTACAGTAATCAGCATATTCTTAATAATATCTCCATCCTGTTTTACCCGTATGTTGATATCGTCTCCTTCATGTTTTATACTGGCCCATTCTTCATAATGGTTATTATTCAAAAACAGGGCGTAATCATTTAGCATTTCTTTGCTTCCGTTGGTTACGGTAAGTACTTTTATTTTGGAAGCCTTTTTAACCAGATCTATAGTCTCTTCACTTTCTCCTTCTTCTCTCAGGGCTTTCTTAATATAAGATTTAGCCAAAACCATAGGTACATTAATACTGGCAAACTGTGCGCCTTTGAAATCATACTTTGAATTCTGGAAAAAATCTATATTCGGTTTTTCTGAAACAATACATGACTGAAACAATCCTATTGTCAGAATAGTGAGAAAAATGTGTTTAAGAGTCTTCATAGGTTAGTTTTTTATTTGATTTGTCTAAAGCTTCCTCCGGACACTTTATCTACTCTGGCATCCAGATCAGGATTTCCTCTCAATTTTACAGCAGCTCCTGATGAAACGCTTACTTTCAGTTTATCTGTTACCAACAGGGAAAGACTTGCTCCTGAAGTAGATTCTACCACCGCTGTAGCAATCTTAAGATCATCCGCTTTACAAGATGCTCCGCTACTGATATCAATCACTGCAGAAGCAGCTTCTCCTGATAAGCTAATACTTGCACCACTGGAAGTCTCCAGTGCCAGCTTGGGTGTTTTAATGTCAACATCCAGAACAGAACCTGAACTTACTGCTACCGCAGCGTTTTCATTCAATTTGAATGTTCCTTTAATAATAGAACCAGATTCTGCTTCAATTGCCAAGCTATTTTCCGTGATAGGATTTACTGCTGTAAACACACTGCCAGATGATGTTTTTATAGCATCAATTTTAGGAGCAGAAACATTAACGTTCAGGTTTTTAAATCTCAGATTTCGAACGCCTTTATTATCTACATATATTTTTAGCACTCCGTTTTCCACTTTAGTGATAACATATTGAAGCTTATCTGCATCAGCAATTACTTTTACACTTCTAGTATTTTCTTGTTTGAAGGTAACATTTACCCCTACGCTGGCATCTATTTTTGAGAATTCACCTACATTTCTGTTATCTCCGTTCAGGTAAGAAGAAGTGTTATCTGATGTAAGACTGCTTCTTGTGGTACTGGTCATAGTAGAAGTACTTGTTTCACCAGAATTAATGATCTTGTTTACATCTGATAATTTCATTTTTCCGTTGAGAATAAAAATAATATTCTCTTCTTTGGAATCAACGTTGAAAACAAGATTTTCCAGATAATTGTCTCTCTCTTCTTCAGCCAGGAACTTCATGGAGGTTCCATCACTGCTCATGGACATCAGTTCATTAAAGTTAAGAGACTTCAAAGCTTTGTTCACTCTTTCTGTCTTGTCTTCGTTCATTTTTATATTGGCAAGATTCTCATCTTTTAAACGATCGGGGAAGGTGATTTTAGGGATGATCAAAACTTTAAGCCCATCCACATCGTTCAAAATAGGTCTTATTTTTCCAATATAAGCATCATCAACATCAATGGTGTTCAGTAGTTTGAACATTGGTTTTTTAATATTGATAGATGTTACTCTTCCATTTTTTTCAAAATCCTGAAAAAGCTTATCCAATTTCTCAGTCTGTGCAGAATAAGTTGCAAAGCTGCTTAGCATTATGGCTATTATAAAAAATATTTTTTTCATGGGATTGTTCTGATTTTTAGTATTCGCTGTCAAGATTTTCATTTTTTTGAGAAGATGCTACTGTTTTTTTAAACTCGTTTCCTAATTTCATAAAGGAATACCTTGTAACATCCAGAGCTTCTTTTTCACTACTGATTCTTTTGCCGTTTACAATTACATAAGAGTCATTGTATGCTGTTGCAGAATCATTTAAATTTTTATTCGGGAAGGAAGAATTATCAACATATCTAGGTTTTCGTTCTTTTTTCAGTCTTCCTCTTTTGGGCAGGATTTCGTCCATTACATCTTTTTCTGCCACCTGATTTTCCTGGAAAACAGAATCTTTTTTCACTCCGGAAATAGAATCAGTATGATTCACTGCTACTTGTTCCTGATGATCATTATTTTCTTCCATAAATCCGGATTTCTGTTTTAAGATCTCGTCTTTTACAAGCTTTTCCCTGTTCTGCGCATCTGTTGTATCGGAATTATTATAATTAAAAAACAATCCTATACTAAAAATAAGCATCACACTGGCGGCCATCCAGAACCATTTAGGAAAGGAGGGCTTTTTCTTTTCTTGCAGTGGAATAACAGGTGCAGTATTCTGTTCAGGTTCCGCACCTTCTGCAGTCTGAAGAAAGTCTTCAAAACTCCAGTCCATTTTTTCTTCCTTAATATCCCGGAAGATTTCGTTGTATTTATCTTGTAATTGATCTTTTTTCATAGCTCATCAGTTGTGAGATTTGTTCTTTTACTTTTTGTCTCGCACGCATCAGGTTTACCCTGACTGCATTTTCCTCCATTTCCAGCATTTCAGAAATTTCGGAAACTTCGTATTCTTCTACATCTTTCAAGTGGATGACCATCTTTTGTTTTTCGGGGAGCTGATTGATAAATCCTACAATATGTTCCTTAAGGTTATCAACTTCCATACTGTAAAGCTCCGAGCGATGAAGCTGCATATCCGCAAAGCCGATCTTTACATCGTGATGCTTCAGGCGGTTCAGGCATTCATTCCGGACAGACTTCAGCGCATAGGATTTAAAATTCCCGAATTGCCCCAGTTCATCCCTCTTCTGCCAAAACTTCATCATGAGATCCTGCACGACATCTTCTGCTTCATCACTGCTCATGACAAACCGCTTCGCAAAACGATACATCTCGTCTTTGAGAATAAACACCGTATTCTTGAAAGTTTCTTGGGTCATGAGTTTTGTTTCTTATAGGTAAGACAGTTACCGTTACAGATCTATTACATCAAAAATAAAAAAACTTTGAAAAATGTTGAAATTTTTATTTTTATCCGGAAACTATTTCTAAAATAATGCATCTTTCATTCTAAAAAACACTGCATATTACGGAAACCAATAATTTTTACGATAGTAATTCAAAATATTATTCACACATTTGTAGAGTAATAAAAGTTTTATATATTTAATCAAAAGAGAAAATAGTATTAACAATAAGATAAGAACTCCAACACTGGAGGTTTTATTTACCAACACAGATTATGAAAAACCAAGTTAGGATCCAAAATCCCTGCCCAGAAAGCTGGGAAAATATGCAAGATTTTCCTTCAGGGAAATTCTGTGAGAAATGTTCTAAATGTGTAGTAGATTTTACTGAGAAAACTGATGAACAGATTCATGAGATTCTTCAGACAGCCAATGGCAAAGAAATCTGTGGAAGAATTTCAAAACTATCATTAGCTTTAGCTACTACAGGAATTATTTTAATTACCAATCTTACTTTTGTTCAGGCTCAGATTAAAAACAATCCGGGAATTGCTACCGAACAAAAAGCAACAGCTATCACAAAGGTTTCAGGAAAACTGATCTTTAAAAGAACTAACAAGGAAATATCTAATGCTGAAGTTTTCTTCATTTGTAAATCAAGATATATAAAAACAATAACAGAAAAAAATGGAAATTTCACTTTAGAAATACCCAATAAGCTGATTAAAAGAAAAAATGTTTTATACTTTAATTTTGATAAGTTAAATGATGAAACCTATAAAAACCCCAACAGAGATGTACCTAATACAATAAATGGAGATATTTACGAAAATACTTCCATTATCTTTTCCAAAAATGAACAAATAAATGAGAAAGAATTTCAGATTGATTCTAAACTTTCATATATAGGAGGCATAGTAATCGTCGAAAACCCTCCTCCAAATTATGACTATTTCGATGGAAGAAATATTAGCAAAGAAAAATTTGAAAAATTAAGAAAGGAAAATCCTCAATACCACTATTTTTCTTTTGAAGGAAAAGAAGCTGATATCATTTCGAAGGATAACTTTGTAGACACTTTATATTTATTATACTCAAAATAAAAACCTCAGAAAATTTCTGAGGTTTCTCTATTAATACGTATCAAAAATATGTTTCAGAATCGCTTTATCCTCTTCTGTTAAAGCGACTTTTCTTCTTGCCATGGCCCTTTCTGCTACTTCATATACTTTGTCAAGTTTGAATCTTTCGTCATCTTTCAATCCACCCCATGAAAAGTTCTCTATAAGATTAGGAGGGAAACCTGGTTTGAAAATATTGGAAGCAACTCCAACTACCGTTCCTGTATTAAACTGAGTATTGATTGCTGCTTTGGAATGATCGCCTATGATAAGGCCTGCAAACTGTAAGCCTGTATCTTCAAATGCTTTTGTTCTGTAATTCCACAGTTTTACATTTCCATAATTGTTCTTCATATTGGAAGAATTGGTATCAGCACCAAAGTTGCACCATTCTCCTATGACTGAGTTTCCAATGAAACCATCATGTCCTTTACTTGTGTATCCGAAAATGATAATATTATTCACTTCTCCACCTACTTTACAGTGGGGCCCGATAGTGGTAGCGCCATAAATTTTAGCACCAAGATTAAATTTAGAAGCTTCCCCTAGTGTGATAGGTCCGCGCAAATGGCAGCCTTCCATTACTTCAGCATTTTTACCAATATAAATTTTCCCGGTTTTAGTATTCAGAGTAGAAAATTCAATTTCAGCACCTTCTTCAATAAATAAATCTTTTTTATCTCCTAAAAAACCGTTTGTGGAAGATAATTCCTGTGAAGTTCTTCCTTTGGTAAGCAATTCAAAATCGAAATCAATGGCGTGATGGTTATAAGAAAACAGATCTTTTGGTCTTTTGAAGAAAATAAGCTCTTCCTTAATATCCGTCATTTTTTCAATCTGATTGAGAGAAAAACCTTTCATATTGATTTTAGCGGCGATCAATTCGTCTTCATAAACCAAAGCTTCTCCTTGCTTAAGATCTTTAATCTGTTGAATTACAGTTTCTGTAGGAAGGAAATTTGGAACTAAAAAGAGACTTTCTTTTTCTTCCGGGCTTTTAAATTTATCCTGAAGGTACATTTCTGTGAAGTATGAAACCTCAGTGTTTTCAAGGATTTTCTGCCATCTTTCAGAGAATGTAAGAATTCCGCATCGCATCGCAGCAACCGGGCGTGTAAAGGTAAGTGGAAGAAAGTCTTCCCAATATTGTGCATCTGAAAATACTAATTGCATCGTTCAGTTTTTGGTTTAAAGTTTAAAATTCAAGGTTAGCAAATTTACAATAAAAAAAGTCTTCCAAAAATTGGAAGACTTTACTATTTTTAGTTATACAAAAATTACTTAGCGAATTTTTTGTATTTGTTCATGAACTTATCAACTCTACCTGCAGTATCAACTAGTTTTACTTTACCAGTGTAGAAAGGGTGAGAAGTTGAAGAGATTTCCATTTTGATTAGAGGATACTCTTGTCCTTCATACTCGATAGTGTCTTTTGTTTCTGCAGTAGACTTGCAAAGAAACACCTCGTCGTTACTCATATCTTTGAAAACAACAAGTCTATAATTTTCTGGGTGGATTCCGTTTTTCATAATACTATTTTTAAAAAAATTAAGTTTGCTTTCGAAATAGTAATGGATATTTCTCTGCTAAATTTTAGGTTGCAAAAATACAACATTTTTTCTAAATTCCAAATACTCGATTCAATATTTTTTTATTGATAAGAAATTCAAAGTATTTTCGTTAAATTTGGAACTTACTTAAACTTTAATTTCAATGAAATTCAAATTATTACTGGCTTTTTCCTTTTGGATGTTACTTGTAGCAGTATCATGTAATAAAGATGATATAACCTTTGATAGTCCTACGCAGCAATTACGTTTTTCAAGAGATACGGTCTTCTGTGACACGGTATATCATCAGGTGCGTTCGGAAACTTATGTTGTAAAGGTATATAATAATGAAGATAAAGATATTATGATCCCAAGAGTAAATCTTGAAAAGGGTGCCGCATCATTATATAGAATTAATGTGGATGGAAAACCAGGATATGATTTTCAAAACGTTCCTTTAAGAAAGAAAGACAGTCTTTATATATTTGTTGAAATTGCTCCTCAAGCTACCGGACCTGAAGCGATTGCCGAAGACAAAGTACTTTTCACCAGTCCTGGTGGCCAACAACACGTGACATTATTTTCTGTAGTTCAGGATGCTGAGTTTTTTATCCAGACGCCTGGCAATCCAAATGTAATTACCAGTTCCACCACATGGAATAACAATAAAGCAAAGATCATCTACGGAAACCTTACCATCAACCCAAGTGTTACCCTTGATATCAACGCTGGAACTAAAGTCTACTTCCACAAAAACAGCGGAATGAAAGTTTCTTCAGGTGCTGTTTTAAATATTAATGGAACCCAGACTGATCAGGTAATTCTTCGTGGTGATAGAAATGATCCTTATTATGATACGATTCCTAAAAACTGGAATTCAATCAGAATGGAAGCCAATTCTACTCTTAATATGAATCATGCCAGACTTTTCGGAGGAACAAGAGGTCTTGATATGAGACAAACCAATGCTACTATTACTAATTCTTTCATCCATACTTTCTTTGAATATGGAATCTACGCAGTAGGTTCTACGGTGAATGCCAATAATCTTGTGATGAACAATTGTGGTTTATCCTGTATTGGTATTTTCCTTGGTGGAAAACACAGTTATACTCATGCTACTATTGCAAATTATTCTAAGACTATGAGTTCTTTCGACAGAGCAGGAATTTTTGCAGCCAATGAATGGAAGAATGATGCCGGGCAAACACAACAGGGAGCCTTGCAATTACTTGATATCAAAAACAGTATTATATATTCTGACAGGGATGATGCTGTGCATTTTGAGCAGACTCCGGGACAGCAGTTTGAATTCTTACTTCAAAATTCATTAATCAAATATACCAGTGCAACGGGAGCAGGTTTCACTTTTGATAACAATCCACGTGTGGTACAAACAACAAAGAATACCGATCCTCAGTTTGTCAATTATTTTATGGCTAAGATGAATTTAAGAGTAAAATCCACCTCTCCAGCCATAGGAAAAGGGAATACAGCTGTAGCAGCAACGGTACCTTTCGATATTGTGAATGTATCCAGAACGACTAATCCAACTATAGGAGCTTATCAATAATGGAGATTACCCAGTTACAACAGCAGGTAGATGAATGGATCAAAACCATTGGAGTAAGATACTTTAATGTACTTACCAATATGGCTATGCTGACAGAAGAAGTAGGCGAAGTTGCCAGAATCATTGCCAGAAGATATGGTGAACAAAGCGAAAAAGAAAGCGACAAGACTAAAGATCTTGGTGAAGAGCTCGCAGATGTGCTTTTTGTAACGTTGTGTCTGGCCAATCAGACCGGTGTCAATCTGCAGGATGCCTTCGACAGAAAAATGAAAATAAAAACTGACCGCGATAAAGACCGCCATCAGAATAACGAAAAACTTAAAAATGAAAATAAAAACTGACCGCGATAAAGACCGCCATCAGAATAACGAAAAACTTAAATAAGTATGAATTATGAGTTATTAATTATAGAATATTTTTAACTCATAATTGTTTAAATATAATGTAGATCATAATGAAGAAGCTAGAAAAATCAAAATTATCAGGAGATAAAACAGTACAGATCAGCGGTTCGAAAAGTATTTCGAATCGTTTATTGATTCTGGAAAGCCTGTTTAGCAATATAAAAATCGGTAATCTATCCAATTCTCAGGATACTCAGTTGCTGAAAAAAGCATTATCCGAAGATACAGACGTGGTGGACATTCATCATGCAGGAACGGCAATGCGTTTTCTTACTTCTTATTATTCTATTCAGGAAGGGAAGACAACTATTCTTACCGGTTCCGGAAGAATGAAAGAAAGACCCATCAAAAATCTGGTAACTGCTTTGAGAGATCTTGGAGTAGAAATTGAATATATGGAAAATGAAGGATTTCCTCCTTTAAAAATTATTGGAAGAAAGATCACTCAGACTTCTGTAAATGTTCCTGCCAATATTTCAAGCCAGTTTATCACATCACTCCTCCTTATTGCAGGAAAGCTAGAAAACGGTTTGATTATTAATCTTGTGGGCGATGTTACTTCAAGATCTTATATTGAAATGACACTTGATATTCTGACCAGATTTGGCATTCAAAGTAGCTTTGAAGGAAATACCATCAAAGTAGAACCTTTCACTCCTGACAATAATACTGAAGCAGTTCATTATGAGGTGGAAAGCGACTGGAGTTCGGCTTCTTACTTCTACTCTATCTGTGCATTGGGAAGAAAAACCATTCACCTTAAAAGTTTTTACAAAGAATCCACACAAGGAGATTCCGCAATTGCTGACATCTACGAGAAGTTCTTCGGAATCAAAACTACGTTCTCAGAAGATGAACATAAATTAACTCTTGAACCTCAGCCTGATTTTTCTTTCCCGGAAAAGATTGTCCTGGATATGAACAACTGTCCGGATATTGCACAAACTTTATGTGTAACAGCGGCTGCTTTAAAAATCCCTTTTGATATTTCCGGATTAGGAACCTTAAGAGTAAAGGAAACCGACAGACTTCTTGCTTTATATAATGAGCTTAAAAAACTGGGGACAGAAACAGAGATCACAGATTTAACCATTGAATCCATTAGTTTCGGAGAACCACAAGATAATATTTCGATCAAAACGTATCAGGATCACAGAATGGCAATGAGCTTTGCTCCGTTCAGTCTGATTAAAGAACTGAATATTGAAGATGAAGATGTAGTAGAAAAGTCTTATCCGATGTTCTGGAAAGATCTTGAAAGTATACTGACTCATTAACTTAACAATATAAAAGTGTGGTAATTTGAAAATGTTTTTTATTTCGGATTACCACATTTTAATTCTATCATTATAATAATGAAAACTTTCTTTTCCTTTTTGGCTGTTTTATCTGTTTCGAGTTTATCTGCTCAGAATCTGAAGAACTTTTCCGTTCCAAAAGGATATACCCAGATTGCAGAAGCCACAGGTGATCTTGACAAAGATGGAACAGATGAAATGATATTAGTCTTTGATACAAACATAAAAGCATCAGACGACCGAAATCTGGAAGGTACCACAGACTATACAAGAGTTTTCTATATTCTAAAAAACGAAAATGACGGAATCAAAGTCTGGAAAAAGAATTCTTCTATTCTTTTTTCAACCGGAACCGGATTTTACCCTTCAGACAATACGCTTGAAATCAGTATAAAAAATAACACCCTTCGTATCACCCAATCGTTTTTTACCAATTCCAGACATACTCAGCAATACAAACATACTTTCAGGTTTCAAAATGGAGACTTCTATCTGATAGGATCACTTGATCATTTTGAAGACACCTGCGATTTCAGTTTTACCAATGACATCAATTTTTCTACAGGAAAAGTAATTGTTGACAAGCACTTTTCTTCCTGTGATGATGATGCAAAAATACCTCAGGATTTTCACAAAGAGTTTACTTACAAACTTCAGAACCTCATCAGAATGGATGATTTCAAAATCGGGGAACACAAGTTTAAAGTTTCCGGGTTGAAGGAGGATTTTGTTTTTTAAGAGGGAAGATTGAAGCTGGATGCTGGAGGTTACTGTTTGACGGTTAATCTATGATAGCAGCTTTTATTGTAAATACTTTCTCTTTAAAATTGGAGTACTCTTTAACTATTAACAACTTCTCCTCTTCCATCCTCCAGCTTCAAGCTTCCTAGCTTTAAACCAACTTAATTATCTCTTAAAGTTAAATTAACTCCTTATGTTTTGATATATTCTTATTTTTAAGCTACATTAAAAAAATAAAAAAACTATGTTCAAACAAAGCATGAAACGTATGACAGCCATCACACTTGGAGTGGTTACTGCATCTATTTTTTTTTCCTGTTCAAATGACAGCTTGATTGAAAGGGATTCTAATGAAAACAATTTAGCTTCTTTTGCAAAAAATAACAACAGAGCTTCTTTAGCACCCATCGAAATGAATAGCTGGATGTCTGGTCTTCAGGATAATATTTCCCTTTCAAAAATCTCCATTCCCGGAACTCATGATTCCGGAGCACGTGTAGATACCCCTGTTGTATCAGGTACGGCAAAAACTCAAAACCTTAGCATTGCAGAACAACTGAATGCAGGAGTTCGTTTCCTGGATATACGTTGCAGACATATTGACAATTCTTTCGCCATTCATCACGGAGCGATTTACCAAAATCTGAATTTTGATGATGTATTGAATGCCTGCTATACGTTTCTTAACAGCCATCCATCTGAAACAATTATCATGTCTGTAAAGGAAGAATATGATGCTTCGAATACAACCAGAAGTTTTGAACAGACTTTTGATTCTTATGTACAGAAAAATCCTTCCAAATGGGATCTGGGTTCAAATATTCCTACGCTGGGTGCCGTAAGAGGAAAGATCAAGTTATTAAGAAGATTCTCTGCAGGAACAACTAAGGGAATCAATGCTTCACCATGGGCAGACAATACTACTTTTGATATCAACAATTCCGGGGTACAGTTAAAAGTACAGGATTATTACAAAGTAACCAACAATGATGATAAATGGAATGGAATTTCCAGCCTTCTTAATGAAGCTAAAAATGATACGAATGGTAAGCTTTTCGTGAATTTCACCAGCGGTTATAAACCTGGAATTTTCGGAATTCCTAGTATTCCTACGGTATCCAATGCTATTAATCCAAAACTTAAAACATTCTTCCAAACCAATACTCAAGGTTCATTTGGGGTAATGCCGATTGACTTTGTGAATGCTGAACTTTCTGAATTAATCGTTAAGACCAACTTCTAAATTATTATTTGTTAGATATACTCAAAGGCTGTCTCTCTTTTTGAGGCAGCCTTTTTATTATTTTCTCACACAGATTAACTTAAAAGAAAAGACTGTTTCAAAAACGAAACAGTCTCTCTTTGTAAAAGTAAAAGTATAAATTAAAAAGTTATTTTTGAATTCCGTATGCGGCCAGTATTTTATTGAAGATCTCCGTATTTTCGAACAATCCTGTAAATTCTTTTGAATTCGGTCCATAAGCAAAAACACTTGATGGAATAGAAGTATGATCATTCGTACTGAAATTTCCGAATATCCAACCCTCTTTAAGGCTTCCGTCTAAAAGCGTTAATCCTCCTGTTTCATGGTCTCCCACTACAATCACTAAAGTTTCTTTATTCTCATCAGCAAATTTCATAGCCTTCCCTACCACATGGTCGAAATCCAATAATTCTGTAACCAGCTGTTCTATATTATTGCTATGACCTCCGCCATCAGTTTGGGAAGCTTCAATCATCATGAAGAATCCCTTTTTATTATTCTTTAAATCATTTAAAGTAAGATCAAAGGCATCTGCCAACCAGTTTCCTCTTCCATTGGTTATTCTTTGTGAAGCCAGAGGATCAATAATCAAAGTACGGTTGTTTATTTTAGTTACAGATTTCAAATCCTGATACAAGTCTATTTTTGCTTCTTTGAATTTCTGAATATTCTCCTGAGACAACCCGCTTGTAGGACCACCGATCAATATTTTTGTTTTTGAAGTTCCAAAATCTTTCAGAATAGGTTCTGAACTGTTTCTGTTATCTGAATGAGCATAGAAATCTGCAGGCGTAGCATCTGTAACATCTCCCGTTGAAATCAATCCTGAAGTCATCCCTTTTTCAAAGATAATATCAGGGATTTGTGCTAGTGCTTTTCCCATATTGTCAACCCCTACAAAAGTATTTTTGGTTTTCACACCGGTTGCGAATGCTGTAGAACCTGGTGCGGAATCTGTAATGTAAGCATTGGATGAATTGGTTTTGGAAAGCCCTGTGGATTTCATGTTGAAAACATTCAGTTTTCCTTTGTTTGCTGTAAAAGCAGCATAATATTGGGGTAAAGAAGTTCCATCCGGAATAAGAAGGATCACATTCTTTACTTTTTTCTCCACACCATCTGACTGATAAGTTGGCGAATAAGTAGCGTATTCTTTTGTATTCTTATAAAAGTTTTTCGGAATCGTATTCATGAATTTTTTAAGATCCGGAATATGATCGGTATTGATGTAATCCACTCCCAAATCCATCAGATTTACCCAGGCATTCGGAAAGTCCGGAGCTCCGTAAAAACGAACAGGTTTCTGCTGAGCATGCGCTTTGTCTACAGCAGTTTTGATTTTTTGCGTTTCTTCATCCCTTGGAATTCCTTTTCCATTCCATTTTACCAGCCCCGGAAGATCTGCACTGAACATTCCTACTCTTTTCAGTTGATCTGTGGAATAGTTTTTATCTAAATCTCCATCAAAATAAAGATAGCTTGGATAATTTTTAAAATCTTCCGGCTGAGGTCTTCCTCCGGTAATAACAACTTTAATTCCTGGATTTCCGGTGATCTCAGGATATTTCTTTAATGTACTCACTAAAGCAGCCAGTGAAGTTTTATAATCCTGTTTTATATCAATAAGTAATTGAAGTTTCTTGCTGGCATCTGGATAAATATTTCCTTTGTTGAGTTTAATCTGTTTTGAAATATTGTCTAGATAAAGATTTTCCAGTGTTCTGTCTCCCGAAAGTTCCTTTTCGGTATGAGCCACCCAAAGTTTTCCGTTTACCAGAAAAACATCTGCTTCAATAGATCCGAAATTAGCATAATAAGCCTGCCAGAAAGGGATCTCCTGCATATAGTCATTATGAGAATGTGCATTCCCAACATTGTAATGTAAATAATTCTGTGCCTGATTTTTAGAAAAAACAGCAAGAGCCATTACAGCCAGTAGTTTTGATAGTTTCATTCTTAATATCATTATTTTTTTATAGGCCCAACAAGCCGGCCTATCTCCATTTCTTTGAAAAAAACTATATCATCACAGAAACTTCTGCAATGATATAGTGGCTTATATAAAAGATTAAAATGTTACCAGCCTTCATTTTGTTTAATGATCCCGTGACTGTTTACGATTTCAGCCTGTGGAACTGCCCAAACATTATGTATAGCCGGATTAAAGTTTCTTGCTGCCCACACTTCCTGTCCATTGATACCGTGCAGAGGCTTCGCATAAGCTGCCTGCGCATCTCCCCAACGTACAAGGTCTCTGTGCCTGTCTGCCCATTCACCTGCCAGTTCGCAACGTCTTTCATGTTTCAGGTCGGCCATTGTACATCCATTTTTCGCGGTTAATCCTGCGCGTAATCTAATCATATTGATTTCCTGATCTGCAGATTTCCCCTGCATCAGTGAAGCTTCTGCCTTGATAAGGATTACCTCAGCATAACGCATAATCGGAACGGCAAGATCTGTACATGGATAATCTCCATTGGCACTCACGTGACCACTGTTCAGCTGATATTTGAAGGCATCCATATATTTATTGAACTGATATCCGGTAAGAGAATTGGTAGAAGCATATGTTCTTACCTTTCCGTTAAAAGTAAATTGATCTCCGGTTTTAAGGATGGTAGTACTTCTTCTAAGATCTCCGGTTTCGTACTCATCATATAATTCCTTAGTCGGTTGGAAATATCCCCATCCGTTGTATTCTCCCCATCCTTTATTTTCAAGCATTACGCCTGGAAGAATACTTCCCCATGCTGTAAACTTAGGTGTTCCCGGAATAGACCAGATGTATTCTGAGCTGTAATTATTATCTGCTTTAAAAACATCAGCAAAATTTCCCAACAAGGCTCTGTTTCCTTTGGTCATTACTTCATTGGCCCAGAACTCCGCATTTTTCCAGTCTTTCATAAACAGATATACTTTTGCTAGCAATGCCCAAGCTGCTGCTTTATGAGGTCTTCCGTAATCTTTTGCGGGAAGTTCTGCCTGTGTAGGTAATAATTCTGCAGCCTTTTTCAGGTCGTTCACAATGTAAGTGTAGTTTTCCATTACGTTGGCTGCTCTTGGAATCGGGTTTGGATCCGGATCTTTTGAACGGTCAATAATCGGAACCCCAGCTTTTTCGTTTCCGTAAGAATAAGCCAGCTCAAAATACATTCTGCTGCTCATGAATAAAGCTTCTCCAAGGTATTTATTTTTAATAGCCTGTGAAGTTTGAATATTATCAACATTACGGATGACACGGTTAGCCACTCCGATTACATTATATCTTTTGTTCCATTGCGTTTCAAGATCACCCGCTGCGATGTAATTACTGCTGAAATTTTTAGCATTATCAGCCTCACTCTTCGCTCTTCCGGTTACCATATCATCACTGGCATTGATGAACCAGAATAATCCTCTTCCATAAAACTCTCCATCGAATAAAGGTTTATACATGGCATTTGCTCCGGTAATCAGGTCATTTTCGGTTTTCCAGAAACTGGCTTCTGTAGGCGTTCCTTCCGGCTGAACATCCAGCTCTCCTGTACATGACAAAAGCATAACGGATATTCCTGATATTAAAAATATTTTATTGAAAAATTTCATGTTCTTTCTTTTTGTTGGTTAAAAATTATAATCCGATCTCCACTCCAAAGATGAATGAGCGTGCCTGAGGATATCTTCCGGTATCTACTCCGTAAGAGTTCATTCCTACTTCAGGATCAAATCCTGTATATTTTGTAATCGTAAACAGGTTGTTGGAAGTCATATAGATTCTCACTTTGTTTACATCCAGCCTGCTGTACAATTCTTTCGGTAATGAGTAACCAATGGTAAGATTCTTCAATCTTAAATAAGATCCGTCTTCCACATAGAAATCTGACACTTTAGAATAATTACCACTAGGATCACCGTGTACCAGTCTTGGAATATCGGTATTGGTATTCTGAGGAGTCCATGCATTCAGAATATCTTTGTCCATATTATAATTCTGTCCTGTTCCACCTGGGTTCAAAGAAATAAACTTCATCCCGTTGAATATTTTATTTCCGTATACTCCCTGGAAGAATAAATTCAGATCAAAGTTTTTCCAGGTCATGTTGTAAGAGAATCCATAAGAGAATTTAGGATATGGGCTTCCAAGATTGACGAAGTCATTATTATTAAGAACTCCTGTATTTCCTTCTTTTTTCAGGAATTTAATATCTCCCGGTTTTGCATTCGGCTGGATAAGATTTCCGTTAGCATCTTTATAGTTGTTGATTTCTTCCTGAGTCTGGAAAATTCCGCCCGTCTTATAACCATAGAAAGAATACAGAGGATCACCTACTTTTACACGGGTTGGTTTCAATACTCCTCTTACTCCATTATCATTGATAAAGATCTCATCCACATTGGCAAGCTGTTTCACCGTATTTTTTAGTTGACTCATTGTAGCACCTACTGAGAAAGTAAAATCACCTGAAACGACCTTGTTATAATTGATTCCTAATTCAAATCCTTTATCCTGGAATAATCCTGCATTTACATACTGATTATTATACGTTGCCGTACTTGGTAAGCTTACATTGAAGATTTGATCTTTAGAGTTCTTCACAAAGTAATCGAACTGTAAGGAAAGACTGTTGTGAAAGAATGAAGCATCCACCCCGAAGTTGGTCTGCTCAGATTTTCCCCATTTCAAATCCGGATTCGGACGTGTAGTAGCATAATAAGCAATATTCTGAGAAGGATCCTGTCCGAAAATGATATTATTGTCTCTGGTCATCAATGGGTTCACAGCTTGTGGTGAAATTCCTCCAAGGTTACCCAGAATACCATAACTTCCTCTCAGTTTCAAACTTGAAAGCCAAGAAATATCCTGCATGAAGTTTTCTTTCGAAACCACCCACGCACCGGAAACCGCATAGTAATTGGCAAATCTGTTCTGCTTTGCTACAAGTGAAGAACCATCACGTCTTCCCAATAAACTTACGATATACTTTCCTGCATAGTCGTAGTTTACTCTCGCCAGATAAGAAACCAAAGATTGTTTGAATCTGTAACTGGAAACATCTTTATTGGTATCCGCAGCGTTCTGAAGGTGTTGGAAAACCTCAGCTTCACTTCTGAAATCGTACGATTTTGCAACAAAACCATCATCAATTGTTTTCTGGAACGTAAAACCTCCAAGGAAATCAAAATTGTGCTGTCCCGCAGTGATTTTATAGGTAAGTAACTGCTCTGCAAGTGCTGTAGATGAATTATTAGACTGATATTCTAAATTATTGGTATCAAAAATTTTCCCAACCTCCAGTACCCTGTAGGTAAAGTTTTTTACAGTACCCAATTTAAAAGTCTGTGAAAAATTGGAACGGAATTTTAAATTTTTAGCCAATGTAATTTCCGCATATGGATTGATCAAAATCTCATGAGTAGGGTTTCTGATACTGATTCTTTGAAGATAAGCCACCGGATTGATCATATCCCCATATCCTCCTGCCACATCAATCGGCAATCCTGAAAATGCACCATTAGGAGTGTATACCGGAACATTGGGTGGATAATACATAGCAGCAACCAAAGCTCCTGTATATCCACTCTTGGTATCTGCTGTGTTTCCGTCGGAATAATTATAGTACATATTTTCTCCGATCGTCAGCCAGTCTTTTACTTTATGTTCAGAATTGACTCTGAAATTGTATCGTTTTGCCTGAGTATTCAGTAAGATTCCTTCCAGGCTTCTGTGATTCATCCCTACAAAATATCTGGATTTCTCACTTCCTCCGCTTAGGTTCACATTGTATTCCTGAATAGTTCCGGTTCTGAAAATTTCTTTCATCCAGTCTGTTCTGGTAATTCTTCCGTCCGGATATTGAGTAGGATTAAAAGCTATAGGTAAGCTTCCCAGTTTCCCTGCATTTTCATAGGCCTTGTACATCACATCCTGAAACTCTGCTGCATTCAGAGATTCTTTTAGCCTCCATGCCTCATTGATCCCGTATTTAACATCAAAATCTACTGTAAGATTTCCCTTTTTCCCTTTTTTAGTGGTAATAAGAATAACCCCTCCTGAAGATCTTGCTCCATAAATAGCTGCAGAAGCATCTTTAAGCACAGAGATATCCTGAATATCGTTGGGATTAATAGAAGGAGTTCCGTTAAAAACCACTCCGTCTACTACATAAAGAGGAGTTTCTCCATTGATTCCTCCCAAACCACGAATATTTACCTTAGGTGCTCCGTTAGGATCTCCACCTTCGTTCACTACAGTGACTCCGGGAGCTTTACCCTGAAGCACTTCTCCTACACCAGACAGAGATCTGGAAGTAAGCTTATCCAGTGAAGCCTCCGAAACCGCGCCGGAAACTTTACTTTTTTTCTGTGTTCCGTACCCTACAACCACAATCTCGTCGATTGATTTTTCTTTTAAGCTGTCTTTTTTCTGAGCGAGGAACATCGGTGAAGCTGATATTGCACCAATAAGTAATACCCTACCCGTTAAATATGTTACTGAGACAGGGATTTTAAATACATTCATGATCTCCTTTTTGATTAGGTGCAAAATTAGAACAGCCTGCTCCCACACCTCATTAAGGTTTTCTTATGTTTTTATTAAGAAATTTTAGCTTTTTTCAGATACCTCCTACCACAAAATAAAAATAAACACCTGTTTTACAGATATATAAGCAATTAAAAGTAATCATTCCACTGATATTCTATGCATAACTCAGATTAACTTTATTTTAAGTTTATCATCAATCCGGGACAATAGATCAAGAAATCATTAAAAATTATTTCAGGAATAATAAATAACTGAGTTCATTTTTCTTTTTTTACATTTGCTGAAAATAGATTTTACTTTTGAATACAGACCTTAAAAAACATTTGGATTTGCATCAGAAGAAAAATAAAACATTAAAAATCATACGAATTCAATGACCATCATTATTACAGGAACCTCATCAGGAATCGGGTTTGCCTTAGCCGAATATTTTGGTAAAAAAGGACATAAAGTATACGGATTAAGCAGAAAGCATACAGAAAGCCAGTACTTCAAATCTATCCCAACTGATGTGACCGATAATTCCGCAGTTCAGAATGCTGTCGCTGAGGTTTTAAAAACAGAATCCAAGATTGATGTTCTCATCAACAATGCCGGGATGGGAATGGTAGGTGCTGTAGAAGATTCTACGAAAGAAGATATTTTAAAATTGTTCAGCCTGAATCTTGCCGGCCCTGTACAGATGATGAGCGCCGTTCTTCCGAACATGCGTGAGCACAAATTTGGAAAAATCATTAATGTTTCCAGTATCGGAAGTGAAATGGGACTGCCTTTCCGTGGATTTTACTCCGCATCAAAATCGGCATTGGATAAAGTAACGGAAGCAATGAGGTATGAAGTATACCCTTGGAATATTGATGTATGCTCTCTGCATTTGGGAGATATTAAAACCAATATTGCAGACAATAGAGTCATTGCACAGGTTTCCCAGCCTTACAAAAATGTTTTCGACAAAGTGTACGCGCTGATGAATTCTCATGTAAATGACGGCACTGAGCCTTTGGAAGTAGCAGAATACATTGAAAAACTTTTAGCAAAAAATAAATGGAAAGCTCATTATTATTTTGGTAAATTCGGGCAGAAAATCGGGGTTCCTTTGAAATGGATTCTTCCACAGGGAACTTATGAGAATTTGATGAAGAAATATAATAAACTGGATAAAAATTAGTTGATTGATAAGGCGCATTGCCATTCTGAACAGAATGAAATGCAGTGAAGAATCTTTTGTATTTTTATAGAGATTCCTCTTCATATTCAGAAGAATAAATTGAAATTACTTTTAAAAATATTTTTTGTACTGTTCTGCGTTTTCACACAAGCGCAGAAGAAGCAGTATTGGCTGATCGATACAGAAACCAAAGTCAGAAAAAAAGTAAAAGATTCCACTTCTGCTGTAAAGTTCCTGGATTCTTTAGCTCAAAGTAATTATTTTTTCACCAAGCTGAAAGATGTAAAAGTAAAAGGTGACAGCACTGAAATTTTCTATGACAAAGGAAAAAATTTCAATGAAACCTATGTTAACCTTACAGATTCTCTGGTTCAGAAACTGAAGATTCAGAAAGATTTTTTCACCAAAAATTTAGACTCCACCAAGAAAAGTATCAACAAGACTTATATTGATGAAGGCTATTCTTTCAGCAGAATCAAATCAAAATATAAAGGTCAGAAAAACGGTTATCCGATCGTAGAACTTGACATCAATAAGAATGATAAAAGAACGATCAATAATTTTGTTGTTAAAGGATATGAAAAAGTTCCTAAAAGATTTATCAAAAATCTGGAAAAGGAGTTTAAAGGTAAAAATTATGATGACAAAAACCTTTTGGCTATCAACAAAACGTTTCAAAGTCATCCTTTTCTGACTCTCGAACGGCAGCCACAAACTTTATTTACGAAAGATTCCACCAGCATTTATCTGTTTCTGGAAAAGAAAAAGACGAATACCTTTGATGGAGTGATTGGTTTCGGAAATGACAAGAGCTCAAAGTTTACGTTAAACGGAACCATGAATGTCAATTTCAGGAATATGTTTAATGGTTTTGAAACGGTCAATTTATACTGGCAGAGAAACCCGGATAAGGGACAGAATTTCGATCTTCGGGTGGACATTCCGTACCTGTTCAAATCAAATGTCGGAATGGATACAAAAGTAAATATCTACCGACAGGATTCTACGTTTGCCAACGTAAAGTTCCTTCCAGCTTTTTATTACCATATCAACAACCGGAACAAAATAGGTTTGAGAGCAACTTTGGAAACCTCTACTATTATTGATACGCTGTACGTTCAGGGGAAAGATTATAACAAACGCGGAATCGGTGTATGGTTTGAAATGGTAGAGCCTACCGATATTGATCTTTTTCTTTATAAAACAAGGATCAATGCAGGATATGACTTCTTAACAACCACTTACTCAAAGAATAACATCAAAGCGAACCAAAACCAGTTTTATTTCTTTGGGGAACACAATTACCATATCTCAGGGAATCATTTCCTGAACATTAAAGGAGAAGGAGCTATGATGGATTCTAAAATAGAATTTTCTGCCAATGAATTATACCGTTTCGGGGGCTGGAATTCTATGCGGGGATTCAATGAAAACTCCCTCGCCGCCGACTTTTTCTACTACGGAAGTCTGGAATACCGATATCTGATCGGAAATCAGGCATTCTTCGATGTTTTTGGGCAATACGGACAGCTCAATAATAAATCATTGAATGTAAAACCCAAACTCTACAGTGTTGGGCTCGGTTTCAATTTCTTCATTCCTATCGGGCTGATGAGTTTCCAGCTGTCTAATGGTAACGAATTTGGTAATCCTTTTAAGTTTAATGATATCAAAATCCACTGGGGAATTCTGAGCAGGTTTTAAAAAAGAAAGGAAGAGAGAAGCTGGAGGTTGGAAGTTATCGGAGTCTTGGTTTCACAATCTGTTTCTTTCATGAGATAAAAGTTTTTCTTCAAAAATTTATTACTGAAAATTTCAAGTCGTTGACAATACCACTATAACCTCCAGCCTCCCTCTCCCAGCTTCCTTCCTACCTTATATTAATATCTATATAATAAAGCAAAATCCCTTATACAAAGGACATTTTATACTTTACTTTTCTATTAATTCTTCCTGTTAAAAAATATTAAAATCGTATTTTTATTTTAATACTTCATTAAAATACAGGTAACAGTGCTCTGCTAAATTTGCCTTCAAAAAAATGAAGAAGACTCTAGCCACTTTTGCCGTTTTTTTACTTCCCCTTTATTTTTCTGCACAAGAAATCAATATTACAGGAAATGTAAAATCTGAAAACGGTTCTAGTGTTTCCGGTGTGAACATCACCGACAAAAACACAGGAAAGACTGCTACTACAGACGAAAATGGTAATTTCACCATTTCTGCAAACCCCAAAGACATTCTTGAGTTTTTTGCTCCTGATTTTTCTGTTTATACCGTTGAGGTTTCTTCCAAAAAACAGTATTCCGTTGTCTTAAAAAAGCCCAACGAAAAACAGATTGAAGGTGTTGTGATTACCGCATTAGGTATTGCCAAGAAGAAAGAAAAAATTGGATATTCTACTCAGGAAGTGGGAACCAAACAGTTTGAAACCATCACTACACCAAGTATTGGGAATTTATTCTCCGGGCAGGTAGCAGGTCTTAATGTTTCTAACCCAACGGGAATGCAGCAGGCACCCCAGTTTACATTGAGAGGAAACTCCAATCTGGTTTTTGTGATTGACGGCGTGATTGTTGAAAGAGAGGTTTTCCAGAATTTAGATCCCAACAATATTGAAAACATCAATGTACTGAAAGGAGCTACCGCTTCTGCTTTATATGGTTCAAGAGGCCGTTACGGAGCAGTTTTGATCACCACTAAAAATGCTAAGAAGAAAGGATTTTCTGTAGAGTTTTCTCAGAATACCATGATCACCGGAGGGTTCACCAATCTTCCGAAAACCCAGACTGAATATGGAAATGGTTCACACGGAAAATATGAATTCTGGGACGGTGCTGATGGCGGAGTGAATGACGGAGATATGATTTGGGGGCCCAAATTTGTTCCCGGTTTACAGATTGCCCAATGGAACAGCCCGATCAGAGATAAAGTAACAGGACAGGTAGTGCCATGGTATGGCGCTGTAACTGGAACTCAATATGATGATAAATCAAGATACGAAAGAGTTCCAATCGACTGGAAATACCATGATAACTTAAGTACATTCTTAAAGCCGGCAGTGATCAATAATAATAATTTTGCGATCAGCTACAGAGATAATAAAGATATATACAGGTTCTCCGGAAACTTCATGAACTATGATGACAGAGTTCCCAATTCTTATCTTCAGAAATATGGAATCAACTTCTCTTCTGAAAATCATCTTGGAGATAAATTAATCTTTGATACAAAATTCAATTTCAACCAGGCTTTTACCCCTAATATTCCGAACTACGATTACAACCCAAGCGGACACATGTACACCATTCTGATCTGGATGGGAGGCGATGTAGACGGAAAAGCCCTGAAAAACCACATGTGGATTCCAGGAAGAGAAGGAAGAGCACAAGCCAACTGGAACTATGCATGGTACAACAACCCTTGGTTCGGAGCTGAGTATTATAAAAATCAGAACAGAACGAACATCATCAATGCACAAACAGGTTTAGAGTATAAAGCTACACAGGATCTTTCGGTAAAAGGGAAAATTTCCCTTGTGGAAAACCACAGCAAAACAGAAGTATTGAGCCCTTATTCTTACTTCAATTATAGTGCACCAAGAAGTGGAGGTTATATTTTAAAAGATAACAAGACATGGAATCTCAACTATGATGTCCTTGCCACTTACAAGAAAAAAATATCTGAAAACTTTGATTTCACCATCAATGCCGGAGGTTCAGCTTTCTATTATAAAAACAATAATAACGAAAGATCTACGGATGGATTGAAGATTCCTGAAGTTTACTCCTTTGAAAACTCTATCGGAGCGCTGAAAAATTATTCCTATCTGAAGGAAAAGCTGATTTACAGTGCTTATTCTACGATTGATATCGGATTGTACAATGCTTTCTTCATCAATATTTCAGGACGTAACGACTGGTCTTCTACTCTACCTAAGGCTAACAGGTCTTACTTCTATCCTTCTGCATCCATCAGTGCAGTTATTTCAAACCTGGTAAAATTGCCGGAGTCTATCAATATGCTGAAATTGTCTGCTTCATGGGCAAAAGTAGCATATGACTTCCAGCCTTATTCCATCAGAAATTACTATTTGAATAATCAGGGAATAACTTTCAACGGAAATCCTACGTATTATTATCCAACCACTCTGAATGTAGAAAACTCTTTGAAACCGGAGCAGACAAAATCTTATGAATTAGGGTTAAGCGCAGGTTTCCTAAATAACAGAATTACCTTAGACGCCACTTATTTCAGAACATTAGATTATAATAATATTCTCCAGTTTCCAGCTGCTGAATCTTCTGGTTTCACTTCACAATATGTAAACGGAAATGAATATACTACAAAAGGTTTTGAAGTTTCCCTTGGTTTAGTTCCGGTAAAAACTGCCGATTTCAGTTGGAAAACTTTGATTAACTGGAGTACTTATGAACAAAAGCTGACTTCCATTTATGATAATATGCCGAACTACAAAAACATTAAGTTAGGCGAAAGAATGGACAGCTATTATGATTACACATGGCAAAAATCTCCGGACGGAAAAGTCATTCTGGATGCCAATACAGGAATGCCAACAAGAGCCAATGCACCAAGTAATCTGGGGCATTTCAATCCGGACTGGACTTTCGGTTTCAACAACACTTTCAAATACAAGAAGTTTACTTTAAATATCGGAATTGATGGAAGCATCGGTGGTGTCATGAGATCGCAGGTAGTGGAAAAAATGTGGTGGGGAGGAAAACATCCAAATTCTGTAGCTTACAGAGATCTTGAGTACGCCAATCCAGGAACATACTATTTTGTACCGGATGGGGTTAATTACAATCCGGCAACAGGTCAGTATACTCCACACACCAAAGCAATCAGCTTCCAGGACTGGGCACAGAATTATCCATACCAGGCAAGAGTAACGCAGGATGAAAGTGAAGAGTTTGCCAACGTTTTCGACAGAACTTTCGTAAAACTTAGATCTGTAGTTCTGGAATATGATTTCTCTTCATTATTGAATCCGAAAGGTATGGTAAAAGGTTTCACCGCCAATATCTCTGCTTATAACCTGGCGATGTGGAAAAAATCAAAGAATCTTTATTCTGACCCTGATTTCCAGGCAAAAACAGAGAATGATATTCAGGATCCTTCAAGCAGATGGTTCGGAATCGGTTTTAATCTTAAGTTTTAACTAAAAAGTACGTCAAGACAATGAAAAATAATATAAACAAAGTGAAAGGGCAAAGAGGCAAAACAACGAAAGGATTAATGAAGAGTATTTTTGCTGCCGGACTTCTGACATTGGCTTCATGCGAATCCAACCTTGATAAAATCAATGAAAATCCTAATGACCAGGCAAGCATTGATCCTAAATTTCTTCTTACCTATGTGGAAAAATATACGTTTCAGGTAAACGGTGATAATATGTACGCTTCAAGAATGATGATTGGTACTGATGGTGAAAATTCATACCAGTATATGAAATGGAATGATGCCTCTTTTGAAGTCTATACAAAAGGACTTCTGAACACCGGAAAAATGATGCAGGAAGCGGAAAAAATCAACAATAAAAACTATGCTGCCATAGGTAAATTTCTGAGAGCCTATCATTTTTTCAATATCAGTTTAAAAGTAGGAAGTGCTCCTTATTCCGAAGCGGCAAAAGGAGAATCCGGAATTACACAGCCTAAATATGATGCCCAGGAAGCCATCATGTCCGGAATTTTATCAGAATTAAAAGAAGCCAATGATCTTATTAATACCAATGATAAAATTGAAGGAGATATTGTGTACAATGGAGATGCTATGAAATGGAAAAAACTGATCAATTCTTTCCGTTTAAAGGTTTTAATCACACTTTCTAAAAAAACAACTGTAGGAAATTATAATATTGCTACAGAATTTGCTTCTATTGCAGGGAGCCAGTCTCTCATGACCTCGATTGCAGATAATGGTGAGCTTAAGTTTGCCGATGCTGCAGACAGCAGATATACGATGTTTAATAACAGCGGATACGGTTCCAGTTTGTATATGGCAGATTATTTCATTAATCTATTCAAAGACAGACATGATCCACGTTTGTTTACTTTTGCAGCGCAAACTACAGGAGCTAAAGAAGCAGGAAAAGCCATCACAGATTACACAGGATACAACGGAGGAAACCCTACCTCACCTTATTCTGACAATGCAGCGTTGATCACAGCAAAAAACATCTCTAAAGTAAATGATCGTTTTTACAAAGATCCTACCAATGAGCCTGCTTCTGTGTTAAGTTATTCGGAACTTGAGTTTATTCTGGCTGAAGCTACAGCAAGAGGCTGGATTTCCGGATCGGCAAAAACGCATTATGACAATGCCATTAAAGCAAGTTTCAATTTTTATCAAACGTATGTAAAAAATCCGGGACAATATTTCTCAGGCTTTGATGTGAATCAATATCTGACAACTCCTTTAGTAGTTTACAATAATGCAGATCCTCTTCAGACACAGCTTGAAAAAATCATGACTCAAAAGTACATGACGATGTTTCACCAGGCACAATGGACCTCTTATTATGATTATCTGAGAACAGGATATCCAAACTACCCTCTAAAAGCAGGAGTAGCAGCGCCTTTCCGATTCAGATATCCGCAATCGGAATACAGCTATAACAGCAACAATTTAAAAGCTGCTTTGGCTGCTCAGTATGGAGGAAATGACAATATCAACTCCAAACCTTGGTGGTTACAATAGAAATCTGATTATTTTTATATAAAACAAAGAAATCGCAGGAAAATCCTATTAACTTGCGGTTTCTTTCTTATTACGATTGAACATGAACAGAAGAGAATTTTTAGAAAAATCAAGTCTTTTATTAGCTGGGTTAGGAACTTCAAGTGTTCTTCATCCTTCCATTTTAAAAGCTTTAGCCATTGATCCGGCTGCACAGTCTACATTTTACGATGCAGAACATGTTGTAATCCTGATGCAGGAGAATCGTTCATTCGACCATGCATTTGGTGCTCTTAAAGGAGTAAGAGGTTTTTTGGATAAAAGAGCGTTTGTAAAACAGGATGGCCATTCTATATTCTTTCAAAAGAATGATGAAGGAAAATATGCCTCCCCTGCCCGGCTGGATTTAAGAAATACCAAATCAACGTGGATGAGCTCTCTCCCTCATTCATGGGCGGATCAACAGAAAGCACTGAACAAAGGTAAATTTGACCAATGGCTTCAGGCGAAAGCTTCAGGAAATAAAGATTACAAAAATATTCCACTTACACTGGGTTATTATAATCGTGAAGACCTACCGTTCTATTATCAGCTGGCAGACGCTTTTACCATATTTGACCAGTATTTCTGCTCTTCACTTACCGGAACCACTCCGAACAGACTGTTTCTTTGGTCTGGAACATTAAGAGAACAGCAAAACGGAAAAGTAAAAGCCAATGTCGTGAATGAAAATATTGATTATGACAAAGCAAGACAGGCAAAATGGAAAAGTTTCCCGGAGATTTTAGAAGAGCAGAATGTTTCGTGGAGAATTTATCAGAATGAAATCAGTCTTCCAAAAGGAATGTCAGGTGAGCAAGAAGCCTGGTTAAGTAATTTTACCGATAATCCGATTGAATGGTTTTCAAAATTCAATGTGAAGTTTTCAAAAGGATATTATCAGAATATTCCCAATATCATTGCTTACCTGAAACAAGAGATTGAAAAAAATCCTAATCAGAAAGAAAGGCTGGAAGCAATGCTGACTGAAGTTCAGGAAGATCAGATAAAATACCATCCGGATAATTATTCAAAACTTTCAAAAGAAGAAAAAAACCTTCACGAAAAAGCTTTCACTACCAATTCCAATGATCCTGATTACTGGAAACTGGAAATTGGAAAAGATGAAAACGGAGAAAGGCTGGTTGTTCCGGAAGGTGATGTACTGTTCCAGTTCCGAAAAGACGTGGAGGAGAAAAAACTACCCCTTGTTTCCTGGTTGGTAGCTCCAGAACATTTCTCAGACCATCCGGGATCACCTTGGTACGGAGCATGGTATATTTCCGAGGTCTTAAATATTCTGACCAAAGATCCTGAAACATGGAAAAAAACAATATTTATCATCAATTACGATGAGAATGACGGATACTTCGATCACGTACTTCCTTTCGCTCCACCAGTGAATCCAAGCCAACCTGTAGATATGAACGGAAAAGAAGGGGTAGAATATGTAGATAAATCTCAGGAATACATGAGCAATCCTTCTTTAAAAAGCTATGAAAAAGTAGAAGGAACCGTTGGTTTAGGTTACAGAGTCCCGATGATCATTGCTTCACCATGGACAAAAGGAGGTTTTGTAAATTCTGAAGTATCGGATCATACTTCTGTGCTACAGTTTCTGGAGAAATTCATTATGAAGAAATTCAAAAAGAATGTACATGTGGATAATATCAGCGACTGGAGAAGAGCGGTGTGCGGAGATCTTACTTCTGCTTTCAATTCTTCCAGTGTAAAAGCTCCACAGATGGATTATCTGGATCAGAAAGATTATGCGAAAACAATCAATGCCGCTAAAAATAAACCTGTTCCCAATCTGAAATGGTATTCTGAAAATGAACTTCAGGAGAATTTACTTGAAATTCAGGAAAGAGGCTTGAAACCCTCCAACCCACTTCCTTACAATTTCCATGTCAATTTAGAAGATGGGCATATCAAAATGGCTAATTTAAAAGAAAACGGAGTTCCACTTTTAGTGTATGACAGAACCCAATTTGATAGTAATAATTATCATTTCTCTTATGCTTTATATTCCAGGCAAGAGATATCCCATGCTGTGCATTCCGGAGCTTATGATTACGAAATTTTCGGTCCCAATGGCTTTTTCAGGAGATTTAAAGGCCAGAATACCCCCGAATTGGAAGTAATTTTGGTGAATTTGACTTCAAAAAGCCAGGTTGAGCTGACTGTCAGAAACCATAAAAAGAATTCTGTTTCCCTACAGCTGGAAAATTTGTACGGAAAGACTAAAAGGACAATTGCAGTACAAAAACCTGAAGAAAAAATCATCATTGATCTTGATAAAAATAAAGGCTGGTATGATTTGAAATTAACGCTTAATGACTATCTATGGCATTTTGCAGGAAGAATAGAGACCGGAAAAGTTTCTGTTTCTGATCCACATTGGGCATAGAAAACGCTTATAATATTGATAAAATCCTGTACTTATTTGTGCAGGATTTTTTTTGACTTATTCTGTTAAAGCATATTTCAAATATAATGCATTACATGGCTTAAATAATTATTAATATAAAAATTATAATATATTTTTTTCAAATTATACTGAATTTTGTTATATTCACTTAACTAATTATCCGCATCATGAAAAAATTAAATTTAACGATTGCAATGTCTTTATTTGCGTTTGCTCTGTCCGGGAACCTTAGCGCACAGGACACCAATACAGACAACCATACAGTCACAATTTCTATTCCCGAAGTTGCTTTGGTAGATATTGAGCCAGCAGCTACAAAAAACATCACTCTTGGATTCACTGCTCCTACTGAAGCAGGAAATCCTGTTACACCAAGTGCTTCTAATACTACTTTGTGGCTTAATTATTCTTCCATCAAATCTGTTGCAGATCCTACCCGTAATGTAAGTGTAAAAATGAATGCCATTGTTCCGGGAGTGGATCTTCATGTAACTGCAGCTGCAGCTACCGGATCAGGAGCAGGTACCCTGGGTACATCTGCAGGTCTATTAACGTTAAGTGCGGCTGATCAGACTATTATTTCAGGTATCGGAAGTGCTTATACAGGGAATGGCGCCAATAACGGGCACAATCTTACCTATGCCCTTGCTGCCGGAAGCGGCCCCGGAGGTGTAGCAGCATACGCAGATTTACAGGCAACAGCCACAGTAGTAGCTACCGTTACTTATACGATATCAGACAATTAGAATTTAAATAAATTCCTAATTTGTATTTCAAAAGCAAGAAGAAATTGTCATTCAGTTTCTTCCTGGTTTTGTATTATTAATGATTTAACACCCAACTTTACATGATGATAAAGCGTATTCTTCTTTTGATCACCCTGATTTTGCAGTTCAGCTTTTTACACGCCGACATTGTGATTCTCAACGGGCTTACGCATTCTTACAAAATAGAAAACGGGAAGGTTTACAAAGGAAAAGTTTCTATTGAAAACACAAGCAGTAATCCTCAGAGTGTAAAATTATTCTTACAGGATTTTGGTTATCATGCTGATGGAACCATCAATTACACAGCAATACGTACCAATAAACGCACCAACGGAGAGTGGATAAAACTCAATACCAATCTGGTTACTTTGAAAGGTAAAGAAAAGACAGATGTATTTTATGAAATTACTGTTCCTAATCAGATAGTAGATCCCGGAAGCTATTGGAGTGTCATCATTGTAGAGCCGGTGGAGGATATAAAACCCAGCGACGGTAAACCTGGAGTGAGCATCACTTCTGTGATACGATATGCTATTCAGGTTATTACCGATTTTGAGGCAGAAAAGGCAAAACCTGATCTTAAGTTTGAAAGCGTAAAAGTAGAAAAGCAGGAGGGAAAACAAACCGCGAAGATTGCAATAGCCAATAATGGTAATCTTTACTGTAAACCCACAACAACTATTGAAATCTATAACCGTAAAACAGGTGAAAAAGTAGGAACTTATTCAAGTTTAACGATGGGGCTGCTACCTGAAACCTCAAAGACATTTTACATTGATATCAGTAAAATACCACCAGACAAATACAGAGCCACCATTATAGCTACGGATGAAGAGGAGAATGCATTTGCACTCAATGTGGAATTAGAAGTAAAAAATGATTAGAACTTGGACTTTATTTATTATTATATCATTATTCCCGGTATTTATTTTTTCTCAACATCAATCCAACCGATTGATCAGTAAAAAAGATAGTCTAATGCCGGGAATGTCTACTTCTATCCCTTTTACATTAGAAAATAATTCAGCTGAAAACAAAACGTATGAGATTTCAGCTACCACATCAACTCCATCTATTACACCCATTTTAGCAAAAGGGGAATTTCAGATTGCTCCCCATGAAACTTCGGTTTATCTGGTACCTTTGCGTATAGCAGCAGAAACAGGCCAGGGTAATTATTCCGTAACATTGAATATTACCGATCGCAGCAACGGAATATCCTTCACAAAAACATCAAAAATAACGGTTTCCGGGAACAGAAACCTTTCTGTCACAGCTCTTGATTCACCAGAATTTGTAAGGGCCGGAGAAACGATACGGGCTACCTTTCTTTTAAAAAACAATGGCAATATAACGGAAGACATTTTTCTGGAAAGTAAAAATGCAGTTCTTGATAGTGATTTTTCGTTAGTATTAGAACCCAACGAGTCAAAAATAATCACGATCCACAAAATAACAAATCCTGAACTGAGCCAAAATGAATTTCAGAACCTTAATCTTTCGGTGTATTCAAAAGGGAACACTAAAGAGAATCAAAGCGTTTACATAAGCACTCAGGTAATCTCCGTAAAACCCTCAGAAAATGACATTTATCACAGGCTTCCTGTTGCCGTTTCGTTGTCTTTTATCGGAATGAAGAATATGGGCGTTTACAATGACGGTTTTCAGGGGGAAATCTATGGGAAAGGGACACTTGATAAAGACAATAAAAACCAAGTCGAATTTCGGGCAGTTACACACAATCCTGTAGAGCTTAATTCATTTACTCAATATGAAGAATATTTTTTAAACTATAAACGTGATGATTTTTTTATTCATCTGGGTGATAAAACCTACTCTTCATCCTACTTAACAGAGTTTGCAAGATATGGCCGCGGTGCAGAAATCCGGTATGATTTTAATAAAGTGAGCATAGGAGGCTTCTATAATCATCCAAGGTTCTTCAGGGATATAAAAGATGAGTTTAATTTCTATTCTACCTTTAAAATCAGGAAACAGTCAGAAATTTCTATCGGATATCTTTATAAAACACCAAGAAAAGGAGAAACCAGATATAGTGACGTAAGACTGGATTCTGATGCACACCTTCCTTATGCAAAGGGAAAATTCAAAATATCCGGAAACATCAATCTCTCCGGAGAAGTGGCATACAGTACAACAAAACAGACCGATGGAACAGCTTATATGCTTCAGGCGGATGCTACTTTTGAAAAATTCAACGGAAGTTTAATGTATGTAAAAGCAAGCCCAGAATTTGCTGGATATTTCACCAATACCAATACCTTTAACGGAAATGTTTATTACAAAATTTCAAAAAAACTAGGTGCTTTTATCAACTATACTCAGGATGTTAAAAATTTTCAGAGAGACACTCTGTTTTTAGCTGCTCCGTACAGACAGTATTTCCAGTATGGATTACAGTATAAATATCTATCCAATGGCTCTGTTATCCTTAATAATGGCTATCAGAAATACCAGGATCGTCTGGAACCCAAACAGTTTGATTATTATGAGCGTTTTTTCAAAGTGAGCATAGATCAGAAGATCGGAATGTTTCAGGTAAACTTAGAAGGACAGTTTGGAAAGACAGACAATTATCTGCTGGGATTTAGTGGTAATTCAAGTTTCTATTCCGCTAATCTTTCATTTCAAAAATTCAGAACATCTTTTAATGTATTCGGAAGTTATGCTATCAGCTCAAGATATCAGCTGCAGAATCAGAAACAGCTTTACTATGGAGCAAGAATATACAGCAGGTTCTCGGATAAAACTTCTTTAAGTATTTTTTATCAGAACAATTATATGCCTGAAGAATATTTTAAAGACAGAAATTTGTTTGAACTTCTCTTTCATCAACAGCTTTTTCCCGGAAATGAACTGGATCTCTCCGGAAGATATTCTTTACAGAGAGGTGAAATTGGAGACAAAGATTTTATATTTTCCATGCGGTATACCTGGCGTCCTAACGTTCCGGTACAGAAAATAGCAGAATATATTTCTTTATCCGGAAACATTAGTAATCTCGGAATAAAGAAGACTGAAGGAATAAGATTAATGCTAGGCAGCTATCTTTCAGTCACAGATAAAGAGGGGAATTATGTATTCAAAAATGTGATCCCGGGAAATTATTTCCTGGAAATAGACCGCTCAACAACAGGTATCAATGATATTTCTACATTAACCTTTCCTGCCGCACTTTCTCTTAGTAACAAAGAAAATATTTTTAATTTCGGATTAACCACTGCTGCCAATGTTAAGGGGCATATCCAATTTCTGGAAACAGAAAATAAAAATCAACCGGGCCTTCCTGAACCTTTAGTTCAAAAAAAGAAAAAGGAAAGTATTATTATAGAAGCAACAAGTAAAGATCAAACTTACCGAAAAATCTGTTTTATAGGAGAGGATTTTGATTTCACTTACCTCAGGCCCGGAGACTGGACCGTAAAAGTTTACCGTAATGGTCTTGATAAGCGCTACAAGGTTTCCAACGATAAATTTCAGTTTACGCTACAGCCTTCGGAAACAAAAAAAATAAGCATCAATGTTGTTAAGCAGCAGATAGAAATAAAATACCAGCAGGAATCCTTAAAAGTGGGATATAATGAAATAAAAAAGAAAAAATGATTTTGATCCGTTCCCTTTTGTTAATACCACTCTTCGTTTTGTCGGGATTATTTTATTCTCAGACTAATGTTACGATGACTTTACCAGTGGTCACTTTAATGGATATTGAGCCTACAGGAAGTTTTTCACTCAATTTTACCGCTCCTACGGAAGCTGGAAATGCTATTGTAAGCCCAACTCCCAACACATCAAAACGAATTAACTATACTTCTGCTATAGCTCCCAGTGGAGTTACCAGGAGAATTACCGCATCTGTAAATAAAGTCATTGATGGTGTCAATATTAGATTACAGGCGGCTGCGGCTACAGGCGCGGGAGGAGGAACTTTGGGTACTTCCGCAGGGATAGTCACCTTGTCTACTACTGCTACTACTATTATCAGTGGAATTGGGGGGGCGTATACAGGAAATGGCTCAAGTAACGGTCATCTGCTCACTATTTCATTAACGACGAATACTTATGCTAATTTAGTTGCACAGGCTAATACAGCTGTCGTCATTACCTACACCATCACAGAATAAAATTGAAAAATGAAAATCAACGCTCACTTTTTAAAAGAAATCTATCTTAAGATATATATATGCTTTATTCTTGTTATTGTCACTAACTATATGAAAGGGCAAACAATAAATGTTGGCGGCAGTAACTGGACTGTAAGTGTACCAGCCATCACCGAAGCAGGAACAAACTATGCCGGAACTTATGAAAGTGCTACCAATTTATATACTCTATCCGGAACATTACCCGGATCATTTCTAAATCTTCTTACAAGTGGGGCCGCAAGAATAAGCGTACATCATACCCCAACTACATGGAATAGTAATCTGCATCTCTATACTAAAAGAAGTGGTGGAACAACGAATATCAGTGGGCTCTGCCTTGGTTGTACTGCAACCATCAATGGTGGAACTACTTATGTGGAAATACCACAAGCCGTGGCTACCGCATTCTTTACCATCAATTTTTCCGGAATTTTAGGACTGGGAAACAGTGTAACGTTCTCAGGTATTAATGGACAAGTTCAAATAAGTGGCGTCTCTGTAACCATTCCCGCAACAACTTATGGTACCCAAATTGTTTTCACAATAGGCCCGAATTGAATCTGGGATTCGTGTTATAGAGTTTCGGGTTATGAGTTACGAGTTTTGGGGTAAACTGATTCTATTATTTATAGGGTTGCGATTTCCACGGTTGCAGGATTAGGAAAGCTATCAATTCAGACTTTTCAATACTTCAGATTTCTATAGAATAAATAGTGTATTGACCACCTTCTTATCAATTGTAC
>NZ_CATKPG010000010.1:0-1829 GCF_949767875.1 Chryseobacterium sp. IT-36CA2 | reverse complement strand
ACAGGTACTTTTGACTTATCTCAATTGATTAAAGGCGACTACCTGATTAAGGTTAAATCTAAAAATTTAGAGAAAACTGTAAAGTGGATTAAAGAATAATCAATTCAATCAATTCGTCACAATAAAAAAGGTTGTCCTCAATGGAGGATAGCCTTTTTTATTGGAATAATAATGTGAAAAACTCAATATTACTTGGAGCAGCCTAAATTATCTGGCTTATATTGGGCTCCATAGAAAAATAAAATTACAAACAATTTTAATTGTTATCGTGAATTTTAAGGTTATTATTCTGTCAATAATAGTATTTACTTTTGTTTTTATGTTAATTATGATTTTTATTTGTAATCTGTTGTTATTCATAGTGTTAGTCTTTTTATTTTTTATCTTTAAAACACTTAAATTATCATAATATGAAAATTGAAAAACTATTTTATTTGGGGATATTGATTTTATCAATTTCTCTGGGGAAAGCCCAGGATTTCTTTACTGAAATCAATGAACGAACAATTAAAGCGGAATCTAAAGACAGAACGGTACAACCCGAAAAATTTCTTACCTACAAATTGGATGTAGCTGGAATGAAAAGCTATTTTGCTTCAGTTCCGGAATTGAGAGATAATGAACGTAAAGATAATGCTCCAATTATTGTCTTACCCATGTCTGACGGAACAAAAGCTAAATTCAGAATCTGGAAATCTTCAGTAATGGCTCCGGGATTAGCAAGTAAGTTTCCTCAGATTGTTACCTTTACAGGCCACGGAATTGATGATCCTTATGCTACCCTAAAACTGGATTTTACAGAATTGGGTTTTCATGCACAAATAAAATCAATAACATCAGGAGATGCTTATATTGATCCTTATGCAAAAAATAATGTTGGAAATTATATCATTTACAAAAAAGGTGATTTAATTGATAAAAAGCAAAGAGGTTGTGGATCAAAAGGTGAGGATTTTAAATTAGGAAAAAAAAACGCTCAAAAAACCGTAGTTCCAGGGGTAGGAAGTCAAATTAGAATTTTTCGACTAGCTGTAGCTTGTACGCATCAATATGCATCAGCAGCAACAGGTACAGCCACTCCTACAGTAGCCCAAACTTTATCTGCAATTGTAACATCTATAAATAGAGTAAATGGAGTATATGAACAAGAGGTTGCTGTAAGACTGATACTTATTCCTACTGAAAATAATATTATTTTTGTAAGTAGTACTAATGATCCTTTTACAGGAAATGATGATGCAGATATATTAATTAATGAAAGTCAAACGGTCATTGACTCCGTAATAGGAACAGCAAATTATGATATTGGACATACTTTTAGCACAGGAGGAGGTGGATTAGCTGGCTCAGGTATATGTGATTCTTCATACAAAGCAAATGGAATTACCGGTTCTTCTAATCCTGTTGGAGATCCTTATGATATTGATTATGTAGCCCATGAAATGGGGCACCAGTTTGGGGCTCCGCATACTTTTAATGCAACTACAGAATATTGTGGAGGAGGAAATCGTGAGGCTTCCAATGCCGTAGAGCCTGGTAGTGGTATTACAATTATGGCTTATGCCGGAATTTGTGGTAGTGTTAATAACTTAGCCTCTAACAGTATTCCAATTTTTCATACAAACTCGTTTCAATCAATTACTACAGAAGTTCAATCTCTCACATGTCAAGTAACTACAGCGGTAGCTAATACGAAACCTAATGTAAATGCAGGAAATGACTATACAATCCCAAAGGGAACACCTTTTAAATTAATAGGCTCTGCAACAGATGTTGATAACAATCCACTTACTTATTGCTGGGAGCAGAATGATGCAGGTCCGGAAGGA
>NZ_CATKPG010000009.1:0-3077 GCF_949767875.1 Chryseobacterium sp. IT-36CA2 | reverse complement strand
TCACAAAGAGCTAACCTTGCTGCACTTTCGTGCGCCATATCAGGCTATAAATCTACGGGTAATTAGTACTACTCGGCTATGACATTACTGTCTTTACACCTATAGCCTATCAACGTGGTCATCTCCCACGACCCTTAAAAGATGTCTCATCTTGAGGCGAGTTTCGCACTTATATGCTTTCAGTGCTTATCTCTTCCAAACGTAGCTACTCAGCAGTGCACCTGGCGGTACAACTGATACACCAGAGGTTTGTTCAATTCGGTCCTCTCGTACTAGAATCAAGCCCTCTCAAACATCTAACGCCCGCAATAGATAGAGACCGAACTGTCTCACGACGTTCTGAACCCAGCTCGCGTGCCACTTTAATGGGCGAACAGCCCAACCCTTGGGACCTTCTCCAGCCCCAGGATGTGACGAGCCGACATCGAGGTGCCGAACCTCCCCGTCGATGTGAGCTCTTGGGGGAGACTAGCCTGTTATCCCCGGAGTACCTTTTATCCTATGAGCGATGGCCCTTCCATACGGAACCACCGGATCACTATGTCCTGCTTTCGCACCTGATCGACTTGTAGGTCTCACAGTCAAGCACCCTTATGCCATTACACTCTACGCACGGTTACCAAGCGTGCTGAGGGTACCTTTGAAAGCCTCCGTTACTCTTTTGGAGGCGACCACCCCAGTCAAACTACCCACCACGCAATGTCCTTCCCTTAAGAAGTTAGGCTCCAAGTAAGTAAAGGGTGGTATTTCAACGTTGGCTCCACAAACACTAGCGTGCCTGCTTCAAAGCCTCCCACCTATCCTACACATTACTTACTCAAAGTCAATACGAAGTTATAGTAAAGGTTCACAGGGTCTTTTCGTCCCATTGCGGGTACTCGGCATCTTCACCGAGACTACAATTTCACAGAGCTCATGGTTGAGACAGTGCCCAGATCGTTACACCATTCGTGCAGGTCGGAACTTACCCGACAAGGAATTTCGCTACCTTAGGACCGTTATAGTTACGGCCGCCGTTTACTGGGGCTTCAGTCAATGCCTTCGGTTTAACCCTAAGCACCTTCCTTAACCTTCCAGCACCGGGCAGGTGTCAGACCCTATACTGCATCTTTCGATTTTGCAGAGTCCTGTGTTTTTGATAAACAGTCGCCTGGGCCTCTTTACTGCGGCCACCATTGCTGATGGCGTCTCTTCTCCCGAAGTTACGAGACTATTTTGCCTAGTTCCTTAACCATGATTCACTCTAGCACCTTAGGATTCTCTCCTCGACTACCTGTGTCGGTTTTGGTACGGGTTGCTTCACTTCGGCTTTTCTTGGAAGCACTTTCCCTACAGCAGCTTCGCCCGAAGGCTAGGCCTTGACTATTCCGTCAGTCTCCAGTAAGTACGGCACTCCGTCCCCTTTTTAGTGTGAGCAAGTATGGGAATATTAACCCATTGTCCATCCACTACCCCTTTCGGGTTCGCGTTAGGTCCCGACTAACCCTCAGCTGATTAGCATGGCTGAGGAAACCTTAGTCTTTCGGTGAGCGGGTTTCTCGCCCGCTTTATCGTTACTTATGCCTACATTTTCTTTTCTATCCGCTCCACAATACCTCACAGTACTGCTTCGGCGCAAATAGAATGCTCTCCTACCAGATGTACAATGTACAAATCCATAGCTTCGGTAATATGTTTATGCCCGATTATTATCCATGCCGGACCGCTCGACTAGTGAGCTGTTACGCACTCTTTAAATGAATGGCTGCTTCCAAGCCAACATCCTAGCTGTCAATGCAGTCCAACCGCGTTGCTTCAACTTAACATATATTTGGGGACCTTAGCTGTTGGTCTGGGTTCTTTCCCTCTCGGACATGGACCTTAGCACCCATGCCCTCACTGCCGTAGAACATTTATTAGCATTCGGAGTTTGTCAGGAATTGGTAGGTGGTGAAACCCCCGCATCCAATCAGTAGCTCTACCTCTAATAAACTTATATACGACGCTGCACCTAAATGCATTTCGGAGAGTACGAGCTATCTCCCAGTTTGATTGGCCTTTCACCCCTACCCACAGGTCATCCGAAGACTTTTCAACGTCAACCGGTTCGGTCCTCCACTCTGTGTTACCAGAGCTTCAACCTGCCCATGGGTAGATCACAAGGTTTCGCGTCTAATCCTACTAACTATCCGCCCTATTCAGACTCGCTTTCGCTCCGGCTCCGGTACTTAATACCTTAACCTCGCTAGTAAAATTAACTCGTAGGCTCATTATGCAAAAGGCACGCCGTCACACCATATAGGTGCTCCGACCGCTTGTAGGCGTACGGTTTCAGGTTCTATTTCACCCTTCTATTCGAAGTGCTTTTCACCTTTCCTTCACAGTACTTGTTCACTATCGGTCTTTCAGGAGTATTTAGCCTTGGAGGATGGTCCCCCCATATTCAGACAGGATTTCGCGTGTCCCGCCCTACTCATTTATCACTTAAATATGCCTTTCATATACGGGGCTATCACCCTCTATGGCTGTTCTTTCCAGAACATTCTATTAAACATAAATTAGCTTTTGGGCTAATCCGCTTTCGCTCGCCACTACTTACGGAATCTCTTCGATTTCTTTTCCTCCGGGTACTTAGATGTTTCAGTTCTCCGGGTTTGCTCCTCTTACGAGGTGACTGGTCTTCAACCAGCCGGGTTGCCCCATTCGGACATCTGCGGATCAATTCGTGTGTGCCAATCCCCGCAGCTTTTCGCAGCTTACCACGTCCTTCGTCGCCTCTGAAAGCCTAGGCATCCGCCATACGCCCTTAACGATTTCTTTCCTAATATTTATATTAGTTCAGTATTTTTTGATAAACTCTCGTCTATCGATATTTTTATAAACTCGGCACTCGAAAGTGCTCGGTTATCTCTTTGTGATGTCTTTACCGTTAATGTCAATGATCTTAAATTCTTCTTGTCCAACTGATGAACAGATGTTGTTTTTGGCTCCATCCGTAACTTTTAAATCAGTATTCCAAAACTGTGGAGAATAAGGGAGTCGAACCCTTGACCTCCTGCGTGCAAGGCAGGCGCTCTAGCCAGCTGAGCTAATTCCCC
>NZ_CATKPG010000008.1:0-4544 GCF_949767875.1 Chryseobacterium sp. IT-36CA2 | reverse complement strand
ATGGTAAGAAGTCTGCTTATTCTTTCTGAATATTATTTTAATATAGGTGTGTATGGAAAAGCTATTCAATATGCTAAGCAAACTGAAAAAGAGGCTTCAAATATAAACGATTATAAAAGTATGTGTGTGGCATTAAGAATTGCTGCAGTCTCTAATTATACGGTGCTGGGATTTGATAAAGAGGCACAGATAATGATAAACAGAGCCTTCTCTATTGCTGATAAAATATCTGATCCTGATGATCTTTATCAAACAAAAGGAGATTTATACCGGGCAAAAGGAGATATGGCTTATTATAGCCACACTAAAAACAGTATTCCGGATTTTTTTAAATATGCTAAGAAAGCATTAACTGAGTTTTCAAAAATTAGAAATATTAAAACACGAAATAATTCTTTTGGAGAAGCCTATTCAGATTTAGGGCTTGTTTATGTTGAAAAAAAAATGTTTGATTCTGCTTATCATTATATGAATGCCTCTCTAAACCTGGCCAGAAATGATAAAAATTATTATAATGAATGCATTGCATTAAATGGATTAGTATATGCTTCATCTATGCAGAAAAATTATCAGCAGACAATCAATTACCTTGAAACGTTAATCCCTCTTTCCAAGAGAACCAATCAACCTGTTATTTTAAAACTTGCATATCAGAGTATGCAAGCTTCCTATAATCATTTAGGAAATAAAGAAAAAGAACTGGAGTATCTGGCTAAATACACTAAACTAAGTGATAGCTTAGCTGGAGTTGATAAGCTAATGAAAGAGGTATCAATCAAAAAAATGGTAGAAGAAAAAGAAGCAACATTTATCAATGAAAAAGATAAACTATATCTTTTTATTGCTGTTATTTGTTTATTATCGGCTCTGACCTGGTGCTTCGGTTATAAAGCATTCAGAAAGTATAAGCTGGAAAAAAAAGAAAAACAGCTGAAAGAAAATGTAATCAAAGAAAAAGAATCCCAGCTTACCGAAATACAGCAAAAATTAAATTATGCTTTTGATGAAATAGTAGAGCTGGAAAAAAAAGAAAAACAACTGAAAGAAAATGTAATTAAAGAAAAAGAATCTCAGCTTACCGAAATGCAGCAAAAAGTAAACAATAGTTTTGAGGAAATAGTTGAGCTGGCTAAAAAAGACGATCCTTCTTTTCTCACAAGATTTGCTGAAGTAAACCCCGACTTTATTCAAAAACTGAATCGTACTTATCCTAAGCTTACGTCTGGCCAGTTAAAATTCTGTGCATTGCTGCGGCTTAATTTTTCTACTAAGGAAATTGCTTATTATACACATATTTCTGACAGAAGTGTTGAAATAAAAAAAGGACGCCTTCGTAAGCGGTTAGGAATTCCATCTTCTGCAGATATTAATAACTGGATGATTAATTTTTTGTAAATTAATTGATTGATTATCAATTTTTTACAAATTGTGTTGTAGGTTTGTTGTAGGTGTTTTTTAAGATATTTAGATTGCTTTTTCATCAATTTGCAATATAAATTTCTAAAAAATACTAAGTGATGAAAAACAACAACAAGTACTATTGTGCTATTAATAAGTGCATTGGGGACATAGGCCCATTTCTTTCTCAACCTATTTCCAAAAACCATCTTTATAACAGATCAGAAAACTTTTATTTCAATGTTTTTACATTTTATGATAAAATGTTAATAACAATGAAAGAGAATTGTCATAGGATATTTCAAACGCCTATCAGTTATAATACATTAAAAAATAATTACACAAATATAAAACAAATGAAAACAAAATTTTTATTTTTAGGGAGCATGCTATTTGCTGCAATTAATTTATCAGCCCAAGTCGGTATAAATACTTCAAATCCACAAGCTACTTTTCATGTAGATGGAGGTAAAGATAATGCAGCTATTGGAGCACCAACTGCTGTACAACAATCCAACGATGTTGTCGTAACATCATCGGGGAATGTGGGGGTAGGTACGGCTTCACCTTCAACAAGATTGGAAATCAATAATGGTAGCACTAATGGAGCTATAAAAATTGTAGATGGTACACAAGCGAATGGAAATGTATTAACATCTGATGCAAACGGTATTGGTATCTGGAAACCTCTTGCTTCAGTAACTGTTAGTGGCACAACTCCTACAACAAAAACTTATTTTGGAACAGTAACAACTGGAGATCAATATATGAACGCTTCCATTACTCTCCCTAAGGGAAAATGGATGGTTTATTTAGGATTTTTAGTGAATAAAGCTAATTTTCCAAATTCTTATTATGCTTCGAGACTAACATTATCAAATTCAAGTTCAAATATTCAAGAAACGGGGTTTTCATACATAGCTGGTAATAGGTTCTTATTGACTGCATTTTCTACTGGTAATAAAGGAGCTTCAGAATATGGTTTTTTTACTTCAGGAATCATCAGAGTAGATGTTACGACGGATCCGTTGACATTGTATGTTTGGGATAATAATTCTCGTGCAATGTCAGATTATGGGGCTGGAGAAGTTCCTTATCTGGCGAATAATGGTGAGAACTACTTATTTGCTGTTCGAGCTAATTAGCATTTTTATATTTGAATAACTTATTCTGAAGTTTTTTACTAGAATTTATTTAATTAAATTTAGAATTAGGAGCAGGTTGTATCTTTATTTCTATAGATAAATTGATAATCTTACCAGCATCTCCATGCTTATATATAAAATATGGCTGGAAATTCTAAAAAACACAGTAATGAAAAGCAATAAGACAAGCAAATCTTTTCATTCCACCGTTAAAATTTCGTCTTGTTGCTTTTTCTATCAAATGAAAGAAAGTAATTATTTATCAGTTGGTTTTAAAAATATAACCACACATAATCAAAATTTATGAACTTGAGGAATCTGAATATTGAATCACTTATTAAAGATTGTTTGAGCAAAAATGAGATAGATATAAGCCGAATATATGATTTTTTAAATTGTACCGAAAAAGAAGTACTCGGAATGTGTTCAAAAATACAATTGCGAGTTGGAAAAAGTGATTTGTTTAAATAAGCAGGCAATGATATTAAATTCCAAATAATTAATTGTAAGTAAAACATTATAGACTTCAGAAATGAAGTCTTTTTTATTCCAAATAGGAAGTTTTAATTGAATGAGAAGATTAAATCTTAAAGTAATTACTTTTATTAAACATGAATTTTTTAATTGATGTTGTGTTTTGATGTGGTTATTTTATAGGCTTTGCATATACACAAATTACAACCAAGACGATAACCTTCTCAAGATAATGTGGTTAAAGATAATCTGTAAACAAAAAGTCAATTATTCCTTTTTGAGAAAGTATTAGAACTAACCAAAACATATTCAAAATCTCCTTCATATATCCTAATCTTACATCAGGGTAATTAAAATTCCGTGCCTTAATCAAACTTAATTTTTCTACTAAATAAATTGCGTATTATATTCACATTTTTGATTAAAATATTGAAATAAAGAAATATTTTATTTATAAATGATTAAATATAACCTCTTCTGAAAACCTTAATAAATGAATGATTAATTTTTAGTTTTTTAATTTTAATCATTTGTATTTCAGTATGTTGATTAATGTGTTGTATATATGTGTTATCTGTTTTTTTGGATTTTTTTTTTTTTTTTTTTGTTTTGTGGTCTTAAAATTTACAAAAGTTGAAAAAAGCAGTTACAGTAATATCATTATTATGTATTCATTAGTTTTCGAGTAAGTAGGAGGTAAACTTAAATCCTATGAGAATTCTATAGATGATTAGTAAGTATATTGTTAATCCGGATTGAGATAATTTAAATTCTTCAAGAATTACGGAAGATTAATTGGCTTTGCTGATAAATATATAGCCTATTGAATTTTAATGCTTCTGTAGCTGAAAAGATATGAAAAATCTATTCTGTCTTACTTTTTAACTTTTTCAAATTTTAATAAAATAAAAAAACAAGGAAAATCAGGCAAGACCTAATTTATATTACAGATTCCCTTGGTTTCTAAATCTGTAATATGTGACATTGTATAATTGTTACTTGTAAGTTCAGAATCTTATAAAGTAGTTAATCCAATTATATATTGAATTAGGTTAAAAAATTCTAAAAACACAATAATGAAAAGCAATAAGACAAGCAGATTTTTTTCATTCCCTCCGTTAAAATTTGTCTTGTTGCTTTTTCTAACAAATGAAAGAAAGTAATTATTAATCGGTTGGTTTTAGAAAAAAACCATACATAATCAAAATCTATGAATCTGAAAAATCTGAATATTGGATCACTCATTAAAGATAGCGTGAGCAAAAATGAGATAGATATAAGCCGTATATGTAATTTTTTAAATTGTACAGAAAAGGAAGTACTCGAAATGTATTCTTCACCGTCTTTAGATACGGAAATACTATTGCGCTGGTCCAAACTCCTTGAATATGATTTCTTTAGACTTTATTCTCAGCATTTGATTTTATATGCACCTCAATCTTCCATGGAATATATACAAAAGAAAAAAGTAGATAGCTCACTTCCTGCTTTTCGGAAAAATCTTTATACTAAAGAAATTGTAGAATT
>NZ_CATKPG010000007.1:0-4951 GCF_949767875.1 Chryseobacterium sp. IT-36CA2 | reverse complement strand
ACTTGCCGGGCCTACATCATTCTGTTCCCAGCAGTAAGTAAGTGGATTGTTATCTATATCTGAGGCAGATCCTTCTAATCTGAAAGGTGTACTCTTAGGAATTGTATAATCACCTCCCGCATTTACAGTAGGCGCAAAATTGTTGGAAGGAATAGTCACCTGACATGTTGTTGACTGAACTTTTGTCGTAATAGACTGATATGATTTGGTATGGAAGATAGCAATACTGTTGGCTGCAAGGTTATTGACACTACCGCAAATTCCGGCATAAGCCATAATTGTAATACCACTTCCCGGTTCTACAGCATTGGCCGCACTACGGTTTCCTCCTCCACAGCTTCCTGTAGTAGCATTAAAAGTATGTGGACCTCCAAACTGGTGCCCAACTTCATGAGCTACATAATCAATATCGTAAGGATCCCCTACAGGGTTAGGTGAACCTGTTATTCCTCTTCCTTTATTTGAATTATTACAAATTACTCCTAATCCGGCCAATCCACCACCTCCGGTACTGAAGGTATGCCCTACATCATAATTGGCATTTCCTATCAATAAATCAATTTGAGTCTGGCTTTCATTAATCAGGGTATTGGCATTATTATTTCCAAGAAACGGATCTGTAGTAGCATTGGTAAAGACTACATTTACTTCGTTATCCACTAATACTAATCTTGAAGCTACTTCCTGCTCATACACTCCGTTTACTCTGTTTACAGAAGTTACAATTGCTGAAAGTGTCTGTGCTACAGTAGGAGTAGCTGTACCCGTTGCTGCTACTGCGTATTCTCCTGTACATGCAACAGCCAGTCTGAAAACTCTAATTTGAGTTCCTACGCTTGGAGCCGTAGTTTTTTGAGCGTTTTTTTTTCCTAGCGCCGTATCGTCCTCGTCATTTACTCCACAAGATCTCGGATTTTTATCAATCAGATCACTTTTCTTGTAAATGATATAATTGTTTACATCCAGTTTTGCATAAGGATCAATATAGGTATCACCAGCTACCACAGATTTGATCTGTGCATGGAATCCCAATTCTGTAAAATCAAGCTTTATGGTAGCATATTTATCATCAATTCCCTGGCCTGTAAAGGTAACAATCTGAGGAAACTGACTTGCTAGTCCTGGAGCCATCACTGAAGATTTCCAGATTCTGAACTTTGCTTTCGAACCGTCCGGCATTGGCAGAACAATAATCGGAGCATTATCTTTACGGTCACTGTCTTTTAATTCCGGAACAGAATTAAAATAACTTTTCATTCCAGCCACGTCCAATGTGTAGGTCATTGACTTTTCCGGTTGTACTGTCCTGTTTTTAGGATCTGCTTTAATGGACCTCTCACTGATTACCGTAAAAAAGTCCTGGGCTTTCCCTGAGGAAATGGATATCACAAATATCCCCAAATAAAATAATTGTCTAATTTTCATATATAATGGTATGTAATTTTTACTATTCTAATTAATAAGACCAAAAACTAAAAAATAATTAGTTAAAGGTTAATAATTCAAATAATCTGGAATTATAAAATTAGTTAAATTAATCCAATTATCACATATGAAAATTCAAAAAAAAGCAAAGTTCTCTTGCAAAAAAAACAACGATCCTGCTACTATAAAGCATCACACTCAATAAATATTTTTCTTTTTTTTCTTTTCCGTAAAATAACTGATTTTATAGACTTTTCGTTTTGATTATCTTTGGCATGAAAAATATCAACATCATTCCAAAATTTATTAAAAACAAAAAAATAGAAACTTAAAAACTATGAAAAAACTCATCTCAATTCTCCTATTTTCATTAACATTTGGATTAATGAATGCTCAGGAAAACTTTGAAGTATCAACACTGCGAATTGGACCATTTAAGGTATTCATGCCCAAGGTTGAAGCCGAAAAGATAGCAGGAACAAAACTGATCAATTCTAGCGGTGAAAAGAAAAACATGGTAAAATATAATGGAGAAATCATACAGATTGATCTTTTTGATAATTATATTAATGAAGCCAATCCCAGTGTTCCTTCCGTTACCTATATGACCACTTCGAGTAAAAAATTTAAGACCAAAAGCGGAATCGGGGTTGGAAGCACAAGGGATGATCTGATCAATGCTTATAGAAATTATGCTAACTTCAGTGTACGTCCGGACTGGGACTCTAATGGCAAACCGATTAAAGATACCGGTTATTTTAATCTTGAAGACAGCCAGGCAGGAACATTGTTAAGTTTTAAATTTGTTAATAATATTGTGACAGAAATTTCCGTTTACCTGAATGAAGGCTGTTAAAAGCGGGAAAATATTCAAATTAATCAAAATCCGGGTTTTTACATCCGGATTTTTGCATTTCCATAAGCCGGTAAAAAATTGTAAATTCGCATGCAAATAAATCAGATATAATGAGTAAAAGTATTGAAGAGTTAAAAACTCTTACTACGCAGATCAGAAGAGACATTTTAAGAATGGTTCACGCTGTAAATTCAGGACACCCGGGTGGTAGCTTAGGTTGTACAGAGTTCTTTACAGCTCTTTACGGAAAGGTAATGAACTATAAACTTCCTTTCACAATGGAAGGCAAAAATGAGGATCATTTTTATCTATCAAACGGACATATTTCTCCGGTATTCTACTCTACTTTAGCGAGATTCGGCTTCTTCCCGGTAGAAGAACTGAGTACTTTCAGAAAATTAGATTCAAGATTACAGGGTCACCCAACTACTCACGAAGGTCTTCCTGGGATCAGAATCGCTTCAGGTTCTCTTGGACAAGGACTTTCTGTAGCACTTGGAGTAGCTCAAGGTAAAAAATTAGATGGTGATCAGTCTCTTGTTTACTCTCTTCACGGAGATGGTGAGCTTCAGGAAGGTCAGATCTGGGAGGCATTGATGTATGCTTCTGCTAAAAAGGTAGATAATATCATTTCTACTATTGATTACAACGGACGTCAGATTGATGGAGATACGGATGATGTATTAAGCTTAGGAAATCTTCATGCTAAATTGGAAGCATTCGGATGGATTGTTTTGGAAGAGAAAAACGGTAATGACCTTGAAGCTGTAATTGCAATTCTTGAGAAAGCAAAAACAGAAACAGGAAAAGGGAAGCCTGTAGCAATCCTTCTTCACACAGAAATGGGTTACGGAGTAGATTATATGATGGGATCTCATGCTTGGCACGGTAAAGCTCCTAATGATGAGCAGTTGGAAACAGCATTCAAGCAATTATACCTAGAAGCTCCGGCTGATTATTAATTATAAATGATAAATTATTATTGGTAAATGATACCCGTAGAACTTTATAATATTGTTAATCCGCTATCATCTATCAATGATCAAAAACTTTAGTAAAAATGAAATATACATATACAGAAAAAAAGGACACTCGTTCAGGATTCGGAGCAGGATTAGCAGAACTGGCGGACAAAAATCCTAATGTAGTAGCACTTTGTGCAGACCTTATCGGTTCTTTGAAAATGGAGAAATTCATTGAGAAGGCTCCTGAAAGATTCTTTCAGATTGGTATTGCAGAAGCAAACATGATGGGAATTGCTGCTGGTCTTAGCATTACAGGAAAAATTCCTTTCACAGGAACTTTCGCTAACTTCTCTACTTCAAGAGTATATGATCAGATTCGTCAGTCTATCGCTTATTCTAACAAAAATGTAAAAATCTGTGCATCTCACGCAGGTCTTACTTTAGGAGAAGATGGAGCTACTCACCAGGTTCTTGAAGATATCGGTATGATGAAAATGCTTCCTGGTATGACAGTGATCAATACTTGTGACTACAACCAGACAAAAGCAGCTACCTTAGCTATTGCAGATTTTGAGGGTCCTGTATATTTAAGATTCGGAAGACCTGTAGTTCCTGTTTTCATTCCGGAAGACATGCCTTTCGAAATCGGAAAAGGAATTATGCTTCAGGAAGGTACTGATGTAACAATTGTGGCAACAGGACACCTTGTATGGGAATCTCTTGTAGCTGCGGATGAGCTTGAAAAAGAAGGTATTTCTTGTGAGGTTATCAACATTCACACAATCAAGCCTCTTGATGAAGAGATCATTTTAAAATCTGTTGAAAAAACAGGTAAGATTGTAACTGCTGAGGAGCACAACTACCTTGGAGGTTTAGGAGAATCTGTTGCAGGAATGCTTGCTAGAAAAAGACCTACAAAACAAGAGTTCGTGGCAGTAAATGATACTTTCGGAGAGTCTGCAACACCAGCAGAGCTTATGAAAAAGTACAAAATTGATTCTACTGCAGTAAAAGAAGCTGTAAAGAGAATTTTAGCTTAATATAAGCTATTTTATATAGATAAAACTCGGCAGTTTCTTCGAAACCGCCGAGTTTTTTTTATTATTGTGTATAGACCACCCCGTCAAAAATTCTTTGAATTCTTGCCACCCCTCCAGCAGAAGGGAGTGGTTATACCTCAATTCTTCATCGTATTAGTTTTTACCCTTCTTATTTATTATTCTTCCTTATTCAGGGGAATTCCTACGGCAATCAGAACGGGAAACAGTATTTTTTCTACATATTCATCTTCTCTTTTACTGGAAGCTTTTAACCCTGAAAAATAATTACTGATTCTATAGTTTTTTCACAAACTGATAAAGTGTTTTCCCGTAGCCTTTTCCGCACGTGTCATTATGAATGAAAAGCATTTCCAGATGAGGAAGGTAATCTCTTGGAATGGCCTCTTTGAAATAATTGAAATCCTCTTCGGCAAGAAAATCGTGTGTTGCTTTTACAGCTGATTCCCATATTTCCATAATTCTCGGATAATCTTCTGCTGTAGCCAATCTGATATTCTGTGACATGATTTTAATTTTAAACAAAAATAGAGAAAATAGAGAAGAGATGCCAGCAGTAATAAATTTGAACTATAGGAATGATTGGATATTAATCATTAAGTTTTTTCATCCATAAGTAAATATCTTCTTCAGAAGGGATGTTTAGT
>NZ_CATKPG010000006.1:0-5021 GCF_949767875.1 Chryseobacterium sp. IT-36CA2 | reverse complement strand
AATCAAGAAATAAACGCAAATGAGAAAAGTTATAATTTCTGGATTTATTTTGAATCTTCTTGTAACATTCAAGGCTCAAAATACTTCTACAGATCCTGTTAATACGGTAGATAAAACAATTAGTAACATAATTCCTCCGACTCCGGAATCATTTAAATTTGGGACATTTGGAAATATTGCAACAGGTCTCTTTACAGGAGGACCTAATATTGATATTCCTATTACAGAATTTCATGGAGGTTCAATTAAAATTCCTATTAATATCAATTATGCTAGTAATGGCATCAGAGTAGATGAACTTAACGGGTCTGTTGGTTTGGGTTGGAGGTTTATTAACGCAGGAGTAATAACAAGAATAATAAGAGACCTACCTGACGAAGTAAATTCCACCTCAACAGATACTCCAAATATTGATTTATTGGGATATAATGACCCAACAGTTGTTTCTTATCTAAAAAATTGTAAAAAAGATAATTTTGATTCTGAATTAGATATTTATACTGCAAATTTTTGTGGTACAAGCTTAAGTTTTTATATCGAAAGAAATGGGAATATCAGACTTCTTAATAATAATGGCTATAAAATTACAAAACAAAGTGAGGGGTTTACCATAACGGGAACAGATGGTAGTGTTTATTCATTTTTTGATAACGAAAAGACTAGGACAACACAAACCAACTCAGGAATGCATCGTGAGATATATGTAAACACAACAGCGTGGTATTTAACAAAAATAGTTGATACAAATAATCATCAAGTGAATATAGATTATTATGATCAAAACTTTCAAAGTACCATCGCACAGTCTCAGACGATGATTTATACAAATACGGCACAACAAAAATATTCTAATCCATCAAATGATCCTAATTCCGTCGCCTGTTCTACGTATTGTAGTGTAAATAATTATATAATCACCCCGGACATTGGATTAATATCGGAAACCAATCAGGTAACATTTGGAAAACAAATTAAAAAAATTTATGATGAAACTTCTGAAATTAATTTCGAATATGAAGCACAACAAGATGATTTTGGATTATTAAAAAGGGTAGCGAAATATCATAATAATGAAATTATCGAAGACTTTAATTTTATTTATAAAAAAAATGCCAAGAATAGAACATTTTTAAGCTCTTTAAATAACATTAAGAACAATTCAAAATATTCTTTTGATTACTATAGTTATGAGACAGTACCAGCTAGGTTAAGTTTTAGCAGGGATAAATGGGGATATTTTAACGATCAGTCTAATTCCAATTTAATTCCACAAATTTTCACATCTGCACAGAGTAATTTACCTCAATATGTTAATTATCCTGGAGCCAACCAGGAAATAAATACAAGTACTAATTATTATGGATTATTACAAAAGGTAACTTATCCTACAGGAGGAAATACAACCTTGTTTTACGAAACTCCCAAAATGGATACTCAGTACTTTGTGCCAGCATCGGCTTACAATAATAGCGAAGTTATGTTTACATCAACTGATAATCATAGTTCTGTAAAAACAACATCAATTACCATTATACCTGGAGCATCAGGTTATGCACATATTACAGCTGCAAACGATATAAAACTGGACGGAGGATGCTCCAATTCAAATCTGACCACTACCCAGAAACAAAATACCTCTGTAACAGTATTTGATCAAACTAATACTCCTCAAATAATTTATAAGCAAAGTCTTACCTATGGTATGGTTGAAACAGGAACAGGAATAACATGTTTAACTGGTACCAGTGATGATGGTTATGTTTATCTCCAAAAAGACCAACCTTATAAGTTTGAATTAAGGGCTGGTTGGTTCTGTTCCATTGCTAATGCAACTATCTCCTATCCAGCAGGTGAAACTCCTGCCCATATGGAAACTATTAATAAACCAGTTGGTGGGTTGAGAGTATCCAAAACTATTGATATTTCTAACTCGGGGGATGAAATAACAAAATTATATAAATATAGCAAATTGGATGGAACTCCTTCTATTAAAGTAAACAGAGACCCTGTCTTCTCTGAAATTAATAATACTATCTCATATTGTGAAGGAAGCCAGTGTAGCGGACCCGTTCTCCCAATACAGTATCATTCAATTACATCTTCCAACTTAAATCAATATGGTTCTTTTGAACCGGATGTTTGCTATGATACTGTAATTGAAGATTTGGGGCAAAGAGGAAAAATTGTTCATAAGTTTATTACTGATAATGATGAAACAGGAAGTATTAATGGATCAGAAATTTTATCCGCTCCAAGATCAAATACTGCCTGGAATAACGGAATAGAATATCTCACACAGTATTATAAAGATGATACTAAGGTAAAAGAAATTGAGAAGATTTACTTTGAGTCTCCTTTTAGTAAATTTGAAACATTTTCATTGGCAACCAGAAAGAAATACGAACTTCTGACTGCTTTTGGAGGCGTGGGCGAATTTGATAATCTTGATCTGGTTTTATACAAAAATATCAGTCGTTTTACTTATCTGCAATCTCAAAAAACTACAGATTATTTCAATGGTACTCCGGTTCTGACACAAACTGATTATTTCTATAATAATCCATCCCATTATCAGCTTAATAAACAAAAAACAACTTTCCCAGATGGTGTTGTCAATGAGACCAATTATCAATATGCTCACGAAAAAGGAAATCAAAAACTGATTAATGCTAATATGATTGGTATCCCTTTAGAAACAGAAGTAAAGAAAAACTTGAATACGGTATCAAAAACAGAAACTAAGTATGACGCTCCATTGAACTTATTTCCAAGTTCCGTGGTGTCTACAGATTTGCAAAATATCCAAACTACAGAAGTTACATATGATCAATACGATTCTAAAGGAAATCTTCAGCAGTACACTACAAAAGACGGTATTTCAGCGGCAATTATCTGGGGCTATAACCAAACGCAACCTATTGCTAAAATAGAAAATGTGAAAATAGCAGCCATCCAACAGTCAATAATTGATGCCCTTGTTAATGCTTCCAATACAGATGCAGCAGCAGGAAGTAATAATGATGAGACGAATCTGTTTACCGCATTTAACAATTTCAAAAACACACTGCCTGGTTATCAAATTACTACTTACAGCTACGATCCTTTAATTGGAGTTAGAAGCATCACACCGCCATCCGGAATCAGAGAAAATTATATCTATGATTCTGCAGGCCGACTTGAAAAAGTGATTAATATGGATGGCAAAGTGTTGAAGGAGATGAAATACAACTATAAAAACTAAACCGATGAAAAAATTAATACTACCGATAGGAGCCTTGCTCTTATCCAACTTAATATATGCCCAGCTTTCCCCGCTTCCTAATACAGAGAACTATATTCAGACTAAAACGTATTTAGATTATAACGGAACCTTGGCTACAAAATCATCAGAAACTGTTCAGTATTTTGATGGATTAGGAAGACCAAAACAAATTGTCAATGTAAAAGCATCTCCATTGGGAAAAGATGTTGTTACTCCCATTAAATATGATCAGTTTGGAAGACAGGTACAGGAATACCTTCCTATCCCTCAAGGTGGAACTTTAAACGGAGCTATTATTCCAGATCCCTTGAGTAATGTAAGCAGTACACCTTATGGTTCAGAAAAGATTTATTCTGAGAAGGTTTTGGAAAATTCTCCTTTAGACAGAGTTCAGCAGCAGATTCAGGTAGGTACTGATTGGAGTACTAAGCCTGTTAAATTTGAATATGATGCTAATAAGACTACTGAGGAAGTAAGAAAATTTAAGACCGCTACAACCTGGGAAAACGGAGCTACTAAATCTGTACTTGCAGAAGATTGGCTGTACACGGATAATCAGTTGTATAAAAATACAGTAATTGATGAAGATGGCAATAAAACTATAGAATTCAAGAATGGGAGAGGCCAGGTAATCATGGTTAGAAAAGAAGATGGAAGCAGTACTTATTATGTTTATAATGAATATGATCAGCTTGCTTTTGTACTGCCTCCTATGGGGAGTATGAGAGGGGATATAGTTGCTAATATTACTAAACAGGATGAATTTTGCTACCAGTACCGTTATGATGGAAAGGGAAGGTTAGTAGAAAAAAAGCTTCCTGGCAAAGGCTGGGAATATATGGTGTATGATAAAGCAGACAGAATGATTCTTTCTCAGGATGCGAATTTAAGGAAATCTTTCGACTGGATCATCTATAAATATGATGTATTAGGAAGACCTATTTATACAGGAATCGTAAAGTCTAACAATACAAGAATTGGAATGCAGAACCAGATCCTTGGAGGAGCTATCATTGAAGGTAGAGATAATACCCCTCTGACTGCAAATGGAATGCCTTATTATTATACCAATATGCATTGGGGATTGAATACACTTTTGTCTGTTACTTATTATGATTCTTACCCTCAGCAGTATGGCTTTAATCCACCTGTTCCTTCAACTATTTTGGGAGAACCTGTATTGACGGATACTCCTACGGCTGATGGCAGAAGTACCAAAGGACTTCCTGTGCTCAGTCTTGTAAAAAACGTTGAGGATGACGGCTGGACAAAAAGCTATACCTATTACGACAGGAAAGGAAGAGCTATTGGAAGCCATTCTATCAATTATTTAGGAGGTTATACCCATACAGAATCAAAACTTGATTTTGCAGGATTACCGCAGCAAACAATCACAAAACATAAACGGTTAAATTCAGATACGGAAAGAATTATTACAGAAACTTTTGAATACGATAATCAGAACAGATTGTTGGTACACAAGCATCAGGTAGATAGTAATCCTGTAGAGATTCTTGCTCAGAATAAGTACAATGAACTTTCACAATTAGAATCTAAAAAGGTAGGCGGAGTAACGGCTTCTTCTCCGCTTCAACAGATCGATTACAAGTATAATATCCGTGGCTGGATGACCCAGATCAATGATCCGGCAGCTTTAAATGGGAAGCTATTTGGCTATAAAATTAAATATCAGAATTCTGATAATACTTCTTATAAAAAATTTAATGGTAATATCTCAGAAGTAGACTGGAAAACTTCT
>NZ_CATKPG010000005.1:0-5295 GCF_949767875.1 Chryseobacterium sp. IT-36CA2 | reverse complement strand
GAAAAAAGAAGAATTTAAAATTATATTCTCTAGAAAAGACTTTTCCTTACTTGATGTGATGAACTGTAGTAAGATGCTTGTGGGTAAAGAAGATGAAGATGCTTTTGTATTTAATCAAAAACTTCATTCTTTTGATGAGGAATCTATCCTGAAGATACTTGATTACCAAAAGGAACATAATTATAGCAACAGTGAGGTTGCCCGATATTTTAAAATAAGCAGAAATACTATTGCTGGCTGGAAAAAGAGATTTATTTAAATAAGCAATGTTATTAGATTCCAAGTAAAATCCTATAGACTTCAGAAATGAAGTCTTTTTTATTTCTAATTATGAAGTGAATTTCGTCAAGAAATAGTAAATTTTTAAAGTCATTAATTGTGTGATTTTGTAGATATTTTTTATGCCAGAATTATATTTTGTTATAATTTTAACTCGAAATTTTTAAATACACAACACTGATGAAAAATGACAATAATTCTATTAATAATTTAATAATATTATATCATATCGAGAGCCTTTTGCGCAGACTTATATTAATATAGAATATAAAATTAATTATCTTTAAAATAAACTTTAAATAGCGTTTACTTAAGAACGGTCAAAATCTAAACTTTTAAATCATCTTTTACCCTCATGAATAAGATATTTTTTTTGATATTCTTAGCAATAGGAATACCTCTTATATATGCCCAACATTCTGAAAAAGAATTAAAAGAAATATACAAGCAAATTGAAAAAGTATATTCTAAACCAGATTCCGCTATGATAATTGCCAATAGATTTTTACCAAAACTGCAGGGTGACAACAGAGGCTTAGCAGATTTACATTTGTATATCAGCCAATGTTATACAGATGCTGGGCAGCAAGAAGAGGCATTACAGCATGCAAAACAGGCTAATATTTTTGCATTGAATACTTCAAATTATGAATTAATAGCTCGGACATCAGGATTGTTAGCTACCCAATACAGAGCTATGAAACTCTATACTAAAGCTAAAAATTTACTACGTTCTGGGATTTTGGATGCAGAAAAAATTAGTGATAAAGATATGAGAGTATGGGTAAAAGCATGTTTTCTAGAAGAATATGCCATGAATCTGGCTGTAGAGAAAAAATATGACTCTGCTGTCATATATAATCATAATGCCTTAAATATGCTATCTCAGTGTAAAGCAAAATGGTCGGGCGTAAAGTTACGATATGCCGTAGCTTATGTCGGCCTGGGGGATAATTATATTAAAAAAAATGAACTGGATTCTGCTGAATATTATTTAAATAAAGTAGCACCCATCTCCAAAGGAACCTATATGAGTTCATATGCTAAAGGAACATCCGCAATAAAACTGTCCCTTATTTATAGTCGCAGGAAACAGTATCAGAGAGCCATCGATACCCTTAAAAGCGTAGAAAGATCAATAGATTCGGATCTAAATTCTACAAAGGTGGAATTGTATGGATATCTTTCTCAAAATTATAAAGCTATTAGTGATTTTAAAAATTATATAAAGTATAATGAAATATATTCTACCTTAAAAAATAAGCTATCAAATGAAGAGCGAAAAGCGATTGAAAAATCTTTTCAGATGATAGAAGAAGAGGTTGTAAATGAATCAAAGAAAAGCATTTTTAGTAGAAATGTAACCTATTTCACCATTTCATTTTCAATAATATTTATTGGTTTCTTGCTTTTTTATTATCGGAGAAAGAGGAAAAATGAAAAAATTTATTTCCAGAATTATATCAAAACATTAGAAAATAAATCGAAAGAACAAAGCGATGAGGAAACTGCTGCAAAGACAATACCCAAAGCTTCCTATATTACCGAAATACATAAGGATACAGAATTACAGATCCTAAAACACTTGGAAAATTTTGAAAAATCTGAAAAATACACAGATCCGAGTGTAAGCTTATCATCAATTGCAACTGATTTTAAAACCAATACCAGATATTTGTCAGAAGTAATTAACAAACACAGGCAAAAAAACTTTAAAGCCTATCTCAACGAATTACGTGTTGACTATATTTCAAAAAAGATACTTACTGATCCCTTACTAAGAAAATATAAAATAAGTGCCCTTGCTGAAGCTTCAGGGTTCTCATCTGCAGAAAGTTTTTCTAAAACTTTTAAGAAAATAACAGGTATTTTACCTTCTGTATTCATCGAAAATATCAGTGCACAAATAAATGAGAAAAAATAAATAATATATTGATTAACAAGGTTTTGTTGTATTGTTAGCATCCGGAAAATGCAGAAAAACACTGATAAAACATTTTCTTACCGTAGTATTTTGTAATTATTTTTGCAAAACGAAAATCTCTAAACCGATTTTTATTTTACAATTACATAAACACTATTTTAGATGAAAAAAACAATCTTATTACCTATTTTATTATTGGGACAATACTCATTTGGACAAATAGGAATTAACACAGCAACTCCCAAAGCAACATTAGATGTCATGTCTTCACCTTCTGATCTTACCAAAGCAGATGGTTTAATTGTTCCAAGATTAACAGGTGATGAACTTAAAACAAAAGATGCTTTATACACAACTGATCAAACAGGGGCAATGGTATATGTAACTGCTGTAAGTGCGGTAACTACCCCAAAAACGATTAATGTAAAAGAAACAGGCTGCTATTTTTATGATGGAAATCTTTGGATGAAGATGAGTATTGAACCATGGAAATCCTCCCAAACAAACTTCCCTGCAACTTTAAATAATGAAAATATCTATCAAATGGGAAAAGTGGGTATTCTTACTATAAAACCTGTTGCTGCTTTGGATGTTCGCGGTGCAGTACGGTTCGGAACTCCACATGCTGATGAAGCAAGCGGAGTTTCTCCGATAGGGGTAAATTCAATGGCAGTAGGATCAACCAATTTAGTTCCCGGAACCAATAGTGTTGCTTTTGGAGTCTCCAATACCATCAAGAGTGCACGAAGTATAGTGATAGGTGGAAGTAATATTTTAAGCAATACCACCACTTCCATGGCTGTTGGGGATAATAATGAAATTGCCTCTCCTGCAAACTATTCTTTTGTAAATGGAATACGAAATAAGGTGAACTCAAATATTTCATTTGTTCAGGGCGCAGATAATATTGTAAATACAAACGCACCATATTCTACTATTTTTGGAAATGCTAATACTATTGGCGGTGCTGGCTCAATTTCTTATGCTACTTCATTTGGTACCCGAAATAGCACTCAAGGGCATGTTTCTACAACTATCGGATCGGATCTTATCGCTAAAACTTTTTTAGAAACTGTAATAGGAAAATTTAATGAATTTACTTCTTCTACCTCTAGTCCTATTGCTTGGGTGCCTACAGATCCGATTCTTCAGGTAGGTATAGGGGATTCCAACAATAGAAAAAATGCACTTACCATCTATAAGAATGGCGTAGTACAGATTAATCAACTGAAAGGCATTGGAAATGCATATGCCTGCATAGATACTAATGGTAATCTTTTCAGAAGCTCAACACCTTGTACACCATAAAAACCACATAGGTTGTAATTACTACAAAATACAGATTGATCCTAAACAAACTAGATTAAAACTGATGCTATCATTCGGCATTTTTAAATACAAAGGATTTATATTGTTTAAATAAGATTCTAAAAATAAACACGCATAGATGAAACAAATTATTTTATTATTAGGCCTGCTGCTTACACAATATTCGCTGGGACAAACCGGCGTTTATACCGCAGTTCCTAAAGCGACCCTGGATGTAATGGCTGCCCCTGCTGACCTTACTAAAAAAGACGGCATTATTGCCCCAAGATTAATAGGTGATGAACTTAAAGCAAAAGATGCTTTATACACAGATAATCTTGACGGAGCAATTGTGTATGTTACACAACCAGTAACTTTACAGGGTATTAAAACAATGAATTTAATTTCTACAGGTTATTTCTATTATGATAAAAAAAGTCATAATTGGACGAAATTGAACGCTGAACCGTGGATATCTGTCTCTACATCTTATCCTGCTAGTTCAAATACTCAAGATATTTATCATATGGGAAATGTAAGTATAAACAATCCCAAACCTTACGTCCCTCTGAATATTACGGGTAGCGGCAATATTGGAACCCCACATAATGATGTGCTCAACGGTATTAAACCAATGAGTGGGACTTCTTTATCAATAGGCACATCCAATCTAATCATAAGACCCGATAACATAGCTTTGGGCCAGAACAACTTAATACAAGGTGTTGGAAGTGTAAATAGTATGGCAATTGGTGAGAGTAATAGTATAGATCAATCCACCAGCGCATTGACAATGGGTGATAATAATACCCTTTCTAAGGCACATTACTCTTTTGTTGGAGGAACAGGAAATAAAACAGATACTAGTCTTTCTTTTATTTTCGGAACTAATAATATAATAAAAAATAGTAGTGTTAGCTTTGGAGATTCAAATATAAGTAGTAATGTTGAATCAGTAACAATAGGAACACAAAATGTTTCTAATGGCCTGTATTCAACATGTATTGGATCTAATCTTATTGCTGATGGAAGTTCACAGTTAATCATTGGAAAATATAATTATCCGAACGCGGATATAAATGATATAAATCCCCCCATCTTTCAAGTAGCTATAGGAGATTCAGATACTAATAGAAAAAATGCTCTTACAGTAAGCGATATATCAGGAAAAATACGGCTCGATCAGCTAAAAGGTACACAGAATGCTTATGCCTGCCTGGATGCAGCAGGGAATTTATTCAGGAGTACAACTCCATGCATTCCTTAAATCATTATATACACTAAATACAATGATGATAACTGACGCATTCACAATGCGACAGTTTACTAATGAGAATGATATAGCGGCAAGCAGATTTTTTTGTTCCCTCGTTAAAATTTAGTCTTGTTGCTTTCTCTAACAAAACGGGAGAATAAGTAATTATTAATCAGTTGGTTTTAGAAATAAACCACACATAATCAAAATCTATGAATCTGAGAAACCTGAATATTGGATCACTCCTTAAAATTAGTGTGAGCAAAAATCAGATAGATATAAGCCGTATATGTAATTTTTTAAATTGTACAGAAAAAGAAGTGCTCGAAATGTATTCTTCACCGTCTTTAGATACGGAAATATTATTGCGCTGGTCCAAGCTCCTTGAATATGATTTTTTTAGACTCTATTCTCAGCATTTGATCTTATATGCACCTCAGTCTTCTATGCAATATGTACAAAAGAAAAAAGCAGATAACTCACTTCCTGCTTTTCGGAAAAATCTTTATACTAAGGAAATTGTAGAATA
>NZ_CATKPG010000004.1:0-5927 GCF_949767875.1 Chryseobacterium sp. IT-36CA2 | reverse complement strand
GATGATAAATCTTCCAAAGGAATTCTATTAGGAGGTTATACTCAGGCTGAGGGAAGAATACAAACCGATGATGAAACTTTTTGGATGCTTTACCTTGATCAAAATGGAAATGAACAGTGGAGAAAATATGTAAAAGGAGAATCTAGTAAGAAGGAAGAAAGGCTTTCTGATTTAAAACTGAATAGAGATGGTTCAATCATTCTGGCAGGTACCAGTGCAGAAGAATTGGGTAAAGAAAACTGGAAAATTGTGAAATTGGGAGACAAACAGGTTGATCAGTTGATTGAAAAGTACGATATCAAGATCTATCCGAACCCTGTTTCAGACTATGCTTACATAGAAATTGGCTTTGACTTCAAGGATGCTGATATTCTTTTGTATGATATGTCTGGAAGACAGCTTCAGAGCTTGAAAACCAAGAATAAAGTGACCAAGATCAATACCCAGACACTCATTCAGGGAGCTTATCTGGTTACTGTAAAAACTGATATGAATAAAACTGCGAATGCAAAATTAATCAAGAAATAAACACAAATGAGGAAAAATTTAATAACTGTTATTTTAATATTTAGTTTTTTTAAAAGCTACTCACAAAATAATAATGACTTGTCATATTATTTTAAAAACTTTCCTACATCTCCATCTACAGCAAGTTTTTTAAGGTACGGAGATATACAAAATTCTGAATTTACAGGAACAAATTCTCCTACAATTCCCTTATACACTATACAAAATGGAGATATAACAATTCCTTTAAATCTGGACTATACTTCTGGAAATGGAATTAAAGTTTCGGATGAAGCCTCTAGCGTAGGGTTGGGATGGAACTTGGGAATGCCTACTATTGTGCAATCGGTACTGGGAAGCGATGATTTTGATACTGCTGTACAAAAATTAAAGATAGATCTACACTATCAGCCCAGTACTCCTTGGGGAGTATTAAATTATAATGATCAGTATCTAGAAACTAAAGATGGAGTGTCAGAACCTGCAGGCTATATTCAATCTCCTGAAATTGGAAAATATACTTATTATTATTCTGTATACCATAATTTACCTGTTAATGGAATTTTTCATACTTATGGGAACTGGGTAGAATATGATAGTTCTCCAGATATTTTCACTTTAAATCTATTTGGAGAGAAGATTGAATTCTTCATTTCCAATCATAAAGATATTAATTCATCTTCTCCAGTATTTGCTTGTTTGAAGAAAGGGTATCAAATAAAATTTGATAAACCTACTAATGTGTTCAAAGTAATAGCTCCCAATGGAATAACGTACGAATTTGGAAGAAATGAAGAGGTGAGAATCTTTGGTACCATTAACAGAAATTTTGTATTAACAAAAATTACTGATAAAAATCAATATATAGTAAATTTCAATTATAGCGAATATAGTAATGTTATAAACTTTATTCCACAATCAAAAAACTTGAATTATAATAGAGGTTCTCAATCAACATGGACGCCTGGATGTGGTGGGCTCCCGACTTTTTGGGGAGGACAATATGTGTATGCTGCAAAGTACAGACCTCCAAATTTATCGTCAGATGCTTACCAAACTCAACAAGCTTCAGACTCCTACTTTATCTCTAATACCCCATCATATAATAGTGCTCAGAATTATTTATTAGTTTCAAAAATATCAGGGGAGTTTGGATCTGTTGATTTTTCTTATTCTAATAGAGAAGATTTTCCTACTGGAAGATTGGATAATCTTATAGTCAAAAATAAAGTAAGTAATCAAATTGTTAAAAACATTGACTTTCAGTATGATTATTCAGTAGCCGTCAATAATAATTTTCAAAATCCAGATACTTCATCATATAATGAAGATAGAATGAAAAAAAGGCTGTTTTTGAAAAATATAGTTGTAAATCAGTTAGAAAAATATAGATTTGATTACAACAATCCACAAAATCTTCCAAGAAAAGATTCTTATGCTGTTGATTATTGGGGATATTATAATGGAGCTTTAAATAATCAAACTTATTTTGCAAAACCAACTGATTTTTCAATAGCATATTTAAATCAATTGCCAATTACAAGTGTAAATAATAATAAAAAAACTTCTGATATCAATTTTGTGACCAGTGGGCTTCTAAAAAAAATGACTTACCCAACGCAAGGATATTCTGTATTTAATTATGAGCTACACAATGCAGATAATTTAATTTCTAATTATAATCCATCTACGATCAATACAGGAAAGGGAGTTAGATTAGAAAGTCAGGCAAATTATGATTTTAATACAAATTTGGTAAATAAGGTGAAATTTATTTATGAAAATGGATATTCAACAAATCCACTGGATCTAGTAAAAGAATATGTTAATAAGAAATACTCTACTAGCGGAGGATATGAAACATCTACAATAATTTCTTTTAATTCCTCAAATAATTACAGTGCATCATCTCTATCTTCAGGAGACTATGTAGGCTATGGCAAAGTAACAAAAATCCAAGTAGATAATGCTAATAATGAAAAAGGAAGGATAATATCCAACTATAACATTAATCCTGATGTCTTTTATCGTTTTTGGCAAGATCAATTGCCCGTTTCTATCCCTACTACCAAAAATAGTGGTATTGAAAATGGCAAGTTAATTTCACAAATAATTACTAATAGTAATAATCAGAAATTACAAGAAGTTATTAATGAATATGATACTCGTTATTCAAATATTTATTACGGCACCATTTTCTCTCCAATAAGCGAATATCTATATATTTGTAAGGGTTGGACAAATGGTGGTAGTGCACCTGCGGGTGATCCTGATCCTAATAGTATAAGAGATGTATCTGTAGTAGCACATTATCCTATATTTTCAAAGGAGAGTTTGTTGTCGAAAACTAAAACTATTGATTATCTTACAGGACAAGAATTAATAACAACTAGCAATCAGGATTATAATACTAACAATTTTCTTATATCAAAATCCGTTACTTTTCCTGACGGTAAATATAATGCTGAAAATATTCAATACTCCACTGAAAAAGGTAATACAAAATTAATTAACGCTAATATCTTAAATACTCCTTTACAAACACAAACTATTGGAAATCTTATCAATGGTTCTTTAAAAACAACTTCATTAATAGAAACTAAGTATGACAATATTAGCCACTTAAATCCTACTTCTGTTTTGTCATACAATATTGCAAATAATCAACCTTCTACTGAAGTAACTTATGATTTGTATGATAAAGGAAATTTATTGCAGTATACAACTAAAGAAGGTACTCCAATAACGATCATTTGGGGATATAAAAGTAATCAGCCTATAGCTAAGGTAGAAGGAGGTAATTATTCTCAAGTGATGCAAGCGTTCGGTCTAGATGCTAATAATAATACTTCTTATCAGCAGTTAGAAATAGTTGAAAAATCAAATTTGGATATTGATCCAATTAGTGAAGGTCTGCTTATTTCGAAGCTTGATGGGTTCAGAAACAAACCAGAACTCAAAGATTTCAAAATTACCACTTATGCTTATGATCCATTGATAGGGGTTAAAACAATTATTCAACCTTCTGGACTCAGAGAAGTTTATAAATATGATTCCTCAAATAGGCTAGAGAATATCAAAGATAATGAGGGCAAAATAATAAAGGAGTTTGTGTATAATCATGCGCCAATAAGATATTACAATTCCTCAAAAAACCAAACGTTTACAAAAAGCGATTGTGGTTCAAATGTTATTCCTGGTGTGTATACTTATACAGTTCCTGAAAGTACTTATATCTCATTACTAAGCCAGGCAGATGCAGATCAACAAGCACAAAATGATATCAATGCTAATGGGCAAAATGCTGCAAATGTCAATGCGAGCTGTACTTCAATGAGTTGTTCAATAACAAAAGGGAGCGGAATAAGTCAATTTAATTATGGTTCAATAAGTTTAGCAAATACAACAAGTTTTAGAATCCAAATGGGCTTCAGATATTATAATAACTTGTCTTGGGATAATGGTGTAATTATTGGGAAAATTAATGGAAATTGTATTCCTTCAGGTGAAAGATCTTCAGGTACTTTTTCAAATGGTATATGGATACTGACAATTGATAGTAATGGAAATATTACTGCTAAAATTAGTTCGGCTTCACCATCATTGGTTAACAACATGGACTTAAATTTTGATTTCACATTTCCAATAAACTAAATACGATGAAAAAAATAATTACCCCCATAAGCGCCTTTTTTGTAGTAGGCTTTCTTCATGCACAAATAACACCGAGCATAACGGAAAACTATATCTTCAGCAAGACCTGTCTGGATGCAGCTTGTGTAAAGAACGCCTTAACGGTTCAGTATTTTGATGGATTAGGAAGACCAAAACAAATTGTCAATGTAAAAGCATCTCCATTAGGACGGGATGTTGTTACTCCCATTAAATATGACCAGTTCGGAAGACAGGTTCAGGAGTATCTCCCTATCCCTCAGGGTGGAACTTTAAACGGAGCTATTACCCCAGATCCCTTGAGTAATGTAAGCAGTACACCTTATGGTTCAGAAAAGATTTATTCTGAGAAAATTTTGGAGAACTCACCTTTAGACAGAATTCAGCAGCAGATTCAGGTAGGTACTGATTGGAGTACTAAACCTGTTAAATTTGAATATGATGCTAATAAGACTACTGAGGAAGTAAGAAAATTTACGACCGTTACAACCTGGGAAAACGGAGCTACTAAATCTGTACTTGCAGAAGATTGGCTGTACACGGATAATCAGTTGTATAAAAATACAGTAATTGATGAGGATGGCAATAAAACCATAGAATTCAAGAATGGGAGAGGCCAGGTAATCATGGTTAGAAAAGAGGATGGAAGCAGTACCTATTATGTTTATAATGAATATGATCAGCTTGCTTTTGTACTGCCTCCTATGGGGAGTATGAGAGGGGATATAGTTGCTAATATTACTAAACAGGATGAATTTTGCTACCAGTACCGTTATGATGGCAGAGGCAGGCTTGTTGAGAAAAAACTTCCTGGCAAAGGCTGGGAATATATGGTGTATGATAAAGCTGATAGGTTGATGCTTACCCAGGATGCCAATATGCGAGGATTGGGCAAATGGCTGATGACCAAATATGATCAGTTTGGAAGAGTGGCTTATACAGGAACCTTCAGTTCAACTGATACCAGAAGTACAATCCAGAACCAGATTAAGGATTTGGTTATTTATGATGCTCGCCATTCTACAGGGTTTTTCAGAAATGGCATCAATATTTATTATACCGCGGTCTATTTTATTCCTGAAAATATTCTGTCCGTAAACTATTATGACAGCTACCCAGTGTATAGCTTTAATCCTTCTTTTCCAACAAGTATTCAGGGAGAAACTTTATTAACAGAAACCCCTACGGCTGATGGGAGAAGCACCAAAGGACTACCTGTGATGAGTTTTGTAAAGAATATTGAGGATGACGGCTGGACAAAAAGCTATACCTATTACGACAGGAAAGGAAGAGCTATTGGAAGCCATTCTATCAACTATTTAGGAGGTTATACCCATACAGAATCAAAACTTGATTTTGCAGGATTACCACAACAAACCATTACCAGACATAAACGGTTAAATTCAGATGTGGAAAGAGTCATTACAGAAACTTTTGAATACGATAATCAGAACAGATTGTTGGTACACAAGCATCAGGTAGATAGTAATCCTATAGAAATTCTTGCTCAGAATAAATACAATGAACTTTCCCAGCTGGAATCTAAAAAGGTGGGAGGAGTAACGGCTTCTTCTCCGCTTCAACAGATTGATTACAAATATAATATCCGTGGCTGGATGACCCAGATCAATGATCCGGCAGCTTTAAATGGGAAGCTATTTGGCTATAAAATTAAATATCAGAATTCTGATAATCCTTCTTATAAAAAATTTAATGGTAATATCTCTGAAGTAGACTGGAAAACTTCC
>NZ_CATKPG010000003.1:0-35197 GCF_949767875.1 Chryseobacterium sp. IT-36CA2 | reverse complement strand
TATTAAAAAGTAAACATGATGAAAAAATTATATTCATACATATTGCTAGCAATATTTACTAGCTCCTTCATCCAATTAAATGGGCAATCACTTAATTTTAAACCTATCAATATCAAGTCTCCGGAATCATACAGTTATGAAAGAATGGGTAATATTCCTGTTAATATGAACAGAGGAACAATTGATTTAAACATTCCATTGTTTGACATTAATATTGAAGGTTTTACCAATTCAATATCTTTAGGGTATGACTCTTCAGGATTTATTCCTACAAAAAAATCCGGATTTGCTGGGCTCAATTGGTTTATTAATACTTCGGGTACTATTACCCGAGAAGTAAGGGGTATTCCTGATGATTTTACTACTGTCCAATCTGCTTCTCTTAATGGGTTTTTATCAGCAATAGCATACAACAAATCAGCGAATGATATATACACCAAAAATTTTCAATTAAGCACAGGACTTTCAACTCCCTGGCCTGGAATTTACAACGGATCAATTTCTTCAGAGCTAGAATCGGATAAATATAATTTTAATTTCCTAGGTATTTCAGGATATTTTACTTTAAGCAATGATGGCACTCCTTTAATAAGATCTAATGATCCTAACCTTGTAGTGGATATCTCTGGATATTCACAGCAATGGGTTGCCGAACAAACAAATTGTAAACCGGAACTTTCTACTTTCAAAATAATTGATGGTAAAGGCAATAAATATTATTTTGGAGGGCAATATGCTAATTTAGAGCTTTCAAGTGATTTAGGAAAGTACCAGACTAGTCAGGGGGCATTTCAAGGTTCTGCAGACTTTACAATTACCTCGTGGTATTTGTATAAAGTAGAACTTACTAATGGACGTAACGTAACATATACTTACAATGAGGATGACCCAATAGGAGGAGGGAGCAATTACTGTACACAAAAAAATGCACTGCCTTATGTAACGAATGCAAACAGTTTTAATTTTGCTTTTGATCTGAATAGATACTTCCAGCAGGATGCAGAAAACTCAACAGCACAATATGATTATTCTTGGGCAGGATATTCTGTATCTGGTTCTTCACAGAATAGTACTTGGCAGAGCCCATATATAAGAATTAATCTCACAAAAAAAGTGATGTTGAAAGAAATAAATGTAGATAATACTTATAAAATTCTCTTCACATACGATACTTACATTGATGATTTGGGTTATAAAGCTTATAAGCTAAAAAAGATGGAAGAGAAGTATCAGAATAATATTACCAAAACTATTGATCTGACAATAACTCCAAAAGGGAGTACAAAAAGAAGATGGTTTCTTACTGCTTTGAAAATCAATAATAAAGATTATACTTTCGATTATTATAAGGATACCTTTTTTCCGGATGATGCAACAAGAGGGGTAGATTATTGGGGTTATTATAATGGTAAACCAGAAACTAATATGATGATTCCTGACTATAAATTTTATGCTAATACCGGAGATACGGAAATATTGTCTGATAATAGAAATGTAGATTCTGGTTTTAATGATATCGGTTTATTAAAAAAGATTACATATCCTACCAAAGGATATACTGAATTTATCTATGAACCTAATACATTTTCTTCTAGACTGGTAAGAAATTCATCCAGCAATTTTTTACCTCAGATCAGTAGTGAGATCGGTATTGCAAGCGGAATGAGAATTCAAAAAATGACAGATAATCCTGATAATACAGTTCCAATTGTAAAAACTTATAAATACATAAAAGATATTAATTCTACTGAATCAAGCGGTATTTTAAAATCAATATATAGTTTTGTTGACTATATTGAATATAAGCAAAGTGCACCAGGAGGCTATACCTTAAAAAAAGAACTTAGACAGAATGGTTCAAATATAGAACTTCAGGCATATTCTGGTAGTAATATTGAATATTCGAATGTTTTTGAATATGTTGATGGACAATTACAAAAACAGCATACATTCTCTACATATAAAACAAATCCAGATATTCTGAATAGTGCTAATTACTTTGTGCAAATACATTCTCCACAATTTAATTATGACCATACTCTTCAGAATTATCTTAAAAACAAGGAAACAGACCTTGAAGATCAAAGCTTTGCTAGAGGAAAATTAATACAGGAAGACTACTACAAAAATAATATAGTGATAAGAACTACTAAAATGAATTATGGTTTTATTGATAAAGATTATTGTAAAAACATTTCAAAAAATAATATCCTTAATATAAACTGTAGAAACACTAATCAGGACTACAGTACAAAAGTCAAAAAAATTTCAAATGCATGGGAACTTTTTCAAAAAGAATATGTGAAACCCTACACATTACTTTCATCTCAAATCGAAGAAAAGAATACAATTGGAGATATTATTACTCAGAATATTTATTATTATAATGATATATCATATTTAAATAACAATAAAATTAATACAATTACTTCAGATGGTAAAACAATATCAGAGGATAAAAAATTTGCCCAGTCATTGAATAATACAAAACTTGTTAATTTGAATATAGTAGGAATTCCATTATTGGCTACGAATTCACAAACTATAGGTACAAGTACAAAAGTTTTATCTAAGACAGAAATTGTCTATCCTTTAACTTTACCTTCAACTCAAACTGGAAGCTTAGTGCTTCCGACATCTATATTATCTTATGATCTTCAAAATATTCCATCTACAGAAGTCTTGTATGATAAATACGATTCTAAGGGTAATTTAAAGCAGTACACCACAAAAGATGGTATTTCAACGGTTATTATCTGGGGGTATAACCAAACCCAGCCCATTGCCAAAATAGAAGGAGCAAAATTATCAGATATCCAGCAGTCACTTATTGATTCTATTATTAATGCTTCTAATACAGATGCATCCACTTCAGCTAACAATGATGAAGCATCATTCTTATCAGTATTGGATTCATTCAGAAATAGTCTGCCAAACTATCAGATTACAACCTATACCTATGATCCATTAATTGGTGTTCGAAGTATTACTCCGCCATCAGGGATCAGAGAAGTATATCTGTATGATTCAGCAAACAGACTTATGGAAATCAGAGAAAAAGATAAAACAGGAAACTTATTAAAAGAATTTAAATATAATTATAAACAATAAAAACTTAAATTATGAAAAAAATAATATTCATTGCAGGAATTTTAACAGCACAATTATCATTCGCACAATTATATACATCAGCAGGTGTTGTCAATCAAAGCTCTACTCCTACATCTAATAATATAGGAATTGGGGTTGCCGATCCTCATGCTAATCTGGAAGTTGGTGACCAAAATGGAGGAAAAATAACGATCTCGACCGCAGGTTGGAGTGGTGTTTCATCCAATCCCAAATATCCTACATTAGAATTTGCAGGATATTCTAACTTTCCTAAGGCAAGAATAACTGCGACTGAAGAAAGTGGGAACACGGGAGGATCAAAATTTTCTATTGCAGTTCATGATGCAACCAACTTGGTTGAAAGATTTTCAATTCTTCAGAACGGAAATGTAGGAATTAACTTTGCTTCTCCACAATCGAGATTGACCATATATGAAGGAGGTGGTGTAGGTTCGAATCACTTTGAATTAAGAACGAATCATTTAAGAAATTCTGAGAGATATTTTATGAAAAATATCATTTTTGGAACAGGAACAGAAGATGTTACTTTTTCTTTAAGACAGGATGGGCAGATGTATGTAGGAGGAAATGTTGGAATTGGTTCTGTGAATCCCCAGGCAAAATTTGAAGTTGCTCAAGAAATGACGAATGACAAGAATGTTGTATTGGCTCAGTTTTTAGCTTCCGGAGCAACAGGAGGAAGCAATATAGTAAGCATTGGATTTCATAATAAAGCCAATCTTGAAATCAATTCAGCATATGCATCTTCCGGGCTTAGATATGGAAATTTTGCAGATTTTAACATTGAAAATGATAGTGATTCCCCAACATATGGAGCCATTAACTTTATTACCAATAAGAAGATACAAATGGCCATCAGGCCTAATGGTAATGCACTGTTGAACGGAAAATTGGAAGCTAAAGAATTAAAGGTTACCCTAACGCCAACGGCCGACTTTGTTTTTGATGAAAACTATGACCTTCCAAAGCTGGAGGAAGTAGCAAAACATATTAAAGAAAAAAAGCACCTTCCTGAAATTGCTTCCGCAAAGGTGATGGAGAAAGAAGGAGTCAATGTAGGCGAGTTCCAGATCAAGCTACTACAGAAAATCGAAGAGCTTACATTATACGTTATTAAACAGGATCAACAAATAAAGCAATTAGAAACCGAGAATTTAGATTTAAAAAATGCTGTTTCAGAAATCAAACAGCTGAAAGAACAGTTTCTTACGATGAAATCAACTGCAACCCATTAATAGAGAATAATGTATAGAAAAATATTTATAAGCATTGGGTTGTTGTGGGGCCTTCACCATTATGGACAGGTTGTCTTAACAGCACCACCTGCTCCTAATACTGAAGTGGCAGACCCTCAGAGTATACGTATGCTTCCGGGATTCCAGTTCAGTTCAGTCAATGGAACATTTCGTGCGTACATAGGAGGGTCTTCTACTGGCAATAATAACAATGGAACATATACTCCCATCAATGTAAATTATTCATCCAATATTCCATCTACGGAAAACTATATTTATACCAGACAGTATTTAGTTCCAACTGCGGTTTCAGACGGATCCCTTCAGCAGGTACAGAGTGTACAGTTTTTTGACGGCCTGGGAAGACCAAAACAGAGTGTGAGCATTAAATCTACTCCTACCGGAAAAGATCTGGTAACGCATATTTCTTACGATAATTTTGGAAGACAGGTTGACAGCTGGCTGCCGGTTCCTATGAGCTCACTGAGTGGAAATATCCAGCCCAATGTAGAAGGCAGTGCCAATAGCTACTATCAGGCCAATGGGATTAACGATTCTTTTCCTTTTAGCCACAAAACATTGGAAAGTTCACCGCTTGACAGAGTTTTAAACCAGAAAAATCCGGGTAATGACTGGCAGAGCAAACCTGTTGTTTTTGGATATGAAGCCAATGCAGCCGGTGAAGTTAAAAAATATACCACCAATACCTAATGGGTAGACGGTGCTACTTCCTCTGAGCTCATTCCATCCGGAACCTATGGAGAAGCACAGTTGTATAAAAACACGGTAACAGACGAAGACGGCAATAAAACCATAGAATTTAAAAACGGCAGCGGCCAGACTCTGTTGGTAAGAAAAGTAATCAGTTCTTCAGAAAATGCAGACACCTATTACGTCTATAATGAATATGACCAACTTGCGTTTGTGATCCCACCTTTAGCTTCTGCTACTACAACAGTTTCGGCTTCAGCAATGGAGCATCTTTGCTATCAATATAAATATGATGGCAAAAAAAGACTGGTAGAAAAGAAACTTCCTGGGAAAGATCTGGAGCAAATGGTTTACAATAAAAAAGATCAGATTATTCTATCCAGAGATATTGCTCTCAAAAATGGAATTGCTAATTTTTCAGCAGATCAGTCATGGTTGTTTAGCAAATATGACCGCTTCGGAAGAGTAGTTTATACAGGGGTTACAAGGGATACCAATTCAAGAAATATGATACAGAATACTATTGATAACCAACCTGCAGATACTTTTGAAACCCGAGGTGGAAGCCTTACGCTGAATGGGGTTAGCATTGAATACGGAAACACGGCTTACCCTACAACTGTTGATAAGCTTCTTACCGTTAATTATTATGATACCTATCCTCAGGAAGCCCCGGCGGTAAGTACGGTTTTAGGGCAGGATGTATTGCCGCAGACCACCCAGAATTCCACAGTAAGTACTAAAAGTCTTCCAACAGCTTCTTATGTTAAGAATATTGAAAATGATGGCTGGACAAAATCATTTACCTACTATGATAAAAAAGGAAGAGCTATTGCGACCCATTCTTTAAATCATTTGGGGGGATATACAAAAACCGAAAGCTCTTTGAAGTTTTCCGGAGTTCCGGAGTATAGCCTTGTTGAACATAAAAGGTCAGCTAATGATACCAAGGTAAACATCAAAGAAACTTTTGAATATGATCATCAGGAAAGACTGGTAAGACATTGGAACCAGGTAAACGGAGGTGCTCAGGAACTTCTTGCGGAAAACCTGTATAATGATCTGGGACAATTACAGACTAAAAATGTAGGAAATACTACAGGCAGTCCATTGCAGAGTGTAAAATATACCTACAACATCAGAGGCTGGGTGACAAAAGTGAATGATCCTGCCAATCTGCAGAACAAACTTTTTGCTTATGAACTGCGTTATAACAATCCGAACAGCCAGTTTTCAGGTTCAGCGAGGTATAATGGGAATATTTCCCAGATGTCATGGATTACTCAAAATGATGCCGTACTGAGAAATTATTCATATGAATACGATGGCCTTAATCGACTTAAAGAAGGACGTTTCTGGGATGCCATGAATTTAGAAAGAGGAGAATACCACGAGCAGCTTACCTACGATCTTAACGGAAATATAAAAACGCTTTTAAGAAGAGGGAAACAGCTTCCGGGATATACAGCACCTGAAGTAATGGACAATCTGGAATATCATTATGAAAACGGAGAACAAAGTAATAAGTTATCTTACCTTAAAGAAATTGGAACCGGAAATGCCATCAGTGGATATCCATTAGCATCAGGAAGTACAGGAAGCACTATTACTTATGATGTCAACGGAAATATTACAACCCAAGCGGACAAAGGAATTTCCTCCATCCAATATAATTATCTAAATTTACCTGAAAAAATTACCCAAAATGCTAAAGTAACAGATTATATTTACAGAGCAGACGGAGTGAAGGTTAGAAAGGTTTTCGGTACAGAAGCAACTGATTATCTGGATGGTTTCCAGTATGTAAATTCTGCATTGAAATTCTTTCCAACGGCAGAAGGATATTTTAATGTAGAGACCGGTAAGTATGTGTATAGCTATACGGATCACCTTGGAAATACCAGATTGAGCTACACTAAAAATGGAGCAGGAATAGAGATCATTGAAGAAAGTAATTACTATCCTTTTGGATTGAAACATGAAGGGTATAATGGATTGTCGGGAAATCCTGCATATAAATATAAATACCAAGGGCAGGAACTTCAAGAGACGGGTTTTTACTCATTTAAGTGGCGTGAATATATGCCCGATGTTGGAAGATTTATCCAAATAGATCCATTGAGTGACAAATTTTCATATAATTCTACATACGCTTTCCAAGAAAATAAATTAGGAATGGGACGGGAATTTGAAGGTCTTGAATTAGTTCCTTTCGAGTTCCTGATGATGTCTAATTCTAATATTCCTACAACTCCAGTAACGGAAGCAATGATTAGAGAAGTTCCAATTGAGGGAATTACTTTAGTGGGTAGAGCAACACCACCACCACAGATTGGTTTCTGGGAAAAGATTGGAAATGCTATTAGCAAAGGTTGGGATTCAATTACAGGAAGTAACAAAGCAGAACCTGCCCAAACTATGGATAAGGTGACAGAAAATGCAAAACCTGAAAGTATTGCTGAACAAGTGAAGCCTGAAGGACAATCTTCTCAATACGATAAGATAGAAAACTCTAGTAGAGGGAAAGAAGGCGTTGCAAACAGGCAGACAGATGTTTCCAAAGAAGAATTTGGAAAAAATCTTGAGAAATCGGGGTATGAGAAAACTGAAAAAGGTGGAGGAAAAGTGACAGAGTATAAAAAAGGTGATCAATCTTATACAATTCGACCTGACAAAGGTGGAAAACCAACTGCAGATTTCCGTAAGGGCCCTGAAAGCAAACAAGCAGATATTAAAATACGTTTAAAACCCGAAACAGGAGGACAATGATAGATTTTATAAGAGATAAGACAGAGTTTGAGCAATTCAAAGCAAGATTAAATGAACTATTTCCTAATTATACTTCGTTTGAAAATAATGCTTTTAATAATAATTTCAAATACTTTTTGGGCTTTGAGTATTCTTTTGTTTTTCATAAATCTTTTTTTGAGAAAATAAAAGAATACTTAATCAAAATAGGAAATAAAAATTTAATATTTTATACTATTGATCCTTCTCCTGAAAAGTACTTTTATAAAAATTTTAATGCTTATAGTATATTAAATATTAGTGTAAATAATACAGATGAAGAATTAAGTAAAATTATGATGGATCGTTCTACAGAAGAACTTGCTATAGTTTCCGATGACATTGCTTGGTTTTCTGATTCCAACGATTGGGCAATAATTGGTTCACGAGATTGGGAGATAGCAGTAGTAGGATTTACTTCTTTAGAAACTAAAGAAATTTTTATAAAATCTTTTGGAGAAAGTGCTGATATGTTTACCAGTGTAGAAAAACAGGTAGAAATTTTAGATGAGATGTTAAACTTCAATAATAATGAAAAAAATGAATATTACAAATTAGCTAAAAATTATATTGATAAGGTTTAATAAATAAATTTTGCTACCCCGCTACCGCACGAATCCTTTCGTGTAGTAGATAAAGATAAACCCACTGAAACCGCGGTGGGTTTTATTTTTGGCCCAGAAACCTGAAATCCTGCTAACCATTTAATAAACCGTTCCCGCTGCGCAAAGTCTCCAGACTTTGAGACTATTAAATAAACTTACCCTCTGGTTTTTTAAGGTAAGATAAATAACAGCCCTTGCAAATATGGCAAGGGTTGTTCATAAATAAGGTTCTATTAATTATATTTCCATCCAACATAATTATCTAAATTTACCTGAAAAAGTCACCCAAAATGCCAAAGTAACGGATTATCTTTACAGAGCAGACGGCGTGAAGGTAAGAAAGGTTTTCGGTATAGAAACAACCGATTATCTTGATGGCTTCCAGTATACAGATTCTGTATTAAAATTCTTCCCAACAGCAGAGGGATATTTTAATGTAGAGACCGGAAAGTATGTGTACAATTATACAGATCACCTTGGAAATGTTAGGCTAAGTTATGCTAAGAATGGAGCCGGAACAGAGATCATTGAAGAAAGTAATTATTATCCGTTTGGATTGAAGCATGAAGGATATAACGTATTGACCGGGAATTCAGCTTATAAATACAAGTACAATGGGAAGGAGCTTCAGGAAAGCGGAATGTATGATTATGGTGCGAGATTCTATATACCGGATCTTGGTAGATGGGGTGTTGTTGACCCATTGGCAGAGAAGATGACCAGACATAGTCCATATAATTATGCTTTTAATAATCCTTCGAGGTTTACTGATCCAGATGGTAGGAAAGGGACCGATGTTATTATAAAAGGAGGGGCAAAACAAGCTGCATTGGATGAATTACAAAAATCAGTATCTTCTGAACTTACCTTAAAAATGAATAGTAATGGTAAGGTATCTTATACACAGAATAATGCTGGTGCTAAGTTGTCTAATGATGCTCAACAATTGGTGAATGCAATAGATGACCATTCTGTAAATGTGAATTTAACAGCTGAATATACAAAAAAGACATCAGATGGTTACCCGTATGTTCTTGGTGCATTTGGAGGAAGCGAAACTAAATATTTATTAAGTACTGATGGTAAATCATTAAATCCTATTACTGAAACTAGACAAGAGATAAACCCTGCTATTGCTAAAAGAGTAAGTGCTTTTTTTTGGCGTCCAGGAGCTGATACTCTGCACGAAGTAACAGAATCTTATCAGGGAGCTTTAGCTGCAAGAGCATTGGGGAAATTATCAGTTGGTATTGCTACTAACGCTGAAGGAGATAATCCATTTAGCGTGTATAATATAGCATATAATAGTGCTACTTCGCAAACTGATGGATATGATATTTCTGCAAAAAGATCTGATGGAAGTAGTGCTAATCCTTTTTCAAAAGGAGCAATTACTCAAGTTTTTCTTAAGGACACAACTGGAAAAAAACCAAATGAATTAATTTACATTTATCCATAATTATGAAATATATATTAATTATAATAATTCTAACTCTAACTTCTTGTTCTAGCTCAAAAAAAATAGAATCAAGAATTGAATATAAAATTGTTAGAATTGAAAGGTTAAATAGTGTTTATATAATTTATGCACAAAATATTAATACTCCTATTTATGAGACTATAAAAATAGTTTCAAAAAAAAATAATATCGAAGAATGTAATAATTACGTAAAGTTGAACAACATCTATAAATTAAATCTTCAATCATTAAGTATTCAAATACCTTTCCCCAAATCAAATATTAAAAATATTTCCTATTATGGAGAGTCTATTGCATTAAAGGATAAAGATTATATAATAAAGGACATTATGATAACTTCAGATATTCAAGGATTATGCTTCATAAAATAAAAAGATAAAATTTTCCTGCTCTTGTTTTATGAATTTTTTCGGGCGTTGAAGTAATAATAAAACCCCAGCTGCGCAAAGTCTCCAGACTTTGAGCTTATTAAATAAACTTACCTTCTGGTTTCCAAGGTAGAATAAATAACAACCCTTGCATATTTGCAGAGGTTGTTCATATAGCTTATTGTCACATAGGTTTTTGTGATAAATTTTCTTTATTTTTATGCTTCATGTATTCATTGTTTATAATATAATAAGAGCTTAGCACTATTATATTTAATATTGAAAATTATTATTATAATAAGCCATATTAAAAATGTCTGCAAACTTAATGATTGAAATATGGACACGAGCGAGACGCTCGCGCCAGCAGGGGGGAAGGACGACAAATAGGAGGTGGACCTGTAGGGGCATCCACATTTGAAAGTTATAGTGGAGAATATGAATACAAATGGAATTATGAAAACTATTATATCCCTAAAAAGACATTTGTTAAAGATCAGCTATTGTATCATGGATACAGCTATGGTTTAGGAGTTGGCCCTGAAGATGTTTCTGCTTCAGGATCTACATTTAGTGGAGATACAGCTTATTTGGGTGAGATGACTAATTTAATTAAACCAAAATAATTAATGAGAACAACATATAATTATATATACATATTCCTAATCCCTTTATTGCTTCTGATTAGCTGTAAAAATAAACCTGTCGAATGTGATAGTACAAGCATACAAATAGAAAACCGATGGAGTGAATTCAACGGAGGTGTAAGAAATCTAAAAGTAAAAAATAGAAATGATCTAGCGTTTATCTGTAAAAGAATTAACCAATTTTCTGAAGGAGAAGAAGTAAGAGTAAGTCATAACCATGGCTACCTTACAATATTTCTTAATGAGCAAAAAGTGGATATGATTTTTACTGTCAAGAACGGTGTTGTTTATAGGGTTGGTGTAAGTAGATATGTTTATGATGAAGAGCTTACTGTCTATATTTTAAAATTGATGAAGATAAGGAATCGCTGCTGGGGCGAAGATTGTAAATAATAACAAAAGAGGTTGTATCAAAAGTGAGATAGTCTCCCCCCGCTGGCGCGAGCGTCTCGCTCGTGTCCATAAAGAAAGTACAAAGCCATTGTTTGCATTGGCTTTTATTTTTCAATAAATGGATTTGAACAATGGAAGCAGGCTGGACTATAATATTTAAAATTTCCTAACTTTGTAGTTATCAACAATAATCAAAAAATATGTCAATCACCAACGAAGATCAGATGACCGGAATGCAAAAAGTAAGTGAAGCCGTTGCCTATACCCTGAAGAAGATGATGGATTATGCTGAACCGGGTATGACCACAAAAGATCTTGATGAGTACGGAGCTAAAATTCTGGAAAATTTTGGGGCAAAATCTGCTCCTTATCTGACGTATGGATTCCCTGGCTGGACTTGTATCAGCGTGGATAATGAATTCTGTCACGGTATTCCTACCGATCAGAGGATTCTGAAAGAAGGTGATCTTATTAATATTGATGTTTCTGCAGAGCTGGATGGATATTGGGCCGATAACGGAGGTTCTTTTGTGATCGGAAAAGATATTCATGGGCATCAGAAATTAGTGGAAGCATCCAAAGATATTTTAAGAAAAGCCATTGACAATATCAAAGGTGGTGTAAAAATAGCCGACATAGGGCATTTAATGGAAACAGAAGCAAAGAAAAGAGGCCTTAAAGTCATTAAGAATCTTGCCGGCCATGGAGTAGGCAGAAGTTTACACGAGCAGCCTGATGAATTGCTGAACTATAGAAACCGCTATGATTCCAGAAGATTTAAGAAAAACTCTGTTGTGGCGATTGAAACTTTTATTTCCACCGATTCCAATATTGCTGTAGAATTAAAAGACGGCTGGACGATGGTAGGAAATAAAGGCGGCTATATGGCTCAGCACGAACATACCATTATGATTACTGACGGAAAGCCAATTATCTTAACTGAAATGAACGAAATCCTGAATTAAAAGAGGTAGGTTTATCACAAACACATGTATAATAATAAAAGTTTTATAAGGCACAATTCTATCATAACTTCTTTGCTGAAAATCTCACATTGAGCGAAGTCGAAATGTTCCTGCGCCTTATAAAACAAAGCAATACTAAAAAACCTTTGCGCCTTTGCGTTAAAAACAAAATTATAACATTACTAAAATCACAAGGCTTCATCCAATCAACCTGTTGATCCCCTCTTTGCTCTCTTATATTCAAGCTTTACAATTAAAAACTTTGCGTTAAAAATAATATGTAAAACCGTATTATCCACAATCAAAATTCTTTCAGAATACTTTCATAATCCGCTGTAAAACCATTTTCCATCGTCCCTTCAATACGATACGTTTCAACATCTGTAATTCCCATATAACTTCTGAAAACATCTTTGAGATAAGCAGAAATATAATCCGGAGCCCCATCAATACTTCTTCCACCGGAAGCAATCGCGAGATATACTTTTTTATCTTTAAACTGTCCCACACGATTCCATTGTTCATCAAAAACATAAGTAACTCCTGCCCGGATCAGCTGATCCAGCCATGCTTTCAAAGGAGTGGAGAGCCCCAGATTAAACATAGGGGTTCCAATGACAATAATGTCGGCTTCCCGTACTTCACCCACAATTGTATTGGCATACGAAAGAAGCTTTTTGCTTTGTTCATTATATAGTTCGGGATGTTTATAAAATTCATGGATTGACACTTCATCTGCGTGAGGCGGTTGGTCTTTCACCAGATCGCGTACCGTAATTTGACCGATGATATTTTGTTGTGAAATTTTCTCAATGATCGCTGAGCTGAGTCCTTTACTATAAGACAGATCTCCTCTTGCGCTGGAAATAATGTGCAGAATATTCTTCATAATATAAAACTTTTCCTTCATGACGATCAAAGATTATGTAAGGGGACAAAAAATTAAGAATAGTTGTTCAGTTAGTATTGAATGATAAAGAGTACCTTTAAACGATCATTGTCAGTTGTAAATCGAATCAGTTATGATCAGTCAGAAACATTCCAGAGCCATTGAAGCCCTTACTCAGGTATTTGAAGCTAATATCTATCGGAAAAAAGAAATAATAGTAGATGTGGAGCAGATTCACCGTGATTTTTTTTACATCAGAAAAGGAGTTGCCCGTATTTTCTATTACGATGAGAAAGCTGTAGATCATACCCACTGGATCAGTTCGGACGATCATTTTATTGGCCTTTTTTCAAGTATATTATCAGCGAAACCGGTACCATTTGGAATTGAAGTGATAGAAGATAACTGTGAAATATTTCGTTTGCCCTATCAGAAGGTGCTGGAACTAAAATCAAAAAATTCCGAAATACAGCAGCTGATGGAAGATCTCTTTGCTGAAAGCTTAATCACTATGGGTGGCAGGCTGATAGACCGTCAGATAAAATCTACAGATCAGCGCTACCATGATTTTGTAGTTTCACATGCAGATTTACTTCAAAGAATTAATCTCGGATATATTGCAGGATATCTGGGAATGACCCAGCAGCAGCTCAGTAAAATAAGAGCACAGCGTTTATGATTCTTTTTTAATCCAGATTAAAAGAAAAGCTAAACTATAAACTTAATTTCGATGAAAGTTAAGTCATAAAAGCATGTCTGCATAGATTAAAAAGTGTGGGCATCTTGTTTTTCACCAAAAAATAATCATAATGAAAAAAGGAACGTATCAATTACACGATGAAGCTAATTTTAACTTTCAGCTGAACCGTACGCTCATGTGGGGAGGAGGAGATCTGGAAGAGCTCAGAAGTATTGCTCCGGCTATCACTACCACAGAAGATTGGGTAAGAGAAATGAAAACGCTTGCAGAAAGAGCAGAAGCTAATCAGCAGAGGTCCAAAGCGATCGGGTATTATAGGATGGCAGAATTCTTTGAAGCAGATGGATCATCAGACAAATCAGAACTTTATACCAAATCAAAATCCCTATTTTACGAAGAGTATAAGGAGCTTTTTAAAACAAAACTCAAAAGAGATGAGGTAGAGTATGATAATGGAAAACTTCCTGTTTGGATAGGTTTGCCAGGAACAGAAGTGAAGGATACCGTTATTATTCATGGAGGGAATGATTCTTATATGGAAGAATTTCTTCCGCTGGTTCAGCGGTTTTTGTCAGAAGGAATTGCTGTTTATCTTTTTGATGGCCCTGGTCAGGGCGGAGCTTTAAGAGAGTCTGAAATTTATTATACCCATGAATGGGAAAAACCGATAAAAGCTATTTTGGATGCTTACCAGCTGGAGGATGTGACCATTATCGGGTTATCTTTAGGAGGAATGCTTGCTCCAAGGGCTGCTGCATTTGAAAACCGCATAAAAAGAGTAGTAGCATGGGGAATTATGCCGGATTTTTATGAAGTGGTATTGAGTAAAGTACCGGAACAGTTGAAGCTGTTAATGGATCTTGAAGACAAAGAGCAGGTAAACACCTTAATTCAGGCTAAAATGAAAGTGGACCCTTTGATAAAATGGGCAATACAGCACGGAATGTTCAGCATGAATGTAGATACTCCGTACGATTATCTTCACAATACCAGAAAATTTGAAATGCAGAGTATAGGGCATCAGATCACTCAGGATTTTTTACTGCTGGGTTCTAACGAAGATCATTTTATTCCTGTGGAACTGTACAAAAAAGTGATTGATGCTTTACCCAATGTAAAATCACTCAGCTATAAAATGTACACTAAAAGTGATTCTGCTGAAAACCATTGTAATATTGGAAATACAGAACTTGTTTTGGGCGATATTATTTACTGGATACTGCGGGTAAAAAATACATTCATATCATAAATTTGTGTTAGCATTATAAAGGTTGTTTCTTCTGAGACAGCCTTTTTAGTTAGCTTTAAATAGAAAGTAAAGCGGCTTTAAAATTGTTAATGACCAAATACTTTGCTATATTTATAGGATCAAACCCATCACAAAACTTATCTGCTATGAAAAAATTTCTTTTAATCCTTTTGGGAATCATTGTTATTCTGGCTGCTGTAGTATTGATCAAAACCTACACCTATCCGTTTAAGAAAAATAATATTGGAGCAGGTGAGGGATGGAAGCCCATCAAAAATGATTCCGCAGTCATGAGATTTTCCGGAGGAATAAAGGTTCCTACCGTTTCTACAGGGAGTTTGGGAGAATTTGATTATGCACCGTTTGATCAGTTCAAAACCTATTTAAAAACATCCTATCCATTGGTATTTCAGAATACAGAAAATGTTGAAGTAAACCAGTATGGATTGGTGTTCAGGCTTAAAGGAAGCAATCCTGCTTTGGAACCTATCTTATTCCTTTCCCATATGGATGTTGTTCCCCCGGGAGATGCTGATATCAAAAATAATGAAGAAAATGTTTTCCGTCCGGATGATAAGCCATTGGAACCTGTTTCAAAAGTAGCGGAAGACTGGGAATATGCCCCTTTTTCAGGAGCGGTTGCTAATGGAAGAATTTATGGAAGAGGAGCAATAGACATGAAAGGAATGCTTTTCTCCTTAATGGAATCCATGAATTCTATGATCAAAAACAAGCAGATTCCACAACGTGATATTTATCTTGCTTTTGGCTTCGATGAGGAAGTAGGAGGACAAAAAGGAGCAATTCAGATTGCTGATTATTTTAAGAAAAAAGGACTGAAGTTCGATGCTGTTTATGATGAGGGCGGATTAATTATGCGAAAAGGAAATGTGGCAGGTATAGATACTGATGTTGCTGTGGTAGGATGTGCCGAAAAAGGCTTTCTTTCCGCAAAAATCAAAGTAAAAGGACTTGGGGGACATTCCTCAATGCCTCCTATGGAAAGTGCCATAGGAAAAGCTGCTGTTATTATGCAGCGTCTGGAAGATCATCAGATGAAACCTGTGATCACTCCATTAATCAAAGAGTTTTTTACTAATATTGGTGGAGAAATGCCTTTTACAACAAGAATGGCACTCGCAAATCAATGGCTTTTAAAACCAGTACTGATTTCCCAGCTTACCAAAAATAATACGACCAATGCTTTGGTAAGAACTACAACTGCTCTGACCATGATGAAAGGAAGTGATGGAACCAATGTTCTTTCTCCTGAAGTGGAGTTTGTAGTTAATTTCAGATTACTTCCCGGAAATTCGGTGAAAGATGTAAGAGATCACATTGCCAAAGCGACTGAAGGTTTTGACGTTGAGGTAGAAGAAATTGATAATACAAGAGAAGCTTCCGCTATTTCCCCAACCAATACAAAAGCATTTAAAATGATAGAAGCCGGAGTCAAAGAAATTCATCCCGGAGCTATTGTTACACCATATCTTACGATGGCAGGAACCGATGCCGGTAAATATGAGATTGTAAGCAAAAATGTGTACAGGTTCATGCCGATTAAAATCAATAGTGCCGAGCAGCAAAGTATTCACAGTACCAATGAATATCTTAGCATTGAAAATTACCTGAAGATGATTCATTACTTTGAATACATCATGAAGAATTATGATAAATAAACGTCAATGGTGAATAGTCAATTCACTGTACTCACAAATTTAAATACATATACATAGATTTTAACACAAAGTTCGCTAAGATATTTTAATGTTTTTAAAAACGATCGCAAAGGCGTTTCACTCAGCAATTGATAAACTTATACCCTGGCTGAACGAAGTACCTTTGCGAACAAATAAATTCTGTATAGTATAATAAACCCTTGCGAACCTTAGCGTTAGTAATCATTCACGATTGGCTTTGCGAAGCAAAAATTGACCATTGACTTAACAATCTTTCAAATCTTTTTTACAAAAAATATATTGCGTCAAGTTTTGTCGCATTACGCATATAGCTTTGTCATATCAAAATTACAGAGCTATGGAATTACCATTTTACTTAAACTTTAATGACTTTGAAAGTAATTATTACGATAACCTTGAAAAATGGTTTGAAGAATATCATAATACCAGTGAAACAGACTATCTGAAAGCTCTTGCTGAACTTTACAGTCCGTATGTCTATTATAATTTTGCAGACGACATGCTAAAGCCAGATGCTTCCATTGAAGTGAAAGACTGTTTTTTCCCCTACCATGAAAAAATCGGGATTTCTTTTTGTATTGATTGTGAAAACGGAACATCCCCATCCAATGGGATTAATCAGGTTTTTGAATTTAAAAATATTACCATGATGGAGTATGCCCAGCATATTCTTGATAAGATCAATAAGTTTTGTTCAAAAAATACTCATGCTCTGGATGGCAGCAAAAATATCCAGGATTATATTAATAACTATTCTATTGTAACATCCATGGAAGGAGTAGGGTATTGCATCAGCTATAACCGCCATCAGAAAGCAATTCCTTTTTTGAAAGCTTATCTTCCTTACTATGGGCAGACAGTTAATATGGCAGTATACAGAGACTTTCTTTTTTCTGTTGTTCAGATCGCAGAATTCATAGATCAGAAACTGAAAACAGTACATGCTTTTAAACAGACTATCTATGCACGCTCAAGAGCAGAAGCTAAATTCAATGTACAATTGAGCCGACAGTTTCTGACATTGTGCAACTAAATTTTACACCAAACATTCATACTTAATTATATTGCGGAAAACTTATGTCTTTCAATTAAAATCCCGGTCAGTGATGATCGGGATTTTTCAGCTGGGTAATAATGGATAATTTTTACTTCTATTAATAAAAAAAGCTGCCTCATGATTGAGACAGCCTGAATAAGTGGGATAAACTTTATTAGTTTTGCATTACCCCTGCATTTTTTAATTTTAATAATAAACTGTTGAAGTCATTACGGAGAGTGTTTATATCAGCAGCTGATGAATCGGCCTGGCTCAATGATTTACTTATAGGTAAATTGATTATCATGGGCTGGCTATTTGTATCATAAGGAGTAGAGATATTAACAGGAAAATCATCCGTGTAATTTCCTAATACTTCAATAACTACGTCCATAGTCCACTTTTGATTGGCGGAATCTGAACTGCTTTGAGCAAAAGTAAGAGTAGCTTTATTGTTTTTAGTATAAATTCCTGTTGAAACCGGAAGTTTTTTAAAATCATCTAGAGTTCCAGTATAGCTTATAGGCTTTACATCCGAAACAGAGATAATTTCTTCTTTTACCAGTGTAGAATCCATATCATACCAATAGCCTTTTGTAGTTACTTTAAGATAAAGATCTCTGGCTTCAAAGGCACTTGCAAGATTATCAAAGGTGATATCTACAAATTTGTCCTTAGATATATCTGCCAGATGAAAGCTTCTCATCAGTTTATCTGCCTGAGCCTTTTTTACAGTGGAAACCATTGGCGGCATTCCGGGAATCTCTATTTTGTTATTGTAGGCATTTTTATATAAGCTTTCAATATTGGTATAAATAAGATTATTAATAGGAGAGTTGGTAAGAAATGCTTCAGTACTATGGAATGTGTTATCATAGAACTCCAGTGTTCTGTCCTGTGGACCATAGATGAATAAGAAATTGTCTTTAGAGGCCAGATTGATGAAAGTATTATTAAAGACTTTTACACCATCTTTATATTCTCCTATCGTTAATGATCCTGCAACTTGTCCGATAGGTCCGGTTCCGGCTTCTCTTTCAATATAATTATCATAAACCAAGGTTTCACGACATTTCCTGTTCTTAAAATGTGGCTGTTTAGAAATTATCTGTAAATGAAAAGGATATTGTGGTGACAAATGAAAGCGGTTGCCATAAAAATGCTCGCCTCCACCTCTTAATTCTGCATAGGAATCATAGAAATTATTATTATAAATAGTATTGTTAGAGCTCAAAGCATCCGGATCAGGAGCTGTAAATAAAAGATTATTTTTGAAAACACAATTCGTTACATTGGCTCCACGTGTACCAAGATGAAGAGATAATCCTGCATTATTATTATCTTCAAACAAAACACCATCAATTACGGTATCAGTACTTCCTCTTCCAAAATCAGATAAAAAACCTTCTTCAACATCAATTCCTGCTTCAGGAGATGTTCCATAGGTTTTTCCAGTATTGGTGTAGGATCCGCCAATTACTTTAAATCTTTTACTGTTTACAATTGAACATCCTTGTCTGTAATTATTATCTGCATGGCAGTTTCTAAGTATTCCGCCTTCATTCCAGTTATTGGTTTTTATCTCGGCAAAAAGTTCATCAGAAGAAATAAAAAAACCGTCCATACAGCAATTATCAGATCTGCAGTCTGTCAGTTCATATTTTTGAGACGAACTAACCTTAAAACCGGATTGATTATTGTACACATTAGGATCTGCCCCATCCGGTTTTCTATCGTTTTTAGAACCATCATAATTAAGGTTTTCTACTTTAAAATTCTTACATCGGATAAATTCAAAACCACGCATATTAATAATAGGTGGATTATTAGGATGAGCTTTAATGAGAGCTCCGTTACCATAGATGGTAAAATCTGATTTATCCGTAAAGCTGAAAAAAAGTTCAGGTCCTATGTTTGCGTTACCTTCCTCGTCTCCAATGTATATTGGAAGTCCTGTTTTCGGATCTTGGCCTAGTTTGTATCTTTCTGTAAAGCTTCCATCTCCCTGCATATATTTTGCATTTTCAAATACTACGATGAAGTCTTTCTGAGGAAGAAAAGAAATCATTCTTCTGATGGCAGGTGCGTCATTCGTAATACCATCGCCTACAGCTCCAAATCTTTTTACATATACGGTGCGGTTGGCGAGCCAATCAACATCCGCGTAATAATCGCTGTCTTTTTGTCTGTAAATAATGCCATCTGCTTTTGTGGGATTCATTGCTGTTCCATCATGCCATAAAGTGACTTTCTTAAAATTTACATTTTCGTTTGTGTAACTATCTACCAGTTGTACTAAACTGTCATTGGGATAAGTGCTTCCTGTTGCGAAGAAATCATTAGTGTAAATCATTGTTCTTTGTTTTGGTGTTATTTTTTAGGGTAGCTTTTACAAATTCTTGCAAGATTCTTTGTGTTGATCTACAGCAAAAATAAATACCCGATACGACAGAACTTGACGTGATTTAAACAAATAAAAAAAGTCTCTTACATTTTGTAAAAGATTTTGGTTTTTAAGTTATTCTTACCTCTTTCTATAAGGAATATTCCATACCAGATCAGCGGCCAGATAATGAACACCGCCATGATGAATACTTCTGCTGCCTCTGATGAGGTCATCCATATAACCTATATCTACAGTAAAAGGCGAATTAGGAATGGTGAACATATAATAAGCAGCAATTCGCATTTCACGATATCCGAATGAACCCCACTCAGAATCTGGTTCATTGAGATGGCTTATAGAAAACAGTGCTTCAGCACTCAACGCCAGCTTTTGATTATTTTTAGGAGATAAATTATAGGTCAGTTGACTTTTGATGCGGGTTCTCAACTGAAAATCTTCTTCTACCTGATGAAAGTCTGCATCAAAAAACTTCCTGAATTCCTGCCTCACCGTATTTTTCAGTTTCCAATTTTTTCCAAGGTCAAAAGTATATGCATATCTTCCGTAAATTCTGAATTCCTGTTCTGTATTTTCCTTATCATAAGGAGCCATACTTTCATATTGCGGCTGCCGGCGGTAACTCAAAGCATAGCTGTACTGCTGATGCGGGGCAAATGAATGGTAAACTTCATGATTTAAGACGATGATGGCTTGTTTTGAAAATAGATTATGATTGTCCTGGCTGCTTTTTCTCCCTATTGCGATGTAGCTTAATGCTTGTTTCTTTCCCAAAGAATCTAATTGTTGCTTCACTCCGAAAGCCCCCCAGAATGCATTATTAGCGTCTCCTAATCCGGGCGGACTGATCTGTGCCTGTATAGTGGCTCCTATACATACCAATAAAAATAATACTACAAAAAATTTCTTCATGCTCAATAATGTGGATAACTATTTTAATGTTAAATGACTGTAAAACCCTGAGACGAATAAGAATACTGTTGATGTACAGAAAGAGTACTCCGTAATAGCAAAATTATTGGCTTTGCTCATAGTTTGTTTATTCAAAATCTTTTAATACTGTTTAAAAACAAGACAAAATAAAGACCTGATTTAGGATAGATTTAGGAATAAAGCTTTTGGAGTTAAATTATAATTGTTAATAAAATATTGATAACTTGTTAATAGCTTATGGAAAAGTGGAAAATTATTTTTCAATTTAACTATAAAATAATCTGATATTCCGATTTGTAGGTATAATAATAAATTGCCACAATATATAAAATACTGTGGCAATCTGGTTTTATGGACTGTTATTTACATTTAGTTCTGTCTTACTCCGCACATAGCATCCCATGTGGTCCAAAAATGAGCATTGATGGCGCCAACTGGAGGATTTGTGCTGTCTGCAACGATGCCTACCATAGAAGCACAATTGGAGTTGCAGCCTATTTCATTATGACTTCCCTGCTGTGGCGGAATCTGACGCCATGTACCGGTAGATCCGCTTAATAATTCTACTTTAATTTCAAAAATCCCTGAAAGATTAGGAGTCTGAATTTGTTTGGTAGGGTTCTCACTCGAGATGAAATCACTCCAATTTCCCTGTGAGAAAGTTACACGCCATGTAGAAATCATTTTTGAGGTATCATTTTGTGGGGAAAGATACACCCAGAATTGTGCTCCGTTTCCAAGTACTAACTGACCTGAAGAATTTGCATTTACACTTGTTGATGTCATATCGATTTGGATTTTAGATGGTTAGTTTGTACATCAAAGTAACGAAGAACAGCAATGATATTCTATAGTATAAATAACCAATTGTGGGGATTAGTAGAAATACTTAGGAGAAAGTAATTTGAAAATAAGTGAAGCGTATTAATAAAAAAATCCTGTGCTAAACCAGCACAGGATTTTTTGTTTTCTTGCAGAGAGGAAGGGATTCGAACCCTCGATACAGTTACCCGTATACTACCTTTCCAGGGTAGCTCCTTCAACCACTCGGACACCTCTCTTTTTGAGATTGCAAAAATAGCGTATTTTCTTTAATATGCAAATTATTCTACAAATTAATCTGTAATTTCTCCACAAAGGCTTCTGGTGAAATTATCAGCGAAGCTTCCAGAGTAGCTTGGGTTATCAATAAGGTGCATTGCTTTGGTAATCGCAGTTTCCGCAGTCATATCTCTTCCACTGATCGCACCGATTCTTGAGAAAATATTACTATTTTCATACTTTCCGAATGAGATGCCTCCTGAAATACACTGACTTACCACTACAATTTCAGTCCCGTTATTTCTGATTTCCTGAAGTGTTTCCTGAGTTTTTGCACTGCTGAAAATAGTTCCCGAACCAAAAACCTGAAGAATAAGTACCTTCATTTTTGGGATTTCCTTGAAATGGCTCAGATGCATACCTGGGAAAATTCTCCAGAATAAAATATCCTCAGAAATATGTTCATCCACATGAAATTCCACCTCAGGATCGCAACGAAACAGGTTATCTTTAATAATATTCAAATGAACTCCGGATTGTCCCAGAATAGGGTAATTCGGACTTGAATAAGCATCAAAATATTCCGCAGAATATTTCAATGTTCTGTTTCCTCTTAATAATTTGTACTCAAAATAAACGGCAACTTCCTGAATAACTGCTTCATTATTTTCATAAAGACTGGCGTAATAAAGGCTAGTCAGAAGATTTTCCTTCGCATCTGTTCTCAGATCTCCAATAGGAAGTTGAGAACCCGTCATAATCACCGGCTTTCTTAATCCTTTTAGCATGAAACTTAATGCGGATGCCGTATAAGACATGGTATCCGTTCCGTGAAGAATTAGGAAGCCATCATAATCATCATAATTTTTTTGAATATAATTGGCAATTACCTTCCATTCTTCAGGACCCATATCTGAGGAATCTAACGGCTTAGCGAAAGGATGAACAAAAACCTCACATTCCATGAGCTTCATTTCAGGCATTTTTTCAAATATATTACCAAAATCAAAGGCACGGAGACTTCCGGTTTCATAATCTTTTTCCATTCCGATGGTTCCACCGGTATAGATGAGCAGGACTTTTCGCTTCATGTACTATTTTTAATTAAGAATTGGAGCCCGATTAGGCTTCATAGGTCAAAATTACGTTAATTTGCAAAGATTTGAAAATGAATGAAACGCTTATCATGAAATTTTATGAAAATAAAATGGAAATTGCAGTCGTTTCATAGGGCTATTGAAAAAATAACTGAATGCGGATGAAAGACTTAGCGCAAACTTACGAATATTTAAAACAGTTTTTAACCGAAGAAAGACTCGCGAAAATTGAACATTTTTCCCAGGAAAGTTCAGATTTTGTACTTCCTGTTGTAGAGGATGTTTATCAGTTTCGAAATGCAGCAGCAATTGTACGTTCTGTGGAAGCCTGCGGCTTTCATAAAGTAGTGGCTTTGCAGGAAGAATACAGTTTTGAACCCAATCTTCGGGTAACAAAAGGAGCTGATACATGGGTTGAGGTGGAGAAACTTCCGAGAAATATGGAGTCCTTTCAAAGTATTAAAGACAGAGGATACAAAATAGTAGTAGTTTCACTGGAAAATAATGCTAAAATGCTGCCTGAATATGAAATTACTGAACCTATTGCTTTGGTTTTCGGAACTGAAATGGAGGGCGTTTCTCAGGAAATTCTGGATTTTGCAGATGAAACACTGGCTATTCCGATGTATGGTTTTACGAGAAGTTTTAATGTTTCTGTAGCGGCTTCCATTTGTATGTACGAACTGAAACAAAAACTGATAAAATCTGATATTGATTATAAACTGGATGAAGAAAAGCTTCTAAGAATGAAAATCCTTTGGACGGTCAATTCAATCAGAAGCGGACAGCAGATTTTTGAAAAATACCTGCGCGAAAACGATATTGAGTGGAAATAATGAATGAGAAATAAAAAAGAGAAGATTCAACGTCTTCTCTTTTTGTTTTTTATATCATGTTGTAATAATTCCATGATGCTACGAAAACGCCTGCCGTTTCAGTTCTGAGCCTTTGGTTTCCGAGTGATACGGCTTTGACTTTATTTTCAGCCAGAAATACAATTTCCTTTTCAGAGAAATCACCCTCAGGACCAATTAAAAAAGTAAGCTGTTCCAATTGAGGAATATTTTTAAGGTCAATTCTTTCCAGATTCTCATGACAGTGCGCTACAAAAGTCTTTTCCGGATCAATGTTTTTCAGAAAGTCTGTCAGTTTCACAGCATCATTAATGACCGGGAAATGAAATCTCAGACTTTGTTTTGAGGCAGCAACAGCCTGTTTTTTGATCTTGTCAATATTGATATTCTTACGCTCTGTTTTCTCCGTTACAATAATGCTGATCTCAGAAATACCCATCTCTACAGCTTTTTCTACAAAGAATTCGATTCTGTCAATATTTTTGGTGGGAGCAATGGCAATATGAAGTTTTGGATTGAATTCCGGAAGATTTTCTTTGATTTCAGACACTTTAATACCAGCTTTCTTACCTTCTATAATCAGTTTTCCGGAAGCCAGCTTTCCTTTTCCGTCTGTTACATGAATGTCTTCGCCATCTCTCATCCGAAGAACTTTCACAATGTGCTGCTGCTCTTCATCGTTGATGATGACAGTTTGATCTGCTATTTCTCCGTAAAATAATTTCATATATCCTGGCTTATAAATGCAACTCCTGTTTTGATGGTGGTATAAATGTCTGTATCACATTCGCGGTAAGAACACATATAAATTTCTTCAATCCAGGTATTGTTAATGAAAATCAGATTTAAATATTCCTGTTTTCTCAAGTTATTTTTGATCGATAAAAAATCCCCTTCTTTCGGAGTGTAAGGAAAACTAAAAAGATGCTCAGAATTAATTAATTGTAAAACTTCATCTTTGATATCCTGAATATATCCTGTCTCAGAACTTCCTCCGTTAAACTCAGAAAAAGTTTCTGATCCCTCATGTCTTCCTGTGATCGTTTCTAATACCCAGTAATATTTAGAATTCTTTTTAGAATGGGTTCCCAGTATTTTTTCTTCTAAGAGTATTTTCATAAATCATATTTTGCTGTTGCGGAAGTTCTCAAATCTGTAAATTCTCCCCGCTCAAATTTCAACTTCGCTACCATGGCAATCATGGCTGCATTATCTGTTGTATATTCGAACTTAGGAATATAAATATCCCAGCCAAGTCTTTCTTTATTGTCCTCCATTGCCTTTCTAAGCGCAGAGTTGGCAGATACACCACCTGCAATGGCAACCTGATTTACGTTGAGATCTTTGGCTGCTTTTTCAAGCTTATTCATCAGGATTTCTATGATAGATTTCTGTACAGAAGCACAAAGATCATTAAGATTTTCTTTAATGAAATCAGGATTTTTTCTTACTTCTTTCTGGATGAAATATAAAACGGAAGTTTTAATACCACTGAAAGAATAATCGTAGTTTTCCAGCTTCGGTTTATTAAATTTAAAAGCATCAGGATTTCCTTCCTTGGCAAGCCTGTCAATGATAGGTCCGGCAGGATAATCAAGGTCAAAAATCTTTCCGATTTTATCAAAAGCTTCTCCTGCTGCATCATCAATGGTTTTCCCAATGATTTCCATATCAAAATAGTCTTTTACCAGCACAATCATAGTATGCCCGCCACTTACGGTAAGGCATAAGAAAGGGAAGGTAGGCGGCACAGGATTTGCATCTTCGATGAAATGGGCCAGAATGTGGGCTTGAAGGTGATTTACCTCAATCAGCGGTACATTCAGGCTCATAGCCAAAGACTTAGCAAATGATGTTCCTACAAGAAGAGATCCTAAAAGTCCCGGTCCGCGAGTAAATCCTATAGCAGAGATAGCATTTTGTTGTATATTTGCTTTAGAAAAAGATTTTTCAACAACGGGGATAATATTTTGCTGATGGGCTCGTGAAGCCAATTCAGGGACAACGCCGCCATATTCTTTGTGGATGGCCTGGTTCGCGGCAATGTTTGAAAGAATAGAATTTCCCTTGATGATAGCTGCTGAGGTGTCGTCACAGGACGATTCAATACCTAAAATTATAGAGTCGCTCATAATAATGGCAAAGTTAGAGAATAATAACGAGAATGAGAATAAAAAATCTGTAGCTGAAAACCTAGGGGATCAGGTACAGAAAACTGTTGAAAATGTAGAAGGGAAAGTACGTGAAACAGTAAAAGAAGCATCTGAGCTGGCATCAGATGCCATACATCATCCGGTGGAAACAGCTGAAGAGTTTGGTAAACAGGCTGTGAAGGATGTTACCAGCTATACCTGGTGGGCAAAACTTCTCCTGATACTCTTCTGGTTGGGTATTGTTCTTGTGGGTGGAGTTCTTATTGCCATCAATCTTCCGGTAACAAAACAATGGGCAGCAGATCAGGCACTCAAACTTGTTAATAACGATTTTAAATCTGGATTTACCACTGAAAGTGTAGACGTAAATTATTTCGGTGATGTAACGATAAAAGGTTTAAAAGTAAAAGATTATAAAGGATTTAATTTCATTACAGCCCGAGAATTCCGAGCAGATTCAGACTGGATCTCTCTTGCTGTAAATGCCATCTCAGGAAACAGCAATTCTTTAAGTTTTAACTCCCTGGCTCTGGTAAATGCTGATGTAAAAGTAATTACTTATAAAGGTGACAGTATCTCAAATTTTGTAAGATTTGTAGACCTGTTTGACAACGGGAAAAAAAGAGATCCAAAGAAACCTCCTTTTCAGCTGAATTCCAGAATTCAGATTATCGACTCTAAAGTTTCTATCGTTAATGAAAATTCTCCCGGAGAACAGGGGAAATGGCTGACCGCAACAAAATTCAACTTAAAAGCACCGAACGTAAAGGTCAATGGTCCAAATGTCTCGGCATTGATTAATAATATGTCATTTGTAACCTCAAGATGGGGAAAATCTCATTTTGTGGATACTTTCTCAACAGAACTGTCTCTAACGAAGCAGTTTTTGTCATTAAAAGACCTTACGCTGAATACAAATCATAGTTTACTTCAGGGAGATATTAAATTTAATCTTCATGATGGATCCTGGTCAGATTTTGCAGATAGGGTGCGTTGGGATATGAATATCCAGCAGGGAAGCCAGCTAAGCGGTTATGATATTAGTTATTTTGTAACGAACTGGGATAATATCAAACCGTTTAATCTTGCAGGAAAAATGACAGGCCCTTTGAATAAATTTCACTTGGAAAATTTCCTGATCAGAAACCCAGACGTGAATATTGCCACCAAAACAATGAAGGTTGATAATCTGTTGAAAGGACATTTTTCCATAGAAACAAAAGACCTTTCCACCGATTTTACCTACAAAGATTTAAAAGCAATGATGCCTTCTTTTATCTCCAAAAAGATGAAGAACTTTGCAGACGATTTTGGAAAACTAAAGTATAACGGAACAGCAAAAGTAAATCCGGATCAGATTTATGTAGACAACGGAAATCTGATGACCGGAATAGGGCAGGCTAAAATTTCCAAGCTAACCTTATCAGGCTACAGTACCGCAATGCCAAAATATTCCGGTTACCTTGATGTAAAGGATCTTAACACATCTGTTATTACAAAAAATAAAACAGTTGGCTTGATTTCCGGTAAATTTGATCTTAACGGGCAAAGCTTTGATGTCAATACGATGCGTCTGACCACTAAATCCCAGATTGCAAGCGTAGAAATAATGGATAAAACGATCAATAATCTATACCTTGACGGATTATTGGATCATAAGAAATACAACGGATTGATTACCGTTAATGATGAGCAGGCAAAAGCTACCATCAAAGGATTAATAGATTTCAGTACTTCAAGGGTTTCTATGGATGTGAATGCAGATGTCACTTACCTGAACATGAACTATTTTACCAATAAACCTGGCAGCCAGGTGGTAAGTGGTCAGGTTGAAGGGAAAATGGCCATGTCTTCCATCAACGATCTTACTTTGGATGTGAATGCTAATAATCTGAATTTTGCTACGGCAACTCAAAAATATAATATTCCGAATGCCAAATTAAAAACCTTTGTAGAAGCGGGAGGACGAGTGATTGATGTAGATGCACCAGGTGCGGCTACTGGTAAAATATCAGGAAGATACAGTCTTGCAGACCTTGCCGGTATGGTAGAAAATGGAGTAGGAAGAATTTTGGTAGGACCACCGCCGAGAAAACTATACCGCGGACAGAATTTTGCCCTGAAATTTGATGTTCAGCAGGGGTTGGTCAATTATTTTTTACCTGAACTGAAATTGCCTCAGGGAGCTGTTGTAGAAGGAGAATACAACGGAGATTCAAACAACCTGATTCTGAATCTGGATGCTGCTTCTCTTAAATATATTATGACAAAAGAGGAAGAAATTACGGATGCTGATAAAGCTCTGGCATCCTCTAATCCTGATTATAAAATTAACGACCGGAAGAATCTCAGCAGAGACAGTGCCATGGTAGATAGTGTTAAAGTCAGAATTAATACTGCAGATCTTAACCAGCAATTGTATGCTAAGATCAACAGAGCTATCTATAATCAAAATGTCATCAAAGATTTTGAGCTTAAAGGAAATAATGAGAATGGCAATATACTTCATTTAGCAACTACATTTAAGCACGGAAGTCCTGATGATGAGCTCAATGAAAAGCTTAAAGAATATGCCATTAATGTAGATCAGTCTACTGATGCAGCTGGTGACTATGTGTTCAGATTTGAACCAACAGAAGTAAAATTCAATGAGGTTACCTGGGCAATAGATACCAGCCCTGAATTGAATCATTCCATTACTTACAGAAAAGGTACCGGAGATTTTGATATCAGAAATCTTAGGGTGTATTCTGATAAAAGTGCTTTATTTATTAAAGAAGCGCAGTTTAAATCAGCAAAAGACTTTTATGTAGATGCTGACATCAATGACTTCGCTATAGAAAAACTCCTGGAAATGCAATCCGGAGGAAATACAATGGATATAAAAGGTCTTGCCAACGGAAGTGTCAAGATCAAAATGGATAAAAGTACCCTGCAGCCACTGGTAGATCTTAATATTGATGCTATTAAGATGAATGGAAATGATATGGGAGATATCTCCATTTCCGCTACCAATGGTTTCTCACTGAATGTATATGATATTGATGTAAAAGTACATTCTGCAGGAGTTTTAGGGAATAACAGCCTTAACCTGACAGGAACAGTCAACAATAATACTTCTTCTCCGATCATTGATCTTACGGCAGAAATGCGTGATTTTGACCTGTCATTTACACAGCAGTTTGTACAGACTATTTTTGGAAACCTTCGTGGAAAAGCTACCGGAGATCTTAAAATCAATGGAAAGCTTAGCAATCTGGATTATAGTGGTGATATTGCTTTAAAAGATTTTGGTTTAAAGCTTTTGTTTACCGGGGTAGATTATGCATTTGATGATACTGTGATTCAGCTGACCAAGGGGTTGGCAATCCTCAACAATATTGAAGTACATGACGGAAGAACCAATTCCAAAGGGAATATCTCTGGGGCGATTCAGTTTGAAACCCTTTCTTCAATGGGGGTATCTCTCGTAATGAGAGCAGACAATCTACTGATGCTGAATACCACGCAAAAAGATTTTGACCTTTTCTGGGGTAGGGTGTATGGACAGGGAGACCTTTATGTAGACGGACCTGTTTCAGGATTGAGTATTACCACTCCTAATATGAAGGCACTTAACGGAAGTACCTTTACCTTCAACTCCAGTTCTACTTCCAATGTAGAAGAATTTAAGATGCTGAGGTTCCTGAAAGAAGGAAAAGACGGTTTAATTACCCTGGAAGAAAAGAAGAAAACCGGAGCCAATATGAATATTGACTTCAATCTGGCTGTAGATAAAGGAACTACTGTAAATGTACTGGTAGGAGATGATGTTGGAAATATTACCGTAAAAGGATCTGCGGATCCGTTGAGGTTCCATATGAACAGACAAGGGAATATTGCCATGAGTGGTACCTATAAAGTAGATAACGGAACATTTGTCTCTAAGGCAATCCTTAATAAAACTTTCCAGATTGAAAGAAACAGCAGCATCAGATGGGATGGTGATGCGATGAAGCCGACGCTGGATATCAATGCCAACTATATAAGAATGGTTTCCAATGCCGGAGAATATTTGAGTATGGGTAAATTACAGCCTATCAGTATTCTATTGCAGGCCCACATTACCCAGTCGTTGGTAGACCCTCAGATTGATCTTAATGTGACGGCGATGGATGTTTCCAGCCAGGTGAGGGAAACACTTGCCGCAAAAATGAGCCAGGAGGGAGAGAAAGTTCTTCAGTTTGGATCTGTATTGCTATTGAGTACCTTCAATGTATCAAATACAGGTGGAGTGGATGTAAATGTAGGAAACGTAGCAGAATCTTCGGGGTATAATATGCTCTTGAAGCAATTAGGTTCAGTGCTTAATACAATGAGTAATGAATTCCAGATTGACCTTAATTATGTAAAAGGAGATCAGAATTCCAATTTTGGAGACAGAGCCAATGCTGGAGTGAGTGTAGCCCTTTCCCCAAGAGTGAATATAAAAACTGGTTTGGGTATACCACTATCCAAAACAGATGGTGCACAGAACAATTATTTGTCTACGGAAGGTTCTGTAGAATATGATTTATCTAAAAAGAATGACGGTACGTTGGTTATACGTGCTTATTCTAAGCCTACAAACATCGGAATGGTGAGTACAAACGGTTCTGCTAATCAAGCCTATGGAGGAGGGGTAGTGTGGAGTAAAAGCTTCAATTCTTTGTTTAAAAAGAAGAAAAAAGACAAAAAAACTTCAGATGCAAAAGGTGAAATAAAAACAGATTCTATAAAATCAAATGGTAAATAATTAGAATATTTTAATGATTTTTATCATCTGTGTTAATTATTGTTAATATTTGATATATATTTTTTAGTTAAATTATTTTTCGTAAATTTGCAAAAAATACATAGATTTTTTAAAGAAATTGTAATTTAACTAATATGAACTATCAACTGGACGAAATAGACAAGAAGATTCTTGATTTCTTAGTAGAAAACACAAGAATGCCTTTTACAGAAATTGCAAAGCAGATGGATGTTTCTGCTGGAACAATTCACGTAAGAGTGAAAAAGATGGAAGATGCAGGTATTATTTTGGGATCATCTCTTAATATCGATTATGGTAAACTTGATTATCATTTCACAGCTTTCATAGGTATCCTTTTGACAAAATCAAACCGTACTCAGGAAGTATTGAAAGAGTTGTCAACTTTACCTAACGTAATCGAGGCTAGCGTTATTTCCGGAAAATATAACATTTTCTGTAAAGTAAGAGCTAAGAATACTGATGATGCTAAAAGAATTATTTACCAAATAGATGACATTCAGGATGTAATGAGAACTGAAAGTATGATTTCTATGGAAGAATTCTTAAGTGACAAAAACAGACTGATCAACGCTATCTCTGTGTAAGTCAAATTTTAAACGAATAATTATAAAAGAACTTATGAAATCTCTCATAAGTTCTTTATTTTTGTAGGTATGGAAGAATACAGCTATTTTGACGAAGATCCGAAGAAAGGATGGGGATTTGTATTGGCATTTGCAGCTTTAATGTTGTTTACCATTATGGGATTGGGAATTGATGTGGATGAATATTTGCAGCATGAATATCTGCAGATTCCAAGGTGGTATTTCTATGTTATTTTTTCAATTGACCTGTTGATGATGATCGGATTGGTACTGATGTTTTTTTACCGAAAAATAGGGATCTTTATGTTTCCTGCTTTACTTGTACTGCACTTCTTTATGCATAATTACTATCTGTCTACATTTTTGTATACGGATGTTACCAATCTTTTCCTTTTCACGGGATTCGGTATGCTTGCTATTATCCCGAAATGGAAGTTTTTTAAATAAGAACATAATCAATATGTACTCATATAACAAACCGCTTTTAAATCCTATTTAAAAACGGTTTTTGAATTAGATAGGTATTTACCCCAATAAATTAAAAAAGATCTTAAAAATGAGTTCAGAAGCCTAATAACATGCCTTGTTGATGTTTAATAAGAAAACACACTCTGAAGAAAAGACTCTAACGCCATATTTTCATCCAGTCCAAACTTCTTCTTCAGACGTTTTTTTACTTCTTGCCTGAAAATCCATAATACTTACCGCTCCCATTCTCACTTCATAAAAATCACTATCAAGAAGCTTGTTGATCTCAACCAAAGGCATCTCTGAAGATTCTTTAGCCGCAGCAAAAACATCGTCAAATTTCACTCCGAAACTCTGTATTTTTTAATTCTAAAATTAATATCTGCTATGGAATTTAACATTTTTTGCTCCCATTCAGTATCTTTAGGATCAAAAAATAATCTTTTTCCTGTATCTAAAGAGCGGGCAACGTTCATTTCGCCTTCTGTCAGTTCAAAATCAAACACATTAAAGTTTTCTTCAATTCTTGATGGTGTTACAGATTTTGGAATTACTACAAATCCTTCCTGCAGATGCCACCTAAGAATTACCTGTGCTACAGTTTTACCATATTTTTCTGCAATCGCTTTCAGATTCTGATTGCTTAAAAGATTGGCATTACCATTTCCAAGCGGGCTCCATGGCTGTGTTACGATATTATTTTCTCTGTCGTAAACCTGAAGTTCCTTCTGTTGAAATACCGGATGCAGTTCAATCTGGTTAATCACCGGTAAAACGGTTGAATTGGTTTTCAACTCTTTCAGCTTCTCAACAGTAAAATTGCACACTCCAATAGTTTTGATTTTCCCTTCATGATACAATTCTTCCAACGCTTTCCAAGTGCCCAGAAAATCTCCATACGGCCAGTGGACAAGGTACATATCAAGATAATCCATCTGCAGTCTGTCTAATGTTCTCTGAAAAGCACTTTTCGTTTTTTCATATCCGTGGTCCTGAACCCATACTTTTGATGTGATGAACAAGTCATCTCTGTTTACACCGTTATTTTTTACTCCAGATCCTACTGCTGTTTCATTCTGATAAATGGCAGCCGTATCAATCATTCTGTACCCTGTCTGAATCGCTTTGATTACCGCGTTCTCACATTCTTTCAGATCTTCCATCTGTCACACCCCGAATCCTAAAGCCGGAATATCCACTCCGTTATTTAAAGTTACCACAGGCTGTCCTGTATATATTTTTTGCGCCATAATTCCTCTATTATTTTTTATATGTAAAGTGAAAATAAATTTGCAATAAAAAAAATTGAATATAGAAAATGTAATTTATTAGACTTTATTCGATGTAAGAAATTAGGTAAATAATAAGTAACTAATTATTTTTACAAAAAACACAATGCAAAAAAAAATGACACAACATTACTATTATTCCATCTATTTCATTTTGGCCGATTATAAATTAATTCATCATCATAATCGAAAATAAAATGGAAATATTTCAATATATTTGTATTAACATTAACGATCATCCATATTTAATTTAAAATGAAAAAAAAATTCTTTTTTAATCTTTTTTTTGTGATGATTTTTCCATTCTGTAATGCACAAAATTATACTATAAAACAGATAGACAGTTTGATTAGTTATACTGAAAAGGTATATAATGAAAAAAATGATAATAATGTTATTGCATTAGCCAATAGAAACTACAAAATCTCTCAAAAAGCAAACTATCCTGAAGGAATGGTAAGAAGTCTGATTACCCTTTCCAAATATTATTGGAGCAGGGGTGATTATGAAAAGACTCTTCAATATACTAAACAAACTGAAAAGGAGGCTTCCAATATAAACGATTATAAAAGTGTCTGCACAGGATTACGAATAGCTGCGATCTCTTATTATAGCTTGGGACTTGATAAAGAGGCGCAGGAAATATTAACCAGAGCCTTTTCTATTGCTGATAATATAGTTGATCCTGATGATTTCTATGAAACAAGAGGAGAGTTATACCGGGTTAAAGGAGACATAGCTTATTATGGTCATGCTAACAATCGTATTCCGGATTCTTTTAAATATGCTAAGAAAGCATTAACCGAGTTTTCAAAAATTAAAAATATTAATACCCGAAATATTTATTTAGCAAAGATCTATTCAAGTTTAGGAATGGCTTATGTCGAAAAAAAAATGTCTGATTCTGCGTATTACTACTTGAATGCCTCTCTGGACCTGGCCAGAATTGAAAAAAATTATTATAATGAGTGCGTTGCATTAAATGGATTAATACATGCTTCATTTCAGCAGAAAAATTATCAGCAAGCAATCAATTATACAGAAACGTTAATCCCTCTTTCCAAGAAAGCCAAGCAGCTGGTTATTTTAAAACTTGCATACCAAGGCATGCAAGAGTCTTATCATCATTTAGGAAACAAAGAAAAAGAGCTGGAGTATCTCGCTAAATACACTAAATTAAGTGACAGCCTAACCCAAGCTGACAAGCTAATGAAAAATAGATCTTTTCAACAAATTGTCAATGAAAAAGAAAAGACTTTTCTCAATGAAAAGGACAAGCTCTATCTTCTCATTGCTGCGGTCTGTTTGTTATCGGCACTCTTATGTTATTTGGGCTATAAAGCATTCAAAAAATACAAGGTAGAAAAAGAAAAAATACAACATAAAGAAAATGTGATTGTAGAAAAAGACTCCCAACTTGTTGAACTCAAACAGAAAGTAAACAATGCTTTTGATGAAATAGTTGATCTCTCAAAAAAAGACGACCCCCTCTTTCTGACAAGATTCCAGGAGGTATATCCGGACGTTATAAAAAAATTACTGCAAATAAATCCTCAGCTACAGCCTAGTGAGCTTAAATTTTGTGCATTGCTCTTCCTTAATTTCTCATCAAAAGATATTGCCACTTATACTTTTGTTCAGCATCAATCTGTACAGACAAGAAAAAACAGAATAAGAAAAAA
>NZ_CATKPG010000002.1:0-57613 GCF_949767875.1 Chryseobacterium sp. IT-36CA2 | reverse complement strand
TCTCTCTCCTAAACCTTAAATCATCATCTCCTGCGCTCCCTGTAATTGGGACTGCAAAGATACAAACTCTTTTTTAACTGGCAACTTTTTTTTTGCAAAAGTTTTGAAGTTTTTTTCGTCTGTCTCTTTTTGAAGTAGCTAATGTTTTTGCCTATCTAAAGGCTCTTCTGCGCTGCTGAATGTCTTTCGTTTTTCAGTGGGGCAAAGATAGAAACTTAACTCACTCCACGCAAATTTATTTAACATAAATGTTACATTTTATTCATATTTATCCCTAAGACACTGGAATGCAGTAAGAAAAATTTTAAACATTTGTTTGGGAGGTTCAGTGAGAGGGGGCTGGGAGTTGGAGAGTTTGGATGTGAGAGGGGTTTTCGTGAGTAATGAGTAATAAAAGGTATACCTATATATATTATACAATAATAGATATCTTTCTAGAAATATTCTTTTTCCAGGTTGGGGATAAAGCCCGCTTCTATTGAATCGCCAGGTACAATTAACCACAGACTGCACGGATTTGCACAGAGGACAACCGGTACAATATATAAGAGAGGTTACAATAGCAGAAATATTATGCATCGTAAGTAAAATACTTCGACTCTGCTCAGCATGACACCGCTAATATTTACTGCTAAAAAACCTTAGACATTATACTCTCATTTTACTTCCTTTACAATTCTCATCAATAAGTCTGGATTCCTGCGGAATGACACAATGGGAATAGCAGGATATCTCCACACTGGTTTGTATAGGAATGATAGATTTAAAAACTTCAAACTGATTACCGAAACCCAGCAACCAGGAACCCACAACTTTATAACCCGAAACCCATCATTCATCACTCATCACTCATCACTCATCACTCATCACTCATCATTTATAATTAACTCCCCTTCCCTAGCCCTGATAGAAATGGTTACCCCGCAGCTTACGTTGGTGGGTGGGTGGGTTTGGGAGTGGGTGCGCTGGCGCGAGGAGTAGGAATGGATAGCAGGATGAAGCTCCTGAGAATGGTGGAGAGTAGGAATAGAAAAGGTTCTATCTATTATATATATGGAGAAAAATTACGATGTTCTATCTAATGTGCTTTCAGCAGTGGTTTTTCTTTTTATGATTCAAGTTTTCAACTATAAGAATAGATGTAATAGTCAGAAAAACCGGCTTACATCTTTTTTTGATTCCTTACATTTGTAGTGCATTCCGGATTCTAAGGAGTGAAATGAGTTTTATATGACAGACAGAAAATATAAGGAAACGGTACATACTGATAAAAGCAACTACGAATATATTACGGTAACCCACGACGAAAATAACGTCAGAATCTATACTCTGAAAAATGGATTAAAGGTTTTTCTTGCCCAGAATTTTATTTCTCCTAGAATACAGACCTTTATTCCGGTAAGAACAGGAAGTAATAATGATCCGTCTGATAATACGGGACTGGCTCACTACCTAGAACATATGATGTTTAAGGGTACTTCTAAGATAGGGACTCAAAACTGGGAAAAGGAAAAGGTGTTTCTCAACCAGATTTCGGAATTGTATGAAGCACACAAAGCTGAGCAGGATTCTGAAAAGAAAAAAGAGATCTATAAAAAGATAGACGAAGTTTCTCAGGAAGCCAGTCAATATGCTATTGCGAATGAATATGACAAAGCTATTTCTTCTCTGGGAGCCAGTGGTACCAATGCGCATACATGGTTTGATGAAACGGTATACAAAAACAATATTCCGAATAATGAGCTTGAGAAATGGCTGAAGATAGAAAAGGAAAGATTTTCTGAAATTGTACTTCGCCTTTTCCATACTGAACTGGAATCTGTGTATGAGGAGTTCAACAGGGCACAGGATAACGATTCCAGACTTGTCAATTACGAATTGATGGACGCGCTCTTTCCTACCCATCCCAACGGGCAGCAAACAACATTAGGAAAGCCTGAACATTTGAAGAACCCTTCTATGAAGGCTATCCACAAATACTTTGATGAATATTATGTTCCTAATAATTATGCATTGGTATTGGTTGGAGATCTTGATTTTGAAAAAACCATTCAATTAATTGATCTGTATTTTGGCAGCTTACCCTATAAGGAACTTCCTAAGAAGACTCCTATTATTGAGAAACCTATCACAGAAATTATAAAAAGAACGGTAAAAAGCCCTACTACTCCACGCACCCAACTTGCATGGAGAACAGACAACTACGGAACCCGCGAAGCTATGCTGGCAGACATCACCGCCAATATCCTCAGCAACAGAGGGGAAGCCGGATTGTTGGATCTGCACATCAATCAGACTCAAAAAATGCTTTGGGCACAGGCTTTTTCTGTGGGATTGAAACAATATGGTTATTTCTCCATCGTTGCGGTTCCTAAGGAAACTCAAACGCTGGAAGAAGCAAAGAACATTGTATTGGAAGAGATTGAACTGATCAAAAAAGGAGATTTTCCAGACTGGATGTTACCCGCTATCATTAATGATTTCAAACTTCAAAGAATGAAAGGCCTTGAAACTTCGGAAGGACTGGCCACCAATCTTTATGATACCTATATAAAAGGAAGGACCTGGGAGCAGGAACTGAATGAAATGGATGAGTATGCTTCATTTACAAAGGAGGATGTAATCAATTTTGCAAATGAATTTTTCAAAGAAAACTATGTGATCATTGATAAGGAAAAAGGGGTCAACGACAGATTGATCAGAGTTGAAAATCCCGGGATTACTCCTATTAAAATCAATCGTGATAGTCAGTCGAAATTTTTAACGGAAATTTTATCTGATAAAACTGAAGATATACAGCCGGAGTTCATCGACTATGAGAAAGCAATTACTACTGTTGATGTAAAAGGAAAGAAACTGAGCTTTGTTAAAAATAAATACAACGATATCGCTCAGGTTCATTTTATTTTTCCTTTTGGAAGTGATAATGACAGAGACCTGGCCATTTCAACCCAGTTGCTTCAGTATTTAGGGACAGATCAATTTTCTCCTGAAGATTTAAAAAAGGAATTTTTTAAAATCGGGGTTACTAATGATTTTAAAACAACTCATGACCAGCTGACCATTACCTTAAGCGGGTTGGAAGAGAATATAGAAAAAGGAATTATTCTTCTTCAGCATTGGATGACTGATGTAAAGCCTGACGACGATATCTACAGCCAGTTTGTGAAAAGTGTTATAGAAAACCGCCAGGCGATTAAAAAGGATAAAAACCGTATCATGACTGCCCTTACCAATTATACAAAATTGGGCAGTACATCACGTTTTACCAATGTTATTTCTAAAGAAGAACTGGAAAGCAGTACCGCAGAAGTATTTACCGACAGAATGAAAAATTTGTTTAAAGCTCCTTACCAGATCTTCTTTTATGGAAAAAACTTTGAACATTTCAATGGATACATTGATAAATATATTGAAACAGAAAGCGTTATAATCCCTGAAGCGAAACAATATCCTGAACCTGATACGGGTGGAAATGTTTATTTCGTTGGTTATGATATGGTTCAGGTGGAAATGAGTAAGATCGGAAAAGGAAATGAAGTAGATCCACAATATTTTGGTAAGGTAAATGTGTTCAATGAATATTTTGGAAGAGGATTATCTTCCATTGTTTTCCAGGAAATGCGTGAGAGCAAAAGTCTTGCTTATTCTGCCTATGTTTCCTATGCTGCCAATTCAGAATTGAAGCACCCTGATTACGTTACCACTTATATCGGAACACAGCCTGATAAGCTTATGATTGCTGTTGACACTCTTAATGAGTTGATGGAAGAACTTCCTGAAGTACCTATTCAGTTTGAAAATGCCAGAAACGCAGCTCTTAAACAGATTGCTTCTACAAGAGTAAGCCGCGAAAATGTATTTTTCAATACGTTGAATCTGAAGAAACTCAATATCTATCACGATTTTAGAAAAGATATCTATGATCAGATCCAGAATCTGAAATTTGAAGATCTGAAAGAATTTTATAAAACAAGAATCCAATCTGTTCATTTCAATACAGCCATTCTCGGTAAAAAAGAAAATCTGGATATGAATGCTGTCAATAAAATGGGGACATTTAAAGAAGTAAGTCTGAAAGATATTTTTGGACATTAAAACAACAAACCGCCCGATAGAACTATCGGGCGGTTTGTTGTTTTATAAATGATCAATGATAATTGATGAATGATTATTCATAACTCATCATTTATAATTCATAATTTTTACGTCATCATACAATCACCGTCACCATCCTGGTAATTGGGATTAAAGTTCTTCGGAAGCAGTTCCAATAAGTCTTTATGAAATAGATATTCTCTATTGAAATCCCGTTCATAGATATGAGAAAATACTTTTGATTGTTGTATGGCCTTGTTCAGTTGGGTTTGATAGCTTGTAAAACCTTTTATCTTATTATTCACAATGAAATAATTGAGAAACCGGACAACCTCATCTACATCAGTATTTGAAAAGAGGTAAGGAATTTTAAGATACCCGTCTCGAAGTTGTAATAGAAGGCAGGCTTTGAGTGTATTATTTTGGTCAAAAATCTTGATCCAGGAATATTTAAAAGTACCTGCAAAGCTTGAAAATAAATATCTTTCATCTTTTTTGCCTTCTAAAACCCATGGATGATCTATAAAAGTATTGATTTCGTCTGCGTTGCGTACTCCTGAAAATTCATTGATGAAATCAGCACTTTCTTTATCTATACGATCAAGCATTTCATATTTGAAATTTGGCTTCTTTATAGGAAAGTTCTTTATTGATATCAATAAATTAGCAGCAGCATCCAACGCCTGAAAAATGGGTTTCAATGGTTGGGTTTCCGGTTTTTTTTCTGGAATTATTTTGGCTGCATCGGTTTTAAAATAATATCTTTTCCCTTCTTTAGGAAAGACATATTCAAAAACACCCATAATATTATATAAAGCTTCTGCTTCTTTGGTAAATTCTGTAATGGCAATTTTGCCTTCGTATTCTTCAAAAACTTTTTTCAACAGAGCCTTTGCTGGTCTTTTTTTTCTGTATTCGGGGTTTACATATAAAGTGCTCAGCCATGCATAGCGGATTTCTTTACCGTCAATCATGAAAGAATCCGGGAAACACCCTACATAGCCGATCAGTTTTTCTTCATCAAAAGCAAGAATAAGAAGGATATCTTCATCTGCAGCCTTTGGATTTTTTATGTGGGATAAAGCCCGATGCCTTGTAATCGGGAGAAAATCATATTGCTGGAAAGTTCCGGATGATATAAAATCTTCCAGTTCTTTTCTGTTGAATGTTTTCAGCGTTATCATTCTCTAATAATCGTATTTTTATTGATCAGTTTTTTCAGTCTGAAATAAGCGATTTCTTTTTTCAGAATCTGTGCACCGCTCTCCCCCATTTCCATGGGAATCCTCTGGAAATTTCTTTGTACGCTATCCAATTTTACGCCTGCGCATCCGAAACTGCAATATATTTCTTCATTTTTAAAAAGCTCATCAAAAAAATCCTTCTTAACCTCAAAATCGGTAAAAGGAAATGCAAAACTTTCATACAGAAACCCATTTTCTTTTAAATAAGCAAAGGTTCTGCCTGTTGTTTTCATCTGTTCGTTCAAGGATAGTTCTCCATATTTCGGGTGATCCCAACTGTGCGAAGAAATTCCGAAACCTTTACGGGTAAGTTCTTTTAATTCTTCTGTGCTTAAATAAGGCCGATGTTCTTTTGAATATGCTTTAAAATCTACCTCAAGTTTTTCTGCAAGCCAGTCCAAAGTATCTTTTCCTTGATAGTTGACTGATAAAATTTTCTTTTGTAAAATACCTTTCTCAACATGACTGTCCAGAGAAAGTATACGATAAACTTCCGGATCTATGGCTTTCTTTTTCTCAACAGCATCTGCAAGAAGGCTTGCTTTACATCTGAACATCATCTCTTCATTGTCTATGAAAGCCGGATTTATAAAATTACAGGCATAAATTCCCTTTTGTTCCAAAATGGGAGCTGCAACATGATAAAACTCTCTAAAACCATCATCAAAAGTTAATAAAGCAATCTTTTTCTTAGGTTTAAAATTCCCAGAAGTAAATTCTTTGAACTCCTGCCAGTCTACAAACTGAAAATTCTTTGACAGATGATCAAGATCGTCTTCAAACTGTTTGGTAGTTTTATAACGGATTACATGTTTTATATGGGAAAGTTCTTTGTCTGAAACACTGTGATAAAGTGGTAAACAGTAATCTAGCGGAAAAGATTTCCCGATATTCTCAGATTCGAAAGCTGCCAAAGCATTGATGATCCTGTCTTTCATCTTGTTTAAAATAAAAAAGAATCTATTCAAAACTCAATTCAAATAGATTCTTAAAGGTATAACTTTTAAAAATTATTTTATAATCTTCATTTCATCAACAAGCCATCTGGAGTCTGCGAACTTATCGATAATGAAAAGGATATATTTTGTATCTACCATGATATTTCTGCTGAAACGCGGATCATAGTTGATATCACTCATCGTTCCCTCCCATTGTCTGTCAAAATTTAATCCTACAAGATTTCCGTTGGCATCAAGAGCAGGGCTTCCTGAGTTTCCTCCTGTAGTATGGTTGGTAGCAGTGAATCCTACAGGAACATCACCTGTTTTATCTTTATAGATTCCGAAGTCTTTTTTGTTGTAAAGATCAATCAGTCTCTTTGGAACATCGAATTCATAATCTCCAGGAACGTATTTCTCCATTACCCCTGCAAGGTGAGTCTGGTATCCATAAGAAACAGCATCTCTAGGAGTAGAACCTTTTACTTTACCATATGTCACACGAAGTGTTGAGTTGGCATCCGGGAAGAATTTTCTGTCCTTATCCGTCTGCATCTGCTGTGCCATGAACTTTTTCTGCAAAGCATCAATTTTTGCCTGCATTGAAGTATACTGAGGATCTGCAGTTTTCATATACGTTTCTTTCATGGAAACATATAATTGGTAAATTGGATCTTTCTTTAACGTTTTGATTAATTTATCCTGATTAGAAAAAGCTTTGTCAATATCTGTTGTTAACGCTCCTCCGTTTACAGCAGTTCTTCCTGTAATAACAGAGTTTTTAGACATATCTTCGATTACAGGAATATTGGCATTCTCATCTTTATATTTGTTGAATCCTGCCGGTAAAAACTGTGGTGCTGTTTTGTTAGCGTATAAAGCCAATAGTTTTGCTGTTACTTTAGCATCAAGTTCTGCACTGTAATCTTTGTAGAAAGAGGTTAGTTTCGTTTTTAACTTGGTAAGTTCTTTCTCATCCATTCTTCCAGCTTCTACAGAAGCTATGAAATCATAATAATCACCGGCAAGCTTTAAAGTCTCAGCGTTTTTCACCACTTCAGTGTAGTAAGCATTGTTTAATGCGTAAGGAGCCTGATCATTGTACAGTTTATTCAGCTGATCCAAAGTAGTTTTGATCTCCGGGTTTTTAGCCACCAAAGAACCTTCATACATTACTTTCTTTTCTACCGCATTGGATTTTTTCAATCCTTCCACTTCACCGATCCATTTTTTCCAGTAGTTGGCTACAGAAGCATATTTTGAAGCATATTTAATACGAGTTTCATTGTCAGCACGCATTTTTTCGTCTAATGTTTTCAAAGCTACATCACGTACCGCAATTCTAGCAGGATCAATATCCTTCATGATTTTCTCTACACCAACTGCAGGAAGATATTCCGTAGTTTTCCCCGGGAATCCGAATACAAAAGTAAAATCGTTTTCATTTTTATCTTTGATAGAAACCGGTAAGTAATGTTTTGGAACGTAAGGTACGTTGTCTTTTGAATATTCCGCAGGTCTGTTGTTCTTGTCTGCATAGATTCTGAACATGGAGAAATCTCCGGTATGTCTTGGCCAAACCCAGTTGTCTGTATCACTTCCGAATTTCCCAATGCTTTGAGGCGGAGCGCCTACAAGACGGATATCTTTATATGTTTCGATGGTGTAAGCATAGTATTTGTTTCCATAATACATAGGCTTTACCATGATAGACTGGTAAGATTCAATTTTCTGAGCGTTTTTGTAAACCTCAATATTATTGTTGATCTTTTTAGTCAGTTCCGGTTCTGTAAGATTGTCCGTACCTTCTAAAATCTGATCAGTAGCTTCTTTTATATCTACAATAAAATCTACTTTTAATCCCGGGTTAACAAGTTCCCCTGCTGTATTTTTTGCCCAAAAACCGTTAGAAAGAAGATCATTCTGAACGGTAGAATGCGCCTGAATCTGGCTGAAACCACAATGGTGGTTTGTTAAAAGCAATCCTTTAGGCGAAATAATTTCCGCAGTACATCCGCCATTAAACTGTACTACCGCATCTTTAATGCTTGGTTTCTGAGGGTTGAAAATATCCTTTGCAGAGATCTTCATTCCCAAATCCTTCATTTCCTTTTCATTCAGCTCTGTAGGGATCCACATTCCGCCATATTGTTGTGCAAATGCCATTGCAGCAGGCAAAAGAAATACAGATAAAAGTATCTTTTTTGTCATAATCAAAATTTTGCCCCAATTTACAAAGAAAAATAGGAATAGGCTTTATAAAATACGCGGAAAAGTTATTATGAGGCTATTTTTAAAAAGATGAATAGCCTATAGTAAATTATGCTTCGCAAGGGAATGGTGAATTTTATGATCATATGGCACTTCCAGGTTTGTTGTAAATTCATTAAAAATTGACAAGCGAAGCGAATTGACCATATTCACTATTCATCATTCACTCATTCTATCCCTTCCCTCTGGCTCAGTTTTTGTTGATTGGAAGTAACTTTATTACTAAAAAACATACTTAAATTAATTATTATGATGAAAAGCAAAATGCTCATGTTGGGAATGGTGTCAGTTCTATTTCTTGCTTCATGTACTAAAAAAGAAACAACTGAAACAACTGCTACAGCAACAGATTCTGTGACTGCCGTACAACCTGCCGCCACAGACAGTATCACTAAAGCAACTCCTACGGCAGCAGGTGACACTTCTGAAAACTCATTGGATTGGGCAGGTACTTATGAAGCGACGGTTCCGTGTGCTGACTGTCCGGGAATCAAGACTTCTTTAACATTGAATGATGATAAAACATTCAGCATTAGTGAAGAATATCTTGACAGAAATTCAAAGAACCAGGATAAAGGAACCTTTGCATGGGATGCTACAGGAAGCATGATTACTTTAAAAGGAAAATCTGCCAACTATAAATATAAAGTGGGTGAGAATATTCTGATCCAGCTGGATATGGAAGGAAAAGAAATTGACGGTCCCAACAAGGATCTTTATGTATTCAAGAAAAAATAAAAATAAAGGCTTCGGCCTTTATTTTTTGCTTATATCTTATCTAAAACTGATAGGCTTTGATTTTCGGATCATCTACCAAACGTCTGGTTAATCCTTCATGATGGCTAATTTTTCCTGTAACTCTCCAGATCACTGTAAAACCTTCCTGTGAATACTGCTGTCTGATCATCAGATAGGCTAAACGATTTTCTTTAAAAATATTCTCACAATATTTAATATCTGCTGAGTTGATAACTGCTATTCTATATTCCCTTATTTTATTATAATTGTCAATAAAACTCTGCAAATAAGTTAAAGCACTCAATATAATTAACACCAAAGCGGTTCCCAACATGGCAATATACACATATCCGGAACCTACCGCCATTCCTATGGAAGCAGTTGCCCAAATGGTGGTTGCAGTGGTAATCCCTTCAATTTTATTATCTCCTTTAAAAATAACACCTGCACCCAGAAATCCGATTCCGGTAATGATATTGGCTGCCAAACGATCCGGATTGGCCACTCCTATTTTGATGGAAAGTATGGTAAACAGACAGGCTCCGAAACAAACCAGAATAAAGGTTCTAAGCCCCGCAGATTTATTACGGTATTCACGTTCAGCACCAATGAACAGTCCTAAAATAACGGAAATAAGGATGAGTAGTAATTCATTTTTAACAGCATAATGGTCCTGAAGAAAATCCATTTTTTTCAATTTAAGCGTAGAATAAAATTACGACAAAAAATCCATCTGTAAAGCGATCAATGAACTTTGTTTAGGGCAAGAAGATTTTATTGGACTGAAAAACTTTCGTAATATTACAGATTAAATGGAAAAGGCAAGTACAGGAGTTATGAAACCTACATTTTTTTCAACAAAAGAAGAATTCAGAGAATGGCTTGAGAAGCACCACGAAGATGAGAAGGAGCTCTTAACAGGGTTCTACAAAACCGGAAGTGGAAAACCTTCTATGAGCTGGTCTGAATCTGTAGATCAGGCTCTGTGCTTTGGCTGGATAGATGGCGTAAGAAAGTCGATAGATCACGAAAGTTATTCTATACGCTTCACGCCAAGAAAGTCATCGAGTATCTGGAGCAAAATCAATATAAAAAAGGTTGAGGAGCTTACGAAAACTGGACTGATGACTTCTGCTGGTCAAAAGGCATTTGATTTCAGAAAAGAGGACAAATCCGGAATTTATTCTCATGAAAAAGCAGATGTTTCTCTTGATCCGGTCTATCAGAAACAGTTTATGGATAACCCTGCTGCCTGGGATTTTTTTGAAAGTCAGGCTCCATCCTACAAAAAGGTGATTATCCACTGGATCACAAGCGCCAAACAGGAAAAAACAAGACTTTCCCGACTTGAAAAAGTCATCGATATAAGTAAACAATCAAAAAGATTAGAATAAAAAATAGTATTATGGATAAAGAAATTTCACACTTCTGGTTAGGATATTTCAAGAATGAAGAAGATTTTTACAGTTTCGTAGAAGAGGATGAAAATTATTATATAGAGGAAGAAACTGACGATCAGTATGTTTCCAAGTTTGCAGAATCTCAGAACATCAAGTGGTTTGACGATGATTTTATAGAATTTGGCTTCGAGGATGAAAGTCTTAGTCTTTATGACAAATTCGCAGAATATTCTTATGCTGACCAATGGCTTCCGATTCTGGAAAGAAAACTGAATGAATTAAGTCTGGATACTCCGGTGAATGCTATCATTTTCGCAACAAGATTTGTGATTCCTAATCCTATCTCTGTAGAAAATGATGATTTTGCACTGCATTATGTGGGTGAGATAGAATACGATATTTAATATCGACAGGTAAAATAAACAAAAAACTTCCGCCCAAAAGACGGAAGTTTTTTTATACCGTTAAAAATAAATCGTATTTATTAATGGGCTTCTAACCAGTTGTCTCCCACTCCAATTTCCACCAATAACGGTACCTGTGTCTTTAAGGCACTTTCCATTTCTGTTTTGATCAGTTTTGAAGCGGCATCAATCTCATCTACAGGAGATTCGAATATCAATTCGTCATGTACCTGAAGCAGCATTTTTGTTTTTAGCTGTTGTTCACTGATTTCCCTGTCTATTTTGATCATGGCAAGCTTCACAACATCTGCGGCACTTCCCTGAACCGGTGCATTTACGGCATTCCTTTCCGCATGACCTCTTACCACGAAATTGTTAGAATTGATATCTTTCAAATGACGTTTTCTTCCTAAAATAGTTTCTACATACCCTAGCTGGCGTGCTTTGTTCACCTGCTCTGCCATATATTCTTTCAGTTTCGGATAGGTTTCGAAATAGGCTTCAATCATCTGCTTGGCTTCTGTACGGGATAGTCCGGTTTGTTCAGCCAAAGCAAAAGCTCCTTGTCCGTAGATAATCCCGAAGTTTACGGTCTTAGCCTGACTTCTCTGAGTTTTTGAAACCTCATCCAAAGGAATTTTAAAGAGTTTCGCAGCTGTGGAAGCGTGGATATCTTCCCCATCCTGGAAAGCTTTGATCATATTATCTTCTCCTGAAATTTCAGCAATCAAACGAAGTTCAATTTGAGAATAATCGGCAGAAATAATCTTTTTCCCTTCGCCGGAAACAAACGCTCCACGAATCTGCTGTCCTCTCACCGTACGGATCGGAATATTCTGCAGGTTCGGATTTACACTCGCTAAACGGCCTGTAGCAGCAGTAGTCTGCGAGAAATTAGTATGTACTCTGTTATCTTCTTTGTCAATCTGTGAAGGTAAAGCGTCTACATAGGTTGATTTTAATTTCTGATACGTTCTGTATTCAAGAATATATTTGATGATCTCATGCTTTAAAGCTAACTTCTGAAGAACATCTTCTGAAGTTGCATATTGTCCTGTTTTTGTTTTCTTAGCTTTCGGATCCAATTGTAATTTTTCAAACAGAATTTCTCCCAGTTGTTTAGGGGAATTCATGTTGAATTCTTCTTCTGAAAGTTCAAAAATCTTCGTTTCCAGCTGTTTCAGATCGTTTTCAAGATCAACACTTTCCTGTGCCAGCCATTTTTCATCCAAAGAAATCCCTGCCAATTCCATTTTTGCTAAAACTTCCATCAGTGGCATTTCAATGTTAAAGAAAAGTTCCTCCAGATTTTCTTTTTTCAGCTGTGGTGCAAAAAGTTCATACAACTGGAAAGTTACATCGGCATCTTCTGCAGCATAATCTGTCTGTGTTCTCACATCTGCATCTCTGAAGCTGCCTTGTTTCTTACCTTTCTTCCCAATAATTGTTTCAATAGATACCGGTTTGTAGTTCAGGTACACTTCTGAAAGGTAGTCCATCCCGTGTCTTCCGTCCGGATTCAGCAGGTAGTGGGCAATCATGGTATCAAACATTGCTCCTTTCACAGTGATGTCGTATTGTTTTAAAACTTTATAATCGTATTTAAGATTGTGAGCAATTTTCAACAGGTCATCTTTTTCGAAAAACGGTCTGAAAATCTCCAATGTCTGCAGTACTTCCTCTCTCTTTTCAGAAAGAGGAATGTAATAGGCAAGTCCTTTTTTATAAGAGAAACTCATTCCTACCAATTCTGCTTCCAGTTCATTTAATGAGGTTGTTTCTGTATCAAAACAAACTACCTTTTGCTGTAATAAATTATCTACTAATTTTTTTTGAGCCTTAGGATTGTCAATATACTGATAAAGATGATCATTATTCTCAATGGTAGATTTTGTAGAAGTAGCCTGTTCCAATTCTTCAAAATTGGCAAAAAGATCAAGCTGCATTACCTGTCCCTTTACTTCAGCTACTGCAGGAGCCTGCTTCTCTTTTGCTTCTGCTTCTACCGCTACAGTTTGGGTGGTGGCAGGAGCAAAAGCTCTGTAAAGATTTTCGTACAGTCTTCTAAATTCTATTTCATCAAAAACCTCTTTTACTTTTTCAAAATCCGGAGTTTCAAGGTCGTATTGTTCCTGATGGAATTCTACAGGAGCATCACAGATAATGGTTGCTAATTTTTTAGACAAAATACCACGTTCTGCGGAAGCTTCTACTTTTTCCTTCAGCTTTCCTTTCAGTTTATCTGTATTGGCCAATAAAGTTTCGATGTTTCCGAATTCTTTCAGAAATTTCATCGCCGTTTTCTCCCCTACTCCTTCCAGGCCGGGAATATTATCCACCGCATCTCCCATCATAGCAAGGAAATCAATAACCTGTTTCGGGTCTTCAATTTCGTATTTTGCTTTTACCTCATCTACTCCAAGAATCTCGATATCCCCACCTTTTAATCCTGGTTTATAAATTTTAATTTTATCGGTAACCAGCTGTGCAAAATCTTTATCCGGAGTTACCATGAAAGTGGTATAGCCCTCTTTCTCTGCTTTGCATGCAATAGTCCCAATAATATCATCAGCTTCATATCCTTCTACACCCAGGCGTGGAATATGCATTGCTTCCAGAATTTTATGGATGTATGGAACCGCAATTTTGATCGCTTCAGGAGTTTCACTTCTATTGGCTTTGTATTCTGAATAATCATCAGTTCTTACACTCGCCTGCCCTACATCAAAAACGACTGCCAGATGGGTAGGCTTTTCTCTTCTGATCAGTTCGATTAAAGAGTTGGTAAAACCAAAGATGGCAGAAGTATCCAGTCCTTTGCTGGTAAGCCTTGGATTCCTGATTAATGCGTAGTATCCTCTGAAAATCATCGCATAGGCATCGATGAGAAACAGCCTTTTATCTTTTGTTGCGTCCATATTTTGAATAATGAACAAATATATGAAAATAGGAGTAAAAGTTGGCAGTTTGGAGAAGGGATTCGGGATATTGAATTGTGGGATACGGGATATGAGTTGCGCGGTTTCGGGATGCGGGGTTGAGAGATAAGGAGACTGCTTTTTAGTGACTACTTTTTATAAAAACAAAACAGCATACCAAAAGGTATACTGTTTCTTTTTTATTTAAGTTGTATTGGATTATTTACCTGCTGAAGGCCATAGTCCAGCGAATTGAGAAGTACCGTAGTCGATGGTTTCAGCACTTATTACGAAGCTGATCAGCATACTGTTGCTATCTACTGCATCGAAGTCTACCTCATGCTGGATAACATATCCGTTTTCCCATTTCAAAGTAATTAATGTTCCTTCTTCGTGAGATTTGTTGAAAACAATTTCTCCTACAGTCGGCTTATATTTACCGTTTAATAAGCTTTCAAGGATGTCTGACTTTTCAGTAGCTTCTACTGTAACCTTGATTAATGCATTAGAAGGATCTGATGCTACACGTCCTGAAACATCTGTAGATCTTGATACGCTGTAGTTCATTTTTAACAGTTTCTGTCCTTCACCGTTGTTGAATTTTAAGATTCCTCTTGAGTTTCTTTCTGCCATGATTGTAAATTTTTAATCGTTAGTAATAAATTGTAATTCAATAATTATATAACAAAGATAGCCTCCTTGATTTTGAAAAAAAAGCTTTTAAATGGAAATCTGAAAAAGTGTAGTAGTTCTACGATTTCATGTCGTAATTCTACGACAAAAGATTTAAAATAAAACATAATGTACTATAAATAAATATTTTAAATCTTCATATTAATTCATAAAAACCCACTAATTATTACACTACAAAGAGAAATAACATATTAAAAAAGCATTATAAAAGAAAACAAAAAGTCAATAATTTTTCACAGTTCAATTGAACAGGTTGGGATATCATAAAAAAACAGAACAGTATACCCAAATGAGTGTACTGTTCTGTACCAATTTTATTTTTACTAAGATGATGAATAGGCTTATTTACCTGCTGAAGGCCATAGCCCAGCGAACTGAGAAGTACCGTAATCGATAGTTTCAGCACTTATTACGAAGCTGATCAGCATACTGTTGCTGTCAATAGCATCAAAGTCTACTTCGTGTTGGATTACATATCCATTCTCCCATTTTAAGGTGATTAATGTTCCTTCTTCGTGGGATTTGTTGAATGTGATTTCTCCTACAGTCGGTTTGTATTTACCGTTTAACAAGCTTTCAAGGATGTCTGATTTTTCAGTAGCTTCTACTGTTACTTTGATTAATGCATTAGAAGGATCTGATGCTACACGTCCTGAAACGTCTGTAGATCTGGATACGCTGTAATTCATTTTTAACAGCTTCTGTCCTTCACCATTGTTGAATTTTAAGATTCCTCTTGAATTTCTTTCTGCCATGATTGTAAATTTTGATCGTTATTATTTTGTGATTCGGTGATTCTATAGCAAAGATAGAGGCTCTTTTCTGCTAAAAAAAGCTTTTGAATGGAAATCTGAAAAATTGTAGTAATTCTACGATTTCTTGTCGTAATTCTACGACAATGGATTTAACAAACCTATTGAAAATATGATTGATAAACGATTTTATCTCATTGAAAAAGAACAATAAAAACAATAATTTTCCACTAAAATGAGAAATATTAAGATTTCTTTAGTATAAAATTAGTATGCTTTAACAAAATCTCAAATACCAGAAAACATTGCAGAGTTATACTGTAAAAAGGAAGAATCTCTGAGAGATTCTTCCTTTTAATATTTTAATTCAATTTATTTTCTTTAGGCTTGGTATAGAAACATTAGAATTGTTCAACAATCATAGCTTCTTTTGTCACTCCACTAACTGATATTAAATTTCCTTCGAAACGATAAGTTGTTCCATCAGTAGTATCATATATTCTAAATATATTCAATTCATTTACTGTTCCCACATTTGTACTTCCATAAATATTAGTCCAAGTTCCTGAAGCTAATGTTCCCGAACCTGTAGAAATACTGTATGCTGTAGGAGTCCAGTATTCAATAACGAATACTGACAAAGGTCTAGTTCCAGAGCCCAAAAATTTAATTTGCCAACTTTGCCCAGTTGAAGTTCCATTATATCTAAAACTATATAATCCATTTTGAGTAGTTAATTCAACACTGCTATTAGCTGTAACTAATTTTTGTTTAACAACCGAAACTCCTACACTTGCAGAATTCACATCTATAACATTTCCGTTTGCATCTGTACCAATATAAGAAGCAGCGGGCAGATTAGTCAATTTAAGACCGGAAGTTCCTGCTGTACTTGAAACGATTTCCAATTTATTAGTTGGACTAACGGTTCCAATTCCTGCATTGCCTGCAGATGTCACCACAAAATCATTAGCCTGCTGAGAGACTGTAGGAACTCCCGTAGAGGCATTGTCTTTTGCTCCGTCAATATGAAAAGAGCCTTGTGGATTAGTTGTATTAATACCAACTTGGGAAAATACACTAACGAAAGACAACAATGCTAAGATTGTAAAGTTTTTTTTTGTCATTTTATTATGTTTTTATATTTTAAAATTGATCAAGGAATCACAGGATCTCTTTTTCGGATACAAAGTTATGCTCCGTCTCAAAGCAAAAAAAAAATCAAATACTACATAAATACTACATGATATTACATGGGTATTACATAGATATTATATTGGTATTACACAAGCATTATATACGGCTTAATAATGTATCATCGATTGAAAATAATAAAATGGTATTGAATATAAATTTTCAGAAAAAAAACTACATGTTATTTGAAAATTAATACAATTAGAATGAGAACTTAGAAAAAAAATGAGAATTTGATTATATATAATCCTATAATAAATTCAATTGAAATACTATTTTTATTTTAATCTGAGATTATTTTACTGTTGAGTCTGTGTATTTACTCCTTCTTTTATGGAACGAACCAATATCTTATTTTTTCTAAGCAGAAAATCAGGCATCAGATCAACAGGGAGATAGAAAGAACTTTCACCTTTTTTCTGCAGTTCTTCCACAATTCCGGGATTCCAGGCAAGGATTTTAACTCAATGAAAAAAGAATAACAAAATGAGATTTTTAAACATAAATTAATCTTTCACCCAAATTCAAAAAAAGAAAAACATTACTAAATTCTCATACTAAAAAAGGAAGAATCTCTGAGAGGTTCTTCCTTTTTGTACTATTATTTAATTCATTTCCTTAGGCTTAATATAGAAACATTAGAATTGTTCAACAATCATAGCTTCGTTTACTACAACTGGAGCTGTGCCCACATTAATTAAATTTCCTTCGAAACGATAAGTCGTCCCATCAGCAGGATCGTATATTCTAAAGATATTCAATTCATTGGCCGTTCCCACAGTGCTACCTCCAGAAATATTATACCAGCCACCCGTTCCTCCGCCTGCTGTTATTGTTCCGCTACCTGTATTGACAGAATATGATGTTGGGGCCCAGTATTCAAGAATAAATGTTGAAACATCTCGACTTCCAGAACCGTTATATTTAAATTGCCAAAAACCTCCGGCTGTACTTCCACTATATCTAAAAGAATATAATCCATTTTGACTCGTCACTACCACAGTGTTACTCGCTGGAGTTAATTTTTGTTTAGTAACTGCAACTCCTACACTTGCAGAATTAACATTAATAACATTTCCACTTGAATCAGTACCAAGATACCCGGCAGAAGGCAAATTAGTCAGTTTAAGACCGGAAGTTCCTGCTGTACCTGAAACGATTTCCAATTTATTAGTCGGACTAACAGTTCCAATTCCTACGTTGCCTGCAGATGTCACCACAAAATCATTAGCCTGCTGAGAGACTGTAGGAGCACCCGTAGAGGCATTGTCTTTTGCTCCGTCAACATGAAAAGTGCCTTGTGGATTAGTTGTATTAATACCGACTTGCGAAAATACACTCACAAAACACAATAGTGCTAAGATTGTAAAGTTTTTTTTTTTTCATTTTGTTATGTTTTATATTTTAAATTGATCAAGGAATCACAGGATCTCTTTTTCGGATACAAAGTTATGTTCCATCTCAAAACATAAAGAAGAACTAGGTAGTACGCTGGTAATACCTGGTGAAAAACAAGGTATTACACAGATATTACATTGGCATCAAATACAGCTTAATAACGCCTCATAGATTGAAAATAATAAAATGAAATTGAATTTAAATTTTCAGGAAAAAAATATATATTATTTGAAAATTAATACAACCTGAATGAGAATTTAGAAAAAATGAGAATTTGATCATATACAATCCTATAATAAATTCAATTGAAATATGATTTCTTTACTATAAAAATGGCAACCAGTTAAAAACTGATTGCCATTTTTATTTTAATCTGAGATTATTTTACTGTTGAGTCTGTGTATTTACTCCTTCTTTTATGGAACGAACCAATATCTTATTTTTTCTAAGCAGAAAATCAGGCATCAGATCAACAGGAAGATAGAAAGAACTTTCACCTTTTTTCTGCAGTTCTTCTACAATTCCGGGATTCCAGGCAAGGATTTTATCTACGTCTATATTCAGTTCATCTGCTACAACTTTTAAGCTGAAACCGGCATTGATCTCTGTTTCGGAAAGAGCTGCCTGAGTTGTTTTTCTGTCTCCTTCAAAGAAAACTTTATTGATTCTTGATGAATTATAGTTATTTAATACACTCTGAAGTTCTCCTGTTGCATAGCATGCATTAAGGTATTTCTTCACATGATTAATGGTTTCTAAGGGAAGGTATTTGGAAAACTCATGGTATTGAGACGAACCTGCAGCCTGCATTGCTTTGGCAATATTTCCTTCACCACAGTTATAAGCAGCTACTACGGTTACCCAGTTATTATATTTTTTATACAGATTACTTAAAGAAATAGCAGCTGTTTTTGTGCTTTTATAAAGATCTGTACGTCCCTGTTCTGTAAGTCCGTACTGGTTGGCATGCGCTGTCATAAACTGCCAGACTCCAACAGCACCGGCTCCGGAGGTAATATTCCTGTCAAAATGGGATTCTATGAGTGCCAAGTTTCTCAAATGTTTGGGAAGTCCTTTCTGAAGCAGCAGCTGTTCAATAAATTCTACCAGATCTTTATTGGCATTAATGATGCCTTTATACTTTTTCACACTGCTTTCCGAGGTGTCGGAGGCGGCAAGAAACTGTCCGTTTATCAAGATAACGGATCCTAATAATAGAAAACCTGTAAAGATATTTCTGACAATTGTTTTCATTGTAATTTTATTTGTGAGCAAAAAGACAAATTTGCAGATCTGCCTTTTCTCTTCATCATTAATCTACTTTCCAGCTAATTTTATCTTCTTCTTTATTCCAATCTACATGAATGGTCTGACCGGATTTTACTTCTTCTCTGACGATCATTTTGGATATAGGCCTGGCAAGTTGTGCACGAATTACCCCAGAGATCTGCCTTGCCCCATACTTACTGCTGAATCCGCCTAATGCAAGATTTCTTACGGCATCATCACTTATTTTCAGGGCAATTCCTAATCTAGTTAATGAAGTATGAAGGGATTTCAACTGAATATTAAAGATTCTTTCTGCAATGGATTCTGTGATTGGGGCAAAAGGAATAATTTCTGTAATTCTCGCTAAGAATTCTGGTCTGAATCGTCCTGAATTTGACATAATCTGCATCAGTGAAGATGATTCCGGAATTTTTCCTTCTTCAAACTGTTTTACAATTTCTTCACTTCCAATGTTGGAGGTAAACAGAATCAATGCGTTGCTGAAGTCTCCCTCTTTACCTAATTTGTCATGAACTTTTCCTTCGTCCATAATTTGAAGAAAAACGTCAAAGACAGAATGGTGAGCCTTTTCAATTTCGTCAAATAAAACAACGGTATAAGGCTGTTGTCTGATTTTATTAACAAGCATACCTCCCTCTTCGTATCCCACATATCCCGGAGGCGCTCCGTATAGCAATGCTGCGGAATGTTCTTCTTTGAATTCCGACATATCAAAGCGTACCATTGCCTTTTCATCGTTGAAAAGTAATTCTGCCATTGATTTTGCCAGCTCTGTTTTACCGGTTCCGGTAGGTCCCAGAAGGAAGAAAGATCCGATAGGCTGTCCGGGTTTATTCAATCCGCTTCGGTTTTCAACAATAGCATCGGAAAGGATTTTTAATGCGTGGTCCTGTCCTACTACTCTGTTCAATAGAAGAGATTCCATATTCAGGAGTTTTTCTTTTTCCTGAGCCTGGATTTTCCCGATCGGAATATTGGTTTTTGCTGCCATTACAGCTGCAAGTTCCAGCCTATCTACTTTTTCTCTTTTCTTTGCAGCATGCTGTAAAAGTTCTGCATAAGTATCTTCAATGATTTTCTGAATCTGCTCTACCGGCATAGAATTGTCAATCGCAGGCTGCTCACTCAATGATCCCCATAGGATCGGGCTTATTTTGTCTCTTAGCAGGTTGTAAGTCCAGATCAGTTCATCAGCTTTATCTTTGCTGTCTGCATATTCTTCTGTTAAGATAGCATCGTAGCTTTCTTTCCAGCTATTTAATTCTTTTTCTGACAACTCATCAAGCATTTTGATGGCAGCCATTGTTCTGTCTAATAAGTCGATAGCCGCATCCGGCAATTTTTTACCTTTTGCATATCTTTTTGCCAGACGTACACATTCCGGAAGGGAAGTTTTTTCTACTTCGATACCGTGGTGTTTTTTGTAACCATCAAGAAGGACATCAATCATTTTCACGCACGTCTTTTCATCCGGCTCAAGGACAGTCAAAACTTCAAAACGACGGTTGAACGCCTGTTCTGGTTCTATAATTTTTCTGTATTCTTCCTGAGTTGTAGCTCCGATTACGGTAATTTCACCTCTGGCCAGCTCTGGTTTCAGGAGATTGGCAACGTTTCCGATGCTTCCTTTCGGGTCTAAAAGGGTATGAATTTCATCAATGAAAAGAATGGCTTTTTCAATTTTCTTGCATTCATTGATTACTTTTTTCAGGCGGTCTTCAATTTCACCTTTGTAAGAGGTTCCCGCTAATAGTGCTCCGGTATCCAGCTCTAAAAGGGTACCGTTTTTAAGCATTTCAGGGACGTTTCCTTTGATGATTTCCGTAGCAAATCCTTCTACCAAAGCTGTTTTCCCAACTCCTGGCTCTCCGATGATGATGACATTGGGTTTACTTCTTCGGCAAAGAATTTCAACCAGCATTCTGAGTTCTTTATCTCTACCAATAATATTTTCGATATCTCCTTTTCTTGCCTGTGCTGTTCTGTCTACACAATAGCTTTTGATGGAAGGAAATGAACTGTCTGAATAGTCTGAACCATTATTTGAAAATAAGGATGAAAAATCACCGTCTTCAGAAACGGTAAATGGTGTATCTTTTCTGTACAGGTTGAAGATCTCATGTTCTCTCAACGGAAGTGACTTCAGCTGTTGAAGTGAGAATACCACCTGTGGTTTTACAATAGCTGTAAGGATACAGATAGGAGTAATCTCGTCCAATCCTAATTTTAAACGGATATCATCAGCTTCTTCAATAAGAGTATCTATCGCATTATCCTGTCCTACTTCATCGGGAAGATGGTTGGTTTTTGGATATTCTTCAATGCGGACGTCTGCCCATTCGTAGAAATAGCCGGGATCTTTATCTATACTTTTCAGGAATTCATTGAGTCCGATATCTTTATGCATCAGAGCCTGCAAAATGTGCGGCCCTCCATAAGTTCCATTATAGTTTTCTTTCGCTATCGACTGAGCAATGTGAAATAGCTGCTTTACGGTTTCATTGGTTACTAGTACTCCCATTTATAATTTTCTTATATTAATATATTTGCGTTCTGTTATAGTGTCTTCAGATTTGATGATTTTAATCTCAGTTTTTATCCTTTTTACCAAGGAATCAAAACTTATTTTTTTCGTGTAGCTAAAATTAACTATTTTATTCTAAATGATATAAAGATAGTTAATTCTTCAATTAGAGAAGTAGCAACCGTATTTTTTTGCTTTTAAGCATGATTGCAGAGCATTCATTTGCTACCCAATTGTTACTCTAGCCTCTATTTTCTTTTAAATATTCAAAAAAAATAATAAAAGCAAACTGAACCATTGAAGCCCTATGTAGATATAGAATAACATGGTTGACGGTTCTGCTAGTTCGTATAATTTCTCAATCAAGGTATTTTTAATAATTTCTGAGAAGTCTGCGTTTTCATCTCCCAGATTCAGTTCATCAAATTTTATTTTGCCGAGGGCATATCCTATTATTTTTTTGAGTATTTTATTTTCTGAACTGTTTTTAAACTCATTCAGAAGTTTTACTTTAGCTATTGCAAAATCTGCACTTGTCCGGATTACCGTTGGCTGTTTCGCTTTAAATACTGATATAACTTTATCAATAAAAGGAACCACAATAGTTTTTGAATGGTCCTGAAGCAGTTTATTAATCACTACAGACATCGCATATTTTGTAGCAAAAACAAATGTAAAAAACGGAGCAATAATAATCAGCAGATAGAAAAGGCTTGCTGAAAGAGGTTTAGCAGTAATAGTAGTTATCAAAAATCCTCCAGCACCACTGTGCCCTAAAGACGGCACCAGCTTTTCTGATAAAATATAGATTCCCAGGACGAGTACAATAATTGTTGAAATGACTCCAATCGCATAGATTTTCAATATATTGATGATGAAGGCTGCAGACAGTTTGGAAAGGTATTTCAGGTGATCTGTGATTTTGTTCATGAATGTTTCGAGGTTACTTAGTTTATTTTTCTTTATCTATACAATATGATTATGGGTTATAAAAGTTTTTTTTTCTAGAGTTCATTTATAATTCTTTAAAAAAGCGATTATACCAGTCAAAATAATGTTCATTTTTTAAAACTTTTTCAGAACTGTCATCCACGAGAATTACAACTCGTTCACATTTTTTATCATCAGGATTATCATCATGACCTTTATTCAGGCCTATCTGCCAATATTTTTTTCCATCATTTTCTTTTCTCCATATTTTCACATATTGTTTGTTCCACTGTTGATCAGTATTAATTACAGCATTTGCTGAGACATCAATTCTATAATTATATTTTTGAATATATTTTTTTGCAATTTCTATAACAGCTTCAAAAGAAGTCTTCCAACCTTCATCAAAATTAGTTGTTTTAGTGAGTTTTCCATTTTCATCAAACTCATACATTAGCCCATAATCTCCTTTGGAAGTTTTATTATAAATTCTTTTTAGCTTTATATTACCGTTTGGATAGTATTCTTTATAAAAGTCAAACCATCCTTTCAGTAATAATGTTCTTTGACTATAACTCAATCCTACGGTTCCGATAGTTGTTTGTGTACTACCATCACTTAGTATTTCAGTCATATCAACATCAAATTTTGAAGAATATGGTTCAACAAGACCTTGTGCTTTTTTAGTCTCCAATAATCTGGGGTTATTAATGTTTAATGTTTCAGTTATTGAGTCCATAGGTGTGGCATATTTATTTTTATTCAAGGTTTCTTTTTGTGCATCGCATTGATAGAATATAAAGCATAGAAAGAAACAGTATATTAATTGGGTGTATATTCTCATTATTTTATTTATTTTAAAATAAATTCGTAGGCTTTTATGCTGTCAATTTTTTCATCAGAAAAAAAATAATCCATTTTTTTTCTTTTTTTGTCTTTCCAATTTGTTTGCATTACATATATTCTCATTTTTTTACTACTATAAACAGCATACCTAATTTGTAATAATTCTTTTTCTTTAAGTAATCGTTGAGATTTCGCCTGATTAAAGCTGATTACTTTATTTTGTATGAAATAATATAGTGGATTATAAGGTTCAGACCATAAGACCGTTATATGTAAACCTTTCAACATCCTATTTAATTTTTTATTTTCAATTGTTTTACCATCATTAATATTCCCAAAATAGGATTGATTATCTAATATTTCTTGAACATCTTGCCCACATAACAAATGAGAAGCTTTAAATTTCGTTGCCGACTGAACAATGACAGTATCATTTTTAGATAAAATACCAGTCCTAACAATATTTTTTTCCAACTGTCTATATGTTGAACAATTTATAGTAAAGATAAACGGAAGAAAAAAAACAGATTGTTTAGAGTATTTAATTATTTGTTCTCTCATCATTCTGTTAATAAATTAAAATTTCTCAATTTATCCCATTGCCATTTCCAAGTGGAATATTTATCTTTATTGTCTAAATGAGCATAATCCATAACGTTTTCTGTCTTTTTATATTTAAAAAGGTAAGGGGTTATTGCAGATATGCTCTCTTGTATCCCAAATGAATGTCCTAATGCAATAGCATGCATCGCCTCGTGGGCTATATCAGAATCTGTGATTCCGGAAAACATAGTTCCTCGTCCGGCCCCAATAGGAGTTCCAATACCTCCCACACCTATTGTAGTTCCATTATGAATTAAATAAGCTGTTTCAGAAAAGAAATAAAGCCGCAAAAATTTATCATATTTACCTGTTCCATCTGCTTTACCATCACTTCCAAAATTTGGGAACATAGCTTTTAACTTTTCATCTAAGTAATCATATAGTGATTTACCTCTAATATTTCCAGCAACATTAATTCCACTTCCATTACTTATGGAAGATAACGATAAATCTGTATTTGGTGTACTATCAATATTTGTTAGGATATTTAAATCCTCTTCAACTATATTTGTTTTAATTAGAGATTGCTTTAAATAATTTTCTAACTCAGTTTTACCTTTTATTGAACCTTTATTTTCTCCATTTCCTATATTAGCTTTCACCCTAACACACACTACATTTAGCTTTTTCACTTTGTTATTATATAATTTTAAATAACCAGCCTCATTCCCATCACAAAAAACTTTTAAAATTTCAGAAGTGGTAATATCTTTTATTACTTTCAATTCTATTTCATCTTCTAATTTATAATTCTCATTTTTTTTGATTACAATTTTTGCATAATGTGTATTTTTTGTTGGATCACTTTTTTCATTTTCAATACCCTGTCCTAAACTTGTCGTGATCTCACATAATGTTTTATCGTAAGCAATTACCAATTCTGTCGGAAGTTTCTCCTTATCTTTTATATGTACTTTTAAAGATAGCTTGATTTTTTTATTTTTTTCAACACATATCCAAGAAGGATAATAATTAGTGGGTTTTCTATCCTTCAATAACCAGGGTATGCTATAAACAGGATTGCTATACTCTCTTTTAAGATCTGTAAATAAAGTAGGTAAGGTAGTAAATCTTGCAGAAGGGTCGGCTGATGGATATTTATCATATGTACCTACTAAATCTGAATATAAGTCATCACCAAATAAACCTGTATCCTTTATACGCATCCAATCAAAACCATATTCTTTTCCCTTCCAATTTCTCATGGGGCGAAAATGTACTACTGCATCTGCAGCAATATTGATTTCAGCCATAGGAGGTTTTTCAGGATTCCCTCCATAAAGAATTTCGGTATCACTATTTTCACTATATATGATACTTGCGTTTTCTATAATATCTGTTTCAGAATAATAACTAAGATTTCCTTCAACAGCCTCATATATTTTTCCTTTTACAATTCTTATCCTACTCATCTTAATTGTTTATATAATTAATGAGCTTTTCCTTTTTCACCACTCCTATTATCAATATTACTTTTTGCATGTTTATTGATAGAAGAATTTGTACTTGTTTCAATTCCTTCCTCACTATTAATCACTGTTTTCCCTTTTTTTGTTTCACTATGTACATCTCCTTCAATAATCTCTGTTAATTTTCCTGTAATAAAAGTACTCGCATTTCCAATTACTGATGTCAATTTCATTGCTCCAACAGATTCTGTGTTATTTAATCCTATACTATCAGACTTATTCATTCCCACTGTTGTCGTCATATTCTCCCCCACATTGATATTCATATTCTTACAGTTCAGCGTCATAGTTTCCGGTGCTGTGATATTAATATTACTTCCTGTGGTATCCAAATGAATTTCATTGCCACTCTTATCTGTAATAATGATGCTTTCATCTTCAGTGAAAACGATTCTGTGGCCACTTCTTGTTTGAATGGATTTTACACGGTTGTCTGCTCCTCCACCAAGACCAATTCCACCATGAAACATTCCTCCCATCACGAAAGGTCTGTCCGGATGGCTGTGTACGAAATTAACCATCACCTGATCTCCTATTTCAGGAATCGCTACATACCCACGATTTTGAGTAATCTGATCTGTTCCCCCAGCATCAGGACTCATTACTCTTACAAAATGCGTGGTATCATTCATCTGCCAGTCGAATCTCACCTGAACTCTTCCCTGCCCTTCCGGGTCAGTATTAGAAATTACAGTTGCGATCTGTGGCTGTGCTGATGGTATTGTAAATTCCGGTTTGGGAAGAAATCCCGTATCTGCTGCAATAGATTCAAAAGTTCCTGTATAGTGTCCGATGGTATCAATTTCGTGAACAGCTTCCGTTACCATTACTTTGGTAAAGTAAGAAGTTTCATTGCTATCCGGTTTTCTCATATGAATATCAACAATACATCCCGGATGCAGAAAAGGAACGCTTGTAGATCCGGAAACTGAAAACACATTGACAGCTTCACTTCCTGATGTACTTCTTTGCGAATGCTCTACATCCAGATGAGTAGTAGCTTTAATCGGGGCCATCTGAAGGGCCGGAGTTTTATATATTTTATCGTTATGACTGTATGATGTACGGGCAAGATCACTTAAATGATTTACCGGAGTTTCTCCTGAAGTCAGTTTTTCATTTTTACTGCTGTTGTAGCCATAATATTGAGGTCTGGTATGTACAGCTTTCAGTTCTACCCTTACATGATCTGCATTGCTTCCATAAAGGAGTTTTATAGGCTTATTCTGTGGCGGAAGCTTCCCGAAATGCAATACTTCGCCATCATAATAGAATTGTTCTCCATACGCTTCTGCCATTCTCGCCAGATAATTATAATGGGTTTCGTTATATTGGCTGCTGTAAATAATTTGTGAATAATCATTTGTATCTACTCTAATATCGAACCTTTCTTTATCAATTCCCTGTTTGATTACTTCTTCAGCAATGATTCCCATGTTAACAGATTGTCCGCCTCCAAAACTTTGGATATGAGGAGCCCCATCCAGCAAAATTGTGGGACTGTATCCGGAAAGTACGATATTTCCAAGGCTCATTTTTTCCTGACTGAATCCTACTTTTGTAATGATCCCCACAAAATTTCTCTCAGGACTTTTCTCAATATCCTTGTAAGAAATAATAGCAGTGAGGCGTTTTCCTAAAAATTTATTGGCTTCTTCAAGGGTATGGGTTTGTCTGTCTCCCAGCGCATCGTGAGCAAGGGTAAGACTGAATTCGTGATGATGACTTGCTTTTTGTTTAAGAGTAAAATGTTTATAGTATTTAATAATTTTTCCCTCCACAACCAGTGACAATTTTACCAGCCGGTTGATCCCTGCATGATGATTCTCGGATATTCCGTCTGCATTCTGTGATGGACGGAAAAAAGATCCTTTTGTCTTTGATTCGGTTTTCATATTCTTTGTGTTTGTGTTTGGTCTTTGAAGATAACAATATTTTATATAACAGACATTATACAAATAGGTTATACAATAAAATTCTCATGATAGTGTTTCATCCAGGCAAAAAAAGACCGCCATAAATAGGGACAGTCTTTTTTCTTATGAATGTTGATAATGTGTATAAATTTAGCTGGTTGGCCAAAGTCCTGCGAACTGAGAAGTACCATAGTCAATAGTCTCTGCACTTACTACAAAACTGATCAGCATACTGTCACTATCAATGGCATCGAAATCAACCTGATGCTGAATTACGTATCCGTTCTCCCATTTCAAAGTGATCAGTGTTCCTTCTTCGTGAGATTTATTGAATGTAATTTCTCCTACTGTTGGCTTGTATTTACCATTTAACAAGCTTTCCAGGATATCAGATTTTTCAGTAGCTTCTACTGTAACCTTGATCAGTGCGTTAGAAGGGTCTGATGCTACACGTCCTGAAACGTCTGTAGATCTGGATACGCTGTAGTTCATTTTTAACAGCTTTTGTCCTTCGCCATTGTTGAATTTTAAGATTCCTCTTGAATTTCTTTCGGCCATGATTAATAAATTTTAATCGTTAGTAATATTTTGTGATTCGGTGATTGTAGAACAAATATAGAGGCTCTTTTCCGCTAAAAAAAACTTTTCAGCACAAATCTGAAAAATTGTAGTAGTTCTACGACTTCTTGTCGTAATTCTACGATAATGGATTTAAGAACAACTTCATAACATCCATCAATAAAGCATTTTAAATTAAATCTCCTTTTTAAGATAAAAAATATTTTTACACTGTGGGGAGAAATAATTCGATTATGAGGTATGGTGTTGGAGGGTTTGAGAGTTGGAGGGTGAAAGGTTTTGAAGGTTGGTTTGTTACAAAAAAAGCAGAAGTGTATACTTCTGCTTTTGATATCATAAAAGAATTCTTAATGCTTTGTATATTCCGGTTGTTCTGTCGGAATTCTTGATGGCGTAAAATATTCATTCAGCCAGTAAAAAGTCTGCCCGTTCTGCTGAATCTTTACAGCAGGATTATTTCTGTTGGCAAGCAATCTGTCTGCTAAATTTTTATAGTGGTGGAAATAATTCTTCACCGTCTCATTAGGAACGATTTTAGATTTTTTCCAGCCTTTCAGTTTATATTTAGCCATTAATTCTTCCTCAGAAAGATCGAATCCCGTACTCATCCCAATAGCGTAAGACATTGGCAATTCGTAAAGCGCTCCTTTATCTAAGAATTTTATGGTTGGATTATATTTCTTAAGCAGTTTCACATATTCTTTCACTGCTCTTGCCTGATTAAAGTCCGGACGATCTGCCTGAGTATTTTTGTAGACCTCAGTGTAGAAAGCTTTCAGGTTATCATATTCAGATTCAGAAATAAGAATTCCTTTTTCTATTCCCGGTGTAAAATCTTTCAGCTCTTTTGGAATATATCCTTTCACAAGGAACGGGCTTCCATAGTTAATCAGCTGTGCTGCAATTCCTGCAGAAACCGGATTGGTAAGTCCCGGATACAGATATTTATATTTCAAATCAACATCTGTTCTTCCTGCTCCTACTGAAGAATGGAAATATTCATTCAATGATTTATCAATAGTCTGATTGTCTAAGGTAACCTGAGAAATAAGACTGTCTACAGATTTTTTCAGGAACCCCGGAGTCGTAATATCCCCCTTTTTAGGGAAAATAACGAATCCCTGAGACATACTCTGTTTAGGATAAGCCAATGAGAAAAATCCTTCATCACCTTCCACCAAACTGAAATTATTCTTGGTTAAAACATCATTTTGGTTGATGATCTTTTGTTTTTTAAGTTCTGCAATGTTTTTGGCTGTATTGGTCACAATATTTTCTGCCATCAATACAAAATCATTATAGTTATCTGATGATCTTGCACTGGTCTGGAACATAATCAGCCTTGCCTGAGCCTGCGTTAATGAACTGATTACACTGTACATATTGCCGCTTTGATTAGCAGAAGTTCCTACCGTAACCACAATATTGGTTTCATCTGCAACATTGGAAAGAAGGTTTCCTGCAGCAGTAAGAGCCTCTCCTACCGGCTGATAGCCGTTATTGCTGGCGCAGTTCATTTCATTCGTTTTCTGATCAATAAACATTGTGATCTTGCTGTAATCTGAACTTAAGTTCGATACAGAAACGTTATTTCCGCAAGGGTTGTTTTTGTATAAAACCACTCCATATTTAACATTGCTGAAATAAGATGGCTTCTCGAATCTAAGCTGAAGATCCTGTAGTAATGATTTTACAATAGGTGCATAAGGTGTGTTGGCTGCACTTACGTCTAATGCAAAAACAATATTGATATTTTTATCTTTTTCTGTGATTTCTCTGTAACGGTCAAAATAAATAGGTTCTCCCAATACATTTGATACAAAGTTTTTGCTGTAATCTAAAATATTGGTAAAATATTTTGTTTTGGTATCCAGAGTAGGTGTTTCTTCCAGTGGAAGATTTATCGGGAAGATGTTCTCCAGCGGTGTTCTTTTGTTAACATCAGTAAGAAGAATAGCTGTTTTATTTTCTGCATCTGAAGCAGAACCACCAGGATGTCCTTCATGAATTCCTAGAGTGGTGTCTGTAATTCCTGTCGTATTTTTCAGTTTGATGGCGGAACGTTCTCCCCAGCTGGAAATCACATTGGAACTTACCCATCCGTACAGTCCTTTCCCAATGCTGTCTATATCAATGGAAGGTTTTTTACCTACTAAAAATCGTTTGTTATTTTCTGCCTGTTTGTAGACATATACAATTTGTCCGTTTGGAATTTTTACATTCGCAGCTTCGATAAGGCTTGGTGAGTTGAACACCATGATAGAGTCATTCTTATAGTATCTTTCAGCGCTTCTGATCACCTCGCTGTTGTTAGGTACTACTGCAACTCTTACAGGATAACCTGTTTTTTCGCTTTTCAGGGCATTGTTCCAAAGAAGGAGATCTGATTCCTGAATCCAGCCATATGTTTTGATTGATTTTGACGAAACCTTTTTCATTAAAGCATCAGGTACATATTCTGCTACCTTTACCATTCCGTCTCTATGTTTTAAAACCATTAAAGGCTCAAGAAATTTCACTTCTTTGTAAGATTTCTCGTCATCTTTATCCAAATAAGCCGTGTTTCTGGATCTGTCTGAAATAACGATCCATGGAACTGACTTTTTAGGATAACCGTTTACGACAGGGGAAGCATCCACCTGACCGTATTGTGACGGCTCCGGGGTTTTCTTTGACGGCAGCTTTACCTGGCAACTCGTCAATAATACTGATAACCCTATATAATATGCTGCTAGAGGAAATTTATTTTTCATCCTATTTTATCTTTAATGATTGGCGCATCCGTAAAACCGGATGATATTATTTGCTTTGATTGATTTCTACTTTAGTTACACAGTTTTGTGTATCATCCAGGTTTACTTTTACAGTCTGAATCACTGTATTTTTGTCAAACTGCAACCCTGCACAGTACATGTAGAAGTTATTCACTTTGCTGTCATTCACCTTTACAACGGTGTTTTCATTGTTACACAGATAGGTTTTCAACAGATAATTATAATGCATATTGAAGCTGTTTCCGTTCGCAATCTGCTGCAAGTGATATTTAAAATCGTTATCTACTTTTGCATAAGAATCTTCTACCGATACTTCCTCTTCAGCAAGAGCATCATAAGCAGGAAGAATTTTGATACGGTGGTAGATAGGCTCCTGAGTTTCTTCGGTATATAGAGTTACCACGTAATCCCCTGGTTTTTTATAAGAGTAGAAGGTAAACTTATCTTTAGAATCTGTATTTCCTGTTTCTCCGAATTTCCATGCAAACTGTTTTGCTTCAGAAACGGCGCGGAAAGGTACATTTTCATTTTGCATAGCCTGAGAAGCCGCTTCGATAGTAGTCGTACTTTTTGCTGTATCTTTTGCTTTCTGAACGCTTCTTGCGCTCACCATTACAGGGAAAGATTTCGTGTACTTATTGTCAACGATCAAACTTACCTGATAGTATCCCGGTTTATTATAGAAATGAATCCCGCTGTTTTTGTCTGAAGTTGTACCGTCTCCGAAATTCCATCTTTTGGTTTTTGCAAATTGGGTTTTATCTTCGAATAAAAGCGTGTCTCCTACCGCCAGTGAAGACGGATAAACCACCCCAACAATATCATCCGCAGAATGGATCACCTTTTTCTGCAGCCATAGTGCGACAAGTGCTGCAATGAGCAAAGTAGCAACTACACCAATAATAATGTTCTTTTTGTTCTTTTGAAAATAATTCATAGTTAGTAATTGTGATGTGTTTTATATAAAGTTCCTAGTATTTTTTTCTTACTGCATTCTTGCTTTCAGATCCTGCTCACGCTGATAAAGCTTGTTTTGCTTATCTTTAAATCCGATTCTGCATTCATCTACCTGCTTCTGGAAAATCTTGATGTCTTCTGATGTTGTTGAGATCACTTTTTTGTCATCAAAGTACATTTTATAGAATTTAGCGATCTGAGGATAGGCATCTTTTCGGATATCTACTACATCAGTCCCGTTAAAATAGCTGTTAAGGTCATTAACGCCCAACTGAATATTGTTTTCCACAAAAGGCTGTGGGCCATCATTGGTAAGCTTGGTGATCATGGCATAAGTACTGTCCATGATAGGTATAACCACTTTTTGGTGCTGCTCAAATTCAGCTTTCTGCTCCAAATTCTGAATTCCTCTTACATCTTCATCAGAAAAGGGAGATACAAATCCTTTTAAAAAGATGACTCCCAAAAATAACATCGCCGTCACAAGCATCAGTATTAAATAAAAAAACTGATAATGCCTTTCTTTTTTAGATAGTGTGATTTGTCCTTGCATTGCTTTTCTTTTTTATCTTCTTCTTTTACTTCCCGTGAAATTTCTCGTAGGGTCTTTTCTAAGCTCGTTGTTGGTCACTTTTATTTTACCCATACATTCATCCAGATCCCTTAAGACGGTTTTCTTCTGGTACTCTACTTCGATGATCTTGGCTTTTAAAGTCATCATCGGTACAATCTGCTTCATCAGTATAGCATAATGCTTAAAGCTTTGGGCACTGTCTTTACCCATAATATTTTTAGCATCTCTCACGTTATCCATAATACTGGTTCTGAGGAATACATCATTCTCCACCTTATTAATGCTAAGCTGGTTCATTTTGTCGTAAATATCATCAATGTGGTCTCTCAGTACGTCACTTCGAAGCATCAGTTCTTTATAGGCTTCAGCTTCCCGGCTGATCCCTTCCCGTTGTATATCATAACTCTTAAAGAAGAGAAATAAACACGAAAAAGAGACAACCGACAAAACGACAAAAGACAGAATAAACTTCCAAATGCCTATTCTGACGTCAGATTTGTTTAATTTTTTTTCCCTGTTAGAAGACATAATTTGCGATTTGTTTGGCCTGTGAAAATATAAAAAAAAAAATTTATGCGCAATACGTAATTTCCCCAAACCTGTTTCGTGAAAACCCTGATTAAATTAATATTAATTTCCTCTTTGATAAGTTTTTCATAAATTAGACCTCTAAATTTTGAATATCATTCGCCAAATCGATATTAAGAATGAGTAAAATATTATCTAATACCGTGCGTTTTTCTATTGCTGACAGTGATTTTTATTTTAAAAAAATAATGATCAAAACACTTATGGAAAACCCTTTCTATATGCTTCTGAATGACTGTAACAATGGACATGAGCTTGTCAACAGAATTTACAGAAGACAGGAAGACGTGTTCATCATAGAACTTTTTATGCCGGTATTAAGCGGAATTGAAGCCATCAAATACATCAGAAAAAACAATACGGAAACTCCGATTATCACTTATTCCGGCACCTACCAGGAGGATATGGCGGAAATCCTTTCCAAGATTCCTAATATCTATTACTGTCAGAAAAAAAGCACCATTATAAAGGATATTATTAAAGGAAGTATTGCTTCCGATGACTTTGATTACCTGGCTTACTCCAAAGAGTGGGAACAGCAGCCGCTTGCCGTACAGGAATATATGGACAGACAGAAAAAAGGACAGGAAGAGCTTTCTCCCGCTGAAATACAGCTTATGAGATTCTGCTATGAAGGTTTCAGTAATAAAGAAATTGCTGAAAAGCTCAACCTGAGTACGAGAACTATTGATACTTACATTAACCGGCTTACAGAAAAGCTTGGGCTAAAAACTAAACTTCACCTGATCCGTTTCTGTGTAGAAAATGGATATTACAATTCCAGTTTATAAAAAAAATCTGAGCGAGTATTTACCATCTTAAATTCCGGATAACTGATGGAGCCGGATGAGGGCACATTAATTTTTAAATAAAAGTAAGAAAACCCTCCAGAGCCTATTTCTACGGGCATTTATTAAATTTTGTTCATTATTTTTTTGTATCTTTATCCCGTTACATTATTTTATTGTTAAATTATTGCAAGCCCGCCTTAATATAGTATATACATTAAAAGCTCAACTCTTTGAATAAAAATATTTTGCCACTAATTTGCTAGTATTCAATTTTTTTAACTAAATTTGCACACCTAAAATTTAAAATTAAAATAAGGAAATGACAAAGGCAGAATTGGTAAACACCATCTCAAATAAGTTGGGAACAGAAAAGAATGAAACACAGAAAGTTGTAGAAGCTTTTATGCAGGAGATTAGAACTTCTATGTATAATGGGGATAACGTTTATCTAAGAGGTTTTGGATCTTTTATCATTAAAACAAGAGCTGCTAAAACAGGAAGAAATATTTCTAAAAACACTGCAATTGAGATTCCTGCTCATAACATTCCTGCTTTCAAACCTTCAAAATCTTTTGTAGAGAAAGTAAAAACTAAAGTTGCAGTAAAATAAGAACATTAACTGAATATTAACTAGTTACTAAAAAATTAAAATTATGCCAAGCGGAAAGAAAAGAAAAAGACACAAGGTTGCTACTCACAAAAGAAAGAAAAGAAGAAGAGCAAACAGACATAAGAAAAAATAATCTCCTCTTTTCGAGATTTACAATATAATAATATAGTTGGTGGATTTAAATTCTTAAAGTTCACTAACTATATTTTTGTTTGCAACTATAAGATTCCTCGGAAAGCGGAGGGTTTCCAAATATTATTTTAATAAACATATAATGGTTTTCATTCAAAATCCTTATATTTAATAGATGAATTAATCTAGAAAAACATCCACTTCCTATAATCTTAACAATTTTATCTTATTAAAAATGAAGAAAGAACTAATAGTTTCGCATGAAGATGATCTTACAAAGATTGCACTGCTGGAAGACGGAAGACTATGTGAACTTCATGAGCAAGAGGACAAAAGCGATTTTATAGTTGGAGATCTGTTTATAGGAAAAGTAAAAAAACTAGCCCCCAATCTGAATGCAGCATTCGTAAACATTGGATATGATAAGGATGCATTTCTGCATTATCAGGATCTGGGACCTCAGTATCTTACATACAGAAAGTTTTTAAAAGACACTATTTCTAAAAAACAAAGCACTTCGAGCTTAAAAAATTTCGAGATACAACCCGAAATAGACAAAAACGGAACAGTAGACAAAGTAATTGCTAAAGATGATGTTGTTCTACTGCAAATTACCAAAGAACCAATTTCTACAAAAGGCCCGAGAATTTCTACCCAGATTTCATTAACAGGGCGTTTTCTGGTTTTAATTCCTTTTGATAATAAAGTTTCCATTTCCAAAAAGATCAGAAGCTTTGAGGAAAAAGAAAGATTAAGAACTCTTATCGACAGTATAAAACCTGAAGGTTTCGGAGTAATTATCAGAACTGTAGCGGAAGGAAAAAAAGTAGCAGACCTTCATAATGACATGAACCAGCTGGTTCAGAAATGGGAAAGCACTTTTAAAAACATCCAGAGAAATAAAGTTCCGTCTAAAGTTTTAAGCGAAGAAGACAAAGCTTCAGCTATTTTAAGAGACAATTTTAATCAGGATTTCGTAAATATCATCTGCGATGATGAGCAAATGGTGAATGAAATGACAAATTACGTGGAAGTAATTGCCCCTGAAAAGAAAAATATTGTCCAGTTTTATGATTCCCATATTCCACTTCTGGAATATTACAATGTTGAAAAACAGCTTAAACAGAGCTTCGGAAAACACGTTAACATTCCGAGTTCCAAAGGAGCCTATCTTGTTATTGAACACACAGAAGCCCTTCACGTAGTTGATGTGAACTCCGGTAACAATATTACCACCGGAACTGCTGTCAACAAAGAGCATGCACTGAAAGTGAACAAAATGGCCGCTACTGAAATCGCAAGACAACTTCGCCTCCGCGATATGGGAGGGATTATTGTTATCGATTTCATAGATATGCCAAATTCTGATCACAGAAGAGATCTTTACGAGCATCTGAAAGAGGAAATGAAGCGCGACAAAGCACGCCACAAAATACTTCCTCCTAGTAAATTTGGTCTGATCCAGATCACCAGACAAAGAAACCGTCCGGAAAAGCAGATCGACACCAAAGAAGAAAACCCGAACAAAGACGGAGAAATTGTAGCTCCAATTGTTATTGTGGAAAGAATGGGTGAAACCTTAAGAACCATCCTGCAGAAAGAAAAAGGAAAAATCTACCTGCACGTACATCCATTTGTGGAAGCCTACCTTACAAAAGGCATTAAAAGTATCCAGATGAAATGGTTTATCAAATACAAAAAATGGGTAACCATTGTTCCAAGAGATTCTTTTAAATATTTAGAATACAAAATCTACAATGCCAAAAAAGAAGAATTGATAGAATTCTCTAATTAAAAAATTTAAAACCTTCAGTTTTCTGAAGGTTTTTTTAGCTTTGATTTTCAATCAGTTACAAAGATATAATATGTACATAATAGGTATGTGATACGTGTGTAGTAGGTTAATTTTTTAATATTTCAATAATTTTTTATCCCTTTGTATTGAAATACACACAATATGATAAAAAAATTAATTCTTATTTTTATTCTGCTAACCCAGAGCGCATTTTCTCAGATTATTTCCAAAGACAATAGTTTTGCTTCAAATGGAAAATTTACAATTTCAGGTAATAATAATTACTGGTCCAGAATGTTTCAGAATCCAGACGGAAGCATCTATTTTATTTATAATAAAAATAATAGCTCCGGAACTGAAAAATCCTTCTTATCAAAACTTACGGCAACCGGTATTGTAGATACCACTTTTGGGCTCAACGGAGAGCTGGAATTACCCTATGTTTCTACTGATAGCAAACTAAAGAAACAATCTGATGGTAAACTTTTAGTTTTTGGCTTTAATAATGGAGCAGCCATCACCAGAATTCTTCCAAATGGACAAATAGATACTACTTTCGGTATTAATGGTACTTCATTAATACCAGAACTTGGTGTTGATCAAAATGATGCATCTTATGGAATTATACTACAAAATGGAAAAATAATTGTTCATGGAATGGAAGGGACAACCGGTCAAATTCATCATAAAATTTATAGAATAGACAGTAATGGAATTATAGATAATGCCTTTGGAAATAATGGTTCTGTACTAACACAAGGTACCTGGTCAAGTGGATCATTTGTACTACTAGATAATCAATCTAATATCGTAAATCTTACTAATACCGGCATTATGGAAAAATTTGATTCCAATGGCCAACCATTAACTAGTTTTGGAAATAATGGTGTTTTACAAATATCTTATAGCTTTAGTAACTTTGGTACTGGTACTGCATTAATGGATAGTAATAATAATATTATCTATGCTAATATTGATGCTGAAATTATTAAAATTAAACCAGATGGAACAGTGGATAGCACTTTTAATTTTGATCCAGCCATACTTCCTTCACCAATATGGATTACAAATATTATTGAAAAAAATGGCTACTATTATATTAGCGGAGCGAATGAAGATTCTAACTCTACATATTTTATTTCCAGACTTACTCAAAACGGTTCAATAGATTCTGTATTTAACTACTTTATAGAAACGGATAGTACTTTAGTAAAAATTGAAGACTTAATAGTGAATGATAATAATATTATTGCTAATGGGGGCGGCTACGTAGTAAAGTATTTATTCAATAATACGTTATCAACAGGAGAAACAGTAAGGTCCAATACTGATATTGCATTCGAAAATCCTGTTAAAGAGAGCTTTGAATATTTTTCGAAAAATAAAATAGGTAAAATAAATATTTATTCCATTGACGGAAAACTTTTAAAAACTTTTAAAAAGAACAATACACCGGCTTCAGATTTGGCAAAAGGTATTTACATAGCCAATATTATCTTCGAAAATGGTACTTCATCCACCATAAAACTCATTAAAAATTAACAAATTCTTTATATATTTTTTCAAAAGTATTTGCTGTATTCCAGCAAATACTTTTATTTTTAATCTATGAATAAAGACCACCATTACAAAATCACTGTTCAATGGACAGGAAACCAAGGTAGCGGAACGAGCAGCTATAGAGATTACGAAAGGAGCCATATTATTTCAGCAGAAAATAAAGCTATTATTGAAGGTTCGTCTGATCCGGCGTTCCGTGGCGATAAAACGAAGCACAATCCGGAAGATATGCTGTTATCTTCACTTTCATCATGTCATATGCTTTGGTATTTGCATTTTTGTTCCGAAGCTGGCATTATTGTAACAGATTACAGGGATGAAGCAACGGGTATTATGGCGGAGACAGCCAATGGAAGCGGGCATTTTACAGAAGTAACTTTACATCCTATAGTAACTATTTCAGAGGAATCGATGAAAGAAAAAGCAGAAGAACTTCATCATAAAGCTAATAAATTTTGTTTCATTGCCAACTCCGTTAATTTTCCGGTAAAGCATATCCCTACCACGTTAGTTATGTAGTACCACGTTTCAAATTGAACTTCAAAAACAATGATTAACATTACGTTTTAACAGCAATAACTCTAAAAAACTCCACAAAAAGAGAATTATTTAATGAATAATCAATAAAAATAATGATTTACCATCAATAAAAACACAATAATTTAAAAATATTTATCAATTTTATTCAAAATGTAAAGTTTTTTTCCTATTTTTATATAAACAAAACAGACCATGATGAAACCAAGATTGACCATTTTTGATGAACCCATGCTGTATACAGAGGGATTATCAAGACTACTTTCGCAAAGTAATATTTTTAGTACCATTGACATTTGTAATTCTTTAGAACCCCTCACCAAACGTTTAAAAGACCAACCTCCGGAAATGCTAATCATGAGTTCCAATATGCTCATGCTAACGGAACTCTGCAAGCTTACAGAAAATATTATTTCTGAACATCGAAATATGAAAATCATTATCATAGGAAGTTCTTATGATGTGATTGACATCCGGAAACTTTTCAACAAAGGCATCAAAGGTTATCTTGACAAAAACTGCACGTATGATGAATTCCTGAAGTCTATCAACATTTTACTCCTTAACGAAATATACATCTGCGATCATGCAAAGGAAAAAATGATCAGCTTTATCAGCAATGAGCAGGAAAAACCCAACCCTCATATCAGAGAACCTCTTACCCGCCGCGAAATGGAAATTCTAAAACTTATATGCGACGGAAACAGCAGTAAAGATATCTCTGAAAAACTTTTTATAAGTATCAATACGGTAGAAACACATCGAAAAAGAATTCTTTTGAAACTCAATGCAAAAAACTCAGTCGGAATTGTAAAATATGCTATAGAGAATCATATCATCGACTGAAATTCTTCCATGAACAACTCAAAAAAATTCCAAACTTTACAGTTTGGAATTTTTTTGTCTGCATTTGGTCTTGTGACTCAGAATGGGACAGACAGCTCATTAATAAACTTTATTTTAAGGCTGGAAGTAAGGTAAAGAGATTGAAAACCGGGCTACTAAAAACTTATATTGCTTAGACCTTATTATTTCATTTGCAAACAACCCGAATTTCCAATCTCAAGCTTACATTCTGGAACTTTAAAACCTGGACTTTATAGTAGTAATAATCATGTCTTACTTGAAAAGCCCATCAATTAAATGTCAATGAAAATGATAAACAACATTAAACTAAAAACATTAAACTTTGAATCTCGAACCTTATTCATAATCCGGCATTTCTCCGTTACTGAAAAGTGTAGTACGCGTAAGATCTGTCAGACTGCTCGATAGGTCAATGACCATCACGTTTCTTTGCGAAATATTATCATTGGAAGTATTCATAAAAATGATCTGAGCATTATTAGGTGAGAACCTTGGATCAAGATCATTGGTTCCCATTACTTTTTCGCTTTCAGCAGAAATATCACTTACAACGTCGGTAACCATATTATAGATAAAGATGTGGGAATCCAGCTGACGGTAATTTCCACTTCCATCCAGATATCCTGAAATATCGCGGGTAAAGAGAAGAAGCTGTCCGTCTACAGAGAAATTCAACCCACCGCTGGCTCCGACAGAACCGGACAATATGGTTTTCAGAACACCTCCAGTCATATCGATTACATAAATTTTGGTGTTATATCCATTATAATCATTGGTTTTCAATGCGATCTTACTTCCATCATAGCTCCAGTCGCATTCGGAAATTAAGCTTCCATCCGGAGTGGTATACACCAGACTCAGACCGCTTCCGTCTTTATTGATTCTATACAGTTTATTAAAGTTAGAATAAATAAGCTCCTTACCATTGGTACTCCAGGCAAAATCCATTTCATAGTTATTAAAGCCTGCTACGGGAACCGTTGTTACTTTAAAAGGATTGGAACCATCAGGATTAGCGGTATAAATATGGGTACTTCCGCCTTCTGTACGAAGAAATGCTATAAGACCTGCATTATTATTTTTACGTGGCCGCCAGCTGTTGTAGGAGGAATTGGTAAACTGGAAGTTATTTCCCTGATCATCACTGGAGACGATAACGAAGTTTCCATTTTGTTTTTGGGTGTAATGATACCTGTTGGCGGGAACAGTATTGGTGGTAAATTTACTGGTAGAGCTTAAAACTGGCTGGTGAATGCCGTCCGAAACAGACACCTGCCAGAAGTAACTTACACCAAACTTCAGATTTGAAAGCGTATAGTGGTTAGCTGTCAAATCATTAACCTGAATCACATTAGTGTCAAGATTATTTTTAATTGTCAAACTGTATTTTAAAACATCCGCTGTATCCGGATCTGTTGCGCTCCAGGTTAATTCGACGCTCAAAGGTTGATTTACTGCGTTATCTATCGGACTTAGCAACTGTGGTGTAGTGGGAGGAGAATTCAATGAAGTATCATCATCCATCTCAAAAACCGCTGTTACCACCTGATTTTCATTTTGTATATTGACTGATTGAAAGCTTGTGATATATCCTGAAATTTCTGCTTTCACAGAATAATTCCCCACCGGCATGGCTGCGATTTCAAATGAACCGTCTGTGCCACTGAAAACCGTCTGTGTCGTAGGATTAGTGAAAATTTTCACATTAGGAATCGGCACATTACTGCCTCTTTTTACGACTTTTCCTTTTAACGTTCCTGTTTGAGCCTGTTCTACAAGGTCTTCATTGCATGAAAACAGACAAAAAGCAAAGATGAATATGCTGAGTATTTTAATTAAAGTTTTCATAATTCGTGTTTTTATTTGTTTCCGAAGTAAAAATTGATTCCTATACCAAAGCGTAAAGCCTGATCTTTTCTTTTTCCATTCACAAGGCCTTCCCAATCATCTTTGAAGCCCATGTCATATTGAGCGGAAGCTCTTAATGAAAAATTCTTGCTGATCATATATTCCAGCCCGCCTCCTAACTGTGCTTTATATTGAGGTTTGTATTTTGAATACATTGCTCCTGCTCCGCCATATAGGTATGGACTGAATCTGTATTTTGGGAAAAGTATATATTCCAGGTTTACTTCGGGACCATAATAGTTTCTTTTCACAATATTTGAATTTTCAAGAGTAAAATAATTGCCATTTATTTCTACATTCAGGTAAGGAGTCAGGAAATATTTGAATCCTACTTTTCCTCCTACGTTCATTTTAGGACCTACATAATCATCTCTGACTTTCTGTCCCTCAACATTAGCAAACATGGAAAATTTCTGTCTGTAGTTTTCAGGATATCTTCCACCTACTACTCTTCCATCATTTTGATCCTGTTCTTTATTATAATCATCGATTAAAGTTTGGTATGCTCCATTAGGATCAACTGCTTTCCCCCAAATTTTATCTCTGATTCCTTCTACGATGAGAGATTTTACCGCTTTTTCAATCGCTTCGGTAACAGCAAGCTGTACAGGCTCATTCTGAGTGAGTCCTACCTCAGCTTCAAGGAGTCTTTCCGTATCAATATATCTGAAAAAACTTCCGTTTACGCTTGTTGAAAGGATTGTTTTAGAGGTATAAACCGTTTTAAGAATTTCTCCGTTAAGCGTAGAAACCGCACGAAGATAAATGGTAATTCTGTCCTGACGATACTGTGTGGAAGCGCCAATACCGAAGTATCTGGCTCCAAGCCCTCCTGTAAGAATATTACTGTCATAGGAAATGACACCGCCTTCAAGAAGAATTCCGGCGTATAAAAGAGGGGGAAGTGCCTGGCTGTTTTTGTCTGCATCCTTTATATACTCCTGACGTGTGGAGCGGATGATTTGTCTTTCATTGAGAAGATTCGCAATATTTTCCCTTTCAATAGGGATAAACCAATGGCTGTCTTCTAGTGCTTTGATGAGAATGGTAGTGGTACCTTGGGGAACTGCCGTACTCCAGTTGTTTCCGTTTTCGGAGGGTTTGTACTGGCCGGTCTGGTCTCTGAATTTGTAGACTCCTATTACAATCTTCTCTTTGGGAAGCGGGAGATTTTTCAATTCTGCGGTAGAAGAGGTAACCTCTCCCATCGTTGGTTTTTCGGGATCCGAAGGTAAACCAAATATTGAACTACAAGCCTGCAGAACACATAGCAGGAAACTACAGAAAAAGATTCTGGTGTAAGTGTAGGTTGTCATGGTAAGTTTATTTTTAGTTATTTCCTATTTCGGAATTACGATCTCGGACTGATCGCCATTGCTGGTATCCAAAATATTGATTAAAAGTCCCTGATTAGTATTGGTAATCTGTAAATAAAGCGATCCAAAAAGATAATTTCCGGGCTTTATATTTCCATCACCAAACTGTTCATCAAACAGTTTTCTTGAAAGTTCACTGAGGATTTGTCTGTTGAGACTCTGGGTAAAACTATCAAGAGAGTTTACACGATCAAGCAAATTGCTGTAATCATTTTTTTCATCAAATTGGTTTTGTGCATTAGCAGAGCTTAAAAGCCACTGATAATTAAATGTATCTCCTCCGAAAGCCGGATTTACCGGTTTATAGACGAGCTGCTGAGATTTTCCGTAGAAAATACCCGCAATACATGTCAAAAAAATGATAAGGGTTTTCATGGCGGACATTTTTAGTAGATGAATTCATTTTTAATAAGGTTTTTCTTAGCGTTAAATTCCTTGATATATTTTAAGCTGTAGGCCAGCTGTTCTTTTAAATAATCTTCTGCCGGATTGGTCATAAAACTGTAAATGATTTTATCCTCAATCTGAATATTGATCTGACCGCTTGTTCCACGAAGAGGAAGTTCTGTAATGGTAACAGCGCTGCTGCTCTTATCCGGAAGCTGGCTGTACTGCATATAAAACAGATCATAAAAATCTTTTCCTACCTTGGTTTTGGTTTCATCAATAGTAAGTCCTCTCAGTTCGTACGCGGCATCCTCTTCTATCTTGGCTGTTTTCTTTTTAAAAAGATCACTGTTCAGTTCCAGACTATCTTTGGCTACCAGCTTTTGTGTTTCTTCATCCCTGATATAAAGGAAAGCTTTCAACGCATCTTTTGATTCAAGGTTTACACTTATTTCTGATAATATTTTGACTTCATTGGGGTTGACAGAAAATTTACCACTCTGCTGATTGTTTGAAAGATTTCCTCCGTTTCCTTTTTTAATAGAAACCAAAAGATAATTCAGTTCCTTATAAACGGTAGTATTGTTCATAACAATGGCTTTCAATATAATCTGATTTTCAAGGAGACTGCTCTCTATCCTGGCATTTACTTTTTTATCTTCCTGCCCATAACCCCATACAGACAGGAAGGCAAAAAAGGTACTCAAGCTAAGGGAATATAAAAGTTTCATCATTTGTGTTTTAATAGTTTCTCATGAAAACTGTTTTATTATCCCCTTTTACATTGATCTGAATTCCGTCCGAAATACTATTACTTCCGGTGACATCAATAATATTATTATTTCCCTGTGCAGTAACAGCAGCTTTTGTTTCTTTATCCGTAAATGAATTGATAAAATATAAGGTATTAAAATCCCCCAGCTGTTTTACCACAATATTAGTTCGGGCGTTAAGAGAAAGCTCTGCATTATTATAATCACCTATCTGAGTGATATTGGAACCGTAAGAATTCTGATCAGTCTGCTGTCTGGCTATAAGATTAAAGATTGTATTACTGTTGACCTTATCCCAGTCTATCTCTTGTGCCTGCAATCGCAATAGTGCGAAAAGAGCAAAGGCACTCCATCTTAAAGTAAACATAGCCTATCTGGTTTTAATTACATCTATACAAATCAGAGAAAAGCGAAGGTAAAAAAGGAGAAACACTGCAGTTTCTCCTTTACAATTTCTAAGATTTACAGTATGTGTTATAGGGCTTAATTGGATTGATTCACAACCATAGAGTTTCCGTTACCCATCTGAGTTCCTACATGGATATGAGAATCACCGCTCTGAGCTACCCAGGTAAAGTTACCGTTACCCATCTGAAGGTCAATAGCCGTGTTGGAATCTCCTACCTGGAACTGATAAAGCTGGTTGGCGTTACCTGTCTGTACTCCTACAGAAGTATTATCATCTCCTACCTGTACTGAAGCTGCTATATTATTATTTCCTGCCTGTGCATGAGTAGCACTGTTATCATTACCATCCTGATACTGAACAAGAATATTATCAGCACCTACCTGAATTCCGGTAGCATCATTTCTTCTTCCAAGCTGAATTTGATAAGCTTCATTACCACTACCTAATTGAATAGCTGAAGCATCATTTCTTCTTCCGTCCTGATATTGAACGACTGAGTTTCCTAATCCGATCTGTACCGAAGAAGCATCATTTCTTCTTCCGATCTGAGTTTGTTCTGTAGAGTTAAGTACTCCAAGCTGCCATGTTGAAGCAGAGTTTCTGTTACCCATCTGCATTACTTCATTTGAGTTTCCGATACCCACCTGATCCACATCTATAGAGTTTCTGTTTCCGATACTTTGCGCATTATTGACGTTTAAAATTCCAACCTGATCAATATCTGCAGTATTACGATTCCCTGTTTGTGTAAGAGAATTGATGTTCAAAAGACCAGTCTGGTCTACAGTAGCAACATTTAAGTTTCCTGTTTGGGTAGTTACATCAATATTGAATTGTGCAAATCCGAAACTCATGGCGAATAGTGTAAGTACACCTGTAAGTAAATTTTTCATCTTAGTAAAAATTAATTGGTTAATAGTAAGGCAAAGGTAGCTTCTACATCAAAGTGAAAAACCACCATCAAAGTGTAAATTTCAAAAGTCACGGTTTATAGTTGGACGGGTCACCAATTGCCGTTGTACAGATATCATTGTTTTCAGTGACGGGAAAATACGGTGGTGAATTATCAACTAAAAGTAAGTCCGTAAACGGTGAATATTAAATAGTTTACAAATACTATCCACACTCATTATTTCACTTTTAGCACATCATTAAAACATCACAGTGAAGAGTTTTAAATTCTTCATCATTATTAATGTTTTTTATTCGCATATTAAGTAAAATCAATGACTGAAATTAAACATTAAAGTTTTTAATATTAAAATTTTAAATAATTATCTCTTATTGACCATGATGATCTATTTTTGACCTACAGTTCATTATCAACCATCTTTCAATCCTAATTTCCACATAGGTTAATTAATGTTAAGGCATTTATTTCTTCAATATATATTGTTAAATTTGAGGTATGGAAAATTTTGGAAAAGATTTATTACGAAAAATAAAAAGCGTGGAACTTCCCGGTGAACATGCACACGGGGTATTCTCCCCTCCTTACCGACCCGTTTTTACCTATGATGAAGTATTGGCAAAGAATCCCAAATTTGCAGCTGTCAATATTGTTCTCTATCTAAAAGATAACGAGTGGTATTTTCCATTGATTCAAAGAACGATTAATGAGCACGACAGACACAGCGGGCAGATATCACTACCTGGAGGCAAGCGTGAGGAAATGGACAGAGATTTTGCTGAAACTGCGGTTCGTGAAACCTCTGAAGAAATAGGAATAGATAAACATTATGTAAGGATCATCAGAGAAATGTCTCCTATTTATATTCCGCCAAGCAATTTTTATGTATATCCCTACATCTCTTATACTAAAAAGGATCCTACCTTCATTCTTCAGCAGACAGAAGCTGTGGAAACAATAGAATTTCCCATTACTTCCTTTCTAAACCTGTCCGACATCCCCGAACTCATGGCTTTGCCTGGTGCAAGCGGACATGAAGTTCCTGTAATCAATTTCAACGGATACATCATCTGGGGTGCTACAGCGATGATATTAAGTGAATTCAGCCAGTTGCTGAAAAAAATGTAACTTTGCACTACCGTGTTTAATTGAGAGATGGCGAAGAAAAATATTTTTACCGATGCATTCGGAACCCCTTATTTTTTGAAAAGGTTTATTATTTTTATTTTAGGAGTTGTATCATACAGACGATTCAACGGCTTTAATAAGTTAAAAATAACCGGTACAGAACACCTTGTGGATCTTCCGGACTCTAACGTGCTTTTTGTATCGAACCATCAGACCTATTTTGCAGATGTGGCAGCAATGTACCATGCCTTCTGTGCAGTAAACAATGGATATTTAAACACGATAAAAAACCCGATCTATCTGCTAAACCCTAAGATTGATTTTTACTATGTAGCAGCAGAAGAAACCATGAATAAAGGTATTCTTCCCAAGATTTTTAAAATTGCAGGGGCTGTCACAGTAAAAAGAACATGGAGAGCAGAAGGAAAGAATGTCAACAGAATGGTAGACATGAGTGAGGTAGATAATATTATGAAAGCATTGGACAATGGCTGGGTGGCTACTTTCCCTCAAGGAACTACATCAGCTTTTGCACAGGGACGAAGAGGAACTGCCAAATTGGTGAAAAATCAGCGTCCTATTGTAATTCCAATCAAAATAAACGGATTCAGAAGAGCTTTTGATAAAAAAGGACTCCGCGTAAAGGTAACCGGTGTAAAACCTACGATGGAATTCAAAGCTCCTTTGGATATTGATTATGATAATGAAAAAGCACCGGAAATTTTATTGAAAATCATGACTGCCATTGAGCAGACAGAAGATTTCAACCTATTACACAGTTATGATGAAGAACTTAAAGCTAAAAAATTAGAACAAAAGGACTCAAATAATTAAAGTAAATAGAAAAATTATGAACAAAATACTTGGAATATTATTCGCAATCATAGTATTAGTTTCATGCAACAGCCAAAAGGTATATTCGGATTTTGATATCAGCTATTCGAAAAGTGGAGGCTTTGCTCCTGTATATGAAAACATGCTTATAAAAGGCAATAATGCACACTACTCTTTTGAAGGGCAGGGCAAAAAATATAAACAGGATTTTAAAATTTCTGATGAAGATCTGAATAAACTGGATCAGGTTCTTTCTCAGAATAATTTCAGAAAAATACAGGAAGACCGCAAAAAATTGTATGACAATATTTCAACTTCCATCAACATCAAGAAAGGCCCCAATGAAGGCAGTAAAACAGATGCCAGTCTGATTACTTCAAATTATCAGAACAATTGGAATACTATTCTTGAAGCTTTTCAGCAGATCATAAATACTAATGTTAAAAAACAGTAAATACAATTGAAAACCCACTTCATTGCCATTGGCGGAAGCGCCATGCATAATCTTGCGATTGCATTAAAAGACAAAGGATATCAGGTGACAGGTTCTGATGACGCTATTTTTGAGCCGTCAAAATCCCGATTGGAAAAGAAAGGAATTCTGCCTCAGGAAATGGGCTGGTTCCCGGAAAAGATCACTCCGGATATTGATGCTGTTATTCTTGGAATGCATGCACATCAGGATAATCCTGAGCTGGCAAGAGCAAAAGAGCTGGGTCTGAAAATATATTCTTATCCTGAATTCCTGTACGAGCAGTCTAAGAACAAAACCAGAGTTGTCATTGCAGGATCACATGGTAAAACAACCATTACTTCAATGATCCTTCACGTACTGAATTTCCACCAGAAAGATGTAGATTTTATGGTAGGTGCTCAGCTTGAAGGTTTCGACTGTATGGTAAAACTGACTCAGGATAATGACTTCATGGTATTGGAAGGTGATGAATACCTTTCTTCCCCTATTGATCTTCGTTCGAAGTTTTTACTGTATCAACCCAATATTGCTTTAATGAGTGGTATTGCATGGGATCATATCAATGTTTTTAAAACTTTTGATGATTATATTGATCAGTTCAGAAAATTTGTAGCAAGTATTACAGCAGGTGGAGTCTTGGTATACAATGAAGAAGATGCTGAAGTAGTAAAAGTAGTGGAAAATGCTGAAAACTATTTCAGAAAAATCCCTTATAAAACACCTGAATATGAAATCAACAACGGGAAAGTATATTTGAAAACCGAAATGGGCGATGTTCCACTTTCTGTTTTTGGGGCACACAACCTGTTGAATATGGAAGGAGCAAGACATATCTGCCAGCAGCTTGGCATTATGGATGAAGACTTCTATGAGGCTATTATGAGCTTCAAAGGAGCGTCCAAGCGCCTTGAAAAAGTAGAAAGAGAAGATAAAGGGACGCTTTATAAAGATTTCGCTCACGCACCAAGTAAGGTGAAGGCTGCAGTAAAAGCTTTTGCAGAACAGTTTAAAAATGATAAGAAATACGGATTTCTGGAGCTTCATACCTATTCCAGCTTAAATCCGGCTTTCCTTGAGCAATATGACCACGCCATGGATGGCCTTGAAGAAGCTATTGTTTTCTATTCTGAAGATGCTTTAAAGATCAAAAGAATGGAACCTATTTCTCCAGAGTTTATCAAAGAAAAATTCAAAAATGAAAATCTAAGAGTTTTCACAAATGCTGAAGATCTACATGCTTACTGGAATACACTGGATAAAACGGATGGCGTTTATCTGATGATGAGTTCCGGAAATTTCGGAGGTCTTGATTTAACAAAATAATGATCTTCATCGCCAGTTTGGCTTAAAAATTTAATGTTCAGAAATACTTTTCAACATAATAAAAACTTCTTTCAAACGAAAGAAGTTTTTTATTTTCCAAATAAAACAAATTTTCAAAATAAATAAAATACGTTTTATTTATTTTATCATAAAATTATTATTAATGTAAAATATTTATCAATAAATAAACCAACTTATAAATATCATTTTAAAATAATTATTTAATTCATTGATAATCAATAAATTGTGATTTACTATCGTAAAATATTTTTATATATTTGAGATGAATAAAAAAGCATAAAAATGAAAAAAGCTATCTTATTTATCGTTTTCCCAGTCACTATATATGCTCAGGTTGGGATCAACACAAACACTCCTGCAAAAACACTTGATATCAATGGAGAACTACGAATCCGAACTTTGCCGGCTGGTGTAGCTGCTGATGACATCCTATCTACGGATGCCTCTGGAAACGTAAGGAAGGTATCCCGAAGTGACCTCAGCAGCGGATCATCATCCGGATTCAACAATACGATACTGGGATACGATCCAAAACCGGTAGCAACAAGGCCACAACCACCAGGTGCATTACCGGGAGGAGGTACAGCCACTGAGCTTGGATGCAAGAAATGGTCTGGGAATAATCATACCTATTGTGCATATCAGCTTTCACAAGCTATTAACTGGTTCAATGCATTCAGTTTTGGAAAACAAATGGGCGGATATCTTGTAACAATGCCTAATGATGCAGAGAGAACGTGGGTTAATACTAATATTGTAGCTTCAGGGACGGGTTATAACTTGGCCAATAATGTATGGATCGGATTTAATAAAATTCAGAGACCAGGAAATCCGGATCAGCTTCAATGGATTACCGGAGAAGAATTTAGAATCAACTGGTCTACCAATCCTGCCACTACAGAAAACTGGTTTAATCCCGGAGAGCCTAACAATTCAGGAGGAGTAGAGGGAGCAACCCACATATTTGCAGGCAGCGTAAATGCTGAAAGAAGATGGAATGATCTAAATGGAACATTGACTGCCAATTCCAGTATCTCCATGAACCAGCTTATTATTGAATTTAATGAATAATAAAAGTACCTATGAAAAAATCAATTTTGCTATTCATTATTCTTCCTTATCTCGCAAATGCTCAAGTTGGAATTAACACAAATACTCCTACAAAAACACTTGACATTAACGGGGAATTACGAACCCGAACATTGCCGCAAGGCGTTGCAGCTGATGATATACTCTCTGCCGATGCCAATGGAAACGTAAGGAAGATTGCCAGAACCGACCTTAGCAGCGGCGGATCATCCGGATTTAATAACTCAATATTAGGATATGATCCGAAACCTGTAGCTACAAGACCTCAACCACCTGGCGCGGTACCGGGAGGCGGTACTGCCACTGAACTTGGATGTAAAAAATGGACAGGAAATAATCATACCTATTGTGCTTATCAGCTTTCACAAGGGATCAACTGGTTTAATGCATACAGCTTCGGAAAGCAGATGGGAGGCTATCTGGTGACCATGCCCAATGATGCAGAAAGAATCTGGGTGGCAACCAATATAGTAGCTTCAGGAACCGGGTACAACTTAGCCAATAATATATGGATAGGCTTTAATAAAATTCAAAGACCTGGCAATCCGGACAGACTTCAATGGATTACCGGAGAAGAATTCAGAATGAACTGGTCTACCAATCCTGCCACAACAGAAAACTGGTTTGCCACAGGAGAACCTAATAATTCCGGTGGAACCGAAGGATCTACCCATATCTATAATACTGCCGGAAACACAGAAAGAAGATGGAATGACTTAAGTGGAACCACCACCACTTTTACAGGATCAGCGATGAACCAGCTTATCATTGAATACAGTGAATAAAAATAAATCAAAAAGCTTCAGAATAATCTGAAGCTTTTTGGTGAAAATATATATATTGTGTTTTAACAAGTCATTAGTTTTTTATATTATTTAATCCAATACTGGACAATACGCCCTTCGTAATTTCCTGATTTAAGATTAAAATTATGTGGTCTCCAGTTGGCCCAGCCACTGTTGCAGAAGCTTGCACCTCCATAATCATCTGTACTGTTGGAGCAGGTTCCGATATGGTGGTTAAGCTGGCTTTCGTTATTCATATATAATCCAAAAAGATCATTCACATAATATTTATTGAAAGTGTAAATCTGCCCACCCGGATAGGTATATGTCAGATTATTGGCAGGTGTATTGTTAGATGCAAATCCGTTTCCTCCAAAAATTCCGGTGAAGAAATTTGCCTGACTATATAAACCCGGTATATTCAATTGAAAATCAACACCATTTAATTTATATAAGGTAACTCCTGTAACAGGTTTCCCAAAATCAAATCCGAATAATTTTCCTGTGGTTGTATTTCCATAGGTAGTATAGTTCCCCGTTGCCAGGTTACCGTCCGTAACAACTGTGTTCAAATAGTTATTTTTTGACCAGTTATCATTTACAGGAGCAACTGTAGAACTTTCTATATCCGATAAAGTAGTACCTGTCTGTCCTTTTTCTTTGATTGAAAAACGATATTCTTTTGAAGTGGAAGTATTATTACCTATATTACTTACAGCTGCTGCAGGTAAAGAAAATGCATATTCATTAAAGATCCCTGTTTGTGTAGTTACTGCGTTTCTGGCAACCTGAGTAGACCATGATTCATTCTGCGTTTGCTCTACCACCAAAATCTGTCTTTCAGAAAGAGATTTAATCAAAGTCCAGCCGCCATTAGACATATCACAATAGGTTTTATAGGGGTTAGAGCTTGCATCCTTCACCCAATAGTAACCGTCTGTTGTTTTTCCGGCACTGAAAATTTCAAGGCATCGGTTGGCAGGATTGGCAAAACTTCCTACTGTGGTTCCAAAAGTGACATTAAAGGTACATACCTGAGGATTAGCACCATTAGTGGTAAAAGAATAGGAATAAGTACCGGCTCCGGCTGGAATCCCTACCCCATGCAGTGTGAAGCTGGTGCTGGCTGCTGTAATGTTTTCCGTTGTTGTAAAACTTACCCCATTATTGGAAGAGGTTGTAATATTAACAGTTCCTGCAGTATTTACATTAGAAAGAGGAACATTCACTGTATTGGTATTATAGTCCATCTGTACCGGGCTATTATAGGTTCCTGAGACTGAAGATCCGGTGCAGTTAATACTGTAACTCACCTGCGAGCTTAGAACATTTACTGTTTTGGAAGTACATGCCGTATCTGTAATTCCTTCATATGAAAAAGAAAGAGTATCTGTCTGTGGTCCTGTCACAGGTGTACCTACTCCATTGAGATTGATAACGTAAGTTCCTGCCCCGGGAAATACTCCGGATTTTTCAAAATAATATCCATTGGGGGTCTTGGCGAGAATATTGTAGGTTCCTGCAGTGGTTACTGTAACGGGTACTGACAAGTAATTACTGTTATTTAATGGTGTTCCCTGTGTATAGCTTCCATATACTTTAACTGAAGTACAATCTGTTGTATAAGCTGCTTTCTGGCTGTTCCCACACAAGCTGATCCATGCTGTATTCCCTGCATTATAATAATTATAACATTTCTGATCTGTATTATAAATAATAAGCCCATCCTCAGTTGCCGCCGCACCAATGGCATCTCTTTGTGCCGTTGTAAGAAGCGGGAAAAGGATTCCGGTATTATTATTTTTAGATATCACATGAAGAGCTGCTTTCGGATTAGGGGTTACCGTATTTATACCTACCTGAGACACCAATCGCAATGAGATTAAAAAGATAAGAAGAGAATAGAATTTTCTGTGTTTTTTCATTTATCTGAGATTATTAAAATATTAGAACATCAATTGTAGTATTTTTTACACTAAGAAACATTTACCCTACAATGGAATACTTTAAATGAAAACTTGAATTCTACTAAAAAAAATATCACATGAATATTTTTACTAATTTTATGCAGCATTAGTATTTTTACTAATTTTACAACATCAAATAATCGTAGAAATTTTATAGGTTTTTATTTATAATTGATTACAACATCTGTAAACAATCACTTTGTATTGGGTGCAAAACTACAGGTTTGAGTAAATCAGGTAAACAGAGAATCAGTCAAAATTCAATATCAACTGAATAAAAGATAAGATATTGTTTAAAAGACATTTAAATAAAATAATTTTGAAAATTATTTGGAAAACACTTTTTAATGGAAAATTTTTATCTAGAAAATATTGAAAGTCTTAAAAAAAGATTTATTCAACAGTACAATATTCTGACATATTGTATACTGATTATACTTATTGTTGTTTTTCAGTTTTACATCTATATCCCGAATATGGCATACTATCTTTTGGGAGGCCTCATTTTTTTAAGCTACAGTAGTTTTCTTATAAAAGACAGATATTCTGCCAGCCAAATTATAAGGGCATACATGATTATTGCACCAGCATATCATTTTTATATTATGCTTACCTTTTGGAATAACTCAATTAGTTTATTTGCTACCCTCTTTCCACTTCCTCTTGCCGCTTATGTATTTTTTTCAAAAAAATCAGCGGTGAGGTATTTACTCTATATGCTGGGGAATATTCTGGCATGTTATATTACCTTAACTGTTTTTGACATTCATTTTCCAAAATACACTCATAATGAGGTCATTTTTTCGGATATTCTCAACTTCATATATACTTTTGCGGTCATCGTTTTGATATTTATTTATCATGACAAGCTTAATAAGCTTCAGGCTCTTACCGGGATCAAATCTGAATTTGATTTCAATGCCCAATCAATGAATGAGCGTTCAGAATTTCCAGACACAGGCAAGTCAGTAAAAAAAGAACATACGATAGATCAGGAAACCGTTAATGAAGTATTTGAAAAACTCAACCATATTATGAGTACAAAGGGATTATTCAAAGATCCAAAGCTTAATATTTCAATGCTGAGCATCCATCTGAAAATTAATTATAATCATCTATCCAAAATCATCCGAAATAAAGGATATCAGAATTTCAATTCTTACCTGAATGAGTACAGGATTAATTATGTAAAGAAGCTCATGTCTGAAACTGATCTTCAAAAAATCACTCTGATGTATATCTACACAGAAGCAGGTTTTTCAAACCAGACTACCTTCAACAGAGTATTTAAACAAATAGAAGGCATTACTCCTTCTGAGTATATTCATAAAAATTTCTCTTCTGAGGACACAGAATAGTTCATTGTCTTTCAATATCTGACATAAAAAATCCTTAAGATATATGATCTTAAGGATTTTTTATTATTGGTCGGTTTAATGTATCCTCCTCTATTTTTCACATTCTCTGATCAGGTTTCTCAAAATTTCTTCTGTAGAAAGTTCGCTATACTGATGTATAGACTGCCCCAACCAGATTGATACAAACTCTGGATTCTGCAGAGATTTTGCCGCTCTACGCAATGCATTGGTCAGTTTGTTCTGATAAGGATAAGGTAAAATATACTCTGAATTTTCAACCTTTTCTATAAATTGATTTTTAATTCCTCTGGCATATCTTCCGGAGAAACTCTTTGTTAAAACAATCTCGTCTTCTTTTACTTTTTTAAGCCTTTCCTTTTCAAAAGATAGTAAAGCACTTTCCCGGGAAACCAATAAAAGATTGCCCACCTGAAAGCCCTGTGCTCCTAAATCTTTAACAGCCTGCAAAGTCCTGGCGTTATAGATTCCTCCCGCATAGATCAAAGGAACTTTTACATGATCATAAACCTGTGGCAGTAAAGGTAACCCTCCGATTTGCGGAATATTTTCTGCTTCAAAACTTCCTCTGTGTCCCCCAGCCTCTATTCCCTGAACACAGATAATATCAATACCGGATTTTTCCAGCAACAACGCCTCTTTCACAGAAGTGCAGGTTCCAATAAGTGTGACTCCGTTTTCTTTTAATTTTTGAATACTCTGATCATCCAGATTTCCGAAAGTAAAGCTTACAATTTTACAGTTTTCCTGAATGATAACATCGATCTGTTCATGGTAGCTGTTTATATGGATATCTTCAAGATCCGGAAGACTTATTTCGATCGTATTTTCTTTGGCCAGCTGCTCAATAAACTGCTTGGTTTTAACATACTTTTCCTTTAAAGAATCAGTTACTTCCGGAATATGATGTACAAAAATATTGACTGCAAAAGGTTTATCAGTCAATCTTTTCATTTCCCTGATCAATTCAACAGACTGATCTGCAGAAAGATCAGCCAGCGCCAACGATCCGAGACAGTCTGCTTTCGCAGCTGCTACAGCCATCTGCACAGTGCTCACTCCAAACATTGGAGCCTGAATAACAGGATATTTTACCCCTAGTTTTTTACTGATTGTCTCCGGCCAAAACATAAGAATTATTTTAATGAAAATTTACGAAGAATGAAGCAATACTTCATACTCAATGATATGATATTGCTCAGAATGTGGAGTAAAGTTTAAGATTCAAGGTTTAAAGTTTAAGGTTATAGATAAACCTCTTTTTCGGGCAGGACAAAGCAGGATTTATCTTGTCTTCCTAAGTTCTTTATAGTGTAATTTTGATTCCGGATCCAATTTCTCTGTAGCATAAGAAAATGTAACAGGAGGCATTGTTTTCACATAAGTGCTGAGAAAATTGTGTAATTTCTTCCTGTCTTTTTTCCCGGCCTCTCTGATCCAGCTTCCTACTGCTTTATTTACCAGTTCGTTCGGATCATGGACAAGGATTTCCGCAATAGCAAAAGTATCCTCCACATCATTTTTTCTGATAAATGCATGTGTACAGACAATAGCTGTCCTTCTTTCCCATGGGCTGTCGGAATAAGCGAGTTTATATAAAATATCCCTCGGCTTATCCATAAGATATTCTCCAACAACATTGCGGGCTGCCCTGTCTACAAAATCCCAGTTATTGAGACGGTCGTGACGGTTGAGATACAGATCAAAAAGGGCTTTTTTATGATTTTCAGACGTTTTTTTACTTCTTGCCTGAAAATCCATGATACTCACCGCTCCCATTCTCACTTCATAAAAATTACTATCAAGAAGCTTATTGATCTCAGCTAAAGACATCATCGAAAACTCCTGGGCTGTAGTAAAAACATCTCCGAATTTCACTCCGAAGCTCTTGGTAGCCCCATCATTTCCTTTGAAAAACTTGTCAACTTTGCCGAGTTCTTTTTCGTTCTTAAACAATGTAAGCGTTTCTATGAATTCTTTTGCAGTCATGGGTTATTTTTTATTTAAAAATCCCACAGATTTCACAATAATTTAGATTCAAAACCTGTAAATTCATGAAAACTGCGGGAAGTATTTATTTTTTAATTTTAAAATTAAATATCTGCTACGGAATTTAACATTTTTTGCTCCCATTCAGTATCTTTAGGATCAAAAAATAATCTTTTTCCTGTATCTAAAGAGCGGACAACGTTCATTTCACCTTCTGTCAGTTCAAAATCAAACACATTAAAGTTTTCTTCAATTCTTGATGGTGTTACAGATTTTGGAATTACTACAAATCCTTCCTGCAGATGCCATCTAAGAATTACCTGTGCTACAGTTTTACCATATTTTTCTGCAATCGCTTTCAGATTCGGATTGTTTAAAAGGCTGGCATTACCATTTCCAAGCGGGCTCCATGGCTGTGTTACGATATTATTTTCTCTGTCGTAAACCTGAAGTTCCTTCTGCTGGAATACCGGATGCAGTTCAATCTGATTAATCACCGGTAAAACAGTTGAATTGGCTTTCAACTCTTCCAGCTTCTCAACGGTAAAATTACACACTCCAATAGCTTTGATTTTCCCTTCATGATACAATTCTTCCAACGCTTTCCAAGTGCCCAGAAAATCTCCATAAGGCCAATGGACAAGATACATATCAAGATAATCCATCTGCAGTCTGTCTAATGTTCTCTGAAAAGCACTTTTCGTTTTTTCATATCCGTGATCCTGAACCCATACTTTTGATGTGATAAACAATTCATCTCTGTTTACACCGCTATTTTTTACTCCAGATCCTACTGCTGTTTCATTCTGATAAATGGCAGCCGTATCAATCATTCTGTACCCTGTCTGAATCGCTTTGATTACCGCGTTCTCACATTCTTTCAGATCTTCCATCTGCCACACCCCGAATCCTAAAGCCGGAATATCTACTCCGTTATTTAAAGTTACCACAGGCTGCCCTGTATATATTTTTTGTGCCATAATTCCTTTGTTATTTTTTATATGTAAAGTAAAAACAAATTTGCAATAAAAAAAATTGAATATAGAAAATGTAATTTATTCGACTTTATTCGATCTAATAAATTAGGTAAATATGTAAGCAACTAATTATTTTTGCAAAAAACACAATGCAAAAAAAATGACACAACATTACTATTATTCCATATATCTCATTTCGACTGATTACAAACCAACTCACTATCATAATCGAAAATAAAATGGAAATATTTTAATATATTTACAGTAACATTAGCGATCATACATATCTAAATTAAAAATGAAAAAAAATTTCTTTGCTAATCTTTTTTTTGTGATGATTTTCTCATTCTGTAATGCACAAAATTATACTATAAAGCAGATAGACAGTTTGATTAGTTATACTGAAAAGGTATATAATGAAAAAAATGATAATAATGTTATTGTATTAGCCAATAGAAACTACAAAATCTCTCAAAAAGCAAACTATCCTGAAGGA
>NZ_CATKPG010000001.1:0-71615 GCF_949767875.1 Chryseobacterium sp. IT-36CA2 | reverse complement strand
GTAGGTACTTTTGACTTATCTCAATTGATTAAAGGCGACTACCTGATTAAGGTTAAATCTAAGAATTTAGAGAAAACTGTAAAATGGATTAAAGAATAATCAATCCATTTTATTGATCCCAATAAAAAAGGCTGTCTTCAATGGAGGACAGCCTTTTTGTTTATTTTGTAAAGATTAAACTACTCTTAAATGTTGTTTGTTTTTTACCAGCCACAAACCTATGAAGGTTAGCAATCCATTTAGAACAATCAGTTCAACTCCGATTTTATAATCTGTATAAGTTGTAACTGCTGTATTGATTAAATAAGTCATTACGGGAGCTAAAAGGGTAACCGCCAGAATTGAATATTTTCTTGAAATCTGAAACTTCGTGAAAATTCCAAAAGCGAAAAGTCCAAGAAGCGGACCGTAAGTATATCCCGCAATTTCCATGATCAGATAAACAATAGATTTGTCATTCAATGCTTTGAAAACCATGATCAGGATAAAGAAAACAGCTGTGAAAATCAAATGTACTTTCATACGAAGGCGCTTCTTCTCTTTTTCAGTTTTGGTTTTATCTTCATTAAGGTTTAATAAATCTACACAATATGAGCTTGTTACGGCTGTTAAAGCACCGTCGGCAGACGGGAATAATGCTGAAATCAGTCCGATGATGAAAATAACCGAAATGGCCATCGGGAAATATCCCTGAAGTGATAAAGCAGGGAAAAGGTCGTCTCCCATTACGTTTTTAATATTTCCTGCGGCATCTTTAAACCCGAAAATATTCGTTACAGTTTCAGCCTTTATCGTTCCATATTCTGCGCCGTGCTGCAATGCAAAAAGATATAATAACCCTCCCAGAAATAAGAAGGCAAGGTTTACAATAAGAAGTGTTCCTGCAAAAGTCAGCATGTTTTTCTTTGAATTCTGAAGATTATCCACAGAGATATTTTTCTGCATCATTTCCTGATCCAGACCTGTCATAGCAATGGTGATAAAAATTCCGCCCAGAATTGTTTTCAGGAAAAAGGTTTTGGAATTCGGATCAAAATTGATGAAGTGCGTATAATTTTTCTGTTCCAGAATCGTGTAAGCTTCCCCAAATGATAAATTCAGGTTGGATAAAATATAAACAATACAAGCTACAAGGCTGATAATCATAAAAGAAGTCTGCAGCGTATCTGTAATAACAATGGTTTTTACCCCGCCTTCAAAAGTGTACAGAAGTACCATCAATAAAAGAACAAGAGACGTTACCCAAAACGGAACTCCCAAACCTTCAAGTAAGAATATCTGTAAGACATTCACTACCAGATACAATCTTGCCGTAGCACCAATTGCTCTTGAAATAATAAAGAATATAGAGCCTATTTTATGCGCTTCTACATTGAATCTTTTTCCCAGATAGGTATAAATAGAAGTCAGATTCATCTTATAATAGAGTGGAAGTAATATTGCAGCCACGATAAAATATCCGATGAAGAACCCGATCACCATCATATAGTACTCAAAACCTCCGTAAATGTATTCTGAGCCGGTCATTTTTCCTACAGTTCCCGGAACCGAAATAAAAGTAACTCCACTTAAGCTGGTTCCTATCATCCCGAATGCAACGAGCCACCATTTACTCTTTTTGTTACCGATAAAAAATGACTGGTTATCGGAATTTCGGCTGGTGAAATAAGAAATCACCAAAAGTCCAATAAAATAAATGAAAACAAATAGCAAAAGGATAGTTCCTGGATTCATGCTTGATTTTTAAATTTTAGCAAATATATAAAAAAGATCAGTCGTGAATCATGAATTTAAAATCCTGTTCGTTTCAAAACAAATTACATGGATTAATTTCTTCTCAATCAGTATGTATATTAAAAATAAAAACCCTTTCAGAGAGCTATCTGAAAGGGTTGTATGGTAAGGTTAGAATACAGTGACTAATTCACTAAAACATCCTGAAGTTCCTCACTTTTCTGGAAACTTACCTTAGCAAAAGGGCAGAGGGGAATAATCTTCTTATCATTTTTTCTGGCAAAATCTACAGCTGCCAGAAGCATTTCTTTGCCTACACCTTTTCCGTTGTAAGCTTCTTCCACCTCTGTGTGGTCTATAATAAATCTTTCTTCTCCTGCCCAGGTATAAGTCATCATTCCTGCGCGTCTTCCATCTATGAAAGCTTCAAAACTTCCGTGTTTTTCGTCGTTGTTTTGTTTTACTTCGATCATGTTATGAGAATTTAGTTAGTATTTCTATGTCGTTGGTTAATATTTTATGAACAGGACATGCATCTGCAATGGTGTGTAGTCTTTTAAGCTGCTCATCATCCAGAATACCATCAAAGCTGATGTCTCTTTTGAAAACGGCTCTTTTTGTTAATGGAAAATTTTCCAGCTCTACTTCTACATTGATGTTTTCCACATCCCATTCTTTTCTTTCAATATACATTCTTAAGGTAGCTGCTGTACAGCTTGCCAGTGACGTAGCCAGAATTTCCATGGGATTAAGACCTTTATTCTGTCCGCCTTTATCAATCGGTTCATCCGTAATGATCTTATTTTCGCCGGCAGTTACTTCTGTATAATATTTTGTTTTTCCTAAACTTGCTTTTACTGTTACCGCCATTATTTTGCTGTATTGAATTGATAACTTAATGCACCTGACGGGCATAGATCTATTTGATTTTTAAGTTCTTCAGGACTTGCGTTTTCTGCTTTTATCCAAGGTCTTTCTTTAGGATTGTAGACTTTTGGAAGTGTTTTTACACATATGGCAGAATGGATACATTTCTTAGGCTGCCAAATGACGGTGATGTTACCGTTAGGATATTCGTGTGTTTCCATATCAATTTTCTTTTAATGTTTTTTCGATTCTTCTGTCGGGAATCAGCCATATAAGAGCTACTAGATAATAAAAACCTATGGCAATATAAGGATAAAAAAATGAAGTAGCGATTCCCAGGACATAAAATACAATAGAGATATATTCCTTATATTTTGAATGAATGGCTTCTTTCAGCTTTGAATCTTCTCCCTCGCACCGGATGATGACATGCTCCAAAATTGTGTAAGCTATAGCTGACATAATGAGCCCGATACCATACACTGCAACAGGATTTTTTGCAAAATTCGTAGTTCCGATCCACTCTGTAGCTACAGGCATCAGAGAAAGCCAGAACAAGAGATGAAGGTTAGCCCAAAGGATACTTCCATTTACTTTCTTTACGGTCTGAAACAGATGATGATGATTGTTCCAGTAGATTCCTACATAGATAAAGCTGAAAATATAAGCCAGGAACTTAGGAAGGAGAGGTTTGAGGCTGGCCCAGCTATTTCCTTCCGGTACTTTCAGTTCAAGTACCATGATGGTAATAATAATAGCAAGGACACCATCACTGAACGCCTCAAGTCTTCCTTTATTCATTTACTGTACCTGATTTTTGAAATTCTGTATTTTGCCTTTCAGATCGCTCAGCATATCAGGGTTGATCACTCCACTTTCCAGATCGAAATTTTCGTAAAACTTCGGTAATGAAAAAGTGTCCTTGATGTCTGCTGCAAACTGAGGGAAAAACGTTTTCGCGGTATTCATCACATTTCCGCCTCCATAACCTCCGGGAGAGGTACTCATCAAAAGCATTGGCTTATTTTGAAATACTTTTACATTGATCCTTGAAGACCAGTCAAAAACATTTTTAAATGCCGAACTGTAAGAACGGTTGTGTTCTGCAAGGGAGCAAATGATCACATCACATTCCTCAATAGCCTTTAAAAACTGATGGGCTTCATCCGGAAAACCTTTCTTTTCAAGGTCTACAGAGAAGACAGGCATCGTGAAATCGTTGAGGTCAATCAGATTGATTTCCTCATCCTGAAAATCTTTCAGAACAAATTTTACCAGTTCTCTGTTGATGGAAGTGGAAGAAGTACTTCCGGCAAATGCTAATATTTTCATATTTTATAATCTGAACTGAAATTATTTTCTGTTTAAAATAGCTTTAGGAAGCGGAACATATTCGTTCTCATCGCCCGGAACCAAAGGAAATGCTTCGTGATTCTGGTCATTCCAGTTTACTTTTGCCTGGTCAATCAATTCTTTATCAGAATTAACGAAATTCCAGAATATAAAACGTTCCTCATCGAATGGCTCACCACCGAAAAGATAAACCGTTCCGTTTTTGCTCATATCAAATTCGCAAAGCTTGGTGTCTTTGGCGATCATCAATTGTTTTGAACCATAAGAATTTCCATCTGTGGTAACCGTTCCATCCAGAACATACATGGCTGCTTCTCCATAAAGATCTTTGCCGATGCTTATTTTCTTAGCTTCTTTTGTTTTGATTTCGATGAAAAATAACTTGCTGTGCACCGGAACTGCAGATGTTCTACCGAAGGCTTCACCAGCAATTAATTTATATTGAATGCCATCTTCTTCCCAAACCGGAATTTCATCCGCTTCAATATGGTGAAAAGTAGGCTCAGACTGTTCAAGATGCTTCGGAAGACCTACCCAGATCTGAAATCCGTGAAGTCTTTTATCAGTATGTCTTAAATATTCAGGCGTTCTTTCTGAGTGTACAACCCCTTTTCCGGCAGTCATCCAGTTGACAGCACCCGGTTTTATTTCTATAGCGCTTCCAATGCTGTCTCTGTGGAAAATAGAACCTTCCAACAGATATGTTAACGTAGATAAACCAATATGCGGATGGGGCGGAACATCAAGATTTTGATAATCTTTTAATTCTGAAGGTCCCATGTGGTCAATAAACACAAAAGGGCCAACCGCTCTTTTCTCACGGAAAGGAAGAAGTCTTCCTACCAGGAAATTTCCGATATCCGCTGCTTTTTCTTCTATAATAAGTCCAATATTTGACATGATGATGTGATACTTTTTAAAATGTTATTTAAGTAGATTGATTGTTTCTGCTGAAGAATTAAAGTTTGTCATAACCTTCAAATTTTTCATCTACAATACGTTTCCATTCAGGATGCTTCTTAATAAAAGCGAAAACATAAGGACAGAAGGGAAGAAGTTTTTTTCCACTTTCTTCAATATAATTCAAGGTTTTTTCTACTACGGCAGCCGCTGCACCTGTTCCGGCTAATTCCGGTTCTGCTTCTGTATGTATTAAAGCAATCTGATGTGTAGTTTCGCGGTAATCAATGAATGCATAATGTCCGTTGAACTCTATTTCAAATCTTTTTTCGGCTTTTATGAGAGGTATATTTTCAAATTCTGGTTTCATACTATTTTACGTTAAGGCGTCTGTTTTTCTTTAATAAACAGAATTAAAAGGCAAATCTTCCAGATTGTCAAAACCTGGAAGGTTTGCCATTATATAAAGTTAATAAAAAAAGGAATAATCAAAGATTAAGATAAATTTAATTCTTTTAATCTTCCAGATATCCGAATTTTCCGGTATTGAAATCCTCGAAAGCCTGCATAATTTCTTCTCTGGAATTCATTACGAAAGGTCCGTGAGGATAGATTGGTTCGTTGATGGGTTCTCCACTGATGATCAAAACAACAGCATCTTCTTTTGCTTCGATGATGAATGTTTCCCCTTCATTTTTAAACAGGGCAAAGTGATCCGCTTTAACGGCTTCTTCTCCGTTTATAATTACATTTCCTTCAATCACCAAAGCTGCAGTATTAAAATGAGCCGGGAAATTAAATTCTGCTTTTCCCCCTGCTTTTAGTTTTGCATTCATCATATGAACTGGAGTAAAAGTACTCGCAGGTCCTTTATGACCATTATATTCTCCGGCAATTACTTCTACAGAACCGTTTTCGCCAAGATCAACTCTTTCCATTTTAGAGTTTTCTATAGCCTGGTATTTCGGGCAGCTCATTTTATCTTTTGCAGGAAGATTCACCCAAAGCTGAACCATCTGAAAAATACCTCCTTCTTTTGCCCATTCTGTTTCATGATATTCTTTGTGAAGAACACCTTTGGCAGCAGTCATCCACTGTACATCACCTTCTCCGATCACGCCGCCGCCGCCGGCACTGTCGTGATGTTCTACTTTTCCGCTATACGCTATGGTTACGGTTTCAAAACCTCTGTGCGGATGCACTCCTACACCTCTTGGTGTATCTGATCCATTGAAGTGAAATTTCGAATTGTAATCCAGCATAATGAACGGATCCATTCTTTTCATATCCAATCCAGGTACTCCCGGAATAAAATTATGAACCCTGAATCCATCACCTACAAAGTGCGCAGGTTTTGGGGATACTACGATTTCTATTTTTTTAGTTGCCATCACATTGTTGATTTATGTAAACAAAATTACCATTGTTATATGCGAAAAGCATTGATCTGTGTTAAGTTCGTAGCAACTATTCAATACAGAGAAAATGAGAAGATGAAATTGTAATTTGATGGGCTTAATCTTCTTTTGATTTCATATTCTTCCCATCTGAGATATGCAGTCTTCTGAAAACAAATCCGGATAAAATTGTTAAGATTCCTACGGTGAGGAAAGTGTAGCGGAATGCGTTGTGAATTTCTCCATTAATAAGATCTGTGTTTTCAAACAGTTTTAAAACAATCAATCCGAATGCAATTCCGAAACCGATGGCGAGCTGTTGATTCACTGAAATTAAAGAGTTACCACTGCTGGTTTGGAAATTTCGAAGATCGGCAATAGAAATTGTGTTCATCGAGGTGAACTGTATAGAGTTGAAAAAACCTAATACTGCAATAATGGGAACAAACCAATATAATGAAGTGTGAATATCAGGAATAGCAAGAAGGCAGATTAAGGTTCCGATGATGAAGGTATTCACCATTAAAGTCTGACGATAGCCATATTTATCCAGAATTTTAATAACAGATGATTTTCCGAAAATAGCTGTTAAAGCCATAGGAGCAATGATCCAGCCTGAAGTTACCGCAGATTGTTTATACGCAATCTGAATCATCAGCGGAAGTAATAAGGGAACAGAACTGATTCCTAATCTGGTGGCAAGGTTTCCTACGATCCCAACCCTGAAAGTTCTTACCTGAAACAGGTTTAGAGGAAAAATAGGATGTCCGCCCTTTTTTGCATGTTTGTAGTAATAATAAAGGAATAAGAAACCAAGGATAAACACGACCAGAACCGGAGTAATATTCTGCATATCTCCAAAAAGTTCCAGAGAAACGGAAAGCAGGAGAGAGGCGGCTGCGAAAATTAAAAATCCTTTTAAATCAAAATCAACATCATCGGATTTGTAATTGGGCATAAATTTTAATCCTAAAAGAATTCCCAAAATGCCGATCGGAATATTGATCAGAAAAATCCAATGCCACGAAAGGTAATCCACCATATAACCTCCAACTAGAGGCCCCAGTACAGGACCAATAAGAGCAGGAATAATAGCAAAGTTCATGGCTTTGAGTAGTTCACTTTTATCAAATGTTTTAATGAGTGCCAGTTTTCCGACAGGAGTCATCAGACTTCCTCCAACTCCCTGAATTACCCTTGAAATAACCAAATGCGTGAGATTTTGAGACATGGAGCAAAACAACGAGCCTAAACTGAACAATACCAATGAAAAAATGAATACTTTTTTTGTTCCGAACCGGTCTGCCAGAAATCCGCTTGCAGGCATGAAAACAGCTAATGTCAAAACATAACTGATGATGGCGTTCTGCATGTTAAGCGGAGACTCTTTCAGGTCTCTGGCAATAGAAGGCAGTGAAGTATTCAGAATGGTAGAATCAAGCATTTGCATAAAAATAGCAGTAGCCAGAATCAGGGGAAGTATTTTCTTTATGGGGGTTTGTTGTGCGTTTGCTTCTGTCATTTGGTCTAGGCTGGATAGTACAAAGACTTCCAGACTTATTTTTATATGAAGAGCCTGCTTGCTTTAAGCAGGTTGATCTTTAGATAAAGAAATCCATATAAAATTAAAAAAGTCCTGCGAGATTTCACAGGACTTTTTGATTTATTTTCTAGGTTTTTCTACTCCTTTCCATTCGTCACCGGCTTTTCTATACTGGCTTAAAGTGAAATTTTTGAAATCCTTTGTTTTGTATTCGATGTTATCGGTATTCTGTTCAAACGGCATGATGTAGTAGTACTCGATATCTGTTTTGTCAGATTTGTTTCCTTTTTTTACGGAAGGAACATATTTTGAGAACTTGTAGCTTGGAAGATATTGTTTCAGTCTTGTATAGAAAGCTTTATCTTCTTTTTCGCTAGGAATAATATCTACAATGTTAAGATCATCTTTTTTCTTATCTACCCAAAGATAATACGTTTTTTCTTCTCCTATATTTCTGTTGAATGAGTTGAAAGCAAACAGTTCTTTCGGAACCAGTTCTTTGATTTTTTCAGGATCTACCTTCGTATAGAATTGTCCTTTAGAAGGATCTACATACGTTTCAAGGTTGTACATCAAGACAGAATTGTTTTCAAAATTCTTATTTTTAAAATATTGATTCAAAGATAATTCTGCAGTTGCTCTCAATTCTTTACCTCTTGCATCCAGTTTTTTCGTTGGATTCTGAGGATTTACATATTTCACAAATTCATATAAAACGATTGGTTTTATATCCTTAAGGTGAGGATACGTTTTCAGCTGCTCTGCTTTTACAAGCCAGTAGAATTGTTGATAGTAGTCATCTTTATCTGCATCTTTCACACTCTTATAAGCCAAAGCAAGCTTTTTTGAATTCAGATATTTGCCGTATTTCCCCTGTCCAAAAGCAAAACTTATGGATAATAAGACAAATAAAACAGTAAGGTTTCTTCTCATTTTTTTATAATTGATATTTTCGTTTTCCAAATATAATTATTTATTAGATATTATTTTGGATTGTCAGTTAAATTATGCTATATTATTATCGTTAATTCAAGAAAAAATCCTGTATTGCTACAGGATTGATAAATTATAACTGAGGAAGTTATATGTTTGAATGAGAAAAATATACATGTCAATAGCTAATTATTATGGTAAATAATTGAAAAACAAACGCAACGGGTGCAAGGCTTATCTTTCATCTTATCAATTTCGTTCGCAAAGTCACTTCGTTCAGCTAGGAAATCGACTTGTCTATTGTTGAGTGAAACGCTCTAGCGATTGTTTTTTAATATTTGTCAATAGCTTAGCGTACTCTGCGTTAAAATATCCCTAATCTCGAAAACCCGAATCCCACAACAAATTCATCAGCACAGCGGATTGACGATTGATCATTCATTAACATACCTCTCTAATACGAAGTTTCATGCACTTTCACTGCTCTTCCGCTTGGGTCATTCATTTTTTTGAACGCTTCATCCCATTCTAAAGCAATAGGAGTGGAACAGGCTACAGATGGTACAGATGGAACGGTAGCGGCAGCGGTTTCACTTGGGAAATGCTCCTCAAAAATAGTTCTGTATCGGTATTCTTCTTTGTTCTGAGGCGTGTTTAACGGGAATCTGAATCTTGCGTTTGTCATCATTTCATCTGTGACTTCTTTTTCCGCAACTGCTTTTAAAGTGTCAATCCATGAATAACCTACACCATCTGAAAATTGTTCTTTCTGTCTCCATACAATAGAATCCGGAAGCAGATCTTCAAAAGCTTTTCTCAATACCCATTTCTCAATTTTTCCTTCAGCAGCATTGATCATTTTATCCTGAGGGTTAATGGTCATTGCGATATCCATGAATTCTTTGTCAAGGAACGGTACTCTGCCTTCAATACCCCAGCTCATCAATGCTTTGTTGGCTCTTAAGCAGTCGTACAGGTGAAGTTTACCCAGTTTTCTTACTGTTTCATCATGGAATTCTTTTGCGTTAGGAGCTTTGTGGAAGTATAAATATCCTCCGAACAATTCATCAGAACCTTCTCCTGAAAGAACCATTTTAATCCCCATCGATTTGATGACTCTTGCCAAAAGATACATCGGGGTGGATGCTCTGATGGTTGTTACATCATAGGTTTCAAGATGGTAGATTACGTCACGTATAGCATCCAGCCCTTCCTGAACCGTAAAGTTAACCTCATGGTGAACAGATCCAATATGTTCCGCAGCTTTTTGAGCCGCTGCAAGGTCTGGAGATCCTACAAGTCCTACTGCAAAACTGTGAAGTCTCGGATACCAGGCTTCCTGTGTATCACCACTTTCGATTCTCTGACGGGCAAATTTTGCAGTGATCGCAGAAATGACAGATGAATCTAATCCTCCGGAAAGAAGGACTCCATAAGGAACGTCACTCATTAGTTGTCTATGAACAGCATCTTCAAGACCTTTTCTTAGTTTTGAGATATCTGTTGTGTTCTCTTTTACATGATCAAAGCTGTCCCAGTCTCTTGTATACCATTGCTGAAGCTCAGTTCCGTCCGGGCTGTACATGAAATGCCCCGGTAAGAACGTGTCTATTTTTTTACAGATGCCCTCAAGAGCTTTTAATTCAGAAGCTACATAATAGTTTCCGTTTTTATCCCAGCCTTGGTAAAGTGGACAGATTCCCATGTGATCGCGGGCGATGAGGTAAATGTCATTTTCAGTATCATATAATGCGAATGCGAAAATTCCGTTTAATTTCTCTACGAAATCTTTTCCGTATTTTCTGTAAAGTGCAAGGATTACTTCACAGTCCGACTGAGTCTGAAACTCATAATCCGGAAATTCTTCTTTGAGTTCTCTATGGTTATAGATTTCACCGTTTACAGCTAATACTACTTTTCCGTCTTTTGTAAATAAAGGTTGTTTTCCGGAGGTAGGATCTACAATGGCAAGTCTTTCATGAGAAAAAATTACTTTCTCGTCCTGAAAAACTCCACTCCAGTCCGGTCCTCTATGACGGATTTTTTTTGACATTTCCAATACCTGAGGTCTTAATACTTCAGTTTTTTGCTTGGCGTCGAATAAACATACAATTCCACACATGATTTTTATTATTTTATGTGACAAATGTAGAAGGGATGTTTATAAATAGCAATAAAAAATATTTAAAAACGAAAATTTTTAATCAATTTATGTTTTTAAATTAAAAAATTTAATTATTTATTGGAACTGACAGTCGTTTAATTAATTTTTTTCGTTGAGCTAAAAATAGAAGAACTTCTATACGAAATAAAAATGACATATTTATTAATCTATGGTAATTAATTATATAAATTTTACCCCTTACTTTGTGGCTCGAAATAATTTTTTTTCATCATTTGTGTTTTTACCTTCTTGCAATTCTCATGCAAGAAGGTTTTGTTTTTATTGTACTCCCAGTAATGTTCCTGAGACATTCCATGAACTGAAACTTGTGCCCTCTGTAGGACCTTGTGGAATTCTTACCTGAATCGTATGTTTCCCTGCTTTCAAATCCCCAAGAGGAATGAAGTTCGGATTGGTAACTGTTCCCGGGCACCAGTTTGATCTGCTGAGGTCTGATGATGAAAGCCCGTCCTGGAAATTTCCCGAAGCCGGATTATATAAACGGTATGAGCCACAATCTGTTCTCCATGGTATAAACGAGAATACAGGATTACCGTCAACAAAGATAGAATTAGCTTTCGGAACGAATTCGTCTCCGTTTTCCCAGCCGCCATGTCCTGTTGTAGTATATCTTAGCTGTGCGTTTTTCACATCTTTGTTTAAAGTGAAATTGACAAGAAGTCCTTTGTCCTGATTGAACATCGTAGAGTAGTCCTGTCCTGCCATTTCCATAATATTTAAAGTATTGAATAAAGGAATGGCGATATTATTTTTATAAATATTTTGATCGCTTTTATGAATGGTAATATCTAGGCTCACTTTATGACCTCCTTTATCATAGTTGCCAATAAATGTCCCTATCCAAAGTTCCTTTCCTGATAGAGCAGGTTTTAATTCTGTAATATCCTGTCGGTAAGGACTGATAGTCTGCCAGTTTTTTCCTTTAAGCTGAATATGATTGAACTTCTGAATTCCAAAAGCGGTAAAGAATCTCATCATTTCCATAGCGGGATTATAGCTTTCGGTGGCTGTTACTCCGTAATACTGTTTTCCGTTTCCGTTTTCGTAAACAGGAAGAGTTTTTGCACCTTTCTCTAATCCGTCAAAAAAAGACTTTTCTTTATCCTGTGGGATGAAAAACACGGTTCCGGTTCTGTCATAAGCATCTCCATTGGATTGTTGTTTCAGTTCTGCAAAAATATTTTCCCCTTCAGTAATCGTTGGGAATTTCACTTTTTTAAGAATGATGGTTCCGTTGGCATATCTTTTAACCTGGTCGTCAGATTTTGAGGCATCAGAGAAATTGATGGTTTCATTGTCAAAAACATTCAAAGTGATAAATCTGCTTTTCCAAAGTAAATCTTTGTATCCAAGCTGATCCGTTGTCTGTATGTTTCCTTTTAGTATGTTTTCAATGCCTGTATTCCTAATTTTTTTGATTGAACTGGCCGTAATTAAAGAATTTTTATTTCTTTCTACTTCCAGAACCAATCCTAAATTCTGTCCCAAAACAGAAGGTCCACCTTTAAGCTTCAGATCATTCGTATACCAGACTTCAATAGTATTTGAATTGACTTTTGTGACGGCTTTTTTACAGTTATATCCTAAAATCTTTTTGGTTTCATTAGTGAGTTCAAAGTCCTGTTTTCCCACAGACTCTGCATCTGATGCTGAAATAATGGATCCAGATTTTAAAAAAGCATAAGAAACAATAGTGTTGGAGGGCTTTTCTACTTTAGTGATCTCATAAGGATAGCTGCTTTTTTGCTCTTTGATCGTGCTGTTGAGAATGAAATTTTCTTTCTCATTGACCCAAATGATAGTAGAGGGTTGATCTGTTACTGGTTTTCCATTATAAGAACTTGCGAACTGAATTTCGTACGTCTGTGCAGAAAACAGACAGTATAAGAAAACAGCCAGAAAATTGAAAACAATTCTTGTATGCATAAATAAATGAGTTTGCTGCAAAGTTATTCTAAACTTTCCACAGCATCAAACCAGTTTTAATCTATACAGTTAGTAGACAATAGAGTTGAAATGTTACAAAATTTGTTACAGTTTTTTTTCAGAAAGGTTTTTAAATAAAAAAAAACTACTCCAGAAAGTAGAGTAGCTTAGTGTATTTTTTATTGGATTTAGATTAAGAAACTCTCTCAATCAAAGCCATATAGAATCCGTCATAGCCTTGGCTAGGCATTACTTTTTCATCTTTAATCATTTTAAATCCAGGATTGTTTTTGATGAACTCATCTACCTGAAGATTATTTTCTGATGGAAGAATAGAACAGGTAGCATATACCATTTTTCCTCCTTTTTTAAGCATTTTAGAATAGTCCTGAAGGATTTGCTGCTGTTCTTTTTTAATTCTGTCAATAAAGTCCTGGTCAATTTTCCATTTACTGTCTGGGTTTCTTTTTAAAACTCCAAGACCTGAACATGGTGCATCTATCAGAAGTCTGTCTACTTTTTCGTGAAGACGTTTGATCACTTTATTGTCAGAAATCATACGTGTTTCAATATTGTGAGCACCTGCTCTTTTTGCACGACGCTTCAATTCGGCTAGTTTCCACTCAAAGATGTCTAATGCGATGATCTGACCTTTGTTTTTCATGATGGCTGCCAAGTGAAGGGTTTTTCCTCCAGCACCAGCACATGCATCCACTACTCTCTGGCCTTCTTGTACATCAAGGAAATAACCGATTTTCTGAGAAGAGGCATCCTGAACTTCAAATAATCCTTCTTTGAAAGCAGTAGTAAGGAAAACATTTTTCTTTTCTTCCAGCTGAACAGCATCAGGATAGTTTTTAATAGGGTAGGAAACAACTCCTTCATCAGCAAGGTCAGAGATTAGCTCTTTGGGTGTTGTTCTTAAAGAGTTTGCTCTTAAAACCGTAGGAGCCTGCTCATTCAAAGCTGCCATTTCTCTTTCCCAGTTGGCACCTATTTCTTTTTCAAGAGTTTCAGCCAGCCAATCGGGAATAGAGTGTTCTATTGCTTTTGTAGGAACTGTATTCTTTTTAAGTTTGGTAAGAATATCGGCAATTTTGATTCCGTCAAATTCTTCGAATTTTTTATAATTGGTTTTACTCCAAAGTAAATACGCAATGATCAGTTTATAGATATTGTTGGGCTTTACACCTTCACCCATATAGTATTCAAGGCGTTTTTTCCAACGGATAATATTGTAAAAAATTTCAGAAACAACGGCTCTGTCCTGGCTTCCCCATTTTCTGTTTGCTTTCAAAAGTCTTTCAATAACTTTATCTGCATATTTGTTTTTCTCAAAAAATGTCTCCTGTAGGGCATCGTGAATTCCGATCGCCAAGTTTCTGTGAATAAGTTCCATAAGTTTGCTTCGCTGTTTGAATCTGCAAAAATACGACTTTTAATTGAGAGTAGAAGATTGAGTTGATGAGTTTGGGAATTGGAGGAGTAATGTAATGTGATCTAATCTGGTATTATTGATGTAAAGTCAAGCTGTTTATTGATTTTTTAAATGATAGAAATAAATTTTAATCCTGAATTTGTAAAGATTTTCCTAATATTTATATTTTTTATTTGTTGATAATAGCCTTTCACTTTAGAATGAATAAGCCTATGTTTTTTGCTTGATGAAAAATATTTGCTAACAAAATGTACACTGTTCATTACTATACTTTATTTTCTTTGCAGCAAGTTTATTTAATTCATATTAATTCACAGTATTGTGTAAAGTTGACGTACGCTTATTATCTACTATACTGAACTTTATCTCTTGACTTCAACCTCCAAAAAGCTCTACCTTTGCAAAAAATAAAAATATGAGTGATACAGTACTTTGTCCAAAATGCAGCTCTGAGTTTACCTACCCAAGCGATAATATGATGGTATGTTCCCAGTGTTTCTATGAATGGGATCCGGCAGAAGCAGCTTCTGAAGCCGCAAATGAAGGGAAAATATTGGATTCAAACGGAAACGAACTTCAGGATGGAGATTCTGTAGTGGTAGTAAAAGATCTTCCTGTAAAAGGAGCTCCAAAACCGGTAAAAGCTGGAACAAAAGTGAAGAATATCCGTTTAAGACCAGGAAGTGATCACAATATTGACTGTAAAATTGATGGTTTCGGGGCGATGGCTCTTAAGTCAGAATTTGTAAAGAAAGCGTAGGAAAACATTGTTTTTCTTAAGGCTTAAAAATAAGAAAAGGAAAAAATTGGACAGTGTAATCTTTCATAAGACTTAATTGCAAGATTGCTAATGTCCGTCTGGAAGGCAGAAAGAGAAATAACCAAAAATTTCCTTAAGCTTTAGAGATACAAATGTAAGAAAAAGTTTGACAACTGATTCTTATGTTTGTATTTTTTTTATTGATAAGTGTAAGGAAATGTATAAGTTATGCGTGAAATAACTAAAAAGTAAAACGGTGAATTTGCTTTGCAATTTTACTCTTTTGAAATTGAGCCTTTAAACAAAGGAAATAAATGTAGTTCCTGATATTTTTTCATCAGTATATACAACCAGCTCTTTCCCGTTTGCTTTTAGTTTATTCCAATAGTAATTTCCTGCAAATCGACTTTCAAGAACTTCGGCTTCAAGACCGGTTTCTGTGATTTTGATTTCTTTAGGGTAATAGGAAAATTTGGCAATCTGGAAATCTTCAGCTTCGGTTTCACTGAAAATATTCACTTCTCCAAATAATTTAGCTACGTAAGAGTTGTAAGGATTTCTGTACGTTTCTTCCGGACTGTCATTTTGAATCAGTCTTCCATTTTGCAAAATCACGATTTGATCCAGCCATGGCATGATATCCTGAAGTTCATGAGTGGAAATAATTAAAGAAACTCCATGTTGTTTTACGTATCTGAAAAGTCTTTCTCTGAGCTCAATTTTTCTCGGAAAATCCAGATTACTGAATGGTTCATCTAAGATCAAAAGCTTAGGAAGGACAGATAAGGCTCTGGCAATCGCTACTCTCTGCTGTTGTCCACCACTTAAATATTTGGGAAGTACGTTTGCGAATTCCTGAAGACCTACTACTTCAAGAAGCTCGGAAACGGTTTCTTTTTTTTGTTTTAAATTGATATTTGAAATAAACTTCCCTACATTTTCGGCAACAGTAGCGTAAGGCATAAGATCAAAATTCTGTGCTACGAATTTCATTTCCGGTTCTCCGGGAACAAGATTTCCCTTCGGTCCCAAAAGCTTTGTTCCGCTAAAAATAATGTCTCCGCTTTCCCAATCCAAAAGACCATAAATCAGGTTAAGAAGAGTAGATTTTCCACATCCGCTTTCACCTGCAAGAGCTATGATTCTGTTTTCTTCAAACCTTAGGTTAAGGTTCTGAAACAGGGGATTTTCTTTGTTGTGAGAGAAAAATAAATTGTTTATTTCTAATAGCATATTACAAATGTAAGGTTTTTATGAAAACATAATTTTTTTTATTATATTAGCGGAACTAATAAAAATAAATCAAAAATGAGAAAAAAACTGTTTTCATTAGCTATCCCTGCATTATTTATTGCTGCTGTAATGGTTTCTTGTAAAAAAGATAAACCGCTTACCAGCGAGAGTAATGAGGTGACGACAACCAAAGAAGGGAGTCAGTTCACTTTGGATACGCTAAACAGTAAGGTTGAATGGAAGGGATATAAAGTATTTAAATCTGAGAATACGAGCCATTTTGGAACAATCAGGTTTGAAAGTGGAGATGTGACGGTGAAAGACGGAAAACTGGAAAGCGGAAAATTCGTTGCTGATATGAACTCTTTAACTTCTGTGGACTTGAAAGATAGTCCGGAAGACTTAGGGAAATTAAATGGACACCTGAAGAGCGGTGATTTCTTTGAAGTTGAAAAATTCCCAACAGCTTCTTATGAAATTACGAAAGTTACTCCGGCTACAGAAGGTGATTATAATACTCTTTTGGATGGTAATTTAACCATTAAAGGAATTACAAAACCAGTTCAGTTTAAAGCTAATATTTCTGTGAAAGAAGGAGAGGTGAGTGTAGCTACTGAGCCGAAAGATATTAAAAGAGAAGAGTTTGGAGTAAAGTTCCAGGCTCCTGCTGAAAACGGTGTGATTAAAGACGAGGTGACTCTTCAGATCAGCGTTAAAGCTTTAGAAAAGAAATAATTTTTTTATTTAAGTGAAATAAGTGATTGAAGTCTGCCTCCCGAAAAAGAGGCAGATTTTTTTTTGACAGACTTATTATTCAACTTAAAATCGTATTTTTGCAAAACATTTTGAAAGGGTAAAATAATGATAGAAAAGATAGAAGAACTACTGGTCGAAGTAAATGGCTTCAATGCTACCTCTAAGGAAGATATCGAAAGCTTCCGAATTAAGTACAACGGTAAAAAAGGGGTTCTGAATGATTTTTTTGAAAAATTTAAAGAAGTTCCTAACGACCAAAAGAAAGAATTCGGACAAAAGATCAACACGTTAAAACAGGCAGTTGCTGTAAAACTGGAGGATTTGAAAAATGCTTCAGAATCTTCTGTTGTAATAGAAAAAGAAGATCTTACGAGACCTGCTTTTCCATTGGAGTTGGGTTCCAGACATCCTATCAATCTGGTAAAAAACAGAATTATTGAAATTTTCAAATCTATTGGCTTTGCAGTAGCAGACGGACCAGAGATTGAAGATGACTGGCATAACTTTACGGCGCTTAACCTTCCGGAATACCACCCGGCAAGAGATATGCAGGACACCTTCTTTATTGAGCAGAATCCTGATATTCTTTTGAGAACGCATACCTCTTCTGTACAGACCCGTTATATGGAAGAAAACCAGCCGCCGATCAGAATTTTATCTCCGGGTAGAGTTTTCAGAAATGAGGCAATTTCTTCACGTTCTCACTGTATATTCCATCAGATTGAAGGATTATATATTGATGAAAATGTAAGTTTTGCAGATTTAAAGCAAACTATTCAGTTCTTTACCACTGAGCTTTTCGGAAAATCTAAAATCAGAATGAGACCTTCATTCTTCCCGTTCACAGAGCCAAGTGCTGAAATTGATGTATATTGGGGATTAAACTCTGAAACGGATTACAGAATTACGAAAGGAACAGGATGGCTGGAGATCATGGGATGTGGAATGGTAGATCCTGCCGTACTGAAAAATGTAAATATTGATTCTGAGAAATATTCAGGATATGCATTCGGGATGGGAATTGAAAGAATCACCATGCTTCTTTATCAGATGAGTGACATCAGAATGTTCTTCGAAAACGATATCAGAACACTGGAACAGTTCAAAACACTATAAAAAATCAAACCTCCGGAGCTCCGGAGGTTTTTTGTTTTTAATTACTGACCTAAGAAACAAAACGTAATTAAAAACTGATCTTATTGAAAAATTTACACGTGTCTGTTTCTTATGCCCATACTTTGGATCAACCGCTGTTGAATTGAAGTATTGACATGCTGCAGCTCTTGCTGCCTCTATTATAAAGACAATCAATGTTAACATTCTATTACATTGAACATAAAAAAGCCTGTAAAATTTACAGGCCTTATCTTTAAAAACTTATGATTGTTATTTACTGAATTTTAAAGGATATTTTACGTTTTTGTAATCATCAATACTAGCCTTTAGTGCACCTACTGCAAGTTCTGCTTTCAACAGCATAGGAACGTGGTTAGCATCATTGGAAACCCACATGGTTACACCTTCTTTTTCTTTAAATACTCTTCCGCTTTTTACCGATGGAATAATCTTTAAGCAGTTGATAGTCCCGAATTTTGTTTTTAAATTTTCTGTTCCTGTTACTTTCAACTGGAAAGGAAACATTTCATCATCAATCCATACATTCATATTGATGATGGTTCCTACTTTCAGTTCATCCGGGCTTTTACTTCTTAAATAATAAAAACATGAAAGCATATCCTGAACTCCTTTTACAGATTTTAAAACCTTAGAACCATTGGCTGGAGTCTTTTTATCTGTTAAAATTAAAGTATTATTATCATGATTAAAAACCGTTTCAAAATGTTGGCGATAGCTTCCCTCACGTACATTTCTTACGTAGAAACTTGGTAATCCTGTCTGTGTATTGATAAAACTTTCATATAAATCTTCTACTTTGAAGAATGCTTTTACGGCACCAGTAGTCTCTCCTGTACCTTTTACATACAGATGAGGTACCCCTTTGTAATTGGTTTGTTTGGTAGTAAGGTTTGCTGTTCCTGCATTAAGGAAGCCGTAGTGGATCCTAAGAGTGATGGATTCGCCGTCCGCGATATTATCAATCTGGGCTGAGCCAAAAAAGAATATTAATAATGCAAAAAGGATTGAAATTTTCTTCATAACAAGACATTTACAAAAATATTGCCAAATTTAAAATCTTAATTAATAGATATTTGACAAATCTCAGGTTTTTATTTAGAATCAATTAAATATGCTTCGCATTAAAATTAGTAAATTTGCAGTTACATGTATAATTAAATTATCTTAAATATTATGATAACCACTGATATATTGATCATAGGTGCGGGACCTACAGGACTTTTTGCAGTTTTTGAAGCTGGTTTATTAAAAATGAAGTGCCATATTATAGATGCGCTTCCACAGCCGGGAGGGCAATTGGCGGAACTTTATCCTAAAAAACCTATTTTCGATATCCCAGGTTATCCTTCAGTGAATGCTGGAGAATTGGTGGATAATTTGATGGAACAGATCAAGCAGTTTCAACCTGGATTTACTTTGGGAGAAACAGCTGTTTCCTATACAAAAGTAGATGACGAGTGGTTTGAAGTGATTACGAACAAAGGAACTGTTCACAGATGTAAAGCAATTGCTATTGCAGGTGGATTAGGAACATTTGAGCCTAGAAAACCTACTTTCGACAATCTTGCTGATTATGAAGAAAAAGGTCTTGAATATTTCGTTAAAGAACCTGAACATTTCAGAAACAAAAAAGTAGTGATCGCCGGAGGAGGAGATTCTGCTTTGGACTGGAGCGTTTTCCTTTCTAATGTTGCCAGTGAAGTGACTTTAATTCACAGAAGAAATGAGTTCAGAGGAGCTTTGGATTCTGTAGAGAAAGTTCAGGATTTGAAAAATCAAGGGAAAATTAAATTAATTACTCCTGCGGAAGTTACTGGTGTTAAAGGTGACGGAAAAGTTGAAGCTATCACAGTACAAGTTGAAGGGCAGGAAGCTTACGATATTGAAACAGATTACTTTATTCCATTATTCGGATTGACTCCAAAATTGGGTGAGATCGGAAACTGGGGACTGAATATCGAGAAAAATGCTATTGTTGTAAACAACGCACTTGATTATCAGACGAACATTGATGGTATTTATGCGATCGGGGATATCAATACATATCCTGGAAAATTAAAGTTGATCCTTTGTGGATTCCACGAAGCTACTTTAATGTGTCAGAGTGTTTATAACAGATTAAACCCAGGTAAAAAATTCGTATTAAAATATACAACCGTAAGTGGTGTAGACGGATTTGACGGTAGCCGTAAAGAAGCAGAGAAGGCAGTTGTGAAAAAAATTGACTAATTTTGCAGAATTATGTCAGACGTTAATATTAAAATCACCGACAGAGAAGGTGTAACCCACGATGTCGTAGCTCCTACGGATATGTCCATGAACTTAATGGAAATTATCCGTTCCTATGAATTGGCAGAAGAAGGTACTATTGGTGTATGCGGAGGAATGGCGATGTGTGCTTCTTGCCAGGTATATGTAATTAATGATCCCGGTTTGGAACCGATGGGAGATGAAGAAGACGCCATGCTTGCTGAAGCTTTCCATGTGAAAGACAACAGCAGATTGGGATGTCAGTTACATATTGCCGATGCCATGGAAGGGCTCGAAGTGGAAATTGCTCCTTATCCTTAGAAAATATTTTTTAATCTTAATAAGAAACCCGTCCGGATTTTCCGGACGGGTTTTGTTTTTATATTTATTTCTGAGAACATATATACTCGTGTCTGATTAGAGTGTCTTCTTTAATGATTTCTAAGTAACTTTCACCTTCATTCTTTACAAAGTAATCTCCTGGTTCTATTTCATCTTTATAGGAAACCCACCATTGGCCGTTGTCATAACATTCACAAGGCTGATTGCTTTCAGGAATAGTTCCCTTTAATTTAAGAGATTTTATACCTTCAATACTTTCGACTCTAATTTTACATTTTTGCTTCTTGACTCTTTCCATCGCAGTCTTACAATCTTCCATAAAATAAGAAGAAAGAGCCGGAACAATAACGAGCATAGTTACAAATACTGTGGCAACTCCAAGCATTTCTTTATTAACGTTGTAGTTATTCATGTGAAAGACTATAAAACTTATATTTCCTCCTTAGAAATCCATTTTCCAACTGTAGGAGCCTCATAATTTCTCATCTGATCCAACAAATCATCTATATTTTCACTAATCAGCACCATATCCTTATTGGCTTGTTTTAAAAATCCTTTATCCACCATGGTCTGAACCAGATTGATCAGATCATCATAAAAACCGTCAATATTCAAAATTCCGATCGGTTTTTTATGAAGTCCGAGCTGTGCCCAGGTGATCATTTCGAAGAATTCTTCCAATGTACCATAGCCGCCGGGAAGAACGATAACTCCGTCGCAGAGTTCATTCATTTTGGTTTTTCTTTCGTGCATGGTTTCTACGATGATAAGCTCAGTCAGATTTTTGTGAGCAATTTCTTTGGTTTGTAAAAATTGGGGCAGCACTCCGATTACCTTGCCATTTTCACTTAAAACACCATTGGCTACCGTTCCCATTAAGCCCGTTTCCGAACCGCCATAAACAAGTTGTATATCTTGTCTGGCTAAGGTCTTACCAAGTAAAAAAGTCTGTTCTTTATAAATATCATGCGAGCCAAAACTTGAGCCGCAGAATACGGTGATACTTTTCATTGTATAAGATTTGTTTTTTATGTTATTTTTTAGGTGCTTCGACAGGCTCAGCATGGCGCTGCTAAAAATTAATCTCTAAAAAAGCAGTTAGTATTAGAGATGTCATGCTGAGCCTGCCGAAGCATTTTTTATTTCAATTAAAACTAAAAATATCCAAAATCATAAGACTTTGGATATTTAATATAGTAATTTTATACTTACTTATTCTATTTTGATCATTTCCCAGGTGCCTTTTACTCCAATAAGAAGACAAAGTAATTTGTTAATGAAACCACTTCCTTTTATTTTCCATTGCCCGGAATAAAAATCTTTAAGGTCTGAAATGCCGGTATAATAAATGGGGGGATGTTTTTCTTTTTCATTTTCCAACCTTTTTCCATTCATAGACACCATTGTTTTAATAGGCATTTGTTTAATAAATTCTATACTGTTATTATTAATCTTTCCTGTAATAGTTCCTACACCTCTGGTTCCATAATCGTGATCATTATCCTGTACTGTTCCTGTAAAATTTTCACCATCAAACTCTGTTATTTTTAATAGGAATTCAACTTCCTTATCGTAAAACTTGGAGCTTTTTTTAATGTTGTATTTATACTTTCCTTTCCAGCTTCCGATCATAGCTTTAATCTGTTTATTTCTGAGGAATATTCGCTAAAATATCTTTCAGGAAGCTCCAGAATTTCTGTGCTGAAGGAATATTCGCTCTTTCATCCGGTGAATGCGCCCCTCTAATGGTTGGTCCAAAGCTTACCATTTCCATTTCAGGATAGTTGGCACCGATAATCCCACACTCAAGGCCTGCATGGCAAGCTACTACATGAGGTTTTTCGCTGAACTTCTCAGTATAAAGTTTCTCCATCAATTGTACAATCTCTGAACCTGGTTTTGGTTTCCATCCCGGGTATGAACCGCTGAATTCAACATTCATTCCAGCCAGTTCTGCTACAGATTTCAATTGCTCTGCTACTGAATATTTGGAAGAATCTACAGAAGATCTCGTAAGGTTTAAAATCTTAAGTTCTCCGCCTTTTAATTCTACTCTTGCTACGTTGTTGGATGCTTCTACAAGATCAGCCACATCCGGACTCATTCTGTAAACTCCGTTGTGAAGCGCTTTTAGAGTAAGAATTACTTTTTTGGAATCACCTTCTGAAATCGCTTTGTCAGAAGACGTAGAGTTCTCAATATTGATCTGGAGTCCCGGCTCTACCGTTGCAAATTCTTCTAAGATATCTTTTTTAAGAACAGTAGCATTTTCTATAAATTCCTGAGCATTTCTCACAGAAAATAGAGCAGTACCTTCTCTTGGGATAGCATTTCTTAAACCTCCGCTGTCGATAGAAATTAATTCAATATTCTGGTTTTCCAGTCCGCTGTAAAGAAGTCTTCCCAAAATAATATTGGAGTTTCCGAAGCCTTTATGAATATCCATTCCGGAGTGTCCTCCCTGAAGTCCTTTTACTTCAATTCTTACAATTTGTCCTTTTGAAGCTTCTGTAGCATAGGTTTGAGTGATGGTTACATCTACACCTCCTGCACAACCGATATCAATCTCATCATCCTCTTCCGTATCAAGATTCAATAGAATTTGTCCTGTCAGTTGCCCTGGTTTTAATCCTAAAGCACCTGTCATTCCTGTCTCTTCATCAATTGTGAAAAGAGCTTCCAATGCAGGGTGTGGAATATCTGAACTTTCAAGGATAGACATGATAGTAGCTACTCCTAAACCGTTATCAGCTCCTAAAGTAGTTCCTTTTGCCTTTACCCAGTCACCATCAATTTCCATTTTAATTCCTTCCGTTTCAAAATCGAAATTCACATCATTGTTTTTCTGACAAACCATGTCAAGGTGCGATTGAAGCACAATAGATTTGCGGCTTTCCATTCCTGCAGTAGCAGGTTTTTTAATAATAACGTTTCCTACTTCATCTACCGTAGTTTCCAGTCCTAAATTTTCACCAAATCCTTTGATAAATGCGATCACTTTTTCCTCCTTTTTTGAAGGTCTTGGAACAGCATTTAACTTGGAGAAATTTTTCCATATAATCTGCGGTTCTATATTAGATAATTCCATTGAATTTTATTTTTCTCAAATTTACGAAATAAAAAATGCTTCCGTGAGACACAGAAGCATTTTTGTATGATTTTACTTGTATTAACATCCGCATTCTCCATAGATCGGAGTAGTGAATGTAGTGCCATCCGGTTTCTCAATCGTCAGAGTCCCTTCAAACAATAAAGCTTCCTCGCCTTTTATTTTTTTACCTTTAACAGAAATTTTATAGTCATCATTTTCTATTTCTTTGGTAAGCAGTTCATCTACTTCCATATCGCTTGATGAAATAAGATTAAGAGCCAGCCTTTTGCCATCCAGCATCATATAAGCTGTTTTTCCGGCATCATCTGCATAGATGTATTTTTCGTTTTCAAAATCAGCTTTGCTTACAGCAAAATAGCATGAGCATTCCTTGATTTCTTTCGGAAAAGGAATCGTTCCTACCAAAATATTTCCGGATGAAGAACCTGCTGAAGCAGAATCTTTAGCAATAGTTAAAGAATCGGCTGTTTTGGATCCTGAAACAGTTTCTTTTTCCTTTTTACAGGCTACCAGTAGAAATGCGGAAAATACAATGATTAAATATTTCATGTTTTTGTGGTTTTATTATTTGTTTATCCTCTTGCTCTTTCAAGAAGTGTCATCATTAATAAAGAAAGGATTACCAAGCTTTCATCTTCATCATCAATATCGATCAGTCTGTCCAGCTGGAATCTTCTTCCGAAGAATGAAGGCATTTTTTTCAGTTTAAAATAAGCCTTTCCATCAATTCCTGTTACAGTATAAGATGGATTAAGAAAATACCCGGTGAACATTCCTATGATAGGAAGTTCTCCTACAAAGCTATCCCAGAATCTTACCCATGCACTGTCTTCCTGAACTTTAAACTTAGGCTGATCGTTTGCATCCAGAATATCATAACTTGCTTTCCAGATAGAACGCATTCCTTTTCTGGCTAATCTACCAAAGTTTTTATTGTCAATAAGATCATTTAAAGAATAAGAAGCATTGAAATCAATCCATTTATTGGCTCTGATTCTGAAAAGCTCCTTAGACTTGCTCTCATCATTAAAAACTACAACATCTTCTTTCAACTTGAACATTTTCTGGCGAACATATGCTACATAATTTCCATTTCTGTCCGTAATGTTGAAGTCGCTTGCTAAAGTAGTGATTTTGAATTTGAAATCCAGAGGATAATTGAGATTGTTAAGTACCATGTTAGTTAATTTTTTTCATATTTAATTAGAGCCGCAAATATAGAGGTTTTTTTAGAGTTCTCAGACAGGGGAGAAATGTAAAATATCATCATGGGACATTATATTGACAGGAATTTAGAAGATTATTTATGTTATCCAGAAATTCATAAGCAAAGCGAATTAACGATTCATTATTAACTGTTAATTATCAACTTTAATCCTTATTTTTGTACCTATGGATTACCCAAGTAAAGTGTTGGCAAAGGCAGTAGATGAGATTTCAGGACTGCCTGGGATTGGAAGAAAAACGGCCTTAAGGTTAGCATTACATTTGTTGAAGCAACCCAATTCCAGAGCCGTAAGCCTTGGAAACTCGCTGATTAATCTTGTCAACGAAATAAAATACTGTAAAGAATGTCATAATTTTTCAGATTTTGACATCTGTGAAATATGCAGCAATGAAAAGAGAAATGGAGAACTGATCTGTATCGTGGAAGATGTAAGAGATGTTATTGCTATTGAAAATACCGGGAAATACACTGGGAAATATTTAATTCTTGGAGGTAAAATTTCACCCATGGAAGGAGTGGGGCCAGGCCAATTAAATATTCCAAGCATTGAAAAGAAGCTGAATGAAGGGCAGGTAAAGGAATTTATTTTCGCTCTGAGCGCGACGATGGAAGGAGATACCACAGCGTATTATATTTACAAGAAATTTAAAAATTCCAATGTGAATTTTTCGAGCATTGCAAGAGGAATTTCAGTAGGGGATGAATTGGAATATGCTGATGAAATTTCTTTAGGTAGGTCTATTATCAACAGGTTGCCATACAACGAAAAGGATTAATATGAAGCTGTCCATTATTATTGTTAATTATAATGTTACCCAATTACTCAGAAGTTGTCTTCTGTCACTTCAAAAATACATACAAGAAGTAGAATATGAAGTGATTGTGATTGATAATGCTTCTACAGATACTTCCTGGGGTGATCTTATCCCTGAGTTTCCCAACGTACATTTTATATCTTCTGAAACCAATGGCGGGTTTTCAAAAGCCAATAACCAAGCGATCAAAACTGCAAAAGGTGAATATATTTTGCTTTTAAATCCGGATACAGAATTTGAAGGGTTTTATATGAAAGAATTGCTGGATTTTGCAGATGCTCAGCCTTCATTTGGATGTTTGGGAGTGAGAATGCACGACAGGGAAGGATATTTTCTTCCTGAAAGCAAACGTTCAGTTCCGGATATGTTTAACTCTTTTGAAAAGCTGTTTACCAATTTTAAAAAGAATACTTCTAAATCCTATTACAGAAGTGATATAGAAGAAAATGCTGTTGCAGAAGTAGAAGTGATCACCGGAGCATTTTTGTTGGCTAAAAAAGCGGTTTATGAAAAAATAGGAGGGCTGGATGAAGCGTACTTCATGTATGGAGAAGATATTGATCTCTGCTATACGTTTTTAAGAAACGGATATAGAAATTTCTACTACGGTAAAGTGTCTATCCTTCATCACAAAGGAGAAAGTACAATTAAGAATGAAGTATATCTCAGTAGGTTTTATGGAGCCATGAAGATCTTCATTGATAAATACTATAAAGAATCAAAGCCTGTACAATATTCGTTTTTAAAGGCAGGATTGAAGCTTCGCCATCAGATTGAAAAGATTAAGCTCAAATAAAAAAGCAACTCAATTTGAGTTGCTTTTGTTTTATATAAGATGATATTCTTCTTATTTAGCCGGTGCTAGAGGAGTTTTAGCCGGAGTTGTTGTAGAAGAAGCAGGAGCTGACTGTTTTGCAGGAGCTTCTTTCTTCGCTGGCTGCTTTTGTGTAGGAAGTGCCTGAGAAGGCTTACCTGTAATAACAACGCTTAAAAGGATAAGAACGATGATAGTTCCGCCTAGAGTCCATGTTGCTTTTTCCATGAAATCATTGGTTCTTTGTACTCCGAACTGTGCAGATGATGCACCTCCGAATGTACTTGAAAGGCCTCCTCCTTTAGGATTTTGTGCCATAACAATAATTACCAATAAAACACTGGCAACCATAACAAGAACCATCAATAGTGTAAATATAGTATCCATTAATTCTGATATCTTTTTGAATGGGCAAATTTAATGTTTTTTTACTGAATGACAAAAAAAGATGTCGTCAAATGTTGATAAAAATAAAAACGGCAACAATTGTTGCCGTTTTTTCTATAAAAAAAGGATGTTATTATTTAAAATCAGCATCAGTAGCCTTATTGATCTCATAAGACTTTACTGTCATCGTCATATCCATTCCCATTTGGTTTATAGAGATTGTGTAAGGCATTTTTAGACCTTCTACCTCTTTGTAGTTAGAGAATGTTGTAGGAATTGTAATCTCCTGACCTTTAGCTTTTACTTTTTGGGTTTCTCCGGTCTTTAATCCTGTTGCAACACTGTAGTAATAGGTAGTATCACCACCTTTAATCACGTAAGAATCTTCACCTCCGATTTTCTCAATTCCGCTTAATTTATAATCTGTAGATTTTGCAAAGCCTAATTCCTCAAAAAGTTCAGTGTTCTTTTGTTTCTTAGCAATTTCTTCTGGTGTAATATCCACTTTCTGACCCATTTGCATAGAGTAACCTGTTTTTCCGTCAAATACCTGTTTTTGAACTACCTGTCCCATTGTTGTTACCGTTCTTAGTTCCTTTCCACCTTGTGCTTTAATGATTTTTAAATCAATATTCTGTCCTTGCATAGATATTGAAGCATTTGTTGTATAAGATGTGATTTTTGCCAGATTAGCTTTTCCTCCGATAGCATTGATGTATTTATCCACTACAGAGGCTACCGTTACACTGGCGTCCACATTTTGTACAGTTGGCTTAGCAACCGGGTTGGCATCTTTATCGAAATATTTTACAGGATACCCCAGTTTTTCCAATCCTTCAGAAATATCAGACGCTTTACCAGCGATGAAAATTCTACTTTGGTTAGGTAAAATGGTAGTTTTTACAGCATTTGAAACATCTGCAGTAGTTACTTTGTCAATAGATTTTAAATAATTGGTATAGAAATCAGCTGGTAAATCCTGAACTTTTTGATCTAATGCAAATGTTGCTATTGTCTCTGGCTGTTCTAAAGACATGATGAAAGCTCCCTTCAGTTTCGATTTAGCATTGGCCAGCTCTTCTGGTTTTATCGTAGAAATTCCGTTAAGCTCGTTCATGAATTCCTTAACCGCTTTGTCGGTAACTTCATTTCTTACTTTTGCACTTGCAGAGAATTCCGGTGAATATTTACTGGCAATCATTTCTGAGTAAGCACCATATGTAAATCCATTTTTTTCACGAAGGTTCATGAAAAGTCTTGCTTCACCACCACCACCAAGGATGTAGTTGGCAATTGTTGCAGGGAAATAGTTAGTATCCTTCATTTTCAGAGTGTTCAGGTTGCTTAATGAAACAATAGACTGTACCGCAGAAGGAACATCCACTACGTTGATCTCTGTTTTAGTAACATTAGAAGCCAGTTCCAAAGATGTAACAGGAGTGTTTGCTTTTTTCCAGCCATTGAAAGATTTTTCAATTAAAGGCTTTACCTGATCAAATTTTACATCACCAACGATTACTAAGTAGGCATTATCCGGAGCGTAATATTTTTTGTAAGTATTCTGAACGTCAGCAAGCTGAATTTTATTGATAGATTCAACTGTTGCAAACTCACCTCTTGAAGTATTTTTTCCATAGATCAAAGCATTGGAAACTCTTTGTGCGATAGCAGAAGCATTTTTTTCTTGAGATTTTAATCCTTCAATGGCTCTTTCTTTAGAGTTTTGAATTTCTTCAGCAGAGAATTTAGGATTAATGATTGCATCAGCCATTAAGTTTAAAACTTCCGGGAAATATTTTGAAAGTGAATTGGCTGAAGCACCTCCCGAATAGAAATTAAGATTTGCTCCAAGATAGTCTACTTTTTTGTTGAAATCGTCTTTGCTGATGTTGGTAGTTCCGTTTTCGAACTGTTCAGCCATAATTCCGCTTACTCCGGTTACAACTCCTTCATTGTACGGAGGTCTGTCCATAGAAAGGCTTGCGTTTACTCTTGGAAGTTTGTTGTTTTCCACCACCATTACTGTAAGACCGTTACTTAGCTGAAAAGTTTTTGGCTTAGCAATGTTGATTGAAGGAGTAGGCCCTGGCTTGGGCATTGCATTAAGATCTATTTTTTGTGCTGAAACCATTCCTGTAAAGAAAAACGCTGCAGCTATATATGTTAATTGCTTTTTCATTTGTAAAAATTTAATTTTTAATAATCATATTATCACCTAAAAAGATGAATTGATTACTTTTTCTCAGGTAAGTAATTAATGATTATTCTTTGGTTAGAATTAAGATACTTTTTAGCAGCATTTTGAAGATCCTGTCTTGTGATAGATCTGTAAATGTCGATTTCTTTGTTGATCAAATTCGTGTTACCCATCAATACGTAGTTGGTTGCCAATGAAGCAGCAATTCCCTCAATGCTTGAATTGGCATTTACAAACTGATTCTCATACTGGTTCTGAAGTTTCTGATAATCCTCTTCAGAGATTAAATTAGTCTGAAGTTTCTTGATTTCAGCATCAATGTCAGACTGTAAAGTCTGTTTTGTAGTTTGTCCCATTGGAATCGCATAGAATGCGAAAATACTATAGTCTTCATAACCTTGGTTGAAAGCTCCCACTTGAAGGGCTTTTTTATCCTGGTCAACTAATTTTTTATATAAAACTGAAGATTTACCATTGCTTAGATAAGAAGAAAGCATATCCAGAACATAAGCATCATTTTCTTTATTAGATGGTGTTCTGTATGAGAAAATATAAGCAGGAGTCTGAATGTTCAAATCAGTAGCAGTCACTTCTTTTTCCTTAGTAATAGGATCATCTTTCGGGAAATCTTTCGGATAAAGGGTTCCTTTTGGAATTCCTCCATAATACGTTTCTATCCATTTTTTAGTCTGCTCAGGTTTGATGTCTCCTGCCACTACCAAAGTTGCATTATTCGGAACGTAATACTTTTTATAGAAGGCCTGGAATTCTTCTAATTTAGCAGAACCCAGATCTTCCATTAGTCCAATATTAGGATTATGATAAGGGTGTTTAATAAATAGATTTTCTTGAATTTTGTGCATAAAATTGCCATAAGGCTTATTATCATATCTCAATCTTTTCTCTTCTTTTACAACCTCTCTTTGTGTATCAATACCGATCTGATTGATAACAGGGTGACGCATTCTTTCAGCCTCCATCCAAAGTCCAAGCTGTTCGTTGTTGGAAGGGAATGTTTCATAATAATAAGTTCTGTCAAGGGTAGTATTAGCATTGTTTTGCCCCCCGTTTGAAGAAACGATTTTAAACCAGTCTCCTCTTTTGATATTAGGAGTTCCTTCAAATAAAAGATGTTCAAAGAAATGAGCAAAACCACTTCTTCCTTTTTCATGATCTTTACCACCAACATGATACATTACGCCTGTCGTCACAATAGGTGCTGAGTTATCCTGATGAAGAATTACATGAAGACCATTGGGAAGGTCATACTCTTCGAATTTGATTTGCTGTGCTTTTAGCATTAGCCCGAAGAAAGCTATAGCAACAGCAGAAATAAATCGTTTTTTCATAAAATTTTAAGTTGTTTGACAATTAGTATAAAAAGTGAATTAAATGTTACAAAATATATAGAAATATAAGTTTGAAGAAGAGAAATGTCAGAAAAAAATAACTTATTTTTTTAATGAATTTGTATTTTAACGCAAGGTTTGCTAAGAAATTTTATAATTTTTAAGAATGATTGCAAAGGCGTTTCACTCAGCAATAGTTAAAAGTTGATATTCTAGCTGAACGAAGTGCCTTTGCGAACGGAATAGATAAGTTTAGAGATAATCATTGCGAACATTAGCGTTTAATTCAAATTATAGTTAATGTATAAAGTACTTAGTATCCAAAACTGAATCCCTCAAATTCCTAACTTCTATACGAAAGTTTGAATTCTCCTCCGAATACCTTAATTTTGTGTTCCCAAAATTTTTTTGCTGTATGGACTATTTGAAAGGACTCAACGAATCACAATATGAAGCCGTTACCTCTTTACAGGGACCTCTGATGGTACTTGCTGGAGCTGGTTCCGGGAAAACGCGTGTGCTTACCATGCGTATTGCCCATTTAATACATAACGGAATAGACCCTTTCAATATCCTGGCTCTTACCTTTACCAATAAGGCGGCACGTGAAATGAAAGACCGTATCGCAAAAGTAGTAGGGGACAGCAATGCAAGAAGCCTTTGGATGGGAACATTTCACTCGGTTTTTGCAAGAATTCTGAGAATTGAGGCCCATTATCTTGGGTATCCTTCCAATTTTACCATTTATGACCAGCAGGATGCTTTGAACGTGATCAAAAAAGTTCTGAAGGATATGAATATTGATGCTGATCTTTATAAACCTAAAAAAGTTCAGGCAAGAATTTCAACCTATAAAAATAACCTGATTACAGTAAAAGCTTATTTCAACAATCCTGAACTGATGGAAGCGGATGAAAAAGCGAATATGAAATTCATCGGGCAGATTTATCAGAAATATGTGGATCAGTGTTTCAGAAACGGATCTATGGATTTTGATGATCTTTTGTTGAAAACCAATGAACTGTTGACCCGTTTTCCGGAAGTATTGGCAAAGTATCAGGACAGATTCCGATATATCATGGTGGATGAGTACCAGGATACGAACCATTCTCAGTATCTTATTGTAAAAGCTTTGGCTTCAAAATTCGAGAATATCTGTGTAGTAGGGGATGATGCACAGTCTATCTACTCCTTCCGTGGAGCGAATATCTATAATATCTTAAACTTTAAAAAAGATTATACAGATGCCAAAACAGTATCATTGGAACAAAATTACCGTTCTACACAGAATATTGTAAATGCGGCTAATGTAGTTATTGCTAAAAACCTTCAGCAGTTTAAGAAAAATGTATTCAGTGATAATGAAGAAGGGGATAAGATTAAAATTTACCGTTCTCTTTCTGATGCTGATGAAGCCAACTTTGTAGCAGGAAATATCTGGGAGCTTCGTAACCGTGACCAGAGAAAATACAGCGATTTTGCTATTTTATACAGAACAAACTCTCAGACACGTGCTTTTGAAGATGCGCTGAGACGTAAAAATATTCCGTACAAAGTGTATGGAGGACTTTCTTTCTACCAAAGAAAAGAAGTAAAAGACCTTATTGGGTATCTTCGTCTTCTGATCAATGAAAATGATTCTGAAGCATTGATGAGGATTATCAATTATCCTGCAAGAGGAATCGGAGAAACAACTCAGAATAAACTGATCGTTTTTGCAGATGCTCACAATCTTGCGGTTTCAAAAGTATTGGAGAATCTTCCGATGTATGCACCACAATTAGGTCTGAACAATGGCGTTTTAAACAAACTGAATGACTTTTGGTCAATGATAAAAGCTTTTCAGGTATTGCTGAAAACAGATACGGCTTACAGTGTTGCTATGGAAGTGGCGAAGCGAAGCGGTTTAATCAAGTTTTTAAAAGATGATCAAACGCCGGAAGGGATTTCCAGAGTGGAAAACGTACAGGAATTGATGAACTCCATGCAGGGATTCATTGAAGAGCAGATGCAGCTTGAAGATGGTGATCCGAGTCTTTCCAATTTCCTTGAAAACATTGCACTTTCTGCAGATACTCAGGATAAAGAACTTGGAGATGATATGGTTTCTTTGATGACGATTCACCTTTCAAAAGGATTGGAATTCCCGGTGGTACACTTAGTAGGACTTGAAGAAAATCTTTTCCCTAGCTTTATGAGTTCAGCTACCAGAGAAGATCTGGAAGAAGAGAGGAGATTATTCTATGTGGCATTGACAAGAGCCGAAAAACAGGTCTTTTTCTCCTATGCTGTTTCCCGTTTCCAATGGGGGAAAATTACGGATGCGGAACCTTCAAGATTCTTAAGTGAAATTGATGATCAATATATTGAATTCCTTAATCCAGCTTTGGAAAAAAGATTTATCAATAATTCAGGAGTGAAATCCAATATTTTTGATGAACATCCTTCGGAAATGAAATCTTTCAAAAAGGTTGAAAAGAAAACTATCGATAGAGGAGATACTTCGAAGCCAGCCCAGGAAGTCAGAAAGCTGAAGCCTGTAAGCACAGCTAAAATTATCAATCCAAGCGGCGCTTCTTCTCAGGATATTGAAGTAGGAGATAAAGTGAGACATGACCGTTTTGGTATAGGGGAAGTTTCTTTCCTGGACGGAACAGATCCTCAGAATATCAAAGCAAAAGTCATTTTCATCCATGAGGGTGAGAAAAACCTGATCCTGAAGTATGCTAAGCTAACTAAGATTTAATTTTAAAATAAAAATATAAAGAAAAACGGATTCAATTTTTGGATCCGTTTTTTTATTGTTTAAACACGAAGTTCGCGATGTGACTATTACGCTGTGTATGTTTTTTCGATCGCTAAGGCGTTTCACTTAGCAAAGTAACCTGTATTGCTGAACGGAGTGCCCTTGCGATGGTCAGAATAATATATTTCTTAGCGTGCATGGTATTTTTAATATTTACTTTGGATTTAACTTTCTATAAAACAATGTTTTTATGAATATTTCCTTAATTTATCTTAACTTTAATAGGGGATAGAAAGAAACGATAACTCTTTTTTACAAAAACAAAGTCTATTAGTTTTGTGGACTAGTAAATAAATTCTACATTTGCACCTTGTAAAAAACATAAATGTTAATCAAATTCTAAACTATGAATAATAAGAAAACTATTCTTTCGGCCTCTGTCCTGTTTTTCCTCGGCGTGTTTACTTACGGGCAGGAAAAAGACAGCATAAAAACAAATAAAGACACCATAAAGACCAATAATGTAGAAGAAGTAGTAGTATTGGGTTCCAGAGCCGGAGCCAGATCTAAAGTAGACAGCCCGGTTCCCGTAGACGTATTCAATGTAAAGGAATCTTCAATTATACTTCCACAAACCAATATCGGACAAATTCTGAATGCTGTTGCTCCATCATTTACTTCCACAATTCAGACCAATTCTGATGGGACAGACCATTTGGATCCTGCTCAGTTGAGAGGTTTAGGGCCAGATCAGGTTTTGGTTTTGGTAAATGGAAAAAGAAGACATACTTCAGCATTGGTAAACGTAAACGGAACACCCGGAAGAGGTACTGTTGGTACAGACTTGAATGCCATTCCTTCTTTTGCTTTAAACAGAATTGAAGTATTAAGAGACGGAGCTTCCGCACAATATGGATCTGATGCCATTGCCGGAGTTATCAATCTTGACCTGAAAAGAGATACGGGAAAACTTGCAGGACAGATAAGTTATGGTGGAAATCTTACTCCAACGGCTAACGACCATACCGGAGATTTTGACGGTCAGAATATTCAGCTGGATTTGAACTATGGGAATAAAATCGGAACCAAAGGTGGTTTCTTTAATATCACATGGTCTTCACAGTTCAGAAACCCAACATATAGAGCAGGGACAGAAAGTGGAAAAATCTATAACGCTTATAATGCCATAGAGCAACGTGCCTTGAATGATGGAGTAAACCTTTCTTCTCTTTTTACCAATATAAATAATACTCCCAATTCACAGCAAATTATTAATTATGTACATCAGTATGCTCAAGGGGTAAACTACTTTAGTGCAACTCAACTTTCTGACATACAAAATACAAATACATTCAAAGACATAACGGATGCTTCAGGGAATGTTCTTCAGAAAGGACTTTGGTCTCTACTCAGTGCTGACGTGACAGATCAGGAACTTGCTTACAGAGGACAGGCTAGAAAGGATTTTAATATGCAGGTTGGACAATCTAAACTAAATAATCATCAGTTTTTTTTGAATGCTGAAATCCCTGTAAGTGATAACTGGAAAGTGTATACCTTTGGAGGATACAGTATAAGACACGGAACTTCCGGAGGATTTTACAGAAGACCAAGAGAAAACAGAACTTTTACAGGATTATATCCTAACGGCTATCTTCCACAGATCGGAACAGATATTCAGGATATCTCATTAGCTGCCGGAATCAAAGGTAAATGGGACGGCTGGAATATTGATTTCAGTAATACCTACGGACAGAATTCATTTACTTATAATATTCAAAATACAGGAAATACATCCTTACGTTTTGCTTCACCTACTGAATTTAATGCAGGTGGATTAAGATTTACTCAAAATACCATCAATTTAGATTTGTCTAAAAAATATGATGTATGGGAAGGAATCAACATAGCGTTTGGAGCAGAGCACCGTTATGAGAATTTTAAAATTACCCAGGGCGAAGAAGCTTCTTATGCAACCTATGATGCTTCCGGAAATGTATGGAACGGAAACTCTGTGAGACCTACCGACTTCTTTGGAGCAGAGCTTCCCGGAGGATCACAGGTATTCAACGGATTTAAGCCTGGAAATGCTGTAGATAAAAACAGACAGTCGGTAGCAGCCTATGCAGATGTGGAATTTAACTTTACCAACTGGTTATTGGTAGATGCTGCGGCCAGATATGAAAATTATTCGGATTTCGGGTCTACATTCAATTATAAATTAGCTTCAAGAATCAAAGTAGCACCTAATTTCAATGTTAGATTTGCAGGATCTACAGGATTCAGAGCACCATCTATCCACCAGATCTATTATAATGTAACTTCTACGTTATTTACGAATAATCAACTTTTGGAAGTGGGAACTTTCAGTAATGATTCTCAGCTGGCAGGATTGCTGGACATGCCAAAATTGAAGCAGGAAACTTCCAAATCTGCAAGTGTAGGATTTACCTACAAAATTCCTTCGGCTAATCTTACCTTTACAGCGGATGGATATTTCACGAGAATTGACAACCGTATTATTCTTACAGATCAGTTCTTAAGAAAAGATGTACCTGCTGATGCACAAAAAGAATATGATAAATTAAATGTGAATGGTGCCCAGTTCTTTACCAATGCCATTGATACGGAAACAAAAGGTTTAGATGTGGTGATTTCACACAATGCCAGATTCTCTGGATTTAAATTAGATAACAACTTCGCTATTAACCTTAATAAAACAAAACAAGTTGGTGATATCCATTCTGCAGGACTTTTACAGTCGCCACAGCTTGAAAAAGTATACTTCTCTGAAAAATCAAGAGTTTATCTGGAAGAAGCTGTACCTAGAGTGAAAGCCAGTCTTTCTCATACGCTTTCTTGGAAGAGTGCTACTTTCTATTTGAGAAATACCTATTTTGGAAAAGTAACAGGAGCTGATATTATTGATGTAAACGGAGACGGAATTATTGATTTTAATGAACACCAGCCGATTGGAGATAAAATTATTACGGATTTATCTGCCGCTTATCAGTTTACTAAAAATGTAGGATTGACCTTAGGGGTAAACAATTTGTTTGATATCTATCCAACGAAAAACCTTACCGCTTCTACCAATAACGACCAATTCATCTATTCACGTTCCACTTCACAGTTTGGACAGAATGGAAGATATGTCTTTGCTAGGCTTAATTTCAATTTTTAAATAAAACAAAAGATAATGCTTATAAAAAAACAGTTCAGGATTTCTGAACTGTTTTTCTTTTATATAATCTAAATTTTATCTTTCTACCAATTCCTTCACAGGCTCACCATAATGATCAATTTCAGTGGTGTTGATCTGAAGCAGCTGATACCATTTTCTGAAAGCTCCAATAAATACAATAAGCATAAGAATCATGGCCGTTGCTGCTAAAACTGCCAATAAATATTGTCCTTTGGGAATATAAATAGCGGTCACTTGAATATAACCCGCCCAGAACGTAATTCCAGCCATGAAAACACCCGGAATAGCCGAGCATAAAGCATATTTTCCTCTTTTCATCCTAATAAGCATTGTTGTACAAACAATAAGTCCACAGGCAGCGAGCAGCTGATTACTGATTCCGAATAGCGGCCAGATGCTGTTTACATTTCCTGTGTACACCAGATATCCCCATGCAAAGGTGAAAAGAATACTGCTGATGATGATTCCCGGAATCCAGTTTTTATCATTAAATTTTGGAATAACAGACCCCAGCATTTCCTGTAAAAAGAAACGTCCAACCCTTGTTCCGGCATCAATAGCCGTAAGAATAAATACCGCTTCAAACATAATCGCGAAATTATACCAATAAGCCGTTAGCTGATCCATGTACGGGATTTTATTGAAAATATGAGCCATTCCCACCGCCAGAGATACAGCACCTCCGGTTCTTCCGTACAGATCAATGCCTATTTTTTGTGAATAATAATCAATATCTACTCCGTGTAGAGACGGATGTGCAGCCAGAAAAGAATCATAAGCCTCTTTGGGAGTATTGATCGCAAAATAATCACCCGGCATCAAAGTACATGCTGCAATAAGTGCCATCAGCGCTACAAAACCTTCCACAAGCATCGCTCCATACCCTACAAAAAGAATTTCTCTTTCTTTGTTAAGCATTTTCGGAGTAGTTCCCGTAGCAATCACCGCATGGAATCCGGAAATCGCTCCACAGGCAATCACAATGAAGATAAAAGGAAGTACCGGACCGCCAATAATAGGCCCTCCGCCATTCACAAAAGCTGTAATAGCCGGCATCTGAATAGTAGGATGAATCACAATTACTCCAATAGCCAGCATGATAATAGTTCCGATTTTTAAATAAGTAGAAAGGTAATCTCTGGGAACCAAAAGAAGCCATACTGGTAATACTGAAGCGATAAAACCATAGAGAGGAATCGCAATAGAAATGGTTTTAATATCCCAGGAAAATAAACCATTCATAGTTGGGTTCTGCATCAGGGTGTGTCCGCCTATAATCCCTGCAATCAGAAGAATTCCTCCCAAAATACTTGCAAACAGAACACTGTTCTTTTTATAACGCATAATCAATCCCATAATGATCGCAATAGGCATTGTGATCACAACCGTAAAGAGAGACCAGGAAGCTTCATGCATCGCATTGATACAGGCTAAAGATAAACCTGCAAGGGTAAGAATCAGGATGAAAAGAATCGCAAATCCTGCTATCGTTCCCGTTGTTTTTCCGATTTCTTTAGAAGCAATAGTCGCAAGACTTTGTCCTTTATGTCTCACTGAAGCAAAAAGTACAATCATATCATGTACGCCGCCTCCCAGGACACATCCAATCAATATCCATAATGCACCGGGAAGATATCCAAACTGTGCAGCAAGAACTGGTCCTACCAAAGGTCCAGCCGCTGCAATAGCTGCAAAATGATGTCCAAAAAGTACGTTTTTATTAGTAGCAACATAATCTTTACCGTCTGCAAATTCTACAGCAGGTGTCATATTCTGGTCATTAAGCCGGAGAACTTTATTGGCGATGAAAATACCATAAAAACGGTACGCTATCGCAAAAATAAGAACAGATACAAAAATGAGAGTAAGCGCATTGATATTGTTTAAAGATTCCATATTGCTTATTTTGTTGATGAAAAATTAAAGTATTGGTGTTTTTGTTGTAAATAATTTAAACAATAGCCAAGGTAATTAATTCTCAATGAAAAAATATCAATAAGTATATCAATCTAGCAAATTTGTTGAATGTTTTTAATGTATTATTTTGATTTTTAATATATTGTATAGAAAATGAATAAGTGTATGTATATTATTTTTTCTGTGAAATAACGAAATCCACCATCTGATCTGTCATCTGGTCTAGATAAGCTTTATCAGTTGTTCCGAATCCGTGTACTCCGCCTTCTATGATGATGAGAGAGTTTTGGATTTTGGCTCTGTTTAATTTTCTGTGAAGCTTTTTAGACTGGTTTAAAGGAACAATTTTATCATTATTGCCCTGAACAATTAATGTAGGGACTCCTCCGGAAACAAAATTAACGGGAGACATCGTTTTAAGATAATCAATAGCGCTGTCCTGATCTTTTCTAATGTCATATCCGGAAATGCCTTTAACAAGATTTTCCTGTAAACCAACAATTTTTTTGGACATTAATCCAATCAGCGCTACCGGAATCGTTCCTAATTTTGTGTGAAAAAGCTTGTTGAGGTCTGCAGGACCATAATGATCAATCACATAATTCACTTTAGCAGAATAAGACGAAAGTTCCGGATTACCGAGATAAGAATTATCCGGAGTATAAGCTGCCATCAGGGAAAGGTGAGCTCCAGCCGAAGCCCCGAACAACCCAATATTAGTAGTATCAAAATGATATTGCGCTGCATTTTTTCTTACCCATCTTACTGCATCTTTCGTATCTTCCAAAGGGAGTGGGAAATGCGTGCTGTCATTCAAAAGAGTATAATTAATGCTAATTACAGCATATTTTTTTGCCATCAGTTTGGCAATGGTAGTTTCTACATAATTATCAGCGTGAATTACTTTATCGCCTTCTACCCATCCACCTCCGTGAACATAGATCAGTACAGGAAGCATCTGGTCTGCAGTTACATTTTTAGGAGTAAAAACATCCAGTTTTGCAGCATTTCCTTTTCTGTTGGTTTTATAAACAATATCTTCAGAAAGATTAGCTATTTCAGGAAGTAATGTACTTTTTACAGGAGGGGTCTTTATCTGTACCTGTGAAAAGTTCTGTGAAAAAAATAAATTAGAAGAGCTTATAATTAAAACAAAAAACAGGTTTGTGAAAAACCTGTAGATTGATATGTTGTTTGTCGATAAATTCATAATAAATTTTTTAAGGAAGTCTTACTTTACTAACTCCTCAAAAAGCTTACCAAAAGTAGCATTCAGGTCCTTGGATTTCCCCGGATGAGGTCTTGAAGTCTGTACAACAGAACTTCTCACGGCCGTCAGCCAGCGAAAGCGTTCCGGAACATCAAGAAAGGCAATAGGGCCGCCGTCTTTATCACCATTCGCGATCTTCTGAAAGCTTTCCAGATTGTGAATAACATCATCATAATCCAGTTTGCTGTGCATCAGTTTGAATTTGTCAGGACACAAATAGAATTCCACTCTGATGAATTTTTCCTTCTTAGAAAACATTACTAGTCCGATATTGAAAAATTCTTCTCTTTCAACTTTGGGTACCAGGCGTATTACCGCGTATTCATATATTTTATCCTCTTGCATTTTTCGCTTCGTTTACAAAGATTTGAGAATTTTCTAATCTGGTTTTCATAAATTGAAAATAGATTTCACGGATTTCTTCTGGCGTTTCATCAGCATCATTCCACTGTAACCAATCTTCAGGAATCATGTTGACAATTTCTCTGAAAAGAGTATCATTCAGTATTTCATGGGCAAACTTGTCTGCCTCGTCAAGCATTTTTGCTTTAGGCAGCAGTACATGGTCTTTCACATATTTGAAAGGTGTTTTGGCTGCCGCATCAAAATTCTGCCATGAATGGTGGAAATAGAACGAAGCACCATTATCGATGATCCAAAGTTCTTTATGCCACATCAGCATATTGGTATTTTTAAAAGTACGGTCGATGTTGGTAATAAATGCATCCAGCCACACTATTTTTGAAGCTAAAAGCGGATCCACACTTACTCCCGGATCATAGGTAATGGAGCCGGAAAGATAATGTAACCCAAGATTCAGACCTTCGGAATGTTTCAGAAGATCCTGTATTTCCTCATCGGCTTCTGTCCTTCCAAAATCCGCATCAAGATTGATAAACACAAGCTCAGGAATCTTAAGTCCCAAAGCTTCCGTAATTTTTCCACCCAAAAGTTCGGAGATCAACATTTTTACTCCATGGCCGGCACCACGGAATTTTAATATATATTTGAAATCATCATCAGCTTCTGCCAGAGCCGGAAGAGATCCTCCTTCTCTCAGTGGCAGAATGTAACGCATCACGGTTACAGTTCTTAAATTCTGCATGAAGCAAAAATAAGGTTATTTTTTTATAATCTTTTTAGTGGATTCCTTTTCACCTGCTTTATATTGTAGAAAATAAACTCCACTGCTCAAATGCTGAAGTGGTAGAATATATCCTGAATCTGTTTTATTCAAATGAAATTGAACTATTCTTCCGGAAGCATCTTTAAGTGAAATTACTTCAATCCTCTTTTTAGAAGTAATGTTAATATGATCTTGAGCAGGATTAGGATAAATTTGAATTGGATTCTCAATAGCTGTTTCTGCTGTATTTAATGTGTTTATGACAACCAACTTTGTTTTGGTAGTAATTGTTCCACAGGCATTTGTTGTCAGTTTAACATTATAACTTCCTCCTGTATTATAGGTGTGTACGGGACTTTCTATAGTAGAAACCGAACCATCACCAAAATCCCATGAATAAGAGACTGCATTCTGTGTACTATTCATAAACTGAACTGTTCCGGTTCCGGTAACCTGATAGGAGAATCTGCTGTGAACATCATTACTGGTTACAAGCCATTTAGCAGGCTGATTATAAACCTCTGTTTTAACGATTTCCTTGATCAACTGAGCCTGTGCCGGACTAAGATTCCCATTAAAAGGGATCAGCGAAGGATCTTTCTTGAATAGAATAGTGTAAAATGTATATGCAGCAGCCATAGACCCAATATAGCTTGGGTGTGATTCGTCCTGATCATACAATTCAATAGCTGGATTTTGCTCTCTGATTGTTCTCCATACTTTACCTACAGGTGAAACAATGCCTTCATTGGCAGCTGCCATTTCCATATATCGACTATAGATTTGGTGATCCATGCTTTGATAAGTGCAGGTTGCCGGTATATTGGGGCAGTTAGCGGCATCACCATTTTTACGTCCCCAGGTCATATAAAAAATAATGTTTCCGCAGGGATTTGATGTTTTAATCAAATTTGAAAGCTGAAGTGCATAAGGATACATCTGATTTTGAACCTGAAAATCCGGAAATGATGGAAGCTGGCTCTGTTCCTGTAATACGACATAATCCCAGTTTCCTTGATTGATAGCTGCGATCACTGTCGGGTTATTAAAGTGATTCTGTAGTGTTGATCCTCCCGGCGTTTGGCTACTATGTTCCAATAAGTCACCATTAGAAGCAGCTATGTTTTTGATTAAAACAGGTAAATCATTAACATATGTGTAGCTGTTTCCAATAAATAAAACCCGTTTGGTTGCCTGGCTATGAGTAAAATAAAAAATGATCAGGAATAAAAGAAAAATAATTTTTTTCATATATTTATAATTATATTAACTTTATATGTGTGATTGTGTTGATTATAACGAATTTGTTTTATGAATATTGTTTTAAAAAAAGAGGTCGGTTTAGAGAATAAAGAAACAAAAAAATTTTTAGCTGATGTTTTTTATCCTGATATAGAAAAAAAGCTTCCACTGATTATATTTGTTCACGGATATAAAGGTTACAAAGATTGGGGAGCCTGGAATCTGATGGCAGAAAAGTTTGCGGAAGCTGGATTTTTCTTTGTGAAGTTTAATTTTTCTCATAACGGAACTACAACAGATGATCCGTTTAACTTCGGAGATCTTGAAGCTTTTGGCAATAATAATTATTCTAAAGAGCTTTCTGATCTTGGAGTGGTGATCGATCATTTTAGTAAAGATCCACATGTGGATAATGAAAGAATTGTTCTGATAGGACATAGTAGAGGAGGAGGAATTTCTATTATTAAAACTTCCGAAGATGAAAGAATCAACGGTTTGATTACGTTGGCAAGTGTAGACACATTAGACCGTTTTCCAAAAGGAGACGCTTTTGAGAATTGGAAGAATAATGGAGTGTATTATGCACTGAATGGACGTACAAAACAAGAAATGCCTCATTATTACCAATTTTATGAAGATTATGCGAGCGATATTCACCGTTTTGATGTAGAAAGAGCGACTGAAATGGCTAAAGCTCATATGCTGATTATTCATGGAACAAACGACGAAGCTGTAGAAGTAAAACAGGCAGAACACCTTCATCTTCTTCACCCAAATTCTGAATTATTTCTGATTGAAAATGCCAATCACACATTCGGAGCAAAAGAACCATGGACAGATTCTGATTTACCAAAAGATTTGAATAACGTAACGGAAAAATGTATTGATTTTATAAAAGAAAAATTGAAATAAAACGTTCAAAACTACGTTGTTATAAATTAACCACCATAAAATATAATTATGAAAAAAATTATTGCAGGCGCATTTGTGCTTTCACTATGTGTTATTTCCTGTAAAAAAGAAACAAAAACAGAATCTTCTGTAAATACAGATACTTTGGGTGCAGTAACACCTAAGGATTCCGTATCTGCTCCAAAAAATGATTCTGTTGCTACTCCTCCTTCAAGATCAACCGATATTATTACTAAAAATGTAGGAAAGTATCCCCATGATATTAAATTTTTTGAAGATAAGACCATAACAGAAAGGCTGAAAAAGTTAGTAGAAACCCAATATGACGAATTGGTAAAGAATTTCAATGTGGAAAGTCCTATTGCTTTTGAAAACGGAATCTATAAGCTGACAGGATGTAAACAGCATGATTGCCCGGGATTTGCTACAAGCATTTACTATAACGCTAAAAATGACAATCTGAGTGTTTTCATTGAAAAAAATCGTAAAGTGATACATTTTGATGAAAAAGGAAAATTATTTTTTAAGAATCATTAAAAGCTTAATAAGAAAGGGAGCTGGAAGACAGAAGCTGGGAGCTATTGACGTTTTTCCTATCTATTGAAATCAAATACGTATGGACTTCCAGTCTCCAGCTTCTAACTTCCATTATCCAATAAAAAACGGTCTGAAATTTCAGACCGTTTTTTATTGGATTGTGAGCAAAACCCACGCTTCTTCAATTTTGCTTTCCAGAAGCAGCTTCTGGGCATCCAAATGAATATTTTCATCAGCATGGAAATCGCCCGCAGGTAATACTTCTGTATTGGCAAGCATTCCAAGGTCATTTCCTGTAAATACTTTACTGTACTTTATGGAATCCGGCAGCAGATCAAAACCAATTCCTTTTGTTACCAAAGGTTTAGGTACTTCAAAAAGACTGTTCTCATTGCTTCTGGAATACCAGTTGCTGCCTAAACGGGCTACCATATCCAGTTTTTTCTGATCCAGATTCCCTGCTTCGTTCAGATATTCTTCCCTGATATGAATTTTCTGCACTTCACAGATCACCAGATTTCCTGCACCACCCTGATCTCCCAATGGTTTTACCTCTAAAACTTTACATTCAAAGTTAACAGGACATTCTTCAATCAGTTTGGGCTGTACAAGATCTGCATCTTTCATGGTAAGACCGGATTTGATAAACTCATTAACTCCCGTTTCATATTCTGTAGAAGCTAAAGAGATCTGTTGTACAATCGGAAAATTCACAGTTCCGATTACCACTTCCGGTACTTCAAGAACATTTTCCAGCGTATGTTTGGTCGTATTGTCCCGAACTCTTCTTGAGGGTGAAAAGATCAAAATCGGAGGAACCGTACTAAACATATTAAAAAAACTGAATGGAGATAAATTATTATTACCGTCTTTATCTACCGTAGAAGCCAATGCAATAGGACGTGGTGAAACGGCTGTCTGCATAATCGTCTGAAGCTGTACGGAGGTTATCTCGGAGGGGATTACTGTTTTCATGTTTTTAATTTTAACACTTAATTCAACGTTAAGTATTCAAATAATATTAAAAAGATGCTTCGACTATAGCTCAGCATGACACTCTAATGCTAACTGTTTTTACAGGATATTTCTAGCGATGTCATGCTGAGCGATGTCGAAGCATTTAATGATTAACTTTTATATTAGAGAGTTGGGATAATTTTACCTGAAACTTCACCGAAACCTACTCTTACACCGTCTTTTTCAGCCCATGCCTTCATTGTAACGGTGTCATTATCTTCAATGAATTTTCTTTCTTCTCCGTTGCTTAATGATAGAGGGTTTTGTCCTCTCCATGTAAGCTCAAGCATAGATCCGAAAGATTTTGGGTCACTTCCTGAAATGGTTCCGCTGGCGTATAGATCGCCCACTTCTACGTTACATCCGTTTACAGTGTGGTGTGCCAGTTGCTGAATCATATTCCAGTACATGTGTTTGTAGTTGCTTTCGCAAATCAGGTTTTGATCTCCGTTTTCAGGCTGGATATATACTTCAAGGTTGATATCGTAATTTTTATCACCTTCAAATTTTAAATACTCTAAAACCTCAGGATCCTGAGTTGGAGAAGCTGTTCTGAATGGTTCTAAAGCTTCAAGCGTAACTACCCATGGAGAAATAGAAGAACCGAAGTTTTTTGCAAGGAATGGACCTAATGGAACATATTCCCATGCTTGAATATCTCTTGCAGACCAGTCATTGAAAACTACCATTCCGAAGATGGCATCTTCAGCGTCTTTGGTAGAGATACTTTCTCCCATTTCTGTATTCTTATTGATGATGAAAGCCATTTCCAATTCGAAATCCAGCTGTTTAGATGGACCAAAAAGCGGTTTGTCTGCATCTGCAGGTTTCGTCTGACCTTTCGGACGGTTGATATCTGTTCCTGAAATTACGATAGAAGATGCTCTTCCATGATAACCTACCGGTAAATGTTTCCAGTTTGGCAATAAAGCGTTTGCAGGGTCACGGAACATTTTTCCAACGTTGGTAGCATGTTCAATGCTGCTATAGAAATCTGTGTAGTTTGGAATGTGAACAGGCATCATCATTTTTACTTTATCCAAATCATAGAAGGCTTCTTCAATGGTTTTTTGATCTTTTGACAAAGTAGATCCTTCCTGTAACAAGGTTTGGATTTTAGCACGAACAGCATTGGTAACAGGTTTACCAAGTTCGATAAATTCGTTGATGGTATACGCTTCAAAAACATTGTCGTCTAATCCTTCAATATCTTCAAAATAACCTAAGTCGTACAAGGTGGCAAGATCAATTACCTGATCTCCGATTCTTGTGCAGCATCCGATATATTCTTTGTTAAAAACTGCGACTCCAAAAGGAATATTGTGTATAGAAAAATCCGAATTTGAGGAATAGTCTACAAATGATTTCATAAGTTTAGATTTTAGTTAGATTACATATCATCCCGAGAAATTCCCCGGAATATTTATTTTGCCTTTTTAGAGAAAGATGCTTCATCTATCCATCTGTCTTTGGTATTGACATCAATGAGGTACAGGATATTGTCCTGCTGGGTCAACAATAAAGTTTTGGTAACAGGCATTGGGATTTTTTTATTTTCAAGCATATCTGCCCGTAAAGAAATAATATTTTTTTTCCTGATGATATCGCCACTGAAAACATTAGAACTGCTTTCTCCTGTTGCTTTGTCATCAAAAACTTCTACATACGTGGCATTATTCCCTTTGATGATAATAAAGTCCCGCTCTGTATGATCGGCCTCATCTTTAATGAAGATGAACTTCTTATTGTCAATATTTACATTTTCAAGATGTTGATTGATGCCTTTTCTTTGTTCAAGTCTTTCAAGGATTCCGTTTAAAGAACCAAATTGAGCTTTAAGCCCCAATGTTCCCAATAGAAAAATCCCGATTAAAAATTTTCTCATGTACTGTGTTTTATAAAAAAGTTTTGCCAGAATACTTTATCCTGACAAAACTTGTATTTTTTAATGTAAAATTAAAGATTACCTCTTCTTTCCTGCTCTCTCTCTAATGCTTCGAATAGAGCTTTGAAATTTCCGGCACCAAAACTTTGTGCACCGTGTCTTTCAATGATTTCGAAGAATAGAGTAGGACGGTCTTCTACAGGCTTCGTAAAGATCTGTAACAAGTATCCTTCTTCATCATGATCAATAAGTATACCTAACTGCTGAAGTTTTTTAAGATCTTCATCAATATGACCAACTCTTTCAGGAACCATATCATAATAAGCCTCTGGTGGAGCAGAAAGGAACTCTACACCACGCTTCTTCAATTCAGTTACGGTGTGGATAATATCTTTCGTAGCCACAGCGATATGCTGTACTCCTTCTCCTTCATAGAAATCAAGATATTCTTCTACCTGAGATTTCTTTTTACCTTCTGCAGGTTCGTTGATAGGGAATTTTGCAAATCCGTTTCCATTTGACATTACTTTAGACATTAATGCAGAATATTCTGTGTTGATCTGCTTATCATCAAAAGAAAGGATGTTTACAAATCCCATTACTTTTTCATACCATTCTACGGTTGGGATCATTCTGTTCCAATCAACATTTCCTACACAGTGGTCTACATACAATAAACCTGCTTCTTCAGGCTTATAATCACTTTCCCACTTTTCATAACCTGGCATAAATGCTCCGTTATAATTTTTTCTTTCAACAAACATGTGAACGGTTTCTCCATACGTATAGATTCCGGACATTCTTACCTCACCCTGCTCATCAGTTAACGTTACTGGTTCTAAATAAGGTTTTCCACCTCTTTTAGTTGTTTCTTCGAAAGCTGCATAAGCGTCATCTACCCAAAGTGCCAAAATTTTTACTCCGTCACCATGTTTTTTTACGTGCTCGCTGACAGGAGAGTCAGATTTTAATCCGGTAGTTAATACCAATCTGATTTTTCCCTGTTGAAGCACATAAGATGCACGGTCTCTTACTCCTGTTTCAGGACCGGCATAAGCTACAGACTGAAAACCGAAAGCGGTTTTGTAATAATGGGCAGCCTGTTTTGCATTTCCTACATAAAACTCAATATAATCTGTACCGTTAATCGGTAAGAAATTTTCTGCTTGAGCTATTTTCTCGGCAAATGTAAGTGTTGACATATTTTCTCTTTTACTTTTATTTTATTGGTATGCAAATTACAAAATTCTTAGATAAGGCGAAAATAATACCGCGGATTCATTGAATATATTTAACATAAAGTTAAAGAAGAGTTTACTTAAGTATATTTAAGTTTCTTAAGTTTAAAATTGGCTACTTACATTTGTTATACAAAAGACAAGTGAAAAAAATATTTCGAAACATGAAAGCCGTAGAGATTCTCCACGGCTTTCTTATTTTTCAGAGCGTTTCAATTCTTTTGTTGAGCATTCCTGCATCGGGATTATAGTTATCCCAGATCTTCCAGGTGTCATTTATTTTTCGGATAAAATAGATCTGAGTGCTCAATTGATTTACAAAATGTTCTTCTCCGGTTTCTCCTACTTTGAAGAGAAGATTCCAGAATTCCTGAGATTCTAATATTTTTTTGTCTGGTTCGTCAGTAACAATATGAATATCAAATACTTCATAGTTGGATCTGTTGTTTTTGGTAACCAGATGAAAATCCCTGTCGCACAGTTCTTTACTGAATTGTGATGCTCTTTCGAGGAAAGGAGAATCATCAAATACCAAATCTTTTAAAAGTTCAGTGTTATGAATGGGGAACAGTTTATAAAACTCAAAAGCGGATGCACAGTAATCATAAACCATCTGGGTTAGATAGGAATGGTCATCAATTTCTTCGTCGTCTTCTTTCCTGTATCTTACCGTAAGGATGTAATCGTTAAGGTCTTTATAGCCCAAGAAGATACAAATCTTATCTAATGTTTTTAAAAATCTGAGATCACTGTGGGTTTTATCCTGATAATCGTTTTCAAAAAAACGTTGAAGGGTAACATGTGAAATGGTATTTCCAATTTCAAATTTTTTTCCTCCTTTCAGCTCTTCAGCTTCAAAGAGTTCGTCTTTAATAATTTCGGAAAGAATAATATAGTGGCTTCTTTTCCAGTCACTCACATTCCCCAAAACAGAATTCCTTACCTTAGAATGCTTTACAACTTCTTCTCGTATCGAATTATATATAGTTTTCAATTTCCTTGTTTTTGAAAGAGTTTTATCAAATATACTGCCAAAATTTTAATATTTTCGTATGATTTTGAGATGTTGATTTCAAAATATGTTTTAAGTTTTCGTATAAAAAACAATTTTGGAGTCTTTATGATTTGATTATCAGTGTTTAAACCTTTCAAATGCAGCTCTTTCTAACATTTCTCTGTCATCCGGATGAGCAATACTTATAAGCTCCTGTGCTCTCTGGCGAAGATTTTTTCCATACAAATAAGCTGTTCCGTACTCAGTAACTACGTAATGAATATGGCCTCTTGTGGTGACTACACCGGCACCCTGTTTAAGAAAAGGAACAATTCTGGAAATCCCTTTCTTCGTTCTTGCAGTAATGGCTATGATAGGTTTTCCGTCATCACTTAAAGCAGCTCCACGCATAAAGTCCATTTGCCCTCCGATTCCGCTATACTGCATGGTTCCGATAGAATCTGCACATACCTGTCCTGTAAGGTCTATTTCAATGGCAGAATTGATGGCTACCATTTTTTTGTTTCTCATAATATTGATCGGGAAATTAACTTCACTTACATCTCTGAAGGCAAACACAGTATTGTCATCCACATAATCATAGAGTTTTCTGGTCCCGAAACAGAAACTTGTAATGGTTTTATTATCATTGTAGCCTTTGTATTTATTGTTGATCACATCATCCTGAATCAAGTCAATAACACCATCACTCAGCATTTCTGTGTGAACTCCAAGATCTTTGTGGTTGGTAAGACATTTCAAAACAGCATCAGGAATAGTTCCGATACCCATCTGAAGGGTAGATCTGTCTTCAATAAGTTCTGCTACATTTTTACCAACAAGCATTTCTTCAGGGCCTACTTTTGAACCATAATCTACGGTAGGAAGCTCTTCTTCATGCCAGACCAGTTTATTGATTCTGCTGATGTGGATCATTCCGTCTCCATGCGTTCTTGGCATTCTCGGATTAACGATGGCAACAATGATTTTTGCTGTATCTACTGCTGCTCTGGCAATGTCTACAGAAGTTCCCAATGTGCAAAAACCATGTTTGTCAGGAGGAGAAACTGTGACAATGGCTACATCAAGAGGTAGAATATTTTTTCTGAATAAAATAGGAATTTCACTTAAGAAAACCGGAACAAAATCACCACGGTCAGAATTTACGGCATCACGTACAGGAGTGGAAACAAATAAAGAATTGATGAAAAAACTGTCTTTATATTCCGGCTTTGCAATTTCCACATTTCCCTGCTGGGTAATGGACACCATTTCCACATTTTGTAATCGGCCAGACTGTCTTGCCAGCTCATCAATCAAATAATTGGGAGTACATGCACTGCCATGGAAAAATACACGGTTTCCGCTTTTTATCGTATAAATTGCTTCTTCTGCACTGATGTAATTATTCATATTTTGTCTTTTTTAAGTAGGTGTTAAAAGTATTTACAGGAGTCGTAAAATACTTCCATTCTTTCAAAGATAATCTTTATAATTTTATATTCATATAAATATTTTGAGGATATTATACAGACTTTTGTCATGTAAATAAGACAGGTAGTATTACAAAGAAAAAGAACCGAATGCATTGGTATTCAGTTCTTTTTTTTTTTATTTATTATTTTGATGAGAAATCTTAATTGGCCTTTTCTACAACTGTTTTTTGCAGCATGCTTCCGGTTTCTGCAAATCGTAAATGCCAGCTGAATGCTTCCTGCAGCAAATGAGGAGTATGACCTCCTTTTTCACAAGCTCTGTCGAAGTAAGATTGTAATTCTTCTTTATAATCCGGGTGAACACAATTATCTATAATTTTCTGTGCTCTTTCTCTTGGAGCCAATCCTCTTAAGTCAGCCAATCCAACATCTGTTACCAGAATATCTACATCATGTTCTGTATGATCAGTATGAGAAACCATGGGAAGAACGTGGGAAATATTGTTGCCTTTTGAAGCTGCCTGAGTTACAAAAATACTTAAATAGGCATTTCTTGCGAAGTCTCCGGATCCTCCGATTCCGTTCATGATTTTTGTTCCTCCGATATGAGTAGAGTTTACGTTTCCATAGATATCGAACTCAATGGCTGTATTGATGGCGATTACTCCTAATCTTCTGATCAATCCTGGTGTATTGGAAATATTCTGAGGTCTTAGAACGAATTTGTCTTTATATTTTGAAAGGTTTCCTAACACTCTTTCATAGCATTCCTGAGAAACAGTAATGGAAGATGCAGAAGCAAAACTTAGCTTACCGGAATCTATCAGATCAAATGTACTGTCCTGAAGAACTTCAGAAAACATGGTCAGATCATAAAAATTACTGTCTTTGAATCCTGTAAGAACAGCGTTGGCTACCTTACCGATACCTGCCTGAAGAGGAAGTAATCTGTCGGTAAGTCGTCCTAAAAGAACTTCATTTTCAAAGAAGGCAAGAAGGTGTTTGGCGATGGCTGTTGTTTTTTCATCTGGCTCTGCAATATCGGCCGGGCTGTCTTTACGGTTGGTAAAAACAATCGCTTCAATTTTTTCAGGATCTACAGGAATGCTTTTTCTCCCGATTTTGTTCCAAGGAGCGACGATTGGGATCACATTTCTGTAAGGATAATCCTCTGCCTGGTAGATATCATGGATTCCGTATATTTCTTCAGGAACTTCGGTGTTGATTTCAATAATCACTTTCTTAGCCAAAGCTGCAAAGGTCACTGAATTTCCTACAGATGTAGTAGGAACAATACTTCCGTCTCTTTCAATATAGGCTGCTTCAATAATTGCTACATCAATGCTCTGAAGATTTTTAGTGTGAAGAAGTTCTGCACTTTCGCTTAAATGTTGATCGATGAAGAGAATTTCACCGTTATTGATCTTGTTTCTTAAGATAGGATCTACCTGAAACGGCATTCTTTTCTTGAGGACATTAGCTTCTGCCAGTTTTCCGTCTGTACCGTGACCCAATGAAGCTCCCGTCATTAGAGTGACTTTCAGGTCTTCCGTTTTTCCTCTTTCTGCGAGTGCTGGCAAAATCGCTTTGCTGTCACCTGCTTTTGTAAAGCCGCTGGACCCGATGGTCATACCGTCTTTAATGATTTTTACTGCATTTTCAGCTGTAGTAACTTTTTCGTGTAGACTTTCTAATCTGATTCTTTCTAACATGTAATATTGATTTTGTTTTAAACCACCATTACTTAGGATGCGTTATGAAAAATAATGATGGTTAATATGGTAACCATACTTCACAAATTTACGAAAAAAGACGCTTTAAATAAAGGATTTAAAGCGTCTTTTGTATGTATTCAGTAATACTTTTTTTGATAATTTTACTGTTTTATTCCAACCATGAAGTTTTATAAGAAGGATCTTCTACTTTTAAAGCTTCTTCTGTAATTTTTAAAGGACGGAAAGGGTCTACCATTACGGCATATTCTTCCGTGAATTTTTTACCGATACTTCTTTCCATAGCGCCTGGGTGAGGTCCGTGTACAATTCCTCCCGGGTGAAGGGTGAAGTCCATCAGGTCAATATGGTTACGGCTCATGAAATCACCTTCTGTGTAGAACAATACCTCATCAGAATCAATGTTTGAGTGATTATATGGTGCCGGAATTGCCTGTGGATGATAATCATACATTCTTGCACAGAATGAGCATACTACGAAATTGTGTCCTTCGAAATTCTGGTGAACCGGTGGCGGTTGATGAATTCTTCCGGTAATCGGTTCGAAGTTTTTAATATTGAATTTATAAGGATAAAAATATCCGTCCCAGCCAACTACATCAAACGGGTGTGTTGCATAGATGAAATCTGTAATCTGGTTTTCTTTTTTTACTTTGATCAGAAATTCTCCTTTTTCATCAACAGGTTCTTTGTAAGTAGGAGCAATCATATCTCTCTCGCAGAACGGAGAATGTTCCAGAAGCTGCCCGAATTCATTTCTGTATCTTTTTGGAGTATAAATAGGAGAGTGGCTTTCTAATATAAAAAAGACTGTATCATCCGACTTCAGTTCTACCTGATAAATGGTTCCTCTTGGAATAATAAGATAATCTCCCGTTACGAATTCAAGATCTCCTACAAATGTTTTCAAAATTCCGGTTCCATTATGAACATACAAAAGCTCATCACATTCTGCATTTTTGTAGAAATAATCCATCGATTTTCTTGGCTTTGCCAATCCCATTTTCAGGTCGTTGTTCATCAAAAGGATCTTTCGGCTGTCCATAAAATCATCTTCAGGAGTCACATTCATTCCCTTAAACATTCTTGGAGCAACATTTTTTTCCACAGCAATTTTTGGAGTGACATCTTTCGGTTCACCGATAGATTTTATCTGTGTAGGGCGGTGGATATGATATAACAGAGAAGAAATACCATGGAAGCCTTCTGTACCGAAAAGCTGCTCATAGTAAAATTTATCTTCAGGAGACTTAAAGATCGTATGCCTTTTTGGTGGGATATTTCCCAATTGATGATATCTCATTTTACTTTCATATGTAGTTTCTCAAATTTAATCATTTTTCATGAATTGACTCAATCTATATTTTTGCATTAAGTTTCGTATTTGAAAAATAATTGTTAGATTTGTCTAACAATTTTAATTTCATGAAACGAATATTATTTTCTATTACTTTTTTATCAACTTATTGTTTTGCGCAGGAGACAGACAGTTTGAGTTTACAGCAGGCTAAGAGTCAGGATTCTGCAAAAGTTATGAAGAGGGAAATCAAGACAAGTAACATTGAAGATGTAGTGGTTACCGGTACCATAAAGCCGATGAGCAGGTCCAAAAGTCCTGTAGCAGTAGAAATTTACAGTCAGAAATTTTTTCAGAAAAATCCTACTCCCAGCATTTTTGAAGCCATTGCGATGGTGAATGGTGTAAAACCTCAGCTGAATTGTTCCGTATGTAACACAGGAGATATTCATATCAACGGACTGGAAGGACCTTATACTATGATTCTGATTGATGGAATGCCGATTGTAAGTTCACTTTCCACCGTATACGGATTGAGCGGGATTCCGAATAGTCTGGTAGACAGAATAGAAGTTGTAAAAGGGCCGGCTTCTTCCATTTACGGTTCTGAAGCAATGGGAGGAGTGATCAATATTATTACTAAAAATGCATTGACCGCTCCTAAATTAAGTGTTGACCTGATGACAACAAGTTGGTTTGAAAATAATCTGGATCTTTCCACCAAGTTTAATGTAGGGAAGAATGCCGCTTCATTATTAAGTTTGAATTATTTCAGTTTTCAGGAAAGAATAGATCAAAACAAAGATAATTTCACAGATACCACTTTACAAAGCAGAATTTCCGTATTCAACAAGTGGAACTTTAAGAGAAAAGAAAACAGACAGGCAAGTTTTGCTTTGAGGTATCTGTATGAAGACCGTTTTGGGGGAGAAATGCAATGGAATAAATCTTTCCGTGGAAGTGATCAAGTATATGGAGAAAGTATTTATACCAACAGAGCGGAGGTTTTCGGATTGTATGAATGGCCCATGAAAGAACATATTGTAACTCAATTTTCTTATAATTATCACGACCAGAATTCATTTTATGGATCCAATCCGTTCAATGCGACACAAAAAGTGGCTTTCGTGCAGACGTATTGGGACAGAAGTTTCGGGAAACATGATATCACAGCCGGACTTACTTTCAAAAGAACTTTTTACGATGACAATACACCAGGAACATTAGCTTCAGATGGTATCACCAATGCCCCGATGAAATCTCCTATCTGGGGAGCTTTTATCCAGGATCAGTGGGAAATTAATGATAAAAATACGTTGTTGCTTGGGTACAGATATGATTATGATAAGGTGCATCATTCCGTACATTCACCGAGGTTTGCATGGAAATTTAATCCCAATCCGTATCACACTTTACGTTTCAACTTTGGAACAGGTTTTAGAGTGGTTAATTTATTTACGGAAGATCACGCAGCATTGACAGGTTCGAGGGAAGTTGTGGTAAAATCAGATTTGAAGCCGGAAAGATCCATCAACGGAAACCTTAATTATATCTGGAAAATTCCTGTAGGCAGCCGAATGGTGAATCTTGATGCTTCTGCATTTTATACTTATTTCAGTAATAAAATTGTAGGGGATTTTGATTCCGATCCCAATAAAATTATTTATGACAACCTTCACGGATACGGAATTTCAAGAGGAGCTTCTTTGAATGTGGATTTTAGCTTTCAGTTTCCTCTAAGTGTTAATCTGGGAGTAACTTATCTGGATGTATACCAGAAATTTGATAACGAAAATCAAAAAACACAACAGCTGCATGCTCCAAAATGGAGTGGAACTTATAACCTGACTTATAAGTTTGCCAATAATCTGACCATCGATTTTACAGGACAGTTCTACGGACCGATGAGACTTCCTGTTTTAGTGAACGACTACCGCCCCGAATATTCACCGTTTTATTCTCTGGCCAATATTCAGGTGTCCAAGAGTTTTAAATCCGGATTTGAAGTGTATTGCGGGATGAAAAATTTATTCAATTTCAGACCTAAAGATCCTCTAATGAGACCGTTTGACCCATTTGATAAGCATGTTGATGATCCCATCAACAATCCTAATCATTATACTTTTGATACGGCATACGGCTATGCACCGATGCAGGGGATCAGAGGTTTCTTAGGAGTAAAATATACTTTAAAATGAAAAAAATAGCTTTATTTTTAATGTTAGTGCCCTGTTTTTATCTGTCTCAGATGAAGACAGGCACTTTTTCTGATCTTGAAGTTCAACAGAAAGAAAATCCTAAGCCGGTTGTGATCCATCTTTATACAGACTGGTGCTCGGTTTGTAAGATTGAGTCTTTCCGTATGAGTAAAGATAAGGAGCTGGTTGATATGATCAATGATCATTTTTATTTTGTCAATTTCGAGGCAGAGAAGACGAAGGAAAAAATTCATTTCCAGAATCAGCAGTTTGAATATCTACAGAACGGAAATTCCGGGATTCATGAGTTGGCACTGGCATTGTCTAAGAATAAAAACCAGCCTGTTTATCCTTTGTGGGTATTCCTGGATAAGCATCAGAATCTGGTGTATTATCAGGAAGGACAGATGACTCCTGAAAAAATGAAGGCGAAGTTGCTGGAGATTTCTGCTTTGTAAATTGTGAGATTTTTGTTGGGAAAACGCAAAGACGCAAAGTATTTCTTTTATTATGCTGTAAGACGCAAGGATTTTATCTGTGATAAAATTGTATATTCCTATACTTTATAGATTATTTCTTGCTGAAAATCTTCGATTTTCTTGCGCCTTAAAACAGTATGATATTTATTTTCTTTGCGCCTTTGCGTTTTTCTAACCTTGCAAAATTTTATTTCCCACAGATGCCACAGATGCCACAGATTTTTTAGCTTGTTGAACTTTTAAAATTTGTAAGAATTATCCCAATCTTTAAATTTTTAAATAATTAAATCTTTCCATTCTCACCCTCAGCATCAATCAAAACAGCCAGCTGAATGCAAGGCTCGTCAGAACGGTTGCTCCATGCATGATTTGTTCCTCTTTGAATAACGATGTCGCCCGGTTTGAGAAGTGATTCCCCTTCTTCCATGATGAGGTAAAGTTCACCGGAAAGGATAATGATATAATCCAGTGTTGGCGTTTGATGCATCATCGGATGAGGTTCATTCTTTTTCCATTCTACACCTAAATCTTTATCTGGTGGAACCACTACATATCGAAAGTAGGTACCATTTTTAGGAGTTTGCGGAAATCCGGTATTGGGAATTCTTGTTTCAAAATCCAGGCTGGCCGGCATTGTCTGAGTATTCCACACATCTGAAATGATAAGCCCCGGAAAATGTTCCACAGCGTTTTCTACCTGTTGGTCTTCTATAATAACAGATTTTCCGTCTTTTATTCCTGTTACGATTCTTCTTGGTATTTTGTTCATAGATTAATGCTTCATGATAAGTTTATGACCTTGAGTCTGATTGTTTTTTAATAGAAAATGTGCATTCAGAACGGTATCTAAAGAAAGATTTCCAACAGTTTTATATTGTGGAGGGAGAATCGTTTCATTTTCAATAAGTCTCTTTATTTCAAGCAAACTGTTTTTATAGTATTCATATTTTTTAACCATTCCATAAGTATAATTGGAGATATTCATAATCAATGTCCCTTTATTGAAGAGGGTTTCGTGAGCATCTTTAGTGACCAAAGCTGTCACGTCCACATAGGTTCCGTTAATTTTTAAAACTTCTGCTGTAACTTCAGACATATAGTTTCCAACCAGATCAATTCCATATTCGAAAGGCTGGTTATTATTGGCTTTTACAATATTTTGAATAAGATTTTCTTCCTTATAGTTGATAATCTGATGATTTTTCAATCCCAGACTGAGAAGAATCTGCCTGTTTTCTTCACTGCCCACTGTGGCTGTGATTTTCCGGATATTATGTGCTAATAAAAGTTTGATCAGAAATGAACCTACACCTCCGGTTGCTCCCGTTACCAGAACTGTATTTTCGGGGTTTAATTTCAAACGGTTAAAAATCTGTAAAGAAGTAAGTCCAGCCGAAGGAATAGCCGCTGCCTGTTCAAATGAAATATTTTTTGGTTTAAAGGAAACAATGGCTTCAGGAACGGCAATATATTCAGCGTAAGTGCCGTTGCTTCCCATGGAGCCGCTTCCGCAATAGACTTCATCACCAATATTAAATGCTGTAACTTCGGAACCTATATCCACTACAATTCCTGACAATTCTCTTCCTAATATCGGGGAACTGATCAGTTTTCGTTCCAATTCATTTTCCAGCATCTGATAGTCGATGGGATTGAAGCCACTTGCTTTGATTTGGATTAAAACTTCATTGTTTTTGGGTTTGGGTTGTTCTGCAAATCCATCTTCCAGCTTTCCGTTTTTATTTAAAATAACTGCTTTCATTATTGTTAATTTGATACACAAATGTAAAAAGGGAATAGTTTATATTTGCTACTAGTTAACCAATGGTAACTAGTTACCTTCATGAAACTATTATGGCAAAAATCATTGAAAACGGTATCGAAAGAGAGGCCAGCTGTACAGAAGAATTGTTCGCGATGCGGGACAGTCTGGATGTTTTAGGAGGAAAATGGAAACTGATGATCCTGCGTTATCTTACTAACAGACCAGATCAGATGATTCATTTTAAAAAGCTGGAACGCAGTATTGAAGGAATCTCTGCGAAAATGCTGAGCAAAGAATTAAAAGAACTGGAAACCAATCTACTGATCACAAGAACCATTCAGGATACAAAACCTATTACGGTAACCTATGCTGTAACTGAGTACGGGAAATCTGTATTTCCTGTGACGGAAACATTGGTGAATTGGGGAATAATCCATCGGGAAAAAATTAAAGAATCAATGAGTTCTTCTGATTAATAAACAAAAAATCCTCAGACCTGTGTAGAGTTGAGGATTTTAAATATTATTCAATTGTTGATTAGTTTTTATCTAACCAAGACTGTATCAGTTCAGAGTGATCTTCGACCCATTCTTTGGCGGTGGCTTCTTTGTTTTTGCTCTGTGCCATTTTCATTAAAAGATCAGACATGTTTTTATCATCAAAATGAAGTTTTGAAAAGAATTTTGCCAGCTCCGGATGATCTTTTGCAAAGCTCTTTCTGGAATAGGTTTTAATCTGCTCTGCTTCACCAAATATCTTTTTGGGATCATCAAGAAACTTAAGCTTCATTTTCCCAAACATCCAATGAGGCTGCCATCCGGTCACCACAATCCATTCTTTACGCTGTATGGCATTCTGCAACTCGGTGATCATGGCAATGGTAGAAGAGTTGATCTGGTGATAATCCAGTTTATAATCAACAATCGCTTTGTCTGTTCCGGTGGTTAATCCGGCTCCTTTTTCAATTCCAATAATTCTTTGATTGAATTGATCTTTATGCTGATTGAGCTCTTCAATGGAATTAATGGTAACGTATTCCGGCACAACCAATCCTATACGGCCGTTGTCATAATTGGTTCCAAGATGAGTTAGTCCCGGAAATTTAGCCAGTTTTTTAGCATGAGTGTAAGGAAGCCAGACTCCCATGAAAAGGTCTGTATCTTCATTATTCATTGAAGCCATAATCATATCTGTAGAGGCTTTTTGGATAATAACATGATAACCTTCTTTATCCAGAATGGCTTTCGCAACATGCGTCATCGCCACATCTTCTGCCCAGCCGTCTACCATTCCTATGGTAATGTATTTTGAGTTTTTTATGTTTTCACACGAACTTAATGCTGTAAATAGTAACATTAAAACGGGTAAAAACAGATATTTAAATTTTTTCATTTTATTGCTTTTTTTTTACAAATCCCTGGGTAATTCGGTCGAGAATAATGGCTAAAATCACTACAGATAAACCACTTTCAAATCCTAATCCGATATCCAGATTATTAATTCCTTCCAATACTTTCTCTCCCAAACCTCCTGCAGCAATCATTCCTGCAATAACGACCATGGATAATGATAATAGTATGGTTTGGTTGATTCCTGTTAAAATTGTTTTCATAGCTAAAGGAAGCTCTACTTTAAACAGAATCTGTCGGTTAGTCGCTCCAAAAGCTCTGGCAGCTTCTAGAATATCTTTTGGAACGGCTTCAATTCCCAAAGTTGTTAATCGAACCGCGGGAGGCATCGCAAAAATAATGGTTGCAAAAGCTCCAGGAACCTTACCAATACTGAAAAACAATACAGCCGGAATCAGATAGACGAATGCAGGCATGGTTTGCATCAAATCCAGTAAAGGACGAATAATTTTGTCGGCTATTTTACTTTTAGCCGCCAAAATCCCCAGAGGAATAGAAAGAATAAGAGCCGTAATGGTGGACACAAAGATAAGTGCCAGTGTTTCCATGGTTTCTTTCCAAAGTCCCATTAAAAATATTAAACTTAATCCGGCTGCTGTTACTACAGCGATGCCTTTCCCGGCTTTCCATAATGCCAGCAGCGTAAAAAAGAGAATGATTACATAAAAAGGAGTGTTTGTTAAAACCCATTCAATTCCCATAATGGAGGAGTTTCCCAGATGTTTTATGACATCAAATACAGGCTTACCGTTTTCTGTGAGCCAATTGATTGCAGTTTCTACATATTGGCCTATATCTATAGTTTTATTCATCTTATTGATTATTTGCGATTTCTTTTAATTCTATGATCTCTTCTTCGTTAAACTTGGTGGCTTCTATGATGAGCGATAATTGGGTGATAAGACCTAAGAATTTATTGTTTTCATCTACCACAGCGATGGACGATTTATTTTCAGAAATTAATGGTAACATTTCTTCTACAGTCACTTCAGGATAAACTGAAGGGACATTGCTGTTGATAATAGATTCTACTGTAGGTTCTTTCTTTTTGGCGATGCGTACAACATCGTTAAGGGTTACAAAACCAAGAAATTTATTTTGAAAGTCTACGACAGGTAAGTTTTCCAGACCTGTAGTTCTCATTTTTCTTAAAGCTCCTTCAGGACCATCTTTTCTGAAACGTACCACCGTCGCTTTGTCAAACATTAAAGATCTTGCGGTAATAATCGTTTTACGGTCTACTTTCTCTACGAATGCTTTTACATAATCGCTGGCAGGATTGGTTAAAATATCTTCGGCTGTTCCTATTTGCTCTATGACCCCATCTTTCATGATGACGATACGGTCCCCGATTTTAATAGCTTCGTCCAAATCGTGGGTAATGAAGACAATGGTTTTTTGTAATGTATTCTGCAGTTCAAGCATCTGATCCTGCATTTCTGATTTGATCAAAGGGTCCAGTGCGGAGAAGGCTTCATCCATCAGCAAAACTTCAGGATCGTTAGCCAACGCTCTTGCTAATCCTACTCTTTGCTGCATTCCTCCTGAAAGCTGGGAAGGATATTGATTTTCAAAACCTGTTAATCCTACGATATCCAGCGCTTTCTGTGCTTTTTCATCGCGGGAAGTCTTGTCTTCTCCTCTTATTTCCAGCCCGAAACCTGCGTTATCGAGAATTGTATGGTGTGGCAGTAATCCAAACTTTTGAAAGACCATACTCATTTCTGTTCTCCTTACTTCCAGTAGTTCTTTGTTGTTTTTCCCGGTAATATCATCGTAATTGATGTATACTTTCCCGGAAGTAGGTTCATTCAGTCTGTTAAGACAGCGCAGTAGAGTAGACTTTCCACTTCCTGAAAGTCCCATGATCACAAAGAATTCTCCTTCATAGATTTCAAAACTGGCTTTGTTGATCCCTATGGTACAGCCTGTTTTTTCAAGAATTTCCTTTTTGGAAAAACCTTTGTCCAGCAGTTCCTGTGCTTTTTCTTTGTTTTTACCAAAGATGATGGTCAGGTCTTCCACTTTAAGTTTTACTTTTCTAGTGTTTTCATTTTTTTCCATATTCAGAATTTTTCAATTAATAATTTGATATAAAAAATTGTACACCAATTCATTATATACATTTAGCTTTCGTTGTTCTGCTGTTGACGATAGGATAAAATAATTTGCTAAGCCTTTAGTGATAAAAGCTTTAAACAAAAAAATAACAGCATAAAGACCTGCTGGCCTTATGTTTATTTTAAATATTTCAATAGATTATACTCTAGAAAAAGAGTGTATTATGTAAAAAGAAACTGATCTTTTACATAGATTCTACAATTAAATTACTGATGAGGTAATTACAGATATGTGTACTGAACAACTTGAATGGCTACATTTGATCAAAATGCTTGCCAGCATCAAAAAACTGTATATCAATTTTTTATGACGGTGCAAATTTACGAATTATATATTAAATGGATTTTCATGTAGGCAAGTTGTTGATTTTCAGTAGTGTTTTAAAGAGGTGGTTTCATGACAAATTTTCTCTTATCATTCAAGGTAAGAGAAGATGAATATGGTAATTATTTTAAAAGATAACCTGTAAGATTATTTCAATAAAACGGCAATAATGGCAAGGATAGCGGGTAAAGCCTGAACGAAGAATATTTTTTTTGTAGCCGAAATTGCTCCATAGATTCCTGCTACGGCTACACATCCTAAAAAGAATAGTGCCACATTGGTCTGCCATTGCGGATCTTTAATCAAAAAAGACCAGATCAGTCCGGCGGCCAGAAAACCATTGTAAAGTCCCTGATTGGCAGCAAGTCCTTTCGTTGGTTTAAACATTTCTGCTGGCAGAGCTGCTTTAAAAACTTCCTTTCCCTTGGTTTCCCATGCAAACATTTCCATCCAAAGAATATAAAGGTGTTCCAGTGCAACAACAGCGATCAGAATTTTAGCAACAATTTCCATGATTCAATATTTTCTCATTGTAAAACTAAAAAAATAAAGTTAAGTTTGAGTATTAATTCTTACAATGGACTCATTCAAATCACATTTAAACAAATTCATTACTGTAACTGACGAGGAATTTGCTTCCATCATGTCTTTTTTTCAGGTTTTAAAAGTGAAAAAGAAAGAAAATCTGATGCTGGAAGGTGAGATTTGTAAGCATAAATATTTTGTTTTGGAAGGCTGCCTGAGAAAGTTTTTTGTTAATGAAAAGGGAGTGGAGCAAACCACAGAATTTGCAATAGAAAGCTGGTGGATGTCTGATACTTTTGCTTTTGAAAAACAGATGAAATCAGATTTTAATATTCAGTCTGTAGAAAATTCCAGGATTTTGGCGATTGATTTTCAGTCTCAGGAACTTTTATTGGAAAAGCATCCTGTTATGGAGCGTTATTTCAGAATGGTGTATCAAACGGCTTATGCTGCTGCTGAAAAAAGAATCCGATATATTTATGAGATGACCAAAGAAGAATATTATGTGCATTTCAGTACTTTGTATCCCTGGTTTATCCAAAGAATTCCACAATATTTAATAGCTTCTTTTTTAGGTTTTACTCCAGAATATTTGAGTGAAATCAGAGCAAAATTACGATCTTAAACCAGTTTAAGTTTTTTACCAGTCAGAAGTCGGAAATTTGCCATGTGATTAAAAGTTAACACCATGACAGATACCAAAAACCAATTTCCGCAACTCTTTTTAAGGCTGGCTCTTGCCGTTACGATGCTTTCTGCAGTGGCAGACCGATTCGGGCTATGGAGCAAAGAAAATTCATCATGGGGAAACATGGAGAGTTTTAAAGAATATACAAGAACGTTGACATTTTTCCTTCCAGAAGCTTTAAGTACGGTTTCAGCGTACGCTGCTACTTTTTTAGAAATCCTTTTTCCTTTGATGCTGATTTTTGGATTTAAAACAAAGTTTGCAGCCTATGGAAGCGGTATCTTAATGTTAATTTTTGCGATATCCATGACCATTGCATCAGGACCAAAAGCTCCACTGAACTATTCTGTATGGGTGGGAAGTGCAGCCGCGCTTTTACTGGCGGTACAGCAACGTTATTCTTTTAGTATAGATCAATTAACCAAAAAATAATACATATTATGAGCGCAAGATTAAATATTGCAACAGTAGATTCCGCAGCCTATAAAGCAATGCTTGGATTGGAAGGATATTTACAAACTATTTCTTTAACACACATTCAGAAAGAGCTGATTAAAATCAGAGCTTCCCAGATCAATAAATGTGCTTTCTGTCTTGATATGCATACCAAAGATGCTATCAAATACGGAGAAACTCCTCAAAGAATTTTTATTCTGAACGGATGGACAGAAGCAAAAGAATTTTTCACTGAAGAAGAGCAGGTGCTATTAGCAATGACAGAGGAGATTACACTGATCAGCGATAAAGGATTAACCGAAGAAACGTATCAAAAAGCGAAGTCTTTCTTTGATGATAATCAGATTGCTCAGATCATCATGGCGATCATTACCATTAATGCCTGGAATAGAATTGCAGTAAGTACTCATCTTCCGATTGCAAAATAGTGAAGATGGATGCAGGAAGTTGGATGTAATGAAGACTGCATCATCTACGGATGTTTACTTTATTTTAAAAAACGGCCTTTCAAATTTTTGAAAGGCCGTTTTGATATAAGATACAAAGTGACAGTGTAACACAGTTTGGATATTAATTCTAAAAATAAATTCTTTGGTTCATTTTATTTTTTAAACCGGAATTACATTGTCTCTTCGTTTCTCAGATTATATTTTTAATATTTACATTAATAGATCGCCACAGGATTTACATTCACTTGAGTAGAGCCTACATATAAAGGCTGTCCCAGAACGAATAGAAACTCCCAGATTTTCTGCTTTACCAATGGACGGCTGTCTATCAGTTCCAGATTATAGATTCCTTTTTTGGCCAGCATAAACTGATTGATAGGGAATTCTTCTTTACTTTTGGGGTTTGGATAAACTTCTGAAGCCCAGGTGTCACCACCAAAAGCCACAATTCCCTGATCGGCAAGCCATTTTGCGGCCTCCATTCCGATTCCGGGTTCTGTTTCCAGAAATTGTTGGTTGTTTTTACCAATTAATTCAAGCCATCCGGTATTGAAAAGAATGATATCACCTTTTCGTAGAGTAAGTCCCTGTTTCTTTAGAACAGATTTGATGTCTTCTACTGTAAATTCAGTTCCTCCAGGTACAATTGGCTTTCCATAATGAGCAGTCATATCAAGGACAACACCACGGGTAACGAAAGGTGGAACTTTTTCAACTCCCAATTTTTTTACTCCTTCTACAGTTACAAAATCTGTCGCTTTATTTCCGTTGTAGTAAATGTTATCAATACCAATGTGTCCGATACCGTTTAGCTGTGTTCCCACTCCGGTCCATCCGTTTACTAACTCGTCATTGAAGGTGAATTTATTAGGGCCTATGCTTTTTCCACCCTGTTCTCCCGGTTGAATATTATATAAATTGAAACTTCTGTGTCTGAAAGCAGGCAGGTTTTTATCAATTGGAACAGCAAGTGCTAATGTTTTGCCTTGTTTTACAAGTCCTAAAGCCTGTTTTACAACTTCAGGTGTTAACAGATTGGCCGCTCCAATCTCATCTTGCGCACCGTAAGCAGAAGGATACCATGATTTGTCTTCGGGATTAACAAGGGTTTGCGCTTTTAATGTAATGCTGTTAATAGTCAATAGCGTTGCTAACCCGAATATTTTAATCAGATTATTTTTCATTTTCTATGATGTTTGAGGGTTAAGGGAGGGAAGCTGGGAGAGGGAAGGGGGGAGTTATATTAGTGTGTTGATAATTAGCAGGTTTTTATTGCGCTATTCTGCATGTAATAAGAGATTCTTCCTTCGTCGGAATGACAGTTGAAGTTAAATTATAAACCGATCTATTGATTATCCGACATCAATAACTTCCATCTTCCAGCCTCCTTCTTCCAGCTTTATATTATATCTCGCTCAAAGCCGAATTGATGAAGTTCAATTCTTCCTGTGAAAGGTCAATAGACATTGCTTTTGCATTTTCGATGGCTTGCTGTGCATTTCTTGCTCCTGCCAATACGACTGTAATTGCTGGTTGCAGCGTTGTCCATCTTAATACCAGCTGAGAAAGGCTTGCTCCTTTTTCCTGAGCAATAGGTTCTATTTTTTCTAAGAAAGTTTTTACTTTATTCAGATCAAACTGTGAGAAATATCCGTTTCTGTGATCGTTATCTTTCAATTGGGTTTCTTTGAAATATTTACCCGTTAAAAGACCTCTTTCCATAGGGCTGTATACAATAATTCCTGTGTTGTTTTCCAAAGAATAGGGTACAAGATCGTTTTCAATAGCACGGTTCAGCATGCTGTAAGAAACCTGGTTGCTGGCAAGTTTTAAAGTTCTGTTTGCTTCTTCCATTTGAGCTACGCTGTAATTGCTTACTCCTGCCGCACGGATTTTTCCCTGTTGAATCAATAATTCCATAGCTTCCATTGTTTCGGAGATAGGCGTTGTGCTGTCTGGCCAGTGAAGTTGTAGAAGATCAATATAATCTGTACCTAATCTTTTTAAACTTTCTTCAACTTCTTTGATGATATTTTCTTTAGAAGCCAATTTATAAACCGGAAGGGTTTTTCCTTCGTCTTCTGCGTCAAAGAAAAACTCTCCTTTACCATTATTGCTTCCGTCCCATACCAATCCAAATTTTGTTAAAAGCTGGATTTTTGAACGGTCTTTTCCTTTGATTGCTTCACCGATCATTTCTTCACTGAGTCCGAAACCATAGAAAGGTGCCGTGTCAATAGAAGTTACCCCATGATCCAATGATGCGTGAATAGAATTGATGGAATCCTGTTTTTCATTACCACCCCACATGTTTCCGCCAATGGCAAAAGCTCCGTGTGTGATGGTTGATAATTCTAAATCTGTATTTCCTAATTTTCTATATTCCATTTTGTTTGTTTTAAAATTGTTGTTGTGTTAAACCACCCCGTCAAAAATTCTTTGAATTTTCGCCACCCCTTCTGAGGAGGGGAATTATCGCCGTTTCAATAGTGACACTTCTAAGAACTTAAGTGTCTGAAAACTATTGTAGCTTTTGTGGTTAAAAATTGTCTGTTATTTATTTAATTCTTTTACGATAGCTTCTCCAACGCTTTTTGCTGACTGTGGATTCTGTCCTGTGATCACTCGCTGATCTGTAACCACATGATTCTGCCAAAGTCCGGATTTTTCAAATTTTGCACCTCTTTCTTTCAGTTTATCTTCCAGTAAGAAAGGAACTACGTTGGTTAATTTTACTTCGGATTCTTCTTCATTGGTAAAAGCATTGATTTTCTTACCATCCACAAGATATTTACCGTTATTCAGTTTGATATTCACCAGACCTGCTGGACCATGACATACAGCCGCTACAATCCCACCGTTTTCATAAATTTTAGAAGCAATTTCTGCCAGTTCTTTATTGTCTGCAAAATCCCACATCGCTCCATGTCCGCCTGCATAAAAAATGGTTGAATATTCTTTTGCGTTGACCTGTGATGGGGTCATCGAATGATCAATCTTGTTTTTATATTCCTGATTTTCCCAGAACTCTTTATTGATAGGATCTTTCAAATCGAAGCCGTCTACCGGAGGAGTTCCACCTTTCGGACTTACAAAGTCAATTTCATATCCTGCTTTGTGAAGAACTTCCCACGGATGAGAAACTTCACCCAGATAATATCCTGTATCTTCACCGGTACTGCCTTTTTTATCATGGCTGGTAACGATGAATAAAATTTTCTTTTTCATATTCTTTGATTTTTTTGTTTGTGCCTGAGCAAATCCTATCGTAAAGACTGCCAGCATTAAAAACGCTAATTTTTTCATTATTAAAGAAGATTAGTGGTATAAATTTGTGGTTTTTCCTGAAGCTTTTCATCCACCAAAGCTCCGAAAGCCTGAATATAAGGCTGCTGGTTGTGCTGATCCAATCCTTCTTTACTTTTCCAGATTTCATAGAAAACAAATTCATTTTTGTCTTCAATGCCCTGATGTAGACTGTAAAGCTCACAAGCTTCTTCTTTTCTTGTTTCTTTTACCATATTTTGAAGAACTTCCAATACTTCTGCCTGATGTTCTTCTTTGGATTTTATAATTGCTGTAAGATGAATTTTCATATTAAATAAAATTTTCGATTGAGTTATAAATAGGTTTCCAATCCAGTTCTGCTCTGGCTTTATCTGAGCTGCATCTGCTGTTGGATGCAAAACCGAAATAGCCACCTGCAGGACCAAATTTATCAACTGCTTCCTGAATACTTAATGACTTTGCAGGCTTTAAACTGTATTTTTTACTGATGTTTTCTGCAATATTTTTTAAAGAAGATGAACCATTTTCTGCATAATACATAGAACCTGCTTTTGCTTTTTCCAATGCAAGTACATACAAATCTGCCAGGTCTTCAATATGTAAGTTTGACCAAATGTTTTCGCCTTCACCAAAATACACTCCATGTCCTTTTTCCTTAGAAAAATTAATGAGAGCCGGGATCTGGATACTGCCTTTTTTTATTCCCAGGCCTTCTCCGTAAACCATTGTAGGAACAACAACAATACTTCTTATGCCTTTGTTTGAAGATTGCAGTACATAATTGTTGATCAATACTCTTGAGGCCATTTCCAATCTTGGCTGCAAAGGAAAATCCTCTCTGAAGATAAAGTCACTTTTTCTCCCATTCTCTTTTCCTCCAAAAATAGCTGATCCTGAGGTGAAGATGAACGTTTTGTGACTTCCTTCCAGAGCTTTGATAAAGTTATCTGCTGCATAAGCATCATCTGCTGAATCTGCGTTATGAATCACAGCATCAATATCAGAAACAGCTGTTTTAATAAGGTCTTCATCATGAATATTCCCCACAATAGTTTTGATTCCTAATGATTCCAGTTCCTGAACATGAGCCTCATTACGAACCAGTCCTGTCACTTCATAATTCCTGTCAAGGAGTTTTTTTGCGATAGTTCCGCCGATATAGCCGGTAATACCTGTGATCAGTACTTTTTTCATGATACCAACTCCGGTTTCAATTCTTTTTCAAATACATTTCTTACGTGCTCTCTGTACAATTTCATATCACGCTCAATATTGGCATTTTTCTCTACATCATGAAAGTGAAAGCTTTCCATTTTTTCTAATGAAACAAAGGCATTCATTCTATGGAATCCAAATAACGGGCCTTCATCCACACTTTTTTCGCTGAAAAATTCTCCGGGAAGTGTGAAGGCAGTTGCAGGAGCATTCCAGCTGGTAGTCAGCATATATTTTCTTCCTCCAAGCATTCCTCCCGTACCATAATTGATTTCTGGATTCTCAGCTTTTCTTCCGTCACTCATATAAATCCCTTTAGCATGGCCAGCTGTGAATACTTCATCAATATATTTTTTCAGTCCGTTAGGAAGCTGGAACCACCAGATAGGAGTGTGGTAAATGATGTAATCTGCCCATACAAACTTCTCTACCTCTTCATTTTTGTCATAGTTTTCACTTACATTCGTGATCTTTACCTCTACGTTCTCAAATTCTTTAAGAACTGTTAATGTATTTTCCGCGATTGTTTGATTATATTTTCCTCCGGAATGTCCGAAATTTTGTCCACCGTTGATGATTAGTACTTTTTTCATTTTTTTATGATTGTTTAAATTTTACTCTGCAAAGTTAGGATGGATTATTGTATAATTAAAATAGTATAAATTATAATTATCTATTATAAAAATAATAGTTTTATTTTTATTATTTATGTGAAATGTCATGCGCTCTGTTGATCCTGATCTCACAGCTCTCTTGTAAATTTGTTATGATAAATAGAATGAATATGATACAGATTGCAGTCTTTAGTGATGTACATGGAAATCTTCCTGCGTTAGATTCGGTGTTGAAGGATATAGAAGCAAGAGGAATTCAACATAAATTCTGCCTTGGAGATCTCGTAGATTTTGCACCCTGGGGTAACGAAGTAACTGAAAAAGTAAAAGCACTGAATATTCCGTGTCTGTTAGGAAATCATGATGAAAGAATTGCTTTTGATATTCCTGTTGTTCCTTTATCCAAACATTCTGAAGAAGAGACTGAAGCAAGATTTATAGCGATTGATCATTCTAAAAAGCATATTACAAAGGAGAATAAAAGGTTTTTATCAGAATTGCCTTTTCATTTAAAATTAAACTATAAAGTAGGAAAGAAGCACTGGAATATTCAGTTGGTTCATTCCAATTTATCAAGTAATGACACTTATTTGTATGAATCAGAAGAGGATGAGATTTTTATAAGAATGCTGGAAGACGCTCAATCTGACGTCATTGTCATGGGGCACACCCATTTATCTTTTAAAAAACAGTTTGAAAATAACACATGGGCCATTAATTGTGGTTCTGTAGGACGTTCTAAAGAAGAAAACAGGCTGGCTTCTTATTTGGTCCTGACTTTGGATGAAGAAAAGATCACTCCTGAAATTGTACAGTTACCTTATCCGATTGATGAAACTGTCCGCCAGATACGGGAAAGTGGAATTCCGGATTATTATGCATCCTTTTTAAAGAATGAAAATATATTAATATTGTAATTATTTTGTAATTTTGTATCAGAATATTAATAAGTAAGTCATGGTTAATTTAGAATGGTATCGTACTTTTAAGGCGATCTATAAAACCGGGACATTGACGGGTGCAGCTGATGCTCTATTCATATCACAACCCGGAGTGAGTTTGCATTTAAGTTCTCTGGAAGCTTATGTAGGATATAAGCTGTTTGACAGAACGGGAAGAAAAATGATCCCTACAGAAAGAGGAAAAGTATTGTTTAATGCAGTTGCCGAGCCTATTACCAAACTCGAAGATGTAGAGAAAAACTTTCAAAAGTCTACAGAAAAGCATACTCCAACCATTAGTGTTGGGATGTGTTTTGAAACATTTCAGACCACCTTGGAGCAGTATGTTTCTTCATTACCTTTTAATCTGATTATCAGCTTTGGAGAATACCCCGAAATGCTGGATCAGCTGGACAAAGGAATTCTTGATCTGATCATTACTCCGAAAAAAGGATCTTCACCCAATATTGAACATGAAGCATTCTCTTCCGAGCAGATCATCCTGGTAGGAGGGAAAGATGTGGATAAAACAGCTTTCAATAAAGTGTTGAAAACAAAAGATGCAGAGCAGATTGAAGAATGGCTGAAGAACGAAAAATGGTATGGAACCACCGGAGATATGGAACATCTTTTTCAGTACTGGATATTGAATTTCGGACATAAACCCAATTTCCGCCCCAATTATATTGTTCCCAACATGAACTCAATCATCCGTTGTCTCAAAGGGGGAACAGGATTAGCCGTTGTTCCCGACTTTCTATGCAGAAAGGATATTGAAAGCGGTGATATTCAGCTCATCTGGGAAGGAAAGAAAAAGTTCGAAAATACACTGTATTTCGGATGTCGTAAGAAAACCAATTATCAAACCGAAATTGAACATATTAAAGGTTTATTCCGTAAGGTGATGGCTTAATAAGACCATGTCTCTCATCTGTAAACCGTTTTCATAAATGGGAGTTGCATAATTTTCAATAAAGAAATCTTTCAGAATTCCACTTTTGATGAAACCGTTTTTCTCATAAAATCTGATCTGTTGGAAACCGGTATCCGATGTTCCAACAGTCAGTGTTTTATATTGATTTTCTTTCGCAATTTCTTTTGCTTTATTCATCAGGATACTTCCGATTCCTTTGTTTCGGCAGTTTTCAATCACAGCAATGTTTTTAATTTCCAGTTCGGTAGTACTTTTCTTATACAATGCCATTACGGCAATGTTTTCAGTACCGTCGTGTAAAAGATAAATGTCAGAATTGAAAATATATTGATTGATCGCTTCTTTGGTTTCATCTGCCAGCAGCAATAGATGATAAGAAATCTCCGAATCAGAATGCAATAGATTGAAAGTGAAATTTTCCATTTACAGGCTCATATGAATAAGTGGATAGTCTTTTCCTGAACCATCTTTCTCGGATCTTCCGGTCTTTTTGAAACCCATTTTTTCATAAAATCCGATGGCTTGAGGGTTTTGTTCATTCACATCCACTTTGGTCAGTCCGGTTTTCTCTTTCATAAACTGATAAAGTGTTTTTCCGTAGCCTTTTCCACGCATGTCATTATGAATGAAAAGCATTTCCAGATTGCCTTCTGCTACGGATGCAAAACCTTTAGATTCATTATTTTCAGTAATTAAATACACTTCCAGATGAGGAAGGTAATCTCTTGGAATGGCCTCTTTGAAATAATTGAAATCCTCTTCGGCAAGAAAATCGTGTGTTGCTTTTACAGCTGATTCCCATATTTCCATAATTCTTGGATAATCCTCTGCTGTAGCCAATCTGATATTCTGTGACATGATTTTAATTTTAAACAAAAATAGAGAAAATAGAGAAGAGATGCCAGCAGTAATAAATTTGAACTATAGGAATGATTTGATATCAATCATTAAGTTTTTTCATCCATAAGTAAATATCTTCTTCAGAAGGGATGTTTAGC